>CAMYOL010000001.1 GCA_947260005.1 uncultured Ectothiorhodospiraceae bacterium
TTTTTTATGCATTCAGATATATAGGGTAATATCTGATTCACCGGCAAATTCGAAAAAGGTCGCCGCACCACCATAATCGATACCATCGATAAAATCATGATGTTGCATATCGAATAAATCAACGGTCATTTGGCAGGCTATCATCTGCACTTCAGCTTCTTTACACAAATCACGTAATTCACCGACACTGGCCACGCCTTTGGCCTTCATCTTATTTTTCATCATCATGGTCATGATGCTTTGCATGCCCGGAATCGCGGTTCCGATAACAGGAAACCATTTATCCATCCCCATTGGCATCGGCATACCGGGGTTACCTAGCGGGCTCACCTGCAATGACAGTTTTTTCTTTAATAACTGTAAGCCATAGAAGGTAAAAAACACCTGTACTTCATAACCCAGTGCGGCCGCGGTAGAGGCAAGAATAAAGGGTGGGTAGGCCCAATCGAGGGTCCCCTTGGTTGCAATAATTGCGAGTTTTTTGTCAGACATAGTAGGTCTCCTACTTTAGACTTACTTCCTTGTGCCAGATAATGTTTTGAAATTCCCTGTTGCATAAAAAAAGCCTGATTTCTCAGGCTTTTTTAAATTATACTTTCTTAATTAAGAATAAGAACTTGCCGCCTTCTTCTTTTGATTCCATCAGCTCGTTACCGGTTTGTTTGGCAAACGCTTCGAAATCTTTAACTGAACCCGGATCAGTCGCAATGATGTGAAGGACCTGGCCTCCTTCCATGCCACCGAGGGCCTTCTTGGCACGTAAAATCGGTAGTGGGCAGTTCAAACCTGTTGCATCAAGTTCTTGATCAAAATCGGCCATGCTAAAAGCTCCTCAATAAATATCAGTTTAAAGTTTAATCCATGCTTGAAACACTGTCATCTCAAGCCATATAAATATCAATGTATGCATTTATATAGGACATTAATAGGTAACTGTCACCAAGTAAACACATTAATATTAATATATATTACCATATATTGAATCTATCACCAGCATTCGTTGTCTTATTCAATTAGCTAAATAGTTAGTTTAACTAATTATCTCTTATATCAATGACTTACCTGGTAATTTATAATTTTTCACGAGTTCGGAGCTAATCTGTTTATAATCAAATATCTATGAAAAGCATGATAAAAATTACATTATTTGCACTTTTGATAGCAGGATTAAGCAGTCGAACGATCAGTGAAGAGTACAATTTACCTGATTTGGGCGGTCATGGTGGTTCTGGTATCACTGCAGCTGATGAATACCGCACTGGCGCATCTGTGTTACGAAATATCAGACGGGCTGGTATGGTGGTGGATGACCCGATCATTACTGACTATTTAAATGAAATCGGTTACCGGTTACTGTCTCATCAGGAGCACGGTCAAACCAAATTCACTTTTTTTCTAGTTAACGATAAATCAATCAACGCCTTCGCCCTACCCGGCGGTTTTATTGGTATTAATTACGGCCTGTTCACCCAGACGGAAACCGAGAGCGAACTTGCCTCCGTGTTTGCCCATGAAATTGCCCACGTCACACAACGCCATTATGCACGCGCTTATGATGTCGGGCCGGTATCCAATTTACCTATTTTGGCTGCACTGATTGCCGCGATCGTACTCGGCGGGCAAAATCAAGACCTCGCCTCAGCGGCACTCGCGACGGCCGCGGCCAGTCAGGCCAGCAAACAGATTAATTTTACACGTCACAACGAACAAGAAGCCGATCGCATTGGTATACAAGTGCTTTCTGACTCAGGTTTTAATCCCGAGCGTATGGCAACTTTTTTCGAAAAGTTAGAACGACAATCCAGAACCTATGGGATCGATGTCCCTGAATTCCTGCTGACCCACCCAGTTAGCGTATCAAGAATATCTGATGCGAAAGGTCGAGCTAGACATTTACCAAAAGTCAAAGATGAAGATTCGGTCAACTACCAGCTCATGCGTCAGCGAATCATCGCTTTGGCCAACCCAAACAAACATAACAACGTCAAACAATTTGAAGAGGCGCTCACTAAGAAACAAGGTCACGAATTAGTGGCGGTACGATATGGCTATGTCTTAAGTCTGTTGAGGACCAACCAACACGAAAAGGCCCGTCAGCAAGTCGATAAATTGATTAAAGCCTATCCATTACGTATCGCGTTTTTATTAGTGCAGGCCGAAGTTGAAATGGAAGCTAAAAAACCTCAGCGAGCTATTCAAATCTATCAGCATGCCCTCAAGCTCTATCCAAACAACGAATCCATTATGCATGACTATATAGAAGCACTCCTACAGCAAAAACAATTTTCACTAGCACTTACCACTCTGAATGATTTTTTGAAAAAAAGCCCTAAAAACCCAGTATTTTTTAAGTATTTAGCCAAAAGTCGTGCGGCACTAAAACAACAAACTGAATCACATGAGGCCCTGGCCGAATACTACTATCAAATCGGCCAGTTCCACCAGGCCGTCGATCAAATTTCGATTGCCTTAAAATCAAGCAAAGACAATTTTTATGCCACCTCGCGTTTGGAGGCAAAACTCAAACACATTCAGGAAGAAATCCCGGTTGCCACAAATTAATTAATGTTTCGTCAATTAGATTTTACTAATTAACTAATCTATCTTTCAGCTCTTGCACGCCCTGATAGTTCATGTATGCTACAGGCGTTGCAACGACATGTTGTAACTATAATAAATGGAAATACTTACAAAGATATTTTTGTAAGTCATCTTTTAGAAAACACCTTTGACGAGGAGGAGATCATGCGGAAACCCGCCAAAATGAT
>CAMYOL010000002.1 GCA_947260005.1 uncultured Ectothiorhodospiraceae bacterium
TTGCCTGCCACAAACCAATACTTTTTTCTTAATTAGATTTTAATCCGTTTAAGCATAAAATCAATCATATCTGTAAGTGATAAGAAAGCAGCATGCTTTAAAATTCTTAGTTCGTTAATGCTAACCATGGATTAGGTTATTATGAAAAAGCTAAATACTCTCAAATTTATAGTTCTAACAAGTCTTTTATTTGTCTTACACGGATGCTCCGAACTCATAACTGCCCCAGATGAAACAGGCTGCCCGAATATTTGTGTTTCCAGCGATACAATGATTATTGGCTGTGACGACCGGGTTGTTCTTCCCGGCGATATAAGCTCAACTGAAGAAGAACCCTGGAGTTTTATTGGAGATATCTATCCGTCCGGATGCACCGGAACCTTGATCTCCAATCATTTTGTACTAACTGCAGCGCATTGCTTAATTAATTATAATACGAACTCGCAAGTTGGTTTTGCATTGAGTCAAACGGCTCTGAACCCAGACCAAAGACCACGAGGCACCCATGGTGTAAGAAGAATGTATGTACCCAATGATTTTGCCGTAACGAACAATGAAGTCGACAGAGCCTATGAGTATGCCTTGTTGGAACTCTGGGAACCCATAACTGGCGTTACACCTGCGGACTGGGGTTTCGTACCGTTAAACTTACTACAGGTAAAACCGATTCATACGGCAGGCTATCCAGGAGCACAACCTGACGATGATGTCCTTGGAAGACCATGGATTACCGATGGCGAATATTATAATGCACAACCGTTTGGTTCGATTAACAATGGTGAATCCGGCTTGTTATATTCTGATCTTGACGGTTCTGGAGGGCAAAGTGGTTCTCCTGTGTATTCTTTTTTACTACCTGCACAGCATGATGGTGAAGGCATTATTCGTAGGGTACATGGTGTGTTAATTGGAAGCCCTGAGCAAAATTGCTTACAAGGTCAAAATTGGGTGGCTTACTTAACGCCTAATGCTGTTACCAATATTGAAAATGCAATGTCTTCAAATACGGACGGCACTTTCTGGAGCATTACGGATTTGGCGCCTAGCCCAACTGTCGGACAGGGAGAAGATTGGCCGAATTAATCATGGCCTTCGCCCGAACTTTTTTCTTGCCCAATCATGTCGGGGTAAAAATGATGCTACTCGATTGCCTGACTTTGCAGGTAATCATCATAGCTACCACTGAAGTTCACCACGCCATCGGATTTCATTTCGATAATGCGCGTGGCCAGTGATGATACAAACTCCCGGTCATGGCTAACAAAAATCAAGGTCCCTTCGTATTTTTCTAACGACATATTGAGTGATTCGATCGATTCCATATCCAGGTGATCGGTGGGTTCGTCCATTAATAATATGTTTGGGCGTTGTAATATTAATTTACCAAATAACATGCGCGCCTGTTCACCACCTGATAATACGTCGACGGTTTTATTAATGTCGTCTTGCGAAAATAATAATCGCCCTAGTGTTCCGCGGATGGCCTGTTCGTCGTCTTCGGGTTTACCCCATTGTGACATCCAGTCAAACAGGTTCAGCTTGCTATCAAACTCGGCTGAGTGGTCCTGGGCAAAGTAACCGACATTGGCATTCTCAGACCATCTGACTTCACCGTTCTTTGGCGGCATTTCACCAAACAGTGTACGCAATAATGTTGTTTTACCGATACCGTTTGGCCCGATGATGGCAACCCGTTCACCGACTTCGACCATCATATTGATGTCATTAAATAATAATTCATCTTCGTAGCCGTTGCCCATATTCTCAACTTCGAGTGCCAGACGGAACAATTTCTTGTCTTGTTCAAAACGGATGAAGGGGTTTTGGCGACTCGAAGGCTTGATATCATCAAGCTGGATCTTATCGATCTGCCGGGCCCGTGAGGTGGCCTGTTTGGCCTTCGATGCATTGGCCGAGAATCGGGCGACAAAACTTTGCAATTCAGCGATTTGCGCTTTCTTTTTGGCATTATCTGCATACAGGCGTTCACGTGCCTGAGTGGAGGCCAGCATGTATTGATCGTAATTGCCCGGGTAAATACGCAATTCACCATAATCCAGATCGGCAATGTGCGTACAAACACTATTTAAGAAGTGACGATCATGCGAAATGATGATCATGGTGCTGTTGCGTTGATTTAAGATGTCTTCCAACCAACGAATGGTATTAATGTCCAGTCCGTTGGTGGGTTCGTCCAGGAGCATGATATCCGGGTTTGCGAACAGCGCCTGGGCCAGCAGAACCCGTAATTTCCAGCCCGGTGCGACCGCACTCATTGGGCCGGTATGCTGTTCCAATGGAATATCTAAGCCCAGCAGTAACTCACCGGCGCGTGATTCGGCGGTATAACCATCCATCTCGGCAAAGGTGACTTCCAGTTCGGCGACCTTCATGCCGTCTTCTTCACTCATTTCCGGTAGTGAATAAATGCGATCGCGTTCGGCCTTCACTTCCCACAGTTCAGTGTGCCCCATGATCACCGTGTCGAGTACGGTGAATTCTTCGTAAGCAAACTGGTCCTGTTTTAACTTGCCTACCCGCTCGTTAATGTCGATGCTGACATTGCCGGAGGTCGCTTCCAGGTCATTTCCCAGGATCTTCATGAAGGTCGATTTACCGCAGCCATTGGCACCGATTAAGCCATAGCGGTTACCTTCGCCAAATTTGACCGAAATGTTTTCAAACAAGGGCTTCGCCCCGAACTGTATCGTGATATTGGCGGTTGAAATCAAGGTAGCATCCTGAAAAGTTGTCGTTAAGTAAGCAAAATTGGCGGCGATGCTAACAGAATCAGGCAGAATCCGCCAGAATCTGCCCAACTAAACCGCACGGTCGATGGAGATACTTGTCTGTTCTTTCTCTTATTTTGGGCAAATTAGTTTGAAACCCACGCTGGGAAAGAGCACTATTCAACACGCCAATGCTCACTGTGGGCAATGTGGCCCACTGGTAAAATACCCTGTGGTGATGACCGTCAAAGAAGGACATTAATGAAACTACTCGTACGTAATCTTGCTCGCACCATGACCGAGGCTGAGCTTCGTGACTTGTTTGAGACCTATGGCGCGGTGCAATCCTGTAATCTGGTAATGGATGAAAAAACCAGTGGCTCGAAAGGCTTTGGTTTTGTGGTTATGCCGAAAGCGGGCAATGCCAAAGCAGCAATGAAAAATCTCAATGGCACCGAGGTGGCCGGCAGTAAAATTCGCGTGAAAAAGGCTGAACCGAGACCCAACGAAGCTGAAAATAACACTAGCGAATCGGAAAGTGGTGAGGTCGATGACTGATACGCGCCAGCAAGACCCATTGCACGGCATCACTTTAAAAATGATCGTCACCCAGTTGCAAGAAAAGTATGGCTGGGAAGAATTAGGCCAACGAATCAAGATCAAATGTTTTACCAGCGATCCCAGCCTGTCATCCAGTCTTAAATTTCTACGCAAAACACCCTGGGCACGTGAAAAGGTCGAAAAACTTTATTTAGAGACTAAGTGGTAAATCGCCACTTATATGTGGTGTCCCATATCAAATCTTATACATTCGAATATGAATTTATACCAGGTATTACAGTGTGCTGAAAATGTAAGGTTGTAAATAAGCATAGCGGACGTTCAACGCTTACATCAGTGTTTACCAATGCTAGTGTGTGTATTTTTGTTTCTGCAAAAATCACGACAGGGTTGGCAATACACTGGATGGTGTTGTTAGGCATCTTTATTGTATTTCCAAAAATGAATATCTTCACCATCCTTCCTAAGAAGCGCTGAACGTAATCTATTTTCATTCTTAAGTCGCTCAAACATTTCGAAGTACACTTCTTTAATTTCGAGCCATTCAGTTGACTCGTACGTATCCTCGCCCTCACATTCTACATATCCCTTCTGCGTTCTTATTGCGGAAGATGCTTTCCACCAACCTCCAAATAAGGAACGCTTCCAATTATCACCCTCCATTGATGCCAATATGTTTATGTTATGGCTTTCATCCTCAGGTGAGAAACACTTAAGGCTACCATTTTGGTCATAGATATAAAGACGACCACATTCATCACACTCATATAGTGTTCGCGATAGTTCACGGTCATCGTGTCCAGTCTCTTCAACGGACTCCAAAAAATCAAACCAATCTTGGTCTGCAATGAGAATGGCTTTATTCCTAACCATATCTGTTTGATCAACAATATAGTTTCCACATTTACATTCTATTTTCATAACTTACTGTGCCTAACACCTTGTTAACCTGTGGACAACGGAGGTGTTTTTTTGTGGAAAAATAAGCGAAGCGATGCCGCAAAAAAACACCGCAGTTGGCTATCCGTTGTTGGGCAACTTGTTAGCCATAATTTATTTCCCAATCCTGTCGAATTTCTCTTTGCACTCTTTCTTCTTGTCTTCATCTACGTATCCAACAAAATCCCCCGGGTCTTCACGAAACGCCTGAAGTTTTTGTCTATAGACGTTCAACCATTTATTCACCTGCTCCTGATTTATTTGACCTTTGTCTTCAATTTGATCGTGATATGAGTTCCATTCAAATGCTGTCAAAATTAACCAAATAATATGATTGACTGAGTGAAACTCTTCCTGTGTTAATTTTGGAAAATCAGTTTTTACGCTCTCCGGAATTTTAGCGTCATTAATCATGCTCTCAAAAATGTCCGATATAAAGTAGTCCTTTCCGCGAACGGATAACCCTTGCCTAGAATGATCGTGTTTGTCGGGGTCGGACGACCATGCGACGCGTTCGGCATTGAACCACATATCTTCATTGGTCGAACCATGTAAAAGTAGTGCTATACGAATATCTTCGGAAGTCTCCGAAAGATTCTGTTCTTCCGGATGAATGGAGTTTTTCTCTAGCAAGTGAAGTAAAAGTTGTTTTCCACTTGGCATTTTTTTCTCCCTTGGCTAACAACGATTAAACTCAGTTGAGAGCAAAAGTGGAGCGACGAAAGGAGCACCGCTTTTGTGAATCAACTGGAGTGATTTGTTATATTTATTAGTCACAAAAACAGTATATATCACTTGACTGTTCTTTTGCATATGAAATGATTTTTAAGAATTTCATAGCAAGTTTTTTTATATTTTCATTTGATTCGATATCTATCAAACATTCAAGTTCGGATGATAGCTTATCAACTGTGGTGTTGTAATAGATTGTATCTCTGTAATAGTCTTCCATGCTTTGAAACATAGGGTATTTGTTTTTAGAAAGAGTTGAAAATACCAACTCATGCTCTTTCATTTCGATAGATAATACAGGCTGGCTTCTTTGAGCCAACTCTATATTTTTAGCTATGTGTATGTCGTAAGCCATTTTGTTTTTAAATATAACGCTTACATCAGCGTTTGACAACGCTGGTGCGTATTTTTGCTACTGCAAAAATCGCGACAGGGTTAGCAATACGCTGGATGTGCTTGTTAGGCATGTTTATCCAACTCAACAACATTCGTATTAACATTTGCTGGATCTTTTGTAAACAGCCTTAAGTTAATAAAGTATATCTGTTCCTCTCTATCCAATATTCCGTTTATTCCTATTCCATCATTTATTTCTAACAAGCTGACACTTAGGATTTCTTTTTTATCAGATGACTTAAATAACCCGGTAACATTTCCATTTACAGATAAAATTGTGCCACGGAGTTTTTCATTAAAATATCGAATTGTGGTGCTTTTTATTTCTTCTGAATCTGTAACTAAAAGTGAGACATCTACAGTTTGTTTTGGCATTCCAGATTGACGATGCCAATAACCAGTTATTTTGCATGTTATACTATCTGTATTTACCTCTAACGCAGACTCTAAAGGATATTGCTTACGCCCCCCCATTGTTCGATAAAACCCGACTCCAATATATCTTTCTGATAAAAATTTCATCTTATTGTTGCCTAACAGTTACTATCCGGGCCCCTGTGGGACCGTATAGTTAGTATCGTAAAATTCTAATATTTCGTCGTAATCAATTGTTTTCATACCTAATTATATGCAATTAATCTCACGAACGAAAATTGATATCCTGACAGTGTGTTGCAGTTTGCAACTCTTTAAATCACATAGATAAAAAAGAAAAGGTCGGTAGTAAGAAACTGAATGTCTGTTTAGCGGAATGGCTGCTTTTAAGAGTGGATTCCCTGCTCCCAGAGAATGACGACAATGGCGGCTTTTAGGGGTGGATTCCCTGCTCCCAGGGAATGACGACAATGGCGGCTTTGGATCGACACCCGTCTATTAGCATAAGTACTCAGGTTTCTGCTTGTGGTTAAATTCTCAAAAACACCAAACGTCAGGTTTTAAAGACACTCTTCATTGGAACTAATCGGTTAAGTTTAAGTACTACAACTTATACCTTCATTTAACTTTCTCGTAATTCCAATGATTCTCTGGTAAAAATTAATTTTGAATGATTGTCAGCACTCGATGTCGTTGCATCGACCGAACAACATATTTATAAAAGCTTCCCGAACCTCTTCACCACTATTTCTGAAAAAACGATAATCGGCGTGCTGTTCAGGCGCTTTATCATTAATCACAATCCCCCATAACGGTTTCGTGCTGTTGGCCAGCATGCTATATCGCATATCACCAATCACCGTATCTTGCTCCGGATCGAAAGCGACATAACCGTCTGAAAAAATAGTGAAACGCTGAATATCAGAATAGAGGGTTGAATCAGCTGCCAGCCCGGGCAGATCGCTATCAAGTTTAAATTGCTTCACCGATTCACCTTCATAGATCGTATTTTCTGCAAAAAAACTAACTCGAATCGCGTCCACATAAATCCGCCCATCATGGTTATAGACCGAACGCCATAACATATTATTAGCCATGGTCGGTTTAACGACGTATTTCACCGCGGTATGTTGGCGAGAACTGATTAACTCCTCAGCAAGGTTAGTTGCACGTTGCTGCTGGACATAACCTAATGACATATAACTCGCGGCTAAAAGTAAACCAACATAGGCAACCCTTTTAAGTTTGAACCATAAACCCAGCATAAACGTGACTAACAAGATAAGGCTAAACACCGGATCAATAATCGCAATTAAATTCCAGGCTATTCGTTCATCGGAAAAGGGCCAGAACAGATGCGTGCCATAACTGGTGGAGGCATCGAGCACACCGCTCATGCTGTAACCGAGCAGGCAAAAGATATATAAGCGTGCGGTGGTTATCTGATGACGCATGAAGGGCCATAGCAATAGAGTAGCGATCGCCGCACCAACAGGGACAAAGATTAAGGCGTGACTAAAATGGCGATGATATTCAAGGTTTAATAGTGGGTCATCGGCGGAACGAATGAAAAAATCCGCATCGGCTAACAAGCCTGCAAACACACCAATAAATGAGGCACGTTTTTTTTCATGCTCGTCAGCCACGGATTGTGCTAACACACCACCGAGCAGACCCTGGGTAATAATATCCATAATGTGAGTTTATCGGTAACGGTATGGGCTTACATCCTATAATTGTTTAGATCCTGCTAAACTCCTAACGCAACCTCAATATATCCATATAAAACAATATCTTACTAGTCCTAATAGCGACAAAACAATACACCGGAGCCCAAAATGTGAATCTTTCGTGAAGGTTTCAGTGAGCTAATCTGCGAAGATTTCTACAATTTAATAAGGAATCCGGGATATGCCAATGTCGATAATACACACTACCAAAATGGCCAGTTTGATTGGCGCCACTCTCTTACTTGGTTCAACATTTGTTTGTGCCGCTCCGGCTCCAATCGTCACATCGACCCTGGACAAAGATGCCGGCTCAACAACAGACTACGGGATCGGTTTTACCAGTTCGTTTGCACAACGTCCGTTCGTGGGTGTTGACGTTGAGGAAGCCTCTTTACCTTATTTCTCTCTTCGTTTTAAAGATTTTTATATCGAAGGGTTGGATATCGGCTATCGCCTCTGGAAGAATAATAAATGGAATATTGATTTACTCGCGACACCGCGATTTTATGAAATCGATCCGAATTCTGCCAAAAACAATGAACTCGATGGCATTGATAAAACCGAACGCACTTATTTTGCTGGCGTATCGACACAATTAGCCGCCAAACACATCACTTATACCTTTCAGATCTTAACCGATGTTATTGAAAGTGATGGCAGTGAGGCCCTTGCCACAGCAAGTAAAGCCTTTAAGATAAGTCCTTCTTTCATTCTTACGCCAACGGTCGGCATTACTTACCAGGATTCTAAATTGGTCGATCATTTTTATGGTGTGCAGGACCATGAAGTGGCGGCTGGTCGCCCGGCTTATGGTGGGGAAGACAGCCTGAATGTCCATGCCTCGTTGACGGCGGTTTGGGATACCACCAAACACATTCAATTGCTTGGGCAATTAAAGTATGAAGCGTTGGGCGATGGTATTGGCGATAGCCCCATTGTTGATGACACCGATATCGTGACACTCGCACTGGGTTTAGTTTATCGTTTTTAACCGTTATTTTTTGATCTCGTATTTTACGCTCAGCTGATGACTTTTTCCTAGTGCCAGCACCACGGTGTCATCGGCGGCATTAGCTGATTCAACACAGAGCATATTGAGATAACCATCCTGTCCCAGGTCACCCATTTTATTCGCAACGAACTGCCAGGGATTCCAAACCACCGTTGAGTGGCTGCCTTGTTTTGATATATGCACTTTTCGTTGTTGATCGTCGATCACCACGTCATTGTCCGTATTTAAATAAACACGATCCACTTCACTGGCAATGTGAATGGCACCGGACTGGGTTTTCCGTTTGAAATCATCTGTTTTATCCAGATAATCTTTTCCCTCCAGACCGGTCACCAGTGTCTTGCTAACATCGTCGACTCGAAAATAAGTATGCAAGGCCTGACCGATGGTAAACGTTTCATCGCTGTGATTGGTGCTGATCAGTTCGAGCGTTAAGGTATCCGAAATCGTTATTCGATATTCCAGCGTGGTCGGCCATGGCCACATCGCCTGAATCGGTTGGTCGAGTTGCTCGGTTTCCAGTTTAAAGGTAATTTGAGTTATTTCCGCTGAAAGTGCTTCAGTGCCAGTAACCTGCCACATGACCGTACGCGCAAACCCGTGAGCAGGATAGTTTGCTTGATGATCATGGGCACCAAACCAGGGCCAGCAAATCGGGATACCACCTCGCACTGACTTTCCAATTGCAAAGCTCGCATCATCTGACACCCAGATAAGATCTTGTTGGCCAGCCGGACTCCAGCTCAGGACATGGGCGCCTTGCAGGCTGATGGCTGCGCTTGCCTGTTGATTTCCAATCTCCATGACCGGGATACCCCCTTCTCCTGAGCGAAAAGAGAGTGTCGTATCATTGGATTGAATCGAATATCGATCGTTTAATTCAGTAATGTTCATGCTTTTGACTGTGTATTTTGACCAGCTCCAATAGTAACGCGAATACAAGTTGGGCTCTTACCTTATATATAGTGTGCCTTTATTGATGAGATCAGCCCTCTATGGCAAACTTTAAATCACAAACCGATCACATTTTCAGAGAAAGATCAGTAGGTTTGTCCCTGATCTTAAATTTTTTCTCAAGATCCTCCGCTAAGTGTCGATAATTTCCAGTAATGTAATTGTGGGAGAAGCCCCATAATGATGGATGATTTATTTCAGGCCTTAGTCGCCAAAACAGATGACATCGTATTTGTCATCGACGCCAACTTCGATAACGGTGGTCCCAGCATCGTTTACGTCAATCCCGCATTTGAAAAGTTATTTGGTTATCAAGCCAATGAGGTCATTGGCCAGTCACCTAATATGCTCAATGGCCCGAATACGGATCGACAAACACGCTACCGAATCAATCGAGCCTTGCGCAAGGGCAAAGGCATTCGAACTGAATTATTAAAATACGGCAAAAATGGTCATGGACATTGGCTGGACATGAATATCGTGCCACTCCATGACGAAAAAGGTAACGTGCAATACTTTGCGTCGATTGAGCGTGATGTGTCGCGCTATAAAAAAATGGAACGTCAGCTCGCGAACATGGCCTTATTCGATTCGCTTACGGGCGCCCTGAGTCGTGCGGCCTTTATGCAACATGCCGAAAAAGAATTTAGCCGAGCCAAACGTTACCACCGCCCTTTATCGGTGATGATGATCGATATCGATCATTTCAAACGGGTCAACGATCAATATGGTCATGCCGCAGGTGACCACGTATTACAGATTTTTGTCGAAGCCATCGAAGAAGAGATTCGAAATACAGACGTACTGGGACGCGTTGGAGGCGAAGAGTTTACATTGTTATTAGCCGACACGCCTATGCAGGCGGCCTCCTATCTTGCCGAACGGGTGCGTGAACGCATCAGTAAATATCCGTATATTGCCGGTACCCATTTGGTTGATGTCACGGCCAGTCTCGGAGTGGCGGTATTAACCGAAGATGATGAACATTTCAAAGAAATGTTACATCGTGCCGATAAAGCCTTGTACAAAGCAAAACATGCGGGACGAAACAGGGTGAAGCTGGCAGCATGAGAATAGACACATCAGTTTGCACAGACAGAACTATTTTCTGGCTCATCTGTAAATTTAAATATCTCTATTAGAGGACAAGGTTTGTGTACAAAGTAACCTTGTACATAATCAATCTCTAATGATTGTAATACTTCACATACTCTGGCATTTGAAACAAATTCCGCTACCGTTTTAATATTCATAACATGACCAATTTCATTGATAGCGGTCACCATGGTTCTGTTTACTGGATTAGAATCGATATCTCTAACAAAACTTCCATCGATTTTTAAATAATCCACAGGTAAGTTTTTCAAGTACGCAAAGGACGAAACACCGATACCAAAGTCGTCCAGTGCAAATTCACATCCCAGTAATTTAATTTTCCGCATAAAATGGGCCGTGGCGGTGAGATTAGCAACAGCCGCTGTCTCGGTAATTTCGAAACAAATGGTTCTTGGTGGGAGTTGCGCTTTTTGTAGCGCATCCGATACAAATTCAACGATAGAGGGATCACTTAATGTATGACCTGACAGATTGATATTAACTCGTAATTTTTTATTTTTCTTAAGCTGATCGACAATCTCACTTTTTCCAAGCACATTATGGATGACCCAACGATCAAGCTCTGGAGCAAGACCATAACGTTCAACTGCCGGTAAAAATGCACCCGGCAATATTATTTTGCCCGTATTATCTCGATATCTAACCAATACCTCAAAATGAGTAACGGCGCCAGGAATATCCATTTCGCGTACATGTTGAGCATATAAAGTTAGCTGGCCATTTTTTATTGCATTTCGTATTAGTGAGACCCAATTCATTTCTCTATGTCTTTTTTCCAGTGCCTTGTCTTCTATACGATAAACATGCACGCGATTTCGACCGTTATCCTTTGCTGCATAACAGGCAAGATCAGCATCACGTAAAAGATCATCCGCAGTCTGTACTGAATCTTCTATTGGAACAACACCTATTGAAACGCCTATTTTGAAGGGTTTGTCCTCCCAGATAAAGGTGAAATCATTAATGCGTTCACGTATTTTTTCAGCAACTTCAATTGCCTGAACAGACGTACAATGTTCCAATAAAACAGCAAACTCATCGCCTCCAAGACGGGCAACCACATCAGTATCACGTACATCTTCTTCCAATAAAGTCGCAACCTGTTTTAATAAAGCATCACCGGCTGTGTGACCGGATGTATCATTAACTATTTTGAATTGATCCAGGTCCAGATAAAGTAATGCATGGTTAATATTTAATTGTCTTTTAGAGATCAGTCTAATAAGGCGCTTTTCAAACTCAGTCCGATTCGCCAGATTGGTGAGTGCGTCATGAGAAGCTTGATGTTTAAGCTCATTAGCAAGTTCCCGAGTTTCAGAAACATTTTGAAATATAATAATGGTTCCAATTATATTCCTGTCCTGATCACGGATAGGTGATATTGAACTTTTGATAGGGATACTATTTCCTTCTCGAGTTGCAATCGTAGTATCGTCAAGACTAAAATGAGTTACACCAGTAATAATCGTTTCGTCAATAATACTGGTTAAAGATAGGTCAGTCCCTTCTTTAACAACAGGATAGACCTCCTCTACCGGACAATTTATAGCATCTTGCTTTCCCCAACGAGTGATATGTTCGGCAGCTGGATTGATGTATGTTACTTTTCCATAAATATCGGTTGCTATTACTCCATCAGCAATCGACTCAAGCATAATATGAAGCCGTTCTTTTTGATCGGCAAGATTTGCCTGAGTTTGATTTATTTTTGAAGCCATTTTCTGGAACCCGGAAAATAAACTGCTCATCTCTTTTGAGTTAGCAAGACTCATATCTAGTAACGAATCATCAAGATTTTCTAATTCGTCTACGGCCACACTCAGTACACGTATTGGTTGCGTAAAAAATCTCTGGAAATAGAGAGAAACTAAAAAAGAAAGTAATAACAAACCAGGAATCAGATACCACGTTTGCTTGATAAAAATTATAAATTCCTTTTTAAAGGTCTTATTATAAAATAAGATATGGGCTTCACCATAACTCACACCGTTATAGAGTAATGGACTAGTTATATCATGAAGATTGTTTTTTTCTGCATATAAACTGGCATTTACTTTACTTATATCAATTGCAGACAACTCTGGGTGAGTATAGATTAAGATTGGGGTTTTATTTTTGTTTAATATAGTGGCATGAGCTATATCCGGAAATGCCTCAATCTTCTTGACCATATCGATGGTAACATCTGAATTATTTAATAAAATAACTCGAAGAAAATCTTGAGCCAGTATCCGCGCAATTGTACCTGCCTCTTGAACATGAGATTGTTTTATCTCTTTGGTTTTATAAAATAATAGTGCCCCAGCTGTCACCAATAAAATAGTTAACGTGGCAGAAAATATTACCAGCGTTAAAAGAGCTCGAATTGATATTTTATTACTCGCTCTTCCCATTAGATCACCTAACTAAATTTATAACTGGAAGAGCGGGATCATTACCCCATTCTAACCAGCCTCCGTCGTAAATTGATACTTTATAACCCATATTTCGCATTATCAGATAAGTCACAGCAGATTGCTTCCCCCTGTTACAATAAGCTATTACCTCTTTATCCTTATTTATAGAGCTATATATTGTTTCTAAGTCACTGGTTGATTTAACACTATTGTTTTTTTCATTTGCAACCAGGTTTTCGTTCCAGGGGATGTTAATGGATTTCGGTATATGGCCCTTGCGACGGGCCTTTGATGATAAACCAGAATATTCTTCATGACTGCGCGAATCAAGAATAAGTGTGTTGGTATTCTCTATGGCCAATCGTGTAGTTAATTTTGTTGCAATGCTATGAGAAGAAATGCTTGCAATGTATTTGCTTGTAGGACGTTTCTTTATCTCAGTAGTGACTGGACCTTTATTTTTAATCCACCCCGGATAACCACCACCTAATACAGATACTTTTTTATGATTGTATGTTTCCAATAACCAGAAGAAATGCGCTGCATTTTTGAAATCTCCATTATCATAAATAATTATATAGTCTGAATTATTCACTCCAACCGCGCTCAAAAATGTCTGCACCTGATATATCGGTGCAATACGGGTTGTGTCTCCTTTTTGATTAAACGTATTTTCGATTGGAATATGGATAGCATTCTCAATATGCTCCTGTAGATAATCCTTCAAATCTCGGACATCAATTATTAAGTAATTTTCACGTTTCGATTTTAACAACCAGTCAACTGATATTATGGGTTTTATATTTTTTTCTGAATCAGTAGCGAATACAAAATATGAATTACTTGCAAACAAGGACAAAACAACAACTAGTGGCACTGCAAAACTGAATAAGGAAAATCTAATATGGGTAGGACGACTCATACACAAAACAATATTATGCATTTAGCCTCCAGTGGCAATTTTTTCTGACTCTCATTCATACTAAAAATTATAGTCAGAGATTATTGTTTTTACACTGAACAGATAAATATGAGTTTTAATTATTTGTTACGAAATGTTACGTCTTTTATGATAACCACCGCGAACCAGTCTTTTTCGTTAAACCCGACTTGAATAACGGTCCTTAGCATTAAATCGATCTATGGGTAACTCCGCAACCGCTCTTGTGTAGATATGTTCATTTAAATAGATCATTTCTTCACTAAGTTGCTCTTCATTAATATCACGATACCAGGCCTTGCGTTTGCCATTACCACCCGGCGACCATCGATAGCCGCGCTTTCTTAAGTCATCTTTCTTTTCAAAGGGTGCACCCTCTGCCCATAAGCGAACGTCGGTACGGCGAGCACTTTCCAGCAGCCTCTTCAACACCTTATCACCGCTGTTATGTAAGTCCTGGCTTAAGATCTCAATACCCGCCTGGCAGTCGATCGTGGCTCGATGACCTTCAAAAAAGAAACCATATTTGTAGGCAAGAAACTCAAGTTTAACCCCCTCCATGCCTTCAGCATTCCAGTTTACATCGGCTATCGAACATGCCCATGAGATGTCTTTAAAATCGTCCATGAAATTTTCAACAAAGGGACGATCAAAGCGGGCATTATGTGCGATAACAATCACCGCCTCGGCTAACATTTTCGATACCTGATCTTTATCAATCGACTTTCCAGCCACCATCTCATCGGTAATGCCGGTAATTTCTTTGGCTAATTCAGGGATCGGAAAACCGGGATCCTGTAATGCATCATACTCGGGTAAGATTCGATATATATTGCCTTCTGAATCGAATTCAAAGGGCACCATCGCGAGTTCAATAATGGCATCTTCATCAGGATCCAGACCCGTGGTTTCAGTATCCAGAAAGATACCAATACGTTTCTCACTTCCATTATCGAGTTGATAGTGATCTACTGGTGTAAAGCGCCGAATGACTTTGTAATCACCACTGGCTTCTAGTTTTTTTATACAGTCTTCCATATCAATCTCTTTAGTATTGGTGAAAACCTTAGTTTATCTTAAAATTTATAACTTCACTTCCGCTCGCGGAGGATCGCTGTCATCCGGATCAAATATAGCACGACATTGTCCCAGCTGTTTGACATTGAGACCTCGCTCGTTGATTAAATAACGTCTTGTTACCCGGGTTCGTTCAGTTGCAAGTTCACGAAGTTTTGGACCATGTGTTTCCAGCAATTTTTTTCGCTGCTCAATGGCCGCCGGTTTCGCATCTGGCTTCAACTCAATGGATACTAGAGTAATGGCATAAAAGTCTTTGGCGGTTGTTCGACCACATATATCCAGCGATAAACGCGGGCGCTCTTTAAACAATTCGGCGAGATCATTTAAATATATTAACGCGTCTTTCTCCAGATCACTCGATCCTGCTTTAAAAGGAATCGGTTCAAAAACTAATCCGGTACCTTCCTTCGTATCTGACATCAACATAGAACCAATAAGTGTCGGTGGAAACACCGCCTTCAATGTATTACCAATGGCCTTGCTGACCGCCGAACTTATATTCACACTCGGTTCAACGACCGTACCTTTAACGGGCAAACTTAGATCAATATTTCCTTTTGAGTCTCTAAGCAGACTCGCGGCCGTTTCAATCGGTACACCCACGGTTTCAGATAAACGTTCTGCATCCGCCTCTGACAGCGTAGTGAATTCAAGGTCATTGATGTTGAGTTTTAGCAACCCCGCCAACTCGCCATTCTTAGCAGTCACATCGACCTGACTATGGAATTGTCCATTACCTATATTTACACCACCAAATTCAGCGGCATAAGAGGAAAAGGGAGGTAACTCTAAATCATCCAGTTTGCCATTTAAGCTAAGATTTAAATTTGGTCCTGGATTACTTGCCTGGGCATTTAATTCAAGATGGGTGAACTCATTGATCTTAGCAACCAGGCTGGCATGCGACTGCTGACTTAAATTACGTGAATCGAGATCACGCACATCTGCCGTTTGTATATCCAGATCAAGTCTTACCCGTGGTTTCACCTTCTCATCGCGAAAGCGAAGCTTTGACCCCTTGGCCGTGAAAAGATTGAGTTTAATCTCAAAGGGTGAATTTTTCGTTTGTTTGCTTAGTGTCTCTTTTGTAGATATATCCTGATCCGAATCCTGATCGGTTGATTGCTTTGATTTCTTTGTTGGCGAACCTTCAACCAGACCGTTGATTAGCTGGCGCGTTACTGATGCATCTAAGCCTTTAATCATAACCTTATCAAGATCGAGATTTAGATCTTGATCGGCCCGTGCCCTGGTAACTTCAATACGTTTTACCTTTGCCGCCGTCAATGAATCTTTTGCAAATTCAATCGATGCCAGGTCTATAGATGAACCTGCATCCAGCTTCCATAACATCTTTTCATTCACTAATGAAAAATCTGCTTTCTTTAGATTGGCGTTTATCGCACCCACAGCAATACTGGCCGGTGGTAGTATATCTGTTTTGTAGAGCGACAAACCCGTTTCATCTATTTCGGCCTTAGCCGAACCGTCAATGTTAATGTCACCACCTTTGATCTCCAACTCGACATGTTGAGATAGTCCGGCCTGTTTAATTTTTCCTTCCCCTAACGGACCTTTTAATTTTAAATCGAATAGCTTATTTGAACCCTTCACCTTTACTGCTAGTTCATCATCTTTAGAGCTTAACTGTAAAAAATCGAGCTTACTCCGCAAAGAGTTAACATTTGTTGAACGTTCGTCCGTTGCCACCACGATATCAGTGACCTTACTATCCGCCTCAAGATCCAAAGTAACCTGACCGCCGGCTGTTTTTAATTCTATAGCACTGACGTTACTTTCTAATTTAGTTACCGTGATATCGGACGGCGGTAAAGTAACCTCCTCATCAGCCCATTCATCCAGCCCGGTTTCTTCAATGGTATCTTTAGTTACTTTATTTGGAGCAGAAATTGAACTTAGGTAACGTAACACATCCAACAACACATCCATCGATAATTGCACGCGACCTGAAAATCTTCCCTTGGTAATATCAACCCGTGGATTGGCTTTTAATTGAAACGCCTTGTCGGCATCAAGTGACGTATTCAGCTGCCCAACCTTAACCTGAGCCGCGTCAATCGAAAAAGCATTCTTATTTTCAAAATCACCAGCCAGTTTCGCCAGCGTTATATCAAATTGGCCATCAACCGATAGCTTATCCGCTTTACTCAAACTATAACGAGTATCAATATCAATATCCGCCAGTTCAACTGCAATGGCAAACTTATTGGCCTGTTCATAGTCAGCTCCCCGAACTTCGATTTGACCAACCGCATGGCCCTCTAATCGACCGGTATCAAACAGGGTAATTTCATGGTGTAAATTACTGGCGTAAACACCTTCCTTTCGATCAAAACCAAGTGGTCCGGTAAATTCTATAATCTTAGATAAATCCAGTTCCTGAGTCCTGGCATCAAGATTCACGGTTATATGCTGGGCGAAGGGTCGAGCATTCCCGGTCAAATCGAGCATTACTCCGTTAATACTGCCTTTTAGCATTACTGTGCCTGGACTATCCGGTTCCCAGGTTTGAAAATCCTCCAGGGTAAAACGATCAATCTTAATCGTCAGGCTGCCACCTGTTTGGTCTTTAAAGATCAAACGGCTATCTTGTACCTCAAACTGAACCAGTCCGGCCCCCCAACCCCCTTCGTCATCAATGTCATTTTTAGCATCACCCGCATCTGCCTCAGAAATAAACTGATTCAGAGGAACGCCATTCAGGGCAAAACCACTTTCCTTATCTTGCTGCACATAAAGATCCATCCCCTGGACGAGTACTTTTTCAATCAACGCATGTTTCTTTAACACAGGAAATAAATGTACTTTGATGCCTATCTCGCCTAACTGCCCAGGACCCACATCCCCTGAATGAAAACGCACTGGGCCTGCCCAGACCTCGCGTTTCCAAATATTTATGCGGATTGAACTGATTCCTTCATGTTCGATGCCAAAATCATCGAGTATGTCGGCAATAAAATAACGTGCTATAAAGGTGGGAGCAAAAGAGAGCAGTAAAATGATGACGACCAATGTACTGGCAGCAACAATTGTTCTGCGCCGGGGCCTGGATCGCTTATACCAACGTTCAGTCATATTTGATATCTAGATACGCTACATAATAGTTATTATTCGATTCCTGTCTAATGTTAACAAAAATAGCCCTGTAGCCCTAATAAAGATTTTGCGCCTGAAGCTCTAAGCCACTGTAATTTAAGATTTTCGCCCTAATCGCAACAAAGGATCCTGACGATAATATAGTCGTAACTGATCATAAATATTATTGTAGTGCCTAAAAATGACTTCAGGATGCTCAAAAAAGACCTCACTTAACCCAGCAAAAAACTCAGCTGGATCGGTTGCCGCGTAACAATTTATCCCGATGTGTTTACCTTTCTCGCATTTTTGTTGAAAGTCTTTATACCCGGCACTAAAGGCCTCAACCCACAGTTCAGTGTCCATTTCAGCATGTAAGGGCGGAAAGCCATTCGCCACTCCATTTTGCATATCTAACTTATGTGCAAATTCATGGATAACGAGATTATGACCATCGATAATACCTGCATTCTCAGTATCATCCCAGGCCAATACCACCGGCCCTTTTTGCCAGGACTCCCCCGCAAGATTTGAGTGAACAACATGTTCAACTCCCGACTCATCTGTCGTTACTCTCCTGGTTACAAACCCAGCAGGATACACAATGACTGAATACCAACCTGAAAATGAATTTATGCCTAAATTCAGGATTGGCAGACAGGCCTGCAAGGCAATGATCAAGGCATTTGATTGTGTTACCACAAAGCCCTGAGCACCTTCGAATGCTTTGTAATGCAAAAATAAAATAGTTAATTCTTGCAGCTGTTGTTTTTCCTTAGCATTGATTCCTGCCAACAACGGCAATGAACTAAAGGCATCTTGCCATTGTTTTTCAGAGATAGAAGATCGCCGTATGATACGACGATGACGCCACTTGAAGAAAAAATCAAACATGGCTTATCATAACAAATACGTAACAGGCCAGGGTAACTTTATAATCTAATTTATTATTCTAACTGTTAATATTCTACTTGGGATAATATATTCAATAATAAGATTAAGATTAAAGTAACTTATATTTTTATAGTGCAATTCCTGATGATTTATTATCATCTGTTAAGAATTCCTTGAGTTGTAAATATGGGATTGGTTTACTATAAAAATAACCCTGGTAGATATGGCACCCCTCGTTTTTCAAAAAATCAAGTTGTTGTTTAGTTTCCACGCCTTCTGCAACAATCTCTAATCCAAACTGATGTGCAATATTTATGATGTTTTAACAAGCAGGGCGTCTTAAGGATCTCTTTCGAGATCAAAAGTAAAGTAATTATTATTTTAATGAACATTCACCAATACGGCGACCGGTAAACTTGTAACGCAATACTGATGTACGACCGGCAACTTCACCTAGATCCGTTTTAGA
>CAMYOL010000003.1 GCA_947260005.1 uncultured Ectothiorhodospiraceae bacterium
ACCTGATCCCATCCCGAACTCAGAAGTGAAACGACTCATCGCCGATGATAGTGTGGGGTTTCCCCATGTGAAAGTAGGTCACTGCCAGGTTTTAATACCGAAATCCCTGATGCTTCAAGTGTCAGGGATTTTTTTTTATGAACGTCGGAAAATTTAATAACGTGCACTTAGAACCCTGTCGGGTTCATTAAGTCACTGCCTCGAAGCGATTCTCGCTTCACGCAGTATTCCTTACGCTGCGCTACAGTCATTTCCTGAACCAGCGCTGCTGGTTCTGGTCACCTGCTATTTTATTGTAGGTCTAGTCAAAGAACCCCTTCGGGTTTCCCCTTAAAACCCTGTCGGGTTTATTAAGGATTCCCTAAACTTGCTCTGCAAGTTCTGGTCATTATGACCAACCTAACCATCTTCGATGGTTCAGGCCGTGCCAGGTTTTAACCAAGAGCATATTATGATTCGATACCCATATTAAGATCTTTGGGTATAGAGGCAGCCTCTCCCATATAGGCAATCAGACCATCCGAAATAACCAAAGCCCGATCGGCGATGGTCAGTAGTTCATGCACCTTTTGTTCAACAATCATTGCACTCATATTGGTCTTCACAACCATCGATTTGATATGTTGGAGGATTTCCTCAGCCGCAGTGGTTGAAAGTGAGGCACAGGGTTCATCCAGTAAAACCAGTCGTGGTTGGCTTGCAAAGATCATGGTAAGGGCAAGCAATTGTTTTTCCCCTCCTGATAAAACGGATGCATTTTCGTTTAAGCGGCCTTTAATCCTGTCAGGTAGCAAGTCTATCGCATAGGGTAATTGGGCGGGTTGTTTTAAAACGGATATTTTTAAATTATCTCGTACTGACATCTTTTCAAAAACCGGATCGACCTGAGGCAGGTAGGAAACCCCCAATGTCTTTAACTGATCGGGTTCAGGGGCCTGGATAACCCGATCATCCAGGATAATGTTTCCATCCCAATTCGTGTGCATACCAATAATTGATTTAATCAATGAGGATTTACCACTGCCATTTCGTCCCAGAATAGCAATTATCTCACCTGCGGAAACCTCGATATTAATATCAGAAACAATAACTGCCCTTTGATAGCGTATTTCGTTAATGGCAACTTTTAACAACATACAACTATTCCAATATTAAATCGGGTGTGTAAATAAGTATTATCCAAAATGTACTCTCGCAGCACTTAAAGCATCCACAAATCGTTTGTTGTGTTCGACAAGAAGTACAATCTTATCTTTGCTGGCCAACATCTTCATATAATCCTCAGCCATACCAATGAACTTGTTGTCCAGGCCGGCAGTCGGTTCATCCAGTAAATAGCAGGCAGAATCAGCGGCAAAACAGGTCGCCAGCGCTATCAGGCGGCGCTGACCAATTGATAAGGTGGAAACGGGTTTTTCTGCCAGATGTAAAATATCCAGTGATTTCATTAAATCGATGGAACGTTGTTTGCGTTCTTTTATCAGGGAGTTGCGATAGATCTTCGTTAAATACGATAGGATATAAAAACTACCCTTTTCTCTGAATCCGAGCGCGACGTGTTCCCAGGCCGTTAATGCAGTGACCATACGCCCGTCCTGAAAGGAGCGCGTAATGCCTGAATCGACAATCGCAACTGGATCGGACTGAGTTAGATCTTTACCTTGCCACAAAACCTGTCCCGAATCCGGCTTGATAAAACCCGAAATGATATTGAGCAGGGTGCTTTTACCGGTGCCGTTATTGCCAACCAACGCGGTGAGACCTGGTTCAAAGCAATGACTTAAACCTTTAAGTATCTGGTTACCGCCAAAGGCCAGACGGATATCTTTGCACTCTAACATGGCTAAGCCCGATTCCGTTCAAGCGACAACACCGTACTTCTTGCTGCCATAATCAACAGAATGCCATAAGCGATACCACGTGCATAACCGACTATAGGCGCAGAAAAACCAATAAAACGTAAAAATTCCGGTATAACAATTACGACAAATACACCAAACAGTATTCCTAGTACCGCGCGATTGCCGGCAAGCACAACAATGGAAAGAACGAGTATGCTTTCTG
This sequence comes from uncultured Ectothiorhodospiraceae bacterium, assembly GCA_947260005.1. Taxonomy (GTDB): domain Bacteria; phylum Pseudomonadota; class Gammaproteobacteria; order UBA6429; family Thiohalophilaceae; genus SZUA-24. The sequence continues at coordinate 2,065 of CAMYOL010000003.1, forward strand.
CAAATGAAATGGAAGAAGGATCAACAAAACGTGTAGTACTGGCAATGACTGCTCCGCCGATACCGGCAAAAATACCACCTAAGGCACAAACCTGGATTTTGATTTTGGAAACACTGTAACCGGTTGCCAGTGCGATGGTAGGTTGTTCCTTAACGGCAGTCAGGATATTACCAAAAGGGGTTTTCTTCAAACCCGCTGTCACCACCAGTGCGATGATAGCAAGCAGTGTCGAAAACAAGAATAAAAATGTATCATCCGAAAAGGACATAAACAAAAATTCTGGCCGGGGTACACCTGCGATACCCATTGGACCATTGGTTAGTTCCGTCAGGTTTACTGCGATCTCATATAAGACAAGTTGAAATGACAAGGTGGAGATAACCAGGTAATCACCCTGTAAACGAATGGACAGGTGTGCAAGTACCAGACTCGCAACAAAGGCGACAATAACACCGATGAATAGAGACAACATATAGGGTAAATCATGTTGACCGCTGCCAATCGCAATGGCGTAAGCACCGATGCCGACTAAAGCCCCTTGTCCTAATGACACCGCACCGGCACCGCGAATCATAAGATAAGAGCCTGCACATATGGTGATGTAAGCAGTGGCGAGGATTAGGATATGTAATATATACAT
>CAMYOL010000004.1 GCA_947260005.1 uncultured Ectothiorhodospiraceae bacterium
GTTCGCACCGCTGCGTTGATAACACTGATATTGGAAATTTCATTGATCACAAGCAAGGAAATCAGATGTCGAGTAATATTAGGGTCAGACTCGACATAATAGATATTTACTGGTGAATTCAAGTTATAAGTGTACCACTCAAGAGTGCTTACTAGCCTATAAAATTTAAGTATTTATCGATTTTTTTGGGTAAATTTCAAGCCGCTTTTTGCCGTGCTTCCCACAGGTCATATTCTGTCTGCATTCTAACCCACATTTTCAGCGCTGATACCAGGCACTTTTTCCAGGATAAAGGCGAATTGAGGTGAGATACCGCGCTTGTCATTGATAATTTTAGGAACGGAGCAGGGTTTGAATTTGGCTCCGTATTGCGCTTTGCTGCATACGGGCTACGGTTAATGGAAGGCGTAAGTAAAGTCGGGTTTGTCATATTCGCGGATGCGGGTATCCAGGTGGGTGTTGAGTGTTTGATGGATTCTGGATCCCGGATCTTCGCGTTGCTCGTCCGGGATGACGGAGGATAGGTGCTCTAAAGGGATAACAGCAGGGATAAGAGAAAACCCGGGTCAGAGACTGAGATATCCCCACGAATTCATGCACACAATACTGATTCCATATAGCTTTTGATAGTCTTCAGTGAAGAAAATATTTCCATCTCTAATAGTTGAAATTTCTTCTGCCTAAGTAACAAGCGAGCTAAAAAAATAACAGAATACGGCTCTCGTTTGCTTGATGAATTCACTCTGACTTGCTTTGCAATCGGGCTCTGTTTTCCTGCCGTACCAATACACCAAAGAATAAATTGTGTTAAACTGGCTAGCAAGCACAATATTGATCGCCTTCTTTCACACATGTTCCTTTTTTGCGATAAGTTCAATCCGTAGTGAACGGCCTTACTGTCCCGAAAGCCTTCTTCAATTTGCATCCGAGTACGAAACAGCTTTACGATCTGTTTAGGTGTGCGCTCGTGCAGTGACAATGAGACAACAAGCAACCACGGTTCATTTGCTCTTTTAGCATGCACTTTATCTCGTGCTGATTGACGTTCTTTTCCCGCATAGGTGACAACCTTACGTTTCTTTTTTGGAGAGCGAATCAGCACAATAAAGGCTGCTAGCGGATTGCTCTTAACCCATTTAATCTTACCTAAGGTTTTCGCTGTCGTTGTGGCTTTTTGATAGAGCAACTTAGCGCCGAACCACTGCTCTAACCCATTGTTCTCACAGATAAAGTCTCGTCCTCGAATTCGCCCAATCCAATGCCACCCTAATGTCTCTTCAATATAGCGGTAGAAAGGTGTTTTAAATCCCGCATCGGCGACAATGATCGGGCGAGCTGTGGTTGGAATCATGGTCGCCAGTTTAGCCAAAAATTGATGCTGTATTTTTCGATTGCCAAGCTTTGATTGAGGATGCACTTCTTCATAAAGCGTGATGGTTCGCCCGCCGACAGGGAGAGCCGCTCGCAGCAGTTGCCAACTTTGGTCGGCGCATAACGGAGACCAGTCAATTAAAATAATTGGTTCTGGCAATCCCGAAAGAAGGTTTTGAGTGAGAACGGTATAAATACTATGACGCTCTTTGTAAAGGTGTGGATTTGATATAAGGCGATCCATCCGTTTGATCTTATGTTTATCGTAAGCGTTGCCGACAAGATTGCGACCCAGTGATGTGATCTGAGCCTTTGCACCTTGAGTCAACGCATGGACAGCGGCCATGAGAGCATTGAGACGTATCGCGTGGATTGAAACAGATTTAGTAAGTAACTTGTGTAGTACTGAGAGTGTGTGCATTTTATCCTCCGAAAAGTAATACGTTCAGAGAAAAAATTCGATGCGCACTTCGTTTTAGTTAAACTATACACCCTAATTCGTTGAAATTAAATAGTATTTTGTGGGGATGTCTCAGAGTCTGACCCCATATCTGTGGGTATCAAACAACGAGCTGAATGCCCTTAGGTAATTTATGCATAATTACCTTGCTTCCAGTGCGCGTTCACAAGCTATTCTAGCACACACTATATACACAATTGACTTATTCCCATGTCCTGCCACTGTTAAATTAGGCATGTGACAATTTGTCGCATGCCAACTTATTATTCTATTGTGACATAATACATAGTTCAGGTTTGTTATTATAAAATAACGACGAATTTAAAAAGATGATTCATTTATTCCGTTGGATAGTTATTTGGGTTTGCCAACAAAACAACTTTTTTTACCAGTTTTGCACCAAGGTAGACCAGAAATGCAATAGTTTGGTACTTTGTAACTAAAGCAACAAATCCCTTCAATTGTCTTCAGCTAATTAAATATCAATATAAACAATGGAATACAGATCAATTTTTTTAAATGGCATAGGCATTGCCCTTCGAACTTCAGAAGATATCGAAGCAGAGCAAGTGACTAAAATAATAGCTAATTTATGCCGTTATATCGGGAGGTTGAGCAGGTGAGCAAGCGCATTAAAGTATTGGATATCGAACTTTCTCAAGCAATTGAAGATATAAGCGGCTTGAATGACTATTCTGGGATTCGCATCCTGCTGCGATGGAACACCGAGCCGGTCGGCTATATTGAACTACCTCTGGTTCATGGCATTTGCAGTGCATCGGCAATACGTGCAGCCATTTTATCCAGGCACAATAACACTTTGCTGAAAGCCATG
>CAMYOL010000005.1 GCA_947260005.1 uncultured Ectothiorhodospiraceae bacterium
TTATGTCTCAGTCGTACTGACCGGTGCGAAAGCAGGCGATGCTATTGAGCTGAGCTGGGTAGACAATAAGGGCGGTAAAGATTCTGCTTCGACGAAAGTTAAATAAGCAGCTATTTACCTAACCAACAAAAAACGGGGCTTTATGCCCCGTTTTTTTATGTCAGGCATATCTGCTTTGACCCGTTTTCTCAGCCCTATTCTCTCTGCTTGACTTTCACTATTTGGTTTTTCTGATTCATTTTTTCTGGCCGATTTCTCAGTTCCGGAACAGTGCGACGAATATTCTAAAATTTGATAAACTGGTCAGCTTGCAAATCAAGGTAATTATTATGGACGAATCTGAATTTAATCAAAATGTGGATGACATTATTGAACGTATTGAAGAGCAGCTCGATGAAATGGAGACGGATCTGGACTACGAAACGGCAGGCGGCATTTTTACAGTTACGTTTGAAAATAACACCAAAATCATAATCAACCGTCAGGCACCTGTGAAACAGATATGGGTCGCAACTAAAAGTGGTGGATTTCATTTTGATTTTAATCTGGACAATCGTAGCTGGGTGAAAGACGATGATGGCACGGAGCTGTTTAATGCCCTGAGTCAGTATTTTACTGAGCAGGCGGGAGAGCCGATCGAGTTAAAAGCATGAGTGATAACGGAATATTACCAGCGGTGATACTGGGTCCGGATAAGCCTGAATATTCAGTTATCTGGTTACATGGTTTAGGTGCTGATGGTCATGATTTCGAACCCATTGCGGCTGATCTCGAATTTCCAAACAAATCAAAAACTCGTTTCATCTTTCCTCATGCACCAACTCAGGCGGTGACCATTAATGCAGGCCATGTGATGCCAGCCTGGTATGACATCATAGATATATCTGAATATGCACAGGAAGATGAACAGGGGATCCAGGGAACAGAAAAGAAAATTGCCAACCTGATAGAAAATGAAATTCAATCAGGCGTATCTGCAAAAAATATTGTTTTAGCTGGATTCTCGCAAGGTGGGGCAATGGCATTGCATACTGCTTTACGATTTTCTCAGTCGCTTGCTGGAATATTGGCGTTGTCAACCTATTTGCCTTTGTCTGGTTCATTGGCTGCAGAGCGTAAAGATGAGAATTTAGAAATCCCCATAATGATGATGCACGGAGATTATGATCCGGTGGTGCCGATAAAGTTGGCACAAATATCAAAGCAGTGTTTATTTGAATTAGGGTGGTCAGTACAGTGGCAAACATACCCAATGGAACACAATGTTTGTCCGGAACAAATAGATGATATTAGTAAATGGTTTACCAGGATACTTGTTTGAGGCGGGTTACTGATGGACAAAATAGATGATATCGATAACTTCTGGGAATTAACAACGAATATAGCGATCTCAGGGCAGCCAGCAATGAGTGAACTGGAGTTGTTGGCTGATGCTGGTTACCAAACCATTGTAAATCTTGGATTAGAAGATGCTGAGTATTCACTTGACGATGAGGAATCCTGGGTAAAACAGCTTGGCATGGTTTATATTTCGATCCCTACTGACTTTAAAAAGCCACAAAGCCGTGAATTTTTACGTTTTTTAAATAGTATGAACCTGCAACAGGATAAGAAAATTCTCGTCCACTGTGAAAACAATCAACGTGCTTCCGTTTTCGTCGTACTCTATCTAATAATGTCTGATCAGGTATCGCAAATTGATGGCTGGAATATGATTAATGAATTTTGGCAACCGGACCTGATATGGGAGTCTTATTTTTATCAGGAACTAAATAACTACTACAAAATAAAAGAAGATCTCGTCGAAACAATAAATTAGCCCCTGATATGCCTTCATTGAATCATGTTAGTTAATGATTAAATTTTTAATCTGTTATCCCCTCAGTTCTAATCTACTTAACCGTTGCGGGGCCATTAATAATCCCAAATTTAATGCTTAGGGTATGGAACTTATAGAGGCCGGACTGACTCTGACTAGGAGGTCTATGAATAGCTAGAGAATTACCTCGGTAGTAATTCTATAAAAATGAGTAAATGGCAGGGGTTTATGAATTTTAAGATGACTATAGATAATAAATTATTTTTTGTACGCTGGTTCATATTGATCGTTATAGCGTATTTATCTGTTCAGGTTGCTAGCGCGAAAGAAATGCAAACAGATAGTATTGCGACTGGCAAGGCGACTAAAAATGCTCTTTATCAACATGCATCACCCTATCTGGATATGCACGGACGAGACCCGGTTCGCTGGCAAGAATGGAATGCCAGTACCTTGCAAAAAGCCCGTGAGCAAAATAAATTAATCTTTGTGTCGAGTGGTTATTTTTCATGCCATTGGTGTCATGTCATGCAAAGAGAGTCCTATCAGCATGATGAAGTCGCCAAATTATTAAATGCTCATTTTATTCCAGTTAAAGTGGATCGGGAATTAAATTCGGCTTTAGATGCCCAGTTAATCGATTTTACTGAACGCACTCAGGGGCATGCTGGTTGGCCGTTGAATGTATTTGTGACTCCGGATGGTTATCCACTGGTGGGTATGACATATGTACCGACCGATAATTTTATAAAGGTCCTGAAGATATTAAATAAACAATGGCTGGAAGGGCCCGGTCCGCTTCGCAATATGGCTCAGGCGGCAAGTGCAGAACTATCTGCCGCTGAAGTTTCTACTTCAGGCAAGATTTCAAAATCATGGGTTGATGAATTAAACAAGATATTTATTTATCAAAGTCTGAGTAGTGCAGATACTATGCAAGGCGGTTTTGGTGAACAAAACAAATTTCCCAACGTGCCTAAATTAAGCACATTACTGGAATTGTATGCACGAGATAAATCAAACAAGCAAATTCGAGATTTCTTGCTGTTAAGCCTGGATAAGATGGCCAGTCAGGGTCTGCGTGATCAATTAGGCGGTGGTTTTTACCGTTATACAGTCGATCCGGGTTGGCAGATCCCACATTTTGAAAAAATGCTATATGACAATGCGTTACTTGCAAGCCTGTATTATCGTGCGGCGGTCATATTTGAAAACGATCATTATAGAAAGATTGCTGATGAGGTATTAGAGTTTATTATAAACGACCTGGCAACCAATTCATCAGCGTTTGCAGCAAGCTTATCAGCCGTCGATAATCATGGGACGGAAGGCGGATATTATCTGTGGACTAACGAAACCCTGAAACAAAAACTCAGCGCGGAAGAATACAAACTAATCAGATTATACTGGGGGGTATCGGGTGCGCCTGATTTAGAGGACGGGCATCATTTTGTTGAAGTGATGGATGTGGTTACGCTAGCAAAAGAACTGAAGGTCTCAGAAGAAGATGTGACATCTAAATTGCAGTCCGTTCGAAAAAAACTACTTAAGACTCGTAGCCAAAGAGTGATTCCCAAGGATGAAAAAATCCTGACCGCCTGGAATGCACTCAGTCTTAGCGCATTTATTGCTGGCGCAAAACACAACAAACATTATGAACACGTTGCCTCTGAATTGATCGGGTATTTTAGAGATAAACTTTGGGATTCAGAACAAAAGGAACTGCATCGAGCTTATAGCGACATAGCCAGTTTAGGTGGAGGTAGTTTAGAGGATTATGCCTATACCGCCCAGGCGTTACTGGCATGGTGGCAATTGAAAAAACGGGATGAGGATAGGAAGTGGCTTGAAGAGATTTTGGCCCAGGCCTGGCAAAGATTTTATGGCCACCAGGGCTGGATACTGGCGGAAAATATGTTATTAAAATACGGTAGCGGTCAAACGATTGTGAGCGATGGTCCACTCCCATCCCCTAGTTCGGTGTTGATAGAGACGACGTATCAGTTTGCAGAGTTAACCAACAACGGTAAATGGAAAGAACAAGCTCTGCGTGCATTAAATGTCGGTCATCAGGATATGCGCGAGCAGGCGTTTTATTATGCAAGTCAGTTAGGTGCCCTGCTTATAGTTAAAGGTTTGGATTAAAAATTAAAGTCAACTGGTCGCTGTATAATTTTAAAATCAAACTGGGTGAACGAGCGAGTCGAGATCAACATGCGGGTTAGCTTGGCGTAAAATATTTTTTGTTTCATATTTACTGCCAATACGGTGCCAACATCATAAAGTAATGCGGGTACAATCAAACTTCGGGTTTGGTTAATCGAAATTTGTTTTGGGATCAGCAGGCTGCGAAAATAATCAGTTCCACTACCCAGACCTTCAATTGCCTTAGTGCCTATGGGTGCCGCCGCAGTCGCAATGTTCATAATGCCAATATTGACCTTGCCTTCGGTATTCACTTCAAACTCATGTTTTAGCCAACGAATGACACCAATCTGCCAGCGTTGATTGTTCTTTTCAGCTATTCGATAAGTAACTAATTCACCAACCCTGACATCGATATCGTGGCCGGCCTGTTCAGTGTTTAAAGCGACACCAATTGGACTAATGTTATGCTGTGACCACGGGTTAAGTTGATATTGTTGGTTTTCATGTCGCAGGTCTTTTTGCAGTGCTTCCCGGTGCGCGCATGCCAGAACCGTATTACTCTTATCTTTTAAGTTCTGATCATCGAAGTTACTGGCAAGCCTTAATTCGTCCATTTCAGGAGTGAACTTCCTTTGTTCAGATATATAATGGTGAGCCGCGTTCAGACCAGAGGTGAGTTCAACCTGGGCAGCCAAAGCGAAGCGTTCCGTTTTTCGTACTAGTGTAGCATTCCAGGCGTCGGCCAGTCTTAATAACATGTCGCGTTGTTGGCGTTCTAGTAATGATATGGAATCAAATTCAGCATGATTCAGACTGGAGGATAATAATCTTTGTAAATGGAGATTCAATTGTAATTTGACTGCAGATATATCGATCAAGCGGGGTAAGCTTGCCTGCCATTGTTTTTCGTCAACAACAAATTTAGGTCCAAAATCAGCATCCATATCAATCGCATATTCACCTTTAGTAACGATCTCGGTAAAGGGTTCGAGCAAACAACTTTCTACTGAAGATGAAATAAGCCGAAACATATCATCGGCTTCATATTGCATTAAGTGATAGGGTTCAGCGAGTGATAATAGCAATATTCGCTTATAGGCAAAATCGATATTTAGCTTTACGGGCAACGGTGTGTTCGGAAAAGGATCATCGACCTGTTGGGTATGAAGATTTCGAGCTTCAGCAAATTGATAAAGGCGATTTAAGTCAGACCAGACATGCGTTGGTTCAGGGGCATATAATCCATAAGCATCGATCAGACGTTGGCTAAGATAAAGGATCGCCATGTAGATACTTTCTGTTAACAAAAATGTATCGAATTCTTTGAGTTTATGTGGGCTGGATAACTCGCTGACTATTAATTTATAACCCAATGCCATTTGTTCAAGCAGCTCTTGCAATAAGGCCGCCCGATAGAGTTGTTGTTGATCTAGCGGGATATTTGCCTGGCGCAGTGGTTGGCGTATTGCATGAAGTAATTCATCTAAAACGGGTCGAAGTGTGTTGTGTAACTGTAAACGCTCTTTATAAGGATAACGACAGGCGTTTAGTGACTTCAGTTTTTCCAGCATTTGATGTGCGGAAACACTGGTGTTTCCAATGGGGAGCTCAGCGGCCCAGTGCTGAAGTTGTTTGTTCTTTAAATAGGGTCGGGACAGACGCGCAATCTCGGTTGGGATGGCTAATGGGCCAAGTGAGCCAGCTTCGATACCAGAATGGTGGGAATTTTGACTTCGAACGGCTTTGAACATTGGTGTAATTGGCTGATTTCAGATTGTTGTTTGTGCTATCTAACTTAGCGCTTTACGAAGTAATTGCAATCAAAATCTCGAAATTTGACAAAATTTGCTGTTTTAATGTCTCGAGTCGCCCACGAAATTGAGCTATGCTATTGATTCATGGGAGTGTTATGGCAATTTTTTAGCCATAATTAATGTAATGACTATCAGGGACGATATATACTAAATACAATAAAACTAAATCGTGTTGAACATGAGGAGTTGTCAAATGATACAAAGCCATCTGATGAAATGGTTCTTTTCGTTTGGTCTTTTATTTTTTATTCAGAGCGCGTTAGCCAAAGATCTCGTTTTTACTGCTCCTCCCCGAGAAAAGCCAGAAGCAGGTCAGCAAGTATATGGTCCAATTGCTGAGCATTTGACCAAATTACTTGGCCAAAAAGTAGTCTATGAGCATCCCAAAAACTGGCTTAATTACCAACGTGAGATGCGTAATGATAAGTACGATATCGTTTTTGATGGCCCGCATTTTATCTCATGGCGAATGGCACATCTTGGCCACGAAGTGTTGGTGAAATTACCCGGCCACCTGGGATTTTTTCTGATCGCCGGTAAAACAGATAACGAAATTAACAGTACCACTGATTTAGTCGCCAAAAAGATTTGTGGAATCTCTCCACCCAATTTATCGACGCTCTCTATTATTGCGGCCTATCCGAATCCGGTCCAACAGCCTGTTATCAAGGGTGTAAAAGGGGGAATGCGTGCGGTTGAGAAAACTTTTTTAAGCGGGGCCTGTCGTGCTGCTGTATTTCGTGATGCGTTTTATAAAAAGAAACTGGAAGCTTCCACGCGGGATAAAGTAAAGATCATCTACCGCTCTAAACCTTTACCGAATCAGGGTATATCAGTGAGTAAAAGATTATCCGATCGGCAGAAGAGTCTGATTGTTCAATCATTCACTTTGGGTGATGGTATAAAAGCTAGCGCAGGCTTATTACGCCGTTTTGGTGGCAAAGCTAAGAAATTCAGAAATGCCACTACCAGTGAATACCTCGGGCATAATTTACTTCTGGAAGGTGTTATTTTCGGTTGGTAAGGGTAATTTTAGGATAACGTAGCAGCCAGGTAATTAATTTGTTTGCCCCGGTTTGGTTGACTTGAGAATGTTTCCTGGGATTGACAGCAATCACTGAGTAAGGGTTAGTGAGATTAGCAACATCTTCAAGCACGATCTTGAGATCATTATTTTTACGCAGCAAAAAAGGTTGCCCGATCGATCAGGATGTAGGCTTTTTCATCTTGTGCTATTTTCAGACTGGCAGCCATACCTTTTCCGGTTTCCACATACCAGTTAGTACCATAAGGATCGATGCCTGATTTTTTCCACAGGGCTAATTCTTTTTGTGCCAGAGTCATCGGCTCTGGATACGAAGCTGTGCTGCTGTGCCGCGATGTTTTTGAGTGCATCGTAAATATTCTCAGCAGATTCAATTTTACCGGGGTCACTTATTGGGCCAGCAAGAATAAAGTTATTGCGCATCACGGTATGACGTTTAATACCATACGTTTCTGAGACGAACTTTTTTTCCGAAGTCGGTGAGTGTACCCATACCATATCGACATCGCCTGTGCGAGCCATGCGTAATGCTTTGCCACTGCCAACGATATGAAGTTCAATTTTATAATGATGCTTTTCTTTAAATTTTGGTAGCAAATACTTAAGTAGACCAGAGTTTTCAACCGAGGTAGAAGCCGCTAATTTGATTACTTTATCGGAAACGGTCTCGCTTGCGGCAGTCGAAACCAGAAACACCAATGAGCATAACAGTATAGGTAACCGACTGGTGATCATTTGATTTTCCCGCATTAATATTATGTATTAGAGAATTCGATACACAGTAGTTATTACTTTTTATGGCCCGGCTAGAACAGCAAATACGAACTAAAAAGTTATCTATTAACCATAGCTTAAGATAATGATTATTCGAGTTGAATTAGGATGAATAGTGTTTGTTCATCATTTAAGTCGCTGTCAAAACTTCTGAATTTAGCTAACGCGGATACAAACGGTTCATTTAGTTTATTAGCTAACTGGCTGGTCCTGGACAAGAGTAACTGAGGTAAACCAGCCTCATTACTCATGTTTCCAATCGGCAGGCCGATATTGAATTCGTATTAGGGTTTCACTATACAATTGCTGGGTTTATATTGATGCCTGACCTACAAATTAGATAAAAGATATTTCAAAACAACAGATTAATTAATATTGGTGATTTGATAACCAGATCGTCTTTAATACTCGATAGCAAACAGCAGCCAATAGAAACATTAAAATAAATGTGGCAGGATAAGATATGCGACAAAAACAGGATAGCCTACGTCAGCAAATCAATAAGGTGAATCGATACCTTGATTTAGCCGAAGTTATCCTGGTCGAGTTAGATGATCAGGCCAGGATCGTCATGATTGGCGGCAAAGGTTATGAAATATTAGGTTATGAATCCGATGAGCTTATTGGACAAAACTGGTTTAAAGTTTGTTTACCTGAAGAAGAATATGAACAGGTGTTTTCCATCTATCAGCAGCTGATGCAGGGTAATATCGATAATGTTGAATATTTTGAAAATGAAATAATCACCAAGCAGGGTGAACATCGATGTATTGCCTGGCATAACGCCTTATCGAAGGATAACAGTGGGCACATTATTGGGACAGTAAGTTCTGGTATTGATATAACTGAAAGATTTCATGCGTTAGAGGCATTGAAGAAAAGTGAGGCGCATTTTAGAAATATAATTGATGCTTCACCCGTGCCGTATGCGCTCAACGATGAACAGCAAAACATTACTTATCTGAATCCGGCATTTGTTCGTGCCTTTGGTTATGATTTAAATGATATACCGACCCTGGCTGACTGGTGGCCAAGGGCCTACCCGAATAAAGAATATAGGAACTGGGTTGGCAAAACCTGGGAACAACGCCTGGACAGAGCTTTAAAGGAAGGGGTTGAGTTCGAGCCATTTGAATTAAAAATTCGTTGTAAGGATGGTTCGACACGATTTGTTATGGCGAGTGCCTCATTGTTGACAGAAGCCTATAAGGGAAATCATTTAATCATTTTGTATGACATTACTGAACATAAACAAGCAGAGCGTGATGTAGCGGCGTTGGCTGAACGCCTGGACCTGGCCACCCAAGCAGCCCATATAGGAATTTGGGATTGGAATGTAGAGTCGAATGAGCTGAATTGGGATGACCGTATGTTTGAATTATACGGTGTGAATCAGCAAAGTTTTGGAGGTGCCTATGATGCCTGGGCCGCCGGGGTACACCCGGAAGATCGGGATTATGCTGAGCAGTCCGTGCAAGACGCCCTGGAAGGAAAGAAGCCATTCGACATTGAGTTTCGCGTCTGTTGGCCCGATGGGACCATACGTTATACCAAATCGGCAGGACAGGTTATTCGTGATCAAGAGGGTCACCCGCTACGGATGACCGGAATAAATTACGATATTACTGATCGTGTTCAGGCTCAAGAGCAGCTGCAGTTTATAGCGCATCATGATGTATTAACGGGGTTACCAAACCGTCTTTTATTTATGGATCGTCTCGGCCGTGCCTTAATTCGTGCTCGTCGTTATCAAGAGTCAATCGCAGTCTTTTATATGGATCTGGATCGTTTTAAAAACATCAATGATACCTTCGGTCATAATACGGGTGACAAATTTTTGAAGAGTATAGCGGGGTTTTTAAGTACAGAAATTCGTAGTTCGGATACAATTGCCAGATTGGGTGGTGATGAGTTTGCGGTTATTGTCGAGAATGTGTCTGGGGCAGAAGATGTGATATTGGTTGCTGAAAAAATGCTGGATACACTGGCCAAACCAATAAAAATCGATGAACATGAATTTTATGTAACCACCAGTATCGGTATCAGTTTGTTTCCTAATGATAGCGATGATGCAGAAGACTTATTGAAAAATGCCGATACAGCCATGTATCGTGCCAAGGAATTAGGTCGAAATAATTTTCAGTTTTATTCTGAAGATTTATCTACCAGGGCTTTGCAGCGGTTAACGTTGGAACAGGATTTGCGACGCGCACTTGAGCGTGATGAGTTTCTTTTATATTACCAGCCACAAGTTGACCTAAAGACGCAGCGTGTTATCGCCATCGAGGCTTTGTTACGATGGAATCATCCTGAATATGGTCTGGTTTCTCCGAACAAATTTGTTGCCGTCGCCGAAGAAACCGGATTGATTGTCGCTATTGGTCAATGGGTTTTAACTACCGCCTGTACACAACTACAAACATGGCAAGAGCAGGGGTTGCCCGTCGTACCAGTAACAGTTAATCTGTCCAGCCGGCAGTTCGTCGATGGTACATTGGCCTCGGTGGTGACACAAACCCTTGAAAACACTAACCTGGAACCATCCTTATTAGAATTAGAAATCACCGAAGGCGTGATGATTCATAACCCCGAAAAAGTGACTCACACTCTGCAACAAATGAATGAGCAGGGGATTCGCATTGCCATTGATGATTTTGGTACTGGCTATTCATCATTGTCGTATTTAAAACGCTATCCAATCGATACTCTTAAGATTGATCAATCTTTTGTGCATGACCTTGCAACAGATTCAAATGATGCTTCCATTGTATTGGCCATCATTGCGATGGCGCACAGTATGGGACTGTATGTCATTGCAGAAGGTGTGGAAACAGAAGAACAACTCGATTTTCTAAAATCGCACGATTGCGATAGTGTGCAGGGGTTTTTGTTTAGTCACCCCTTATCAAATAATGCTATGCATGATTATTTGCTCAATGGTGACAGACACTATTAAAATAAATATAAAATTACAGTGATATAATAATTCTATATTTATTAAATATTAGTGAGCTCTTTTCTGAGTGCATTTTGGCAAGGTTAATTTCCATCAAATATTTTTCCATACTGGCCAGTTATTGTTTACCAAAAAAAATCGAGCAAACAGCCTGGGTGTGGCAAGCTGTTGCTCGCAGGGTGCGAAAACGGTATTAGTCTTAACTACCCGCCTGGATGAATTTTTCGGTATCTGAGATAAACAGAGGGGTTGTGTCATCTATCGAATTTAAAAATTCGATCAAAATAGTTTGCTCATCTGGCGTTAGCTTTTGGCTGATCAATACATTATCTTGTTGTGGTAAAGTATGGCGTTCAAAAACAGTCGCAAGATCCTCGGCATTACCATCATGTAAGTATGGCGCGTGATAACCAACGCCCAACAAACTTGGCGTATTAAAACCGGTTGCCCCCAGTGCAGCAAAACCTTGTGTCGATTGTCCTGCAATGGCACCTGAACCACGTATACCCAACACGCTGTTTGGATCAAAGGTACCAACATCGTCCAGAAAGGTTAAGGCACCGGCAACAGGATCATCAATCCTAACTATTGAACTGCCGCCAACAGTAAGGCGCAGATCCAAGGATGGAACTTGACCGGGTGCTGGTCCGGCAGTAAAAAAGCCAGAACCAATAGGGTTTTCTGTGAACGTCGGATTGTTTAAGTAGGGTGTGGTACTGCTTTTAGTCCAATTCACACCGCCGTGACACGATGCGCAATTATCTTCAAACAATTGGCGTGCACGTACAAGAGGAAAGTCATTAGTAGGTTGTGGCATGTTCAGTGCGCGTATGGTCGTGGACCATTCTGTCATGGCATCTAAGGCATCGCTAATACCACCGGTCAGACCATGATTGAATATCTCAGTAGTACGATTTACACCATTCACATTGGTCGCATGGCCTCGGCCACCTTGTATTCCACGTGAGTTATTGTTGAAGTCAGAAATGCTGCCACGTACGCCATTCCAATTCAGGATACGTTGCTCATTGATATTACCTTTGGCAAAGGTGCCTTCCATCGGGACCGTTTGCACGGGTCCGGTGGGGAAGATCCAGGTGACGTTATCTGAACGTCCATCTTCATGGCATGATGCACAGGTACTCCAACCAGAATTGGATGCTTTACCTCGGAAGTCAACGGGGATCACGTCACGAATTCTAATATCATATTGATTATCACCATCGTTATCTAATGTATCTGGAATACCAAGTGCAGTGAAGAAGGCTAATTTCCCTAACTCCGTACGATGCTCCTGGCTGCCTGGTTGCGGCGGAGCACTGGCGTGTATGTCCTGATAAATGACACTATTGTCGACCAGATTAATTGCGGTAACCGAGCGATTAATTTCATTGTTGGTATAGGCGCGTGTTCCATCAGAACTCATGACAATACCGGTAGGCATGCTACCCGTTTGAAAACGTATCACATCATCAGGTGCATGAATCGATAATCTTTTGTTCTCGTTCAAACTTGCACGGATAACAAAACTCCCGCCTCGACTGACAACAAGAAAATCATTTCCGTTTGCATTTGCGGCGATTGCAACTAAATCGCTGGCAAATAAACGTTGTAATGAACCCGATTCTTCCAGTGGTGGCGTTTCAAGTTTAATTTGTGCATTGATGTTGACGGATAAGTCCTGGCCGGTTTCAAGATCAATACTGGAGACCAGGCCTTGTACATTATTTTCAAAAAACACAGGTGGTTCTGGTTGAACGGCAATGTTAGGTAAATACAAGGTTTGATTGCGTAACATTATTGCGTTCAATATATTTGGATAAACACCTTGTTGGTTATTGGCAATCGGGCCCTCATCAGAGTCGTCGCTACTGTTGTTGTCTGGACAAAATGTATCGTTAACTAATCTCGCGGCACCATCTCCAGTACCATTTGGCCCACTAGGAAAAAAAACGGTCGTGCCACTTGCTTGTAAACTATTGCGAGTATTCTGACAAAAATTACGTCGATCATTGGTGAATCCTGAATCTGCTAATGGCAATAAATGAATTTGTGATACATCGACAGTGCGTTGTGGATGTACGGCGTCGGCAACGGAAAACGTATCAATCACACCTTGTTTGGCGTCATCAAAACCATCTGGACGATCGGGGTCAATGAGTTCGGCAAAAAAGCGGGTAACATATACAAGTTCATCATGATCTTGATTGTCACCGTCATTGCTAATGGTAATGGCCGTTGGATTACCCCCAGTTGTGATGGTTTTAATCACTTCCAGTTTGTGGGTATTGATCACCGATACGGTGCCAGAAGTATGATTTGCGACCAGGGCAAAATGACCATTTGGCGTAAATGTAATACCGCGAGGTTCTATTCCGACCTGGATCGTCTTTTGTACTTGATATGAGTCATCTTCTTCTTCTTCGCCCTCTTTTTGTAAGGTAATAACCGAGACCGTACTGTCATTCGCATTACTGACGAAGGCATAGTCATCACCGGGCTGAATGGCGATAAAACGTGGCTCATCACCAACCTCGAGTTCCGCAATTAATTCGTGAGTGTCATCATCATCATCACGCACTTCTATAATAGATACGGTATCAGCTTCTCGATTGACGACCAGTACATGTTCATCGTCTGAGGTAATCGCAATACTACTCGACTGGGTCTCGGTCAATGTTGTTTTGCCTCCACCGCAGGCAGTCAACAATGCTGTCGTGAAGATCATGCTTAAAATAGAAATAGAACGCTTATGTAGAAAACTAAATGTGTACGGAGTAAAACGTATCGGACTCCCTTCCATTCGTTTGTATTGCTGATGTTTCTTCATGGTATTGCTCCTTAATTTACCTGATTATCTCCAGAATTTTTCTCTCAATTAGATAAACAAATGAAACATCGAATTATTCCACTCCGAATAATTTTATTTATTTCAACGTGTATTTAACGTTTTAGTAACATTATAATTAGTAAACATATATCGTATTGTTTATGTTATTTTTAAAGTTCAGGTAAAAATTTTTCTATCATTAATTCGCATATTGGGTTTCCTGGGAAGCCGGATATGAAGTGAGAAAAGAAGAGAACAAATTAAGATTCAGTATCGTAAAATATTAATTTCAATAGTGGTTAACTAAAAAAGGAATCTTGGTTTATAAGGATGAAAGGTTTGGTAATTGGTATTGTTGATATTGGTATTGATTGAGTTCTATCGAATATAATTTCCCAGTTTTAGAGTATAATAAAAGGATCGATCTTAATTACAGTTGCAGGCCAGCAAAAAGTATCTATTTACCAGACTCAGGCCAATGGAATTTGATTCGATGACTTTATAAATTCCGGAAGCATCGAAAACAAACCTTTATTCACATGCGTTAAAGACGCTCGTGGGGATGTCGGCATGAAGCATGCCAGGAAATCAAAACCAAGCTTACGAAATCGAGCAATTTTATATGCGTCGCTTTTTGGTATTGTGGTAATTGGTCTGACACTGTTTGGTTACCGGGGATTTATCGACGCGCAAAATACCCTTGAACAAAACCGTCACGAACGTCAGTTATTATTTGATGATATTCACCTTTTACAAGGCCACTTACTGGAAACTTATCGGCAGTTGGATAATTTATTACTTGATCCAGATCAGCTTGAATATATCGATAAAATACACCTCTCATTAAACAATTCATTCAGTGTCATCAGTGACATGCAACAGCGTAATTCCTGGGGCAATCCCCTGGTTTCGTCAAACATCCAAAATGCAAGCGAAGAATTACAGATTCTAAAAACCGAGATCGATCATCTTATTGAAATCCGTCGGGATGTGACAAGAGTCTATCCATCACTTGAGATTGCAAGTGGGACTATGCGAATCAACCGTGTTGAAATGAATGATTATATGAGTATTGCCTTTACCGCTTCGGTGGATGCTAAGCAGCTAAATAGTATGGAAGAAGGTCTTGTGCCCGTGCTGATAAATGTCAGACACCTTTGGACCGTTATGGTGTCCGAATTCAGAGTCTACATGGCAAACAGGCTGGGCTCATTCAATAAGGAAGCTATATCTAAACAGGAGGCGTCCATAAAACTATTGATGGAAGAGCTTACTAAAGAAATTAATTTGTTAAAAAAGCTGGATAAAGAACGCGAGTTTGATCTTGAGATAAACGATGCTATCAATAAGATGTCGACGGCTATTTTAGGTTGGTATAGAGGTTTCGAGAGAGTCAGAAAGATAGATGAATGGCGTATAGATTCAAAAATAATGAAAGAAAAGATAAGCCCTAGGATCAAGGCGATTGTTACGATCCTGGATCAATTGGAATCGGTATCAAAGATTGGTGCGGAGAATGACCTGAAATCAATCGGTGATGCCGCACATTCACCTGTCATTAGACTGGTATATGTAACAATAATTGGTATGACCTTTATCGTATTATTAATAGTATCACTTGATCGACAGATCTTTAAACCGATAACAATGGTTGTCAATGCGATCAGAGCGAGAGCGCTGGGAAGGGACGAAGCACTGGCTCCTATGGCTAACTCGTTTGAGACCTTCCAGTTAATCGATGCCTTTAGTGAAATGAATCGTCGTGTTCAGGAGCGACAAACCGAGCTGGAATATAAAGCTTTACATGATTCCTTGACTACACTACCGAACCGGGCTTTGCTGTTAAACAAATTTGAATACGAGATAACCGTTGCTCGCAGGGAATCAAAAGCGGTAAGCTTTCTTATGATCGATCTGAACGATTTCAAACAAGTTAATGATGAGTGGGGGCATCACGTTGGTGATGGTTTACTTATCGAGTCAGCTTTGAGAATGAAGGGGCTTTTAAGAGAAGTCGATATTATTTCTCGCCTCGGTGGCGATGAGTTTTGTATTGTATTACCGAATACTGACATGAGTCAGTCTGAACTGGTTGCAAAAAAAATTATTGATGTAATAGCAGAGCCCTTTGAGATTGATGGTATTAAGTTGAACATTAGTTGTAGTATTGGCATTTCAATATTTCCCGAACATGACGAAGACTATAAACGCCTTATGCAGGATGCGGATGTGGCTATGTACACAGCCAAAAACAGTAATTCCGGATATGCGATTTACAATCCGGATGACAAAACAGTTGTTACCGATGTGAATACCCTAAAAAACGACATTTGCACCGCATTGAAAGAAGGGCAGATGACGCTGGTCTATCAACCAAAACTGAGTTTTGTTAATAATAGAATTCATTGTGTAGAGGTATTACTTCGGTGGGATCATCCGAGCTATGGGGCTATCTCGCCTGATCAGATAATTAATGTTGCGGAACGTGTCGGTTTGATCGATGAGTTAACAAACTGGATTATTGATACGGCTGTATTCGAAGTTAAATCCTGGGGGCAGGATTGGAGCGACTTCTCTATTTCGATTAATCTATCCGGTCAGAGCCTCTCAGATGAAAACTTTATCGATATGATTAAAAAAATTCTATCAGATCATGCGATGCCAGTGAGTATGCTGTCATTAGGTTTGGCTGCAAATATGGTCGTTACCAGGCCAGTACAGGCGATTGAGTTTATGGATAAATTAGACAATATAGGTATCAAGTTAACAATTAATAATTATGGAGTCAGTACGATTTCATCGGCCTTAATACGAAAGCTGCCTATCTCGGCGATTTGTATAGATAGATCACTTATTAGTGGAATAGAAAAAGATAAAGGCGATGCACTTAGAGTGCGCTCTATCATTGAACAATTACATAATATAGACATTCCCGTTGCGGCGGCAGGAGTGGATACCATCACGACGGGCGATCTTTTAAAAGCTTATGGTTGTGATTATGTGCAAGGGGATATATTTGTGCAGCCGAAAGATAATATCGAAATTTCCAAAATGCTGAGTAATGAAATTAATTAGACGGATCTGTTATGCTTATGATAGTTGAGTATTCATTTTAGTTGACGAGGAATCAAATTTCTCTCATCGCCAACAGTGTTTAGCAATGAGATCAAATATGGCAGGCGAACCTTTTTAGGGTTAGAATAAATTGCGTGGAATATAACTAATAAGATTTAATCTGATAGAATATTCTCAGTGTAAATAAAGATAATAATAATTCGTTCCATTTAGCAGTTCACGAACACTATGCTGCAAAGATAACGGAAGGTCGAAGCGATCCAGGTTCATCATCTTGCCTTGGTCAACGCCGCTCGGAATTTGAACCAAAGATCAAATCGATACGGTACCAATCTATTTCACCTCACCCGTTGTGTGATCGCCAGCTTCAAACAGGTCTTCGTCTTTCGAAGTCGCTTTCCAGGTAGTAGCCATGTCGAGCAGGTTGACAAAGAAGTCATTAGTTTGTATTTGTCTACCTTGCCTGGAAAAAGGAGTCGAAAATTCAAATACCTTATTACATTGGGTCTGGTATTGAAAACAAGGCGGTGTTTTAACACCGCCTTGTTTTGGTTGAGGCCCACGTAAGATAGCGCGAGCAGTTTGCTAACTGATTATTTCAGATCAAAGCGATCAAGTGTCATCACCTTGGTCCAGGCCGCTACGAAGTCATTAACAAACTGCTTACCTGCATCATTGGCTGCATAGACTTCTGCGATGGCACGTAACTCAGAGTTTGAACCGAAGATCAGATCCACGGGCGTCGCGGTCCATTTAAGCTTGCCGGTCTTGCGATCTTTACCCTGGTAAATACCTTCAGCGGATGACTTCGTCCACTTGGTTGACATGTCGAGCAGGTTGACGAAGAAGTCATTGCTCAAGCTGTCAGTACGATCAGTGAAGAGACCATGTCTGGAATCACCCGTGTTGGCACCCAGGGTACGCATTCCACCGACTAGTACCGTCATCTCCGGTGCGGTCAGGGTTAACAGGTCCGCCTTTTCCACCAGCATTTCGGTTGGTGTACCGTAACTAGGACTGTAGTAATTACGGAAGGCATCAGCCGTTGGCTCGAGTACCGCAAACGACTTCACATCCGTCATCTCCTGTGCGGCATCCATACGGCCCGGTTTGAACGGTACCGTCATTTTGTAACCGCCATTCTTTGCCGCCTGCTCGATCGCCGCTGCACCACCCAGCACAATCACGTCGGCCAGCGATACTTTCTTGCCGCCACTCAGTGACTTGTTGAATGATTTTTGTATACCCTTAAGTTTATTCAACGCCTTTGACAACTCAGCAGGGTTATTGGCGGCCCAGTCTTTTTGCGGAGCCAGTTGGATACGCGCGCCATTAGCACCACCGCGCATATCGGAACCCCGGAAGGTCGAAGCCGATGCCCATGCCGTACTAACCAGTGCTGACACGCTCAGGCCAGAGTCGAGAATTTTCGACTTCAGCTTGGCGATATCCTTTGCACCAATTAATTTATGGTTAACAGCGGGGAGTGGATCCTGCCACTTAAATACGTCTTTAGGGATCTCGGTTCCCACATAACGTGCACGGGGACCCAGGTCACGATGCGTCAGTTTGAACCAGGCTTTAGCAAAGGCCTGATCAAACGCTTTTGGATTTTTCAGAAAACGCTCGGTAATCTTGCGGAAGCCCGGATCTTTTTTCAGAGCAATATCGGTTGTAAACATGATCGGCGCATTGCGTTTACCCTTGATGTGGGCATCCGGTACTATGCTTGCCGCGGCCTTATCCGTCGGAGTCCACTGGTGAGCACCCGCTGGGCTCTGGGTTTGTTTCCATTCGAAACGCATCAGGTTATCCAGGAAGAGAATCGACCAGGCTGTTGGTGTCTGCGTCCAGGCGCCCTCCAGCCCACTGGTCATGGTGTCTTCCGCATTGCCTTTACCACATTTATTTTTCCAGCCGAAACCTTGTTCTTCGATTCCGGCGGCAGCAGGTTCTGCACCGATACATTCAGCGGATTTGGCACCGTGGGCTTTACCCAGGGTATGTCCACCCGCCACCAGCGCCACGATCTCTTCGTCGTTCATTGCCATGCGGCCAAACGAGTCACGCATGTCTTTGGCCGCAGCAAGTGGGTCCATATTGCCATTCGGTCCTTCCGGGTTAACGTAGATCAGACCCATTTGCACCGCGGCAAGTGGTTTTTCTAACTTGCCATCTTTATAGCGCTCAGCATTAGCAAGCCACTTGGTCTCTGAACCCCAGTACACCAGGTCTGCTTCCCAGTCGTCTGCACGGCCACCGGCAAAACCCAGGGTTTCAAAACCCATCGACTCCAGTGCAACATTACCGGCCAGGATCATCAGGTCAGCCCAGGAGACATTGCGACCGTATTTCTGTTTAACAGGCCAGAGTATTCGGCGCGCCTTATCGAGCCCCCAGTCTGCTGGCCACCAGTCTTGTGATGTGGTCAGAGTTTTCTCGATGTCTGCTTTCAGGGCTTTCATGTCAACACTTGCAAAGGCCTTGGCATAATCGAAATCTTCACCATAGGGATTCGATGAAGGATCATGTGCACGCAGTTGATTCAGGTTGAGTTTTTCCGGCCACCAGAATTGATTTGATTTTGCCTTAGCATCCGCAAAAGCGGTACCCGTTGAAATGAGTAGTGACATCGACACCGCTAATGCAGTCAGGCTTGATTTGATTTGTTTGTGCATCGCTATACCTCCTTACGGTATAAGTAGCATGATGGATAACCTGTTTTTAATCAGGTTTAATAGTGTGCTAATACTTAGGCTGCTTATTCACAATTTCCCTTCTACGTTTGTGTTCTATTACAATCATAAAATGGTAAGTAATCAATGAAACAGTTGGCTTTTTCCTCACAACTTCAACCATGGATACCGATACGATATAGGATAACCAGGCTTACTATTAATAAAGTGATTACCTGAAGTATTGAACCACAGTTAGAAATATCGTTTATTTTGACTAAAAAAGATAATCGTTTATTTATATCTGATTAATAGGAATTACCAATTATTAAAAATCGCTTATCAAGTTTGAAGTGCGGACTTGGCTGTATTGGTGGTCTGAGTTTCTAAAAGAAGAAATAAAGGTATTTTGGGCAGCTTGATTGAAAAAGTATTTTAGACAACGGTGACCTTTTCTAATCCTGGATGTGCACCACACCCTAATTTGAGCGCAAAGTAATAGCAGGTTATCAAGCGTGAAAGTGTTCGTTTCCGATTTGCTGATTGGGAAGCGGCCGGATAACCGACCGCTTTTGTTCACCGTGCAAAATAATATTAACTATGATGGCCGTGCTTATGTTCCCTATGTTCATAACCATGATGTCCTTTCCAATTTTTCATTTTATCAAGCTGCTCCTTGGTTAACACCTGGTGAAACTTGTTACGCATTTCAGCACGCAGAATGATTTTATCTGTTTTCAGATCGCCGATTTGTTGCGCAAGTTGCTTAACTTTTGCTTGATCAATAGTATCGGCATGCATTGTTTCGCGTAATTGTTTG
>CAMYOL010000006.1 GCA_947260005.1 uncultured Ectothiorhodospiraceae bacterium
ATAAACTTCAATCACCGCTGGATCATTCTGCACAGTTTCCATCGACCCTTCTTTTAGAATCTTGCCCTGATGTAACACCGTTACCCGGTGAGCAATGCTTTTCACAAAATCCATATCATGTTCGATCACGACAACTGAGCGGTTCTTGCAAATTTGCTTTAACAACTCACCTGTCTGTTCACGCTCTTTGGCGCTCATACCGGCAACGGGCTCATCCAGCATTAACAACTCTGGATCCTGGATTAACAACATCCCTATCTCCAACCATTGTTTTTGACCGTGACTTAACAAGCCAGCAACAGTATCAAGTTGGTCGCTTAATAAGATTTGTGCTGCAATGTCGCGTATTTTTTCACTAACTTGGTCTGTACGGTGAAAAAACAATGAACCCATGACAGTCCGACCCTTTGGATAGGACACTTCAAGATTCTCGAATACCGTCAGGTTTTCATAAATTGTCGGATTCTGAAACTTTCTACCCACACCCGCGCGAACAATTTCATGCTCGCGCATATTGGTCAGCTCCATATTATTGAATCGGATACTGCCTTCAGTTGCCTTGGTCTTACCACAGATCAAGTCAAGTACAGTCGTCTTGCCTGCACCATTGGGCCCTATAACAACGCGGATCTCATTTTTGTCAACATACAGGTTAAGATCATCCACGGCCTTAAATCCGTCGAAGGATACCGTCAACCCCTCTATGCTAAGTACATAATCATTTTGCGTTACCATCATTCTGTCCTATTAATTTTGTTCGGTGGGCTTAAAGAATTTAGTAAAAGAACTGAATTTATAGTTGAGGATATGTGGCCGCACATATTCGTTATACAAACCAGCTAAGCCATTAGGAAAAGCCATAACGACAGCAATGAATAAACCACCCATCAACAATAGCCATAATTCAGGGAAACTTTCTGAAAAGTAAGTCTTGGCAAAATTCACCACTAGAGTGCCGTAAACAACCCCGATTAATGACATGCGTCCACCTACCGCCGCAAAGATAACCATCTCAATCGATGGCACAATACCGACAAACGAGGGGGACATGAAACCAACTTGCAAACTGAACATCGCACCACCAATCGCGGCCATACTGGCTCCGATCACAAACACAAAGATCTTAAAGTTTGCTACGTCATAACCAGAGAAACGAACACGATCCTCACGGTCTCGCATGGCCAACATGAGTTTTCCTAATTTGCTACCAAGGATCACTCGACCGACAAGAATACAGCCAATTAATAGCGCACCATTTACGTAATACAAAATATATTTAGAACTGTCATCACGGATATCCCAGCCCAACAAGGTTCTTAAATCCGTAATACCATTAATACCTCCGGTAAAACCCTGTTGCCCAACAATCAGGATCGTCATGATAGAAGCAATCGCCTGGGTTATGATCGCAAAATACACACCACCTACACGCCGTTTAAACATTGCGGCACCAATGATGTAGGCAAATATTCCTGGGATGATGAAAACGGCAATAATCGTAAAGGCTAAACTGTTGAATGGTTCCCAGAACCAGGGTAATTCTGTTAACTGGTTCCAGTCCATAAAATCTGGAATCCCTGGTGTCGATTGGATTGAAGTACTGACAGGATCCGATGCCTCAAGTTTGAGGAACATGGCCATACAATAACCACCCAGACCAAAAAAGATACCCTGGCCCAGGCTCAAGATACCACCATACCCCCAGCATAAGACCAGCCCTACAGCAACAAAGGCATAGGTAAGATATTTTCCGATTAAATTTAACCGGAAAGAATCAAAAAGCAGGGGCATCACGATAAATATAATTGCCGCCAGTATAAGAAGATTGATCATATCTTCTTTTTCGCCCAGCATTTTTTTAACTAGTAAGTTCATATTACCTCTCCCGTATTACTACTTACGTACTTTCAAGGTGAAAAGACCTTCTGGACGCATCATTAAAATTAAAATGACGGTTAATAACGTTAATACTTTTGCCATCGAACCGGTCATGAAAAATTCCATGATTGATTGAGCCTGAGCAATCGTAAATGCTGATGCAAACATGCCAAACAGACTTGCCGCACCACCAAACACCACAACTAAAAATGTATCAACGATATATAAAGACCCACTAGTAGGTCCGGTCGAGGCTATTGTTGTGAATGCGGCACCCGCGACGCCAGCGATACCGCAACCTGTTGCAAAAGTCAGGCGATCCACCAAATGTGTATTAATGCCAACGGCACCACTCATTAAACGATTCTGTGTTGTCGCGCGCATTTTTAGGCCCCAACGTGAGCGGAACATAAAGGCAAACACACATACTGATAAAAATATTGTCAAGCCAAGCACAAATAAACCATTCAAAGGGATATCAATTGTCTCGGTCATTTGCCAGGAGCCAAGTAGCCAATCTGGAAGAACAGCACTTGCCTCACGCGCTCCAAAGCTGCTGCGAAATATTTGCTGCATGATCAGACTCAACCCCCAGGTCGCAAGCAGGGTATCCAATGGCCGTTTGTATAAATGACGAATCATTAAGAACTCAACGATATAACCGACAATGAAGGCAATAACGAAAGCAATAATGATTGAAAAAACAAAATAATAAGGT
>CAMYOL010000007.1:0-175528 GCA_947260005.1 uncultured Ectothiorhodospiraceae bacterium
TTAGATATCAAAGGTGAACAGTTAATCGAATGGCGTGGCGCTCTTCGCTGGTTATGCAGCGATGAGAATCCGGAAAAAATACGCTCCATAATCGCTAAAAATAATGGTCACGCTACTATCTTTAAAAATGCAAAGGACGACGATCTCATTTTTGAGCCGATTTCAGGTAAGTTACTTCAGCTTAATATGAATATTAAACTGGCGATGGATCCTAAAGGCTTATTTAACCAGGGTACAATGTACGAAGATTATTAGCCATGCAAACCAACATCCCTAAAGAAATCCTGAACACCTATGCAGGGCAAAGTGCAGACAAAATCTTACGTAACTGTGTCCATTGCGGTTTTTGCATGGCTACCTGCCCAACCTACCAGATTCTCGGCAATGAACTGGATAGCCCGCGCGGTCGAATCTACTTAATTAAACAAATGCTTGAAGGTAAAGCGCCAACACGAAAAACATTATCACATCTTGATCGATGTTTGTCCTGTCGGAGTTGCGAAAGTACATGCCCATCAGGTGTTAAATATACGCAATTACTGGATATCGGTCGCAAAATTGCTGAAGACAATACTCAGCGAACAATTCCAGATAAAATACAAAGAGAAGTTTTGCACTGGATATTAAGTAAGCCTTCAAGGTTTAATTTTTTATTTAAATTAGCGGCCAGGTTCAACCCATTACTTCCCGAAAAAATACGACTCTCTCTGTCAAAACCGATAAATAATACCAGAGAAATAAAAAAACATAGCCGTAAAGTACTGTTGCTGCAAGGCTGCGTCCAACCAACCCTGCAACCGAACATAAACCTGGCCACCGAAAAAGTATTAGATAAAATTGGTATTGAAGTGACCTCACTCAAAGAAACTGAGTGCTGTGGCGCCATATCTCACCATTTAAATAAACATGAACAGGCACAAGCCACCTTTCGGCAAAACATTGATGCCTGGTGGCCCTATATCAATGATGATTATGAAGCCATCGTTTCAAATGCCAGCGGCTGCGGCGTTACCCTTAAGGACTACGCTATCTATCTCGAACACGATCCAGAGTATGCAGATAAAGCAAAAAAAATAAGTAAACTTGTAAAAGATGTGAGTGAACTAATTAGCGATAAAGATCTGGGCAATCTTAAAATAACAAAACAACCTAAAGTGGCCTTTCACCCTCCCTGCACCTTGCAACATGGCTTACGTTTAGTACCAACAGTAGAAAAAATACTAATTCAGTTAGGTTTTCAATTAGTACCAGTTGCAGACAGTCATCTATGCTGTGGTTCTGCAGGTACTTATTCATTATTACAACCAAAATTATCACGACAACTCAAACAACATAAATTAACAAACCTGACCGTTCATTCACCAGAATATATCCTGACTGCAAATATCGGTTGCCAACATCATTTACAACAGGGCAATCCCATTCCTGTAAGACACTGGATCGAGTTGGTTGCCGATAACTTAAACTAGTTTAAAGACAATATGTGCTATTCTTAGTAGTATTCAAACTTAATAACAATTTATATTTTTAAAATAATAATGAGCCAAGACCCTGAGATCATTGCTGCAGTCGATTTAGGATCAAACAGCTTCCATATGATTGTTAGTCGTATTCATAATGGTCAAATTATTGTTATCGACCGGCTACGTGAAATGGTACGCCTTGCTGACGGAATCGATGACAACAAGCATCTTTCATCAAAAGTACAAGAGCGTGCATTAGAATGCCTGACCCGATTTGGGCAACGTTTGCGCAATGTTCATGCTAGTAGCGTTCGTATCGTCGGCACAAACACTTTACGCAGTGCCAGGAATGCAGCTGACTTTATTACTAAAGCAGAAGAATGCCTTGGTCACTCCATCGAAATAATTTCTGGTGTTGAAGAAGCACGTATAATTTACCTTGGAGTCGCCCATAGCCTGGCTACAGAAAAAGAACGCCGTCTGGTAATGGATATTGGTGGTGGCAGTACTGAGCTCATTGTTGGAGAGCAATTTGAACCTTTATATTTAGAAAGTTTATACATGGGTTGCGTTTCCATGAGTAAACGGTTTTTCAAATCTGGAAAAATTACTAAAAAGAAAATTAAAAATTCGATGATCGTCGTTGAACAGGAATTAGAACCCTATATAAATCGGCTTAATCATTTTAAATGGCAATATGCTGTGGGAGCCTCTGGCACGATTCGAGCAATTAGTAAAATCGTCCATGGCCAGGGATGGGCTGAAGATGGTATTACCCTGGAGAGTCTGGAAAAATTACTGAACCACCTGCTGGATGCAGAACATATCGATAATGTAAAATTAGACGACCTCGATCCTGAACGAGCCCCGGTCTTCACCGGTGGTTTAATCATTTTATACGTTACCTTTAAATGTTTAAAGATTAACAATATGCGTGTAGCAGATGGTGCTTTACGCGAAGGATTAATACACGATTTGTTAGGGCGAATCCATCACGAAGATGTACGTTCTAAAAGCATTAATGCATTGGCCGAACGTTATCATGTTGATCAGGCACAAACCCAACGAGTACGAAGCACGGCAATCTACTGCCTTGAACAATTGGCGATAAGCTGGGATCTGGACACCGACGAATATAAACAATGGTTGGAATGGGCATCAATTCTATATGAGATCGGATTCGATATTGCCCATAACGGTTACCAAAAACATGGTGCGTACATTATTGAACAATCAGATATTGCTGGCTTTTCCCGGCAGGAACAGCAACTGCTGTCACTCATCGTTCTTTCACATCGTCGAAAATTCCCAGCGGATCGTTTTCAGGAGCTACCTTCCTACTGGACTGATTTAGCACAAAAGCTGTGTATTATTTTCAGGTTGGCAACATTATTAAATCGCAGTCGAACCGATTTGACTGAAAAATTCAGGCTTTCCGTTCAAGCTAATACCATAACCATTGAATTTGCGTATGGCTGGTTAGATCAGCACAGCCTGACCCATGCTGATTTACTACAAGAAAATGAATATTTAGAAAAGATCGGTTATCAATTACAAGCCAGCTAATAGCTAGTCATCAGACAATTCGTTTAACAACTCATGCTGCATCGAGAAAGGTTTATCCTTGCCAGGAGTCAGTCGATCATAACTGCCATCTTCTCGCAAAACCCAGGCATGGGTATTATCTTTTAAGTAACCATTAAGATCGTTAATAATTCGTTCTTTCATGGCCTTCGTTTCTACAGGGAAAGCCACCTCGACCCGACGATATAAATTTCGCGGCATTAAATCTGCGCTACCTGCAAAGACTTCTGGTTTACCCGCATTCTCAAAATAATATACCCGGGTATGTTCTAAGAATCGACCTAATATCGAACGCACAGAAATATTAGTTGAGATGCCATTGACACCTGGACGCAGTCCGCAAACACCTCTAATGATCAAGTCAACTTGCACGCCGGCCATCGAGGCCTCATATAAGGCCTGAATTATTTTTTGATCGATTAATGAATTAACTTTAAAAATTATCCTGGCCAATTTACCTTTCATCACATTCTTGATTTCAAGGTTGATTTTATTAAGTAGAGCATCGTGCAAGGTAAAAGGTGATTGCAATATTTTATGTAACTTGGGTACCTTACCCATACTGGTGAGTTGTAAAAAAACGTTATGTACATCGTCGGCAATTTGGGCACTACTGGTAAACATGCCATAGTCGGTATATAAACGCGCGGTGCGTGGATGATAATTACCGGTACCGAGATGGACATAATGAGCCAGTTTCTTTTTCTCGCGACGAATCACTAACAACATCTTGGCATGCGTCTTATACCCAACGATACCATAAACCACATGTACTCCAGCTTCCTGCAAGCGAGTCGCCAAAGCAACATTTGCCTCTTCATCGAATCGCGCCCGCAACTCGATCACCACCGTTACTTCCTTCCCGCTTCGCGCAGCACTCACCAGGCCATCGACAATAGCCGATTTTGGTCCGGTCCGATAAAGTGTTTGTTTAATCGCTAACACATCCGGATCACTTGCCGCACTGCGCACAAATTCAATCACGGGCACAAAGGATTCAAACGGGTGATGTAATAAAATATCACGTTTCTTAATGGCATCGAAAATATTCTTACTGCTGGTCAGACCTGACGGTATGCTCGGCGTAAAACCAGGAAATTTTAATTCCGGTCGATCAACCAATTCTGCAATAGCTGCAACACGATTTAAGTTTACCGGTCCCTCCACTTTGTAAATTTCCTGCTCGGTTAATTCAAAGCGAGCCTGTAAATAACTGACAAGTTCATCCGGGCAATTATGAGCAACTTCTAAACGAACGGCATCGCCATAGTGTCTTGAAAATAATTCGCCTTCAACTGCTCGTAATAAATCATCAATCTCCTCTTCATCAACAAACATATCGCTATTACGTGTCACACGAAATTGGAAACAACCTTTTACTTTCATACCGAAAAATAATCGATCAGCAAAAGCATGTATAACTGACGAAAGAAACACAAAATCGTATGTACCGGTATTTTTCAATTCTTTTGGTAACTGAATTAAACGAGGCAAGGCACGCGGAGCCTGTACTATGGCAAGGCCACTGTTTCGGCCAAAGGCATCTTTACCGGTCAGGGAAACAATAAAATTTAAACTCTTATTAAGTATTCGTGGAAACGGATGTGACGGATCCAGGCCCAGTGGACTCAACACTGGACTCAATTCACGATCAAAATAGTCACTCAACCAGGCCTCTTGTTCAGATGACCATTGGTCTCGTTTAATTGTTTTAATACCTTCGGCTTCGATCAGGGGAAGAATCACATCATTTAGCACCCGATATTGGTCTTTAACCAGTTGGTGAGCCCTTTCACTAATCAAAGCTAGTGCTTCACCTGGCGCGATATTATCCGGGCCCACTTGAACCGAGCCCAATTCGACCATCTGGATCAAACCGGATACCCGAACCTCAAAAAATTCGTCCAGGTTGGTGGAAGAAATACAGAGATATTGTAGACGCTCGAGCAGTGGAATTGTTTCATCTTCAGCCAGATCGAGCACCCGCTGACTAAATTCAATCAAGCTTAGCTCTCGATTGATGTATAATTCAGGCTGTTTCAGGTTCACCATATCCATAAAAGACTCTCAAAACTAACAATAAAGTATTTAATTATTATGACATCCTCCATAAAGTTTAGTGTACAACCAGGTGCTTATGAAAGGCATTTGCAAAGAAAACATAATAATCCTCTGTTTCGTGATTCGGATCAATATTTACTGGACAAAGAGGTCGAACAGGCACGGGAAAAAGACCAACAAGACCTGCGCGCCTTTTTTGATGCCTTCCAGGAAACGGTACAGGAGGCTGTCGAATTGTCGGAATCGGTCGAAAGCGATGTGCTGTTGGATTTAAAGGAAAAGCTGGAGCGCCTTTATGTACAATCCACCAGCCTGGCTGGTGATCTTGGCCAACACCAGGAAGCATTACTAAAACTTTTAGCAGTGAGCATGGCTGGAATTCAAAAAGGTGCCGAACAGGATCCGGCCGCATTAAAAAAAATCCAGGATGAACTCACCGCGCGAGATGTCTTTTTTGATTTGCTAAAAACACCTTTGGTGGCAGTGCTATTACGGGGCGATGACATTATTCATGAATCAGAACTGATCCCCAGCATTTTGTCAGAATCAGCCGATTCCTTACCTCAGATACTTGAATTATTTGATCCCGAACAGCAGCAACATTTAATTGATCTGGCTAAAGAATTTATTGAACCTCTGGATAATGATATTAAACAATCCAGTCAATGCGAAGCAAGGCTTGAGCTAATGCTGAAATTACAGGAAACCTGATTACTTAGCCGAGCCACCCAGACAGGGAGGTGACATTGGCGCATTACCACTTTGCTCCTGCCACTCTGCTTCGGTATAGGTATGCAGTGCCAATGCGTGTATCTTACCTTGTAGCTCCTCGGCCAAAACTTCATTGATCATTCGATGACGTTGCAGTAACTTTTTATCCGCGAAATCTTCTGAAACAATCACAACTTTAAAATGAGATTCTGAACCAGCTGGCACATTATGGTTACCACTTTCATTAATAACCTGCAGATGTTTGGCCGCAATGCCGTTTGCTAATTTTAGCTCGATGTCTGCCTGGATAGTCATAATACGCCTCAATTTATAAAATTATAGAAATAGTACCGATAAAACCGGTTTGGAATTATACCAGAATTAGATAGGATCACATTTTATTAAAATCAACCCATTAAAAATGAACAGTAACAACCCTGACAACGACATGGATTTACCGAATTGGGTCAGGTGGCTCGCCCAGGATGCGGACGGACAATGGTGGGGCTATGAAGTTGAACCCCATCAACATCACAAAGGCTGGTACGAAAATGAATTAGGACGAAATATAAAAACAAACAAAATAACGGATAGTGTTAACTGGATGAATAGCTTACAGCGATTGAGAAAAGATAACTAATCAGGATTTAGGACTAAAATAATTACTCTTCAAAACAAAGCTCGACAAAAAACTCCCCTACCTCGGCACTAAAGGGCAAAACTATGGTTTTGCCTGAAAATTCATGGTGAACCGGTTGATCTTTGCCAAGTAAAAGCTTGGGAGATGACATATCAAAATCGAATCCCTGTTCGGCATATAGATTTTTTGCTCCACCCACGACCATATTGGTCATCTCCCCCGCCATATCCTTCGCTGTTTCATCGACCTCGGTAATGTCTTCACCCAGCATGCGTTTAACCAGATCGATAATTGCCGGCTTGCTAAAAGAAATGGCAAGCGAAGCCCGAACTTTAGGCGAAACCATGCTCATTATCCCAGTAACATCGCCAAGCGCGACTTCATCGGTCTTTATCTTTGGTTTACCTAAATTTGGTTTTACATTCGCCATAGTGCTCAACACATTCACCATGGTTTCTAATACGGGATTTATTAGTTTTGCATCCATCTATATTGTTATATCAGGTTGTGATGATAAGCAGACATTCACTATGTCGGCGTTTGAAACCCAAAACTTAAGATGACATTTACAAAACAGGAACAGGGATTATTCCCTTAATCAAACTCTGGAATATGATGGTTATCAGCTTAAATCGATGATTTGAGCAGCCAATTCACGCTCAAGTTGTTCTATTTGTTGAGGGTCCTCGGCAACGATGGCCATACTACCGTGCCCAGTTGGTACGATAACCCCCTGAAAACGTTTATCTTTTAAGTGTGATCGAGACTCTATAAATTCCCCAGGCATAAATAACACCGTAATCGGACCGGAATCACTACCCACTATCACATGTGCCCCCTGGTTATTGCGAATCGGACAGGCTCCAGCATAATTAATCGTGCGTCCCGGCAGTGCTTTTAATTGATTACCATGATTCTTGAGCACCGAATTAACTTGTTGCACGGATAAATTCTTATGATCTTGCAAATGATACAGCTCATCATTAATGTGCTGTAATACAACCTGTTCGAGAGTTTGCGAATCCACATCACCCAGGTTAAAGCTAAAAAAACTACTGATCACAACCGTGAAACTTAACAAAAATGCA
The DNA here is from genome assembly GCA_947260005.1 of uncultured Ectothiorhodospiraceae bacterium. GTDB lineage: Bacteria > Pseudomonadota > Gammaproteobacteria > UBA6429 > Thiohalophilaceae > SZUA-24. The sequence continues at coordinate 7,548 of CAMYOL010000007.1, forward strand.
GCCGCAGTAGCCATACCATATTTTTTACGTCGATTCTTTTCGGCGGCTAAACGCTGCCGCAATAAAATGCGCGAAGCCAGCCCCTCAGGAACCTCGACCTTGCTTGCTCGGTTCAGATCGGATTCAAATACCAGTAGATCGTTGGCAAAACGTGAACAATCAGCACAATCGTTTAGATGACTACGGATTGCATGATCCTGCGATCCAGGATCGGCCAGTAATTGATTTCGAATATCGATACAGTTCATTTTACTAATCTCAATTTTGTCGGGTTATCGTCTAATAACAATTGACGTAATTGTTGGCGTGCGCGACATACCCGTGTCATCACTGCGCCTTTTTTAATTGCAATCATTTCTCCAATTTCATCGCAGTTATAACCGCCAATCACTTGCAATAATAATGGCTCAAGATACTGAGGCTCGATCTTCTTTAAAGCCTGACGAAGGACCCATGTCTCAACCTTGCCAAGTTGCCCATCATGAAAAAGATTCGGGTCTTCCTCAGTGACGTGATCGAGCGCGACCAGATCCATTCGTTGTTTACCTAAATGGCGTGACAACTCACGACGTAAAATAGTGAACAGCCAGGCCTTAGCGGATTCCAGCTTGTCCAGTTTGTCGAGCGATTTCCAGGCTCGCATATAGGTCTCCTGCACCAGGTCTTCCGCCAGTGGCTGCTCCTTACATAACCAGTAGGCATATCGGTAAAGATCTGATGAATAGGCATTGACCAGTGCCTCAAATGTCGATTCTGCTCGGCTCATATATAAATAGACCCTGAATTTCTACAAATGCTTACCAAAAAAATAATTTATTTTTTTGTAAGCTTTTCCTTGTTTGGCCGGTCATCTCTAGTAACTGTGCTGCATGCTTGATTCGCTCAAATATGCAATTCAGTCAAATTGTAAATTTACCCCCTGTTCTAATGGAGGACAACATTATGCAAAAGAAATCGACTAAGAATATGGCCCTGATCAGCGCAATCGCCCTTGGTGTCGGACTTGCCGCTCAGGCACAAGCGGCCAAACCAAAGTGGGAAGGTTATGAAAAGTGCGCCGGGATTGTGAAAAAAGGAATGAATTCCTGTGGTACCAGTAAACACAATTGTGCTGGCCAGGCTACGAGCAATAATGATCCAGAAGAATGGATCTATTTGCCAAAAGGAACCTGCGATAAAATCACGGGTTCTACTCTGAAGAAAAAGGCTAGCTAAAATTGACCTTAGCTGAGCCTTCTAAAATGATCACACGCGATCCGATCTCAGGAGTTGGGATCGGGTTGCGTGCTGAACACTATGAATACGTAAAACGTGAAAGGCCATCAATTCCCTGGTTTGAAGTCTTAATCGATAACTACCTTGGACATGGTGGGCAAATACAACGACACCTGCAAGACTTCAGTGAACTATACCCGCTCACATTTCATGGCGTCGGTATGTCATTAGGATCGTGTGATCCATTGAATAAAACCTATCTTGACCTGTTAAAACAGGCTATACAAACCTATCAACCGGTTTTGGTCTCCGACCATTTATGCTGGACTGGATTCCAGCATGAATACGTTCATGATCTTTTACCCATGCCTTACACGGAAGAAGCAGCACATCATGTTGCCGACAGAATTAAACAGGCCCAGGATTATTTAGGCACTCAAATCCTGCTAGAAAATGTCTCGAGTTATATGCAATATCAAATATCGGACATGTCGGAAGCCGAATTTGTCGCCTATGTGTGCGTGCTCGCTGACTGTCATTTACTCTTGGATATTAATAATATCTATGTCAGCGCCTTTAACCATCGATTTGATGCAAATGAATATCTAAGTTTGATGCCGACTGATCGGATTCAGGAATTTCACCTGGCAGGCTATGAGGATCAGGATGATCATTTACTGGATACACATGGTCAGGCTATTCATCCCCCGGTTTGGGAGTTATTTAAGGATGCGATAAAGCGATTTGGTGCTCGGCCTACTTTAATAGAGTGGGACAATAACGTTCCCGAGTTTTCTGTGTTACAACAAGAAGCCGGTAAGGCCGAACTCATTCTCGACCAGGAACAACATTATGCTGCCTGAACTACAAAAACAATTTATGAATGGTCTGTTACGAAAAGACGCCCTCATACTCAAGCAACTCGACTCCCAGATACGCGATAGTCAGCAACAACTCAATATTTACCGTAACAGTTACCGGGGGGGGCTTCTCAAAGCGATGAAGGATATTTATCCCGTCACCGAACAATTGCTGGGTGAAACATTCTTTGAAGCCATGTGTCTGCGTTATATAGAACAAACCCCCTGCCAGTCATTCGATATTAATCAATATGGGGCTAATTTTTCTAAATTTACCGATGCATTTAGCCCGGTCAAAGCACTCATCTACCTGCCCGATGTCATTCGCCTGGAATGGGCATGGCATCACGCCTATCAGGCAACCGAACCACCAGAACATGACTTTTCGCCATTACTCAATTTTGATGAGACACAACTAGCTTCGCTCTATTTTTCACTGCAACCCTCAATGACATTGCTCGCTTCTCCTTATCCCGTTGATCTTATCTGGTCTGCTAATCAGATCACCGAGGGGGAGTCTGTTAATTTAGACGCTGGACCTCACCATCTGGTTATTTGGCGAACTGGCTTAAATTCGCATATCGACACCGTAGACCTCGAGTTTTTTAACTTTTTGATCTTTATTCAGAATCACCACACACTCGGTGTCATACAGGAGAATGATCCTCAGTTTGAAGAGCATCTGGCAATCGGCCTGCAACGAGGATATTTTTCTCACTACCACTTCTAGCCTAAAGAAAGATTCAAATTGATCTAGATCAATATCTGCCGCACACAGTTTGGTTAGAGTAATCTGATTGAAATAGCTGAGGAGGCTGATAATGCACGCAGAAGATAAACAAATAGGTCAACGTGTTGGTTATACCGTACTAGTCATTATCGCTGTCATGCTTGGACTTATTATTGCCGCCAATATAATTGGCTAAATTTATTAAACACTTAGCAATATTTTAAAACCGGAAATTTATAAAAAAACCGTCTAAATCGACGGTTAAAATATATTTAGAGAGAAAAGAGTCGTCAGGTTACGCTTCCTTGTAGAAGCGCATACCGACATAAAACTGTTTGTCTTTATAGCGCCGGTGAACGACCTCACCCAGTGCGTCAAGTATATGAGTACGGCCATTGTTTCCGATGTTTAGTGAAACGTGTAATATGTCGCCTATATCACGAGGATTGGTTGACAGAAAACCAATGCCTTCCATTGAGAAATCAACACACATTAGCGACACTTTTTCACCCGCTGAAGTGGTGATACGGATAGGACGCTGAAATGGTATGCGACGGCGTGTCCGTCGTTCACTCATCATCGAATTACCGCCTGCCTGTGATTGTTGACTATACATTTGCAATATCCTTGCATACGCCCATGGGCTTATCGTAACACTGCTTTAAATTAAGTATATCTATTTATCAATAATTAACTGTTATTCTAACTCATTGATCTCAAAAAGTAATTAGTCCCAACCCGCCAAATATCTATAAAAACCGACCGCCTATCTCGCTATTACCGGAACACTTCACTATTTATAACAAATTTTTACAATTAGCCGACTCTCTTGCCACGAAAATCAATTAATTAGCATCTCGACAATATCGAATATTTTACATAAATGACCTAATTTATCCATTTACCTGCTGTTCCTTAATTTAGAGATTATACTTAAGAACGAAGGGCCACGTAATATGGGTCAAACAGGATCAAACCAATTAATCTAAATTCTCTACAATTACATCTCGAATATATCTACGACATACAGACTGGTTACAATATCGATCAATTTGTATTTCATGATCCAGCTAGATTTGAGGCCTTCAAATCTGCCAGTAATAACCATAATACTATGGAATCATTGTTTGTCAGGGAAACGACTGAGGGTCTGGATTTGAGCCTCTATCTTAATAAATCAACAATTAAAGAATTAATTATCGACAATCCCCTGAAAAATTTACATCGAGGCAACCTCAATTCCTTTTGTTTAGCGGTCGAGGGTATCAGTCATTTCGTTTATCTGGTCTGGAGCGCGACTCATCAACGGCCGGTAACTCTACTAGAACTGGAACTTCAGGCTGAAGTTGATAAGTACATCCTGAGTGCATCGATATTGGCTGCACAGGCCAATGGAACATTACCAAAGAATCTATGCGAGTTGCTATTTGAAGAAATCTCATTTAATCAAGGTTTATCCCCAAAACAACAAAACCGATATGAACTCGCTAACCACTATGCGAAACTTTATTGCCGTAGCCTTCATAACAGATTACTTAATTTTGGAGAAAACCAATTGATTACAAAAGAAATAAGACGATTTTATCGGTTGTGGCATGAATATAAAGTAAAACGAATCAATTCGATACCACTAGTACATTAGATTCGATAGGTATCCATATACGTTTGTAAGATATCTTCACCCAGCATATCGATATGACCTTTATAACGCTGATCACCATCACTAGTGAACTCAAATACAAACCTGCGATATAAACCAATTCGCCCATTACGGTGTCGACTTAATCGCATTCGACGTAACGCGACAGTATCGTCTAATAACAACACATCATGTAACTGACAAAGACGTTTGCTTTCTTTATGTGCCACTTCTTTTGCACCGAGACCATCCCACCAGATCCAAACCATCACGGCAACAATAAATATTGCGAACCAGCCCATAATTAATCCTCGGTTCGTCTGGCCCACAGCAACGTTTTATCGTCGCTGGTAACGGCATGTGTTTCTTGTCGTTTCAGTGTAGCGGTCAAGGCTTCGCTACCTTTTTCAGAATCGGTCTCCTGTAGAAATTTATCAACAGGAATAATAAAGCTGGGATCGATACTGGTAACTTGCTGATCGGTAACAAAACTCATCGCACCATCACTCATTAATGTAATAATGTCGGTTTCAAGTGAGATTTCAGTAAATCTCAGGTGCTTATACCAATGGGGTTCGGTATAAAAAAAGGTTTTCGTGGCGGACTTCCCATTTTCAGGTTTGGAAATCATAGCGTCTTGCCATTGCTCATTGGTGACGGCCATAGCCAGACCATCACCAATATGGAAAAACAAACCAATTTCATCCGTAATAATAACACCAACGACGGTTGCATGATAACGCAGCATATCTTCATCAGAGATAACACCCGGCAAGGTATTACGTGCAGTTTTAATCGCAGTGCGAATCCAGAACTCCAACTCTTCTCGATCAGGGTGATGATCAGTGATGCTAAATTGAATTAATACTTCCTCACAAATGGTTTTCGCACCATGTTCAGCTCCAAAATCACTATCAGCCGCTGATCCTGCGCCATCGCAAACCACAGCAATTAAAACACCATCATGTTTGAGCCAATAAAATGCATCTTGACACGGAGTTCCATTTGCCAGGTGTGAGCGACCACTCACTGAAGACGCGACGACTTTCCAATCCATCAATCTAAAATCTCGCTAGGTAAACGAATTTGTTTGCTGAGTAGTCACTTTTTTTATAATTATTGACCATATAACTAAATCAATAAATATTTTTTAATTATGGATTGTGCAAACTTCGGATACGCAAACATATAATCTAATATTTCCTGATCACTATACAGTTTGTAATCATTAAGTTCTTCGTTCAATGTAATTAGTCCCTGTGCGGTAACCGAAAAGACTATTAACAACTGGTTCTTGTCGGTAAAAATAAAATGGCCGATAAATTTTTCAAGCTCAGCCTCTAATCCTAATTCCTCTTTTACTTCGCGTAATACTGCCTGCTCCGGACGCTCATTCCGTTCCAGATATCCCGTAATAAATGAATATCGACCTTCAGGCCAAATAGCATTCTGTGCGAGTAATATCTTATCATTATATTTAACAATGGCAGCAACGACTGGAACAGGATTATCCCAATTTACAAAACCGCATTCTGGTTGTTCACATAAGTAACGCTCGACATTATCAATACGTTTCCGCTGTAAACGTCCACCGCAATTAGGACAAAAATTCATTCGAATTAATCTTTCTGATTGTCGTTTTCAACATTTATCAGATCACTATCCTCTGTCTGTACAATGATTGGATCAGTGAATAATTTAGAGTTTGGAATCAGTATTCTTTCCTGACCGGAATTCAAAACGGTATAGCGTAAGTCGATACCGCTCACAACCCCTTCAAAACTTCCGACCTTAATAATATTGCCAATTTGAAATGGGCGATAAAGTAATATCAATATGCCCGATAGTAGATTTGAGATCGTGTCTTTGAGGGCAAAACCTAGGGCAAAACCGGTTAATCCTAAACCTGCCACCAACGCAGAAATATTAACACCTAACGTTCCTAATGCTGTTAACAATCCTAAAATAAAAAAAACTATGCGATTCACGCGGTGTGTTAAAGAAACCAGGTTGGCATCAAGATCAAACCGAGCAGCACTGGTATTAATGATTTTAGTAATGGCACGACTGAGAATAAAAAAAGCAAGCAGAATCCCAACGGCAATACCAATGTTCGGCATCCATTTTAAGAACATTGCAGTCAGATCTTGCAGGGTTATCTCCATAAAGGTAATAGTATATTGATTCCCGTTTGTTGGTAAAGTATAAACACAAAAAAGGCGGCCCCAATTACTATAATTACAGGCCGCCTTTTTATGCGTTGGTTAAGTATTACAAAGCCAATAGACCGTTCATTCGTTTAACAAATCCAACCGGATCATCAAGTTGACCGCCCTCACTTAACATCGCTTGATCAAACAACAAATATGACCAGTCGCTAAAGCTTTCGTCATCACTCATATCTTTTAATTGCTGCACAATTTTATGATCAGGATTAATCTCAAGAATCGGATGAACATCCGGCAGACTGTGTCCGGCCTGTTTCAGGATCTTTTGCATACTCACCGCCATATCCTGTTCTTCCACTACAAGACATGAAGGCGAATCCGTTAACCGATTAGAGATACGAACTTCTTTAACTTTTTCACCTAATATACCTTTCATCTTCTCTAACAAATCTTTGTAGTCTTTAGTCGCTTCTTCAGCTTTTTCTTTATCTTTCTTGTCTTCCAGCTCACCAAGATCAACTTCGCCTTTGGCAATGGAGGCAAATTTCTTTTCACTGTACTCATCAAGATAAGACATCATCCATTCATCAACCCGATCATGCATCAGAAGAACTTCAATGTCTTTTTTCTTAAACAGCTCTAGATGGGGAGAATTCCTGATCGCGTTATAGGATTCACCTGTAATATAGTAAATCTTATCCTGATCCGGTTTCATTCGGGCAATGTAATCATCCAATGATACGTTCTGAATATCGCTGTCATTATGGGTAGAACTAAACCGCATTAACTTGGCAATTTTTTCTTTATTGGCAAAATCTTCAGCAGGTCCTTCTTTAATAACCCGGCCAAATTCAGACCAGAATGTTGCATACTGTTCTTGGTCATCCTTGGCCATTTTCTCTAAAACACCTAAGATTCGTTTAACGCCACCATTTCGAATCGAATCAATATGTTTATTTCGTTGTAAGATCTCACGCGAAACATTTAATGGTAAATCTGCAGAATCGACTACACCGCGAACAAAACGCAGATAATTTGGCATCAATTGTTCAGCATCATCCATGATAAACACGCGCTTCACATACAGTTTGATTCCATGGCGTTGGTCTCGTTCAAACAAGTCAAATGGTGCACGTTTAGGTAAATAAAATAAAGTTGTATAAGACTGTGTGCCCTCAACATGATTATGTATCCAGCTGATCGGGTCCTCGAAATCATGTGAGACATGCTTATAGAATTCTTTATATTCATCGTCACTGATTTCTGACTTTGAGCGAGCCCATAAAGCCGAGGCCTTATTGATCGTTTCAAATTCATCAGTATCCTCACCTTTGTCATCCTGCTTGACCATTTCAATTGGCAAAGAGATGTGATCAGAATATTTTGTTAACACGCTGCGTAATCTAAATGGCTCTAAAAATTCTTTTTCTTCATCACGCAAATGCAAGGTAATCGTCGTTCCACGCTTGTCACGTTCAATATTTTCAATATTGTACTCACCTTCACCACTCGACTCCCAGCGTACGCCTTCATCCTTAGCTAAACCTGCCCGGCGTGTTTCAAGGGTAACTTTATCAGCAACAATAAAAGAAGAATAAAATCCGACTCCAAACTGGCCAATCATATTTGAGTCTTTGGCCTCGTCACCGGTTAATTTTTCTAGAAATTTTTTCGTACCGGAATTGGCAATCGTACCAATATTTTCGGTGACTTCATCACGGCTCATACCGACGCCATTATCCGTTAAACTAATCGTGTTTTTATCTTTATCATATTCAACATGTATTTTTAGTTCGGAATCATCTTCATATAACTTACTATCGGATAACGCTTCGAAACGTAATTTGTCACAGGCATCGGAGGCATTGGAAATTAGCTCGCGAAGAAATATCTCTTTGTTCGAATACAGGGAATGGATCATGAGGTGCAATAATTGCTTTACCTCAGTCTGGAAACTCAGGGTCTCTTTTTTGGTATCCACACTCATGGGTGGGGTCTCCTTAATACTTATTTATAGGAATGAATTTGAGCTTAAATAGGGCCAAAAAAGCGGGTTTCAAGGCCTCTGCGGCCGATGAAGATGAGATAACTCAGGGAAGATGCAAATAGGGCAGTATGCGGGTAGCAATCTCCTCGACCGAACGCTGTGTGACTTCACAGGTCGGAATTCGATTTTCCCGGTATAAAATGCCTATCTGGTTGACCTCATACTGGCATTGTTTAATGGAAGCGTACTCACTGTCGGGACGACGGACTTCGCGAATCTGGTGCAATCGCTCTGCCGAAATGCTCAGGCCAAAAAGACGATCATGCCGTTGAGCTAACACTTTTGGTAAGCGCATTAACTCAAAATCCTCTTCAACCAGCGGATAATTTGCGGCATAAACACCGTACTGCATGGCCAGGTACAGACAAGTCGGCGTCTTGCCGGAGCGAGAGGGCCCAATGAGTATGATATCAGCCCGATCCAGTTGCTTGGTGGTTATTCCATCATCATTAAGCAAGGCAAAATTCACCGCATCCATTCGATGTTCATAGTGTTTATCCGGCCCCTGGCCATGAGTATGGCCGAGTGCAGAGCTTGCCTGGGTTCGCAGAATTTCCTCCAATGGGGTTAAAAATTCACCCATCAGGTCAAACACATGAGCATCGGTTTTACTCAATTTTGCGCGCAACTGACCATCAACGAGGGTACTAAAAATAAGTGGCCTGAGTTCACTTTCGTTATCACTAATGCTTTGGCACAGATTCTCGACTTTATTGAGTGAATCAACGTAACGTAGCGTTGTGTATTCAAATCTTAAATCCTGAAATTGTGACAACAGGCTATGGCCCAACGCCTCAACGGTGATGCCAGTACTGTCCGATACAAAATAAACTTGTCTCTTCATATTTTTGTCATACTCCTCCATAATCATAGTAGGCTCTATATAAGTTGCCAAGATAAAACGGAATTGACATGTTTAGCATTAAAAATATCAAATCACCATGATACGTTGGTTAGAAACATTAGGCATGGACGATGTTGCCATTGTTGGCGGTAAAAATGCATCGCTCGGTGAAATGATTCAGGGTCTATCTGCACAAGGTGTATTGGTCCCCGGCGGGTTCGCGACCACAGCCGAAGCCTATCAGGCATTTATCAAGAATAATGGGCTTGATGAAAAAATACACGGTCTATTAGATAATCTGGATGTCAGCAATGTTACTGATTTAGCTGAATGTGGTCTAGAAATTCGACAATCTATAGTTGCACAGGATTTTAGCGATGAGTTTATAACTTGCATTAGTGACGCCTATCAAATCCTAACCGACCGTTATGGACAAGATTCCACCTATGCCGTGCGTTCATCAGCAACCGCAGAAGATCTCCCCGATGCTTCATTCGCTGGCCAACAAGAAACCTACTTAAACATAAAAGGTCTGGATAATTTATTACATGCTTTAAAAGAAGTCTTTAGCTCATTATTTAACGATCGAGCCATCGCTTATCGTGTCCATCAGGGTTTCGATCATCGCCAGGTCTCTCTTTCAGCCGGTGTACAAAAAATGGTGCGTAGCGATCTGGCCAGTAGCGGCGTGATGTTTTCCATTGATACTGAATCCGGATTTGAAAACGTTGTGTTTATCACCTCGGCTTATGGTCTGGGTGAAACGGTAGTGCAAGGCGCCGTTAATCCCGATGAATTTTATGTCTACAAACCTGGTTTAGAGGATCAACGACCAGCGATTATTCGTCGTAGCTTAGGTGATAAAGGCCTACGCATGATCTATGGGGAGTCACACAACCATCAGGCCGCCACCCTGACTCAAACCGTAGAAGAATCACTGCAACAAAAATTTTCCATAAGCGACAAAGAAGTGCATGAGTTAGCGAATCTCGCTGTCACCATTGAACAATACTATGGTCGCGCAATGGATATCGAATGGGCTAAAGACGGCAACGATCAAAAACTATATATAGTTCAAGCGCGGCCTGAAACCGTCAGCAGTCAAACCAATAGAAATGTATTAGTTCGATATGAATTAACTCAAAAGAGCGACGTAATAATTACCGGCCGCAGTATCGGGCAACGTATCGGAGCTGGCGAAGCGAAAATTATAAACGATGTAACCGAGATTAATCGTGTTTCTGAAGGCGATGTACTGGTAACCGACATGACGGATCCCGATTGGGAGCCGATCATGAAGAAGGCCGCCGCGATTGTTACTAATCGTGGGGGACGAACCTGTCACGCCGCGATTATTGCCCGTGAGCTGGGAATACCGGCCATAGTCGGTGCTGGAAATGCCACAAAGGTTATCAAGGATAAACAAAAGGTAACCGTATGTTGCGCAAAAGGTGATACCGGACTCGTCTATGATGGATTACTTGATTTTAATATTAATAAAATTGATCTAAAGAGCATGCCAGAACTGCCAATTAACATTAAGATGAATGTGGCCAGTCCAGATCGTGCCTTTAGTTTTCAATCGATACCCAATGATGGCGTTGGTTTGGCAAGACTTGAATTCATTATCAATCGAAACATTGGGATTCACCCGCTCGCCCTGCTCAACTATAACGAATTAGATCCAGTGGTAAAGGAAACCATTCGCCCATTAATCGCAGGCTATGAAGACCCAACTGAATTTTACGTCGAAAAGCTCACCGAAGGTATTGCCATCATCGCCGCTGCATTCGCCCCAAAACCCATAATCGTACGATTATCAGATTTTAAATCCAATGAGTATGCAAACTTAATTGGCGGTCAATTATTTGAAGTTGAAGAAGAAAACCCGATGCTGGGGTTTCGTGGTGCTTCACGTTATATCAGTCAACAATTTAAGAAGTGCTTTGAACTGGAGTGTGAAGCCCTGAAAAGAGTCCGCAACAAAATGGGACTGAATAATATTGAAATCATGGTACCTTTTGTTCGAACCATTGATGAAGCTAAACAGGTTATCAAACTACTAGAACATAACGGATTAACACGTGGTGAAAATGGGCTACGGATCATCATGATGTGTGAAGTGCCCTCCAACGCATTATTGGCTGATGAATTTTTAGAACACTTCGATGGTTTTTCCATCGGTTCAAATGACTTAACTCAACTGACTCTGGCCATGGATCGTGACAGCGCGTTGGTAGCGGATGCCTTTGATGAACGTAATCCTGCAGTGAAAAAACTATTGAAGATGGCCATCCAGGCCTGTAAGAAACAAAATAAATACATTGGTATTTGCGGCCAGGGGCCTTCAGATTACCCAGACCTGGCCTTATGGCTGGTTGAACAAGGTATCAATTCGATATCTCTGAATCCTGATTCGGTTGTCTCTACCTGGTTATACCTTGCCAAACAACTGGGTACTGAATAATCCATTAACTGGATTATTCTGTACCATAAATTATTACTGACGATTAAGACGCAGCCTTTGCAGCGTCCACCGCAACACCAGCATTAATTTTTGCGCCCATATCAGTTAAGACTGTATCAAGCGCGCTCAGGCATAATTCAATATTTTTCATTGAACTGCTGCTGCCCATTAAACCAATACGCCAGACTTTACCTGCCAGAGCCCCCAAGCCCGCACCAATTTCCAGGTCAAAATCTTTTAACAGACGAGTACGTACGGTCGCATCGTCAGCCCCTTCAGGGATGCTCACCGCATTTAATTGTGGTAAACGATCTTTTTCTGCAACGACAAAATTAATCCCCATGGCTTCTAAGCCCGCGCGTAAGGCGAGGTGATTTTTCTGGTGGCGCGCCCAGGCATTCTCGATGCCCTCTTCCTGCAACATGACTAAAGATTCATGCAAACCATAAAGATTGTTGACAGGTGCGGTATGATGATAAGCCCGTTTGGCTCCGCCACCCCAATAGCCCATCACTAAATTTAAATCTAAAAACCAGCTATTCACTTTGGTCTTACGGTTTTTAATCACTTCTGCGGCCCGTTCGCTAAAACTAACCGGAGATAATCCTGGTGGTGCAGACAAACATTTTTGTGTGCCTGAATAAATCGCATCGATGTTCCATTCATCAACTTTCAACGGGCTTCCAGCTAATGATGTCACAGCATCAACAATGGTTAAGCAATCATGTTTGTGGGCCAACTCAACTAATGTTTTCGCATCTGATTGCGCACCAGTCGAAGTTTCTGCATGGACGAAGGCAAGCAATTTTGCATCCGGGTTGGCTTTTAGTGCCGCTTCAACCTTATTCGGATCAACCACACGACCCCATTCATCTTCCACCATTACCGCAGTCGCGCCACAGCGCTCGACATTCTCTTTCATACGCCCACCAAATACGCCGTTTTGACAAACAATTGCCTTGTCACCAGGTTCCAGCAGATTCATAAAACAGGTTTCCATGCCGGCCGAACCAGGCGCTGATACCGGCATGGTTAATTCATTTTTTGTTTGAAAGGCATACTGCAACAGACCTTTCATCTCATCCATCATGCCAACAAAGGCCGGATCAAGATGGCCGATCGTTGGACGAGCCAGGGCGTGTAATACACGTTCGCTGACATCAGACGGGCCGGGCCCCATAAGAGTGCGATGTGGCGGGATAAATGATTTAACTGTCATGTTGAAATACCTTTAGTGAATTATGCTAGCCGAGTAACCAAGCGCGAGAGTATACTTTGGCTCTAGCCACTTGTTAAGTCAGAGTTAAATTTATGACCACTATCCCGTTAATCCTTGAGCCACAACAGGTAAATAACCTGAGTTCGGAAGAAAATATTCTCATTGTCGATCTATGTCAGGCTGAAACTTATATAAAAAACCATGTACCTAACGCGGTTTATTTAGAGTACAACTGGATTGTAACAAGTCTTAAACCGAGCATGGGTTTATTGCCTGAGATAGAACAGTTAGCGCAAATTCTCACCGCCTATGGAATCGATGAACATACCCACGTGATTGCCTATGACGATGAAGGTGGGGGTCGCGCATGTCGTTTTTTATGGACCTTACAATGTGTAGGACAGCAAAACTTATCGCTTATCAATGGTGGCTTGCATGCCTGGAGTGCAGAAGGTTTGGAAATGGAACAACGAATTCACTTTCCAACACCATTAGAGCATAAAAGAGTAATCAACTATGACAGTAGCCGGATCGCCAGCAAGAACTCTATATTAGAACATTTAAATGACACGAATACCGTTATTCTCGATACTCGTAGCACGCCGGAATTTAACGGGATTAAGGTTTTTGCTGCCCGTGGCGGCCACATTCCTGGCGCAGTTCATTACGAATGGACGAATGCGATGGATCAAAATAATAATCTTAAATTAAAAGACAATGAACAGATTAAAAAAGATCTTGCCCAGCTCGGTGTGACGCCCGATAAAACCATTATTTGTCACTGTCAGAGCCACCACCGTTCAGCTCATACCTGCATTGTATTGAACTCACTCGGTTTTAATAACGTAAAAGGCTATCCTGGATCCTGGTCAGATTGGGGAAATGATCCCAATACACCTATCGATTAATTGTTCGTAGCTGAAGCAGGGGAAACCTTTACACTCTCAACTCCATCCTGATTGTAAGCAGAGATAGCAAAAAAATAATCACTCGCTGTTATATTCGCAAAAGTATGAGTTGTCCCAGTAGTATCCTGTATATCAACCACATCGACTACGACTCCATCAGTCTTTCCATAATCATCGATCTTTCCATAATAAATATAATAACCAGCTAAATCCGTTAAAATGGAATCATCAGTATTCATTGTAGGTTCATTCCAGCTTATAGTCACCTCACCACTGACTGGATCGGATACACGAAGAGTAGATGCAGGTGGCTTAGGCGAAACAATACTTACATTCCCACTATCACTACCAGAAAACCCTGACCGAAGGCCGGCACTTTGTTGTTCATTTGTGTTTATGTCGTCAGTTGTCGTAGTTCCACCACCACAGCCGATTAACAATAATACGAACGAGGTAAAAAATATGTATTTTAAATAAGACTTCATCAGTTATAACTTTTTCCACTCTGGCGTAATAATATTTACGACAAGTCTAGGAAAAACTAAAACAAATTTTTAAAAGCAGTTCACAATTAAAATATTCGTCATGTGAAGTCACTCACAAGTCTAACAACAAAACATCAACGCACTTAATATTTATTTTAAATTGGAACAAAACAGGACATACGATTTTTATATCAAACTAGATTCGTGAGATAAAAACCTTTTAAAATTAATGACGCATTTGTGATCGACCTAACATAATTAATGAGAACCATTACACTTTAACTTATTATACACCAGTAGTTTTCTTGTGAGGATTTCACACCTCAGATAATACTGCTTTTTGTAACCCAGAAATTGTATTCATCATTTCTTCATTCTCTGTCATAAAATCTTGAATCGACATTTTAAGTTTAAAGAACTCTGGTGCGTGATCCAGCATTGCGCAAATTGTTTGACTGATGGTGTCCGAATGCTGCAATAAATCTATAAGCAGTTTATTTCGCCTGTTTGTTTGGATTTTTTTTATTCTAAGCTGCTGCGAACCCAACTGTAATGCCCTATAAATACGCAAAAGCACAGCTGCATCACGACCAAACCGATCCGCAGCTCGAACCGCATTATTTGCATCTAAATTTAAAAAATTAACAATATTGCTATTGATTCATGCCGCATGGCAATAAGAATTAATAAAGATATAAGGATGATGCTAAAGATGGTAACCACGGCAGGTAACTAACTTGAATTAGAGCCTCGCTGGACACTACTCATACTCTTCTCCCCATATTAATTATCAACTGACTCATAAAACAAGCCACAATCCGTACATAGTATTAATTATCGATTTTAAAAATAGACTTCAACTGTAAAAGTGTAAATATCGGAAGTCCAGACGACTTCATTCAGTCTGGTAACACCTATGTTGCCGTTAGAAAAATAGACCGTATCAAGTCCCGGATCCGTTTGCCAATCCTGATAGGTATAATTCAGGCCCAATCCGAAATTTTCATTAACATCAAACGCCAGTCCTAGCTGGAAAGTTTGTCCAAATCCATCTGCATCATGCCGAAATGAAACCGGATGCTGAAAATCAGTACGTAAATTCCAGTTCGCCAGTCCCACATACTCAACAATATGTGCACGGTAATCGAAATAGAAGCGAAGGTCTCCGCGATTACCCAGCTTAAAACCTAGCCAGGGGCCTGACCAATCTGCGTCATAAGAAGAATTTAAACCGGGGAACGCGCCACTCGCAGGGATGGTTTGGTATCCGTCTGTGATTTTAAAGTTTTGTTTATGTTCTGCATAACCAAACATGGGCATCAAAATCAAATCTGTATTTACAAAAATATCAAAACCCAATGCAAGACTGAAGCTCGTAGTGGATCCCTCATTACTGGTATTATTGGAACGCGAAAACTCAAGCGTACGATTATCACCCGCGTAATCAGAATCCTGATTATCGCCACTATATATCGAGCCATAACTAATATGGCCGATAAACGCAAAGTGTCGCCGCGAATCGAGAAAATGTTCAACGCCGACATATGTTTGAATACTATCGATATTCGACCAGGTTAACTCAGAAAGAATATTCGGCGTAACCGTGCCACTAAGGGTGCTGGCGATACTCCACTGCATAAAATCCTGACTTTGCCCAATCCGAAAATCCAGTACCGTGTCTCGATGGTACTCCAGGGCGTAAGTATTCAAAGTGATAAGTAAAATGGGGATGGTTGTGAATGCCTGTAATTTCACGAGTGACGTCCTGTGTTAATAATAATGATTCCGTTACCATGCTACTGGTCACAGTTGTTATCGTACATCCACGACAGACATTGAGCGATTAAGCTGAGATATCTCTCTGTCCAAATAAGTCTGTATATATTCAGCTTATTTTGGCTCTTACTATTATAAATATAAAAATAATAGACATAACAATTGTATTGATATATTAGAGTTTGCTAAACTAGCGTACTTTTTGGCCTGCCCTAACGCATTTTCTGGAGTCCTTACCAATATGAATACTTCGCCGTTTACAGCAAAGAATTTGATTTTTTTAGCCATATTCATACTGGCAGGTATATTCATCGCTTCCGTGACTCCCTCAATCGAAATCGCCTGGGTCTGTGCAATCTTATTGCTAACCATCTATTTATTCGCTTTTGAGATCGTCGCCGTCGATATTGCCGCCATCAGCATCATGGTTATCTTAGGTTTAACCAGCCTGCTGGCGCCCTGGATGGGCTTACAAGCCGGCCTGGTTGATAATGATACGCTATTTAATGGATTCGCAAGTAATGCCGTGATGTCCATTATCGCCGTCATGATCATTGGCGCTGGGCTCGATAAAACCGGCATCATGGGCCAGGTCGCAGCGATGATCATGCGCTTTGGAGGTTCAACCGAAAAACGCATCATCCCATTAATCTCGGGTACGGTTGCTGTCATCTCAAGTTTTATGCAAAACGTGGGGGCGGCTGCTTTATTCCTACCGGTCGTCAGCCGTATCTCGTCACGTACTGGACTGCCAATGTCGCGTCTTTTAATGCCGATGGGTTTTTGTGCCATCTTAGGCGGAACGCTTACCATGGTTGGCTCAAGTCCATTAATCTTGCTTAACGATCTCATCCTGAACTCCAACGCTAATCTGCCTGATGGTATTGAAAAAATGGAAACTTTTTCATTATTTTCTGTTGCTCCGATTGGCTTGGCTTTAATCACCACCGGTGTTTTATATTTCATCATAGCCGGAAAATTCGTGTTACCTGAGAACAAAAATACTCAGACTGAAGGTGGTAGCACAATGCAGTACTTTAAAGACACCTATGGTCTCGAAACCTTTGAACTTTATGAATTAGTCGCTCAGGCGGACTGCGATATTGTTGGCAAGAGCGTCGACGAATTTGAATTAGATAACCCTGTGCGTGTGATTGCCGTTAATAAAGGGGATGGTCGTCGTGTGGGCGCTGAAGGCGTGGATCGCCATACGGCGGTTGAAGCGGGCACGACCTTCGGGGTACTGAGCTCAGGCAAACACATTGAAGCCATTGCTGAGAAAAACAAACTCACCATGAAAGCCAGTTTAGATATCTTTTCCGACTCTTTGTCACAAGTCAAAGCCGGTATTGCTGAATTAATCGTTGCACCAGGTTCAAGTTTACTTGGCCAGTCGGCTCGTGATCTCTGGTTGCGAAAAAAATACGGCCTTTCATTGCTGGCCATCCATCGTGGTAGTGAAATCATCAATTGCCAATCCGGTGGTGATGTCCGTAATGAATTATTGGAAACCGGTGATGTATTGGTTGTACATACCACATGGGAAAATCTGGCACAGCTGGAAAAAGATCGTGATTTTGTTGTGGTAACGACTGAATACCCGCACGAAGAATTACGTCCTCAAAAGGTGACACATGCTCTGGTCTTTTTCCTGATAACATTGGGCCTGGTTTTATTTTCAGATTTAAAACTGTCTGTCGCCTTGTTATTTGGTGCCATCGGTATGGTGCTCAGTGGCGTACTTAAGATAGAAGAGGCCTACCAGGCCGTCAGCTGGAAAACGGTTTTCTTATTAGCCTCATTAATTCCACTCGGTTTTGCGGTTGAGAAAACCGGCACGGCAGCCTGGATAGCACAACAAACCTTATCCGTCGTTGGCGACATGCCGATCTGGGTTATTCAGCTGGCCGTCGCCGTGCTCGCGACCTTCTTTACCCTGGTAATGTCGAATGTCGGTGCGACTGTATTATTAGTGCCACTCGCCGTTAATATCGCGTTAGGAGTGGGTGCAAACCCGGCTGTTTTTGCCTTAACAGTTGGAATCGCGACATCTAACTCATTCCTGCTACCAACGCATCAGGTGAATGCCTTAATTATGGGCCCTGGCGGATACCGGGTGCCTGATTACATGCGTGCAGGTGGCATCATGACCGTCTTGTTCTTAGCCGTATCGCTAACGATGTTAAACCTGTTTTTCTAGAAGTTGAATAAATTTTAACAAAACAATAGGTTACTTCAATAGGGTCATTAAAAATTATCTGAGCAAAACAGTCAGAAACTCTGGATATCTGCACTATAAATAGGTATATTAGCGTTCTCTTATATTTATATTTTTGGGAATGTTTATATGCCTACTCTATACGAAATGCTGGTCTCTCCGTGGCCCTGGTATGTCAGTGGACCGATTATTGGATTGATGGTCCCGCTTTTAATCCTAATTGGAAATCGCTCCTTTGGTATCTCCCAAAATCTCGAACATATCTGTGCGATGGCCAAACCATCGGTAATTAGTATCAAACTTTTCAATTATGACTGGCGTACTTCACGTTGGAGCATCGTTTTTGCAGTCGGCGTGATGCTAGGCGGCCTGCTTGCCGGGGTTATCTTTGCCAATCCGGAACCTATCCAACTCAGCCAGGCAACCTTAGACATGCTCGCGCAGCGAAACATCGCCGCCCCTAGCCAATTTAATCCACCTGAAATTTTCACATTAAATTTTCAAAACAGCATATTGTTATTAACAAGTGGTTTATTAATTGGCTTCGGTACTCGCTACGCAGCAGGTTGTACCTCAGGTCACGCCATCACGGGTATTTCCACCTTGCAGATTCAATCCGTCTACGCCGTAATCGGCATCTTTGCCGGTGGTCTGATAGCCGCGAATTATATTACCCCAATCGTTGGAGTATAAAGAATGAAAAAATATCTACCGTATCTGGTGCTTGGCAATCTATTTGGTTATGTATTAATAAAATCTGAGGTTGCATCCTGGTATCGAATCCAGGAAATGTTTCATTTTCAGAACTTTCATATGTTCGGCATCATCATCTCAGCGATCATCACCGCTTTCATTGGTGTAACGATCTTAAAGCGGTTTACCGGTAAGGCTTCTCTCGAAGGCACTAGTATTTGTATTCCGGAAAAGAAACCGGGCCGCACGAATTATCCGCTGGGAGGTTTTATATTTGGTATCGGTTGGGGAATCATTGGCTTATGTCCAGGACCTATCTTCGCATTAATGGGTACGGGTTCAATTTCTGCTGTGTTATTACTCATAGGTTCACTATTAGGTACGCTAGTCTACGGCATGTCTAAAGAACGTTTACCATAACTAAGCGCCGCTAAAGCTTTCCTATGGAATATAAAAGTTCTGCTGGCGTGTATAGTTCACCATGTAATCGATAAACAGCCGCGTTTTTTTTGGTACATGTTGACGGCTTGGGTACATTACATAGATGGGCGAAAACGTTTCAAGCTTGATTTCAGGCAACACTTGTACCAATCGACCATCTTCCAGTTCATTACTACTCACATACCAGGGCAATAACGATATGGCCGAGCCATCTAATGCAGACTTTAATAACGCATAGCCATCATTGGCCTTGATCTTTACATTCATATCAAAATTAATAATTTCAGATCCCTTATGATAAGCCCAGCTTGAAATCGCCCCGTTTACACCTGCATAAACTACAAAGCGATGACTAGCCAGATCATCTATGGATTGAGGAAAACCATATTGTTGCAGATATTCTGGTGATGCCACCATGATCAGCGGATTATCTGTTAACTTACGCGCCACCAGTGACGAATCAACAGGTTCAGTGACTCGCACCGCAACATCAAAGCGTTCACCTACAATATCGACATATCTGTCTTCAAGACGTAAATCGATATTCAAACCAGAATATTCATCGACCAAAGACTTTATCACCGGCATCACATGTAAACGACCAAAGTGAGTCGTACTGGAAATACGCAACTCGCCTGACACACCTTCACGAATTGAATCTACTAATGCATCCGTTTCTAAAAGTTGATGACGTATTGAACGAGCATGTTCAAAAATAGCATGCCCGGCATCGGTTAGACTCAAACTCCGCGTGGTACGATGTAATAGGCGTACACCTAGTTCCTCTTCCAGATTAGCGATCTGTTTACTTACCAGGGAACGATTGACGTTACGGTGCTTAGCTGCCGTACTAAAACTGCCACTGTCGATGACATCCGCAAACAGAACTAACCGACTAGCCTTATCCATTCCCTTGATCCTATTGTTGCCATTTTGGCAACATATATAGCTCATTTTCTACCTATATGGAAGACAATCTGTTTCCTATACTCGGCCCAGCAAAACATTTTTTTAATCATAATCATCAAATGGAGCTTGTTATGCCAGACACAGAATCATCTAATTCCCCATTACTCGAGCCGCTGGAGATTGGCGATTTAAAACTAAAAAATCGCATGGTGATGGCCCCGCTGACCCGTAACCGCGCCGGTGAAGGGAATGTGCCACAGGATCTGAATAAACTTTATTACAGCCAGCGCTCAGGTGCCGGGCTCATCATCACTGAAGCCAGTCAAATATCACCCTACGCCCAGGGCTACCCGGCGACACCTGGTATCCATAGCGCAGCGCAAGTCGCTGGATGGAAAGCCATCACTCAGGCCGTGCATGACAAAGGTGGTTTAATGTTCATTCAACTCTGGCATGTGGGTCGTATATCACATCCATCCATGTTGCCCGACAATGCTTTACCCGTGGCACCTTCGGCCATACAACCAAAAGGCGAAGCGGTAACTTATGATGGGATGCAGCCCTTTGTTACTCCACGCGCATTAGATATCGACGAAATTCCCGGAGTGATTGCAGATTATGTTAAGGCAGCCGAAAACGCAAAAGCCGCCGGCTTTGATGGCATCGAGATCCACGCCGCCAATGGCTACTTGCTTGATCAATTCTTACGTGACGGAAGCAACAAGCGCACCGATGCCTATGGTGGTAGCATCGAAAATCGCATGCGTTTGTTAGACGAAGTCATTACCGCAGTAAAAGCGGTCTGGCCATCAAGTCGAATCGGTGTCCGACTCTCCCCTGAAAACCAATTTAACGATATGGCTGACTCAACACCACAAGCAACCTTTACCGCCGTAGTGGGTATGTTGAATAAACATGACCTGGGCTACTTGCATGTACTAGAAGGCGACATGTTAGGCGCAGAACATAAGGTTGATTACACCGAGCTTCGAAAATTGTTCACCGGATTCTACATGGCCAACAACGGCTACACCCAGGCAACAGGAGAACAATCGTTAAACGCGGGCAATGCTGACCTGATCGCCTACGGTCAACTCTTCCTCGCCAACCCTGATTTGGTGGAGCGTTTTAAACGAGGCAGCGAGCTCAACGAACCGGATCAGGCGACTTATTATGGTGGTGATGAAAAAGGCTATACCGATTACCCTTCACTCGAATTGGAAAAACTCTCTGCCTAGATATACTCAAACAAGCACCAGAGGGTTACTATTTTAATAAAAAATGAATAATGACTCTCTGGTTTTTTTAAAACTGTTATAAAACTCTCGGCTAAATCTACCCCCTATGTACAAAGACTATCTTACGAAGGTGGCTTTGACCCGCTTTGAAACCAGCATATAAGGTATCCAGATCGCTGCTCCGATAATAGCCTGTACGATCTCTTTTATTGTCTCCGGATCGGCTATCGATATGCTCGGAAAAAAAGCCATCAATAGTAGTGCATCCCCAATGATAAATATCAGCGTAAAGGCCATAATACCGATGTACCACTTCGGGAAGTCTCTTTTTTTTAAGAAGAATAAAAAAGCGATGTATATCCAGCTAAAGAACAATATTCCATTCAGGATCATTTCGCCTATTAGTATTGATGCAAAAGCAGGGTTATATGACTGACTCCCCGGCGTGGTTATAATTTCCCAGTAGCCATTGGAAAACATTTCCGTATAAGGAGGATAGATTTGTAAGATCATTCGCAAAGGAGACACAACAACACCAAAGCCAACTAAAATTAACCAACCCCCTAATCCTGCAAGCTCAGGATTTTCTACATGTTTAGCTACTTTAGACGATGGATCGACGGACGTATCCGGTGCTTTATAGGGATCTGTATCTGACATGAAACACCATCCATTTTTTTAATCTATTGGGAGGATTGTTTTCAATCGATAACGTAAGAAAAAATATTATTCAAATTCCATCATCTGAAAGACTTGTGCCGCATTGCGTTTCGCAAGAAATTCTGAGGTGGGTAAATGCATATAAGCAGACTGATCGATTTTGTAGGCATCCTGTAAGCTGGCGCCACTTTCGAGTAAGACACCCACTTTACCACGCAGATACGATAAATAATCTTTGGTGTAGAGGGTCACTTCTTTCATATTGGTAGGTTCTCCATGACCAGGGATAACATACTTTGCATCCAGGGCCGCGAATTTATCCCAGGTTTGTATCCATCCAGCAGTGTCAGTATGTTCAAACAACGGTAGCATGCGTTGATGAAAGGCCATGTCACCTGAGATGGTAAGGTTCTTTTGTGGTAACCAGACGACGATATCACCCGGACTGTGTGTCGGCCCAAGGTGGAGCAATTCAAATCGAACACCGCCCATTTCAATAACACGTTTATCTTTGAAGGTCTCACCCGGTAATGCTACAACAGTTTTATCGGCCTTTTCCTTGATAGTTCGTTTTAATCGTTCCAGATTGGCAAATTTATTTTCTTTTATTTCTGTTGCCGCATCTTCATGCGCAATGACCGTTGCACCTTGTTCTAGCCAGTAATTACTGCCCAGCGAGGCATGGATTTGTCCATTTTCTAACACCACATATTTAACGGGTTGTTCGGTCAGTTTTTTAATTTCATCATGTAACGCCTTGGCCAGTAAATAATTGGCCCCGGCATTAACAACCAGTACACCGTCGGAAGTTATTACAAACGACAGGTTATTATTGTGTCCTGAGTTAGCATAAGTTATCGGTGCCAGGGCACCGATCGCAGACCAGACATTATCCATAACCTGCTGAGGCATATCGTAGAGCATTGAACCTGGTGTTTTATCGATATTATATTTGTCATCCCCCGCTGAAACAGGACCAAACTGTGAT
Organism: uncultured Ectothiorhodospiraceae bacterium; assembly: GCA_947260005.1. Lineage (GTDB taxonomy): Bacteria > Pseudomonadota > Gammaproteobacteria > UBA6429 > Thiohalophilaceae > SZUA-24. Next base: position 31,053 of record CAMYOL010000007.1, read on the forward strand.
GCTTTAGCCTGTTCTGGTTTAGGCAAACTTGTTATTGTATTTTCAACCGTATCGATTATCGCTTTGGTTTCGGTTTCAGCAAGCGTTTCTTTTAAATTTACTTTTTCAGGCTCGCCTGTTTGATCACAAGCGATTAAAATAGTGAGCGGTAGAAAAATAATCAGGGTTTTATAGAAAAGTTTCATTGTACAGCTCCTTTGTCATTATTATTATTTACTACAGAGCAATCCAGATCACAACCTAATGCTGCTAAAAATGATGGTTACATCGATAAAAAAGCCTGTCCCATTTTTATTGGTGCGTTGGGGCTAAATGCTTCGTCAATTTTAAGATCTAAGTTTGCAAATAAACACACCACAGTCGACCCCATATTAAAGCGTCCCATCTCCTCGCCTTTGTTTAATACAATGTCTTGCTCCTGATCATAGACCCAGCGGTGTATTGGTTGCTTATGCGGTGGTGTCACCACACCTTGCCAGACGGTTTCAATGCAGGCGACATTCAACGCACCCACTAACACCATTGCCATGGCACCAAACTGGGTATCGAAAATAGCGATCACGCGTTCGTTACGGGCAAATACATTCGGAATCACTCTGGCGGTTGAGGGATTCACACTAAACAATCGCCCCGGTACATAAATCATATGCTTTAAAGTTCCGGTGACCGGCATATGAATGCGATGATAATCGCGAGGCGATAAATACAGGGTTGCAAACTTACCTTGCTGAAAATGTTCAGCCACATCCTCATAGCCACCCAATAACGTCCTGGCAGAATATTCATGACCTTTGGCCTGGAAAATCGTGTCGTCTTTAATGTCACCCGCCTGACTCACCGCACCGTCGACCGGACAACATAAAACCGTATCACCTTCGGCAATAGGACGAACCGATGGTTTTAATGGACGCGTAAAAAATTGGTTAAAATTCTCATAGACATTAATGTCTTCATCCAGCGCTTCGCTGATATTAACGTTATAACGTTTTATCACCCAATTAATAATTAAATTTTTAAACCACTTTGTTTTTATGCGCGTCGCAATCAGCGTGAGACGGGAAATTAAGTGGTGCGGGATAATATATTGCGGCAAGGCAAAGCGATAATCCGCAAAACTGGCGGTTTTATTTTCGTTGGTCATATATCAGTGATGGTGGTGGTGTTGATGCGTAGAGTGATCGTCCAATGTAGCTTCTTTAATTTGAGCTTTTAATGTGATTTGCTTTTTATCGGCCGTTATCATCAAGGTCACCGAATCGCCTCGGGCTAATTTACGCTTTGGATTAATCAACATCAAATGCAGACCACCCGGTTTAAATATTGTTTCTCCGTTTGCTGGCAACGCTAAACTTTTTTGTTCGACCATACGCGCCATTCCGTCTTTGGTTTCGGTACGATGCATTTCGACATTTTTAAAATCGGGGGAACTCACTGCGGTTATATTTATATCTTTATCCGTCGTATTTTTAAGCGTCATGTAGCCTGCCATAACACGAGCAACCGGAGGCGCCTCGGGCACCCACGCATTCGAAATAACGACATCAGCCCCTGCGTGGACAATAAAACTGAGCGAGATAAAACCAATTGCTACTAGCGTTTTTAACATGATATTAATTAACCTGGGTGATAGTCTCGAATCGCGGTAAACGTTTTTACAATTTCATTTACCTGATGCGGGCTGGTAAACACGCCCCTGAAATAACCTTGTGGATCAATCAAAACAATTTGTGCGCTGTGATTAACCGTATAATCGTTTTCATTTTCCCCATCTTCATAACCATACAATGCCCCGACCTGCACGGTGAGGATATCAATAAAATTATGCTTGCCAGTAATGGCAATGAAGTCAGGATGATAATATTGTACGTAGTTCTTTAATATCGCCGGAGTATCACGATCGGGATCGACCGAAACGAATACCAATTGAGGCTCAGGTGATTGTTTGGCGGACTCCGGCAGCTTGGCCCAAACCGATTTCATTACTAACAGGGTCGTCGGACACACGTCGGGGCAATGGGTAAAACCAAAAAATAAAAAACTCCATTTACCCTTGAATTGATCTTCACTAAAAGGCTGATTGTTGTGATCCTTCAGCTGAATACCAACCACGGGACGACCTTCCGGGATATACGTATTCGCAATAGCAACCGGTAAAGCTTGTCGGGGTTTAATGACCGTAACCCAAACGACAGCGGCAATTAATGAGATAACGGTAACGATGATGGCGATAGCCAAAAATGGACTATTCTTTTCTGTGTCACTAGTCATAAGCGGGCGATTATACCTATTTTATTTCGATGTTGCTCATTAGTCCCTTCCTGGCAACATAGTTCAATCTGATTGGCTAACCAACCGGATATAGACGCATAGCCAGTACGATCTTTCCTTAATTCAGATCGAATATCGTTATTAATCCCTTCTAACGTCACTGCAAGCAGCTGATTTTCTTGCAAATGCCTTATTAATCAGCTATGTTTTTAAAAAACTTAAAGAGGAATATCAATGTCTAATGTTAGCTTACTGATTCCAAAGGAAAAAAGACCGGTTTGGTCATCAAATTGGGAATCCCAGGATCTTGAATCACTCTCCCCGCTCGCTGATATGCTGACAGAGATTCCCCTACTCGGTTTCGTTCAGGCTGGGGAGCCTGTCGACCTCTGCGAACAGCAGGAAACTGTGCGTGTCCCTGCCAACATGGTGCGTAAAAACACCTATGCCCTGCGTGTTCGTGGTCATTCCATGATCGATGACAATATCCAGGAAGGCGATGTCATCGTGATCGAAAAACGTGAACATGCGGAAAATGGTCAAACGGTCGTCGCCATGATCAATGGTGAGCAAGTGACCCTGAAGAAATTCTATGTCGAACGTGACGGCATTCGTTTACAACCGGCTAACCCGGACATGCAACCCATCATCCTCAAGAACCAGGATGTGCAGATTCTCGGCATCGTCACAGGCGTTATCCGTGAGCCATCATGATCCATCTAATCGACTGAACCTTATGACCATACCAGAGCCCAAATTTCTCGTTGACAGTAACTTACTGCGACTTGGGCGTTGGTTAAGAACTGCAGGCTACGACACCGATTTTGTTGATGAAACCATGCGTACCGACATTGCTCACAATGATGGTCCGGTCGCAGCTGATTATTACCTGTTACGTCAGGCCATTGATGGTGGCCGCTTCCTGCTAACCTCGACCCCGGAAATTTCCGAGATGCGTCGCGCCAGTGGTACCGTATTATTAATCGAGAGTGACAGCCTCGAAGACAGTGTTGAAGAACTTGGGGCTTATCTGCATATCAACTGGCACTTTAAGCCTTTTAGTCGCTGTACCGTTTGCAATACCGAGCTCAACCTCAGCACCGGCCAGGCTTCCGAAGACAATTCCTTTTGCCCAATTTGCAAACAGGTTTTTTGGGATGCAGCACACACCGATCGGATGCGTTCCCAGCTCGATAGCTGGTATCAAAAATACAGTTATTAACGCCGAATCCTAAATCCTCCAGATTATTCCCCTTATACTAAAGATCTACCTTGCTCAGGTCGTTATTTAGCCCATAGAGTACTTTGACTATCAATAAGGAAGTGAATACGTGCCTGATCCTATTTCCTCTCCACGACTTAACATAAGCCCATCTAATGCCGACAAACCCGATCTTGACTGGAGTCAGGTTCGTGAGACCGTGATGATGTTGAATTTAGCCATTGCCCAGATCTCCGGGACCCTGGGTGACGGCGAAGAATCGGTCGCGAGTCTGGCTGATTCGTTCACCTCGATGGCTGGCAATGTCCAAACGGCCCACCTGGCTGCCGAACAACTCCCCGATTCGACTGAAAAGAATACCATCATTAATAACTGTGAATCGGTGACTAACGAGATGCAACAGGCCATCATTGCCTTTCAATTTTACGATAAGCTCAGTCAACGTTTGATGCACGTTTCGAAAAGTTTAGATGTCTTGGGTAATTTAGTTTCAGATCCATTAAAGTTATACAACCCGTATGAATGGAAAGGTCTGCAGGAAAAGATCAAATCAAAATACACGGTCGAATCTGAACGCCTCATGTTTGAGTTTATTCTAAATGGGCACAGTGTCGAGGAGGCACTTGAGCTTGCCAAACAAAGTAAAACCGAGGCTAACTCAGACGATGATGATGTGGAGTTATTTTAATTAACAGTTCTCTGCCGTAAAACTCATTACTTCACTGATATGTTGCTTTGCTAGTACCCACATACAGACACGATCAAAACCTATCGCCACCCCGCTGCAATCTGGTAAACCATGTGCTAATGCCGCTAAAAAACGTTCATCGAGATCCAGCATCGGTTTATTTTGTTGTTGCCGAATTATATTTTCAGTTTTCATCCGTTGTGTTTGTTCGCTGACATCACAGAGTTCATGAAATCCATTTGCTAGTTCGAGACCACCGGCAAAGACTTCAAAACGCTCGGCCAGCTTAGAATTAGTTTTACTTAGACGAGCCAATGATGCCTGCTCGGCAGGATAATGCGTTACAAAAGTAAGCCGATTCGGATTAAAACCTGGCTCGATAATGCTACTCATAATCAGATCCAGATAGGCTTGTCTGTCTTCCAGCACAGGGGCATCATTTCCGGTATGTTGTTTAAAACAGGATTGCAACTCTTCGACTGAAGTCTGCAGAGGATCGACTTGTACGATTTCCTCAAATACTTGCACATAGGTCTTTGTCACCCGTTCCTGATGCAAACAAGCCCCGCCCAGAGTTGATAACAATTGTGCCACCTCATCCATCAGTGCATGTAGATCAAAATCCAGTCGATACCATTCCAGCATAGTGAATTCAGGTTGATGGCGCGTCCCACGTTCATGCGCACGAAACACTTTGTTTATCTGAAAAATATCACCAGACCCTGCCGCCAACAATCGTTTCATGGCTAACTCAGCTGAAGTATTCATTAGATAGTGATGAGTAGAATCCGGCTCTACAGCCTTAAAATGTTCTAGATGGGGCTCGGTGCTACCAGCCTGACTCAGTATGGGCGTTTCAACTTCCAGTACCATGCGTTCTGCAAAAAATTCACGAATAATCCCCTGCAGCCGGGCACGATTTTTAAGTGTCTCGAGATCGGCGCTGGGGCACCAATCCGGGCTGGATGAAGACGTTAGCACCTTAGCAATTGGCCAAATTATTGATGTGAGTCGATTAAACGCAACGATATCAAAACCGATTAATCTTTAGCGCGACCCAGGTACTCACCGGTACGAGTATCGATCTTAATGACATCGCCTTCTTCAAGAAACAACGGAACCTTAACCACTGCACCCGTTTCACATTTTGCTGGTTTCGTGCCGCCACTGGCCGTGTCACCACGCAGGCCCGGATCGGTTTCCGTAATAGTCAGGGTAACGTGGTTTGGCGGCGTGACAGCAATCGGCACCTCATTCCATAAGGTCACCACACACATATCCTGTTCTTTTAGCCATTGTGCAGTGTCACCTACCGCGGCCTCATCGGCACCCACTTGCTCAAACGTATTCGGATCCATGAAATGCCAGGCATCACCATCGTTATAGAGATATTGCATATCGGTATCCATCACATCGGCCGCTTCAACCGATTCACCAGACTTATAGGTTTTCTCAAGTACACGACCAGTCTTAAGATTACGAAGTTTGACCCGGTTAAAGGCCTGGCCCTTACCCGGCTTCACGAACTCATTTTCAATAATGCTGCAAGGATCACCATCGATCATCAGTTTGAGTCCGCCACGAAATTCATTTGTGCTATAGCTTGCCATGTAATACCTTCCCAATTAATGCACTAGTGCCTGGATAAAATTGAAGAAAAATCTAAGCTGCCTATGATAACGAAAATTACCCCCTCCGTGCAGGGTTCTGAGCACTGGCAGCGCGAATTAGCGCAAGCCATTCACAAACCCGAAGAACTTATTCGAGTATTGCAGCTTCCTGAAGCCTTATTGCCAGGCGCAACTTGGTCAGCTCGTCGTTTCCCATTACGCGTCACCCGAAGTTTTTTGGCCAGAATGGAGCCGGGTAACCCAAATGACCCCTTACTACGCCAGGTATTACCGCTCGCCTCAGAGCATGATGCCGGTGAACCAGATAAAACAAATGGTCTGCCGTCTGAGTGGGGCCAGCTTGATCCAGTGGGGGATACCGATGCTATGGCCAGCCCGGGTCTTTTGCATAAGTATCAGGGGCGTGTTCTGCTGGTCAGCACCGCCGCCTGTGCTATCCATTGCCGTTATTGCTTTCGCCAGCACTTCCCCTACCAACAGGCGAATCCACTCGGAACCCAGCTCCCCGCTACGCTGGCCTATCTTGACCAGCACCCCGACATCCATGAAGTCATCCTCAGCGGTGGTGATCCGCTGAGCATTCACGATAAAAAACTGGCCCAAATCATCAACCAACTGTCGTCTATCGCTCACCTAAAAACTCTGCGCATCCATACCCGTCTGCCCGTGGTCTTGCCGCAACGACTGCTCAGTGGTCAGCTCGATTGGCTGGTGAGCACGCGCCTCAACGTGGTGATGGTATTGCATATTAACCACCCAAATGAGATTAATGATGAATTTCGCCAGGCCATTGGTTGTCTTCAAGGTCGCAACATCACCCTGCTTAATCAATCGGTTTTGCTTAAAGACATCAATGACGACGCCGATAGCCTCATTGAGCTCAGTCATAAACTGCTGGCGTGTGGTATTTTGCCCTATTATTTACATCAGCTGGATCAAGTTACCGGAGCCGCACATTTTGAGGTCTCCGAAGACACGGGACTTGAGCTTATTCAGCAAATGCGACAACGTCTACCGGGTTATCTGGTGCCGAAATATGTCCAGGAAATCCCTGGCCAGGCCGCGAAAACCCCTTTATAAATTTAGCTATATGCCGTTTCTCGGTTAGAATGTAAATATCGATACTATTAGGAAGGATTAATTTGAATACTGCAAAGAGGCTAAGCAAACGTGTCTAAACAGCTTGGTCTGGATATTCCCGAACTCGAAAAACCGAGCAAGGATAATTTTGACTTACGGCCAAAGCAGGTTGATGCCTGGTTGGATAGCTTACCGCGCGCCAATATTGGCGAGACGGCTCGTCGCGTATTTGAGATGTTGGTGGAGATCAACCGTTACCGTTACCCCTATCAAAACCGAATCTATTTCCTGGATACCGCACGAGAAACCGTTTTATATGTGACCGACGCAATGAAACGACATTTTGTCGGCGTCAATGCACCTCTACCCAGCAAGAACTTGAAAATTGTCTCTGCCACTCGCGAGATTCATCATGCTATGGCAATAGGCTATATGATCGCAATTGAGGGATATCTAAACCACAATCTATTTTTTTCAGACACCAAATTGCTGGCCAACATGATCCAACGATGTATGTCATCACTCGGGCGAGTGTTGTTAACCAGTTACCAAACCTATACACCCTACCCGAATAACGTCTGGTCACAAATTCACAAACTCTATCTTGCCGCAGAACAACAAAAGCTATTAAGTATCACAACAATTGATAATCAAAACGTACATAATGTTAAAACAAACATCAATTGTGAATACATGCGTATATTACTAACCGCACTGACTTCACCGTATAAGTTACGTCATGGCGAAGCAGGTAAAGTCCATACTGTTTTAGAGCGATGGATCTATAAGAGCAAACTCAAAACAACTGAAAACGTTACCCAGTCGAGTTCATTATTTGGCGTGAACCTGGCCTCGGATGATCCGCCCCGGGCTTATTCCATCACTAACAAAGAACAACAAGCGGAATTCTTGCGAGTTCTTGATAGTAACTCGCTAACAAAAGCGATTCGTAAAGACCTCAAACATGGCTTTAAAACAGGTGAAACCACGATCACCAGTATCGACATTAATCGCCCTGACCTCTCACAGGATTTAATGAAACGATTATTAATCGCCTGGTGCATGATCCCTAAGCGAAATTATCCGCGCAACGATGTTGAAGAATCTGTGCACATCACCCTGGGTTTAACCGCAACTCATCAGGTTATTATCTCAGGTAGCAAAAAAGATAATAGTTATGCAAATGCTCCCAGTACAACGGGAGAGCACGACATCTTCGATCAAACGGCAAAGTATGAAGCTAATAATATCAGCCATTCAGAAACCGATGCACAACCGGACGTATGGGAAATGATCTATTTTCCCGACGAAGATAATGGGCTGGAAAGCCTGCAGGAAAAGTTTAAGGATGAACAGGAATCGGAAACTCCACCACCCGTAATTAAACAACAAGCCGAAACCTGGCTGGTGCTTAATGAAAGCGCCCGTGGTTATTGCATCAAAACCATTAGTGAAACCAAAAGCCGTGCCCAGGTCGGTGAACTGATTGGTATTCGCCGACAAATATCTAAATCCACCTGGAAATGGGGTGTCGGAGTGATTCGCTGGATGCAATGTGACACCACCAGCGGTTTAATGCTGGGCATCGAAATGCTGACACCTGATGCGGCCGCAATCGGCTTGCGCATGGTGAGTAATGCTAAACATGATTACCAACGCACTTTAATGTTGCCAGAACTGCAGGCCGTCAACCAACCGACCAGCTTGATCACAACGGCCGTACCCTATCGAACTGGTCATAAATTAGTCATTAACATATTCGGTAAGGAAATCCTGGTTAAACTCAGCAAACTGGTACAAAACACAGGACTATTTGCCCAATTTCAATTCGAAATTATGGATGAACAGGGCGCCATTGTTCATGGCGAAGTTGATGCAGATGGCGAGGATGATAGTACTGATTTTTCCGGTGTCTGGAACTCAATTTAGTCGGCCAACATCACTTAATCTGATGCTATCTCCCTCAAGTCCGGCTAAAAAAATGCCGATAGTTTATACAGCAATTTAATTGGGGCATTGCTTGCATGCCAGCTTTAAAATAAGCTACGTTCAACCTCGTTTCATTATGAAGCAAATAATAACAAAGGCATGACCAACAGGATGGTTTTGTGAGTAACGATAATATTTTAAGACTACTGACTGTATTTGATGCCTCAGAAGAAGCGGAGGTAATAATTAACGCACTTCGTAATGCGGGTCATATAGTGCGCGACATTCGCGTAGAAGACGAAGAAGATATGACGACCGCATTAGATGATAACCCCATCGATATCATTCTTTGCAAACTTAAGATGCCTCACTTTACGGCCAAACAGGCCGTCGAAGTTTTATCACGCTTTGGTCGGGATATTCCATTAGTTGTGATCACCCTGCCCGGTAAGGAACCTGCGGCCATAGACACACTAAAAGCCGGCGCCCGTGATGTCTGTGCTGAAGATCAAACGGACAGACTAAAACACATCGTCAAACGAGAAGTTGCGGATTTGCACGAACGTCGCAACCATCGTCGTTGTGAGTTAATGTTACGAGAAACGGAAAAACGTGCCAAGGCGTTGATAGACAGTTCTCGTGATGCCATTGCCTATGTTCACGACGGTATGCACATCTATGCTAATAAAGCCTATCTAAAAATGTTTGCCTATCATGATATTGATGACGTCATGGGCATGCCGATTATGGATATGGTCAGCAGTGACGATCATGTTCACTTAAAAGAATTTTTACGAGGTTATGCGAAAGGTGAGTCAATGGACAGCCAGCTCACCGTACATGGCCAACGAACTGATAATGAAAAATTCAAAATCAAAATGGAATTTTCTCCAGCAAGTTACGAGAGCGAATCCTGTACGCAAATTATTATAAGAGATGATTCCAATAGCAAAGAATTAGAACAGAAACTCAGCGCCATGAGTCAGCTTGACCTGCTAACAGGTTTGTATAATCGAAACTTTTTTATAGAACATCTTGATCAATTTATAACCCGTGCAGTCGCAGACCAGGCGAAAGGCGCCGTTATCTATATTTCGCTGGATAAGTATCAGGATGTACGTAATGAGTATGGTATTAGCGCAAGCGATCACATGTTGACCGATATCGCCACATTATTAAAAGATAAACTTTCCAATTTTGGTTTGTTGGCGCGTTTTGAAGGCCCTGTATTTATATTACTTGCCCAGAATACCGATGCTAAGCAGGCCGAAAAAATCTCGCGCGCAACCTGTAAAATTATTGCAGAACATTTTGCCGACATCGGGGGTAAGACCGTACAGTCGACCGCCAGCATCGGCATCACCATGCTCAATGAAACCACATCGAATAGTCACGACTGTATTTCTCGCGCCGAAAAAGGCTGTTTAATAGCCCATAAAGAAGGTGGCAATAATCATCACATCTACAATCCAGCGATTGAAGAGATGGCTGAGCATGAGCAGGCAGATGTCTGGTCAACTCGAATAAAAACCGCATTAAAAGAAAACAAATTTAATTTATTATTCCAACCGATAGTCAGTTTACATGGGGAGCCCGGTGCTCACTATGAAGTATTATTAAGAATGAACGATGAATCCGGTAACAAGATCCCGCCTGGCGAATTTATTCCTGCTGCTGAATCTGCTGGTCTGATGAACTTTGTAGATCGCTGGGTTATGGTTAATTCTTTCTTGGTATTATCAAAGCTTCATAAAGAAGGCAAAAAAACACGCCTGTTTATTAAACTGTCCAGCGCTTCATTAACCGACCCTGAATTTTTAACCTGGTTGCGGGATCGAATCAAAACACTCAAGTTGGATGCCGATAGCCTGGTCTTCGAAATTAGTGAAGAAACAGCTCTAAATTTTCTAAAACAGGCCAAGGCTGTTGTCAGCGGCTTAAATGAATTACATTGTCGCACGACGTTGGAAAATTTTGGTATGGAACAAAACACTTACCAGTCACTAAAACACCTGAAAGTCAGCTATATAAAAGTCCATATGAAATTGATCCACGGTCTGGCGCAAAGTGTCGAGAATCAGGAAAAAGTTAAAAGTATTGCCGAACACGCTAATTCGAAAAACATTCAGACCATTGCAGCCTTTGTTGAAGACGCCAATTCACTAGCGGTGTTATGGCAATGCGCCGTTGACTTTATTCAAGGCTACTTCCTGCAACACCCGAACACCGAAATGAATTTCGACTTCGAAGAAGGCGTTTAATCCAGTACGTGAGAAACCAGTCCGTCGGCCAGCTTTGGTTCAAACCAGGTCGACTTGGGAGGCATCACTTCTTCAGCATCGGCTACCGCCATTAAATCAGACAGCTGCGTGGCATGTAGTGAAAAGGCCACCTGCATTTCACCACTATTAACCCGCTTTTCAAGCTCAGCTAAACCACGAATACCACCGACAAAATCGATGCGTTTATCTCGGCGTGGATCATCGATATTTAAAATTGGAGTAATAAGATTGTTTTGTAATAGACTGACATCTAACCGACCCACCGGATCGTCTTTTGGAATCAGTTCATCTTTTATCTGCAGACGATACCACTGTTTATTAATATACATCCCAAAAACATTTGGCTTTTCAGGTTTAACAGCCTGGTCTGATTCCTCTACATCAAAGCTCTCGGTACAACGACCAAGAAATTCTTCAGTCGATAAACCATTAAGGTCCTTAATGACACGATTGTAGTCCAGGATCATCATCTGGTTATCCGGGAAAATGACCGTGAGGAAATAATCATGATTCTGATCACCGGTACTCTCACCATCCTTATTCCGTAATGCAGCAACACGTGAAGCTGCGGCTGAGCGGTGATGTCCATCGGCAATGTATAAATTATTCATCGCATCAAATGTGGCAGTGAGTTCAGCAACTTTGTTCTCATCATCGATAACCCAAATCGTATGTTGCACACCATCATCTGCGGTCAGATCATACAAAGGTGTTTGACTCATCACCTGATTAACAATTTCATCAACCGTATTATCCTGGCGATAGGTCAGGAAAACCGGACCCGTTTGCGCATTTAAGGCATCTATTTGATTGACTCGATCATCTTCTTTTTCAGGACGAGTATATTCGTGTTTGCGAATTCGATTCGAATCATAATCTTTCACCGAAGCAACCGCGACTAATCCCACTTGCTGATGACCGTTCATATCAAGGCGATACGCATAATAAACCGGCTTGTCTTCACGTATTAAGATGGCTTCCGTCACTAATTTTGACAGATTCTCAGCACCCTTTTGGTAAACACTGGCATCAAAAGGATTCGTATCTTCCGGTAGATCAATCTCAGGCTTGGAAATATGTAAAAAGCTATGTGGTCGACCCGCTACCCGCAAGCGGGCCTCTTCTGTATTTAATACATCGTAAGGGGGGGCAACAACCTCGGTTGCAAACTCTGCTTTTGGCCTTAAACCACGCAATGGACGAATTAATGACATGCTGACTCCTGAAAGATATTTAGCGGCGCATTCTAAGTGAAAATGCCGCTACGAGCCAATCTATTGCAACGCCTTGATTCGTTGGGCCAAACTTGGATGAGATAATCTGCTGACCGGGCGCTTCAACCACTGACTCAGTACATTCGCATTGCCTGGTAACCAGCTTGACCGTGATAACAAATTAGGATGCTGGAAAAAACTGCCGTGCAGGCAACGCAAAACCTGTAAGTATTGCTGCTTGCCAACGATCCCAGCAGCGCAATGATCGGCTTCATATTCCCATTGACGCGTGACCAGCATGATAAAAAGACTCGTTATAGGAAAACTTAAAAATAAAATCAGGCTATTAAGTTTAATGAGTCGGCGACGAAAATGCCTGAAACGCGTAAATATCCCAAGACAAACGTTTAACAGCAGAGCAATGGGCATAGTCACGCCGACCGTCATTCCCTGTACAAACGTTAATATGCTCGCGTGGCCTTTGGCAATATGGCAAATCTCATGCGCCAACACCGCTTCAATTTCATCCTGAGTCAATGACGACAATATATGCCCATGCAGTAACACGTAACCGCGTCCGAAAATACTATCGAGGGCGAAGGCATTTATGCCAACCGTATTTAAGATGCAAATTTCTGGCTCCGCAATATTGGCCTGATAGGCTAGTTGCTGGTTCATTACCGATAACCATTGAACACGAATTGACTGATTCGGCGAATACAGCTGACTGACAACCCCCAGGCCAAAACTAAAAGCGATGCCACTGAGGGTCATCAACAACAAAATGACCAGACTGATAGTTGAGAATGGGATTGAAAACAGAAAAAGCACCAACAACACGTGCGCGTAGATGCTGAAAATACACGCAAATAAAATCAGGAGTTTGTTGATCTGGAGCACAATTTAATCCCTTTTATTAAATTTGCTGTTTAACTGTTCAAACCAATGTGACCGAGGTCATATTTTATTCTAATTTACTATTAACATAGCCAAAATGACTCGATAACTACATTTAAGAAGTAGTTAATTTCGGCCTGCGCCGCATGATATTATACCGAGCTGAGACCAATCAGGATCAAAAATTGCTTTATCTTCACTAGTACTATCAATCAAATATAGGCCAAGAATGCCCTCAGAAGACCATCAGGATCAGCCAATACAGCCCCCTCAGGACGACAGACGTGCTAATTCACAGGCTCCGGCTGAGGCTGAGCCAAGCTTATTGGAACGTTTGACAACCTTTATAGTGCGGTTAGGGCCAAAACAGGTCCCAATTGCCTATAAACTCGCCATAATTTTGACGGTTCTAATCGCATCAGGCATGAGTCTGTTAGGCTTGATGATTGTCACTAATCAATCAGAATTGCTGCGAACACAGATAAATGAATTTGGCCAGACCATGGTCGATCACCTGTCTGAATCCTCTAAAGAACTTGTGCTGTCGGATGATATTTTAAGTCTGATGGTACTGGTCAGTAATCTGGGTAAAAATGAAAATGTGCTCGGTGCGGTCATTTATTCGCATGATGGCAAAGTATTGGGACATTCCGGGCGGTTACCGGTTCATGACATCAATAAAATGTACGAGTTGTCCACCCGCTTTGAAAACAAACATTATGTGTTGGAATGGACCGATTATGACGATGCCAATAATACGCTTGAAGTTATTTCATTCATAACACCTATTCAGTATCAGGACCTTATCGCTGGGCATGCCTTAATTACCTATAGCAAGTCTTCACTAACCCAATCCTTACATGAAACCATCCGCGCTATTACTGGCGCCACTGTCTTCATGATTTTACTTGGCATCATCACCGCCTTTTTTGCTGGTAAAAAATTATCGCGACCTATCTACGATCTGATGGATGCCAGCCGTGCGATTCATGAAGGTGATTATGCATTCAGACTGCCTGAACAACGTAATGACGAGATTGGATACCTGATTAACGCATTTAACACGATGGCCAATGGTTTACTTGAAAAAAATCAGGTTGAAAATGCATTTTCCAGGTTTGTCTCAACCAAAGTCGCCAAGCAGATCATGGAAAATCTCGATGGTGTATCACTCGGTGGCAAACGCGTCCAGGCGACCGCCCTGTTCGCCGACATCGTTGGATTTACCTCGATGTCTGAACGCATGCCGGCTGAAGAAGTGGCAACCTTGCTTAATGAATATTTCCGCTATATCAATATGGCCAGTAAGCTCTACCACGGTACCGTCGATAAATATATGGGTGATTGTGCCATGATCGTATTTGGTGCCCCTGAAGTGGATAAAGATCATAAATTTAACGCCGTGCTTTGCGCTGTTATGATTCAACGCATGGTCGATCGATTAAATATGAGTCGGATACAACAAGGTAAAGAAGCGATACATTTCCGTATTGGGCTGAACAGCGGTGAAATGCTCGCAGGTAATATGGGTTCAGATGATCGCATGCAATATACCGTGGTTGGCGAATCAGTGAATCTGGCTGCTCGTCTCCATTCATGCGCCGAACGTGGGCAGGTTATCGTTACAGATTATTTTGTCAAAGACCCGGACGTTCAGTGGCTGGTATTAGCACATCGGCATAAATCCATTCGACTTCGCGGTATCGCTGATCCAGTCACCACTTATGTGCTAACCGATGTCAAAGCAGAATACAGTCAAATCATAAATGAGCAACTTGATGACATGTTATCTACTCAGAATGTTGCATAATGAAATCTCTTCTTTTCTTTTTGGTATTATTGAGTGTTCTTGTTTTGCCAGGCTGCGCGCTGATGCACTCCCTCGACAAAGATATCGACAAGCAAATCGACCAATGGGTCAAAGATCATGAATATACAAAAGCCTTAGATACCATTTCATATGTTAGAAAAAGTAATCCTCAATACGCCAAATTACAAAAGCGCAAAATAAAGATCCAGCAGACGGCAAAGAATTTTGAGAAAATCAAGATTCGTGAAATCAATGCCCATATTGAAGCCGGCGACTGGCAAACCGCCGAAAAATCATTAAATTATAGTCTCAGTAAACTACCCGATAGTAAGCAGTTACAGGAAGCTCACCGAGAATTTATTAAAAAACGTGCTTTGCATTTAAAAAGTTTATATTACCAATTGTATATCAATAAGGCTGAATGGTTAGTTAAAAACAAAGATGTACAACAAGAACTCTCGCAAACCATGCCGGATGAAAAAGCGGCGAAAAAAGCCTTACAACAACACCAACAGGAAACTGAACAAGTCTATCAACAACTGGTCGTCTGTGGGATTGAAGGAATGAATATTGGTGATCTGGAGTTAGCAGAACAATGTTTCCTGTTAGCTGAAGAACTCAAACCCAGTGAAGCGCTTAGATCATCGATTAGCGATATCCAGCGTGAATTGTCCAAGGTTGAGAAAAGAGAAACCCTGGTTTTATCAGAAAAAGCCCGCAGCCTGTTAACAAAAGCTAAATCAACGATGCAATCAGGTGACTTAAAACAGGCAAAAAAGTTATACCGCAAAATCCCCGTGCAGGATAAAAAACATGCCCTGGTACGCGCATTCGAACAAGAGTTAAATACTCGTATTGAGGACAACATCGCTACCCGGGTAGAAATGGGCCGTAAACTTTATAGCCAGGGAGAAATAAAACAGGCATTAGCGATCTGGAATGATATACGAGAACTGGATCCAAATAACGAATACTTATTAAGTCATATTGAGCGGGCTCAAAAAGTTATCGATAAACTGGAAGAGTTAAAAAATCAGAAGAAAACGGTATCGCCACCGGGTGAGAAGAACGGTACGAAATAATAGAAATAATAGGGGTCAGAGACGTATTTTTTGGCTTTTTCTCGCTATTTTTAAAATCCAGGAAAAAATACGTCTCTGACCCCTATTATTTCTGACCCCTATTATTTCAACTAGCCTTCGTCCTCTACTTCGCGAACGGGTACTAATCGTTCTACCGATCTCAATCCTTGCGGTAGCTTGTGGCCGCGTTGAGCACGTTCGCCCTCGTAAGCGGCCATATCATCCTGGCTAAAGATCTTTTGACGTTTACCTGAAAATATCTGAAGACTTTCCTGATCATTGATCACCGCAACCGCCGTTGCAACTTCGGCACGACTCTTTAGTTTGGCCGCCGAGATATTAATAATTTTAATCCCTTTGCCTTTTGGCATGACCGGTATTTCATCAATATGATGAATCAACATGTTACCAGCACTGGTCACCATAACTATCCAGTACTCTTCCATACTCGGCACGTTTACCGGAGGTAACACCGATGCTCCGGGGGATACTTTCATCAGCACCTTACCCTTTTTATTGCGGGTAATCATGTCTTCAATGGTCGTAACAAACCCATAACCCGCATCGCTCGTCAGCAAAACCAGGCTATCAGCCGCACCCGTTACCACACCACAGAATTTAGAACCCGGTGGAGGATTTAACCGGCTCGCCAGGGGGTCACCCAGGCCGCGCGCGGATGGCAGTGTATGACACTGAACAGCATAGGTTCGACCGGTAGAATCAATGAATATAGCCAGTTGATTAGAAGTGGTCATCGCTGAATCTAAATATTGATCACCAGCTTTATAATTCATGCTGACGGGATCCACTTCATGGCCCTTCGCCGCACGTACAAAACCCTTTTCAGATAACACAATAGTCACTGGTTCGGAGCTGATCAATTCCGTTTCATCCATCGCTTGTGCGGCTTCACGAGACACGATCGGGGAGCGTCTGGCATCACCAAATTCGTCGATATCTGCTTTTAATTCATTACGAACCAGGGTTTTTAGTTTTGCTTTCGACCCCAATAATCCTTCGATTTCTTTGCGTTCCTTACGTAATTCTTTTTGCTCCGATTTGATTTTCATTTCTTCGAGTCGGGCAAGTTGGCGCAGGCGGGTATCAAGAATGTAATCGGCCTGAATTTCAGTTAATTTAAAGGCTTTAATTAAGGCTTTTTTAGGTTCATCTTCTTTGCGTATAATCTTGATGACCTTATCTAAATTTAAAAAGGCTATCAGTAAACCATCTAATAGATGTAAGCGTTCTTTGACCTTGGTCAGGCGAAATTCTAAACGGCGGGTCACCGTGTTTAAGCGATATTCAATCCACTCGAGCAGCATTTCCTGCAGGTTTTTTACCCCAGGACGACCATCAAGGCCAATGACGTTCATATTAACGCGATAGGTACGTTCCAGATCGGTCGTCGCAAACAGATGCGTCATCAGCTCATCGACATCGATTTGTTTCGACTTAGGAACGATAATCAGTCGAGTGGGATTCTCATGATCAGATTCATCGCGTAGATCCACAACCATCGGTAATTTTTTCGCCGTCATTTGCGCGGCAAGTTGTTCTAATACTTTTGCAGGTGAGGTTTGATGCGGTAAGGCGGTTATGATGATATCGCCTTTTTCTTTTTCATATTTAGCACGCATCCGGATCGAACCCGTGCCTTTGTTATACATCGCCTTGATTTCTTTACGGGGAGTAATAATTTCAGCATCGGTTGGATAATCGGGCCCCTTCACAAACTTCATCAAATCGGCAAGCGTTGCCTTTGGCGATTTCAATAAATGAATGCAGGCATTACCGACTTCGCGCAGATTATGTGGCGGGATATCGGTGGCCATGCCCACCGCAATACCGGTCGTGCCATTTAATAAAATATTGGGAACGCGTGCCGGTAATTGTTTGGGTTCTTCAAGACTGCCATCAAAGTTAGGTAACCAATCTACCGTACCCTGGCCAAGTTCGCTCAGTAATAGATTGGCATAGGCTGATAAACGCGATTCAGTGTAACGCATTGCAGCAAAAGATTTCGGGTCGTCTGGCGAACCCCAGTTACCCTGACCTTCGAGTAAAGTGTAACGATAGGAAAAGGGTTGTGCCATTAATACCATGGCTTCATAACAGGCGCTATCGCCGTGGGGATGAAATTTACCTAATACATCACCAACGGTACGCGCTGATTTTTTAAATTTCGTTCCCGCACGTAGACCTAATTCCGACATCGCATAGACAATACGACGTTGTACGGGTTTAAGACCATCACCGATATTAGGCAAGGCCCTATCCAGAATTACATACATCGAATAATCAAGATACGCCTGCTCGGCAAAGGTTTTTAACGGCAGCAGATCAACGTTGTCGTCAGTTACGTCTTCGTCACTCATAGTCTGTCTTTATATGTTTTGATTAAATAAGGTTAAACATTGGCGAGGTCGCCACTCTTCTCGAGCCAGGCCTTGCGATCCGCCGCACGTTTTTTGGCAAGTAACATATCCATCATGCTGTGGGTACCATCACCCGGTTTAACGGATAGTTGGGCAAGGCGTCGCGTGTCAGGATCCATGGTCGTCTCACGTAATTGTAATGGATTCATTTCCCCTAACCCTTTAAAACGAGTAACCGCAATCTTGCCACGTTTTTTCTCAGCCGCGATGCGATCCAGAATACCTTGTTTTTCTGCCTCATCGTGGGCATAAAACATATCTTTACCCACATCCACTCTGAATAAAGGCGGCATCGCAACATAGATGTGACCGGCAGCCACTAAATCCCCGTAATGTCGCAGGAATAATGCCGTTAATAGTGTCGCAATATGCGCCCCATCGGAATCCGCATCGGCGAGAATAATAATTTTACCGTAACGTAAACGAGAGATATCAGTGACACCCGGATCGACACCAATAGCGACCGAGATATCATGGACCTCTTTGGAGCCCAGTACTTCGGCTGAATCAACCTCCCAGGTATTCAAGATCTTACCACGTAGCGGCATAATCGCCTGATATTCACGATCTCGTCCCTGTTTGGCAGAACCACCAGCTGAATCACCTTCAACTAAAAACAATTCAGTTCGATCCAGATCCTGTGACGAACAGTCGGATAATTTTCCGGGTAAGGCCGGGCCCTGGGTGATTTTTTTGCGAACAACCTTTTTACCAGCACGAATGCGACTTTGCGCACTGCTTATCGCCAGTTCGGCAATCTGTTCGCCTAACTCAACATGTTGATTTAACCACAACGCAAAATTATCTTTGACCACACCCGAAACAAACATTGCACACTCACGTGAGGTCAGTTTTTCCTTGGTTTGCCCTGAGAATTGGGGATCGAGTAACTTAACCGATAAAACATAACTGACTTTGTCCCAAACATCTTCGGGTGAAATTTTAACACCACGTGGGGTTAAATTACGAAATTCACAAAACTCTCTAACCGCCTCAGTTAAGCCGGTACGTAATCCATTGACATGGGTTCCACCTTGCGTGGTAGGAACTAAATTAACATAGCTTTCGGCAATACTTTTTTCACATTCGGGCACCCATGAAAGTGACCAGTTTACGGTTTCATCGTTACCTTCAAACTCGCCGACAAAGGCCTCCTGTGGAATAAACTCACATCCCTCAAGTGATGCGGTAAGATAATCCGTTAATCCGTCTTCATAAAACCATTGTGCTTCTTCGCCACTGGCCTCATCCCAGAAATTTACCGTTAAGCCCGGACATAATACTGCCTTGGCGCGCAATATATGTTTTAAACGGGATATCGAAAATTTTACGGAGTCAAAATATTTTTTATCCGGCCAGAAACGAATAGTCGTGCCGGTATCGCGTTGGGTGACTTTGCCAATAACTTCCAGTTTGGAGGCCTTTTTGCCGTTGGCAAAGGCCATATTGTATTCTTTACCACCACGTTTGATCCAGATCTCCAGATGTTTCGACAAAGCATTAACAACTGAAACACCGACACCGTGCAGACCACCTGAAAATTTATAATTTTTATTAGAGAATTTACCACCTGCATGCAGGCGGGTAAGAATGACTTCAACACCCGGGATCTTCTCACGCGGATGTTTATCCGTTGGCATACCACGTCCATCATCGATTACTTCTAGCGATCCATCTTTATATAGATGAACGTCTATTTGGCTCGCATGACCGGCCACCGCCTCGTCGACGCTGTTATCGATCACTTCCTGCGCTAAATGATTAGGACGTTCTGTCTGGGTATACATCCCAGGGCGTTTACGGACCGGCTCAAGACCGGTTAAGACTTCAATATCTTCTGAGGTATAGGAGCGTGATGCCATACAGTGATTAACTACTCGCGGTTATTGTTGATTTTTAATATCGCAATGATCGCTACTGATAGACTGTGATGCAAGTATTAATTGCATCACATGTCAAAAATATTCAAATATGTGTGAAAGAGATAACAGTTGAAAAGCTATAAAATCTTGAACTGGGCCACCATCGACTGTAAATCTACCGCCAGTTTTGCCAGTTCATCGCTGGCGTTGGCCAGGTCTTCCGTCGCCTGCGCACTTTGTTCGGCGACCTGAGAGATATTGGTCACATTGACATTGATCTCCTCAGCCACTGTACCCTGTTGATTTGCAGCATTCGCAATATGAGCATTCATCGAAGAAATATCGCCAACTGCATTGGTAATAGCCGCTAACGCCTTATCAGCATCGGCAGCTTGAGCAACACTGGCCTCGGCCTGACTGGTGCCACTTTGCATGACGGACACTGCATCACTCGCACCTTTTTGCAGTCGCTCAATCATACCTTGTATCTCCTGAGTCGAGTGCGCAGTTCTGCTCGCCAGACTTCTCACTTCATCGGCAACAACCGCAAATCCCCGCCCTTGTTCACCTGCACGAGCAGCCTCAATAGCCGCATTCAAGGCAAGTAAATTTGTCTGCTCTGCGATACCCTGAATAACATCCAATACGGTACCTATATCGTCACTGTCTTTCTCCAGTCCGTCGATGACATCTGAGGCCTTATTGACCTCACCAGCCAATGCTTCAATTGAACCGATTGTTTTTGAGATTGTTTGCTTACCATTAATGGCTTCCTGATTGGCATTTTCGGCCTGGCCAGCAGCATTATTAGCATTTGAAGCCACTTCCTGCACCGTGGCAACCATCTCATTCATGGCGGTTGCGACTAAATCCGTTTCACCTCTTTGCGTTTGAATACCATCTTTGGTTGTAATCACGACTGCCGACATTTCTTCAGCTGCTGCGGCCAGTTGCGATGTTGAGCCTGCAACCTGACTAATAATATCCTGTACCTTCTCGATGAACATATTAAACCCGCTAGACAGTTGGGCAACTTCATCACGCCCACTTACATCGAGTCGTTGAGTCAGATCGCCTTCACCTTCGGCTATATCACGCATCGCCTCAACCGCGATATTGATCGGTTTAGTTATTATCACCGCCATAAACCAGCTACCGGCTATGCCTAACAAAATCGAGACTACTAATAACACTAAAACAATTTTTTGAGTATTGCTGACATTCTCTAACAATTCATCACTGATCATTTCAGTTGACAGTGTTTGCGATTCGACAAGTTGATCTAACTCACCCTTAATTCGGGTTACTAACGGCCCAATCTCAGTTCGTACCAAATAAGCATCCGTTCGCCATTTTTCACTTCCATGCACAGCTACTAACTCATCCTGAAGCTTAAAGTATTTTTCCAGCAAACTTTGGATCGCATCGATTGCCTCTTGCTGCTCGAAAGTTAGGATTTCATCCTTTTCTTTGAGTTTAGCGATAGTGCTTATAAACCCATCACGAAATAGATTAATGTTAGATATATTATCAACTGAACGGAACGCCAAAAAAGCGCGGTTATTAATTAACACATTCATCCAGGTTTGCCTTAACTCAGAAAGCATATACATGATCTGTTTACGTTCAATGCCTGCTTCAGATTCTGAGTCTTCGGAAGTAAGCATCTGGGTTAAGTATTGTTGTATTTCCGAGGCGATTGGTGCCATCTTGGAGGCAGAAAAATCGATACCCGGTTGATTTTTAACTGGATCAGAAACCAGCTCCACCATTTTGTTTTGATACGCTTTATACTGGTTAACTTTCGACTCTATACTAGAAACTAATTCAGTTGTTTCCGCGTCATTCATCACCGCCGGCATCGCTTTTATTTCAGCAATATTAGTCGTTAGAGTTTCCAACGCTTCAACATAATTATTCATATGTGTATCTTCGCCGCTGGTTAGATAAAACCCTAAATAGGAATTAGCACTGTCGAGAGCATTAGCCAGTTTCAATGAAGCGATGGCAACGGGCTGACGCACACTAACCACATCTGTGACATCCGATTTTGTTTTAGTCAGGCTATATAAGGCGCTGATGGCAACAACCGCTAACATGGCAAGTAATAAACCCGCAGATAACAGGATCTTGGTACGGATACTAAGATATGAGAGGAGAGACAATATTTTTGAAGCGATATTCATGGCTACCTGCCTTTGTACCTGACACGGTCTAACAGCATGATTTTATGTCAGGGATATTTAACGAAATTTCACATACACAGAAAATATCGGCCATAATTTCACGAACTTAAATTTTGGGGAACGCCTATTCAAGTTCTGGTCTCCCAGAAAAAAAGCCCATTTTTATGAAAATGGGCTTTTTTTAGCACTGGTTCTAGGTGATTAAAGGAGATTACTGGACTAAGTTAATTCAACTCCAAGTCGATGAGCGACTTCTTCATAGGCTTCAATGACCCCACCAAGACCTTGTCTAAAACGGTCTTTATCGAGCTTTTTGCGCGTATCCACATCCCAAAGTCGGCAACCATCCGGAGTAAACTCGTCTCCCAAATAAAGCTGGCCATTGAAACGCCCAAATTCAAGCTTGTAATCGACTAACAACATCCCCGCATCAAGGAATAATTTCTTTAAAATCGTATTAACTTTAAAGGTCAGTGATTTCATTTTTTCGATTTCATCCTGAGTTGCCCAGTTAAATGAAATGATATGGTAATCATTGATCATAGGGTCATGTAGCTCATCGTTCTTCAGGAAAAATTCAAAGGTCGGAGGATTTAATTCCAGACCATCTTCAACACCAAGACGTTTCACCAGACTACCGGTGGCAATGTTACGTACCACACATTCAATCGGCAGCATATCCAGACATTTCACCAGCGATTCCTGGTCACTCAATATTTCTTCGTGATGGGTAGGTACACCGGCTTCAGATAATTTTTTCATGATAAAGGCATTAAAACGATTATTAACCATGCCTTTACGATCCAGTTGTTCAATTTTTTCGCCGTCAAAAGCTGAAGTATCGTTTCTAAATAACAAGATTAATTTATCCTTGTCATCTGTTTTATAAACGGTCTTCGCCTTACCTTTAAAAAGTTGTTCACCTTTTTTCATGATCGTCCTCTTGCCTATTATTTAATGTTCATCCAGTTCAGACCTTCTGACTGGTGAGCTACGTGAACGTCATCCGAATCCCAGTCAACGGCTTCAGCCAATGCCTGTCGGGCCAGAATGGGATCATTATTTTTATCACTAATATGTAAAACAACAATCTTTTCTAATTTTGTTGTATCCATCTTAACTAATAATTCAGCCGCCTGTTGATTATTTAAATGTCCATAATCACTGGCCACTCGTTCTTTTAAATAGGGTGGGTACTCACCATCAAATAACATTTCTACGTCATGGTTACATTCTAACAAAATTGCATCTATGCCTGATAAAGTTTGAATGATATGCGGTGTAATCATACCGGTATCGGTCAATAAACCTATTTTTTGTTTTCCATTCGAGAATACAAACTGACAGGGCTCTGCTGCATCATGGGGTACCGAATAGGGTAATACTTCGATACTGCCTATCTGTACACTCTCGCCAATCGTTAATTCAAAGCCGTTGGGGATAGTCCCCATTTCGGCGGAGCGTTCTGTGCCATGCGTCATCCAGACGGGCGTTTTGTGTCTTCTGGCAAAAGCACCCACACCTCGAATATGATCACCATGTTCGTGTGTTACAAAAATTCCATCAATTTGTTCGGCTTGCAAACCTATCCTAGCAAGACGCTGTTCTGTTTCCTTTAAAGAAAACCCACAGTCGATTAATATGGTTGTCGACTCAAATCGAATAAGGGTTGCATTACCGCGACTACCACTTCCTAGTGAAGCAAATTGCAAAGAGTGTCTCCTTGTCGTTTATAGGATACTTCTCTGTAAGTCTTCAAATACTTTCTTTTCTACCCGAGGAAAATCGTCAGTCACCTCACCATTCGATTTTATCTTAACCCTGGTTGACTCGCCATTGTCTTCCAGAATAATTAAATATTTTAGATGTTTCGGTGCTTCGGTGCTGCTGGTAAATACCGAACCGAATAACCCGCCCTCTTTAGGAATGACAAAGGTTGCGGGTAAGGTTACATAATATACCCCTGCTGAACGGTTTTTGTCTTCGACCAGATAACCCAGTCTATCCAGTGCAATACCAATGTGTCGCCAACCACGAGCAAATGGCTCATAGATTATAAAGTTAGCTTTATCATCAACCAACGTCACTTCAGCCACTCGCTTTTCTTTGGCTGAGGCAATATTTTCTTCTGCTAACACCACGCTTAAGCCTCGATACGCCATGAAACGCATTATCATCTCGACTTCAAGCTCAGGATCGCTCGGGCGTGGTACCCAATTAGTTTGAACCGTTGAGAGATTATCGTCTTCCCCTTCAATGATCTCCCGCAATCCCTGGTGATTAATGAATAAGCGTGAAATCTTTTTCTCTGCATCCCACTCAAGTCGTATCCGATATTTATCCATTATATCCGTAGGAGAAATACTATTAAGCAGATTAGACCAAAACCCGGTAGGGGCAGTAATTTGATTTTCCAACCAATCGGTTTCTAAATAACCAATCTGCGGGGTTTCACGTTTAAGCTGGAAACCAAGACGTAAAAAGAAACTGCGTACATCTCCCCATACCTGATCACCGGGGGCATCGATTTCTAACCAAAATAAACTACCACCACGAACAAAATTCATGCCCTTGTATTCGCGTTCAAAGCGAGAAGCGGGTTTACCTTTTAAACTTGCCTCATATCCGGAAGCCGTCTTAATATTTGGTAGTAGTTCAGGTAGTCTATCGCTACCAGAGTCAGGGCTATCCAAACCCGGTGGCACATCCAGGTCATCCAAATCCTGCGTTGCCTCATACACTCCCTTGTAATCACGCGTGGTTGAGGTACATGCGGCCAATGAGCACACAAGTAAAATTAAAACTAAACGAAACTTCATAAATACTCTCTAAAAAACTTAAGCCGCAACGTTCGCTTGTTTAAGCGCCGCGCGAATCGTGTCATGGTAGGTGGGTGATAGAATGGTTAACGGTAAGCGTATTCCATTACCAATATGACCCATATCATATAATGCCCATTTAACCGGAATCGGATTAGCCTCTACAAATAAATCAGTGTGTAATGCCATTAAACGTCCATTGATTGAATTTGCTGTTTCTTTATCGCCTGCCAGTGCCGCCGCACACATATCATGCATGGCTTTAGGGGCCACATTTGTTGTCACTGAGATGACGCCATGAGCGCCTGCTAAAATCAGCTCCAACGCAGTGGCATCATCACCACTGTATATATCAAAACCATCAGGCACACCGGCCAGGATGTCTCGGCAACGTTGAATATCCCCTGTCGCCTCCTTGATACCAACGATGTTGTCTATCTTGGCCAGGCGAATCACGGTTTCAGGCGTCATATCCACGGCCGTCCGACCGGGCACATTATATAGTATCTGAGGAATATCCACAGCTTCAGCAATGGCTTTATGGTGTAAATATAGGCCTTCCTGGGTGGGTTTATTGTAATAAGGGGTCACTAGCAAACAGGCATCTGCACCGGCCTCTTTAGCACAACGGGTCAGTTGGATGGCCTCCTGAGTGGAATTTGAGCCCGTTCCGGCAATAACCGGAATACGACCATTTACCGCCTTCACCGTCCGGCGAATAACATAACAATGCTCTTCTTCGTCCAGGGTAGCCGATTCACCCGTGGTACCAACGGCCACAATCGCATCCGTTCCATTTTCAACATGAAACTCAATGAGTGATTCAAGCGCCTTCTCATCGATGGCCCCATCGTCGGTCATAGGCGTGACCAACGCGACCATACTGCCACGAAACATACCTTCCCCTAATTACTATATGGTTACTGTCAGAATAAAAACCGCCATGGTATCGACCCACCGGGTCGAAAACAAGCGCTTTACCGAACAAGCGATTCTATAGGTCTATAGACAAGATAAGTTATGAAAATATCCATTTTTTCAGTATCTTGGGGCTATTAAACGCAGAGGAATGCCCATGCCTGACAATGATAAAGCCGCAGCCCATTCTGAAACCCGGGCTATCCGTGAAATCCGTATCAATCCCATTGTGCCCAGCGAATCGGTATTGGTTGCCACAGCACGAAGTTTGCGTCCGCGCAAACCGGAGGAACCCGCCCCAAGAGACACACGAAAGCATGTTGAGACCTGCCCTTTTTGTCGTGGTAATGAAGACCAGACCCCACCTGAAATCGATGTCTATCCAAAAGAAGGGGATCAGGAATGGCAGGTGCGCATTGTCGAGAATCTCTACCCGGTGTTAGGCGATGATAGCAGTCAACCCGGTTTTGTTTACGGTCTGCAACAGGCGATAGATGGGTACGGACGTCATGAGGTCATTATCGATAACCCTCAACATGGCATCTCTATTCATGAAATGGAGGTTGAGCATATCTCTGAGCTGTTTCATGTCTATCAACAACGAATGCAGCAACTTTACAAGCTCGATAACAGACTGAAGTATGTTCTGGTATTTAAAAACTTTGGCCCGGCCGCCGGCGCAAGCATGGCGCATACCCACAGTCAGATTATCGCCACCCCGGTGGTGCCACAAAATGTGTTCGATGAAGTTCAAAATTCTCGCCAGTATTTTGAACGTAATCATCAATGTATTTTCTGTTCTCTCATCGATGAGGCGCTGACCTTCGAAGCTAAAATCTATGATCGAAGTTCGGGAGAGATCGTACGTCAAATTAACGTCGGCCAGTATGTTGTCGAACGGGGTGAAAAATTTATCGCCATTAAACCGTTCGCAAGTCGATATGAATGGGAGATTCATATCCTGCCTCTACAACATTCAAGTGATTTCATGACAACCAGTAAAGAAGACCTCGATGATTTTGCGAATGTATTGCAACGCACCATGGCTCGACTGGATGCAGTCATCGGCGGTGCCCAGTACAATTTCTTTTTACATAGTATTCCGCAAGGTGAGGAATTCCAGAATTGTGGCCCAAGTTATCATTGGCATCTCGAAATATGTCCCCGTACCAGCATCCCAAATGGATTTGAACTTGGTTCAGGACTCTTTGTGAATACGATTAGTCCGGAGCAAGCTGCTGAGCAACTTCGGGCTGTACAACTGTAAAAAAATCGACGATAGTTAGCTTATGAGTAACTACCTTGTTATCTCGGCTCTAGGACAAGACCGATCCGGTTTGGTCGCCGAACTCTCAGACAATATCGTCAATTCGGGCTGTAATATCGAAGACAGTCGTATGAGCATTCTTGGCGGAGAATTCGCCTTGATCATGCTGGTATCAGGTGCCTGGAATAATATCGCCAAGCTTGAAGACCAGCTGACACATATTCAGGAAAAACTGGGACTCATCATTAATTGTCGGCGTACCGAAGGTCGTGAGCTTAAACAGGAAGAGATCCCTTATAACATTGAAGTCGTCTCGCTGGATCATCCCGGCATTGTACAAAAGATAACCGGATTTTTTTCACAACGACAAATTAACATCCATGATATGTACACGACTTCTCATCGTGCTGCCCATACCGGTTCTCCAATGTTTGCGCTGAGCATGACCGTTGAAATTCCCGCGGCAACACATATATCGACATTGCGTGAACAATTCATGGAATTTTGTGATGAATTAAATCTGGATGCCATTCTAGAACCCATAAAAGTTTAAATGGGTGTTTTTGTATTAAAAGAATTTGAATCGGAAACTGATTGAGTTAAAAAGCTAAAATGAGCAAAGTCGAACTAAATAAAAAAGTTAAAAATTTTAAACTAGCCGCCACCGGTGAACAGAACATCACACTCACTTCACTTAAAGATCACAATGTCGTGTTGTACTTCTACCCTAAAGACAGTACCCCTGGTTGCACTCAGGAAGGTCTCGATTTTCAGGCCAGTTTAGCCAAGTTTAAACGCCAAAATACGATCATCCTTGGTGTCTCTCGCGACCCGGTTCGCTCTCATGAAAAATTCAAGACCAAACAGAAATTTAAATTTGATCTATTATCTGATGAAGACGAATCACTTTGTAAACAATTTGACGTCATCAAAATGAAAAACATGTATGGTAAAAAAGTTCGAGGTATTGAACGAAGCACCTTTTTAATCGATAGCACCGGAAAGCTTCGTGAAGAATGGCGAAAGGTAAAAGTTGCCGGTCACGTTGACGAAGTTCTTGCCGCAGTCAAAGCATTAAATAAGGCCAAATAAATCGGTAACCTGATTATTTTATAACTTAGAGGAACACGACTACTTTATGAACGCTAAACAGGTCGAAGGAAAACGTCTATTTGTACTCGATACGAACATCCTGATGCACGATCCAAGTTCACTGTTTCGATTTAAAGAACATGATATTTACTTACCAATGATTGTCCTCGAAGAGCTGGATAATAATAAAAAAGGTAATTCAGAAGTCGCACGTAATGCGCGCCAATCGAGTCGATTTTTAGATGACCTGCTTTCAAATGCATCTTCTGAAGCAATAGAACAAGGCCTCTCTCTCAATATTCAGAATATCGATCTAAACCATGCTGAGGCCGGAACCGGACGTTTGTTTTTCCAAACCAAACATTTTAAACATGAATTACCCGATTCATTGCCCGGCGACAAAGCTGATAACAATATTTTAGGTACGGCACTGGCATTAAACACGGAATACCCCGACACCACGATCACACTGGTATCTAAAGATATAAACTTACGCATTAAAGCCAGCATTGTTGGCCTGCATGCTGAAGACTACACCAATGACCAGGTTCTGGATGATGTCAACTTACTGCATACTGGCAGCAAAGCCATTGATGATGATTTTTGGGATAACCACGGTAAAGAGATGGACTCATGGATGGAATCAGGGCGTTCGTTTTACCGGATTAACGGTCCAGAAGTTAAATCCTGGTACACCAATGAATTTGTTTACCACGAAAACGATGGTTTTGAAGCCATTGTACGCAAGATAGAAGACGACGATGCCACGATTGAAACCGTACGCGATTTTCGTAATGAATCGAATTCAATATGGGGCATCAATGCCCGCAATCGTGAACAAAATCTGGCGTTAAATTTATTGATGGATCCTGAGATTGATTTTGTATCATTGTTGGGCATGGCCGGTACCGGTAAAACATTATTATCCTTAGCAGCAGGATTAGAACAAACGCTGGATCAAAAACGTTATAGAGAAATTATTATGACGCGAGTCACCATTCCCGTAGGTGAAGACATTGGTTTCCTACCGGGAACGGAAGAAGAAAAAATGACCCCCTGGATGGGGGCCTTAATGGATAACCTGGAAGTGTTAACTGAGCCATCCGAAGGTGGTGACTGGGGACGAGCGGCAACCAATGACCTCGTTAGTCAACGTATTAAAATTCGCTCGGTTAATTTTATGCGCGGCCGCACATTCTTAAACCGGTATGTCATTATTGATGAAGCTCAAAACCTGACTTCAAAACAATTAAAAACATTGGTCACTCGTGCTGGCCCCGGGACTAAAATCGTTTGCCTGGGTAACATTGCCCAGATCGACACACCCTACTTATCTGAAACAACATCTGGCTTAACCTATGTCGTCGATCGATTTAAAAACTGGTCACACAGCGGACACGTCACCCTGATACGCGGAGAACGATCTCGTTTGGCCGATTATGCTTCAGATATCTTATAACTGAATTTATTATCGAATGATAAAAAAAGTAAAAAACGATCCTGTTATCAGTATGGCTTGCCCATACGTTTAAGATCCTTCCCTCCGGTCAGGATGACAGGCTAAAAGTTTGTATGACAATCTTCAGTTTACCCATACTGTCATCCTGACCGGAGCGAAGCGTAGTGGAAGGATCTTTTATGTGGCTGTCTGTTCGTCGGAGATGGTTTTATCGATAGTACGAGGCCAGGCATTCAATAAAGCATTAACCAATGTTGCCAGCGGGATCGCAAAAAATACGCCCCAGAAACCCCACAGACCACCAAATAACAGGATACTAATTATTATTGCGATGGGATGAACGTTGACAACATTACCAAATAACCATGGCACCAATAAATTTCCATCAAGCGCCTGGATAATCAAATAGGCAATCATTAACCAATAAAACTCGGGACTTAAGCCCCATTGGAAAAAAGCCACCACTGCGATCGGAATGGTAACAACGGTCGCACCAATGTAAGGAATGATCACTGACAAGCCTACAAGTACACTTAATAAGAAGGCATATTTCAAACCAAAAATCGAAAAAACCACATAGGTTACACCACCGACGATTAAAATCTCCCAAACCTTGCCGCGAACATAATTTCCTAATTGCTTATCCATTTCAGCCCAAACCTGGGTAGCCAGGGTCCGGTCTTTTGGTAAAAATCCGCCAAACCAATTTAGGATAAGCCTTTTGTCTTTTAAGAAAAAAAACACCATTAATGGAAGAAGAATTAAATAGACGATTATGGTTACCGCACCGGTTGTTATCGACGCAATTGAGGCACTGGACAAGACATTTTTACTACCGGTACTAATAAGCTGTTCCAGGTCTTTACTAATGACCTCGACCTGCTTGCTACTGATAAAATCATACTTCTCCGGCAAGGTGAACAGATAAGCCTGTGCTTTAGACCAGTAAAGCGTCACCTCTGGAATAAATTGTGCCAGCTGATTTGAAAGCAATGGCAACATGCCAAACACCAGGAAAATCAAAAAGGCCACGAACACAAACCAGACTAATATCACTGCAATCTGTCTTTGTGATCCCAGTTGTTTCATCTTTTGCACAACGGCTTCAAGCAAATAAGCGATCACCATTGCCGCCAAAACTGGGGCCAACATATTGCCGAGAGTTAATACGATGGTAAAACCAACAATCAGCAACACCAAAAGCAGAACAGCTTGAGGATCGGAAAAATAGCGATTATACCAGGCCTTAAAAATTTCGATCATTTGCTGTTGCCTGCGTCTTCAACAAATTTGTCATAGGCTTCAGCAAACATTTCTTCAATCTCATTAATAACGACAACCGCCGGTTTACCAAACATCACATGTTGAGCCACCAGCTCAGATGCTTTATTTAAAAGGGTCTTCTTTTCAAGCATCGGATAAGTCGCAGATAATCGCTTTAATGCATCGACAACCCGTTCATCTTCGGGTCGTTCAATTTTTTCAGGTTCGGGAATGACATCATTTTTAACTGGGGATTGATCAGAAGGGGACTCAGTTTCATCCATCCCAGGTTTATCAACCGCTGACTCAGAGGACACCGTTCCCGTTGCCAGAAATTCAGCAAAGCGCAAAAGACTGTGTTTGTCTTCTAATGATAAATCCTGATAGAAATCGAGTAGAGTTTGTTGTTCGTCCGTCAATATACTGCCTTATATTCTAAGGGTTATCAGATAAGTTTAGAGTATTTTGACGAATTTTAAAAAGATCTCGCTTAGACATCCTGATGGGATTCGCAATAATTGCGAGCAAAACTCAATAATTCATCCATGGCACGGGCTTTGAACTTTTGTTTTTGATGCACAAACGAGAATGGGCGATGTATAGGAGGATCGGTGTTAATTGCGACAAGCGTTCCCAGTTTTAATTCTTTTAACAAAGTCGCCTTCGATAAAATCGACACACCCATTCCGGATTCGACGGCACCTTTGATCGCTTCCAGGCTCCCAAGCTCCATGGCAATGTTCATATCGCTGGGGTTGATGCCCGCAGCCTGCATACTTTCAATCATGACTTCGCGAGTACCTGAACCCTCTTCACGACAAATAAACGGATATTCAATAATTTTAGAAATAGGAATGCTTTCTTCTTTCGCTAATTCATGCTCAGGCGGCACAATCATCACCAGGTGGTCAGTACGACATTCTTCGACCATCAGATTTTTATTATTCACCGGGGCCTCAACCACACCCAGGTCGATCTCATTGTTTTCAACCTGAGAGACGATACCGTCCGTATTGGCGACTTTCAAACGAATCGTCACTTCCGGATGCTTCGACTTAAAATCGCCTAATAAAACTGGCAGCATATATTCTGCAATCGTGGTGCTGGCACCCAGAATGAGTACACCACTGATATCACCCGTCAGCTCACGGACAGCGTTATCCATTTCACCATAGAGCTGGAAAATTTGCTCGGCGTAGTTATAAACACGGCTACCCGCATCCGTCAGACTAATGCGATTATGGGTGCGGTCAAACAGACGGGTATTAAATTGCTCTTCGAGTTGACGAACCTGGAAGGTGACCGCAGGCTGAGTCATATGAAGCTCTTCAGCCGCCTTAGTAAAGCTCAACAATCGAGCTACTGTATGGAAAACCTGCAATCGTCGATCAGACATGGTGTTACCTTTTGTAATACATTCTTAAATGCTAAATAATTTGATTCTATGCGGCCATTCGCAAAACTAAGGACTGGATAGTATCAATAATCAGCACAAAGGCAAATACAACTGAGGATATACACCCAAATATCGATGATTTATTAGCCTTTTGACGCACCTCGCTTGAGTTGGTAAGCGTAGTACCAGACAGGAATGACCACTAGGGTCAACAAAGTGGAAACCAATATCCCTGAAATTAACGATATTGCCAGACCATTGAAGATTGGATCATCCAGAATAAAGAAAGCGCCCAGCATGGCAGCTAAACCGGTCAGAATAATTGGTTTAGCCCGTACCGCTCCAGCCC
Source organism: uncultured Ectothiorhodospiraceae bacterium (assembly GCA_947260005.1). Lineage (GTDB taxonomy): Bacteria > Pseudomonadota > Gammaproteobacteria > UBA6429 > Thiohalophilaceae > SZUA-24. Next base: position 64,205 of record CAMYOL010000007.1, read on the forward strand.
GGATCACCGCTTCCTCGAGTGGAATATCCCAGTCAATTTGTTGATTGATGAAATCGACCAACAATATTGAATTACGCACAATGATTCCGGCCAAAGCGATCATACCGATCATTGAGGTGGCGGTATATTGAGCGTCTGCTAAAAATCCCATAATGGCATGTCCCGGCATAACACCGATTATCGTTAATGGAATCGGCGCCATAATAATGATTGGCACAAAATAAGAACGGAATTGAGCAACCACCAGCAGGTAAATCATCAACAGACCGACTGCATAGGCAATGCCCATATCTCTGAAGGTCTCATAGGTCACTTGCCATTCTCCATCCCATTTCACGCTGGATGAATATGGATTTTCCGGTTGATTAATAAAATACTGTTCAACCTGATTATCTTCCATATCAGAATCGGCAAGATCAATCGCGACTTCAAACATGCCATAGAGTGGACTATCCGTCTCACCGGCCGCATCGGCGGTGACAAATACGACGGGTAATAAATCTTTATGGAAAATAGCCTGCTCTCTGGTGGACTGAGTTACCTTAACCAGGTCCGACAAAGCAATATTTTCACCACCTCGGCCGCGCACGTGAATCTGTAACAGATTGTTGAGATCAGTTTTATTCTCGTCATCAAATTCGACGCGAATGGGTAATGGAAACTTAACATTTCCGGGATGTAAATAACTGACATCCTCTCCATTTAATGCCGTCGAAATCGCCGATACCACTGATTTATGCGATACCCCCCATAACGCAGCCTTGCGTTGATCTACTTTTATGATCCATTTAGGGGTCGAGGCAACAATCGAATCATCCAGATCAACTACGGCCTCATTGCTAGCAAGACTTTTTCGGATCTGTTTTGCGGTTTCGATTTGTTGCTGGTAATTTAATCCATAGACTTCGGCAACCAGTGGTGACATGACCGGCGGCCCGGGCGGGACTTCAACGACTTTCACATTGGCATTGTATTTCTTTGCAATTTCCTGCAGCGGTGCTCGTACGGATAAGGCGATCTCATGACTCTTGCGATCACGATCAGATTTTGGTGTTAGGTTAACCTGAATATCAGCCATGTTCGCTTCCGAACGCAAATAATACTGACGCACCAGACCATTAAAATTAATCGGGGCGGCGGTACCGACATAGGCTTGATAATCAATGACCTCAGGCACCGTGACCAGGTATTGACCGAGTTCGTTGGTGACTCTCGCCGTGTGTTCTAACGGCGTGCCTTCCGGCATATCGATGATGACCTGAAACTCCGATTTATTATCAAATGGCAGCATCTTCATCACCACCAGTTTGAACACGGCCAGACTGACCGACAACAGGATCAACACCATGATACCGACGAATAACAGTCGACGTTTTTTCCTGCCCGCTTCACCCATGAGTAAAGGCCCAACGTAACGTTTAAACACAGCATACAATTTACCCTCATCATCGCCACCAGCATGATGAGCACCCGCTTCAACTTTTATATATTTGTTTGCCAGCCAGGGAGTAATAACAAAGGCAACGATCAAAGAAATTAACATCCCGGTGCTGGCATTGATTGGAATAGGACTCATATACGGCCCCATCAAACCACTGACAAAGGCCATCGGTAGTAACGCAGCGATCACGGTAAAGGTTGCCAGGATAGTTGGTCCACCGACTTCATCGACTGCCTTGGGAATCGCTTCGACCAGGTTACGGGCACCGAGTTGAATATGTCGGTGGATATTTTCGACGACTACAATCGCGTCATCCACCAGAATACCAATCGAAAATATTAACGCAAATAATGAGACTCGATTTAAAGTAAAACCCCAGATCCAGGATGCGAACAAGGTGATTGCCAGAGTAATCACGACGGCCACACCAACAATCACCGCCTCTCTTTTACCGAGTGCAAATAACACCAATAATACGACTGATATGGTTGCGAAAATTAATTTTTGAATCAGTTTTTTCGCCTTCGCATCCGCGGTCTCACCGTAATTACGAGTAATACTGACTTGTACATCACTTGGAATAAAAACACCTTTTAGATGTTCTACGCGTTCAATAATTTTATTGGCAATTGACACCGCATTCGTGCCCGGTTGTTTAGCCACGGCAATGGTGACGGCAGGATAGTTCTTGGCCAGACCTTTTTGCACGTCTGAATGATTGCCTTTACTGTGCCAGACATATTGTTCGGCTTGATCAGGCCCATGACGAACTTCGGCCACATCACGTAAATACACCGGTTTATTTTTATGTATACCAATAATAAGATCTTTTACTTGCTGTTCGGAAACCAGAAACTGACCAGCCTGCACTGAGATCTCAAGTTCTTCTTCTAACATCGCACCCAACGGTTCGGTCGCATTACTCAGCTTTAATGCATTACGCAAATCGGACAGGTTTAAGTTATAAGAAGCCAGTGACGCAGGATCGAATAACACATGCACGACGTTTTCAGGTCCGCCGATGGTATAGACATCGCGGGTGCCGGGGACACGTTTTATTTCGGCCTCTATCGCATGGGCGACCCGGGTCAACTCATGGGCTGCGAGCTCTTTATTTTCAGACCACAGCGTTAAACTGACAATCGGAACATCATCGATACCTTTTGGTTTAATGATAGGCCGTGAAACTCCGACGTTGTCGGGTATCCAGTCTTGTTTTGAATAAACAGCATTGTATAAACGGACAATCGCCTGAGTGCGATCTTCACCCACCTTGAATTGTGCCGTTAATACTGCCAGTCCAGGATAGGATACTGAATAAACATGCTCCAGGCCTTGAAGCTCAGAGATAATTTGCTCGGCCGGGGTACTGACGATCTCTTCAACCTCTTTTGCAGAAGCACCGGGATAAGCAATAAAGATATTCGCAAAGGTCACGTTTATTTGAGGTTCTTCCTCACGCGGCGTAACAAGAACCGCAAACACACCTAACAAAAAACCGACCAGTGCCAGTAGCGGTGTAATCTCGGAAGTTAAAAACGCTTTCGCTATTCGTCCTGAAATACTCAATGGTTCAGCCACGGTTTAATCCTTTTTGGTTTTTTCTTGTGACTTAATCGCCATCACGGCCTGGTTTGGATCTAACAATACGGTTTCTCCAACCGACAGCCCTGATAAAATTTCCTTTTGATCGTTGCCTAACAAGCTGCCACAACGGATATATCGAAATGAAAGTTGTTCATCCTTTAGCACATAAACACCCGTCACTTCACTGCGTTTAACGATTGATGCCCTTGGAATAACCATGCTTTGTTTTTCACCGGTTAAAAAGGCGACCTTGGTATGCATGCCTGGATAAACATGATGCTCTCCCGCCGGTAAATTAATTCGAACCAGGAAGGTATGACTATCGGGATCGGCAAAGGGACTGACGGTCAGGCTTTCGGCTTTAATTCGCTTATCCAGATTTTTGCCGACCCAAACCCAGGTTTGTTTGTGTTTACGAACGTCATGAATAAGAGACTGCGGGAGTTCCACAATGGCGCGAAGTTTTTCAAGAGACAAACCGGTCATTAATTTTTGTCCGACATTGGCCGTCTCGCCGACCTCAACATGACGTTTCACAACAATACCACTATACGGAGCCCGCACCTGGGTATGAGCGAACGATTCGTTGGCTTGTTCGAGGTTTGCTTTTGCGGCCTTATAGCGAGCCTGCGCTTTATCCAGTGCCGACTTGGCAACCAGACCTTTTCGATAAACTTCCTTTACTCGGGTATGCTCAGAATAGGCTTCTTCAAAGCGGGCCTTGGCAGCATCCAACGCCGCTCGTTGTTCTTTGTCACGAATGCGTAGAATGACGGTTCCCTTCGATACGTAATCATCGACATCGACACTGATCTCAGTAATTCGACCCTGGATCATTGCCGAAACCGTCGCCTGTTGTACCGCTTCAATTGTTGCATCAACGACTCGAATTTTAGGGGTGGTGATTTGCTTGACGGTTGCTACTTTTTGTTTAGCTTGCTTAGATGACTCGGCTTGCCTAGTTGGTTCTGCTTGCTTAGACGGTTCAGCTTGCTTAGTTGGTTCAGCTTGCTTAGTTGGCTCGGCAGCAAAGACTGAATGAAATGAGACTGATTGAATTAGACCTGCACATACTAAAAATACGGCCAATAGCTTGCGATATGAGCTTACGTACATAATCCATCCCTTTGAATATAAGTAACTGCTAATTTTACAACAAACTTCAACGTTATGCTTATCTTAAAATAAAAATAAGCTTTGCACCGTAATTTTTTCGGGGTTATAAAAAAATAGAAAAAAAATAGGGGTCAGAAAAAAATAGGGGTCAGAGTAAACCTGCCCTGATTTGACGCACACTCTCTAATGGGGACAATAGTCCCACAGGAGAGTAGAAATGACCAGAAAACCAAGAACCACGTTTAGTGCAGAATTCAAGCGAGAAGCGGTGCGCTTATTAGAACAAGGCGATAAAGACGCGTCGCACTTAGCAAGAGAATTAGGGTTACGTCGAAATCAATTGTACAAGTGGAAAACCGAACTCGATGACTATGGAGAGGCGGCCTTTCCAGCGTTTTTTCCTGGCGCTAAAATCGGGGTACTGGGTTTAAACGGTTCCGGTAAATCAACCTTGCTGCGTATTATGGCTGGGATCGATACCGAGGTTGAAGGTGAAGCACGTCCTCAGCCGGGTATCAATATCGGATACTTATCTCAGGAGCCCCAACTTGATCCCGATAAAGATGTGCGTGGTAATGTCGAGGAAGCCCTGGGTGCGATTAAAGAAGCTCAAACAAAATTGGATGCGGTCTATGCGGCGTATGCCGAACCCGATGCGGATTTTGATGCGTTGGCCGCAGAACAGGCCAAACTGGAAAACCTGTTACAGACTTCCGATGGCCATAACTTAGACCGCACGATGGAAATCGCCGCCGATGCCTTACGACTTCCACCCTGGGATGCGGATGTCACGAAACTTTCCGGCGGGGAACGTCGCCGTGTTGCCTTGTGCAAGTTGTTATTATCCAATCCAGACATGTTGCTGCTCGATGAGCCAACCAATCACCTGGATGCGGAGTCCGTTGCCTGGCTCGAACGCTTTTTACATGACTATCCCGGTACCGTGGTGGCGGTGACTCATGATCGTTATTTCCTGGATAATGTAGCCGGCTGGATTCTGGAGCTGGATCGCGGTGAAGGTATCCCCTGGGAAGGTAATTATTCGTCCTGGCTAGAGCAAAAGGAAAATCGTCTCGAAAATGAAGAGAAGCAAGCTTCGGCCCGTACCAAGGCCATGAAGGACGAGCTGGAATGGGTGCGCAGTAATCCCAAAGGCCGCCATGCTAAAAGTAAGGCGCGGCTTGCTCGCTTTGAAGAACTCAGCTCCACAGATTTCCAAAAACGAAACGAAACCAAAGAACTCTACATCCCACCCGGCCCACGCCTGGGTGATGTGGTCATTCAGGCAACGCACGTGAAAAAAAGTTTTGGCGATCAACTGCTTTATGAAGATTTAAACTTCAGTCTGCCTCCTGGCGGCATCGTCGGTATAATCGGTCCCAATGGCGCAGGTAAAACCACGCTATTCAGAATGATCGTCGGTCAGGAACAACCCGACGAAGGTGAACTTAAAATCGGCGAGACCGTACAACTCGCCTATGTGGATCAATCGCGTGATGCGCTAGACGATAATAAAACGGTTTGGCAGGAGATCGCAGATGAATCCGATATCATTACCGTGGGTAAGTACGAGGTTCAATCCCGCGCCTATGTCGGTCGTTTTAATTTCCGCGGCACCGATCAACAAAAACGCGTCGGTGATCTATCCGGTGGTGAACGTAACCGCGTGCATCTGGCCAAACTACTAAAAAGCGGTGGTAATGTCCTGTTACTCGACGAACCGACCAACGACCTCGATGTGGAGACCTTACGGTCGTTAGAAGATGCGCTGCTCGCCTTTCCCGGTTGCGCGGTCGTTATCTCGCATGATCGCTGGTTCCTGGATCGGACCGCCACTCACATATTGGCATTTGAAGGCGATAGTCAGGTGGTCTGGTTTGAAGGTAACTATGCTGACTATGAAGTCGATCGAAAACGACGACTCGGGGATGAAGCCGATCAGCCTACTCGTATTAAATACAAAAAACTGACACGATAATTAAACTATCACGAATAAAAAACACCGCACTCTGATCCATTCAAGTGCGGCGTATTTTATGAAAGTATATTTTCTTTTAAAAATTAACTATTCAGCCGAGATACCCGTTGGGGCTAAAGGCGGCTCACTATTTGTGCCAGCATCCGTTGCCGCAGGTTGAGTTGGCATTTCGTTCATAGGTGTTGCAGAACCACTGTTCGCATGAGGAATTTCAGATAAACTGATTAATTCCTCAGAAATGGTTTCACCCGCACCATTGACAACCGAGACTTTCCAATCTCCAGCGGTACTGGGTACAAAACTCTTGCTTGACCAAACACGCCAGCGCGGGCCACGCACATCAAACTGAACTTCAGCCATCACTTTGCCATCATGTTCCCAACGATGAGTTGCCGTTTGTCCTGACATATCACGTAGCTCTGTAAAATAAAAAACCTGCTCGGTATCACTCGCTGCATTATTCAGTTTATCAATCGGCTCTCTATCCTGAATCGCTGTGGTAAAAATAGATCGCACCACACTGCCACGTGAGAAACCAGCCTGCTCGGCCGCCGTCGTTTCTGTATTTGTCGTTTCTGTGGTTGTCGTAGCGGTTGGCGTGGTCGCATCCGTTGTCGTCGCTTCAGTGTTTGATTCAGTCGCCGGCATGGTTTCCGCTGTAGCCTGGGTAGCCGGATCAGCAGCAGTTGTCTCAGCAGTAGAAGTCTCTGGATCTGCAGCAAATACAAACGTCGACATAAATAAGGCCATTATATAAAGGATAGATTTCATTTTAAGGTATGCTCCATAAGATTCGGCTCAGTAGTGGCCGGTTAAAATTATTTTTTGAATCGTTATCGTTGATCTTGCTAAAGTGCTACAACAACAAAATATAGTTCACATATCTGTGAACGTATTCACAGAGTTAAATTATTTTTCGAAATCTATCAATTTATCGGATATTAACCCATAAAAATCAAGGCTGTGTCCTTTCTGATAAGACCAACCGATATGTTGTTGACAGTCCGGGCAGGTCACAATTCGCCATTCATATCCGACAAACCAACTATAGTCACTCATTGCTTCAGTTTGTGCATGACATTCTGCATGTCGATACAGGCTTATTTTGAAGGTTATGCCATTCGGGTTAGTCACCGTGTGTTGATGTTGACCTTCAACTTCGACTGCATATTTGGCTTGAGTTATCCGGGCATGGCAGTTGCGACAACAAATGCCTTTTGGTGCAGAATTTTTAGAGGTTAATTTACTTTTTGGTTTTGTTGAATTTTTACTTGAAGCGTCTGAACCTGAATGGATTGAGGTGTCATCAAAATAATTTAAAATGTTTTTAATTCCTGGCAGATCTGAACTAAAGAACCACTGGCATGCAGACAATAAGGAAGAATGATTTAATGTCATGAGCATGACTAGTTCACCTGATTAATCGTTTTGCCCGCTAACCACGAACGAATATTCTCAGCCACCTTATCAAGTAAGCACTGACGTGCCTGGCGACTGGCCCAGGCGATGTGGGGGGTGATAATGAGATTAGGCAACGACTTCTTGATTAACATCGACGTTGACTCGGGTGGTTCCTGGCTTAAGACATCCAATGCGGCACCGGCAATCTGCCCCGATTGTAACGCCAAGAATAAATCCTGCTCATTGACCATGCCACCACGCGCGGTATTGATTAAAAACGCGCTATCTTTCATTTGTGCAAAAACATCGCGATTAATTAAATCATAAGAATCTGGAGTCAGAGGACAATGCAAGCTGATCACATCTGCTTGAGCATAGACCTGGGCTAACGGTACCCGTTCTCTAGATTGATTTTGATCTGTTAAGCTCTGTGCAATCAGGATGTTCATCCCGAAGCACTCACCGATTTTTGCAACGGCCTGGCCGAGTTCACCATAACCGATGATTCCCAATGTTTTTCCACTTAAGGATTCAACTGGATGGGTGAGTAAACAAAAATACTCACTGTTTTGCCATTCATTATTCGCCAGGCTATTTTGATAATGGGTAAATCGTCGCATCAAATTCAGGATCAACATAAATACATGTTGCACGACTGAGTCAGTGGCATAACCGCGCACGTTGCTGACGACAATCTTTTTATCCGCTGCTGTCTTTAGGTCAACATTGTTGGTTCCGGTTGCGGCGATGGCAATATATTTAAGTCGATGACTGAGCGCGAGCAACCGTTGATCCAGGATGATCTTATTCGAGACCACGATATCAAAATCATTAATGGTTTGTTCAAGTTCTGTTGTATTGATGTTGCTAAAATACTGCCAGTCCAGCGGAAGCACATCCAACTGACTTCGATCCAGTTCATCACCATTGAGGCTGTCCCAATCCAGAAAGGCCGCATGCATTCGCCAGTGTCTCCTGATAGCCGTGGTTATATATTCGGTTCAATATATCGTTAAGTCTTGTTACTATTATATAGTTAAATCGGTATAGCTATATCGATTCGCTCTGGTTATCTCGATATCACCAGGACTTTAATATTAAGACGTTGAAGAGCTAAACACTACCAAAATGAAATACACCAGCAAATCTAATTTTGCCCATGATCAGGCACCCTCTACTGGCGTATTGCTGGTCAATTTAGGCACCCCCGATGCGGCGACGCCCAGTGCGGTTCGACGTTATTTAGCTGAATTTCTGGCCGATCCCCGGGTCGTCGAATTCCCTCGTTTATTATGGCGAATCGTACTGCACGGTATTATATTGCGTTTTCGACCCCGTCATGTCGCTAAGGCCTACGCGAAAGTCTGGACGGAACAAGGTTCACCCTTGTTGGTTATCTCACAAGCCATTAGCGACAAATTACAATTACATGTCAATCAGGTTCTTCAAGGCCCCGTGCATATTGAGCTGGCCATGCGTTATGGGAATCCGAGTATTGCCGACGGACTTGAAAAATTGCGTGACAAAAATATAGAACGATTGCTTATATTACCGCTCTACCCCCAATACTCAGCCACCACGACCGCGGCTATTTTTGATGAGGTCAGCAGTCAACTCAAACACTGGCGGTGGTTGCCAAATATAAGAATGTTGATGCAGTACCACGACCATCCTCTTTATATTGATGCCATTGCAAACCAGATCAAACAAGCACAATCGGAACATGGCAAACCGGATAAATTAATTCTCTCGTTTCACGGTATACCCGAACGTTATCTACATGCTGGCGATCCCTATTTTTGCCAATGCCAAAAAACCGCGCGACTGGTAACCGAGTCACTGAGACTCGAAGCAGATGACTGGAAGCTGTGTTTCCAGTCTCGCTTCGGTCGCGAACCCTGGCTGCAACCCTATCTGGATAAAAATCTTGAAATCATGCCGGAACAAGGCATCAAATCCGTACAGATTATTGCGCCTGGATTTTCAGCCGATTGTCTGGAAACACTTGAAGAACTGGCGATGCAAAACGCCGAGCTGTTTAAACAACATGGTGGCGAGGCCTACCATTACATTCCCGCTTTAAATGACAGTGATGCACAAATTGATTTGCTCACCGGTCTGATCAAACAAGAGGGTTATGCATGGCCTGAGATAGATGCCGATGCTCAGCAAACAGACATCGCTAAAAGAGATAGTCACGCAAAGGTAAAAGGTGCCAATGTGTAATTTTATTAATCCCTGGTATCTACCGTCTCCGTTAAACCTTAAATTGGGCAATCATTTGCTGTAGATTGACCGCCATACGCGACAACTCTTCACTTGAAACTGTGATCTGATTTACCGCCGCTGCATTTTGGTCCGTCACAGCACTGATATTGTTCACATTACGACTAACATCTTCCGCGACTGAGGATTGCTCCTCAGCAGCGCTCGCAATTTGAATATTCATATCATTAATCTGGCTTATCATCCTGGCAATCGATTCAAGCGAAACGCCCGCTTTAATGGCCTGTTCAACACTGACACTGGCCTGGTCACGACCGGTCTCCATCGCATCGACTGCGTTTTTAGAGCTACTTTGCAGGCGAGATATCATTTCTTCGATCTCTGAAGTTGATTCCTGTGTGCGTTGGGCCAGGGTACGAACCTCATCAGCCACGACCGCAAAGCCACGCCCCTGTTCACCGGCACGTGCTGCTTCTATCGCGGCATTTAGTGCCAATAAATTAGTCTGTTCGGCAATGCTTTTGATCACATCCAGTACCGTGCCAATATTAATACTATCCTGCCCCACCTGTTGAATAACTGAATTCGCATTATCAACCACACCGGCCAGTGACTCGATGGCATCAACCGTACTTTTTACGACTTGTTGACCTTGTTGAGATTCCAGATTAGCATCATTAGCTGACGCGGAGGTTAGTTGAGCATTGCTGGCTACTTCTTGTACTGCGGCCGTCATCTCAGTCATCGCCGTTGCCGCCTGTTGTATTTCATTTTGTTGGGTGTGAAGAACGCGATTAGTATCCTCACTGACGGTGGTAAGCTCTTCTGATGATGTGGCCAATTCGATGGAGGCATTATTCATAGATTTAATCATTGTATGTAATTTGTCTTTCATATTGCCTAGTGACGTGAGTAACTTCCCTATTTCATCACTACCATAGCTATGGATTTCTTCCGTTAGATCCCCATTGGCAATACTTTGTGCAGAGGCGACCGCACGTTGCAGTCCTTTGCTTATATCGGAAATGATAATAAAGGCAATAATGAGTGCAATGACAGAGGCAATACCTGCAATAAATATAAGATTACGGAATGCAGTCAATTCATCATGTTCAGCGGCGAGTGCAGCCTGTTCTGTAAAATTTTCGATTCCAACCAGAAGATTTACCAGTTCATGATTAATACTTTCTTCTTCCAATTCAACTTTTTCTGCAAGAACATAGGCATCGTGTAATTTACCCTGGCTAACCAACTTAAACACTTGCTCGGATCGTTCACTAAAGTCTTTATGTTCTTGCTCTATCTTTTTAAGTGACTCATCAATGTGCTTAAACTCTTTTTTCTCTGCTTCACTATGTGCTAATAGCATCGCGTGTTCAGCTAGCGACTCACCTTTTATGATTTCTTCATCGACTTTATGCATATAACTACGAAATTTTTGTACCGAGTCTTTATAGTGTTTAGCCGCCGTTGATTCCTTATCAAGGTTTTCTCCAAATCGTAAGGCTCGCTCAAAATTGATGGCCTGCTCCAGCTGATGAACAGTAATCTCAGTGATAACTTTGGTAAGCGGGATATCCTCTTCCGCAATGGCCACCAGTTTTTCACCGATACGACTCATGGTCATCAGGGCATAGATCACAGAAATAGCCATTGCAGCAATCAGGCTACCAACCAATGCGTAGATTTTTATTTTAACGGATATATTATGTAAATTTAGACTTAAACTCATATTATTTATCCAGGCAATTAATTGACACACTGAACATGTTGTTCATAACTGACCTAAAATAAATTAGAGGCCCTAATATGGCATAGAAAAGATTTAAAATAATCTCTCCTATATAATTCTGTATGTAAATGATTGTTATCCCCTCCCCAAAGCTTAAAATAATATCGGATGATAAAGAATAATCTTGAATTTTTTAGTTATTTTCGCAACTTACATTGAATGACAAACAATAGCAGGAAATTAGTCTGGCATTACTTCAAATAAAGATGTTCAAAAAGTAAATATTGGTTCCCAAAACCTTATAAACGATCATAAATATTTCTATTCATAACCATATTATCTTAAGAAATTAACAGGATTAATCCTCTGTGATTACTTATTACCTGAAACTAAAAAAGGGAGCCTAGGCTCCCTTTTTTAATTTACTGTTATCATAAAGCCGATAAATACTATCCTAGTTTACCTCGGTAATTGGAGATACCCGGATTACCTTTCGCACCAATGATCTTCGGTACATTTAGCTTCTTAACTTTAGCGACTTTCTCGCTACGTAAATAAGATGCAACTGTTTCCCAAATAGGTTCACCTGGGGCCTGACTACCCACGGTCGCCCAACCAGAAACCTTATAGGATTTATCCAGTTCAATCTCGGTACCATCATCAAGACGCATATCAGTAACGCGTTTACCAATAGCTTTATTAATATCCATTGTATAATCCATACCACCGACACGTACCATATCACCACCCTGTTGTTTGTAGGGATCGGTGTTAAAGAGATTATCCGCCACATCTTCCAGAATCAGTTTTAGATCCGATCCTTTCATATCACGTGAATAGGTTTCAGGATAGGTGATACAGGTTTGATCCATCACATTGTCCATCGTTATCGTTTGACCTGGTAATACTGTTGTACCCCAGCGGAAACCTGGTGATAAAGAGATTTGCGAATCATTTACCGCATTGAGTGCATCACAGATGATTTGATCGAAAGTCCCATTGAAGTTACCACGGCGGAATAATTCTTCACCTTCCGGATCAGCGACGGCTAATTCTTCAGTTAAGGTTTCAACATAGGGTTTACGAACATCACGAATATAGGTTGTCATCTCTTTGTCTGCTTCAAGCAAGTTAGAGAAAACAGGTAATAAACGATAGCGGAAGTCCTGAACTTTACCGTTACGAACGTCCAGCTGCATGAAACCAAGGAATTTACCATTCGAACCGGCATTGGTGACGAGCGTTTGACCGCCCTTATTTTTCACAACCGTCGGAGCCGGAACACCGTCATGTGTATGTCCACCAAAGATGGCATCAATACCAGAAACAACCGAGGCCATTTTCAGATCCACGTCCATACCGTTATGAGAGATAACGATAACAGCATCGGGTTTTTCGGTCTCACGAACCATATCGACTGTGCTTTGCATTTCCGCATCGCGGATACCAAAGGTCCAATGAGGAATGAAGCGACCTGGATTGGCAATCGGTGTATACGGGAAGGCCTGTCCGATTACCGCGACTCGAACACCACCCATGTCTTTGATGGTGTATGGCTTGAAGGCACGTGAACTATTTTCATCAAAACCTTCAAACTCACCAAATTCATAATCGAAAGACGACTCGTCTTTAACAAATACGTTTTGGCAAACGAAATCACCCTTGAAGTCTTTTACATTTGAGATAACTTCTTCATCAAGGTAGGTGAATTCCCAGTGACCCGTCATCACGTCAACCCCCAACAGATTACACGCTCCGACCATGTCTTTACCGCGAGTCCAGTAGGCCGTACCCGAACCTTGCCAGGTGTCACCACCATCGATTAATAAGGTACGATTGGCGCCATGATCTGCACGAAGCTTTTTAACCAGAGTACGTAAATGCGCGAAGCCGCCAACTTTACCGTACTTCCTGGCCGCCTCTAAATAATCCAGATAAGTAAATGCATGAGATTCAATGCTGTTGGGCGCAACACCAAAGTGTTTAAGTAATTTGTCGCCAACAATGTGTGGAGGCTGACCAAAGTTACCGCCAATACCCAGATTTACATTGGGTTCACGAAAGTAAATTGGATTCAATTGAGCATGACAATCCGTCATATGCATTAATGATACGTTACCAAATTTTGGCACGTTATAAAGGTCCTCTGGACTGCGAGCAGCCGCGGCACCACTGGTAGCCGTTCCTTTAGTTGCAGTTGATTCATTTTTATCACATCCAGGGACCAGGCCTGCAGTAGCAGCAATACCCATTAATTGGATGAATTCACGACGGTTAAGAGACATCAATCTCCTCCTGATAACTAACTAATTGGTTTAAATAATTGAACAAACCTTATCGGTATGCCTGTAATTTTCTTTTATTCGGTCGATTATGACATGATTTAGACCGATTTTAAATTTCGTACTGAAAAACAGGGGTAATTTTATTACATTCTGTCCAGGGTTGGGATACTAAAAATAGATTAATTCAGCCCTGACACGAGAATTGACTGCAATATGCAGCATTATCTGAGGTTTTGAACAATTTCAGACTAGCTAGGTGGTATTTTCGGGGGAAATTTGGCCTTGATAAAGCGATAACCTAGTAGACCGAGTAAACATAATGAAAATATAATCGGACGAATCTTATCCAGTTTCACCAGCCAGTAAAAATGCAATACCGCCAATATTGCAATAGGATAAATCAATCGATGCAGAGATCGCCATTTTTTGGCTAATTTTCTTTGGCTCCAGCGGTTAGACGTCAGCGCCAAGGGGATCAAACCTAAAAATGAAAGCATCCCGAAAGTGATAAAAGGCCGTTTAATAATATCCGTGCCAATCTCCTGCCAGTCAAAGAACTGGTCAAACCAGAGATAACTATTCAAGTGAAGCAAGATATAAAAGAAGCAAAACAGACCCAGCATTCTTCGAATCAGGATCGGCCAGGTTTGACCGGTCGCATCACGTAATGGCGTCATCGTCAGGGTTACGATTAACAGCATCAGTCCCCACTCACCCAGGCTACGGGTCACCACTTCAATGGGATTTGCCCCAAGCTGGTTGGTAAAAAGCGCGTATATCAACCAGGCGAGTGGTAACAGGCAAAGCGTGAAAAGAGTAATTTTTAGCGTGATACGCTGCGGGCTCGACATGAAAACGATTCTATCTGGAAACTTTGAATAAATACGCGTTTAGTAAAACTTACGCAGATCCATGCCCTTGTATAATTCTGCCACCTGTTCTTCATATCCATTAAATTTCAAGGTCTTGCGTTTTAAAAACTCGCCAATACGTCGTTCACGTTTCTGACTCCAGCGTGGGTGATCCACTTCCGGGTTCACGTTCGAATAGAAGCCATATTCACGAGGGATAGCTTCTTGCCAGCTCGAAACCGGTTGTTTCTCTACAAAATTGATTTTAACAATGCTTTTGATGCTCTTAAATCCATACTTCCAGGGCACAACCAAGCGAATTGGCGCCCCATTTTGCTTGGGCATCGTCTCGCCGTAGAGTCCTACAGCCATCAGGGTCAGGGGATTCATGGCCTCATCCATACGCAAGCCTTCCTTGTAAGGCCAGTTTAGCGTACCCCGGCGTGTGCCCGGCATTTCTTCCTTGCGGACCAGGGTGGTGAATTCAACAAACTTTGCTTTTGAAGTCGGGTTAAAACGCTTAATCAGATCCGCTAATGGAAAGCCAACCCAGGGGATCACCATTGACCAACCCTCAACACAACGTAAACGGTAGACACGTTCCTCAAGGGTATGGGGACGTAAAATATCTTCGAGGGTATAGGTGCCTGGTTTCTCAACTGCGCCGGCTACCGTGACCGACCATGGGTCCGTCGTTAATTGCTGCGCGCCTTTTGCCGGAGAATATTTATCAGTGCCAAATTCGTAAAAATTATTATAGTGAGTGATATCCTGGTGTGTCGTCAGATCTTCATCCAGACGATAAATCTTTGATTTTTCATGTTTAAGTGGTTTATTGCCATAACCTGCCTGTGCCGTGCCCAATAGCGGTAACAAAGAGATACCGGCTAAGGATTGCATGAACTGTCGACGGTCTCGATAGACGGTTTCATCCGTAATTTCTGAGCTGGGGATATCCTGGGGGCGCTTAATGAGCATATTGACTCCAAATACGTATTTTCTAGATTGTGTCTAATAATGAGTCTAGTCTGGCACAAAAGTTCGGCAGATTTGTTCACATTTTTATCACAAGATTAGATGCCGCGATGATTTTGCGCTAATATTGGCAGCTCAACTTCGTGACTAGAATACAAATAAATGTCAGACGCCGAACCCCGATCGATCAATAAGACCCTGGTACAAGTGAGCAAGGCCAAGGGTGAGACGCGCACCTTCCAAATCTATGATGAGAAATTTTTAGACGTCACCATCGATAACCTTTTCGGCCAAAAAAACTATCAGTTGAATTTATGTATGCTCGAACCGTGGCCAGTTCGCAATCGGGAGTTTTCCTGGCGCTGGCTGTTAAGCATGGCCTACTTTGCCATCGCCGCCCTCGCCTATATGGTTTATCTGTTTCAGAACCCTTATGGCGAGATGCTCAGTCGCCTGATTCCTTTCTTTGTTATTTTTATACTGTTGCTACTCGGATCATTATTGATGTTTATGTACCGTTCACCCAACGTGACCGAGTTTCGAAGTCGTTATTGCGGTTGTGTGTTGGTTAGCTTGTTGTATAGTAATCCGGGTAAAGAAGCCTTTAATCAGTTTGTAGAAGAATTAAAACAGCGCATACTGGCGGCCAGCCAATCCGTGCGTATTGATAAGCATCGTATGTTGATCAATGAAATTACCAAATTAAGACGACTTCGCAATGAGAGTATCATAACTGAACGTGATTACGTCGCGGCATCACGACGTATCCCGAACATGCGAGCCTAGGAACTTCTGATTTAATTATTTATGCGGCCGCCGCTTTTTTACGGCTCTTGCGAAAAGTTAATAACTCACCATCGACATCAACCTCAATTACATCGTTCGGTAAGAATTTTCCACCAAGAATATCCTGCGCCAACGGGTTCTCCAACTGTTGTTGAATCGAACGTTTTAAAGGTCTTGCCCCATAGACCGGGTCAAATCCAGCTTCACCGAGTTTATCCATAGCCGCATCAGAGATATCCAGCCCCAGGTCGCGCTCTTTGAGTCGATTGCGCAGATATTCAATTTGAATATTGGCAATAGAACGAATCTGTTCCTTGAGCAATGGATGGAAGACCACCACTTCATCAATTCGATTGATAAACTCAGGTCTGAAGTGCTGGCTGACATTTTCCATCACGGCCGATTTCATCGCGGCGTAGTTTTCTTCACCTGCCAGTTCCTGAATATTTTGCGAACCGATATTCGATGTCATCACGATCACCGTATTACGAAAATCTACCGTCCGACCCTGGCCATCGGTTAAGCGACCGTCATCCAGAACCTGTAACAACACATTAAACACATCAGGATGTGCCTTTTCGACCTCATCTAACAACACGACCGAATACGGTTTACGACGGACGGCTTCTGTTAAGTAACCACCTTCTTCATAGCCAACATAACCTGGAGGCGCACCGATTAAACGTGCTACCGAATGCTTTTCCATAAATTCTGACATATCGATACGCACCATCGCCGCTTCGGTATCAAACAGGAAAGACGCCAACGACTTAGTCAATTCAGTTTTACCGACACCCGTCGGCCCAAGGAATAAAAAGGAACCATTAGGGCGAGCCGGATCCGACAACCCGGCACGAGAACGTCGAATCGCATCAGAAACGGCTTTCACGGCCTCTTGTTGACCGATGACGCGTTTATGCAGTTCTTCTTCCATACGTAATAATTTATCGCGTTCACCTTCGAGCATTTTAGAAACCGGTATGCCGGTCCACTTGGAAACGACTTCGGCAATCTCTTCTTCGCTCACTTTGTTACGCAATAATTTCGTTTCCTGCATCTCGGCTTGCCCGGCCATATCGAGTTGTTGTTCTAACTCAGGTATACGACCGTATTGCAGTTCGGACATACGTGCCAAATCACTTGCGCGACGTGCCGTCTCTAATTCCATACGAGCACGATCAAGTTCTTCTTTAATATGTTGCGTGCCTTGAAGGGCGGCTTTTTCCGCTACCCAGATCTCTTCAAGATCTTTGTATTCGCGTTCGGCTTTATCAATTTCATCCTGTAAATTATCCAGACGTTTTTTTGAAGCCTCATCCGTTTCCTTGTTTAAGGCCTCACGTTCGATCTTCAACTGGATTAACTTGCGATCGAGTTTATCCATGGTTTCGGGTTTGGAATCGATCTCCATACGAATTCGACTCGCCGCTTCATCGATCAGATCAATCGCTTTATCGGGTAATTGTCGATCCGTTATATATCGGGTTGAAAGCGTTGCTGCAGCGACAATGGCCGGGTCGGTAATATCAACACCATGATGAACTTCATATTTCTCTTTTAACCCACGCAAGATAGCAATCGTTGCCTCTGCACTGGGCTCGTCTACGAGCACCTTTTGGAATCGACGTTCCAACGCCGCATCTTTTTCAATGTATTGTCGGTATTCATCGAGAGTTGTCGCACCCACACAGTGCAATTCTCCTCGCGCGAGTGCCGGCTTTAACATATTACCGGCATCCATTGCGCCTTCGGCCTTACCCGCACCGACCATGGTGTGGATCTCATCGATGAATAATATGATTTGACCTTCTTGTTTAGCCAGATCATTTAACACTGCTTTCAAACGTTCTTCGAATTCTCCACGGAACTTAGCACCGGCTAATAATGAACCCATGTCGAGTGATAATACGCGTTTGCCTTTAACACCTTCTGGGACTTCACCGTTGACAATGCGTTGCGCCAGGCCTTCAACAATTGCCGTTTTACCGACACCCGGCTCACCAATCAGCACGGGGTTGTTTTTCGTACGCCGTTGTAATACTTGTACGGCACGACGAATTTCATCATCGCGTCCGATAACGGGATCCAGCTTGCCTTGTTCGGCTCGCTCAGTCAGATCAATAGTATATTTTTCCAGGGCCTGACGATTTTCTTCCGCGTTCGGATCATCAATGTTCTGTCCACCCCGTACTTGCTCAATTGCTTTTTCGATAGCGGCCTTATCGGCACCACTCTTTCGTAAAATTTCGGCGACCTGGTGCTTGTCATCCATCAAGGCGAGTACAAACAGTTCTGATGATATATATTGATCTTTACGCTGTTGAGCCAATTTATCGGTTTGATTTAAAATCCGCGCCAGGTCATTTGATATGTGTAAATCAACGGCTGAACCGGTCACCGAGGGCAAGTGCTCAAGTGCCTCACCTAATTGTGAACGTAATAGATTAACGTTAGCACCGGCGAGTTGTAATATATGTCGGACCGTGCCGCCTTCCTGATCCAGCATTGAAATCAAAACGTGTAAAGGCTCGACCACTTGATGGTCACGGCCAACGGCGACACTTTGCGCATCCTGTAATGCTAGCTGAAATTTACTGGTTAATTTATCCATTCGCATGTGACAAGTTCCTCACAATTTTTAATTTAATCTTGCGTTGCTTTAGGATTTATAGGGATGTATTTTTCTGTTTCAAGTCAATCAGGTATTGATCTATATCAATTTTAGACCATTACCGCGTTTAAATCTCGCGACAAAAGTCAAAAAAATGGGCCGAAGTTTTCGACGTCTCAAGCCTGGCGTTTTTTAGATTCTTTTGCCAGGTGGCTGGGTTTAAATTCAGGGTAGAGTTTCTCAAGTGATATACTATATCCTGGCTTTTGTACAATACGGACATGTTTGCGAGAAAACTCACTTGCATTACGCAACCCGCATGAATGAGCAATCACATTAATTTCATGATTCACCCAATGGGCATAATTCGCTACACGCTGCCCTTTATCTTCTACAACCAGTCCTTTTTGGAAACGTTTATTATGCGTGGTAATACCCGTTGGACAGGTATCCCGATGACATTGCAATGA
Organism: uncultured Ectothiorhodospiraceae bacterium; assembly: GCA_947260005.1. Lineage (GTDB taxonomy): Bacteria > Pseudomonadota > Gammaproteobacteria > UBA6429 > Thiohalophilaceae > SZUA-24. The sequence continues at coordinate 83,664 of CAMYOL010000007.1, forward strand.
CTGTATACATCCTAAGGCAAACATAAACCCACGCGCGCTTACCGCGAAATCAGCACCCATGCAAAGAGCCCAGGCCACATTACCAGAAGTAACGAGCTTTCCTGACGCAATGATTTTTATCTGATCACGCAGATCGTACATGTTTAGTGTATCCACCATGATCGGTAATGATTCTCTTAACGACAAACCAACGTTATCCGATAACACTTGTGGTGCGGCTCCGGTACCACCTTCACCACCATCGACGGTAATAAAGTCAGGAGCATAATCCAAACCGCGTCGATGAATCGTTTCGCATAACTCATGCGGAAAATCCTCTGACCCAACCACGGCCTTAAAGCCGACTGGCCGTCCTGTTAGTTCTCGAATCTGCTGAATCATGGTCAGTAGCTGATCGCAATCGCGTATCTCTTTATGGCGATTAGGACTGGACGACACCTCGCCTTGAGGGATGCCTCTGATCGCTGCAATCTCTGCCGTCACTTTATTGCCAGGTAAAACTCCGCCCCGACCTGGCTTTGCTCCCTGAGACAATTTAATCTCGAATGCCTTTACCCGTTGGCCGATCTGCCTGACTTTTTCAGGATCAAGCTTGCCATCCTGATCGCGTATTCCATACTTTGCTGTCCCTACCTGATAAATAATATCGGGACCAAATTCTTCATGATAAGGCGATATCCCACCCTCTCCCGTGTTTAACCAAACCTTTGCATCGGCAGCCCCTTTCGATAACGCGCGGACGGCCGGTTTCGAGATGGCACCAAAACTCATACCGGAAATATTAAAAATAGAAGCGGGCTCAAAAGGATGTTCACAATTTGGGCCAATGATCAATTTAGGGCGATCGGTCTTTTCTTCTTCGAGTAACGGAAAAGAGGCATTGACGAAAATAACTGAACCATTGGAATTCATATCATTGGTCGAACCAAAACCAACCAGGCCGCCAAGACCCTTGGCAGTACGATAGACCCAGGCACGGGCCGCACGGTTAAAGGGTTGCTCTTCACGATCGGCGGCAAAAAAATACTGACGGAAATACTCGCCAAGACGCTCAAAGCGATAACGCATACGACCGATAACCGGATAATTTCGCCGGATAGCATGCGAGGTTTGGGTTACATCCTGCACATACATGATCACAATCGAAACCAGGGCAAACACAGCTAACGCCGCAAATCCGAGGATAACCCAATCGGCAATATTATCTAGAAACATAAGAAGTAAAATCCTTTGTAGACAAAGACTTCATCGGCCAACTAAGAGATTACTTAATATACCAGGATAGAAAAGGCAGGATTCAAAATTACTTATATACCTTACGTTTAAAAAGGTCATTATGTCGACTGACCAGCCGATCAAGAAACAGCAATCCATCAAGATGATCAAGCTCATGCTGAATAGCACGCGCTTCGTAACCATTTGCCTCAAGCTGTTGTTGTTCACCTCGCTCATCCAGATAGGTCAATTCTATTTGATCTGCACGAATCACATTGCCGGTGAAATCAGGCACCGACATACAACCTTCGCGCCCCACCTTCATTCCATCCCAGCGGCTTATCTCAGGGTTAATCAACACTAATCGACCATGCTGGTCGATCTTAGCTTTACTCGAAACATCAACGATGGCAATCCGCTCAATACGCCCCACCTGTGGTGCGGCAATACCGACCCCGCCTGACCCAGCGCGCATCGTCTCTTCTAACTGAGATATAAAACTCAGTAAGCTAGCGTTGATGTCTTCGACCTCTTTTGATATCTGCTTCAACGCCGAATCTGGATAAGTGAGTATCGGTAATACCGCCATTACTTATCCGATCAAAGTATCAATGGGAAACACTTTTATATCGATCTCAGATTTCGATTCCCTATTCAAAGCCTGTTCGAGATCGTCTGCACTACTTTGACAGACTCCTTCGATGTGCATGATATAAATAGGTTTGTCATCCGAACCGGCTACATCCGATTCCAGATCTAAAATATTGAAATCTTGTTGTTGTAATATATTTGTCACCCGGGCAACGATGCCTGGACGATCGGCACCGTAAACACTAACGCGTAAATTTGGGGTGATGTGTTCATGCAAATGGGCTTCGATCGGATCGAGGTGGACTCGTAAATCAAGATCTGTCAAACAGGGTTGTAACTGCGCTTTGATTTTAGCCTCATTAATTTCATCTTCGTCAATTACATTTTCGCCAGTTGCATTGCCATTGGTGCCACGACTAACCATTAGCATCATGGTAAAGTTACCGCCAAGACGCATCATGGATGTTTCACCTAGTTGATAACCAGCCTCAAATAATCCGTTACTGATTTGAGCAACAATACCTGGTTGATCTCGTCCTACGATCGTTAACATATACCATGCTGACATACGTTTTCTCCGGATTGTTTAATTTCTTTTAGTGCAGGGTCGCATGCGCAAAATATATAACAACAATGCCAGCGATAATAAGGGTAATTTGACGAAGCGTTTGACTAAACTCAACTCGTTTATGTAAACCGGGGATAAGATCGGCGACGGCGATATAAATAAAACTCGACGCCGCTATTGCCAGAATATAGGGAACGATAGCCTCGGCATTACTCAAACTATAATAAGCGATAACTGCTCCAATAATGGTTGTAATACTTGCCAGGATATTAAATATGAAGGCTTTTTTGCGAGTAAAGCCACTGTGTAACAAAATGGCAAAATCCCCGACCTCCTGAGGAATTTCGTGTGCCGCTACGGCGAGACTGGTAATCACACCCAGATGAAAATCCGTCATAAAAGCCGCGGCAATCAAGATACCATCAACCAGGTTATGCACCCCGTCGCCGATTATGATTAAAGAACCCGCCGCATGTTTATGGTGTTGTTCTTGAACTTCATGAACCTCACAATCGTGTTCATGGCAGTGACGCCATAACACCAATTTTTCCATCAGGAAAAATCCTAACAGACCGATCAACAAGGTTAAACCAAGTTGATGGTATTCAATCGCATGTCCTTGTGTCAGGCTATGAGGAATTAATGCGAGAAAGGCGGCACCCAATAAGGCACCGATAGCAAAACTAACAAAGTGAGGTAGCATGGCTTGTCGTACCCGATCCGGGAACAACAAAAACACCGCAGCCGCAGTGACGCTAACAATTCCACCCAACAAACTAAATATGATAATCCAAGCGAGTAACGGCACAAGCTATCCTGCCAAAATTAAGAGGGGCACATAATACCTTAATTCACGGTCAATACTAGTCATCTCTATATTACTTAGTTAGCCAAATCAAACTGGCCATCCGGCCCGTTTGACCTTCACGTCGATAAGAATAAAAACGCTCCGTATCAGTATAGGTACAAAATTGTCCTCCATAGATTTGCTCGACCCCGGCCACCGCCAGTTGTAAACGTGCAATGCTATACATGTCCATCATCCACTTACCTTGATTAACACTATTGATAAAACAGGCGATGAAGGCCGGGCTCTGTTGCAAAAACTGTTCTCGTACTTCGGCCCCGACTTCAAACGCAGTTGGACCGATTGCGGGGCCTAACCAGACCAGTAATGAATCTGGCTCGGCCTGCATATTTTCAATACAACGTAAAATTGTCTGTTGCTCCAAGCCACGCCAGCCAGCATGAATGGCTGCAACCTGCGTGCCTTGTTTGTTGGTAATAAGCACTGGTAAACAATCCGCCGTCATCACTACACAAATCTGACCTGGTATATTTGTGATACTCGCATCGGCTTGATGAACAGGGTGGTCGTCAGTCGAAACTGTATGGCCATGAACCTGTTCTAACCAACGCGGTTCACTCGGTAACTGTAAAAAATCTTTTAATTGCTGACGATTTTTTTCGACTCTCGAAGGGTCATCTCCAACATGCATGGCCAGATTAAAGCCGGCATAGTTTCCCTGGCTCTCGCCGCCAACACGCGTGGTAATTCCGGCAATGACATTCGCCGGTGCAGGCCACTGCGCCGGTATCCAGCTCTGCTCATTCACTTTTCACATCCTCAGCAAGGACATTGAGCAGTCGCTGCATATCATCAGGGACCTCAACACGCCAACCCATGGACTCATGTGAAACGGGATGCACCAATCCCAGGAAACGCGCATGCAGGGCCTGACGTTTAAAATGCTTTAACTCATGGATCAAATCTTCACTACAACCTGCTGGCAATTTAAAACGCCCACCGTATACCGGATCACCAACCAACGGATGGTGAATATGGGCCATATGAACGCGAATCTGATGTGTCCGCCCGGTCTCTAGATTCACTTTCACCGCAGTATGACCACGAAAACGTTGTTCCACTCGATAATGGCTCACTGCCGGTTTACCGTGATCCACCACCGCCATCTTGACGCGTTGTTGAGGATGCCGACCAATCGGTGCATCGACGGTCCCCCCTGCGGTTAAGACACCATTAACGACAGCAATATATTCGCGTTCGAAGGCTCGCGCCTGTAATTGATCAATTAAGGATTTATGAGCTGCAAGCGTTCGAGCCACCACTAACACACCACTGGTATCTTTATCGAGACGGTGCACGATTCCGGCACGTGGGATAGATTCAAGTTCCGGCGCATAATTCAATAAGGCATTGAGTAAGGTACCGGATGGATTACCCGCCGCTGGATGCACGACCATACCCGCAGGCTTGTTGATTATAATCAGATTTTCATCAGCAAAGACGACATTCAAATCAATCGCTTCGGCCTGCCATTCGCCTTCGGCAACGGTCTGGACCTGCAGCAGGATTTGTTGGCCGACACTGACCTTATCCTTGGCCCTTAGGACTTTGTTATCGACTGTTACGTGCCCGGCACGAATCCATTGTTGTAAGCGACTGCGAGAATATTGAGGAAATAACCGGGCCAAAGCCTGATCCAGGCGGGAACCATGCATCGATTCCGGAATCTCAGTTTCAAGCAGCGAATTCTCCATTTGAGATCCGGTACTGCCATTTATATCAGTATCATTTTCAGATGTTATGTCTGTCATCATTCAAGGCTATTCGTGTGCGTCTCTATATATAACAAGGTATACTAACCCAAGTTCACCGACTGAGATGAGAAATAAAGTGATGGTTCGAGCAATAAAATTTGGTTTTCTGGCTTTTGTATTAGGCTCTTTATTTAGCTGTGCCTCAGTCGATGGTGATGATCCTACTGAAGGCTTGAATGCAGCGGAGATATACGAATTTGCCAACCAGTACCTGAAAGAAGGCGATTACGAACAGGCCATCGCCTACTACGAACGACTGGAATCACGATTTCCCTACGGTAAATATGCCGAGCGTGCTCAAATGGAGATTGCCTATGCCTATTATAAGGATTCAGAACCTGAATCCGCTATCGTAGCCGCCAATCGTTTTATTAAATTACATCCCGACCACGAAACCGTCGATTATATGTATTATTTACGCGGACTGGCCAGTTACGATCTAAGTGAGTCGTTCCTCGAGAGTCTGTTTAATGTTGACCCATCTCAACATGATCCCAAATCTGCCCGACGCTCCTTCGAATATTTTGCCCAACTCATTAAAAAATATCCGAAGAGTCGTTATGCAAAAGATGCCATTGAACGCATGACCCTGATTCGCAATAACCTGGCCTTATATGAAGTGCATGTGGCAAGCTATTATATGCGTCGCGGTGCCTTTTTAGCCGCAGCTAACCGCGGTAAATATGTCGTTGAAAATTACCAGCGCACACCTGCGATGGCCGATGCACTTGCAATTATGGTTGAAGCCTATGGAAAATTAGGGATGACCGATTTGGCTAACGATGCCAGAAAAGTATTAAAGCTCAATCATCCTGATCACAAATCACTAAAGTAATAACACATTTCTCCCCACCTAATCTGGTGGGAAGAATTTAGATTCTAAACCGCGTCGTCACCTTCTTCACCGGTACGAATGCGAACCACACGCGATACATCGCTGACAAAGATCTTACCATCACCTATCTTGCCTGTTCGTGCCGCGCTGGTAATGGCTTCGATGCAGCTATCAATTTGATCATCTTTAATAACAACCTCAAGCTTAACCTTGGGCAAAAAATCGATTACATATTCGGCACCACGATACAGTTCGGTATGTCCTTTTTGTCGACCAAAGCCTTTTACTTCAACGGCGGTCATACCGGCTATTCCAATCTCAGACAAGGCTTCACGAACATCATCTAATTTGAAAGGTTTAATTATCGCTTCAATCTTCTTCATTTTTGGTTTTCCTTCATGTTCTCTTTATTTATAGGAAATCAGTTATTTATAGTTATTAACATGCTCATGATTTCATCACATCTCAGCAAGTGGAAATCCACCTGTCGTAAACACTAGCCTGATCACCATGAACCAACATTGTGCATAAGATATCGGGAAAATCACTCCAACACTAGCCCAAAATGGCTCAATTTATCCTTTCTCGGCCTCACTATCCGCCTTAATTCTACGCTCGCGGCCATGATGAAAGCCTGATGTTACCGGATACCGACGATCCCGCCCAAAGGCACGCTCGGTAATGCGCACCCCGGGGGGGGCCTGACGGCGTTTGTACTCGGTGGTATCGACCAGTCGCATAACTTTGCTTACATCTTGAGCAGCATAGCCCTCTTTAATCATATCGTCGGCACTTTGATCATGTTCGATGTAATGTTCCAGAATTGGATCCAGTACCCCGTAATCTGGCAGGCTATCACTGTCTTTCTGATCCGGCGCCAGCTCCGCGGATGGCGGCCGATCTATCACTCGCTGAGGAATAACTCGGGATTGTTGATTACGCCAATTGGACAAAGCAAAGACTCTGGTCTTAGATACGTCTTTAAGGACATCAAAACCTCCGGCCATGTCGCCATACAAGGTCGCATATCCCACCGCCATCTCACTTTTATTACCGGTGGTCAGTACAATTTTGCGTTTCTTATTTGAGATCGCCATCAACAAAATCCCGCGACAACGAGCCTGAATATTTTCTTCCGTAGTGTCGGCAGGTAGATCGCCGAATACTGGTTTGAGTAACTCTAAAAAGGCATCAAACGTTTTTTCAATCGAAATAAGTTCGAAGTTAACCCCAAGCAGGTCACACTCCTCTTTAGCATCATCAACGCTCATGTCCGCGGTATAACGTGATGGCATCGAAACTGCCTCAACATTTTCCGCCCCCAGGGCATCTACCGCAATGGCAAGCGTTAAAGCCGAGTCAATTCCACCCGACAAACCAATTACGGCACCATTGAATCCGTTTTTATGTACATAATCACGCACCCCCACAACCAAAGCCTGATAAATACTGGATAACTCATCAAGTAATTCCGTGCACACTTGTGGCTGAATCAACACACGTTCACCATCCCAATCGATTTGTACTGTATAAAGACCCTGTTCAAACTCCGGTGCACGTTGTACTACATCGCCTTTTTCATTAACGGTAAACGAGTGACCATCGAACACCAGTTCGTCTTGCCCGCCTACCAGGTTGGCATAAAGAATAGGGAGCTGATGATTACGAGCATGGGCCGTAAGCACGGATTCTCTTTGAACCGGTTTTCCAATATGAAAAGGAGACGCATTGAGATTGATAATACATTTCGCACCGTCTGCAACACTTTTTGCAATCGGGCTATCGACCCAGATATCTTCACAGAGGGTAAGACCGAATGGAATACCCCCGATCTTAACTACACAAGACTCATGACCGGCGGAAAAATAACGCTTCTCATCAAACACTTTATAGTTCGGTAAGCTTTGCTTGGCATATTCATCGGTTATTACTCCCTCCTGGATGACACCGGCCATATTTAAAATTTTATTTTGCTCGTGCCTTGGATACCCTAGTACGACAGCAAAAGGGGTTTGATATTTTTTTAGATGCTCACAAATTCTATATAAGGCATCATCACAGCGTTGATATAACTCGGGACGTAATAATAGATCTTCTGGAGGATACCCCGTTAAAGCGAGTTCAGGAAAAACGATTATTCTGGCCTGTTGCTCAAAGGCCTGCTGGCATGCATCAATAATGATATCTCGATTGGATTCAATATTTCCGACGATAAAATTGAGCTGCGCTATAACTAGCTTAACCGTTTTCATATATCACTGATTTCCAAAAACGCCATCACGATGAGTTTTATAAATTGAACCACTATTGTCCCATTAATTTAACACGTCTTACTGTCTTTCTTTAATCCTGTCATCCTGTCTTACTTCAATCCTGTCATCCTGAGGAGTGAAACGACGAAGGATCTTAGATCTTTCACTCCCCAAGATCCTGCGCTCCGATGAGGATGACAATATTACGAATTTTGCGTTATATATTTTATTTGATCACTTGTTGCATGTAGTGGCCTAATTTTGCCGGCGATTCACTGACCGTGACACCCGCTTCTCGCAAGGCCTCCATCTTACCGTTAGCGGTACCTTTGCCTCCGGTAATAATGGCACCCGCATGCCCCATGCGTTTACCTGAAGGTGCGGTTTGACCTGCAATATAAGCAACAACCGGCTTGTTCACTTTGTTGGCGATATACTCTGCGGCCTCCTCTTCGGCACTGCCACCTATCTCACCCACCATAATAATGCCTTCGGTTTGTGGATCATTTTCAAACATCTCAAGACAATCAATAAAGTTAAGACCATGAATAGGATCACCACCAATCCCGATACAAGTACTCTGTCCTAATTGGTTTTGGGTGGTTTGGTATACCGCTTCATAAGTTAAGGTACCTGAACGTGAAACGACACCGATACGACCGGGTAAATGAATCGCAGCAGGCATAATCCCAATCTTACATTCACCTGGGGTAATCACGCCTGGACAATTGGGACCAACCAGTCTGGAAGATGTGTTTTTTAATACGGCTTTAACACGCAGCATATCTAAAATTGGAATGCCTTCGGTAATGCAGACAATGACTTGAATACCTGCATCAGCGGCTTCCAGAATCGCATCAGCAGCAAAAGCAGCAGGCACATAGATCATAGTGGCATCAGCACCGGTTTCATTGACTGCTGCTTGCACCGTATCAAATACCGGGCGTTGCAGGTGTGATTGTCCACCTTTTCCAGGAGTCACCCCACCGACTAATTGTGTGCCATAGTCAATGGCTTGTTGCGAATGAAAACTACCTTGTTTACCGGTAAACCCCTGGCAAATAACTTTCGTATTCTTATCAATTAAAACCGCCATGATTTAGTTTCCCCTCGTCGCAGCAACGGCTTTACTCGCCGCATCATCGAGATCGTTTGCCGAGATGATATCCAGATCGCATTCGGATAATAATTTTTGTCCCTGCTCGACATTGGTCCCTTCAAGCCGAACAATAACCGGGATCGATACCGATACTTCTTTAATGGCTTTGATAATCCCTTCGGCAATAAGATCACAACGTACGATGCCACCAAAGATATTAACCAGAATGGCTTTGACTTTTTCATCTGATAAAATAATCTTAAAGGCCTCGGCGACTTTTTCAGCCGTGGTGCCTCCTCCGACATCGAGAAAGTTAGCCGGCTCGGCACCAAAATGTTTGATCATGTCCATGGTCGCCATTGCCAAACCGGCCCCATTGACCATGCAGGCGATGTCACCATCCAGACTGACATAATTTAATCCATGTGCCTGGGCCTGGGCTTCTTTTTCGTCTTCCTGACGCAAATCCCGTAATGAGGATTTGTGTTTGTGACGATACAGGGCATTGTCATCAAAATTGATCTTCGCATCGATGGCCATTAATCCGTTGGCATTCACCACTAACGGATTGATCTCAACCAGACTGATATCTTTATCAAGATACAATTGATATAAGGCCTGCATGATTTTGGTCATCGCCTTGGCATGCTCAGCCAGGCCCAGGGCAAAAATGACTTGCCGACATTGATAAGCCTGCAATCCAACAACGGGGTCTATATATAAGGAGTAAAGCTGTTCTGGGTGATCACGCGCCACTTCTTCGATCTCCATACCACCCGCTGCCGACGCCATCATCACAACTCGTTCTTTAGCGCGGTCGACCAGCATACCCAGATATAATTCCCGATCGATGTCGGTTGGCATTTCGATCAATAATTGATCAACCGGTTGCCCATCCAGTCCACTTTGTTGAGTAACCAATTGAGAACCCAACAGCGATTCGGCAACGTGTTCTACTTCCTGCAGCGAATCGACAACCTTGACGCCACCGGCCTTGCCACGACCGCCCGCATGGACCTGGGCTTTAACCACCCAACGCGCACTGTCGAGCTCTTTAGCAATTCGGACAGCACCATCGACGGTACGGGCAACCTCGCCTTCAGGAACTGGAACGCCGTACTCCCGGAATAAGGCTTTGGCTTGAAATTCATGGATATTCATAATAGCTATTTATAACCTGTGGTTCACTTTCTTGTATTTCATGGTTTTGTGTTTTGAGGCGGCATATTTTGTCGGAAAGCGCCTGACAAAGCAAAATTTCTCTTATCCTGTACCTTTTTTGCCATCACGCGATAGATTCCAGGGATTCCAACGCAGATTTAGTCTTGCCCCCGTCTATGCTACTGTAGGCATTAAAATCAATCTGATATCAGCCTGAAATATCAATAGGACATCATTATGGGAATTTTTCGTTTACTGACTATTTTACTGATAGCCTGGTTATGTTATGCGCTTTATAAAAGATACCTTAAAAACAAGTCACCTAAACGCCCAATGAAAAAAGGTAAAAATCTGGAAAATATAGTCAAATGTGAACACTGTGCCATGCATATCCCGGAGCACGAGGCAATAGTGGATAAAGGGCGCTATTATTGTAGTGAGGAGCACAAACGAATAAGTAATAAATCATAATTACATCTCATAAATTTATGGAACTCTATTTTTTAAAACCCGGCCAGCAAGCGACTAACGGAATCCCTATCAGTCATGATCCACGGCGGCCATTGCAACTACTCAGTGCTTTCCGAATATTTATTTCTGTTTCATTTTGTTTGTTATACGCAACCGACAATCTGATCACACCGCTCGGCGTCAATAATCCAGAGGCTTTTCTAACTTATAGCGTAATCTATTTAATCCTTGGTCTCAGTATCTGGTGGACGCTGAATATCAGATCGATCCCCTTTACCTTTAAGGTTTGGGCCAGTGCATTAACCGATATCATTCTACTGACTCTGCTCATGCACGTTAGCGGGGGAATCCAGAGTGGTCTTGGTGTCTTGATTGTTATTACCATAGCCAGTACCAGTGTGATTCTGGGCGGGCGAACTGCATTGGGGCTTGCGGCATTAGCTACCATTGTGATCTTAATTGAGCAAATCTCCATTAGCTTCACCTACCCAAAAGGCAACAGTTACCCTTTCGCCGGATTACTGGGTATGACCTATTTTGGTACGGCTATTTTATTTATGTATGTTGCGCGTCGTGTTCGCGAAAGCGAAGATTTAGCCGCCAAACGAGGACTGGACCTTGAGAATCTTGCCCAGCTTACCCAACACATTATTCAACGTATGCAAACTGGTGTAATCGTTTTGGATCAACACGGTGATATTCGTCTAATCAATGAGTCGGCTGCACTAATGTTACATATTGATGAAATGCAACATAATGCGAATATATCCAAGGTCGTTCCTGAACTTGCGGTTCAATGGCAAGCCTGGGTAAAAGATCCGAACCGGGATTCTGAAGCCATTCAGTTAGTTTCTAATCCAATTGATATTTCACCACGTTTTGCGCGCATTGGTGATCAAGCCGATGCCGGTGCAGTTATATTTTTACAAGATATGGCAGCTATGGCACAACAGGCACAGCAATTACAGCTTGCATCACTGGGTCGACTCACTGCCAGTATTGCTCATGAAATTCGCAATCCTCTCGGTGCAATCAGTCACGCCGGACAACTGCTGGCCGAATCTGAAAACCTTGACAGTAATGATGAGCGTCTCACGCAAATTATTTCGGATCATTCACGACGCCTGAATACCATCGTCGAAAATGTAATGACCGTGAGCCATCGAAATCCTTCACACGTTGAGCTGTTTAATCTCAATGATTATGTAGATCAATTTATACATGACTATGTGATTGGGCATGGTCTGGATAAAGAAGCTTTTTACGTCAATATCTCACCGGCTACCACCATGGTTCGTTTCGACACGGGTCATCTCCACCAAATCCTGACCAATCTGTGTCAAAACGCACTCTGGCATAGTCAGTCCACTGATGAAATGCCATTTGTGAGTTTAGTAGGTGGTCGGTCTGATATTGAAACGCGTCCATTTCTTGATATATTCGATAAAGGTCCTGGTGTACCGTCTGATGCCGTTGACCATATTTTTGAACCCTTTTTCACCACTGAGACCACCGGTACTGGCTTAGGCCTGTATTTATCCCGGGAATTAGCCGAAGGAAATCAGGCACATTTAAATTACATTGACGAAGGTGACGGACAACGTTATTTTCGGATAACATTCCAGGACCCACGCCGGCAGATTGACTAAATGAACAATGATAAACAATTAATCTTAATCGTTGATGACGAACCTGATATTAGAGAATTACTCGAAATCACACTGTCACGAATGGGCAAGGACACTATCAGTGCGAAAGACATCGGTCAGGCTAAAAAGCTTTTATCTGAGCAAGACTATGATCTCTGTTTAACTGACATGCGTTTACCCGATGGAAATGGAATTGATTTGGTAAAATATATTAATAATGAATTTCCTCAATTACCCGTCGCCATGATAACTGCTCATGGAAACATGGAAACAGCGATAGAAGCCTTGAAAGCAGGCGCCTTTGATTTTATATCGAAGCCGGTAGAACTAAAAACCTTACGTCATTTGATCAATGCGGCATTAAAACTTGCCCCTCCACTAACAACCGGTGAACAAACTGAGGACGATACCGAGCTTGAGTTACTCGGGTCTTCTGCCGCCATGCAAGCGACACGCAAAACGATTTCCAAATTGGCCCGTAGTCAGGCACCGGTCTATATAAGTGGTGAATCTGGTGTAGGAAAAGAATTAGTCGCTCGTCTAATCCACTATAAGGGGCCGAGACAGGAAAAGCCTTTTATTCCAGTGAATTGTGGTGCCATTCCAACTGAATTAATGGAAAGCGAATTTTTTGGCCACCAGAAAGGCAGTTTTACCGGTGCGCTAACCGATAAGCAGGGCTTATTCCAGGCGGCCGATGGTGGCACATTATTTTTAGATGAAGTCGCCGATCTGCCGTTACAAATGCAAGTAAAATTACTACGCGCTATTCAGGAAAAAGCGATACGTCCCATTGGCGGTAACGATGAAATTCCGATTAATGTTCGTATCCTCAGCGCGACACATAAAAACCTTGCCGACCTGGTCGCTAGCAGCCAGTTCCGTCAGGACCTGTTTTATCGAATTAATGTCATCGAACTCACCGTCCCATGTTTACGAGATCGTCGTGAAGACATCCCGATCCTGGTTGAGCACTTTTTAAAATTGATTTCTAACGAATGGAAAGTTGATGTCCCGCATCTTACCGATGATGCCTTCGAAGCCCTGGCCGTCTATCCTTTTCCTGGAAATGTTCGTGAGTTAGAAAATATATTAGAACGCGCCATGACTATGTGCGAAAACGATGAAATCAACCGTCTCGATTTACACTTACCCGATTTAAATTCTTCGACCGAATTAAACGAGATACTCGAAAGTACTGCCGACCTGGATATTCGTGGTAGTGAACTCGAACTGGATGAAAGTTTTTCACTCGATCCAGCCATGAATATAAAAGAACGCGAAGTGATTACCAAGGCGCTGGAAAAGACCCGTTACAATAAAACGGCGGCCGCAAAACTGCTAGGGATAACCTTTCGACAACTACGTTATCGCATCAAAAAACTGGGAATTGAATAATAGAAATTATTATTGTTATCCCGTTAACACAACACTTCCTACTTGCTTTGAAACGCTGCGCGGTTCGTGCAGTATTATCGTACTGTCATCCTCACCGGAGCGAAGCGTAGGGAATACTGCACGAAGCGCGAAGCGATTCAAGGCAAGTAGACTGTAGCAAAGCGGAAGGAACACTGTATGAAACACGCAGTGGTTCGAGGCAGTGACTGCACGAACCGCGAAAGGTTGACCGGAGCGCAGCGAAGAAAATGCTGTGCGATGCGCAAAGCGCATCAAGACAGTACAAAGCACGTGGAGCGGAGCGAAGGATCTTGCAGAGGTTGGATCATACAAAGCGACAGATCTAGATCCTTCGCTCCACTCAGGATGACAGATCGAGTTATCGGGATACAGAGTATTGGGATACATCAGAGCATTGTTAACTAACGTATCTTTCTTTGACCTCTCACGTTCTTCTTCCCTAAACTGCCATTATATGAAACCCAAAATCTTCCGGTACTGTCTGCACGCGCTCCAATAAATCGTAATGCCTCGGTGATGTGTTGCTGGCTTTGGTCTCGTGCCTGCATCCATCCATTTAAGGTGTATTTACCTTTGCCGGTGAGTTTAATATTGAGCTCAGTCTTAACCGGTCCCTGGTTTTGGTCGGTAACTTTTATTTTTGTGCCTTGATTGAGAGGTGACATGTCTATCAAAAAGTCACCTAACTCAATATTTTGTGGTGCACGTAAAGCCGCCCCTTGCCAGACAACACGGCCATCTGCCTGTAATTGTTCAAACTGAATATAATTTAATTCAGTTATAGAACCACGCAAGTCACCAGAGATGCTGATTGGAAAACCCGAGAACAACGGTTGTAACATTTCAGCCGGAAAATTAAGTTCGATATCACTTGCTGAGGCCGATCCACCCAATCCTAATGACAGGTCACCGACACCATTAGCAAGTTCAGATTTAAAGTTAACATCTAAATTAATATTTCCTAATAACAATCCCCAACTACTTAAATCCCAGTTTAATACACCAAGGTTAAATTGACCAATTCGGGTATTGTTCGCCTGTCCTTCCCAAAGACTGCCACGCACACTTTGTAGCTTTACCATTCCAGTCGAATCAACCGAGGGTAATATATAACGTGTTAAAAAACTGGCCGGAAGCGTGATGAGTAAAAAAACCAGATAACAGGCAAGCCCAACATAGATTAATTGGCGGTTTTTCTTTGACAACTTTAAATTGGCCATTAACTTTCTACCAACACACTGGCTCGTACATTGCCAGGGGTTTTACTTCTGTCTATTTTAAAGTCTTTAATATTTATTTTATATTTCATTTGCAGATCATCCAGCCAGAACATGACGGCATCAAATCCTGCATTTTTAATCTGTACACGAATGCCTTTTTTACCTTCCTGTTGGATACGAATATCACCACCGAATTTTTGCCGTGCCGTTTTTTCAACAAGACCATATAATGATTTACCTGTTGTATTCGAACTGCTTGCACTACGCGATAGTTGTTGCACCTCACTTAATTTGGACTGCATCCAGACCAGATCCTGTTCTTGTTTTTCAACTTTTGTGCGTCTTTCCACCACTCCATTTACAATGGGAGACCAGATAAATTGATACGGAATAAAAACAGCCAGGGCTATGGCTGCCGCAATCACCATAGTGCGCTCACGACTATTGAGTTGCTCATAGTGACTTTTTAATTTTTCGATATTTTCATTCATAATCGAATCTTTTCCTAACCTGAACTCTTTATATTCAACCGAACCTTAGTCACACCTTTCGACGTACTTGCATTTGATTTTACGTCCCAGCCAGTTTGCTGTTTAATCTTTGCTTCCAGAGGTTCCACATCACCGGAGCCTTTTACGGTTAAATCGATATCCAGTTTTCCATTACTAAACCTTAAACCATCAATGACAACGCCTTTAACATTTTTCAAAATCGGAGCCGTTTTTACTAACATTTCCTGCAGGCTACCTTTAGCCTGACCTTGCCTTTCTAACAATTTATTGATTTTCGATTCCATACTGCTACGTTCATAACCTAATGGTGGTTTTTTTGCACCACTAAAAGCTGATTTATAAACATTTTGCATTTGCAGGGTAAGCTCTTCACTGCGATTTCCAAGATCAATCATCGCAGAAATATTGACAACCAGTTGCCAGCCAATCCAGACCGCAAACAATCCCGCAGCCGGGATCCAGGGTTTAATATGTTTTCCGATACCTTGCTGGCGATTATATTCACCTTGTAACAGGTTTACGCTATGACGAGCATCATAATGGCGTGCAAACACTCCAAACGGTCCATCAGGACAATCGACCAAAGTAAACTCGACATCTGAACACAATGCCTTCAAGGCCGTCATATGATTGGCTTGTGAACAATCGTATACGGTCACTTCCTCTGGTTTATCTTCTGCTTGCTTGTGCAGGTTATTCAACATCAGTGGTAAATTTTCGATATCACTACTGAACATACCCTGCGGGGTTCGAACCAGGGCCCGGTTTGATTCTAACAGAACGGACCAGGATTCTTTTGAGTCAATTAATGCCAGCACATCTGGAATCATTGTTTCTGCATGGATCCCAACCGCCTTTAATGCATTGTCCCAATATTCTATAAGCCGGGTTTCGACTGCAGCGACAATAAATTTTCCGTCTTTAGGGGCGGGACTTAAGGCAAAATGAAGCGTTTCGATATCATCAACAATCTGATCTTCAACTGCATAGGGGACTGCCTTAATTAATTTCTTGCGATTTTTACCCGGTAATGTAATTTGTGTAATGAAAACCTCTTCAGCTGGAACCATCACGACAACGCTGGCACCGCGACAATATCGAAAAGCCTCCGCCAGGCGACCCTTATGGAATGAACCGGCTAACTGACCATTTTCTATACGTTGCCAGCTTGCATCGGTGGCCGTTGGATCTATGCGTAATAAAACAGTTCGAGCCATTACAACCCTCCCTGTGAACGCATAACAACACTGATGTTATCTTTATCCTGACGATAGATAATACTGTCCATTCGGGATTTAGCGCGTTGTACTGAAGCAAAAGACTCTAGTAAGAAATAGTTGGTTTCCGTACTCAGGCCATTCACATCCACTTTTTTCCCTTTTACTAACGCATGATCGATCAAGTCATCCGGTTCATTGAGAGGATTTTCGGCCAGATCTTCTGCCAGATCTTCGGCATCACTATCGCTGAGTTCTGGTATGATCATACGCAATACACTGGGCGGTGCGGTATTGATGTTAATAGTGGCATTGTTTTCATTTGGGATGGCCGTCAATACTTCGAGTAATTGCTCATACTTCTCCTGATTCATTCCTTTTAATAATTTTAATTCCGAAATACTGCCCATTTGGGTTCCAGCAGTGCGATAAGGTCGATCACCACTTAAATAATCAACGTCTTCAGCGCCACCGGATAAAGAGTCCTGATTATCATCCATCCAGTCAATGATGACACTGGCTAAATCAACGGGAATATTATTATTCGCCATCGCTTGTCGCAGTCGATCTTCATCCCATTTGTTGCGCGGTTCTTTGGATAAATTATTAATATTCAGCTTACCTTGGAGATCCAGCACTTTACCCGTTAATACCCCGCCTTCAATAGGAAAAACGATCGGTTCTTCGCTATACCAGTCATCTTGTAAGGAATCCAGTTTAGGATCATCTTCTGCTAAAACAATCTTGGTAAAATCTTCCGCACTTAATAGATACATAAAGACTTGTTCATGGTAACGAATATTCTCGGTACGCCGCATATATACCTGTTGATCGGCGGTCATTGAAACCGCCGTAATCGTAGCCAGGCTCATA
Source organism: uncultured Ectothiorhodospiraceae bacterium (assembly GCA_947260005.1). Taxonomy (GTDB): domain Bacteria; phylum Pseudomonadota; class Gammaproteobacteria; order UBA6429; family Thiohalophilaceae; genus SZUA-24. Next base: position 101,368 of record CAMYOL010000007.1, read on the forward strand.
ACCATCATCGCCGTTATCAGGGCGACGCCTTTTTTGAACCGCATTTGTTGGAAAATGCTAAACACTTTAAACCTCAGACATCAAAAACATCCGGTTAACTTCACCGAAGTCTTTTATCGTTATTTTAACCGCGACCGCCTTAGGAATTCCCATCGGCTGTGGATTTTGCACCTGATCAATAGGCGTTTCTGCCGAATCCCAACTGGTTTCCCATTCACCTTTAGAGCTTAAAAATCGAACTTCAACATTTTCGACTTCAGCCAGTATTTCGGTTTTACGTGGCTCGGTGTCCTGTGCCTGATCCAATACTGGCCATGAGATCCGATACAAGGTTTCATCTTCTAAGACATAACCAACGCGCATCAAATTACTCTTCGGAAAATCTTTTGGAACGTGACGTCCGCCGCGTGTTATTGCTAATCGGTAATCGGCCAACTCATCGCCCACTACCTCGCCGACATAATCGCCAAAACTATTACGTATAGGTCGTTTTACAACATGTTGTAAGTCACGCTCCAGGTTTAAAAAGGTTAACTGGATATCTGCAAGTCGTTGCTGAGAAATCGTTGTCTGTTCTCTTGCATCTAAAATTTGTGCCAGACCCGTGTATGCCATATAGGTCACCACGCCAAACACAGCCATCGCGACTAATAACTCAAAGAGTGTAAATCCGGTCTGTTTCGTTGATTTAGTGATCACAGCTCACCTATTAATGAAATCACGGTAGAGGTTGCCGGTGCATCCGCGTCATCTGTCGCCGGTTTAACCTCAATATGAACTTCTCGTAATTTTGGGTAAGGTGTCTCATTTACAATGATATCCCAACGCCAGTCGCGACCGGCCATTTCATCCTGTCCATTTGTGCGACCCGTTTTAGGTAACGACTTTGCCAGGCGCAACTCAACCATTTTGTTCATCGCCACCCATTGTGCGATGGTAATCTCCTGTAAATCGATAGCAGAACGGGTCACCGCTGACGCCACTTTGATCGCCGCCAACAAACTAAGCGACAAGATCACCATTGCGACCAACACTTCAATGAGCGTGAAACCCTTTTTCTGTTTTGATTTAATCAGCATCATTAACCAAATTCTTCGGGTAATACGACCTTTAATTTACCATCATCATCAAGCACTAGTTTAACTTCAATTGTTTCATCTTCATTACGTAATATCAGTTCAAATGGAAATATTTCACCACTCGGTTCTATATAAACGCGCTGGTATTTATCTTCTTCCCCATTTTCTTCAGCTTCTGCCTGTTTTTCCTTTTCCTCTTTTTCTTCCTGTAGTGACAGTTCACGTTTAAATTCTATATTTCTGGCTTCTTTTTCTATTTCATCGATCACCAGCGAAAAGGAAGTGCCTGGTACAACGGTACGTTCCCGAAAGACCTTTTCATCTTCTAATGTCTGCCAGGTCTCATCCTCGACATTCAAAATATCAAACCGATATGTATTTTCGCTCACCGCTAATGACATAACTTGCCCTTGCATAATCGCTTCTTCCTGAGCCAGATTGAGCAGGACATGCAGGCGGGTCATCTCGACTTCCATCTCTTCCTGGATCTCATTGGTATTTAATGAGATCACCATCATTGAGACAATGATGCCCATGATTACGAGCACCACCATCATCTCGATTAAGGTAAAGCCGTATTGCTTTGGCCTTTTCATAAAATTATATATTTATCTCTAGCCACTACTGCTCCATTAACTCAAGGTACTCTCTTACTGTCATCCTGAGGAGTGAAACGACGAAGGATCTTGAGTCCTTCGCTCCGCAAGATCCTTCGCTCCGCTCACGATGACAAAATAAACAAATTAATTCGCCGTTAAATCTTCATCCAGATTCCAATTGCCAATATCGTCTTCAGGCGAACCCGGGTTTTTACCACCGGAAAAAATATCAATCTTTCCATGTGTTCCCGGACTCAGGTATTGATATTCATTTTTCCACGGATCGTCACTCACCTTCTTCACGTAAGGCCCTTTCCAGCTTCGTGGCTCAGGTGATCCGGTTGGCTTTTTGACTAACGCCTGTAACCCCTGTTCGGTGCTGGGATAGTCTGAGTTATGCAATTTGTATCGATCCAACGCTAATTCAAGTGCACGGATATCCTGTTTTGCTTTATTAATACGTGCGTTTTCAGGTTCATCCATAATATTTGGTACCACCACTGCGGCTAAAATCCCTAGAATGACCACGACGACCATTACTTCGATTAAGGTAAAACCGGATTGGTTTCGAATATTCATATTTTGTTTCCTCTTGCCTTCCACTAAATTTATTTAACTAATTAATTGGTTCATATTAAAGATCGGCAATAAGGTAGCCATTACTATAAATAAGACTACCATGCCCATCACAATTATGAGTATCGGTTCGAGCATACTCATTAAGAACGATATCTGTGTCTCTTGCTCACGTTCCTGGTTAATCGAAGCTCGCTCCAGCATTTCCTCCAGATTACCACTGATTTCACCGCTGGCGATCAAGTTCACCGTCATTGGTGGGAAATAACCACTTTGCTCTAATGACTTAGCCAGACCAGCGCCCTCGCGAACCTTATGCGAAGCCGATTTAACAGCTTCACGCATCGGCAGGTTACTCACCACCTGGCTGGCAATCCGCAGCGCATCCAATATCGTAACCCCGCTTGCGGCTAAAATGCTTAAGGTACGCGCAAACCGGGCCGTGTTAACCCCCCGGGTAAATCGTCCCAGGACCGGCAGTTTTAACACAAAATTATGGAATTTATACTTCGGTCCTGGTTTCTTTAGGATATAGATCGCGGCCGCGACTAAACCAAGCCCACCTAAAAACATATACATAAAATAATCCCGAAACACACCACTGACCGCAATCAGGATTCGGGTCATCAATGGTAACTCCTGTCCCATATCCTCAAACACTTCAACCACTTGTGGAACCACATAACCGAGTAATACCGATACCACTCCTATCGCCATAAAGGTCAGGATGGCAGGATAAAACATCGCCATCTGGATGCGTTGTGCCATCACCTGGCGTTGTTCGGTATAGTCTGCGAGGCGTTCCAGGATGGTATCCAGATGACCAGATTGTTCGCCAGCAGCAACCGTCGCACGATATAGCTCAGGAAAGACATGTGGAAATTTACCCAAACCTTCAGCCAGGGTATGGCCCTCCATTACTTTCGCCCTGACTCCCAGCATTAAACTTTTCAAACGCGGTTTTTCAGATTGACGCGCCACCGTTGAAGTAGCTTCATCCAGTGGTAATCCAGATCGAACCAAAGTCGAAAGCTGTCGAGTCAATAAAGCCAGATCGGTCGCACTGATACCGCGCCGTATAGATAGATTAAACCGTTTATCAACACCGGATGAACTTTCCCGTTGTGATGCCTCCGTGACGGATAAGGGTATAAGTCCATCATCACGCAGTTGTTGCCTGATCGCCCGGGGTGAATCGCCTTCTAAGACGCCCTTTTTTTCCTTCCCACTTGGATCAAGTGCTGCAAATTCAAAGGCACCCATGATTAATCCTCACGGGTGACACGCAATACTTCTTCAAGTGATGTCTCACCGGCCAGGATACGCCGCAAACCATCCTGACGGATGCTTGGCCAGTGTTGCCGCGCATGCATTTCCAATTCGTGCTCACCGACACCTTCATGTATCAGGCTACGCATCTGATTATCTATCTCAATCAATTCGTATATACCTGTTCGACCACGATAACCCAGGAAGTTGCAGTGCTCACAACCAGTCGGTTCATACAAGATGGGCGGATCGTCCGCAGGCAGGCCTAATAGATCACACTCGGAAACATCGGGCACATGAGGGCGTTTACATTGCGGACACAGTAAACGCACGAGTCGTTGCGCTAATACTCCAATCATACTCGACGAAAGTAAAAATGGTTCTACCCCCATATCTCGCAGACGCGTGATCGCACCAATCGCGGTATTGGTATGCAATGTGGAAAACACCAGGTGGCCGGTTAAGCTCGACTGAATGGCGATCTCAACGGTCTCCAAATCCCGTATCTCACCGACCATCACCACATCGGGATCCTGACGCAAGATAGCGCGCAGACCACGCGCAAAACTCATATCAACCTTGGCATTCACCTGAGTCTGACCTATGCCATCTATATAGTATTCGATCGGGTCCTCGACCGTCATAATGTTGCGACTGGTATCGTTCAAATCACCCAGTGCAGCATATAAGGTTGTGGTCTTACCAGAACCGGTTGGCCCGGTTACCAGAATAATGCCATGTGGCTTATGAATCATATGATCCAATACTTCTTGAATCTCGGGATCCATACCAAGTTTGGTTAGATCCAGACGACCCGCGGCTTTATCCAATAATCGTAATACGACACGTTCGCCATGCCCGGATGGTAAGGTTGATACACGCACATCAACCGGGTGCCCGGCAATCGTAAATGAAATACGGCCGTCTTGTGGTAAGCGCTTCTCGGCAATATCAAGCTTCGCCATGACCTTGATACGGGAAGTCACCAATGGTGCCAACGCCCGTGGTGGTTGTAGCACCTCTCGCAATACACCATCGACCCGTAAGCGTACCATTAGGCGATTTTCAAAAGGTTCAATATGAATATCCGAGGCGTTTTCTTTTACTGCCTGGGTTAACAATGCGTTAATCAATCGAATAATGGGCGCATCGTCTTCCGCTTCTAACAGATCTTCTGGCTCGGCAAGTTCTTGCGCAATACTGGACAGATCAAGCTCATCACCTAAGCCCTCCATCATCTCAACGGCTTCATCGGTCGATGAGGTTTCGTATTTTTCCTGCAGAAGTTTGTCGAATGCCTCGGCATCGACCGTATTTAGTTTTAAATTACGTTTAAAGTGACGACGCAGTTCGAGTAACGGGGTGTTATCCGCATCCTGGCGTAAAGTCACTTCGACCGCAACCGGAGTGATATCGGAAACTATCACACCATGACGTTTGGCATAGGTATACGGTAACTTTCGAAAACCGGCCGATGCAGCGTCTACATCAACCGAGACTTCTTCAGCCTCATTGATCAGCTCGTCCTGCATCTTCTTGGCCTTCTTCGCTAAATAAGTTAGGGGGGAGCTCAATGTTATCGGATGATGAGCTTGAATCAGATGGATCCGTATCAATCATATTGGTATCAGACGAATCAGGATCATCCACGTCAGGTGGCGGAAGAGTCGAATCAGTTAACTGACCCGCTACACCGCCTGGCGCGCTGAGTTCCATACGCTGAACCGAGTCTTCGTATGCCGGGGGTAAGCGGATAAAATCTTCCATTTCCTCCAAGATAGGTGCGACATCATCATCCATTAAGCGCACGCCCTCTTCTTTCATTTTCATTTGTTTAGAACGAATGTAATTATATTTTTCACTCGTAAAGGCCATCATGGTTTTGTTGTCTTTCAAAATGGTGGGATGGATGAATATCATCAAGTTGGTTTTAACTTTGGTGGTACGTTGATATCGAAATAACCAACCAAGTATCGGAATATCGCCAAGGCCTGGTACCTTTTGTTCACTCTCAATAAGATCATCTTGAATAAGCCCACCTAATACGATGATCTGGCCATCATCAACCATGACATTGGTAGTAACAGAACGTTTATTAGTAATAATATCAACTGCCGCACTGCTTGGTGCAATAGTCTGAATCTCTTGTAGCACTTCGAGCTTAATGGCATCGCCTTCGTTAATCTGGGGTTTGATCTTTAGGGTTAATCCAATGTCCTCGCGAGAGACCGTATTAAATGGATTTGTTGGTGACGAGCTACCCTGCCCGGTAAAGCTGCCGGTAACAAATGGTACGTTTTGACCGACAAGGATTTCCGCTTCTTCATTATCCAGAGTCACTAAACTTGGCGTAGATAATATATTTGTCTGCGAATCCCCTGCAAGAGCAGATAACAGTGCGACAATAGGATTACTACCGGTTAAATCGCCAAAACCAATATTCAGACCAATCGGGTTCGGTGGACTTTCCAGGTTGGCATAGGCGGTAATCGGAGTGCCTAAACTAAAATTAACCAGACCGACCGCACTATTGCCGGCACGTCCGTCAACCCCCCATTGCACTCCCAGCTCTCGCGAAGCTTCATGCGATACTTCAGCAATAATTGCTTCGACCATCACTTGTGCCCGCCGCACATCGAGCTGCGAAATGACAGCCTTTAACTGGCGAAATACGGCAGGCGGTGCGGTAATCACCAAGGCATTGGTATTCTCGTCGGCCTGGATGGAGATCTGCGAATTTTGTGAGCTAGTCGCAGCCGCGCCTTTCTTGCCCTTAGACACATTTTGACTCACACCTGTTAATACCGGCACTAGATCTTTGGCAACCGCATTGCGCAGATAGACAACGTGGGTATTACCACCAATCTCAAGCGGGGTGTCGAGATGCATTATCAAGGCTTTGATATTTAAGCGTGATGACTTGCCACCACTAATTAATAAACTATTAGTACGCTCATCCGCAATCACCTTAGGCTGACCGGCCGCCTTTTTGGGATCGGCCTGGCCAAGTTGACTGAGTATTCGTACCAATTCAGAAGCCGAAGCATGTTGCAAAGGGATCACTTCAATCTCATCACCGGATACGGTATCAATACGACGAATAATTTTACTTAAACGCGATATGTTAGCGGCTGAATCAGATAGGATAATGACATTCGATGAAGGTACTGCAGCCAAATGACCACGTTGTGGAACGAGTGGTCGCAAGATAGGTACTAATTGCGCTGCATTGACGTATTTCACTTCAATGATATGGGTTACCAGTTCATCTCCTTCGGCAGCACTTAAACCGCCTGAAGAACGGATCGCATCCTGTTTGGCATTCACGTCCGGAACAATCTTGGTGACATCTTTGCCTGGAATTGCGGCAAAACCATGAACCTTCAACACAGACAAAAAGACCTGATAAACCTGATCCGCATCCATGTCACGTTGTTGAATAATCGTGACCTTGCCTTTCACCCGTGGGTCAATAATAAAATTTTGCCCGGTTAATTTCGCCACGGCATCAATAACGGTTCGAATATCGGCTTCGACAAAATTTAACTTGGTAGTAATCGGGGTATCAGCATCCTTAGCCGGCGGAGCTGCATAGACCTGCCTTATCATGCCAAAAGAAACAATGAGCGAAACCGACAGCAGTGTTATCGCCATTAAGCGAATAAACGGTATATTTGTTTTATTAAAATTAATTGTTAATACCCGAAACGACATCTTAATCCTACATATTAATATTGATATTTTCACGATGACCATTACGTTCAATGCCCAACGAAATATTCGATTGCGACTTCAAATCAGAAAACAAACTTTGTAATACTGCCGGGTCACTAACCTGCTGCCCATTCACTTCTAAAATCACGTCACCGGGTCTTAAACCCAGGGCACGCATGGTTTGTCGATCCTTATGTGTAAATTTATAACCTTTAATCTGTTTAGCTGCGTCAAAAACCGGGTTAATCTGGACCTCTGCCATAAATTCTTGCGGGTTTTCTGACAGCTTCTTTTTTAAATCCTCTAAACGTTTACCTGCACGAATCGTTCTTGTCCGTACCACACCCGAGCTGCGCGGTGCAGTTGCTTTCGGTCGGGTAGAACGTCCTCTTGTTGAGCGAACGGGTCCGCGACCACGGCTCTTTTTCCCTTCAACCAAAGTCAGGGTTTCAAAATTTCCACTGCGATCCAGAATCACCTTATCCGCTAAAATGTCATGAAGTATCACGCCAGAAAAAATAGTTTCGTTTTTTTTGTAAACTTTCTCTTCTCCCTGTGCATTAGCAATCATGGCTAAGGCCTGACCTGCGTCATTCGATGCAAACACGCCACGTAAGGTTAATTTTAACCCGGTCTTCGGCGCATCCACTGGGGCCTTCACGGTTGCGGCACGATTCACCTCGCCAAACAGATGCAAATTCGCCACCGTACGTAATCGTGGTTGCGAGCTACGAGTGACTGGCACCGTTCTTGGTTGCGGCTTGGTTGTCACGATCACTTCATCTGGCGCAAAGATGATCCAGGTTAAGTCCGCAGCCGACTTCGCAACCAACACCACCAGAATAAATGACACCCAGGTTGGTGCTGAACGCCACCATTTCTTCAATGGCAGATTTGTGAAGAGCGACGCCCACTCCTGCGTGGCCTTTTGTATCTGACCTTGCATTGATTTCCTTGATTCCTGTGACTTCAATTCAGTTTGGTTTAAAAAACCAATTGAGTTCCTAGTTATTTAATTGGTAGTCACACAACACTTCTTTTTCACATAGTGCTTGACGACACCAATATATTTATATTACAAGTAGTTACTAAGTTTAGTTAATTTATTTCATTAAGTGAAGCGATTGTTGGCAACATAAGCCGATTTTGCACAGAGTTCGACAAAGTGACCAAAATTGTCAGTTTTCTACACTATGGGTGCTTAAATTCATAAAACTGACTAAAACTAAGCATATCGAAAACTGAACAAAGAATATACAAGTGTTTGATTTTACCGAGGTCGTATTACTAACACGTGAAGGCCGTCACATTAACTAAATGAAAACCAAGGAAAATTTAGCTAGAATCCGATAAGGATAAAAGTAACTGCAGGATGCAGACAAAACATGGCATGCAAGCTGCAATAAGGATTCACAGGAGCCTCTGATTAAGGCCATCAAGTGGATGGATGGCTAGGCAGAAAAGGGAACGAGTAAGTTAGAAATTAATGACTTTCACGTGATTTTGGCGGCGAAACCCGCTTAAGAGTCTTAAACAGAGGCTTCAGAATGGTTCTGATTGGTTTATACCTTGCAAGTCGAAATACTGTCCGTATCGACAGCATCGCAGGCAAAGCAAATAAAGGGACTGACGGTACAGCAGGAAATTAAGAACTGAATATTATTCACCCCCAAAAATTTGGAGAGAACATATGAAAGCAACAAAAGGTTTTACACTTATTGAATTGATGATTGTTGTCGCGATCATCGGTATTTTAGCGGCCATCGCCATCCCGGCCTATAATAGCTATGTAACCAGTGGTAAGGTCACCGGCCATGTTAGTAACTTCGAACGTGCCTATGCCTTTGTCAAATCTGAGGCATCTAAAAAAGCGGCGTCTTATGATTGGGACAACCATTGTTCAGATGTGATAAACGAATTGAATGCAGGTAACAAACGCGCCGTAGGCGATACGGCCTCTGACGCTTTTACCACTGCTGCACCTACTGCAGGACAAGTACAAGTATCTGGTTTGGTAGCTGTTAATGGTAAACAGTGTGTTGACACCGGTGCTAATATTACCATCACCAGTGGTGGCGTTGCGAACGGTACGGTTGTTGGGGACTATCCAGGTGGTTTAGCTGTCCCGGATCCAATTAACTTCACAGTAGAGTAGGTGTGGCTACACCACACCTACTTGAATTTTAAAAATACCACTCAGGGCCAAACGGATTGGCCCTGAGTATTTTTGTTAAACCCTACCGATGAGTGACATAGTATGAAAACATACACAAGATTAGTTATGGCTAGAGGCGTCACACTGATAGAGCTAATGATCGTGGTGGGGCTACTGGCCATTATTGGAAGCATCGCTATCCCAGCGTATAACAACTACGTAAAAACCGGCGAAGCGACCGAATGTCGTAATGAAGTCGCCATTATCCAACTAGCCTTAGAAGAGAATTTTCTTGATTCAAGTCAATACTTTTTAGGTGCTGATATTCTTGCTATTCGTGATAACAGCAATGGTCTCTATACGCATACCTTCGACTCTGATGCTGCCGCCACCGCATCCAATTGCACCTACGCGGTTACCGCTGGTTCCACTGGTAGTATTAATACTAGTTACACACTCACAGCTGATGCTAACGCATCCGGACCGCTAGCCGGTGCTCCAAGTCCTCTTCTTCAGAAAGGAAATTAATATTTTCAATATTTAGCAGAAATTTTTTGGCGACCCTCAGGAGCAAGAAGCTGTCTAATCGTTTTATGATCTGGCTATTATTTTTCATTATATCAATTACCATACTCTTCATTCGCTGTTCTAGTAACCGGGTTTACTAACTCTTACAACGAAATTCTTAAATAACTAATTGATTTATAGATAAGAATCTAGTAAAACCAAATTTAGTCATGGATTATAATAGTGACTGAAACTACAATATAAAAATGCAAAGTAAGTCAAGATCTAACGGATTTGTGACGATATCTTACCCGTCATGTAAAGAAAAACGATATCATATCGAGCGTTAAGGAACTGATAAAAGCAGATTTATGGCCACTCCAAATCCACAGATTCAACTCGGCGGCCTTGCCCGTAAACTCGTCGTAGACGGCCTTTTGCCTGAACCCAAAGCACTCGAGGCTCAGAAAAAAGCCTTTGAGACTAAAATTCCATTCGTCAATTATCTGGTTAGTAAAAACCTGGTCAGCGGGCTCAATGTTGCTAAAGCGGCGGCCAATGAATTTGGTGTGCCGGTAGTCGATATCGCGTCCATCGAGCTGGATCCTGAAGTCGTCAAGCTGGTCAGTGAAAAATTGATCCGTAAGCATCGCACTCTACCCATCTATAAACGTGGCAGCCGACTTTTTGTGGCCGTCTCTGACCCAACCAATCTGCAAGGTCTCGATGAGATCAAGTTCCAGGCCGGAATGGGAACTGAAGCTATATTGGTTGAAGATAACAAACTCACGACGGTTATCGAAAAAGCGATGGAAGCCACCGACACCGTCATGTCCGATTTAGGCGATTCTGATTTAGATGATCTTGACTTTGCTGATGAAGATACTGCTGGTGGCCCCGAAGTTTCAGAAAGTGATATTGATGATACCCCCGTGGTTCGCTTTATCAATAAAGTATTACTCGATGCCATAAACAAAGGGGCATCGGATATCCACTTTGAGCCCTATGAAAAAAATTATCGGGTAAGACTCCGAATGGACGGTATGTTAAGCGAAGTGGCTTCGCCCCCCGTGGGTATGGCGCCCAAACTCTCGGCCCGGATCAAGGTTATGTCCCGTCTGGATATCTCTGAACGCAGAATCCCACAAGATGGTCGCATCAAAATGAATTTATCGAAAAACCGTTCGATCGATTTTCGTGTTAATACCTGTCCGACACTCTATGGCGAAAAAATAGTATTACGTATTTTAGATCCAAGTTCCGCCAAGATGGGTATCGATGCACTCGGTTTCGAACCATTTCAAAAAGACATTTACATGGAAAATCTGGCCAAACCCTATGGCATGATTTTAGTGACCGGCCCAACCGGTAGTGGTAAGACCGTATCGTTATATACCGGTGTAAATGTATTAAATCAACCCGGAGTCAATATCTGTACCGCGGAAGATCCGTCCGAAATTAACATGCCTGGCGTTAACCAGGTAAACGTGAATACGAAAGTCGGCTTGACCTTTGCCAGTGCCCTACGCGCCTTTTTGCGTCAGGACCCGGACATCGTACTGGTTGGCGAAATCCGGGATCTGGAAACGGCTGAGATCGCCATCAAAGCGGCACAAACCGGTCATCTGGTATTATCCACCTTACACACCAATGACGCTCCACAAACACTCACGCGTTTAAGTAACATGGGTGTACCAACTTATAATATAGCGTCATCGGTAAACTTAATTATTGCGCAACGCCTGGCTCGTCGTCTTTGTACTCACTGCAAAAAGCCAGTTAATATTCCAAAAGAAGCCCTTCTGAAGGAAGGTTTTACTCAGGAGGATGTCGCAAAAGGGATTACGGTGCATACGCCTGCAGGTTGTGACCAATGCAATGAAGGCTACAAAGGCCGGGTTGGTATTTATCAGGTTATGCCCGTTACTGAAGCGATTGGTCGGATTATAATGGAAGGTGGCAACTCAATGCAGATTGCCGAACAGGCCGCGAAAGAGGGCGTTCCCGATCTACGCCAATCCGGTCTGAAAAAAGTCAAAGACGGTATGACTAGTCTCGATGAGATCAACCGCGTAACAAAAGATTAGTAATGATCTAAACACAAAATTTATAACTAAGGATTAAACCATGGCAGCATCAACAGCAGCGAAACAGGACATTTTTGTTTGGGAAGGCCGCGATAAAAAGGGTCAGAAGATCAAAGGTGAACTAGGTGGTAAAAACATATCTTTAGTCAGAGCCAATCTGCGCCGCCAGGGCATCAACCCAACCAAAGTTCGTAAAAAGTCTAAACCGTTATTTGGCGGTGGTCGTGTAAAAGCCAAAGACATCGCCCTGTTCGCCCGTCAACTCGCCACGATGATGAACTCAGGTGTTCCACTGGTACAAGCCTTCGATATTATTGGTCGTGGTCATGAAAACAAAGGTATGCATGATCTTCTCGTTACGATTAAAGCCGACGTTGAAGGTGGTAGTAACCTCTCTGACGCTTTGGGCAAACATCCCTATCACTTTGATGAATTATTTGTGAACCTGGTCCAGGCTGGTGAACATGCCGGTATCCTCGATGATATTCTAGATAAAGTCGCGACCTATAAAGAAAAAACAGAGTCCATCAAGGGTAAGATCAAAAAAGCCATGTTTTATCCTACTGCCGTGTTAGCGGTATCGTTTATCATTACCGCTATATTAATGATTTTCGTTGTTCCCGAATTTGCAAATCTCTTTTCAGGCTTCGGTGCCGATTTACCCGCGATGACTAAATTTGTGGTGACTCTATCCGGGATCTTTACAGATTATTGGTGGTTAATTTTTGGCGGTATAATTGGTAGCATTGTTGGTTTGATACAAGCCAAAAAACGCTCGAAAGCCTTTAATCACTTTCTGGATCGCGCGTTACTTAAGATTCCAGTGTTAGGCACCATCCTGACAAAAGCCGCGATTGCGCGTTACGCCCGTACCATGTCTACCATGTTTGCTGCCGGTGTACCGCTGGTAGAGGCCATGACCTCGGTCGCGGGTGCTGTCGGTAATGTCGTCTACGGTGAAGCGGTGATTAAAATGCGCGATGAAGTCGCAACCGGTACCCAATTAAACGTCACCATGCAAAAAACCAACCTGTTTCCAAATATGGTCATACAGATGACTGCAATAGGTGAAGAAGCCGGTTCGGTCGACTCGATGTTAGGGAAAGTGGCCGACTTCTATGAGGAAGAGGTCGATAACGCCGTCGACTCCTTAAGTAGTCTATTAGAGCCATTGATCATGGTGATCCTCGGTACGTTAGTCGGCGGTATTGTTGTCGCAATGTATATGCCTATCTTCCAAATGGGCAAGGTCATTAGTGGCTAACACATAAACAACTGTCAATTAACGAATCCTCAACCGTGTCGATCATTGTTGCCTTTCAAGAAGATCCTGCGCTGTTCTATGCGTCGGTAATCATCTTTAGTTTATTAGTCGGTAGTTTTCTAAACGTTGTCATTCATCGAATTCCAGTAATGATGAAACGAGAGGCGAAACAAGACTGCAGTGAATTCTTTGCTGAACATTTCCCCGATTCACTTTCCTCTAGTGAGCAAACGCTTGTAAAATCCCAAAATCCAGTCGCAAGTAAATACAACCTGATTGTACCTCGCTCTGCTTGCCCTCACTGCGGACATTTAATTACCGCACTTGAAAATATCCCGGTTATTAGTTATTTGTTTCTCAAAGGAAAATGCCGGGAATGCGGCAGCAAGATTTCGATAAGATATCCTTTCGTCGAGATCTTAAGCGCCATTTTAGTCGTTATTGTGGCATTAAAATTCGGTGTCAGTTATCAAACATTGTTCGCTGCTTTTTTTACCTGGGCCTTACTGGCGCTAACTTTTATCGATCTGGATACACAATACTTACCCGATCAAATTACTCTCCCCTTTCTTTGGCTAGGATTGTTAATCAACCTCGATAATACCTTTACTGATATACACTCTGCTTTAATCGGTGCAGCTGCTGGATACCTGACATTATGGAGTGTATACAAACTGTTTAAGTTGTTAACCAATAAAGAAGGCATGGGTTACGGTGATTTCAAGTTGCTCGCTATGATTGGGGCCTGGTGTGGCTGGCAGGTTATCCCCGCGGTAATTTTAATATCTTCCGTCATTGGTTCTATTGCCGGCATTTTAATGATTGTTACCAAGTACCATAAAAAAGGTAAACCCATTCCATTTGGTCCCTATCTAGCTGGCGCGGGTTGGATTGTTCTGCTTTGGGGTACTGAAATCAATAATACTTATTTAAAACTTTTTGTCTGACCCGCTAGCGTCCCTCACTCAAATTCTTATACAATTTATCTATGTTGGTCATTGCACTCACAGGTGGAATTGGTTCCGGTAAAAGTACGGTAGAAAATTTGTTCCGTTCTTATGGTATCCCGATTATCGATACGGATGTTATCGCTCGCGAATTATTATCAGATAACTCAGCCATCAAGAAAGAAACGATTAATTATTTTGGTCAGGAGATTACTCAAGAAAATGGTGAAATTGATCGCTCCAAGTTACGCACACTAATCTTTGATGACGAACAGAAACGTAATGCTTTGCAAACGATTCTACACCCTGTCATTCATCAGCAAACATTACGACAGTTAGAACAACTGGAAAATTCCGATGCACCCTATTGTGTAATTGTGATCCCTTTATTGGCTGAATCAAACCACAAATATCCGCATCATCGGGTTCTTCTGATTGACAGCCCTGAATCACTGCAAATAAAACGTGCTAGCACTCGCGACCGATCGACTCCAGATCAGATTAAAAAGATCATCGCTAGTCAGGCAAGCAGGAAACAACGTCAGACTATTGCCGATGATGTTATCGAGAATGATGGCGATCTTACATTATTACGTCAAAAAGTTAATCGTTTGCATGAGAAATATTGCTCACTGTCGGCTAGTGAACAGGAAGTTAATTCCTAGTCAGGACAAGTCGATAAAATCAAATTACCGGTTCATTCCAGCTCATTTCGCGATAAATAAAAAAGCGTGTACAATGCGCTCATGAGCGACACTATCTACTATGAACAGCCGTTAAATGAGCGTATCCGCACCTTTTTACGCCTCGAGCATTTATTCTGTCAATCCGACTATACTTTACGCGGTTTTTCAATTTGGGATAGTCGCAGTACCCTACATGCTTTAGTTGATACCCTGGAGATTTTAAGCCGATCTGATTTTAAATCCGAATTACTGATTGAGCTTGAACGTCAGTCCAGTAAATTAATAGCATTACAAAATGCACCGGGGGTGGATACACAACAACTGGATATGGTTTTATCTGAATTACAGTCAGCAGAACAAGCCTTACATGAATTAAATGGACAAATCGGACAACAAGCACGAGACCATGATCTAATAGCCAATCTTCGCCAACGTGGCCCGACGCCTGGCGGAGATTGTCCTATCGATCTGCCTGCTTTACATTTATGGTTGCAGCAAGCCCCTGAGCAACGTATCGAACAACTCGAACACTGGAATAATGAATTATCCATTGTACGCAAACCAGTTGCGCTTTTGCTTGGTATGATTCGTGAAGCGTCGATGCCTGAAAACAAGCAGGCCAGCGAAGGATTTTATCAACAAAGCCTGGACAGTAATACACCCATTCAATTGATTCGCGTTATGGTTGATGGAAACTTACCACACTATGCAGAAATCAGCGCGGGGAAACATCGTTTAACGATTCGTTTTTTAGAACCTCAACTCGGTCGACGCCCCTTACAAGCCCAGAATAATGTCGACTTTAAGCTAACCTGTTGTTCAATATGAAAAAGAAAATTAAATGCCCAGGTTGTGGAAAGTTATCAGAATGGAATAAAAATAATCCTTTTCGACCTTTTTGTTCCGAACGATGTCGATTAATAGATTTAGGCGACTGGGCAAACGAATCACATCGCATTCCCAGTGATACACCTGGCAATGCCTTCAATGATATTCCCAGTGATTACTTCAACGATGATAGCTCGTCATAACCTGTATCACTATACCGCGAGTACTGTAATTAACCTGATTTTCGTCTATTAGGCATTCCATAATGCCGAGATTGCAGCAATACCCTGGGCACCATGTTGGTAGGCACATTCAAGCAGATCAACGTTCATACCTCCCAGGGCATAAACCGGTATTGGGATATGATCTACAATATCTCTAAATTTTTCCCATCCTAATGCCGGTTCACCTGGATGGGATTGGGTCGGTAAAACCGGTGATAGCATAGCAAAATCCGCTCCTATCTCCACCGCATGTTTTAATTCCTCCAAAGTATGCGTTGACACTGAAAAGAGTTTATTTTCAGCAACCGGACGTTGCTTACAGTCACGCAAACGTTGTCCGGTATAATGCAAACCATCCGCATTGGTTTTTGAATATAAATCGAATGAAGAATTTAAAATGAGTTTGGTCGGTGAAGGCTCCGTTATTTTTAATAATTTTTTTGCTAAATCTAAATAATCTGAATCGGACATTTCTTTCTGACGGAGTTGAATTAATCCTGTATGACGATCAACCGCTGTTTGAATCTTTTTTTCGAATAATTCAATTGACTCATACCTACCGGTTATCACATATTTTTCAGGTAATTGAATGGCTGAAATGATTGCTTTATTTGCCGCAGGAAAAGCATACTCCGATAAACGGGCGATATCAGCCCAGACAAATTCTTGACTTTCATTACTTTGAGGCGTTCCAGAATAGGACTCGGTAATATAAACGTTTAAATAGACTTGTTTATCACTGTACTCATGTGGAATGGTAATTAACGGTCGATAATCTGTAACATTCAAATTTAGTTCTTCTAAGAGTTCACGTTTCAGCGCAGCTTCAGGTGTTTCAAAGCTCTCAACTTTTCCACCTGGAAATTCCCACAATCCGCCTTGATGTAGATAATCATGGCGTTTAGATATCAGTACTTGATTGTTTTTATTAATGACTACGCCTACGGCCACCTGTACATAATCAGTTTCTAGGTCAGAAATAGTCATTTATTTATAAATTAGTTTAAAAATGTAGAGATCGATTCGTATCACACAGTTTGGGTAAACTGATATTAATATCCAGAAATTTAAAATCAGGTACGGTACTCAGCATTAATTTTCACATAGTCGTAAGAAAAATCGCAAGTCCAAACTGTCGTTTTAGCTGATCCACGATGTAAGTTAACGCTAACCGTGATCTCAGCTTTGTTCATCACACGCTGTCCTTGTTCTTCAGTATACGATTGAGATAATCCTCCATGCTGAACCAGGCAAACATCATCTAAAAAAAGTTCGACTTTATCAATATCCAGACTTTCTACTCCCGCATAACCGACGGCCGCGAGGATACGCCCCCAGTTCGGATCGGAGGCAAAAAATGCGGTTTTAACTAAAGGAGAATGAGCAATCGCATACGCAACCTTTGCACATTCAGTTTCATCCAATCCATTCTCAACAACCACATTGATTAGTTTAGTTGCACCTTCGCCATCGCGAATGATTGCTTTCGCGAGCGTTTCACATAATTCATTTAACACTTTCTGGAATGATTCAAGATTAGTTTTATCGATGGTAACACCTGATTTCCCAGTAGCCATCAACACGACAGAGTCATTCGTTGAAGTATCACCATCAACGGTAATCCGGTTAAAAGAATGATCTACGGCTTGTTGCAAACTTGATTGCAGCTGCGCAGAATCAAATTTAGCATCTGTCGCGATATAACTTAACATTGTTGCCATATTGGGACGGATCATACCGGAACCTTTTGCCATACCGGTGATATTGAGCGCCTTCCCATCGATTTCAAATTTCGCAGAAAATAATTTGGGCACGGTATCGGTCGTCATGATCGCTTCGGAAGCATTACGCCATAGTTGTGCATCCAGCCCAGAATTTAAATCAGTTAAGCAAGAAGTAATCTTGTCGACAGGCAGCGCCTCGCCAATAACGCCCGTGGAAAAAGGCAAAACTTCATTAGTCAAACATTGAGTAACTTTAGCAACACCTGAGCAACAAGCTAATGCGGCTTCAATACCACCCTGCCCTGTACCAGCGTTTGCATTACCGCTATTGATTAACAGGTAACGTGGTGTAGCTTCGGCAAGATGTTGCTTAGCAATTTGTACAGGGGCTGCACAAAAGGCATTTTTGGTGAACACCGCGGCTACGTTAGTACCCGCAGCCAGTTCAACTAAAACCAGATCTTTGCGATCAGGTCGACGGATATGCGCAGCGATTGTATTTAAACGAATACCATCAATGATCAGCGGTAATTCTTGAATAGATGAAGGTTCTGTCATGGTTCATTACTATCCCGTCAACTCCCTTTCCCACCGGGAGAGGGTTGGGGTGAGGGGAAATATAAATAGTTAACTAATTTTACCATGACACTGTTTATATTTTTTACCTGAACCACAGGGACAGGGCTCATTGCGTCCTACTTTACGTCCATCGCGTACGAATGGTTTCGCTTCTTCCTCTTGATTTGGTGCGGTTATTGAACCTGCTTCATCATGTTGAAATTCCATCGGATTCTCATTTTGACGACGATGTTCTTCTTCCATTCGCTGCACTTCTTCTTCACTGCGAATTTGTACCTTACTTAAGATACTAATCACTTCATTTTTGAAGCGTTGCAACATTTCGCTAAACAGCTCAAATGACTCACGCTTATATTCCTGTTTAGGATTTTTTTGCGCGTAGCCACGTAAATGAATACCCTGGCGTAACTGATCCATGCTGGCCAGATGATCTTTCCATTGTTTGTCTAAACTTTCGAGTGTTACCGCCTTTTCAAAATGGCGCAGCACTTCAGATCCTGCCTCATCTTCTTTTACCTTATAGGCGGCTGCTAGTTCCTCTGAAATTCGCGCACGTAATGTCTCTTCATGTAAGTCGTCATTTTCATCTAACCAACGGCGTATTTCTAATTTCAGACCAAACTCACCTTCCAGGGACTCTTCTAAACCCGGGATATCCCATTGTTCTTCAATACTTTGAGGAGGGATATAGGTATCAATAACCGCGTGTAAAACATCGTCGCGAATTGCAAAAACCGTTTCAGAGATATCATCCGTTGACATCAAATCATCACGAATACTGTAGATTTCTTTACGCTGATCATTGGCAACGTCATCATATTCCAACAGATTTTTACGCATATCGAAGTTATGTCCTTCGACTTTACGTTGTGCATTTTCAATAGCGCGAGAAACCAGATTGTGTTCAATCGCTTCCCCTTCCTGCATACCAAGTCGTTTCATTAAACCTGCTACTCGGTCGGAAGCAAAAATGCGCATTAAATTGTCTTCTAATGACAGGTAAAAACGGGAAGAGCCCGCATCACCCTGACGTCCTGAGCGACCACGCAGCTGGTTATCAATCCGACGAGATTCATGTCGTTCAGTACCAACAATATGCAAACCACCGGATTCTAAGACTTGCTCATGACGTTTTTCCCATTCTTTACGTAACTCGTTTATTTTTTCCTCAGAAGGATTCTTTAATCCCTCAACCTCAACATCAAAATTTCCACCCAATACGATATCTGTACCACGACCTGCCATATTAGTCGCAATGGTCACGGCACCAGGGCGCCCGGCTTGAGCAACGATCTCCGCCTCGCGCGCATGTTGTTTTGCATTGAGAACTTCATGTTTAATGTTTGCTTTTCTTAGTGCATTTGAAAGTAATTCCGACACTTCAATCGAAGCGGTACCAACTAACACAGGTTGCTGGCGTGTTAAACAGTCTTTAATGTCTTCAATGATAGCCATGAATTTTTCTTGTTGAGTCAAATAAACAAGATCTGGCATATCATTACGTATCATCGGACGATGCGTTGGGATAATGACAACTTCAAGACCATAAATAGACTGGAATTCGAAGGCCTCGGTATCCGCCGTACCCGTCATACCAGACAATTTTTCATATAAACGGAAAAAGTTCTGGAAAGTAATTGAGGCCACCGTTTGATTTTCCTGTTGAATCGGTACCCCTTCTTTCGCTTCGACTGCCTGATGTAAACCATCCGACCATCGTCGTCCCTGCATGGTTCGACCGGTAAATTCATCAACGATAACCACTTCATTATTACTATCGACGATATAATCGACATCTTTTTGAAACAGGTAATGTGCACGCAAACCTGCATTGATGTGATGCATCAAACTAATGTTCGCGGCATCGTAAAGACTTTCACCTTCATTAAGCACACCGGATTTATACAGCATCTCTTCAACATGCTGATGCCCTTCCTCGGTTAAGAAGATTTGTTTGTTCTTTTCTTCAACCGTAAAATCACCCGGGCCATCTTCTTCCTCTTGTTTGACCAGATTCGGCACCAGTTCATTGACTCGATAATACAAATCGGAACTGTCATCAGTCGGGCCTGAGATAATGAGCGGTGTACGCGCTTCATCAATTAAGATTGAATCCACTTCATCGACGATCGCAAAAGCATGTGAGCGCTGAAATTTTTCTTCCGTCTTGAAGGCCATATTGTCGCGTAAATAATCAAAGCCATATTCATTATTCGTACCGTAGGTAATGTCTGCATTATAGGCGGCTTTTTTATCTTCAAATGACAAATCCGCTATGACCACGCCGACACTCATGCCCAGGAAGTTATATAACTGTCCCATCCAGGCGGCATCACGCTTAGCTAAATAGTCGTTCACCGTCACCACATGCACGCCTCTTGCAGGCAATGCATTGTGATAGGCCGCCAGTGTGGCCATCAGGGTTTTACCCTCACCCGTACGCATCTCGGCAATATTGCCATCATTCAAAACCATCGCACCAATTAGCTGCACATCAAAATGACGCATGCCCAATACGCGCTTGGATCCTTCGCGCACCACGGCAAAAGTCTCAGCTAACATATCATCCAGCTTAGCCCCATCATCCAGTCGCTTACGAAATTCTGTGGTTTTCTCTTTTAATTGTTCATCACTTAGTGCAGCGAACGTTTCTTCCAGCCCATTAATAACATCAACGGTCTTACGGTATCGTTTCACCAGGCGGTCATTGCGGCTGCCAAAAACTTTTTTTGCAATTGCTAACATGATTGTCGTCTTTAATTTTGTTTAATAAAATTGATCGGCCGTTCGCAGACCCATCAGTCAGATTCGGTAAAACCCCGTATTCTACAGGTCCATCCTAAGTTTGTCCCAGCTCATTAATGGCGCGAAAATTCATTTTGAAAGGAAATAATTGGGGTCAGAGACGTATTTTTAGCTAGCTATCTTGCTACTAATAATTGCCAGGTTAAAATACGTCTCTGACCCCAATTATTTGACCCTTAATCCAACAATTTACGCACTTCGCTAACTTCTTTCACTTTAATTTGGCCATCAGCAGAGATTTCAAGCGGCGTATTAGGAAAATCTTTTGCCGTCAGTTCGGCAATTAACTTAGCCGCCCGGTGGTGCGGATCCAGTGTGGGGCCGTTTGGCCTAATTTGCTCTGCGGATATAATTTGAGCAGATACAAGCTGACCGTCAGACGATAATTTCACACTTAAAATAGGGGCTAAGCCATTGAGGCCCCTTACATTAATCCCATAATAAGTACAAAAATTACCCAGGCTATAAGCTATCAAATGCCCCTGATAAAGTTCGATTGCTCGGGGTACGTGTGGTCCGTGCCCTATTACCAGTGCTGCACCGGCATCGATCATTGTCCTGGAAAAAAGTACAACATCACCTCTATTCTCTCCATGAAAATATTCTTCGTTAAATGGAATTCGCGTGGCCTCGGCACCTTCAGCGCCCATATGCATCGAGATTATTACGATATCGTTCTCTGTTTTAACTTCCCGAATCAATTGCGCCGCCAATTCAATATCCAGAGGATTGTGTGCGCCACGAAAAGGGGCAAAGGCAACCATGGCAAGTTGCTGGCCATTGACCTGCCAACGGGCCACATCGCCCTGTAAACCCGAGTGAAGAATACCCGCCTCAGCTAATGTCGACATGCTCGATAATCGTCCTGATTCACCAAAATCACGGGCATGATTGTTGGCAAGACTCATGACATCGAAACCGGAATTAACTAGATTTTGTACATAATGAGGGGGCGTTCTGAACAGATAGCAACGCTTTGGATTACTGCATTTTTTTGCCGGCTCGCCAGCCACCAATAAACTACCTTCATAGTTCCCAAAGGTAACATCAGCATCGACTAATATAGAAGCCACCCCTGATAGTAAATGCTTACCATCATCGGGTGGTAGGTGGTTTTCAGGAAAATCCGTTCCTAACATCACATCCCCGACGGCAATAATATGAAGCGGTTCCTTCTCAGGTAAAGATGGTTCCACCGACTCTTCACTATGCTTTGTCGTCTCCTGAGGAGTCGTATCGCTTGCTTCAACTGGAGAATCTGAAGAGGGAGTTGTTTCCGACAAGGTCGAACAGGCAGCCGCTGTTAAGCCCAGAACGAGTACTAATAAAATTCTATAGATCTGATTATAAGTAAGGATAAATAACGGAATAGACATGCTTAACGATCCCTCTTTGTCATAAGACATCGACTAAGCACTAAGTATATTAGGATATACTAACGTGAAGCGTGGATATATTTTTTCGGATTGACCGCTCGGCCGTTAACCATCACTTCAAAATGGACATGGGGCCCGGTCGAACGACCCGTCGTACCCATCTTAGAAATCACCTGCCCTTTTTTAACTGTTTCACCAACTGAGACAAGATTTTTCAAACTATGACCATAGCGTGTGACATAACCATTTCCATGGTTAATTTCGACCAGGTTACCGTAACCTGAGCGCTTGCCAGAATAAGTCACGACACCCGCTGCAACCGCAACGACATCTGAACCTAACTTACCGGCAAAATCGACACCAGAGTGATGGACTCGGCGACCAGAGAAAGGATCTGTTCGAATACCAAAATACGATGACAACCAACCACGTGAAACAGGACGACCGGTCGGCATCACTTCAGCCTGTAAATTACGGGTCATCAGCATGGTTTCGAGCACATCGAGTTGTTTACTGCGATCATCTAACTGTGCGGATAATCCATTTAAGGCTGAAATAAAATCGGGGACCTGGATTGGGCTGCCCTGTGTCGCAACCGGACCACCTTGAGCAGGTGGGCTGGCAAAATCAAATTCACCTTTATCAAGCTTGGCCATGTTAGTAAGGCGACCACCTAATGCATCCAGTCGAATGACATGTGCCTGTAATTTACCTAAGCGTAATGCCAGGGCATTGAGATTATCTTCTGCCTTGGTGGTGACTTCGGTCAACTCCAGTCGCTGAGCATCCAGCTCGGCCTGAACAGCGACAGTGAGGTCATCAGGATTGGCTTTCATATGCGCGATACCAATTTGGTAACCGGCATAGATAAGGACTGCAGGCAATAATATAAAGAAGCTTGTTAACACCGCAGCCAATTTCTGATGACTTAGCGAAACAAGACCCGAACACCCTTTTTTACGTCTCAATACAACGATATTCATTTTCCAAGCGCCACTGAGCCAGAATAAGTGCTGGCTTCTCAATTAGTTATCGGTTAGGTAACATTTAACTTTATTTTTATTTACTTAAGGACTGATTTAAAACACAATCCTGAAAGCGTTTCACAAAATTTAACTAAGCCGAAAGTAAATAGCAAGCTAAATTTACCCCATGATTATGAAATTAAGTCGGTCCGTAAACAAGGTTCTTGTAGAAGCAAATGATGATCTTGCGATCTTAGTCACAAGAACCAGGCAATTATCACACCTGACCCACATTTTGCGGCAGCAATTAGAACCCGATCTGGCTGCTCATTGTTATATAGGTAATCTGGACCGAGAAAACCTGGTAATATTAGTCGATTCAGCTGCATGGGCAAGTAAATTACGTTTTCACTCTCAAACCCTGCTGGCACAATTGCAGGCCGCACACCAGAGTTTCGCGTCGATCGAAATGATTCGAGTGAAAATTCTCAGCCAATCGGTCTCGGCTCCCGAACCGGTATACCAAAAACCGCAGATGAATAAAGAAAATGCAAAAGGGCTGAACACCTTAGCGGAGAGCATCCAGGATGAGGCATTACAGTCGGCACTGGCGCGCCTCGCCAAACGCGCTAAATAGTATTTATTTTAATTAATTCAATAAGTTAAGGGGAATAATTTAATTAGCTTGAACAGGCTGCATAAATGAGATCGGGGCCTTATCTTCGTCTTCGAAGGTCACCAGATCCCAGGCATTTTCATTGGCAATCAATTCACGTAACAAGCGATTGTTAAGTGCATGACCGGACTTATGACCACTGAAGGCACCAATAAGACTGCGACCCAGCAGATACAGATCACCAATCGAATCGAGGATTTTATGCTTCACAAATTCATCCATATAACGCAAACCATCTTCATTTAATACACGATAGTCATCCAGAACCACGGCATTATCGAGACTTCCACCTAAGGCCAGGTTACTGGCACGCAAACTTTCAATTTGGTTCATAAAACCAAATGTTCGCGCGCGTGATATCTCTTTTACAAAGGAAGTGGTCGAAAAATCGACTTCAGCTTGCTGGTGAGCTTCTTTAAAGGCCGGATGGTTGAATTCAATCGAAAAGCCAACTTTAAAGCCATCAAATGGCTCAAATTTGACCCATTTATCACCATCTTGCACTTTAACTGGGCGTTTAATGCGAATAAACCGTTTTGGGGCGTTTTGCTCCGCAATTCCAGCGGATTGAATCAGGAAAACAAAGGGGCCGGCACTGCCATCCATGATAGGGACTTCCGCTGCATTCAAGTCGATATACGCATTGTCGATACCAAGCCCTGCGAGGGCAGAAAGCAGATGCTCAACCGTCGAAATGCGTACGCCGTCTTTAATCAATGTCGTCGAAAGTGTTGTATCCCCTACGTTTTCAGGGCTTGCCGGGATTTCGACTGGCTCATCTAAATCAACGCGTCTAAAGATAATTCCTGTATCAGGAACCGCAGGCCGTAGCGTTAAATATACTTTCTCACCAGTGTGTAAACCGACACCAGTCGCCCGAATTACGTTCTTTAATGTGCGTTGCTTAATCAAGGTCGAACCCCTAGCCTTTATACGTTTATAATTAATATGCAATATATTTGCCAAATACTGCTAACAATAACTAACAGAATTTTTATCAGCCGGTGATGATAAATCAACCACTGCTATTCGGCAACATTTTATAGCATAGCGTCTTTTGCATATAAATCTTTAATTCAACTCACAATTTTCCTTAATTGCCGATTAAATATGCAAAATCCAGCCCAAAAACTGGATTTTATTTTCAATCTGCCTGACGACGCAAAAAGGCTGGAATATCCAGATAATCCATATTCCCGGATGCCTCGCCTTCATATTTATCACCTGACACTTTTTTGCGAATCACGGTTGGGCGATCCAGTTTCTCGTAATCCACTTCACCGTTGTTAGTTCTATCAACAACTAATTTTGGTGCCTCAGAATGTTCGATTCCACCGCCTAGTCCGGTTGCAACTACAGTGACACGCAATTCCCCATCGAGTTCAGGATCAATCACCGTTCCCACGACCACGGTCGCATTTTCAGAGGCAAAAGATTTAACCGTGTTACCCACCTCTTCAAATTCACCAATCGCAAGATCCATCCCGGCAGTCACATTCACCAGAATTCCACGTGCTCCTGCTAAATTAACATCTTCAAGCAACGGACTTGCGATGGCCGCTTCGGCCGCTTCGCGTGCACGTTCTTCGCCAGATGCCCGACCCGAGCCCATCATCGCCATGCCCATTTCAGACATCACTGTGCGAACATCCGCAAAGTCGACGTTGATCAGACCTGGACGTGTAATTAACTCGGCAATGCCTTGCACTGCACCTAATAACACATCATTGGCTGCTTTAAACGCATCCAACAGGGTGATGTTTTTACCCAACACACTAAGCAATTTCTCGTTTGGAATCGTAATCAAGGAATCAACAAAACTTTTTAATTCAGTTGTTCCATCGAGTGCAATCTCCATTCGTTTTTTACCTTCAAATGGAAATGGCTTGGTAACAACCGCCACCGTTAAGATGCCCATCTCTTTAGCCACTTGAGCAACGATTGGCGCACCACCAGTACCGGTACCACCACCCATGCCAGCAGTGATAAACACCATGTCCGCACCATCCAGCACTTCTTGAATGCGTTCACGATCTTCCATTGCTGCCTGGCGACCAATTTCAGGATTAGCACCTGCCCCTAAACCTTTGGTAATCGTACTACCAAGTTGTAACAAGGTTTTAGCAGAACTGTTTTTCATCGCTTGCGCATCTGTATTAGCCACGATGAAATCCACACCTTCGATGTTTTGTTGCAACATGTGTTCAACGGCATTACCACCGCCGCCGCCCACGCCCACTACTTTAATTACTGCCTCTTGCGAGTAATTGTCCATTAATTCAAACATACTCATACCTCTGCCCTCCAACTACTGTTTTAAACACCAGACGATGATATATATCCTTTGTATACCAATGTCTGAACTTCAAAATTACGTAAAATCTATTTACTTCACTTTTCACGTAATCTCTAAAAATTTCCCTGAAACCAACTTTTCATTCGTCTCATTACTGAGCGGAAACCTCCACCCATTCGTACTTCTGCTTCACGCATGGCACGATTCTGATAACCAAATAACAACAAACCAACGCCAGTTGAATAAATCGGATTACGAACCACATCAACCAGTCCTGAAATGTATTGCGGCAAGCCTAAGCGCACCGGCATATGAAAAATTTCTTCCGATAATTCAACCACGCCTTCCATCTTGGCGCTGCCGCCCGTTAACACGACTCCGGCCGCACACAGATCTTCAAAACCACTACGACGTAATTCAGCTTGTATCAGGGTAAATAATTCTTCATAACGAGGTTCAACGACTTCAGCCAACGTTTGCCGAGCGAGTCTGCGTGCAGGTCGTTCCCCTACACTTGGCACTTCTATCGTGTCATCAACACTGGCCAGTTGTGTTAGTGCGCACGCATATTTAATCTTGATTTCTTCCGCATGCTGTGTTGGAGTGCGTAATGCAACTGCAATATCATTTGTGACCTGATCTCCGGCAATCGGTATCACCGCAGTATGTCGAATCGCACCTTCAGTAAACACGGCCATATCAGTCGTACCACCACCGATATCGACTAAACAAACTCCGAGTTCTTTTTCATCTTCTGTCAGTACTGCATAACTTGATGCCAACTGCTCTAAGATAATGTCATCCACTTCCAGACTACAACGTCGCACACATTTAATAATATTCTGTGCAGCGCTGACTGCACCGGTCACCATATGTACCTTGGCTTCCAAGCGTACTCCGGACATGCCAACAGGTTCGCGTATACCTTCCTGATTATCGATAATAAATTCTTGCGGTAAGATATGCAGAATACGTTGATCAGCAGGTATCGCGACAGCACGCGCTGCATCGATGACACGTTCAACATCGAAGGTCGTCACTTCCTTATCACGAATCGCAACAATACCGTGCGAATTTAAACTGCGTATATGACTACCTGCAATACCGGCATAAACGGAATGAATCTGACAACCCGCCATCAATTCTGCTTCTTCAACCGCTCGTTGTATTGATTGCACAGTAGACTCAATATTTACCACCACACCTTTCTTCAGTCCACGTGAAGGGTGCGAGCCAATCCCGATCACCTCAATATCATTCTCGGGTGTAACTTCTCCTACAATCGCTACAACCTTGGATGTGCCGATATCCAATCCTACGATCAAGTTTTTCTCGGCCTTTTTAGACACGTTAGTTCCCTCGTCCCATGTGTTTATCTGATTTTCGCCAACCCACTGCTAAACCATTGCTATATCGCATATCGATGCTGGCGATCTCGGTTACTTTTTTCGCTAATGCTTTTTTATACACTCTTACAAAACGTTCCAAACGACTATGTGTTTTCTCACGTCCTAGTAACACATCAATATCATTGCTTAATTGGATTTTTATCGCGCCGCGAGAATCGAAATGTAATCGTGAAATACTGACACCCAGTACTTTTAAAATCTTTTTCGCATATAAGTAAAATTCGGTCATATTGCGCTGCATTCCGATTGGACCATCAAAAACAGGTAACGCAACGGGGTAACTGGTTTGTTTTGGCAAAAACAATACGCCTTGATTACTCACGAGTCCTCCTTTAGCCCATACGGCCACAGCTTGTTCTTCAACAACACTAATCGATAATGTATCTGGCCAAATTCGACTAACATTTGCCAAATGCACCCAGGGTAGATCTTCAACCGCTTGCTGAACTTCGACTACGTTAACTGCGAAATATCCACCATCAAGTGTTTTCGCGACAACACTACGTAACATGGCCTCATCCACTTTATTAAACGTACCAACGGCATGTATCTTTTGAATGGGTAAAGTATCTGGTTTTTGTAGTTCATATCCTGCCCAGGCAAGTAAAGTCGCACTAACAAAAAACAAAACTACACGCCATAGCGTCGTGCTGCTGACAGGCATCAACGTTTTAGGGTGCATGTACACGGCCTGATTGTTAGCTCGTGCTGACATGACCTGCTCCGTTTATTTTATTTATTACATTTGAGTTTAAAGTTTGAGCCAAAATTCGATATACTAGCTCATCAAATTCCATCCCGGCCGCTTTTGCCGCCATCGGTACCAAAGAATGATCCGTCATACCTGGAACCGTATTGAGCTCAATAATGTAAGGCTTACCTTGCTCGTCACACATAAAATCAACGCGGCCCCACGAACTGGCACCGATCACTTTAAATGCTGCTATCGCAAGGCGCTGTAATTGTGATTCCTGCTTTTCATTCAGACCACAAGGACAATGATATTTAGTATCGTTCGAGACATACTTAGCTTCATAGTCATAAAAAGTATGGGGTGTCTCAAGACGTATAACCGGCAGGGCCTGATCGGCTAACATCGCAATGGTATACTCTTTCCCGGTTATCCATTGTTCTGCTATGACCTCACCCTCATATTGCGCCGCTAACTCATAAGCAACGAGCATATCGTTTTCGTGATCAACTTTTGACATACCGATACTCGAACCTTCTAGCGCCGGTTTAATCATTAAAGGTAATCCAAGCTCTGCGACGACATAGTTAAGATCCACCTCATCCGTTAACACCATATAATTAGGTGTGGGTAAATTAGCACCGGATAAAATTTGCTTAGTACGTAACTTATCCATCGCTAATGCAGAACTTGCGATATCACTTCCGGTGTAAGGTATTTCTAATACTTCCAGTGCTCCCTGGATAACTCCATCTTCGCCGCCAGGACCATGTAAAACATTAAATACTCGATCAAATCCACCTTGTATTAACTTATCGATTATCGTGGCACGTTCAACATCTATGCCGACTGCCGATACACCACGCTTTTGTAAAGCCGACAATACCGCCTGCCCACTATTAAGTGAGACTTCACGTTCAGCAGACCAGCCCCCCATTAGCACGGCAACTTTGCCGAAACTCTCAGGATCTGGTGATGTATTTGAGTTGATGTTCACAATGTTACCCATACCTCACTGATCGCCCACAATTTTAATTTCTCGAATCAAATCAACCCCGGTTTGCTGTTGTACTTGCACATGTACATAAGCTATTAGTTCTTCAATATCAGATGCCCTTGCCGTTCCAGTATTAACAATAAAATTAGCATGTTTGTCTGATACACAGGCACCGCCAATACAGGTTCCTTTTAAGCCACAAGATTCAATTAAACGTGCTGCATAATCTCCTGCTGGATTACGAAATACTGATCCAGCATTGGGTTGTTGCGTTGGCTGGCTCGTTCCACGTTTATTTAATAATTCTTTAATTTTCTGTTGACTCAGTTCCGCATCACCTGAAGCAAGTTTCAATACACATGAGACAAACCATTCATCTTGCGGACCAGCAACATGGCGATAGGCAATCTCATATTCCTCTGGTAAACGTGCTTTTAATTCGCCTGAAGAATTGACGGTCTGTACCGCTTCAATGACATCCCAGGTTTCTCCACCAAATGCACCCGCATTCATTGCCAGGGCACCACCCATCGTGCCTGGAATCCCACACAGGAATTCGGCACCGGTTAAGGCGTTTTTCGCAGAAACTTTTGCTGCCTTTGGACAGGCCACTCCAGCCTCAACATATATTCGTTGCTCATCCAGTATTTCAATTCCGTTTAATACACCGCTGGTACAAATCATGGTGCCATCAAAGCCTGCATCGCGAACTAATAAATTACTACCAAGTCCGAGCCAGTAAATTTTTTCATTCTGATCAAGGCCAGCCAGAAACAAACTAAGATCATCAATATCCGCTGGTTGATAAAATCTTTTCACTGGCCCACCGACACGCCATGAGGTGTGCTTCGAAAGCACTTCCATTTCACGTAATACTCCACGTAATGGTTTGCCGGTTGAAACTGTCATTTTCATATTTTCCATAGATCGTTATCAGGTTTACCTGACTTTATTTGATCCCGTTTTATCCTTTTCGTTCATTTTTTCAAAAATTTTTCTATTCATTTCCTGAAATTTAATTTTTAGCTCACTCTTTAAATCTGAAAAATCTGTCTGCAAGCGATGACCACAACCTAAATGATAATGACGTAATTGATTATTCATTTACTTTGCCTCCAGCAATGATTTAATTTCAGTTGCTATCGCACCAACGTTACCGGCACCCTGGGTTAATAAAATGTCGCCATCTTGTAATACACTTTTCAAGGCCTCGGGTAATTGCTTACCCGATTCAACAAATATCGGATCAACTTTTCCTCGCGTACGAATTGCACGAGATAATGCCCTTCCATCAGCACCGCTAATAGGCGTTTCCCCTGCGGGATAAACATCCAGTAAAACCAAATTGTCTACCTCAGATAACACGATACAAAAATCCTCAAATAGATCACGTGTCCGCGTATAACGATGAGGTTGAAAAACAAGAACAAGACGTCGTTCAGGCCAGCCACTACGTATTGCCTGCACAACCGCAGCCACCTCTGTTGGGTGATGACCATAATCATCAACATGCATCACCTTTCCATCACTAATTTTAATCTCGCCATAATGTTGAAATCGACGACCAATACCCTGAAATTGCTTGAGCGCCTCGATAATAGCCTGGTCTTTAATGCCCAGTTCATGCGCAACCGCAACCGCCGCTAAGGCATTTAAAATATTGTGGTGCCCTGGCATGTTCAATGATAATGACAGGCTTGAACCCTGCTCTTTAAACAGAACTTCAAAATGTGTCAGAAACCCTTCACTTTGAATATTGGTCACCCGAACATCTGCATCCTCATGCATCCCATAGGTCACTACCGGCCGAGTCACCTTTGGAATAATTTCCTGTATAACCGGGTCATCAAAACATAATACGGCTAAGCCATAAAATGGCAGGTGGTGCAAAAAATCTACAAAGGTTTGTTTTAGAACTTCAAAGTCGCCACCATAAGTTTCCATATGATCCGCATCTATGTTTGTTACTATGGATAACATCGGTTGCAACAACATAAACGAAGCATCACTTTCATCTGCCTCGGCAACTAAATAGCGTCCACTTCCCAATCGGGCATTCGCATTGGCACTATTTAATTTTCCGCCAATAACAAATGTTGGATCCACTCCACCTTCAGCTAAAACACTCGCAATTAAACTGGTCGTGGTCGTTTTACCATGTGTTCCTGCTACCGCTATGCCATAACGGAAACGCATTAATTCAGCTAACATTTCAGCCCGCGGAACAACAGGAATTCTTAATTCATGAGCAGCAATCACTTCCGGGTTATCGTCTTTTACTGCACTGGAGATCACCACAACATCGCAGTCTTTAGCATTAGCTTCTACATGACCAATAAATATTTTGGCTCCCATTGATTCTAATCGTTCAGTGACAGCGCTTTTGTTTATATCTGAGCCGCTCACTTCATAGCCTAAATTTAATACCACTTCAGCAATACCACTCATACCCGCGCCACCGATACCGACAAAATGAACACGTTTGATGCTACCCATACCCGGTTCTCCACGACCGTGTTTAACGTCTGTTATGCGACGTGCGTGTTGTATCATCGCGCCACCTCAAGACAATGCTGCATCACAACCTGGGTCGCATCCCGGCGCGCTAATTCATAGGCTCGGTTTGCCATACTCAATAATCTTTCACGGCCAGATATAAATAACTTATGTAACTCATTCGCCAATTTGTGTGACGTTAATTCATCTTGCTGAATCAGAATCCCTGCATTAGCATCAACCAAATATCGTGCATTTGCCGTCTGATGATCATCTACCGCATAGGGATATGGGACAAGTATGGAAGCCAGACCAACGACACAAATCTCTGACACTGTCATTGCCCCAGAACGACATATGATCAAATCTGCCCATTCATAGGCTAAATCCATATCATCAATAAACTCAACAACCTTAGCGTCCAGATTTTGATCCTGATAGGCCGTCATAGTTGTATCTGACTTTTGTTTTCCGGCCTGATGCCAAATCTCTAATTTATTTTCAGTACCTAATATAGACAGAGCTTGTGGTACCACTTCATTTAACGCCTGTGCACCCAGGCTTCCACCAACAATCAGAATTCGAATGGCCATTTCACGATTAGCATATCGTTGTTCTGGATTATCCAGCTGTAATATTGAATCGCGTACCGGGTTTCCCGTATGGAAAGATTTTTTAGTCGCCTTAAATGCATTTGGAAAAGCTTCCAGCAAGCGGGTTGCTATTTTGCTTAACATGACATTAGTAAAACCTGGGATCGCATTTTGTTCATGAATGATCAATGGTTTTGCTAATAATCTAGAAGCAACCCCACCTGGGCCGGTAACAAATCCACCCATACCTAATACAAAGTTTGGCTTTAACTTTAAACAAATTAAAATAGCATGCGTGGTTGCATATATAAGTTTAAAAGGTGCCAGTACTAAACGTAATGCACCATTTCCTCGTAGCCCTTGTATATTTATATACGAGATATCAAAGCCAGCTTGTGGTACAACTTTTGATTCGATACCTGCACGAGTACCGAGCCAATGCACCGTAACTCCACAGGTACGTAATGCCTGGGCAACAGCAAGAGCTGGAAAAACATGTCCGCCTGTTCCGCCCGCCATAATTAATGCAACTTTATCCTGCATAGTTAATCCCAACGTTTTCCTTTTTGTATACTTCGATCTTCTTTACGAGTTTCATAATCGATTCTGACCAGCAACCCAATCGCAATACACATGGCAACCATGCTACTTCCACCATAACTCATAAAAGGCAGCGTTAAGCCTTTAGTCGGTAATACACCCATGTTGACTCCAATATTGATAAAGGCTTGCAGCGCAATCCAGATACCAATTCCATAAGCTACATACCCGGCAAATGGACGTTCACGAGTCTCCGCAGCACGACCTATTTTCAATATGCGATAAACTAAAAAGGTAAATAACGCTATAACAGTAATAACACCAAACAATCCAAGCTCTTCGGCTAACACAGCAAACAGAAAATCAGTGTGTGCCTCTGGTAAATAAAATAATTTTTGTACACTGGCCCCTAAACCAACGCCCATCCATTCACCACGTCCAAATGCAATTAATGCCTGCGTTAACTGGAAGCCGCTGTCAAAAGGATCACCCCACGGGTCTAAAAATCCTGTAAATCGTTTCATGCGGTATTCAGATGTTCTAATAAGCAATACCGCAGCAGATGAAACTGAGATTATCAATAATGAAAATTGCCCCGCTTTTACACCAGCAAGCCACATCATTGCAACCGCTGTGCTAATAAGAACGGCTGCTGCACCAAAATCAGGTTCCAATAACAGCAAAAACATAAGAAACGTTAACAGTCCGAGTGGGCGAAGAAATGCACTAGCTGTTGTCCTTACTGCCGTTGTATGGCGCACCAGGTAGCCCGCTAAATATAAGATCATGAACAATTTTACAAACTCAGATGATTGCACATGCAGACCACCTAATGAGATCCAACGTGTACTATGATTTGCGGTTTTGCCTAAACCGGGAACGAAGACCAGTATTAACAACAGGATGCTAACGATAACTAAAGCGGGTCCAAGTTCTTGCCACAAACGCATTGGTATCTTTGAGACGATTAACGCCGCGAAGACACCAATACCGGTAAACGTCAATTGACGCCATAAATAATAAAACGGCTGCCCGGTATTCTTTTCGGCTATCGATATTGATGTTGAACCAACCATAATCAATCCTAAAATCAAAATTGATAAAATGGTTCCTAATAACCAGTAATCGGAGGTCCAGACTATTTTGGATTTTTTTTGCTTTTGATTAAATGCAGCATGCATATATGAAGTTAATGTCTGACTCAAGAGGTCACCTCCTGAGCCAGACGAATAAATTCGTCGCCACGTTGTTCAAAGCCGGTAAACATATCGAAACTGGCACAGGCTGGAGACAATAAAATCGTATCACCCGACTCAGCCAAGTGTTCCGCCTCTGCTACGGCCTCTTCTAAATTTTCAACGATTGTTACCTTTAGATTCTGTCCTAGATCAGCTTGAATTAACTGCGCATCCTCACCATAAATCAAAACCACTTTTGCATAATCCATTAACACCGGTTGTAAAGGAGAGAAATCCTGCCCTTTACCCTGACCACCCAATAGCACAATTAATTTTGGTGAGTCTTTGTCAGTACCCAGGCCTTTAATTGCAGCGAGAGAGGCACCAACATTTGTTGCTTTAGAATCATTAATCCAACTTACACCATGGCTTTCAAGCACCCATTGTGTACGATGAGCCAGCCCAGAAAATTCCTGAAGCGCTAAAATCATTGCTGTCATAGGAAACTTAGCACTATCACCCAGTGCTAATGCGGCAAGTGCATTGGCAATATTATGTTGCCCTTTAATTTTCAAGCTTGAGGTCGTCATTAGTTTATTCGTCCCTTTAGCCAACCAGATATATTCACCTTCACGAATCAAACCGAAATCACTATCTGTTTCGGGTACCTGCCGGGAAAAATAAACTATATTGCGTGACTCACTAAAACTCCCTATCGCCTCTTCATCTTTGTTTACAATGACAATACCGTCACCATGGTAGATTTTTTTCTTCGCCATTTTATAATCGGCAAATGAATCATAACGATCCATATGATCTTCACTGACATTCAAAATAGTACTCACTGCAGCATTAAAGCTATACGTCGTTTCCAGTTGAAAACTGGATAACTCAAGTACATACAGCTCTGTTTGCTGGTCATCAGTTAATAGATCTAAAACTGGCACACCAATATTCCCGCCAACAGCAACCTTGATGTTTGCTTGTCTGGCCATTTCACCTAACAGGGCGGTCACAGTGCTTTTACCATTCGAACCAGTTATAGCCACTATCGGCTTATCTGTGCATTGAGCAAAGAGTTCAACATCACCCATTATTTGTTTATTATTTTTTACTGCAAGTTTTACGATCGGCTCTTTTACAGAAATTCCAGGGCTCACTAACACTACGTCA
The DNA here is from genome assembly GCA_947260005.1 of uncultured Ectothiorhodospiraceae bacterium. Classification (GTDB taxonomy): domain Bacteria; phylum Pseudomonadota; class Gammaproteobacteria; order UBA6429; family Thiohalophilaceae; genus SZUA-24. The sequence continues at coordinate 136,801 of CAMYOL010000007.1, forward strand.
AAATCGTTAACTTTATTTAAATCGAAACAACCAAACATACACTCAACGTTCGGTAAATATTTCTTCAAGATATCAACGCCAGGTGGGTTCTCGCGACTATCCATCACTGAAAAATCAATATTTCGATCCGCTAAAAAGCGTGCACAAGAAACACCCGTTTGGCCTAAACCCAAAACGAGTACCCGCTGATCACTAAAAAGATCTGCACAAACTAATTGTTCATGTATATTTTTCATCGCCAACACAATCAGTTTCTCTTATCGTACCTTTAACGTTGCCAAACCAATTAACACCAAAATAACCGTAATGATCCAGAATCTCACAATCACTCGAGGTTCAGGCCAACCTTTTAATTCAAAATGATGATGCAATGGTGCCATGCGAAAAATTCGTTTCCCTGTTAGCTTATAAGATGCAACCTGAATAATGACGGACACCGTCTCCATTACAAATACACCGCCCATAATAAACAGGGCAAACTCCTGTCGAATCATAATCGCAACGACACCAAGTGCCGCACCTATAGACAAAGCACCAATATCACCCATAAATACCTGAGCAGGATAGGTATTAAACCAAAGAAATCCTAAACCTGCGCCAACAAGTGCTCCACAGAAAACAACTAACTCACCCGCACCCGCAACATATGGAATCGATAAATATTCTGAAAAATTTGCATGTCCCGTTAAATAGGCAAAGATACCAAGTGCTCCACCAACCATGACGGTTGGTAATATTGCCAGGCCATCCAGACCATCCGTAAAATTCACCGCATTACTTGAACCGACAATGACAAGAAAAGATAAGCTTACGAAGGTAATGACGCCTAACGGAATAGCTACCGATTTAAAGAATGGCACTATTAATTCCTTTTCTACAGGCGATGCGGTTTCAAATAGATAAATTGAAACAACCAGGCCAAAAAATGATTGCCAGAAAAACTTATAACGAGACTTTAAACCTTCAGGATCTTTTTTGATCAGTTTCTTATAATCATCAATCCAGCCAATAATACCGAAACTTAGTAATACAAATAGTACAACCCATATTTGTCTATTATCCAGATCAGCCCACAACAGCGTAGCCACAGAAACTGCGATAAGAATAAGTGCTCCGCCCATCGTCGGAGTTCCCGCTTTAGAAAAATGAGTTTCAGGCCCATCATCACGTACGGTCTGTCCAATCTTTAAAATGCTTAATTTTTTTATCATGTAAGGACCGATAATGAATGAAATCATTAATGCCGTTAACGCTCCTAAAATGGCACGCAAGGTCAGATAATTAAAGACATTAAAGCCACTATAATATTCAGCAAAGTATTGAGTTAAATGGAACAGCATTTTATTTATCTCCGTTTTGCGCAGATTGAACTAGCGCATCCACGATGACTTCCATTTTCATTAAACGAGATCCTTTCACTAACAGCGTGACATCACCTGCCAGGCAGTTTTTCAGATCTGAAACCATGCTTGGTTTATCATCAAAAACCTTACTGTTTGGGCCAAAACTCTTAGCAGCTAAACGAGCGTACTGACCTATTGTATAAAGTTTTGTTACGCCAGAATTTCGTGCTTGCTTGCCTGCTTGTATATGCAATTTTTCAGTTTCTTTACCAAGCTCACCCATATCCCCCAATGCCAGCAAATGTTCACCTGGGTAATTATTCAAAACGGATAACGCCACTCCTAATGAAGCGGGATTTGCATTATAAGTATCATCAATAATGCGACTCCCATTACATCCTGCTTTAAGTTGTAAACGGCCGGTTACCCCTTGAATAGCCTCTAGCCCTTGTTTAATAGATTCCAGGCTCGTTCCAATCGCAATGCATGCCGCGACCGCAGCCAATGCGTTCATTACATTATGTTCACCGAGCATTTTAAATTTCACATCAATATTACCAACAGGGGTCGATATTAAGATATGTTCAGACTTTTGTACTGCGCTCACATTCGCTTCTGAGTTCATACCGAAGGTAATCGATTTTTTAGTTCCGCATAATGATTGCCAATACTCAAAATAATTATCATCAGCATTCAAGATGGCCGTACCATCTTCGCCAAGCTGTTCAAATATCTCACCCTTCGATTTCGCAACGCCATCTATATCACCAAACCCCTCTAGATGAGCTGGACCGGCGTTAGTCAAGATGGCCACGGTGGGCGATGAAAGTTTAGTTAGATACTCAATTTCTTTTGGATGATTGGCTCCCATTTCAATAACGGCCGCATCATGATGCTTATCCAGCTGCAATAATGTTAGTGGCATGCCAATTTCGTTATTTAAGTTTCCTTGCGTCGCTAACACTCTATTTTCGCAAGACAATATTGATGTCGTAATCTCTTTTACCGTTGTTTTACCATTACTGCCTGTTATTCCGATTAATGGAATTGAAAATTGATTTCGCCATGCCTGTGCAAGCAGACCTAACGCAATATAAGTATCTTTTACAATTATTTGTGGCAAAGACGTTGCTATCTCTTTTTCGACTAGAATAGCAGCAGCATGTCGTTGTTCTGCATGATGAACAAAATCATGCCCATCGAATGAAGGACCTTTTAAGGCAATAAATAATTTACCTTTTGCCACACTCCTTGAATCAGTACTTACACCAGTAACGCGTAAATCATCACCAACTAACTCTCCGTCGATAACTCGAGCAATGTGGTCCAGATTCCAGTTAAATGAGATGCTGGTCATAGCGGTAAACCTTGTAAATAATCTGTCACAACATCTGCATCATTAAACGGAAATCGATTTTCACCTATTTGCTGATAGGCTTCATGCCCTTTACCGGCGATTAAAACCACTTCATTATCTTTTGCCTTACTAAGCGCAGCATAAATGGCCTCACGGCGATCAACTTTAGTGATTACATTTTCTGAATTACTTATTCCAGACAATATGTCATTAATGATTTCTTCAGCATCTTCATTACGTGGGTTATCACTTGTGACAATAACGTGTTCAGCTAGCTCGCTGGCAATGGCGCCCATTATTGGTCTTTTTTCTTTATCCCTGTCACCACCACATCCAAATACGCACCATATTGGCTGAGAAAAATGTTCATGCATGGTCAACAAAGATTGTTTTAAAGCATCGGGGGTGTGAGCGTAATCGACTATTATCGTTCTATGTGGAACCTGAGTAGCCAGTGATGATTGTTCTACAATAGATAATCGTCCATTGACTGTTTGAACCAAATTCAACTTTGATGCAATGTCGTTAAGCGATGTTTTATTGATTAACAAGATTCCAGCTGTCGCCAATAAGTTATAAACATTAAATAAACCGTATACCGGACTGGTGATCTTGATGTTTCCAGCTGGCGTATGAAGATCAAATTCTAGCCCCAATTCAGTCTGTAATATATTATTTGCATAGATATCAGGTTGTGTTGATTCATTTTTTAAACCATAACTCAGTACCTGAATGTTTTTACTTATTTGTGACTGTAATTTTCTACCAAATGTATCGTCAATATTAATGACAGCATAGCGTATACCTTCCATAGTGAATAAACGTGCTTTTGTTCGAGCATATTCTTCCAGGCTGCCATGATAATCCAGGTGATCATGAGTTAAGTTTGTAAACACGGCACTATCAAATGCTATGTTATCAACCCGCCCCTGATCCAGAGCATGCGATGACACTTCCATAGCGACAAATTTAACACCCTGTTGCTGCATTTCAGCTAACCATTTATGACAGGTAACCACATCCGGTGTTGTATGTGAACTAATATGCAGGTTATCCAGTTGCCCCCAACCTAAAGTACCAATAACACCAGTAGTCGATGATTCTCCCAATGCATTAGCAATAAAGTGACTACAGGATGTTTTACCATTGGTACCAGTAATTCCGATGACTTGCATTTTCTTTGAAGGACCCTGATAGAAACGGTCGGCTATCTTGCCGACCTTGTTTGTTAAATCCTCAATTGCAATCACAGGCACTTTTAGTCCATCTTTATTTACCCTCCAGGCAACGGGTATAGGTACCGCTCCTTGCTCACACCCCCAAATAACAGCACTGGCACCCGATTCTATCGCTGCATCGATAAACTCTCGTCCATTAACTGTCGCTCCGGGTAATGCAATAAACAAAGAATTATTTTGTACATTACGGCTATCGAGTACTACATCTTCTACAACTATCGTGACAAAATCTTTTACTTCAACAAATCCATCCAACAATTTGCTAAGTAAAATTTTTAATGGAATGTGATTCGCTGTCATCATTTCATTCCACCTAATAATGCAAACGTATTTTCATTCTCTGGCAATACATCAGGAGCGATATCTAATAAACGTAATGCACCCGCCATAACATGACTAAATACGGGTGCCGCTACTTCGCCACCATAATAATGTTCACCACGCGGTTCATGAATGGTTATTGCCATTACCAATCTGGGATTATCTGCGGGTGCCATGCCAACAAAAGTCGAAATATACTTATTATCGGTATAACCATTTTTACCTACTTTTTTGACCGTACCCGTTTTGCCTGCAACATGATAGCCAGGGACACTCGCTTTTGTGCCTGTGCCACCATCACTGACCACTGCCTTTAACATTTTTATGACTTGTTTTGTATATTTTTTGGAAATAATTTGTTCGCCATCAACATCAGTCGATTGTAATTCAATAGTGACCGGTTTTAATTTCCCACCGCTAGCAAGTACCGAGTAGGCCCGGGCAAGCTGCAATGTAGTTACCGACAATCCGTAACCATAAGATAAGGTTGCACGTTCTATATCACGCCAGACTCGAGGTTGATTAATCGAACCTTCCACTTCACCGGATAAGCCACTTTGGGACAAGTCACCAAAACCAACTCTACGATGTAATTTAACCAAATCGTTTGCTTTAATCGCTAAAGCCAATTTTGATGCGCCAACATTGCTGGATTTTGAGATCACCTTGCCTAATGAAATTCGACCGTAATTTTTTATATCTTTGATAATACGACCGCTTGCCTTCATGTATCCCGGACTAGTATCAATAGTGCTAGAGGCAGAAAACTTGCCTGACTCCAGGGCTGCAACAATTGTAAATGGTTTCACGGTTGAACCCGGCTCAAATGTGTCAGTAACCACACGGTTACGATATCGATATCCTTTCAAGCTACTACGATTATTTGGATTAAACGAAGGTTGATTAACCATTGCCAATACTTCACCCGTTTGCACATCAAGTATGACTGCTGAGCCAGATTTTGCCTTGTGTTTAAATACGGCACGTTTTAACTCACGATAAGTTAAGTACTGCAAACGACGGTCAATGCTTAAGACTAAATCTTTTCCAGCGCGAGGTTGTTTTATTAAATCGATATAATTGACAACTCGACCAAGATTATCGGTCATAACAACCTGTTGCCCTTTTTCACCTTTAAGCCACTGCTGATAAGCCAGCTCAATACCTTCCTGTCCTTTATCATCGACATCGGTGAATCCAATAATATGGGCCGTTACCTCACCGGTTGGATAATAACGACGGTATTCACGACGTAGCGATATGCCTGGAATATTTAGAGCCGTAACTTTCTTTGCTTGTGACGGAATAATACGTCGTTTTAAATAAACAAAACTTTTATTGGCTTTTTTCTTATCATTAACAAGCTTACTGATCTGCTGTGGCTTAATATCCAGTGTCTTAGCAAGCCTGGCCAATTGAGCCGGTGTAACAGCAAAGCGTCGTGGATCAGCACAAATTGAATCTACCGGTGTGCTAACCGCTAGTGGCTCACCATGGCGATCGACAATCATACCTCGATGCGCTGCCACCGGTAACTCACGAATTGAACGAGCATCGCCCTGACCTATTAAAAACTCTTTGTTGGTCACATGTAAATCAAAGGCGCGAACCACTAAGGCAATCGGAACGATCAACACGATCACCAGGACAGTGCCTATCCGAAATCGACTTGCTGGTTTGTGTACAGTCTCAGTCATGGCCTTACGACTATTACCTCATTATAATCAACATTACGCATCGCTAAGCGCTTGCGTGCCGCACCTTCAACACGCGCATGCGTCGCCCAGGTACTTTGTTCCAGTTGCAATCTATCCCAGTCCACATTCAAATCATCACGGGTTGTTTGTAAACCGCGTAATTCGACATACAACATACGATTATGGTGTTTTGAATAAATAACACCGATAGCGCTTATTACGATGACGACTAATAATCCCAAATTGATCAGGCGCATCCTCATGCCAGTTTCTCCGCGACACGCATGATGGCGCTACGTGAACGTGGATTGTTTTGTACTTCTTCTTTGCTTGCCTTAACGGCTTTACCAACCAGCTTTAAGCGCGCATTGACTTCAACATGTCGAATCGGTAAATCGTGAGGATATTGATCACCCTGACTTTGTTCGCGCATAAAACGTTTTACGATTCGGTCTTCTAATGAATGAAAGCTAATGACGACTAAACGTCCGCCGATGGCCAGCGTTTCAAGTGATGCTGCTAAACAGGCTTTTAAATCATCTAATTCATGATTAATTTCAATTCGTATCGCCTGAAAGGTACGTGTTGCCGGATCCTTACCCTGTTCACGAGTGGGTACAGCTTGCGCCACAATCGAAGCCAAACGCTGCGTTGTGGTAATGGCCTGGGTCTCGCGCTCTCTTAAAATGGCTCGGGCGATGCGTTTCGCAAAACGTTCTTCGCCATATTCTTTCAATATCTTAATCAACTCTTGCTCTTCAACCCTGGCAAGCCACTGTGCAGCCGACATACCCTGTTCAGTATCCATGCGCATATCCAAAGGACCATCGCGACGAAAACTAAAGCCACGCTCTGCATCATCCAGCTGTGGAGAAGAAACGCCTAAATCCAGCAATATTCCATTCGCAGGCTGTGCCCAGCCTGTTTCTGCCAGGGCCTGATCGATGTCGGCAAAACTGCCTCTATATATATAGGTATGTGCCCGCTTGCCTAAACGCTGTTTTGCATCCGCGAGTGCCGCAGGATCCTTATCGATGACCAATAAATGTCCGGATTCGGGCATCTGCTCGAATTTCTGCAGGATCATTTGACTGTGACCTCCCCGTCCATACGTTCCATCGATATAAACCCCCTCGGGTTTGATTTGCAAAGCCTCAACCGCCTCGTTCAGTAATACCGTTTCGTGTAAAAAATCTTCCACGGCGGCTATAACGACAATGACTCCAGATCGTCAGAAAAACCATCATCTGAATTGGTTTCATCCAACCATTGGTCACGGCGATCGTTCCAGGTTGTTTCATCCCAGACTTCAAATTTATTTCCCTGGCCAAGCAAAATGACGCGTTTTTCTAATCGAACCAGTTCACGCAGCGCAGGCGGTAACAAAATTCTTCCATGGGAATCGAGGTCAACCTCCGAGGCATGACCTAACAAGAGGTGTCTTAGACGAGAAGCTTGTTTATTGAGGCTTGGCAGACGAACCAGTTTGCGTTCTATTTCTTCCCATTCATTTGCTGGGTAGATCGATAGACAAGGATCACTCATACCGAGAGTGACCACTAACTGACCATCCACAGACGACTGTATGCCTTCCCGATATTTTGTCGGAATAGCCATTCGCCCCTTGGCATCGAGATTTAGAATCGTGACACCTTTAAACACGCTTTTTGTCCCCTTTAGACGGTATGATCCATCTAGTCCCACTTTTTCCCACTACATAACACTATAGTGCCTAACTTCCCACGGAGCAAGGGGAATAGCCCACAAAACTAAGAAAATAGTTGCTTATTTGTCAGTAACTTAGAGAGGTTTTGATCAAGAAATGGGCAAATATTCAAGAAAGCTAATGGATAAATATCCTTCATAAACAGATGGTTACAGAGGGTAGTTAAAGTGAAAAATCAGGAAATTTCGATCAATATTTGATCAAATTTAGAAAGATAAGTGAAAGTCGGCCGATAAGCCGGGTTCTGTCGTGGACAACCATTCATCTAGGCCATTCGTCACCAAATGGCTCAAGCAGCCTACCCGGGTGCAGCATGGGCCATGCTATAACACCCCTATTTGGCCTTGCTCCGAGTGGGGTTTTCCCTGCCACTGATGTTACCATCAGCGCGGTGCGCTCTTACCGCACCATTTCACCCTTACCAAGCTTTGAATTCACAAAGCCAGGCGGTATATTTTCTGCGGCACTTTCCATCGGCTCTCGCCGCCCAGGCGTTACCTGGCACTCTGCCCTAGTGGAGCCCGGACTTTCCTCTAGAAATTTTCATTGCTAGCGATTGCCTGGCCGACTTTCACTGTCTATTTTAACGGATAGTTAATCATAATGCTGCTTTGCTTGCTCTCGTATCTGCAAAGCTTGTTCATAGAGGGCATTTTTCTTTTTACCGGTAAGTTCAGCACTGATGGTGGCGGCATCTTTTACACTCATTTTTTGTAACAACGCCTTCAATAAACTTTCAACCTTGATATTAGCCTGTTCAGGATCCTCAACCGGTAGCGCTCCCTCGATCACCAAAACGCACTCACCCTTTTGCTGCTCGGGATTTTCACGAATCCAGTTGGCCAGTTCTATCGCCGGGGCTCGTTTCACAGTTTCATAAATTTTCGTCAATTCTCGTAACAGGGTCAGCATGCGTTGTTCGCCCAATATAGCCGCTACCGACTCCACACAGGCTAATATACGATGCGGCGCCTCATAAAACACAAGCGTTCGGGTCTCGTCTTTAAGCTCACTCAATATTTTTTCCCGAGCCCCTGATTTGGCGGGTAAAAACCCCTCAAAACAAAACCGATCAGTGGGCATGCCAGCAACCGATAAGGCCGTAATCAATGCACTGGCACCTGGGATTGGGACCACCTTCATTTCGCGTTGATGAATCCGTGTGACAATTTTATATCCTGGATCACTGATCAACGGTGTGCCCGCATCACTGATCAAGGCTATGGACTGCCCATCCTGTAATCGCTTTATAATTTCGTCGCTTTGATCACGTTCATTATGCTCATGAACTGCCATCATCGGTACCTGAATCGAAAAATGCCTAAGCAACTTTTGGCTATTTCGTGTATCTTCAGCAGCAATAAGGTCAACCGATTTTAGTACCTCTACTGCGCGTTGGGTCATATCCCCCAAATTACCAATTGGGGTCGCCACCACATAGAGAACGCCGGTTTTTGTAGACACGCTATAATCCTTAAGTTAGAGATGAAAATGGGAATTAATTTAATATGACAACACGTTTTCTGGTTTTATGCGGCCTTCTGATTGGCTTAGCTGGTTGTACAATTACAAAAGACACCGACATTACTGACGCAGAAATTTCTGATACTGATCCTGAACTGTTGTTTCAATCAGGTCAATTTGAAAATGCAGCAAGAAGTTTTTTAGTCATATCAAAATCTTCAACGGGTAGTCAGCAGACCTATTTTCAACTTCGTGCCAGCGCGGCGCTGGCCCGATCTGGCAAATTAACTGAGGCTCAGCAGATATTAACAACCATTGATTACGCTGCCCTGGATTCTTTTCACCAGATGATATATCGCTTAACCCAGGCAAATATGACCATAGCGGAACGTCAGCCAGCTCAAACCTTAATTGCTCTTGAAACCCCATTTATAGATACGACGCCTGAGATTTATCTGGCAGAATTTCATGATCTGCGTGCTGAAGCCAATACCTTACTCGGTAATCGACTGGAGACCGCTAAGGAACTGGTTGCCCGTGAAAATTACTTATCCAATAAAGAGCTGATAACTCAAAATCAACAGGATATCTGGTCGGCACTCGCCAGTATGTCGGAACGCGCCCTGCAACAATTACGTTCGGCCCCGCCACCCGATGCATTAAGCGGCTGGATGGAGCTGGTACAAATTGCAAAAATCCATCAACTCAGCCCTAATCGATTAAAAGAGCAAATTTATTTATGGCGAGAAAAATACCCAAACCATCCGGCTTCTGAAGAGATCTTATTAGCCTTATCTCAACGCAAACAAGAAGACGTTTCTTACCCTGATCGTGTCGCTATGTTAGTGCCGTTGAGTGGTAAGTTTTCAAAAGCAGGAGAGGCCTTGCGTGATGGCTTTCTAGCAGCCTATTTTACCTTGCGTCCCAACACGGATCAGTCAATACGAATTTATGATGTTGGAGATGATCAACAAGTACAAAACATATACCAACAAGCGGTTGATGATGGCGCCCAGTTTATCATTGGACCATTAACCAAAGATGCGGTTAAACGAATTAATGACCTGGAAGAATTGCCGGTACCGATCATGGCCCTGAATTATACTGCAGAAGATGAAGCGGCGCGTAGCAACTTCTACCAATTTGGTCTCTCTCCTGAAGAGGAAGCCCGACAAGTTGCAGAGCGAACCTGGTTAGACGGACATGTGAATGCAGCCGTGTTAGTGCCCGATGGTCCATGGGGTGAGCGTATTTATCAGGCCTTTAAAGGGCGTTGGGAATTAATGGGTGGCCGTATTGTCGAAAAACAGGCCTATGAAGCAACAAAAACTGATTTCGCTCAACCTATTCGAGCCATGCTGAACATTGATGATAGTAAACGTCGTTATCGTCGAATCGCAACAACATTAAAGCGCGACATCAAATTTACCTCACGACGTCGTAAAGATATAGATTTTATCTTTATTGCCGCCTACCCAAGACAAGCAAGACAAATTCGCCCTCAACTCAAATTTTATCACGCCAGTAAAGTCCCCGTTTATGCGACTTCCCATGTTTATACAGGAGTATTAAACCAGGAACGGGATCGCGATATGGATGGCCTTCGTTTTGGTGACATGCCTTGGGTCTTATCAGAGAGCTCAGAACATCGCGGTATTCGTGCCGAGATTGATAGTCAGATTTCGGATGCCGGTAATGCTTTGCAAAGATTATATGCCCTTGGTATCGATGCGTTTAATATCATCGGTGCATTGAACACACTTAGAAATTATCCTTATGAACGTTTTGATGGGGAGACTGGAAGTTTAAGCCTGGATGATCAATTACGTGTCCGTCGCCAGTTAACCTGGGTGAAATTCCGTAGTGGTCGCCCGGTGGCGATTGAGCAAGGCAAACTTTAACTGCGCATTGTGGGCTATACTCAAAGAACAGGGCAACAGGCAGAAACACTGGCCTGTGATTTTTTAAGCGATAAGGGTTTAAAGCTTATCACTAAAAATTATCATTGCCGCTATGGAGAGATTGATCTGATTATGAAACAAGACCAGACCATTGTATTTGTGGAAGTTCGTTCAAGAAAATCAAATAATCTTGTTGATAGTGCTAGCAGTGTTAATTGGACTAAACAACAAAAATTACAACGGACTGCAGAAAATTACCTGCAACAAAACCATGTGCCTGCATCTATTCCGGCACGATTTGACGTTATCGCGGTAACTCACAACCAGAGCCAACGTGCTGACATAAACTGGATACAAAATGCATTTGAAGGTTAAATTCTATTTATGAGCGAACAAGATAAAATTAAATCACTATTTAATGCCAGTATCAAAGCAAAACAGACTGCGCTTGAGATCATGTGTGATGACATTGCCGCGGCAATAGAATTATTAATTACCGCAGTAAAGAACGGCAAAAAAGTATTGAGTTGTGGTAATGGAGGCTCAGCCGCCGATGCACAACATTTTTCATCCGAACTAATCAATCGTTTTCATCATGACCGCACCAGTATCCCGGCAATCGCACTCACCACAGATAGCTCGACGATAACCTCGATCGCAAATGACTATGATTATAATGAAATCTTTGCCCGACAAATTTCGTCCCTGGGCCAGGAAAATGATATTTTGTTAGCTATCTCGACCAGCGGAAATTCAAAAAATGTCATTCGCGCAATCGAGGCGGCTCATATGCGCGGGATGCAAATTATTGCCTTTACTGGTCGTGATGGTGGCGAAATGGCAAATTATATAAAGGCTAATGATGTTGAACTGCGCGTTCCATCGAATTCCACGGCCCGTACCCAGGAAGTTCATTTACTATTGATCCATATTTTATGTGCACGAATGGACAATAGAATCTTTAATCTGGATGAATAAAAAAATAGGGGGCAGAGACGTATTAATTATTTTCTGTGGTAGAAAATAATTAATACGTCTCTGCCCCCTATTTTTTTTTGACCCCTATTTTTTTCAATTCACTTGTCATTCCCGCGAAGGCGGGAATCCACATATATTTAGATTCCCGCCTTCGCGGGAAAAGTGCCCTGCGGGTATGACGGTAACGTAATCCTTTTCCTACAAGCAAATCAGACTTTTCCGATGTTGCCCCGTCGCATACAACGTTACTCTGCTCAAATCAATAAATGGGGTTATTAATGAGTAAAATAAACAATTTAAAAGTTAAAACAGAAAAACGGGTGGCAGATAGTATTTCCTGGCACCCAAATGTGATCTCTACATTAAAGTTGATGCTCAGTATTCCTATTATACTATTACTGCTTTTTCCGAACAGTATAACCGGCTATTCCTCCTACGCGATTGTATTTGCATTTGTCATTTTTGGTTTGCTGGATTATTTAGATGGTGTCATCGCTAAACATCATGACCAGGAAACAGTATTTGGTCGTTATTTTGATCGGATAACGGACTACCCGCTCTTACTGGTACTTGGTTATCTTGCCATTGGTATGGTGCCGGCCATTCTGATAGCACTTAAAATAATTCTCGATGCAATCTTGCTCTATCTTTACGCGCGATATAAATATTATAGTTACAATCGTTTACGTACGGGGATTCATTATCTAACCCTGTTTATTTTATTGATCAATGCATTACAAATAAATTCTCCATTTTTAAACACTCAACTTGCGACCAATATTTTAATACTCAGTAGTTTTGTAAACAGTATTATCATTGCTATCCATCTGGGTTGGCTGAAAAAGAAATATATTGCCGACAGCTTATCTTTTGGCAATTTACTCTGTGGCGTGATTGCCATCTATATGGCCTACCTGGGCAAATTAGAGTTTAGTATATTATTTTTATTGACTGGCGCATTGTTTGATGGCCTGGATGGCTTTGCTGCTCGCAAATACGGCTCAACTCGATTCGGCGTTTACAGTGATGACATCGCCGACGGCTTTACATACGGCGTCGCCCCTGCCATTGCCTTAATGATTCATTTTTATCAGGTTGATGCAAACCTGTTAGTTGATGGCCTAATCATTGGTAGCATTTACATTATTTTTACCATTTCAAGGCTGGTGTACTTTACCTTAAATAAAGAAAATGCCGATCCGAATTACTTTCAGGGAGCCCCCAGTACCCTGGGCGGAATTGTCGTGTTGTCGAGCTGTAACATTTTTAAAGATCACGTCACTCTGATAGCCCTATTCATCGGCATAGCCTGCATCCTGATGGTGAGCCTGAATTCCCAATATCGGCACATTGGTCGACTGTTGCAGAACATTCAATTAAAACGCCGCTTGCTCGTACCCGGCATATTATTGGTCTTATCCTTAACCGTCATCGGCCATGCCGATTGGTTGATTATCGGTTTGTTTAGCCTGGTGATGGCCTATGGTCTTGCACCTATCTTGTTGATTTTTTATCGACTATTTCAAAAAATCCCCCAAACAGACGGCAATAATCAGGCCTAGTATTGTCAAAATGTGTTAAATTTCACATTATTTATAGTGTTATACATAGATAATCACTCTTAATAATAACTTTAAGCTCGAAACAGAATAATCAAGAAACTGGGGAGAACACGGCGGTGTTACGTAGAATACGGAAGAATTTTAATTCAGCCTATATCAGCCCGATGTCGGCTTCGAGAAAAGCTCAACAACTGACCTCTTACGAGTCTGCACAGTTGAACAATACTGAACAGCAGCCCCGTCGGGAACACGATCGTCGTTGTGGCCGGGATCGCCGGCAATCACGCCAGGCCGTCATGTTGGATCTACGCAGTCCTTATGCTCGCCGAAAAAATGGACGCCGAGATAAAGAAATGAAATACCACTCGATTGGGTTGGATGTGTACGTTTAAAAAATAAATGGGGGTCAGGAAAAAAATTGGGGTCAGAGACGTATTTTTGGTTCGATAATTAAATAAAATTCAAAAATACGTCTCTGACCCCTATTTTTTTCTATTTAACCAACTTCAAAGAAGGTTTGTCCGGCTTAGGCGGTTCTGGTGGTTCATCACCTTCGTTGAATACCATACCCTGGCCATTTTCCTTGGCATAGATGGCCAGCACGGCATCAATCGGAAAAATGACCTGCATCGGTTTACCAGAAAAACGCGCATCAAAATTGACATGTTCATTATTTAATTCGAGATTGCTGACTGCACGTGGGGCTATATTTAAAACTATCTTGCCATTTTCGACATATTGCACGGGAACTTGCACATCGTCATTGCTCGCATCAACCAATAAGTAGGGCGTAAGTTCATTATCAACAATCCATTCATAGATGGCTCGAATCAGATAGGGCTGACTGGGGGTTAATTCCATGGTTCTATCCCCGAACGTAAAATAAACGCGTAAATTGACTAACGATAATTAAGAATGCATTTCTCTTTCACTTTCCGTTAAACTTTCCTGGAAAGCGGGACGTTCAAATATTTTATTCGCATAGTTCAATAATGGTTTGGCCGCGCCCGGTAATTGAATATTATATTCAGGTAAGCGCCACAACAACGGTGCGATTGAACAGTCCATTAAACTAAACTCATCACTCATGAAAAATGGTTTTGAGTCAAAAATAGGGACCGCACTGAGTAGACCGTCTCTAAGATCATCTCGAGCGGTATCGGCATCCGCGCCACCCTTACTGATCTTCTCCGCAAGTTCATACCAGTCACGATCAATGCGTTGTAACATGAGTCGATTACGGCCACGTGAAACAGGATCAACTGGCATTAATGGTGGATGTGGAAATCGCTCATCCAGATATTCGACAATGACCTGATGATGATATAAAACAAGATCTCGATCCACCAAGGTAGGCACTTCATTGTACGGATTTAGATCAATAAGGTCTTCCGGACTATGCTCATCAGTGACGGGTTTAACTTCGAAATTAATTCCCTTTTCAGCTAAAACAATACGTACCGTATGACATCGAGCACAGGTGTCCGAAGAGAAAAGTGTCATTGCCAGACGACGATTGGTGACTTGCGCCATAAGTGAATTACCTCGGTTAGATTACTTTATAGAACTTAAAGACTTTGAGGGGAAGATTCCCCTCTAGCCAGGAATTAATACTCGATAACGGATTAGTGAACGTCTTTCCAGTATTCTTTTTTGAGTAGATAGGCAAACAAGAAGAATACTATTAAGAAAAACATAACAAATATGCCAACACTTTGGCGTTTAAGCTTAATGGGCTCACCCATGTAAACCATAAAATTAACCAAATCGTTCATGGCACGTTTGAATTCAACATCACTCATGCTGCCCTTCTCTATATACTCGAACGTGGGTTTACCATGATCATCCTTACTAACTAATTTTTTCAGCCCATCCATTTCCACAAGAACGTGCGGCATACCTACGCCAGGAAAAACCGTGTTGTTAACACCGAAGGGGCGATTTTCATCCGCATAAAATGACGTCAGGTAGCTATATAACCAATCGGCACCACGGGCACGAGCAACAGCCGTCAAATCAGGAACCGGTGTTCCAAAATATTGTTTGGCATCTTTGGTTTTCATTGCCACGCTCATCAGATCACCAATTTTTTTAGCTTCACCAGACTCAAGTTTTTCAAAGTTAGCAATAAACATTAAGTTTTGTTCAACCTGATCGTCGCTCATGCTTAAGTCTTTCGCCATGCGGTTATAACGCATAAAACTTGCCGAGTGGCAGCTTAAACAATAGTTAACAAAAAGCTTAGCACCGGCACGAAGCGAATCTTTATTTTCAAGATTGATATCGGCCTTTTCCAAGTGTACACCCGACGCGGCATGCGCAAAGATTGGTAGACACAACAATAAACAAGTCATTAATTTCTTCTTCATTTTGTCACCCTTTCTGGAACAGCTTTAACAACAGCCGGTTTAACATAAGCTGGAAGTATCAGGAAGTATGCCGTATACACCAGCGTTATAACGGTTATTAGTGCTGTAATTCTGTTATCTACTTCACCACCCCACCAATACGCAATAATTCCTAACGTAACGAAAGAATAAAGTGCCACTAGAGGTGCTCTAAACATACTTGGCGTTATTTCAGCACGACTGTAATAAGGCATGTACAGGAAGTATCCGAAATAGATGATGGTTGCACACTGCGCAATCATGGTCTTAATCGGGCTTGCGGATACAACACCAAAATAACCTAGCAAAACAAAACTAATGACAAAACCCGCCAGGGCCAATTTGGTACGCATGTCTTTGTAACGAATAGATTTAACCGGTGACTTGTCCATCCAGGGCAGGAAGAACAACACCACAATCGCCGCCCCCATGACAATAACGCCAGGGAACTGCGAGGCGAACATGGGTGGAACCGCACGCAACATGGCATAAAACGGTGTGTAATACCAAACCGGGGCAATATGATCCGGCGTTTTCAATGGATTGGCCGGTTCGAAGTTCGGCACTTCAATAAAGTAACCAAACATAGTCGGCGCAAAGAACACCACGGCAAAGAAGCCCATCAGGAACACCACCACACCCATGATATCTTTCACGGTGTAGTAAGGGTGGAACGGAATACCATCAAGCGGAATACCATCCGGGCCCTTGTTCTTCTTGATTTCAACACCATCCGGGTTACCAGAACCTACCTCATGTAAGGCAATGATATGTGCAGCAATTAACATAATCAGTACCAGTGGCACCGCAATTACGTGGAAGGCAAAGAATCGGTTCAAGGTGGCATCAGAGATAACAAAGTCACCACGAATCCATTCAGATAAAGGCTCACCAATACCAAACGGTACGGCCGCAAACAGATTCACAATAACCTGTGCACCCCAATACGACATCTGTCCCCATGGCAATAAGTAGCCAAAGAAACCTTCGGCCATCAGGGCGAGGTAGATAAATACACCGAAGATCCAGATGAGTTCACGTGGTTTGCGATAAGAACCATACATCAAACCGCGGAACATATGCAGATACACGACAATAAAGAACGCAGAAGCACCGGTCGAATGCATATAACGAATGAACCAGCCCCATTCCACATCACGCATGATGTATTCAACGGAGGCAAAGGCAACCGGTATACCATCGGCATTAAGCGAAGCATCGGGTTTGTAGTGAATGGTCAAGAAAATACCACTGACAATCTGGATAACCAGTACCAACAGAGCTAATGAACCAAAGTAGTACCAGAAGTTAAAGTTTTTAGGGGCATAGTATTCCGCTAAATGCTCGTTCCATAATTTGGTCAGTGGAAAACGATCATCTACCCAGCCTAAGAAAGCCATCATCATATTCATTACGCTGTCGCCTCCGAATCGTCACCCACCAAAATCGTGGTGTCACTTAAAAACTTAAATTTAGGAATCACAAGATTCGTAGGAGCTGGCGCACCCTTATAAACACGTCCAGCTAAATCGAAAGTCGAGCCGTGACATGGGCAGTAAAAACCACCCACCCAACCGTCTTCAAAACCGGCGGGAGCAAGATCAGGGAAGTGTTTTGGTGAACAACCCAGGTGCGTACAAATACCGACCATCACAAGGACATTCTTATGGTCTTCACGCGAGCGGTGCTCGTTTATTGCATAGTCAGGCTGTATAGAACCTGCGGAAGTAACATCGGTCAGTTTAGCTTCGAGCGATGAGAGATCGGAAAGATTCTTATCGGTACGCTTCAAGATCCAGACTGGCTTCTTGCGCCATTCAACGATGAGTAATTCACCTGGTTGTAGCTTGCTAATATCTACTTCAACCGGGGCACCCGCTGCCTGGGCTCGCTCGCTGGGCAACATGGATTTAACAAAGGGTACGGCTATCCCGGCTGCACCGACAGCGCCAGTTGCTGCTGTCAGAGCAATTAAAAACCGGCGTTTATCTTTATCTACTGCGTCTTCGCTCATGCAATTTCTCTCCGCATAATTTGGATCACTGAACTATATCGACTCAATTTATTAAAACTTGTTGAGAATGTCAGAATATTAGTAAATAGTCCGACAAAATCGGTGGCATAGTTTGCCGTAATGACCCTACTCGGTCAAGAAGAACATGGAAATAATAATGAATATCAAAGGGTTACGCTGGGTTATCTATATCAACAAAAGTATTTTTTATGGCAAAATGATCGGCCAGATGCTCGCCGAGTGCCATCGCACCGTAGCGCTCCGTGGCGTGATGTCCTGCCGCAATGAAGTGCATTCCGTTCTCACGAGCAACGTGAGTCGTCTGTTCTGAAATCTCACCACTTATATAAGCATCAACGCCCAGTTCCACCGCTGTCTCAATATAAGATTGCGCACCGCCCGTGCACCAGGCAACCTTTTGGATCGATTTTACTTCGCCGGGAATATGAGTGGGTGGCCGCGATAATTGTTGTTCGATTGTTTGCAGAAATTCTGCTGCCGGTGTGGCTTTAGAGAGTGTCCCATACAAACCAATGGCAGGCTGCTCAAGGCCAAACTGCCCTTCAATGTTCAATCCAAGTCGCTGAGCCAGTTGTGCATTATTGCCTAACACCGGGTGGGCATCTAACGGGAGATGATAAGCCAGCAAGCTGATCTCCGACTGCAACAAGGCTTGAATACGCTGGCGTTTGATACCGACGATTCGGGCATCCTCTCCCCGCCAGAAATAACCATGGTGAACCAGAATGGCATCCGCTTGTTGCGCAACCGCCGCATCGATCAATGCCTGACACGCGGTCACCCCACTGACGATATGTTCTATTTGAGCCTTACCCTCAACCTGTAATCCATTCGGACAATAATCGTGAAAACGATCCACCTCGAGTAAATCATCGCAGTATCGGCTTAATTCAGTTAATTTTACCATGCACCCACCCTCTCCTTCGGGTATCCTGTAGTTCGTATTCTAACCAACTATCACTATGCGCTTCAGTAAAAACATCGCTTTTCTGTTTCAATTCACCACCATTGGTCTTGCTCTGGCTTTCGTGATTGTCTATCTATATCCAAACCTGCTTGGACAATCCAATGCGCCGATTCAATTGCAACAAAATACCACGGATCATCCCCGTAATGACTTAAACAACACCATGGGCGTTGTCTCTTACGCCAGTGCGGTACAAAAGTCGGCTCCCACCGTTGTGAATATTTACGCAACACAAATGGTTGAAGAGCGCCAACCGGCGCTACTCGAAGATCCCTTCTTTAAACATTTTTTTGGGGGTCCTGAAGGCCAACAACCACAGCGCAGTGAAGCTAGTCTGGGTTCCGGTGTTATTATGGACAAACAAGGTTATATCCTGACAAACAACCATGTTATCAAGGATGCCTCAGAGATCGCCGTTGTCCTTTATGATGGGCGTAGCGCCAGCGCTAAGATTGTGGGTGCCGATCCTGAATCTGATCTTGCGATCATAAAAATAGATTTACCTGATCTACCCGTTGCCACCCTGGGGCAATCTGAAAAGTTACTCGTCGGTGACGTGGTCTTAGCCATCGGCAATCCTTTTGGGGTCGGCCAAACCGTTACCTCGGGTATCGTCAGCGGCCTGGCACGTAGCGGGCTTGGTTTTAATACCTTTGAAAATTATATCCAGACCGATGCCGCCATTAACCCCGGTAACTCGGGCGGCGCACTGATCAATGCCTATGGCGAACTGGTTGGAATCAATACCGCTATTTTTAGCAAAAGCGGCGGCTCACAGGGCATTGGTTTTGCAGTCCCAATCAAACTGGCGAAGAGTGTATTAACCGAGCTGGTTGAACATGGTCGGGTAATTCGTGGCTGGTTAGGCATTAAAATTCAAAATCTTAATCCTGAACTCGCCAACGCACTAAAACTTGAATCGACAGAAGGCGTCGTCATTAGCAACATCGTGCTCAATGGCCCTGCGGATAAAGCTAAACTGGACCGCGGTGATGTGATCACTCACGTAAATGGAAATAAGGTGCGTGATTTTCGCGAAACCTTAAATCACATCAGCAAACATAAGCCCGGTGAACAAATCGAACTCTCCATTGTGCGCAATGGGGAAAAAATGAAAACAAAAGCAACTGTGGCAGAACGCCCAAGCACTAACTAAATTCACCTTGCTGTTATTTGTCATTCTGAGCGTTCCGGATAACCGCCTGATTTGTCATTCTGAGCGAAGCGAAGAATCTTTATCTTACCTTGAATTCGACTTTCTACGAACAAGATCCTTCGCTGCGCTCAGGATGACAGCCTGATTTGGCATTCTGACCGTTCCGGGTAATAGCCTGATTTTGGCATTCTGACCGTTCCGGGTAATAGCCTGATTTTGGCATTCTGACCGTTCCGGATAATAGCCTGATTTTGGCATTCTGACCGTTCCGAATAACAGCCTAATCTGTCATTCTGAGCGAAGCGAAGAATCTTTATCTTACGTTGACCCCGACTTTCGACGGACAAGATCCTTCGCTTTGCTCAGGATGACAGCCTAATCGCTCAGGGCGACAATATGAATTGAACTTTAGAATTTAATTTTACAAACGAGTTAGCGTCGATTTGAAAACCGATAAAAACAACATATTCTCTTCAGCCTTACCAACCGTCACCCGCAAACAATTTTTTAAACTTGCATCGGCATGCGAAAGATTTTTAATTAAAATATTTTGTTCTTTTAATGATGCAAACACTTCATCCGCATCATGTTCAAATAAACGTAATAAAATAAAATTCGCATCCGAAGGATAAACTTTCACGCCGTCAATCATTTTTAATTCTTTAGCTAATTTTTCTCGATCTTGTTTTATTTGTTCGGTTTGTTGATCCAGTACCGATTTATGCTCTAAAGCAAACTCCGTACTTAATTGCGTTAATATGTTTATATTATAGGGCAAACGGACTTTATCCATTTCATCAAGCAGTGATTTACTGCCGGCCATATAACCGAGCCGTAAACCAGCCAGGCCCATTTTTGAAACAGTGCGCATCACAATCAGATTTTCATACTTCGATAATTTATTCGCATAACTTTTATCGGCAAAGGCAAAATAGGCTTCATCAATGACAACAATGGCATCGGTGCTGGATAAGATCTTATCTACCGACGGCTCTGAAAATAAATTACCAGTCGGATTGTTTGGGTAGGCGATAAAAATCACCGCAGGTTGATGTTGATTTATCTTATCTAACATCAGTTCAAGATCTATTTCGAACTGATCATGCTTATTACTCAGCGGCACCCCAACATAGGGCATATCCAGGAAGCTTGCGATCATTTTATACATCACAAAACTCGGTTCGACCGACATGACCACACGATCTTTACCGCTCACTGCCATTAAAATGAGCTGGATTAATTCATCCGAACCATTACCGAGAATAATTTCTGAATCGCCGGGTAAATCTAAACGGGTTTGAATCTTAGCCTTGAGTTGTTTTGCGGAAGGATCCGGGTAACGATTTAAACTGGCATCGCCTAAAAGTTCTAACCATTTATTGATCAGATCCTGCGGCCAGCTATACGGATTTTCCATCGCATCTAACTTGATATAACCGGAGGCATCCGGCACATGATAGGCCGTTAAGGCCTTAATCTCAGGGCGAATCCAGTCTTTCATTTTTGTTAGTCTTTAATGCGATATTCAGCGGATTGGGCATGTGCAGTCAGGCCTTCACCGCGAGCCAATACCGAGGCGGTTTTACCTAATTCCGATGCACCCTCGGCCGAACACATAATTAAACTGGAGCGTTTTTGGAAATCATACACCCCTAACGGTGAGCTATAACGTGCCGTACGTGAGGTGGGTAATACATGATTCGGTCCGGCACAGTAGTCACCCAACGCCTCGGCCGTATACCGACCCATAAAAATCGCACCGGCGTGTTTGACTTTTTTTGACCAGGCTAACGGGTCATCCATTGATAACTCTAAATGTTCTGGTGCAATGTAATTCACCACATCCATCGCCTCATCCAGATCTTTTACTTTTATAAACGCACCGCGTCCGCTTAACGAGGCACGTATAATCTCAGCACGAGGCATTGTCTTCAGCAGTTTGTCGATGCTGTTTTCAACCCTGGTTATAAACTCACTGTCGGCTGAGATCAAGATCGACTGCGCATCTTCATCATGTTCCGCTTGAGAAAATAAATCCATCGCAATCCAGTCCGGATCGGTTTTACCATCGCAGACCACCGCAATCTCAGATGGCCCGGCGATCATATCGATGCCAACCTTACCAAACACCATTGATTTTGCAGTCGCCACAAAGATATTACCCGGCCCCACAATTTTATCGACACCGGGTATGCTCTCAGTGCCATAAGCCAGGGCGGCAACGGCTTGCGCACCACCAATGGTAAAGACAGTATCCACGCCGGCAATTTTAGCGGCGGCTAACACAAGATCGTTTTTTTGACCGTCCGGTGTCGGTACCACCATCACTACTTCTTCAACACCGGCCACCTTGGCGGGAATCGCATTCATTAATACTGATGAGGGATAAGCGGCCTTGCCGCCAGGGACATACAAACCCACGCGATCAAGTGGTGTCACCTGTTGACCGAGAACCGTTCCATCGGCTTCGGAATAGGACCAACTCTCGGTCTTTTGTTTGTCGTGATATTGTCTGACGCGATCCGCCGCTTTTTGTAAGGCGGCATATGTGTCTTTATCAATCTTATCAACCGAGGCATCCAGTTCAGCAGAACTGATTTTAAGTTCGGCCATGTTGGCAACCGACATACGATCAAATTGATTGGTGAATTCAATAACGGCCTTATCACCGTCTTCGCGGACCCGAGCAATAATGTCACGTACCGTATTAAAAACCTTGTCATCAGACACACTGTCCCAGGCTAATAGCTGATCGAGCTCAGACCAGAAATCAGTTTCTACCGTAGAAAGTTGTTTTATATTTACATCAGACATTAAATTCAGCACTCATTTTATCGCAGCAGAAATGTTATCGATTAAACTTTGAATGCTCTGGTGTTTCATTTTCATTGACGCTTTATTAATAACCAGGCGTGAACTGATATCGGCAATGTGTTCCAACGGTTCGAGCCCATTGGCCTTTAAGGTGTTACCGGTATCCACCACATCGACTATATAGTCAGCCAGATTAACCAGCGGGGCCAGTTCCATTGAGCCATACAACTTAATAAATTCGACCTGTTCGCCTTTTTGCGAATAATATTTACGCGCGCTATTAATATATTTGGTCGCAATTTTAAGCCTGCCCGCTGGACGAGCCTGGCCTTTGATTCCAGCCACCATTAATTTACATTTTGCAATCTTGAGATCAACCGGTTCGTACAGACCTTCACCACCGTGCTCCATTAAGACATCTTTACCCGCCACACCGATATCCGCTGCACCATATTGCACGTAGGTCGGCACATCGGTCGCACGAATGATGACGAGCTTGACGTTATCCTGATTGGTATCAAGAATGAGCTTACGACTCGTTTCAGGATCATCAATCGGTTCGATACCAGCCTGTTTTAATAACGGCACGGTTTCTTTAAAGATTCGCCCCTTTGAAAGTGCGATGGTTAATTTGTCTGTTTTGCTCATTTAAAAACCTTAGGCAGGAACGCGACGAATCGACGCGCCCAGTTGTTGCAATTTTTCTTCAATACATTCGTAACCACGATCAATGTGATAAATACGGTCGACTCGCGTATCGCCTTCTGCCACCAGGCCCGCTAACACTAAACTGGCCGAGGCACGTAAATCCGTTGCCATGACGGGGGCACCTGTTAACCCTTGTACACCATTACAAACCACCGTGTTGCCTTTTAAATTTAAATCGGCGCCCATGCGTTCCAGTTCCTGAATATGCATAAAGCGATTTTCAAACACCGTTTCAGTAATCATACTGGTGCCATCAGCGATCGCATTCAAGGCACAAAACTGCGCTTGCATATCAGTTGGAAAGGCCGGATAGGGTGAGGTACTGATATCAACTGCCTTCGGTTTTTTGCCCTGCATGTCGAGGCTAATCCAGTCCTCACCCATCTCAATCTCCGCACCGGCTTCTTCCAGTTTGGAAATAATTGCGTCGCAATGTGGTGGATAGGTATCTTTTAATTTCACACTACCGCCAGTAATGGCCGCCGCGACTAAATAGGTGCCTGTTTCGATTCGATCTGGTAGCACGCGATATTCACCACCGTGCATATCCTCAACCCCTTCGATCGTGATCGTATCCGTGCCTGCGCCTTCGACTTTGGCCCCCATGGTATTCAAGCAATTTGCCAGGTCCACGACTTCCGGTTCGCGTGCGGCATTTTCAATCGTCGTCACACCATCCGCCAAACAGGCCGCCATCATTAAATTTTCAGTCCCGGTGACGGTCACCAGGTCCATCACAATCTTCGCGCCTTTTAAGCGTTTCGCCTTCGCCTTGATATAGCCCTGGTCGACGCTAATATCGGCGCCCATTAACTCAAGGCCATGAATGTGTAGATTCACAGGCCGCGAACCAATCGCACAACCACCCGGCAATGACACTTCGGCCTCACCAAAGCGAGCCAGCAATGGACCCAGTACCAATATCGATGCACGCATCGTTTTGACCAATTCATACGGGGCCGAAAAATTATTAATCGTTGAACTGTCGACTTCGACATCCAGCTTCTCACCCATGGTGATGGACACGCCCATGCGGCCTAACAATTCCATAGTCGTGGTGATGTCGTGTAAATGCGGTATATTTCGAATCGTGACGGGTTCTTTGGCCAGTAAGGTCGAGACAATGATCGGCAAGGCTGCATTCTTCGCACCCGAAATGCGTATTTCACCCTGTAAGGTTTGTCCGCCGGTTATAATTAATCGGTCCATAGTGTTCGCTTTTTAAAATGTGATGAGTAACGAGATTAAGAGACTCTTAACTTACTGGCCTTTTCCCACTCTTCTGGAGTAAAGGTTTTGATGGTCAAAGCATGCAGTTCACCACTGGTAATTCGGTCATTGACCGTGGCATAAACCAGCTGCTGTTTCTTGACCAGCGATAAACCGGCAAAGACTTCACCGATGACAGTGGCATCAAAATGGCTACCATCACCGGTTACGGTAATCTCACAATCGGGTAATCCGGCAGCAATGAGCTGTTTGACTTGATCGGGTTCCATAGGGCTTCCTAACTATATATAAGGTTGATGTTAAAAGAGGGCTATTTTAACGAATGCCGCTGGCAAAGCCACAGTTTATGACCCATTTTTGGCGATTTTTTAGATTTGGTTAGATTTACAGTCAGAGTAAAAACTCTCTGTTTGGCTTTCAGGCTTCGTTTTAAGAGGTGCTAATGCCCTCCACCTAGAACCTAAATCGCTTGTTTAATCTGTCCCAAACTGATGGCCCTAAACTCCGAATTTACGAGCAACTAAAGTGAGATCAAACTACCCCATTTTTCATTCAATTCACAATAAAAGTCGATTCCAGCCAATTAATATATGCCTTTTGTTTTGCTATAAATTCCGCATCCACAATATTAGAATATTGTTCTTTTGTTAATTCATTATTTATTGCCAAGACATATAGGTAAAGTTTGTAAAAAAATTCTTCCTGGTTTTTGGGTCGTGAATGTTCTGCACATTTCTGTAATGCAGATAATGCTAATTTATAGTCGCGTTTTGCTAAAGCAACTTTTGCTTTAGTAAACCTATACTCAAAATTGTCTATTGGTTCAATTGATTCAATGATTTCTCTTTCATCTGGGGTGCTTCTTAACGCCAGCAATGGCAGTTCTGTCAATCCTGTCTCCATTATAATTGAATGTAGACTCTTCCAAAAATTTAAATCGACATATCTGTTATCATAGTAGTAAGTCCATGCCAACATGGTTTCCAAATAACTTTCATTTACTGCCTGTTCTATTAAAACGCCTGGAAAGATTTTTTTAATTAACTCGCTGTTCTTTATTTCACTCACTCTTCTATTTTGATCCAGCAAGTAAAGGTTTATATTTGATTGATAATTAATATCAGAATACGAAGGGGAGATACGGTGAGGGTAATTGTCAGTTACTGGTTTATAATTTTTAGTCAAGTCATCCAATGATTTGGTATCAGCCAAAAACATTGATACCAATTGTGATGGTGATTCCAAACCAATCTTGAATAATTCATTTGCAAAGTCAGAGTGCCATACTTGTTCAAACTTTTCCTCAGAGATTGGCTGCAATCCTCCATTGGAGCCGATTAACATGAATTCCAATCCTATTCCATTCCATAAACTACAATCATCAAAGGCATTACAAAACGCTTTGATGATCTGAATGGCATCAGTTTCAGACAGGCTATGCATCGGCAACCAGTAAGAGACAATACCGTTCAGTTTTAGCTTTGACCTGATTAGTCTAAAATATTCTTCTGTATACAGGTTAACTACGCCAGCCATTTTGGGTGGTGGTGGTTCTCCTGTAATCAAGTCATATTGTTTATTTGTAGTTTGCAAATAAAATCGACCATCTTCTATATGCATGGTCGCACGATCATCATCTAAAGGATAATAACCTGTAAAATCGTGTATAACTTTACTATTTTGAATAATTTCTTCAGAGATATCCACTACATCAAAATTTTTTAATGATGGTAACCGCGTAATAGCCTCAGCAGTACTCCCGACACCATAACTAATTTGTAAAGCATCCTCGATGTTTTGATTGAATATATAGGGAAAATAAGCATACATCTTCATATATCGCTTTGCTTTATAGTCAGTTCCAGACATACTAAAATTATTAGTAATAAGACGATAGTTTAAAGTCTTTCCAAATTTACTTTTACGATAATATTGTAGAGTTTCATTCAGGCCTTCATGCACCTTAACGAGTTCATAGTCACGGAAAAATGTTCTGGCAAAGGTCTGATAGGTATTATTAATATCCCCTATTGGGAAAGCCAGGAATAATATAATTGCAGTAACAACAGGCAGTATAAATTTATATATATGTGATGTTATTTTTATGAATAAAATGACAAAGAAAAAACCAGTCAAACAATATAAAATTGATAAGGTAAATATCGAATCCTCAATACCGAGGTATGGTAAGAATACAAAGGTTGCTACAGCTGACCCAATCCCCGCCCCCACAGTATTCATTAATGTAACTATGCCAGAAGCGCGAGTCGTCTCCGGTGCTGATTGAAAAAATTTCTCTCCCAACAACGGAAACAACATCCCTGTAATAATGCTGACTGGCAACATCAATACAAGACTGGATAGGACAAATACTATTAAATTGCCACCAAGCAATGAATAATAATTCTCGGCTATATTATTATATATATAGTATCCAAGGGTGACATAAATTCCAGCGAACAATAATAAGACTAATATGAGGGTGTCTAGATTATATTTAAATCTGGTTATTTTAGTTGTAATTAAGCCTCCCACTCCTATACCAACTAATATTACTGACAACATAATGGCGAAGGCAATACTTGTGCCATTAATAAATAATAAAGAATACCTGAACCAAACTACTTCCAACGCTAACAATGTAAAACCGGTTAAAAAGGGAACCACCAAATAAATCTTATAAACTGTTGGTATAGCATATTGTTGATTCTCGGTAACCAGATTGGTTTCTGAAGTCTTAGGCAGACCTGATTTTATTAATATATAAGCGGCAATAAAATTTAACACACAAGCCATTAAGGCTGTGTTTATAATTCCAATATATTGAATAAATACAAATTCAGCCAATAACACCCCAACCACAGCACCGACGGTATTCCAGCCATATAAACGCGCAAAAGAACGACCAAATGATTTTTCATAGGGATAAATAATTTTCTGTAATACAGGCAATGTCGCGCCCATTGCCACTGCTGGAACCATAAACACTAAAAATGCAAGTGTAAATCGGAGCGCAGTTAGAGCTGTTCTATCTTGCCCATAATCCAGTACCAGATTGGCAATCATTGGGCTCATTAGTGGTAATAAAAAAACACTTAGTACACCTGATAAACCTATTAACAGTTCAATGCAGACATAGAAAAGTACTGTTCTTCTTATTTTACGACCATACCAGGCAACAAATGCATTGCCGATACCCAGCCCTAACATGAACGCCATCAATACCGCTGCTGCACTATATATTGAGGAACCCAATACAATACTAGCAACTCGGAACCAGGCCGTTTCAAAAATGAGTGCCGCACAACCTGAAACGAAGAATATTAAAGAAATAATGCTTATTTTTGAATTTTTAAATAACATAGGAATAATATTTATATTTTAAATTGTAATTAGTATAGTTGGTTCCTACCACTTATTCGATCACCATCAAAATCTTATTGGATTATATTAAGTATATACTTTTAATTTGTTATTAAACTTGTAGACCTCCCTATTTTAATTACATGTTAAATTAAAGTTTTTCCGGTTGTTTAACATGCAATCCAGATATTCGCACGGTATTAAATCGCCAGGCGAATCGTGAGGTCGTTCCTTGTTATATTCCATTTAGAAGTTAATACGACTTATTTCACCCCTATTTTATCGCATATAAAGCAGGCGAGACTTTGAGTCCAACGTGCATCACGTAATCGCGCCCTATCCTTTTTTCAATTCATCATCGACCCAACCACGGTGTCGCGTTTTTAATTGTTCATAATCAGTAGTAGGGCTAAGAGACAATAAACTTGATTGATCAATAATGCGATAACGTTCAGGCGGTCGCTGAATTTCATGATAACCACAATGCGGCCATTATTGCGGACACCTGAACCACCAGGGACACGGTGTCCCTAGTGTCCCAATAACCACTGTTAAATTAGCTGACAATATTGCCCAGAATATCTACAGAAAATATTGAATATTTTACACATTAATAATCGCGGATTTCTCATAATGCAGTTAACTTATTGATATTACTTTAGATACTTATTATTCATTGGATTGGCATGAATGCTGCTCATCTTTGTTTGAAGTCAACCCGTCGCAATGACGGTCAAATGGAAAATAAAACAGGGAGAAGACATCATGCACAACATCAAGCGTATTTTCCTATACGTGGCTACACCTATTATTTTATTAGCTGTAATAACGGGACAGGCACATGCAGATCCGATACTTGAGTGGGCTTGGACATCCAGTTCTGTACAACCGAATGCCCTGAATGTTATGGGAACTCCTTCAGTGATTGATTTAAATAAGGACGGTACTCCAGATGTAGTATTCACTTCTACTGCATCCACAGGAGGGGGATTGGTTGAAATCGGTTATTTACGAGCCCTGAATGGTAATAACGGCACTGAGATGTTCACGGTAAATGATCCTGCCTACCAGGTGAATACGGCCTCTTCCATCGCGACAGGTGATATCGACAATGATGGCTTTGCTGAAATCATTGCTTGTGATAGCAGCGGCAGACGACTCATTGCCTTTGAACACGACGGTACATTTAAGTGGCGAAGTGTTTTCCTGGAAACGATTTACTGGGGCGCGCCTTCAATTGCCGACCTCGACAACGATGGCAATCCGGAAATCATTGTCGGTCGCCAGGTGCTGAACAATAATGGGGCCTTAGTGTGGACGGGTAGCGGTGGTCGTGGAACCCAAGGAAGCGTAGGTCCTTTATCGCTGGTTGCAGATATTGATCTGGATGGCAGCCCAGAAGTCATCGCCGGCAACACGGCCTATGATGCCGCAGGAAACATCGAGTGGCAGGTTGCTCTGCCGGATGGCAGTAGCGCAGTGGGTAATTTCGACGCTGATAATCTTGCTGAAATCGTGCTGGTTAGTAATGGTAGAGTTTGGCTGCTCGAACACGATGGCACCACCAGGTGGGGCCCGGTGTTTATTCCTGGTGGTGGTGCCGGTGGGCCACCTACTGTTGCTGATTATGATAATGATGGTGAGCCGGAAATCGGTGTTGCCGGCGCACGTCGTTACGCCGTTTTTGAAACGGATGGCAGTCTGAAATGGGCAGCAGTGACACAAGACGTCAGCTCAAATCGAACTGGCTCATCCGTATTTGACTTTGAAGATGATGGTGTCGCCGAGGTGGTTTACAGCGACGAGTTAACGTTATGGGTCTATCGCGGTACCGATGGCGCGGTTGTTTTTTCAACTCCGTTGAGCTCATGCACCTGGCACGAATATCCACTGGTTGCCGACGTAGATGGTGATAATCGTGCAGAATTACTCGCCGTGGCCAACAATAATTGCGGATATGGTCCTCACCGAGGTGTGTATGTTTATGGTGATGCCGACGATGAATGGGTGCTCACGCGCCAGATCTGGAATCAACATACCTATCACATCACCAACGTCAATCCGGATGGCACCATTCCGATGTTAGAAAGAGATAACTGGCTGGAGCCCGGGCTTAATAACTTCAGGTTGAACACATTCGGTCAATTCGAAGGTCCGCCGTGTGATATCGATGCCAACAGAATTGTAGATATCAACGATATTAGAGCCATTAGTGCGGCAAGAAATACGCCGGCTGTACCTGGCGATGCCCGGGATGTAGATGGTGATGGCTTTATAACACTGAATGACGCACGTCAGTGTGTACTGCAATGCACCAACCCACGTTGTGCGCCGTAATCTGGAAAAAATATTTATCGTAAGAGGAAGAAATCATGAAAAAGTTGTTATTCGCGATAGGGGGTTTACTGACACTTGGTCTGGTTAGTCAGGCAAACGCCGTCATGTTAAGTTTATTACCTGCTTCACAGACAGCATCATCGGGTGACACCGTGTCACTCGATCTTGTTATCGATGGTCTGGGAGATTTTTCTGCAAGTTCACTGGGCGACTTTGATATCAATATTAGCTATGACATGGCTATTTTATCTTTTCAAAGTTATTCGCTGGGGTCTATGCTCGGTGACGAGTTATTGGGTGAAGCGATAGACTTTAGCCTGGGCGATATTGGCAGCGGCCAAGTGAACATAGCCGAGCTCAGCCTGCTGGATCCCGATCCATTTTCAGGCCCCTCTTTTATTGGCCCTTACCTGGATGATATCCAGCCAGGCAGTTTCTCGCTTGCAACACTCGAGTTTCATGTTGATTCTTTGGTACCAGGGAGTCTTACAACCGTAAGCATTGCTTCAGTTAATGTGCTCGGTGATGGGTTTGGGCTGCCGCTCATTCTTGACAGTACCAGCGATGCGGTAATCGGCTCACCAATAGCATCTGTACCCGAACCTTCCAGCCTGATACTTATGGGATTAGGTTTAGCAGGTATAGGTTTTATACGAAAAAGAAAAACAACGTAAATATAAAACTACGCTAACTTTTTACCCCGTCCACTTTTTAGAATAAATCTGTGGCGGGGTTTTTATTTGCCGTGTTGCATTTTTGGGGTCAATTGGGGTAGGTTTACTCTGCCCCGGACCTGACGGACTCGCGCACCATAGGCACCACAGCTAATTTCATGCTATAGTTTCTGCATGGCAACAGAAATTAAAGACCTTGAGAAAAAAATTCTGGCCCTCTCTTCTGAAGAGCGAGCAAAGCTTGCCGAGCATATTATTTCCAGCCTAGACGTCGCAACAGACATTAATGCAGAAGCGCAATGGTTGGACGAAGCCGAACGCCGTTATCAAGCCTATCGAGAAGGGAAGCTCGAATCAAAACCTGCAAATGAGGTATTTGAGTACGCTTTCAACAAGCTCAATTAATGCCAGTCCATTTTCTTCCTCAGGCATCCGACGAGATGAGTGCCGCAGCACAGTTTTACGAAGAAAAATCCCAAAACCTTGGTAAACAATTCATTACAGAAATAAAAAACCTGACGACACTTATTGAAAAGATACCGACACAAGGCAAAAAAGTCAGGGCAGAAGTACGCAGGCGTTTTTGAAGGGTTTTCCTTATGCGTCACTCTACAGCATCGAACAACAACACATTGTAATTATTGCCGTCATGCATCTAAGACGAGATCCTGATTATTGGTCATCTCGAATTAAGTAAACAATAGACGATTCGAAGATATACGTGAATCTAATCAGACGATGTGTTTTATTAAACCGACCATTTCGATATCAAAAACAGGCGTCTAAGCTTATAAAACACCTCGGTTTTCGATGTTTCTTATTATCATTCAACCGCTTAGCTTGGTCTGACCCGACGAATTGATGTCCGACCCGACGAATTCAATAAAAATAAAACAAACGCTAATGTGGTTTTGCAAGACCTGACACCCTTACCTCTTACCTAAAATCAATGGTTTTTTATTAAACTAGGCCCGAAAAAAAAATAAATACTATTGATTTATTTCTTTAGCCGCCTTGCTGCGGTAGTAGCAAATGGAACCACCAGGGACACCGATAAAGGGTTAAGTTATTAAGCACTTAATATTAATTTGAAAACAAGAATAAAGGGTTAAGTTATTAAGTTATCGGTGTCCCTAGTGTTTCAAACAGAACGACCCTACATGAAATCGTAAATCGACCCGAATAGACTAACAAAGACAACCATTTAAAAGAACATGAGCCTTAAAAAGTTAAGGCTCGATAAATATTTCCTGATGCGATTTTAGCTTTTACTCTGACTCGATATGTTTTATATGTTCCTCTTTGGGAGCAAGTTTTCTCTAGCATAAAACCTTTACAAGTTGAAAATAAATTATTATGCCAATAATAATAGCTAAAGAAACGACCAACCATCTAACGCGGTATTTCTTCCCTTTTTCATCTAATTTTGATCCATCAAATAACCATGACCATATAAGTAACCCTGATTCTCGCCTATCTTCAAAATGAGAATTTACCAATATATATAAATACACACTATACAGCGCGGCACTTGTAATAAAGATTAATATAAACCAACCAAGCAAATCACAACTCGTTATCATACCTTTCTTTTACTCCTGTGGTGTAATATCCCATTCTGCTCCAGGTATCGAAATCATAGGTCCGATTAAAAAGCAAACATCACCATCATCTTCAATTGTACCTCCAATTAACATTTTCCATGAGCCGCTAAATCCATCTATACCTAGCGGGTCAGGATCTTCTTTATTGGGGCATGGTTCTTTATCATCTTCAGTCGGACATACTGATACGTATAAGCCAATACCTATACCAGTTGTTTGGGTCCACTTAGTGCCATCTGGTCCAAATGTCATTATTGTGCCACCAAGTTGTAAATTTAGTCTATCTTCAATACCTCTTGGTGATTTTTTCCTGCAAGGTCGACCACTACATTCTCTACCTCTTGCAGCTAATCCATTCGGATCAATCCAATGCAGTGGATTACTGTCAACATAAGCATAGGTATTTAGACTAGGTGCTAATCCAATCGGATCAGAAGTAATATATCTCCCTATCGAAGGATCATAATACCTAAAGTAGTTATAAAGTGGTGGTTCGTATTACTATGATTCCCACCATGGAAAAGACTAAATGAATTGATTGAGTTAACAGCACTGAGCTAACAATTATCAGAGCTGATTAGTATTTTGCCTGGTGCGAATGATTCTCATTTGTCACCGCCCCTTTTTTTAATTCCCAAAAGCATACTGAAAAAGGTAAAACAACATAATGCCGTATGGTATTGTAACAACTAAGATAAGCCTACGAGCCTTTTTTCCTTCTGGGTTGAGTACTGAGCTATCGAAAACCCATCGTGGAAAAATATGATGTCCATATTTGTCCCCATCTTTAAAATTCATTGACATGTTTACATAGTGATAAAGGTAAAAAACCGCCCAGATCGCAAACATAATCCAAAAGATAAACTTCACACTATTTCTCCACTTCCACACCGATAGGAAGACCTACCCCCGCACCAAATGAGTAACATTTAGTTCCATCAGGATTAAAGGTTACACCTATGAATCTCCAACCCGCAACAAATATAGGCGGAGATTCATTGTTGCCGTCTGTGTCATTACATGATTTATCTTCCGATGGAGGTTCACATCTCTCAAAAAAAATACCAGTCTGGGGTATAGGGGAAACAGTTTCAGATGTTTCCCCAGTATGAGCATCAATAGTATACGTATTAAAAATTAAGCTGAACCCGACAGCTACACTCCCGTTATCACCTACAGGGCCGTGTCCCATTTGACCATGTGGCCTTCCATGGTGAAGTCCGAGTATATCTATAAATCGTACCGGATTCCCGCCAACATACCCATACGTATTCAAACCACCCTCAAGCCCAATCGGATCACTGGTAATATACCGCCCAGTGGAGGGATCGTAGTACCGGAAGTAGTTATAATGTAACCCCGACTCAACATCATAATACTGCCCAGCAAACCGCTTGTTATAAACAAACGCCGACCCATCCCCATCCACATCGTCATTCGCGGCTGTAGCTCCAAACGGATCACTCTCCCATTGCCAAACCGCAGTTTGGTTTTGATCGGTGATCACTCTCGGGGTGCCAAGGTGGTCGGTATGCACGTAATACACATTGCCGTTTTGTATTACCGCCAGGGGTTGATCGCCGAGGTAGATGTGTTCGGCTTGCGCCGCTCCGGCAGGGTATTCCCCTAACAACTCACCACTCAGACCATAGGCAAAACCGGTCACGGTGCCGCCGACGTCTTTCAGCGTGCGTTGGCCCAGCGCATTGTATTGATACGTCACGTCGGCATCGACGCCGATTAAACGGTTGTGTGTGTTATAGCGGTAACTATGTTGACCGTCGTTTAAGGTGTTGCCGTTGGCATCACGCTGGATGGCCACGCTGTTTTGGCTGGCTAACCGATTCGCGTTTGGTTCGTATGCGAACGTGGTACTGACGGCATCACTGGTCAGGTCGAGGCGATTGCCATTTTTGTCATAGCCTAAACTCTGGGTGCCAAAACTACCGTCGGCGTCGGTTAACCGATTTAACGCATCGTATTGATAGAGTGCGTGGTTGGCCGGGTTGAGTGTATCGTTGGTTGTTTCAAGATTACCATTGGCATCGTAGAGCGGGTATTGTCGTTGCATCACGCCCGTGATGTTTTGTGCGGTCAAGCGATAGGCTTGATCATAGCTCTGTGTTAGCTGGGCCCCATTGCCGTAGCTCATCGTTTTTATTGGGCCAAAGGGTTCGTAGCTGATGTTGGTGGCCAGTGTGATGGCGGTGCCGTCGATCACGCCATTGATCTGGGCGATGTTGCCGGCCAGATCATATTGATAAGTGATCACCGCACCAGATGGATAGGTTTGCTGACTCAGTCGACCCAGTGCATCGTAGCCATAGCTCATCCCTTGATGCGAGATAACGTCACCATAGGCATTGTATTGATAATCCACCTGGTTCGTGCCCTGGGTGATCGAACAGACACGACCCTGACCATGGGCGCAAGTGTCATACTGATAGCTTATGTCGTCGGCCGTGCCCGGGGCATCCAGTAAGGTCAGTCGGTTCAGCGCATCATAGACATAGCTAAAGGTTTGATCGTTAGCATCGGTACGCAGACGGAGGTTACCCGCGGCATCATAGGACAGGATCTGGCTGCCGGTGTCGGCGGAGTCTTGTTGCAATAAGTTACCCAGATCATCATATTCATAGGTCGTTGTTCCATTGATGGGATCAATGACATCGGTAAGATTATCTTGAACATCATAACTATATTCAGTCAACGCATCCGCGGTCGAGGGATCGGTGCCGCCCAGGTCCTGGGTCGAACGGAACACACGTTTTAGATCATCGTATTGGTAATCCTGATGGGTCTGTTTGCCATCGAGCACGGTGGTCAGATCGCCAGTGGGATTATATACATAGGTGGCCGTTTCGTTGGCCTGGCTCGTACTCTGCAGTCGGTCGTACAGATCAAACACCTGGGTCAGCGAGCGGCGCAGTTGTTGCTGGGCATCTTCGATGGTTTCGCCGATCTTGTTGCCTTCGCTATCGAGTTCATAGTGCATCACGTTACCCAGGCCATCGGTGATGCTGCGCAGGCGACGGCCGTCGTCATAACCTAAGGTGATCACGATCGGGCTTACGGTGCCGGCGCCGAGGGTAATCGTCTCGACTTCGCCTGTCGGTAAATAGGTATAGGTCGTGGTGCGGGTCGTCAGGCCATCGCTTTGGCTGAGGGATTGCAGACGATCGTTGCCCGGGTAATAGGCGTAGCTCAATTGCAAACCATTACTGCGGGTTTCGCTTAAGACTTTTCCGGTCGCTGAGTATTGCAGGTTATCGCGCAGGATCAGACCGCTCGCGGTTTGTACCTGACGTAACCGTGCCCGGTTATTATTTTGATCGGGATCGTCCGGGTAATAGTTTAATAACACACGATCATCGACATCGCTGCGTGGGCCGTCTACCACACTGAGTTGATTCAATGGGCCCGAGTATTGAAAACTGGTGGTGCGCGACACGGAAGTACAGCTCGGGGTAAAGCCGTCGATGCTGATTTGTGTGATGTTCGCAAAGTTATCGTAACCATAGGTCGTGGTTTTTACATTACCGGCACACACCGACGGTTCGGTTTTGCTGGCGACTTTGTCGTTAAAGCGCGCATCGTAGGTGTAACGGATGGTGCGCGCATTCGGTGTGCCCGCTGCACGGGTAATCGACGCCACGTTGTAATCATTATAGGTGTACTCCGTCCGCACGCCATTGGCATCGGTTTTGGAGAACAGGCGTATTTGCTTATTGGTCCAGTCCACATACCGATTGTATTCTCGATAATCGTAAAGCGTGGCGGTGCCGTTCTCTTCAATCGACGTGACGCGTTTGATGTGATTGAGCACCGAAAAATTATAACGCGTTTGGCTGTTGCGCGAGTTCACCACTTCGGTGTTGTCCGCATTAAAGGTTAAATCAATTCGATCGATGTCATTCGCGTGGGTCGATAAGATCGCCCGGCCTTGTGAATCGTAATCAAAGGTGGAATAGCGAATACCGCGCTCATCGGTTACGCCGGTTAAGGCGTTGGTATGGGTCGCATGCTCATAGTGATAAGTACGTGTGGTGTCATCGGGATTGATCACCGAGGTCAGGCGATCGAGATCGTCGTAGACATAGGAGACGGAGTGGTCCGCCTGATTGTCGACACGTTGTAAAAGACGGCCGTCATCATCGTAGTGAAACGTTAAGTACTGCCCAAGACGGTTTTCAACGCGACTCAATTTGCCGTTGGGTCCCTGGTAACTTAATGTGTAGACCTCAAACGCCGACTTCTCGAGGCGAGTTAATCTACCCTCGACGTCATAAAATTCTTTATCGCCATCGTCTTCAATCAATACCCAGCCGCCGACCCCATCGGGCTCAATATGAAAACCGGCACCGGTGATCGGCACATAATTTGGGGTCCGACTGTGTAACCTCAACGGTTCGACAAACGCGGAACCGCGCACCGCGAGGTTCGGTCGACCACCGTATAAGATGAGTGATCGTGCGAACGAGTGATACCAACGTGGGCCCAACGAGGATTGGCTCTCAACGTGGGTCGCGGATTGATAGGTGCGGCGCAGGCTTAATGATTGACCGACGAAGTCGGTTTCAAATTCAATCTTATTCCCCGTATACACATCACAGGGATTCCCAGCGCAGATACCGGGATTCGAATCGAGGGGACCGTTGATGTAAGCCGTATGATCGTTGCTACACGTTTGAGTGGCTGAGCTATACGAGAAACCCTCGGGGCAGTCGAAACGGCGAAACGCGTTTACCGAGGCGGTATTATAGTTGATGCGGGAAAATACACAGGCGCCTTCAACGAGACTGTAGCTATGGATATCAACTTGATGCCGGGTATATTCATTGGGGGGAGAAATACCACAGCCGAAGGTGTTTGTGCCTCCTGAGAGGGAGGGCTCGGTACGTGCGCCAGAGAAATGCAATTGACTGCGACAGGTGGCGTCACCGTTTAGAAAATCTTCTCCCGCCTGCAACGCCTCGGTTTCACTGCTGTAACAGTCGGTCGTACGCCATGGGTTGGCAAATTGCCATTGGCCACGCGTCGGAGAGATCTGAGGCGCCCGATATTCGTAGCGTATGCCCCGACTACGGTAGATACTGTCGACTTGTTGGTGCTGAGCGTATTGGGAACCAACGGCCCGTAATTCAGCCTCGGCCTCGGACTTCGTGTCAAAGATCCGGTCAGGAATAGTACTAACGGTAAAACCGGCAAATACAGTGGGTACGTTGATGATGAAGCCTATGAACAAGACTAATACCGTAATGATTCGATGCATGATATCCCTCTCTTAATCTTTGTATTTAACTTTATATAAGATGTAAAACATCTGTGATAAAAATATTTATTTAATAATAAAAACGATCTGATGCTCGTCACTCAACCCCGTTCAGGCACGCGCGCAACGTCGAGTTTTGGAAAAAAATAAAATGTGATCAGACCGGGGACGGCCCATAAAGATTTGAAACTGACAAAAACTATAGCCGAAGCCTTCCCTGGTCGCATAAAAATTCCCCTCTCTCTTAATGAATTAAGAGACTCGATAAAATAAAGTCGATCAATAAATTTTTATTTACGAATCATTAATCAGGGGCGGGATATCGACGTAAACTTAAAATTTATTTTTATTAAAACACACCAAAAATTTATGCCGACTACGTTAGCAATCTTAGATGACTGAAACAAGGATCAAAGTTCTAAATGAAAACAAAGTTCACAAATGTTTTGATTTCGATAAAAGTGTGAAGTAGTTCACATGTTTGTTTGGTTGGTGATCTTTTAAACAAGGTTACCTATTTATACATTTTGGATTTGCTTATGACAAAAGGAATTAAGATCCTTCACTCCGCTATGCTGCGTTCCACATGCTTTG
>CAMYOL010000007.1:175573-470482 GCA_947260005.1 uncultured Ectothiorhodospiraceae bacterium
AACCACTTCGTGTTTCATGCAGTATTTCCTACGCTACGCTCCGGTTAGGATGACGGTAATTAATACTGTACTGCTTTGAATCGCTGCGCGCTTCGTGCAGCCACTGCCTCAAAGCACTTCGTGCATCACGCAGTATTCCTTCCGCTTCGCTACAGTCTACTGCCTTGAATCGCTTTGCGCTTCGTGCAGTATTCCTTCCGCTTCGCTACAGTCTACTGCCTTGAATCGCTTTGCGCATCACGCAGTATTCCTTCCGCTTCGCTACAGTCATTTCCTACGCTACGCTCCGGTTAGGATGACGGTAATATTTGGATTCCCGCCTCCGCGGGAATGACGAAACAATGGGGATGACAAGTTGGATAGAAGAACGACTTATGAGTTATGGATTGGCAGCAGTTCGTTCAATTCACTTAATTTTGCGATTTGCATCAGTTGTTCGGGCAGGTGTTCAAATTCGATTTTAAATTTATTACGCTGGGCCGTGCGAAGCCAGTCGATTAACAAGGCCAGA
This sequence comes from uncultured Ectothiorhodospiraceae bacterium, assembly GCA_947260005.1. GTDB lineage: Bacteria > Pseudomonadota > Gammaproteobacteria > UBA6429 > Thiohalophilaceae > SZUA-24. Next base: position 176,085 of record CAMYOL010000007.1, read on the forward strand.
CCTGCGCTATCCGCGCGAACCACCTGGGCGAGGTTAATCTTAATCTCACCACTCATGCGGTTGATGATGCCAAGACTTTCGCGCGCCACGTTGGGAACGGTTTGCATGGTCAATTCACCAGACAAGGCAAACTGTTGCGAATCGATTTGTTCAAGTTTGGCGGTTTTGTTGTTCTGCTCGGGCATTTTATGCGTTGTCCAGATTACTTTTTCTTCAGCTTAGTTTTATTTAGTTTTTATCTAGTTTATTCTTTCTCGGGCTTATTCTTTGTCCGATTTTTTATCGTCACCCGATCCCATTTGTGAGACAAACTGGGCGATCAATTTCTCTAACACTAACGAGCCTTGTGTGAACTCTATCTTGGCACCCTGGGCTAAATATTGCGGACCACATTCCAGTCCTTCCGTATCCGGTTTTCTGCCTTCAAGTTCGGCCGTGAGAATTTCATCTTCACAAAGATCATTGACCGAGCCCGGTAACAGTCCCACGTACTTTTCACCTAACAGACCAGCCGTATAAATATTAGCCGAGGTTTTAATCGGAATCTTCGAATACTGGCTTTCGATTTTCATTTTTACGACCGCTTTGAAGGTCGCCTCATCAAAACTGATATCGGTGACCCGACCTAATGTGACGCCGGCCATCACTACCGGTGAACGAACTTTTAGACCACTGGCATCGGTAAATCGAGCTTCGACTTCAAAACCGTCATCACCTGAGTAGGTACTTAAATTGCTCACCTGCATCGCCAACATAAACAGCGACGCAAAACCGATAACAATAAACACCCCAACGAGTAATTCTGCTGTACGTGACGTCATCATAATCAAGACTCTCCAAACATTAATGCTGTCAAAATAAAATCCAGCCCTAACACTGCTAACGCTGAGTGCACCACCGTTCTGGTCGTGGCACGGCTGACCCCTTCAGAAGTCGGGATCGCATCGTGACCTTCAAAAACAGCAATCCAGGTGACCACCACTCCGAAGGCAATACTTTTTATGACGCCGTTAACAATATCATCATCATAATCGACGTTGGCCTGCATTTGCGACCAGTAAGCACCTTCATCAACCCCCAGTAATCCCACCCCAACAAAATATCCACCAAGAACACCAATAGCACTAAAGATAGCCGCCAGTAATGGCATCGAAATAAAACCGGCCAGAAAACGGGGTGCCAGAACTCGACGAATCGGATCTACCGCCATCATCTCCATCGCCGAGAGTTGTTCGGTGGCTTTCATTAATCCAATTTCAGCAGTGAGTGCTGAACCAGCACGTCCGGCAAATAACAGCGCCGTCACGACCGGGCCTAACTCCCGAACCAGCGATAAGGCCACCACCACCCCTAACGATTCTTCCGCTCCAAATTTAACCAGGGTGTTATAACCTTGCAGGCCTAAGACCATGCCAACGAATAGACCCGACACTAATATAATAACGAACGACAGAACACCGACAGAAAAAATCTGTTGCATGATTAAGCCAGGACGTAAAAATAAACCGGGAATACCAAATAAAATATTGGCAAACAGGATATTGCCACGTCCCAGGCGCTGGAAAAAATCCAGTCCCTTATGACCTAAGCTTTCAATCGACTCGCGCATCTGAAGATTATCCTGCTAACTCTGGTTGTCCCAGCCCATTCGAAATAATCTCTTTTAGTAGGTTTTCTTTTAAACTCAAAACTTATCCCCTCATCCCAACCTTCTCCCTGAGGGAGAAGGAGTACTTAATAGCACTCATTCGTAAATTTTTTTAACCCGATAATAAATCGGTCATGTAATCACTCGCCTGATAATGAAAAGGAACGGGGCCATCATCATGGCCTTTTAAAAACTGTTGCGCCCATTCCGAGGTCGAGTTGTTAAGTTCATCCGCGGTACCATGACCCACGACTTTGCCATCTGACAATAGGTAAATATAATCGGCAATGCTGCTGGTCTCGGCGATATCATGTGAAACAATGATGCTGGTCAGCCCTAAGGCGTCGTTAAGTTCGCGAATTAAACGAACTAACACCCCCATTGAGATCGGATCCTGTCCGGTAAACGGTTCGTCATACATCATCATCATCGGATCGAGGGCAATCGCACGTGCCAGCGCCACCCGTCGCGCCATACCACCGGATAATTCAGTGGTCATCAGATCACGCGCACCCCGCAGGCCGACGGCATGTAACTTCATTAACACCAGATCCCGGATCATCGCTTCGGATAACTCAGTATGCTCGCGTAGCGGGAAGGCGACATTATCAAATACATTCATGTCGGTTAGCAGCGCACCGTTTTGAAACAACATACCCATGCTTTTGCGCAGTTGATATAACTGGCTGTGACGCAAGCGTTCAATATGATGGCCGTCAACATGTACACTGCCCGAGGACGGTTTTAACTGACCACCGATTAGTCGCAGCATCGTGGTTTTACCCGTCCCACTCGGCCCCATGATGGCAGTAATTTTGCCGCGTTGAATATCAAGATCAACGCCGTCAAAAATCTTGCGCGAGCCGCGCGAAAAATGCAGGTCCCGAACCTTAACCAGAATGTCTGTTTGTGTTGCCATAAATTTTTTAAGTTATCGTTCTTCTCACGGTCATTGCCACTCAATTGTCATTCCCGCTAGGCGGGAATGACCGGAGCGCAGCGTAGGAAATACTGCATGAAGCGCGCAGCGGTTCAAAGGCAGTGCCCACACTCTTGTCATTCCCCCTCGTCAGGGGGAAAAGTGCCCCGCGGGTAAAGTGCCCTGCGGGAATGACGGTGCTCATTCATTCTTATAATAAGTCGAGAATAATACCCGCATTCGTTAAAAGTTTCATATCCGGCGGTGCCCCACCCACAATCAAAGCCAGGCTGCGATCACTATCGCTTGTGGCTATCATGGTTTCAAGTAACCGTCGCAAATCCTTTGGCTCTCTATCTTTTGTTAGCAGGCAGATTCCCATCTGACCACATTTCACATCGTCCTGGCTTGCTTGATCGCCATTCCAGCAAATACCAAAATCTAACTCAGGTAATCGGGTATCCAGCGTGGCCAGAAAATCCGCTCTTACTTCACTGTTGATATGAAAGCTGATCAACTGATCTTGAGCGATACCATTTATAAACTGCCATTCTGGTTCAGTCGGCATTTGAGTAATGGGAACCAGTACCGCAGCGACACGTTCTCCCAATAATGTGATACCTTGCTTTGCCTGTTCATAGTCGCCATTAATCGCCCCTGTGGCAGGCCATTCACAGATAAATCGCAGCGCATCATCACTTTCGTCCAGCCATTCCTGAAACTGATCGGGACTTGATGACCAGTATTCGTTCGGTACCACGACAATCTGAAATTCATTCCCGTAATAGCCAATTTTCCATTCAATTGGCAAATCATCCGGATAAAACTCACCGTCCCACTGCGGAGACTGCCAGCCGTATGCACCTATTAAAATGATATGTTCGCTCAAATTCATCTACCTTCTCGTGTATGATGATACAGTAATTATGCACTTTATACTGTATAGAGGGTTAGGCAGGATAGCCAGCATCGCTGAATCGCAGCTGAATAGGTGAAAAAAATAAGGGTTCATTAAATATGGGTGATGTAGTACGCTTCAAAAAACCCAAATTAAAAGAAAAACATAAAGGCAAAACGCTGTGCCGTAGTGGTTTTCATAAATGGGCGGTCGATAAAAGCAAACCCTTTTCAGTTAAACAGGGAAAACTGCTTACCGTATACAAATGCCAGCGCTGCGGAAAAATAAAAACCGCTCAAGAGTAAAACGGGAAGAGTAAAACCGGCAATATGAATTTGACTGCTTATATTTCACCGATCAGCTTGAGACGATTATTCGCAAAGAACCGACTGTAATGATCACGTTTAAATATTTTAAATTAATCGCAATACTCTTATCTGTCCTGACCAGTTCATGTGCGACCGTATCGGCTCCGGATGAACGAGATCCCTGGGAATCATTTAATCGTTCAATATATTCATTCAATGATGGTTTTGATAGAGCGATAGGACGTCCCGTTGCCGAGGCCTATCAATTCATACTGCCCGATCCGGTTGAGACCGGCGTATCGAATTTCTTTAGCAACCTGAACGATGTCGTCGTCGTTGTAAATGATCTGTTGCAGTTTAAATTTCTTCAAGCCGCGTCTGATTTCTCGCGACTCATCGTTAACACCACCTTTGGCCTATTGGGTATTTTTGATGTCGCCTCCCATATGGAGTTACCCAAACACGATGAAGACTTTGGACAAACCCTGGCGCACTGGGGTGTCGGCGATGGGGCTTATCTGGTTCTCCCCTTCCTCGGCTCAAGTTCAGTGCGTGACGCGACCGGACTGCTTTTTGATGCCTATTTATTATTTCCGATCGCCTATGTTAAGGACGATGAGGCACGTTGGGGGCTGATTGCCCTGGCGGCCATCGATAAACGAGCGAGTTTGCTCGAGGCATCACGAATACTGGAAAAATCCGGTGTCGATCCCTATGTGTTTGTCAGAGATGCGTATTTTCAAGTGCGGGAAAATCAGATATATGATGGTAATCCTCCGTCAACACGAATCTACAAAGAACCCACCGAAGAAGATCTTCTGCTCGAAGAAGAACTGGAAAAAGAACTGCTTCTTCAATAAGCCAAAAGCGTAAAGTTAATCCACATGTTATTAGCCCAATATATATTTGCCATCGTCGCTGGCTTCATCGTCCTGGTCTGGGGTGCGGATCGATTTGTCTATGGCGCCGCCGGCACCGCACGTAATATCGGTGTTTCATCCTTGGTGATTGGCTTGACCATTGTTGGTTTTGGCACCTCGGCCCCGGAGATTCTTGTTTCGATAATGGCCGCACTTGAGGGTAGCCCCGGTATCGCCATCGGTAATGCCATCGGCTCAAACATCGCCAATATTGCCCTGGTATTAGGAACTACGGCATTGGTGAGCCCATTACTGGTTGGCTCCAAAATCCTGAAGCGAGAATTTCCCATCATGTTGTTCGCCATGGTCGTGGCCTTGTTTTTAATCTACGACCTTCGTTTGAGTTGGATCGATGGTTTGATACTGTTATCTGGTATGGTCGCCTTCACATTTTGGTTAATAAAAATTAGTCGCAGCAAAGATAAAGACACCACCCTGCAAATGGAATTCGAATCAGAAATTCCGCATATTCCTTTAAAAACGTCTTTACTCTGGACCGCAGCCGGTCTGGTTTTGTTGCTAATTAGTTCTCAGGTACTGGTCTATGGCGCGTCAAATTTAGCCAAATATTTTGGTGTCAGTGATCTGGTGATCGGCCTGACGATTATTGCCATCGGTACCAGCTTACCCGAACTCGCAACCTCAATTATGAGCGCGATCAAAAAAGAACATGATATGGCAATTGGCAACATCATCGGCTCAAACATGTTTAACTTACTGGCTGTTTTGGGCATCCCGGCCATCCTGGCTTCGCCGATTTCATTGTCCGCAGAAGTGATCAGCCGTGATTACATGATGATGCTGGGATTAACCATCGTGTTATTTATCTTTGCCTATGGATTTAGAGGGCCGGGCCGGATAAACCGTATTGAAGGTGGCCTGTTACTGCTTAGCTACATAGGCTACATGGGCTGGCTGTATTACAGTATCAGCAGCCAACCTGTCAGCTAACTGATAAAATAATTAGGCGTTCTGGTTTCTTGCGCGCTATCCTTACATAAATGATCGATTAACAGTTAACTCAAATGGATAAAACTAAAGTTTCTCAGCTCGCCAGGGCCGTTATTGAAACGGAGGCACTGGCTGCACAAGCCTTATTAGACCGTATCGATGATGTCTTTGTCGATGCTGTGCAGGCCATGTTGAATTGCAAAGGACGCATTGTGGTGCTGGGGATGGGAAAATCTGGCCATATTGGCGGTAAAATCGCAGCGACTCTGGCCAGTACCGGTAGCCCGGCATTTTTTGTTCATCCCGGTGAGGCCAGCCATGGTGACCTTGGCATGATCACGGCCCAGGACGTGGTACTGGCCTTATCCAATAGCGGTGAGACCGACGAAATTCTCACTATTTTACCGCTGATAAAACGACTCAATGCGCCGCTCATCGCCATGACCGGGAACGCGGATTCTCATTTAGCAAAAGAATCTGATTTTCATATCGATATCAGTGTTGAAAAAGAAGCGTGTCCACTCGGGCTGGCACCCACTTCCAGCACCACCGCTACCCTGGTAATGGGGGATGCACTGGCGATTGCGCTACTCGAATCCCGTGGCTTTACCGAAAATGATTTCGCGCGCTCACACCCAGGGGGCCGACTCGGAAAACGCTTACTGTTGCATGTGGCTGACATTATGTTTTCCGGTCAAGACACCCCTATGGTAAAACTCGATGCCAGCCTAAGTGACACGCTTAAAGAAATGAGTCTCAAAAGTTTAGGCATGACCACCGTGGTTGATAATGATGATCGGTTGTTAGGCATATTTACGGATGGTGATGTGCGACGCTTACTCGACAGCAACACCATTAAACTCAATGAGCTACAGATTAGCGAATTAAAAGTTGGTGATTTTATGACGACCGGTTGTATGACGATTAATAAATCCCAGCTCGCCGCCGAGGCGCTGCAGTTAATGGAATCGAAAAGCATTAACGCCCTTCCCGTTGTAGATGAGAATAATAAAGTCATCGGCGCCCTCAATATGCATAATTTACTTCGCGCAGGCGTGGTTTAATCAATTAAAGGAAAACCGATGCAAGATATATTACAACGTGCACAAAAAATAAAACTGGTATTGTTTGACGTCGATGGTGTGTTGACCGATGGCAGTTTATTTTTTGGTGACGACGGACAGGAGTATAAAGCCTTTTATTCCCGCGATGGTCTTGGCATTAAACTTTTACAACGAACTGGTGTTGAAGTGGGTGTGATCACTGCACGTCAATCGCAACTGGTAGTACACCGAATGAAAAATCTGGGCATTGAACATTTTTACCAGGGCCGTCTGGATAAAACCATCGCCTTTAAAGAGATTTTGGAAAAGTTAAATTTAACCCCGCAACAGACGGCCTATGCTGGAGACGATGTCATCGACTTACCGGTCATGACCCAGGTAGGGCTCGCCGTCGCGGTCCAGGATGCCCATCCCTTCGTAAAAAAACACGCACACTGGATCACTGAACATAACGGTGGTCGAGGTGCGGCCCGTGATCTTTGTGAACTGATTATGGAGGCCCAGGGCTCACATAAAGAGCAACTCAATTCATTCCTCATAAATGAGTAAACTGCACTACATTATCCTGCTTATTGTCGTGCTCGCGATCGCAACACTGACTTACCAATTATCCACCAATGTTGAAGAGACGACCGATACGTCGGACCCTAAGGAACGACATGATCCTGATTATTTTATCGGTGACTTCATTGCCACCATGTATGATGCAAAAGGGCTCGCCAGCTATTTCATAAAAGCAAACTACCTGGAACACTTCCCGGATGACGATACGATTGAAATCAAAGATCTCGAGGTCAATTATTTTGACAAGGAAAGGCAAACCTGGATTACCACATCCAATAAAGGTGTAGGCTATGAAAACATCGAGGTATTGCAGTTATCTGGTGAGGTTAAAATTGAGAATCAACCCGATAACCCCGACAATAAATTAGTCGTCCTGACTGACGAATTACGTATTGATTTCAAAAAACGCCAGGCCACGACCGATAGCAAGGTGAAGATTTTAGGAAAAAACAGTACTATTAACGCTATCGGTATGGATATCAATCTGAACAATGGCACGCTAAAGTTGAAATCACAGGCACGAGGACATTATGCGCCGAATTAATACTTATATTAGTCTGCTTTGCCTTCTCGCACTCAGTTTCCCAGGCTGGGCGCTGCGCAGTGATCGTAATCAACCGGTCACCATTAAGGCTGATCAGGTTGAAATTAATGAGAAAACAGAAATCAGCCATTACCAGGGTAATGTCTATTTGAAACAAGGTACGCTGATTATCAAAGCCGATAGCGTTTTTGTCTATTTAAGCAAAGGCGAACTTTCCAAGATAGTGATCGATGGTAAACCGGCCACTTTTGAGCAAAAACCCGACGACAACAAAGACATCGTAAAATCCAGTGCCAATCACATGGAATACTATGCCCCGAAACAAATACTGATACTAAAGCAAAATGCTCGCGTCATACAGGGTGCCAATAATTTTAGCGGTGACTTCATCGAATACGACACGTTGAACAGCACCGTAAAAGCAAATACAGATGAAGGCAGTGATTCGCGTGTGCATGCCATTATTCACCCTAAAGACGATAGCTCGAAGAACAAGGATGAAGCCGCCCCTAAACAACCTGAGTCCAGGTCAGATCCGGCGACCAACACTAACAGCACACCTGATTCCCAGGCCAAACCCTCCGAATGAGTACGCTGGCCGCACAAAGTCTCGGTAAGAGCTATAAACGCCGAAATGTCGTAAACAACGTCTCCTTTCATATCAACAGTGGTGAGATTGTTGGACTATTAGGCCCCAATGGAGCCGGTAAAACGACGTCGTTCTATATGGTCGTTGGGCTCGTCGAGGCTGAGCATGGAAGTATTTACCTTGATGACAAAGAACTGACCCTGAAACCCATGCATGAACGAGCACGGATGGGCATCGGTTATCTCCCTCAGGAGGCCTCTGTTTTTCGAAAACTCTCGGTATCGGACAATATTCTGGCTATTTTGCAGACCCGCCCCGATCTGGAGCCGACTCAACAAGAAAACGCACTTGAAGAACTGCTCGAAGAGCTCCACATTACACATATACGCCATAATCTGGGTATGAGCTTGTCTGGTGGCGAGCGGCGGCGTGTTGAAATTGCCAGGGCATTGGCCACCCGACCCCGCTTTATCCTGTTAGATGAACCATTTGCCGGTGTCGACCCTATCTCAGTATTAGATATTCAGTCTATTATTCAACACCTTAGAGAGCGGGAAATCGGTGTGTTAATAACTGACCATAATGTTCGGGAAACCTTAAAAATATGCGATCGCGGTTACATATTAAATGCCGGCGAAGTGATCGCTCAGGGTGAACCTGACGTGCTTTTGGCCGATAAACACGTGAGAAAGGTCTATCTTGGCGAGGAATTCACGCTTTAAAAACAAGGCTGTGTCTATCCGCAGATCTAGGCTAGAATTAGACTATAGCTGGTGCCAAAACCATGCCAGCTCGATAAAAATGACTCTATGAAACAAGCATTACAACTCCGTCTTGGTCAACATCTCACCATGACTCCTCAATTGCAGCAGGCAATCAAACTGCTGCAGCTGTCTACTTTAGAACTTCAACAGGAGATCCAGGAAGCACTGGACTCAAATTTGATGTTAGAAGTGGCCGAAGATGGCGACGATGACCATCAGGCTAAAACCACTGACAACAATAAAGAGTCGACAGAAGCAAATGCAACTGACGACTCCAGTGGAGACATATCGGAACAGGATAGTACTCAGGTTGAATCCCTTCCTGACGAACTGCCCGTCGACAGCGCCTGGGATGACATCTATGAAAATATCCAATCCGCCAGCAGCTCATCGAGTTACCAGGAATCGGATCGCGATCAGGAAGTTGGCGATACGGATTCGGAAAGCCTGCAGGAACATTTACGCTGGCAGATGCAGCTCACTCCTTTTTCAGACACGGATTTGTTGATCGCCGATGCCATCATTGATGCGATTAATGATGATGGTTACTTGCGTGCAGAAATAGAAGACATTCTCAAGTTAATCCCTGAAGAACGTGAAGTTGAATTAGATGAAGTTGAAGCCGTTTTACATCGTATACAAAATTTTGATCCTCCAGGGGTTGCCGCGCGCAGTATCCAGGAGAGTCTGCAACTGCAACTGAAACAGATATTGGGTGAATCAGAAGAAAATAATATTGCCCTCAAATTAGTGAGCGACTATTTTGATTTACTTGCCAATCGTGATTTCAATCAAATCATGCGTAAGTTAAGCATTGATGAGGAAAGCCTGAAGTCATTAATTAATATTATTCAATCACTAAACCCCAGACCGGGTAGCCAGATTACCTCGAGCAAACCCGAATACATCGTGCCTGATGTCTTTGTTCGCAAAGTGAAAGATGTCTGGAAGGTTGAGCTCAATGCCGATGCAGCGCCGAAGATCAGAATCAACTCTCAATATGCGAGCATGGTCAAGCAGGTAAAAAGCAGTTCTGACACGACTTATATGAAAAACCATTTACAGGAAGCTCGCTGGTTTATAAAAAGTCTTGCCAGTCGAAATGAAACCTTATTGAAGGTAGCAACGTGTATTGTAGAGCGACAACGTGCTTTTTTGGAATACGGTGACGAAGCAATGAAGGCGCTGGTGTTGCACGACATTGCCGAGGCCGTAGAAATGCACGAATCAACCATATCCCGCGTGACAACCAAAAAATATATGCACACTCCGCGCGGCATATTTGAATTAAAATATTTTTTCTCCAGCCACGTATCGACAGCCGATGGCGGAGAATGCTCTGCAACCGCAATCAGAGCTTTAATTAAAAAACTGATCGCGGCTGAGATTCCGAATAAACCTTTAAGTGATAGTAAAATTGCAACGATTTTATCCGATCAGGGAATAAACGTTGCGCGGCGGACTGTGGCCAAATACCGCGAAGCCATGACCATACCGCCATCCAATGAACGAAAACGGCTCGCATAACTAAATGAGAAGGAGCATGCTATGCAATTAAATGTAACTGGTCATCATGTAGAGATGACAGACTCATTGCACAACTATGTTGAAACAAAAATGGAAAAACTTGAACGACACTTCGATCATGTGACCAACGTTCACGTTATTCTAAGTGTAGAAAAACAACGACAAAAGGCCGAAGCCAAATTTCACATCAGCGGGGCCGAATTATTTGCTGAGGCTGTCAATGAAGATATGTATGCTTCCATTGATGCGCTGGTCGATAAACTTGATCGTCAAATCAAAAAACATAAGGAAAAAATTACTAACCATCATCGCAGTGAAGGCCGCGCGCAAAAACAGCCTGAAGCGTAATAAGGAATAGATGGGGGAGTCATAAAATTAACATGCTTTTATCAGATCTTGTCACACCCGATCGCATCGAATGTGCCGTGAATGCACAAAGTAAGAAACGTGCGCTTGAACACATCAGTGAAATCATATCAAACAGTGAAGACACCATATCTTCAAATGACGTATTTGAAAGTTTGCTGGCCAGAGAGCGTCTTGGTGGAACCGGCGTCGGTTACGGCGTTGCTATTCCGCATGGACGCTTAAAAAGCTCTGATCATACGGTTGGCGCGTTTATTAAACTCCAGAACGGAGTTGACTATGATGCCGCAGATCGACAGCCCGTCGATCTGCTTTTTGCCTTATTGGTCCCTGAAAAGTCGACTGAAGAACACTTACAGATCCTGGCAAAATTGGCAAAACTGTTCAGTGATGAATCATTTCGAACCCAACTTCGTGACGCTGATGACATTGATAAAATTCATCAATTAATACTTGATTGGGAGGCATCACAATAATACTGACCCGACTTTTCGGAATGACGGTGGTTTCTATTGTTTTACCGCCCGAATGACTTAAACTCGTATCATGTATCAAACATCTCTGAAAACCACACACCTCGAACACGGCGTGTTTGTTGTCATTTATGATATTGGGGTACTGATCCGGGGCCCTGCGGGTATTGGCAAAAGCAGCCTGGCATTGGAGCTGATCGATCGCGGACATGGCTTCGTTAGTGACGACGCCGTCCAATTTAGTACCCGGCCTGCTACATCTCAGTCAAAACCAGCTGTGTTAATTGGCTCAGCCCCTTCAATGTTACAAAATCTGCTCGCGGTACGAGATATTGGGGTACTCGATATTTCTAAATTCTATGCTTCGAAGACCATCATTACCGAACACAGCCTGGGCTTCATTATTCAGCTGACTGCAGAGACAACTGCGCCCTCCCCGAATATTACCAATCCAAGCACCGAATGCCTCTTTCTTGGCCATAAATTCCCCATCCAATCAATCTTTGCTCATGAGAGCAGAAATTTGGCATTAATAGTCGAAACTGCATTAAAAAATTATATACTCTGTCAAAGTGGTCTGGATGCCGGTCATACACTGATTACCAGACAGCAACTATACTTATAGTCACTTAATAAACTATGAAACTAATTATCGTCAGTGGGCTCTCAGGCTCAGGAAAATCTATCGCTTTGCAGGCCCTGGAAGACCTGGGCTTTAACTGCATCGACAATCTTCCTATGGGCTTATTACATGCCCTTGCCGTGCAAATCACCCATGCGGCCGATCCGGTTGGAGAACAATTCGCCGTCGGTATCGATGCTCGAAATCTGGCACAGGATCTGGAGCAATTTCCCGAGCTCATAGAAACCCTAAAAGCAATGAACCTCGACGTTAAGGTCATTTATCTGACGGCAGATGAACAAACCTTGATCAAACGCTTTAGCGAGACCCGACGAAAACATCCGCTCAGCTCTGGTGACACCTCATTAAATGAAGCGATTATACTCGAAAATAAATACTTGATACCTGTCTCCTCCAGCTCGGATCTGACCCTGGATAGTAGTCAGACCAATGTTCATCAATTGCGGGAGTTGGTTCGTCAATGTGTTGAATCTGAAAATAAAGAGGGCATGTCGATACTGATAGAATCCTTTGGATTCAAACACGGTATCCCTAATGATGCAAATTTTATTTTTGATGTCCGTTGCATTACTAATCCACACTGGGTACCTGAATTAAGACGGTTCACGGGTAAAGATAAGCAGGTAATTAACTATCTGGAAGAACATGACGATGTGATTCAAATGCGTGAAGACATATATGACTTCGTCAGCAAGTGGATCCCTGTCTTTGAAAAAGAAAATCGCAGTTATATGACCATCGCCGTTGGTTGTACAGGCGGTTACCATCGTTCAGTTTATTTAACCGAAAAAATTGGTGGTAAACTGAAAGAAGAATATCCGAGTGTGGTAATACGTCATCGTGAGTTGTTATGAGTGTTGGCTTACTAATCGTCACCCACGGGAACGTAGGGCAAGCACTTTACGAAGCCGCTACTTCGGTACTTGGCTCATGCCCAATGCGAACAAAGGTTGTGGCCATGCAGTTTGAGTATAACCGTGATGATATGGTTTCTGAAATAAGAAACAAAATTATCGATCTCGATACAGATGCGGGCGTATTAGTATTAACGGATCTATATGGTGCAACGCCCAGTAACATAGCCTGTCTGGTCGAGGGGCAAAACGTCGCTATTGTCTCAGGTGTTAATTTACCCATGTTAATTCGAGTGCTTAATTACCCTAATCTTTCATTGCCCGATTTAATCTCAAAAGCAATTAGTGGCGGCACCGAAGGCGTTATTCAATATAAACCTGTAAAGGACTCCCATGCTGCGAACGGAAATTGAGATCATTAACAAACTGGGAATGCATGCACGTGCCGCCGCAAAATTCGTTACTTTAGCGCAAACGTTTAGCGCTGAGATTAAGATTGAAAAAAACGGCCAGCAAGTCAATGGTAAAAGTATCATGGGTGTAATGATGCTGGCCGCCTCACAAGGCAACACAATTATACTTTGTGTCACTGGCGAAGATGAAGAACAGGCAACAAAATATTTACAAAATTTAATCAATAATCGATTTGACGAAGATGAGTAACGGCCTTACGGAATAAACTATGACGCTATCATTACAAGGTACCGGAGTTTCAAATGGAGTCGCCATTGGCCCGGTACATATATTGCAGCGTGATAGCCTTGAGATCCTTGAGTACATACTTGGTGAAGAATTCATAGAAGCTGAAGTTTTACGTTTTGAACGCGCCTTAAGCATCGTAAAAGAACAACTTCGCTTTGTACGTAATAAAATTCCTAACCATACTCAATCCGATATCATCGCCTTTATTGACACACACCTGTTAATGCTAGATGACTCAACTTTATCTAAAGTACCCGTGAGTATCATTCTGGAGCAACGCTGCAATGCCGAGTGGGCATTAAAAACTCAACGCGATGCACTGGTCAAAGTTTTTGATGAAATGGATGATCCTTACCTGCGAACACGTCGTGATGACATTGATCATGTCGTCACCAGTATACAGCGCGAATTACTTTCCAGCCCAATGTACCACCATGTCAACCATATTCAGGAGCAGCGTTTTAGTGGCCATGTTATTGTTGCCGATGATTTATCACCTGCCGATACAGTATTGATGCAACACCAGGGTATTGCCGCTTTTATCACTGAAAGTGGCGGCCCGACGTCACATACTGCTATTTTAGCTCGCAGCCTTAATATTCCCGCTATTGTTGGTCTTCATCATGCTCGCCGTATGTTGAACGATTTTGAAACCGTCATCGTCGATGGCATGCAGGGAGTTGTGTTGGCAAAACCTGAAAGCAATATGGTTCAACATTACCAAACGAAAAAAAGAGACAATTTACAACTTGTTGAACGCCATAAACAAAGTAAAAAAGTCCCTGCAGTCACCAAAGACGGAAAACATATTGCCTTACGGGCTAACATTGAACTGATAGAAGATGTTATCGCCATGAAGGCATTGGGAGCCAATGGTGTTGGACTGTTTCGTACTGAATATTTATTTATGAACCGCGAATCCTCACCACCTGAACAGGAACAGTTTGATAATTATTGTCAGATTCTAGAACAGCTAGATGGCCAGGTCTTAACCATTCGCACTCTGGATCTTGGTGCCGATAAACAAGTCGATGGTGGACGGCACGATTTGAATAATATTACCAATCCTGCACTCGGCCTTCGTGCCATACGTCTGTGCCTACAGGATCCGGCGATTTTCTTACCTCAGTTGCGAGCGATACTTAGAGCCTCGGCATATGGTCGTATTCGAATAATGTTGCCGATGATATCCAATGCCCAGGAAGTTATTCAAATCCGACAACAGATAGATAGTGTCTGTCAGCAACTGGCTCGCGAAGGGATTGCCTATGATGCAAATATCCAGATTGGGGGAATGGTGGAAGTCCCCGCCGCTGCCGTCAATGCCCGCATGTTATGTGAATACCTGGATTTTTTATCGATTGGAACCAATGATCTCATTCAATACACACTCGCTATTGATCGTATTGATGACGAAGTGAATTATTTATACGATCCCCTTAATCCAGCCGTACTTAGTTTAATCGCTAGTGTCATTGCCGCTGGAAAACTAACTAACACTCCGGTTGCTATGTGTGGAGAGATGGCCAGTGATGCGATGTTCACACGTCTTTTGTTGGGCATGGGTCTGGAAGAATTCAGCATGCATCCAAATGCATTAGCCGAAGTTAAAGATGTAATCTTAAATTCAGACGTATCCAGTCTACGTCCATGCGCAGAAGCACTTCTTAATTGCACATCACATAATCAATTTCAGGATCTACTCGACCAGCTTTCACAACACTAATACCCCACGTCGCATTTATGGCGCTCGCCTGTTACACTGGCTACGAGATAATAATATCGTTATGGGCGATATCGTTATATTCGCCATCTTTAAGATTCATAAGGTACATAAGATTCAGGAGCCGTTCTGATGAACACCGAAATTACCGACGAAACAGAACAAGAGGTTAACCTCATCGCAGAGTTGACTAAGGCTGTCGGTGAGAATGACTCGGCTCAGATAGAAGCTCTGCTCGAAGATCTTCACCCTGCAGAGATAGCTCACTCTCTTGAAGCGCTAACGGGTCAACAACGTGAAATGATCTGGCCATTTATCCCTGCGGAATATGAAGGTGAGGTGTTACTACACCTCAATGACGAGGCGCGAAGCGCCTTAATTGAAAAAATGGATGCCAAATCACTGGTGGCAGCGACCGAGGGCATGGACACTGATGACCTGGCCGACATCTTACCGGAGATGCCGCAAAACGTTATTCAGGAACTGCTGTTAACGATGGAATACCAGGACCGTGAACGTCTACGTTCGGTGCTGGCTTATGCAGAAGATAGCGCCGGCGGTCTAATGGATCTGGACACCGTGATGGTGCGTGCTGATATCAGTTTAGATGTGGTTTTTCGATTTCTTCGCCGTCGTGGAGATATTCCCGCGACAACCGATAGCTTATTTGTTGTTGACCGTGATGGCGTATTCCAGGGAGTGTTACCTTTTAATGATCTACTCACCCACGACACCGAAACCCTGGTGGGTGACATTATGGATGCCGGGATTGAAGGCATCCCCGCCACTATGCCAGCACAAGATGTAGCGAACTTGTTTGAACGACGTGATCTGGTAACCGCCCCCGTCATCGACGAAAATAAAAAGTTATTAGGTCGAATCACGATCGATGATGTTGTCGACGTAATCAAAGATAAAGCCGATCACTCGTTCATGGGTACTGCCGGATTAACCGAAGAAGAAGATTTGTTTGCACCCGTAATTAAAAGTACTCGCCGGCGTTTGCTCTGGCTCGGTGTTAACCTGATTACCGCCATCATGGCCTCCTGGGTAATCCGACAGTTTGACGGCACAATTGATAAGCTGGTTGCGCTAGCCGTGTTGATGCCCATCGTTGCCAGCATGGGGGGTATTGCCGGTAGTCAGACCTTAACGCTGGTCATACGAGCGATGGCCTTAGGCCAGATCAGCAAAACCAACGCACGCCGCTTATTATTTAAAGAGATCGGTGTTGGACTTTGGAATGGTATTATCTGGGCCATTGTCGTCGCCGCCATAGCTGAACTTTGGTATAACAACCTGAATTTAAGCATCGTCATTGGCGTTGCGATCATTGTGAATTTAGTCGCAGCAGCTATGGCAGGCGCCATTATCCCATTATTACTAAAACGCATGAACATTGATCCAGCACTCTCCGGCAGCGTCGTGTTAACCACGATAACGGATGTACTTGGTTTTTTTGTATTCCTGGGACTCGCAGCACTGTTTTTAGTATAGATAGATCGAATCTAAAACAGATAAAACTAATTATACATTCCTGGACTCGAAATCAAGTAACCATTTTTTACGGTGTAATCCGCCACCATAGCCCGCTAATTTTCCATCAGATGCGATCACCCGATGACAGGGTATCAAGATACTAATACGGTTTTGACCATTCGCTGAACCCACTGCACGTACTGCATTGGGATTATCGATAGCGATGGCTTGTTGCTGGTATGATCGAGTCTTACCGTAAGGTATCTTCTGCAATGCTTTCCAAACGCGTTTTTGAAAATCTGTTCCCGGTGAATCCAGAGGAACGGTAAAGCTTTGTCTTTCGCCTGTAAAATATTCATCGATTTCTTTTTGAACCCGTTCGAGATGAGGATTACTTCCCGGTAAGATAACAGCATTGAGCTTATGGCATAAATCCTTAAACTCTGTCTCCAGCATTCTCCTATCAGTAAATTCTAACAAACATATCCCGTGCTCAGTCGCACAGGCAAACATCGGTCCAAGCGGCGTGGTAAATCGAACGATGTTAATAATAGATTTATTACTGGTACGGCTTACTGAGTCACCAAAAATGCTACGATAACCTTCATTAAAACCACTTAATGAATCATAACCGCTGTCAAAGGCTGACATAGTTATCGTCTCACCATTTTTAATCTGGGAAAAAGCTATATTGATCCGTAACATTCGTTGATAGGCATGAAAGGTCATATTGTGATTTTTTTTAAACCAGCGTCGAATATGACTGGGTTCAATATTTCGTTTTCTTAGATCATAATCTTTAACCCGCAGGAAGGGATTATCCTGTAACTCAGCAATGATATTACGAATGTATTCAGGCGCTGCGTCCATATGTTCCATTGGCTTACACCGTTTACAGGGTCTGAAGCCATTTTGAATAGCCTCTTGAGCAGTATCAAAAAACAGTACATTTTCAGGCTTTGGCGCTCTCGCCTTACAGCCCGGCCGACAAAACACTCCGGTTGTTTTTACCGCTGTAAAAAATATCCCTTCATAACGAGCATCATTTCGGCAATATGCATCATATTTTTCCTGGAAATTCAACGATCTATCCATATCTATACAAGCTCATATTCTCAATTTGAAATTAGATTGTTAAAGATACTAAATATAATAACCCTGGATGACTACCGGAAACTTAACAAGTAACTAAACCTGTCGGCTAAGTCATAATTTTAAGTGTAATATAAGGAACCAGATTAAAAATAAATATGGCTAGTTTATATTGAGCAATATATTGAAAATAGGCACGGGACAGATCCTTGCTATCCAGACCAAACATTTTGCCATGCATGTTCGCCATCGTCTCACGCATTAACATGACAGAAATCGCTGCGAGGACTAAAATACCCATGTTGATGACCGTTGACCAGCCCAAAAATACCGTAAAAGTTTCGATAGAAAACATAAAATAACCCCTTTAGTTATTAAAAGAAATTATTGTAATAATCAAACTATTGTTATGAAATAAGTCATTAAGAGGGAATGATTATATAGGTAAAAAATAGTCTGATTATGTACCCGCAATCGTCATTTCATCGATTAGCCAGGAGCCAGTACAGAGACTGCTTCGCAGATCGACGTCATTTCCGACTAACGATAAGCGTTGATACATTTCAGCCAGGTTACTGGCCAGGGTAAATTCTTCAATAGGATATTGTATCTCACCATTTTCAACCCAAAACCCGGTGCCACCACGAGAATAATCACCGGTCACAATGTTGACGCCCTGCCCCATAACTTCAGTAACGAGTACGCCTGTGCCCATTTCTTTTAATAATCCATCCAGATCATAATCATCCGTATTAATGAATAGATTATGCATACCTCCAGAGTTGCCGGTGGTTTCGGTATTAAGCCGTCGCGCAGAATAGGAATCCAGTACATAACTTTGAATAACCCCATCGCTGACTAAATCATGTGAGGTATTGATAACCCCTTCGCCATCAAATGGTGCACTGCCAATCGCCTGTTTTAAATGCGGGCGCTCATCAATACGGAATCGTTCTGGAAAGATTTGCGTACCCAATTTATCGACTAAAAATGAGGCGCGTCTATATTGCGCACCGCCACCCAAAGCCCGAACTAAATGTCCGAGCAAACCTCGAGCCACTTCGGCTTGAAATACCACGGGGACTTTTTGCGTTTTGATTTGTCTGGCATTTAAACGTTTTATCGCACGCGTTGCGGCCATTTCACCAACTAAATTAAGATCATCGAGTTTGTCAGCATTGCGGGCAATACTGTACCAATAGTCTCGTTCCATACCTTCACCTTCCGAGGCGATCACCGTACAACCGTTACTATGACGTGTCGATGAATAATCTCCGACGAAACCATGACTATTGGCATAAATTCGATAAGCCTGATGGGCAGTAATGTATGCCCCTTCAGAATTGGTAATTCGCTTGTCGTAGGCTAACGATTTCGCTTCACACTGGGTGGCCATTTCGATAGCTTGCTCTGCGCCCAGATCCCAGGGGTGATTCAAATCGAGATCTGGGTAATCAAATGCCAGTTTGTTCTTGTCGGCGATACCAGCGAATTTATCTTCTTCGGTATAACGCGCGATATCACACGCTGCGGTAACCGTGTCGATCACCGCCTGCCGGGAAAAATCAGTTGTACTCGCCGAACCTTTACGTTGACCAAAATAAACGGTCACTCCAAAGCTACGATCACGAGTGTATTCAATCGTTTCAACTTCACCCATTCTTACTGTGACAGACAATCCTGTCTCAACGCTTAACCCGGCTTCGCTGGCACTTGCCCCTTTGTTCCTGGCCTGTTGCAGCATGAAATCCACTGTTTCTTTTAAGCTATCACGATCAAAAAGATCAGCATCGCTATTCGCATGTTTTTCTATTGTTTGATTCATGTATTGGTTCCACCTACAGTGAGTCGGTCAACCAGCAAGGTGGGCTGACCCACTCCGACTGGGACACTTTGTCCTTCTTTACCACAAACCCCAACACCGGTATCCAATGACATGTCATTGCCAACCATACTAATCAGGTTCATTGCCTCAGGACCATTGCCTATCAGGGTGGCGCCTTTAACCGGGTAAGTGATTTTACCTTTTTCTATCATATAGGCTTCGCTGGTTGAAAAAACAAATTTACCCGAGGTGATATCAACCTGACCACCGCCAAAATTAACCGCGTATAAACCTTTATCAACCGAGGCAATGATCTCTTCTGCATCGTGATCGCCGTTAGCCATATAGGTGTTGGTCATTCTTGGCATGGGCATATGGGCATAAGACTCACGGCGACCATTACCGGTTGTCGGTAGATTCATCAGGCGTGAATTTTGTTTATCTTGCATATAATTTTTTAATATTCCGTTTTCAATCAGTACGTTTTGTTGTGTCACTGTACCTTCGTCGTCAACACTTAACGAACCCCGACGAGATTGAATTGAACCATCATCAATCACCGTGCAATATTTCGAGGCAACCTGCTCACCAATGCGTCCGGAGAATACCGAGCTGCCCTTGCGATTAAAATCCCCTTCTAGCCCATGACCAACGGCTTCATGTAATAACACACCTGGCCAACCAGGGCCCAGCACAACGGGCATGGTACCGGCCGGTGTATCTTTCGCATCTAAATTGACGATGGCTTGGCGTACCGCTTCGCGTGCATATCCCAAAGCACGATCATTTTCGGTGAAATATTTATAGGTCACACGACCACCACCGCCGGCGCTTCCTTGTTCACGTCGACCATCTCGTTCGACGATGACACTAACATTCATCCGCACCAGGGGACGGACATCAGCGCTTAAGGTTCCATCGTTGGCCGCGACTAATACTATTTCATGTACACCAGATATTGACGCAATCACTTGTTGCACACAGGGGTCTATTCTGCGAGCTTCTTTATCAACCGCACGTAATAATTCGATTTTTTGTTCGGCGCTTAACACCGCCAGGGGATCGTTTTCTGTATAAAGCGGCGAGATAGGTGAAGATTGCCATGCATTCATTCCTCCACTTTGACCTTGTCTGGCAATAGTCCTGGCGGCATCTGCCGCGGAGGTTAATGCGGGTAAGATTATATCATCGGAATACGCAAACCCTGTTTTCTCACCGCTGATAGCACGGACGCCAACACCCTGCTCAATATTATGTTGCCCATCTTTGACGATGCCATCTTCTAATACCCATGACTCATGACGGCTCGTTTGCATGTAAATATCCGCATATTCAATAGCATGCCCCATCATACTGCCAATCACTTTTTCCAATATCGATTCATCCAACTCAGCGGGCTGTAATAAGCTTTGTTTTGCGATGAGTAAATTTTTATCCGTCATTTTTAGGTCCACATGTTATACGCCGGTGTAATAACGCCGGAAAGTTTGCGCGAGTTAATTGAATCAGATTAAGATCAATATCCGCATAGACAATACCCGAGCCACGAACCAGTCGATCAAGGATATTTCCCCACGGATCAACTATCATACTATCGCCGTGTGTCTCGCGACCATTGACATGATAACCACCCTGGTTGGCAGCAACAACATAACTTAGGTTTTCAATAGCCCTTGACCTTATAAGTGATTCCCAATGAGCTGCGCCTGTCGTGGCGGTAAAAGCCGATGGAATCACGAATATTTCTATATTATGCTCCATTAGCTTTCGAAACAATTCAGGGAAGCGAAGATCATAACAAATCGCCAGCCCAATCCGGCCAAGAGGTGAATCAAACCACACTAGCTCTTCACCTGCCTTCATGGTCTTCGATTCAAGATAGTTTTCCTGAGTCGCCTTTAACTGGACATCAAATAAATGGTATTTATCATAGCGAACGACTAATTCGCCCTGATCATTAAATACCAGACAGGAGGCATAATAACGCGTGTTGTCTTCAGATTGTATTGGGATGGTGCCTGAGACCACCCAGATCTGATTCTTTCTAGCCTGTTCTGCCAAAAATTCCTGTATCGGGCCACTTCCCAATGGTTCAGCAAACTCTATTGTATCTTCATCTTGCATGCCCATATGAGAAAAATTCTCAGGCAAAACAACCATTTTCGCTCCAGCCTTCACGGCAGTATCGATTAGACGTCCAGCTTCGGTGAGATTACCCTGCACATGGGAGCCAGAGGCCATTTGTATCGCTGCAATACGATTCATCTTTACTTATCTTTTCTTGGATAGTTCTTTATGAAGTGAGATCAAGAGATTAAAGTTAATAGCTTGATTTTAAGATGACGAGTTCGAGTTGGTCAGGATTGGCCGAACCAGGTACTAACTCGATATATTTTCCACTAAGGCCAAGCGAGATCAGCCAGCTTCGCAATTCATGAGCCCAAAGGGTACCCACGTCACCACCTGGGTATTTAACCATGATCTTGCTATTTTTGTTTGTCTGAAACGCATGCATGGCTGCCCGAATAGCAGGCATTTCTATGATAGAAGAAGCCTCTCTGGGAATATTCCATTGTTCACTTGTCAAAATGTGCGTATTCGTCTCCGCATACGATATGCCATGAGTACTAAAAATCAGCACCATCACGAAAAATAGTTTATGAGTCAATTTATACATACGCCGCAATTATAACTCGTCTTCGTCATCGTTGCCCTGGTTTTCCTCTGACTCGGGAGATTTAAGTTTCGTGATGACCGGGTCATCCCAGGATCCGGTCATTTGATATTCGGTGGCGACCGAATTATTCATCGCGTCGCCCACTAACGTCTCTAGCAAAAAGACCAGCGCACCAATTTGCCCACCCCAGGCTAACCACGAGATTACGGGTATGGCATTGGATACCGCCGGACTGACACTGATATGTTGGTCGAAATCTTCTTTCGCAAGCCCGGTACGGCCTTTTATCGTTATAAAGGCGATCGGACTAATAATAGTGACATTGTCTGAAAAGGCATCACCATCTTTAATCTCGATTTGCGCCACTATTTGTTGAAATGCCAATCCCTCTTGTAACTCATCAAAGTCAAACAGTAATCGTCTCGGTAGTTCGGAAACACTGAATAAACCTAATAAACGTCCGGCACCTGGTTTAACTTCGCGGATAAGTCCATCTTCAATCACCACACCAACATTACCATTTAATTTTTCAATTTTAAACCGGTTGGGTGCATCAAACCAATGCGCCTGAATAACAGCCTTGGTATTTCCTTTATTTATCGTCGGAGAAAAACCAAGTTCTTTGAGCGCAAGTCCAAGATCCTCAGCAGTCACCACCACCACAAAATTAGTTTGTTGACGTTCTTTTCGTATAAACCAACTCCCTTCACCTTCAACATGCATATAGGGAGCATCAATATATATTTCATTAAACCGCATACCATCTGGATGTCGTTCAACTTTTGTACGAATATGGCCATAGTTAAATTCATCGTAGTTAAATGATTTAATATCAATTTCAAACAGTGAAATCCTGCGGGGATCTTTTGCCGGACGAAGTTTAACTTCCTCACCTTCGATTTTATTGGTCACCATTTTTAAATGGTCCATATCGACATGGATCGGAATATTTAAATCCGCCATACCAACATCATTAGCTTCAGTATTTTCTATTGCAAGATCAAACCAGTCATCAATATTGAATTCCGATAAGTGTCCCCTGATGCTTAACTCTTTCTTGTCAGGGAGAGAGGCAAGTAACAAATTATTTTCGTTTTGTTTTTTTTCATCGTAAAAAACTATTTCTCCACGCTCAATCGGTTTTGTATCCAGCGATTCTAGATTAAACACCAGCGCAGATGACAGTCTATTAGCATACTTAATTCTAACGGGCAATTTATCTTCTGTAGGGAACTTAATTTTTATATCTAGTAATGCTGCCTCATTCGGGTTTTTGTTTAACGGTGTAGGAAGCGTTGAGGTCACTCCCTGGAGTTGTGATATATATTGAAAATAACCGGGTTCATTTTCTGTTCCAATGTTCAGCACTCCTTGCCAGTTTGATTTGCCAGATAAGTTACTAAACATAGGGGGGCCAAGATGTTCTCTTATAAGTTCTGCTTGCATCTCGCCCTGCATTGTAAGCTTCATATGATGTTTTTTTGATTTAATCTGAGTATAAAGCTTGCCTCTGGTTTTACCTCCATTTAATAAAAACTCCAGGTTCTCTGAGAATACACCCTTCGTACTAAAATCAATATCGGCCTGAATATTTTCAGAAACCAGTTTTCCATCCCAGGTGTCAATCGAGTTATCTTTTATATGCACTTTTCCTTCATAAAACATCGCAGATCGTGACCGTGTTGCCTCTGATAAAGGTAATTGGAATCGCCCCTCTCCTTTACTATCTCCAGTGATTTTACTTTTTTTGACAATAGTCTCTGCCCCAGGAGAAACCGGGCTTTTAATTAAAAAATTCGCCAGATCAGAAGTTTTTCCTTTATATCGGCCTCTACCTTTTAATAGCGGCAGACTAAAATCATTAATCGATACATGGATATTGTTCAGCTTACTATTATATAGAGTTGAATTACCTGAAGTGGCTTTGACCCCCAGACTTGATATTTCAAGATTAGCATCGTTTACATAAAGATTAGGCCATCCATTGAAGTAATGTAAATCCACATCCTTAACGTTAAAATCTGCATACAGGATTCCTGATTTATTCCTGAAGGGAAAATCTTTTAATCGTCCATTTAAAATGACCCCTCCTTCGGTAATAGTCCCGGAGTTAAACGCGCCATCGATCCAGCTAATCAAATTTTCACCCATAATGCTAACCGGTAAATAATTCTTTACGCTGACCGCTTTGCCATTTTTATACGATACCTGAAGATCAATGTAAGGTGAGCCATTATGCAGAGGAATCATGGTATAAAAACCAAGATCGGCCTTGATATCATCTGAATCGAGTAACAGTTCATTAGAACGAACATGAATAATATCATTTTGCCGATACCAGTTAATGTTACCCTTTGCAATGTTAGTCTTGATCGGTTCTCTAAATAAAGTTGGTAGATTTACACTGGTATTACGGCTATCAAGCGATAACATCCCATTCGACTCATCTAAGACAAGCTTACCAGAAAGTTCATTAATACCGGGATATCTTTGCCATTCCTTGATTTTAATTGAATTGAATCGACTGGCGAGATAATATTTTTCTGAATCAGCCGCCAATGAATATTTCGCATGTACTTCACTTAATGAACCTTTAGGATCAAGTCGTTCCAGTGTCGCGTGAAAAGTATCATCGAGCAGCTTACCTTTTAATAAAACTTCTTTAATGTCCTCAATTTTAAGATAACTTGCGTAGGCGGATATTTCCTGGTTTTTCTTGTTATAATTTACCAATACATTTGAAGTCGGCCAGATATTGTCCGATGATAAGTATTCAAACTTATTGATATTAAGCTTCCAGCCCGCATCCAGACGATGCCAGTCCAGTAACCCATTCAGGAATTCGATATGAAAATTCTTTTTTTTATCTTCCAGGTTTAAGGTCAGATCTTCAGTTTTTACATCGGCAGTAAATGATTTTATTTCTCCCTTTTCCCATTTACCCCATAAAGATAAACCCAATGTACCTTTTTCAAGACTCACGTGTTTAAAACTGGGCTTAACACCCCAATTAACCAGATTCAGACGTTCAGCTTTAGTAAAAAAATCACCGCTCCATTCCGTTGGATTCAAAATATTGCCAGTAAAGTCAATTGCTATTTCTAAATCTTTTCCCAGATCAGGTGGTAATGTAACTGTGCTCGTCACCTGATGTCGGTTTTCGTCATTTAATAAATGGAAATTTACATTATCAAACTGGATACGTTTATCATTTTGGGTATCATTCCAAACTACAGTACTGTTTTTAATTGCCAGTCGACTTCTCTCAAAGAACCATTTCGCTAACTCTTCATTATCATCATTTGTATCGGATGAAGAGAATTGATCTCCCAGCTTCCCTACATCCAGACCTTGAATAGTAAAATTACCTTTATCATTTCGATGTATACCTAACTGGACGCCTATAATAGTAAAGCTATCCGGAATAAGTTTAAAATTCAAAATGCTCCTGAACAGGTCAAGAGTCAAAACCGCTTGCTCAAAATGAACAATCGTTTGAGTCCCGCTCTCATCCAGTAAATAGACATCATTGAAAATTATATTCGGAGTGAAGCCGCTCAATTTAGCATCCATTGATTCGATCAATACATCCTGTTCAAGAATTGAGCTGGCAAACAGCTCGATTTCCTCACGATGATCTTTAACATCAGGAAGATACAAACGGATGATGGATATACCAATGGCAATGATAAGAATAAAAGCCACCACGGCATACCAAAAGGTTCGGTAACACACGTGGTAGGTGGTTTTAATCCATTTCATTATTAACTCTTGATTCCCAGTCTACATTAAGACGACGTCAAACTGTTCCTGGGTGTATTCTGATTCAACTTGTAACTTAATTGGTTTACCAATGAATTCTTCAAGTTCAGCAAAACTAGTAGACTCTTCATCCACCAGCGTATCGATAACCGATTGCGAGGCTAACACCAGTAATTTTTGTGCGTCAAACTGGCGTGCCTCGCGTAGGATTTCCCGGAAGATATCAAAACAAACGGTTTCAGCCGTCATTAATGATCCTCGTCCACTACAGGTGGGGCAGGTTTCACATAAGATATGCTCCAGTGATTCACGAGTCCTTTTACGTGTCATCTCAACTAAACCAAGTGATGATACTTCACTGATATAGGTTTTAGCATGGTCTTTATCCAGATTTTTTTCCAGCGCACGTAAAACCTGGCGGCGATGTTCTTGATCAGTCATGTCGATGAAATCGATAATAATAATACCACCAAGGTTTCGAAGGCGTAACTGTCGCACGATCGCCTGTGTCGCTTCTAGATTAGTTTTAAAAATAGTCTCTTCAAGATTTCTATGTCCGACAAAAGCACCCGTATTGACATCTATCGTTGTCATTGCCTCTGTCTGATCTATGATAAGATAACCACCTGATTTTAATTGCACCTTGCGCTGCAGTGCTTTGATAATTTCATCTTCAACTCCATAGATATCAAAAATGGGACGTTCGCCAGGATAGTGTTCAATTCTATTGGCAAGATCAGGGATAAACTTATCAACAAATTTATTAACTTTATCGGACGTCTCTCGAGAATCGATTCTAATTTTTTCTAAATCAGTATCTCCAAGATCACGCATGGTGCGCATCACCAGAGGTAAATCTTCATGCAACAAACCACCTGTTGATTCAGAGTCTTGCTTTTCTTCAATGGCAATCCATAATTTTTGTAAAAATAAGATATCCTTCACCAGAGCTTCTTCACTCACTCCTTCAGCAACCGTTCGAACGATATAGCCACCGGGTTTATATTCCTGCGCGTGGTTTTGTATAATATCCTTCAATCGTTGGCGTTCTTCAGGATCTTCAATCTTTTGCGAGATACCAATATGCTGCGCGCCCGGCATAAAAACCAGATAACGGGACGGTATCGAAATCTGGGTCGTTAATCTTGCGCCTTTAGTACCGATAGGATCTTTAACAACTTGCACGACCACCTCTTGCCCTTCCGATAACAGGTCGACTATCTGCCCTTCGGCCTTAGGACTAGGGGTTGGATCCTCTTCGTCGATCTCGCGAGCAATATCCGATGCATGTAGAAACGCCGTCCGTTCAAGGCCGGCATCAATAAAGGCAGCCTGCATTCCGGGTAGCACACGACTGACTTTACCTTTGTAAACATTGCCGACGATGCCTCGTTTACTGGAACGTTCGATATGCACTTCCTGTAACACACCATTTTCAATATAGGCGATACGGGCCTCTTGTGGTGTGATATTAATTAGTAACTCTTCACTCATAATTTAATCTTGCCATATAGGTATATTATATTCTGATAACAACTGGGCCGTTTCGTATAAAGGCAATCCCATTACCCCGGAAAAACTGCCACTTAGATAAGACACGAACGTCGCTGCCCTGCCCTGAATCGCATAACTCCCAGCCTTATCAATGGGCTCGCCGGTCGCCCAATAATCATCAATCTCGGCCTGGCTAAGTTCGCGAAACGTAACTTGTGAGACATTAACACAAACTGAATGTCTCTCACTAATCAGGGCTATCCCGGTCATCACCTGATGTTCCCGGCCTGATAATGAGCTCAACATAGATTTTGCTGACGCCTTGTCAGTCGGTTTGCCTAAAATTTCACCGTCCAGGCAGACAATGGTGTCCGCACCTAATACAGGCAGTCTTATCTCATCAGACAACGAAGACCAAATAGTGTTCGCTTTCTCAAAGGCTAATCGCTGTACATGTTGTTCCGGGGTTTCATTTTGAATAATCGCCTCATCAACCTCAGCAACCATGACCTCAAAACGGACACCAATCTGCTCAAGCAGCTGCTGCCGACGAGGGGACTGTGAAGCTAAATATAAATCGACATCCATGCAGGCTTTTTACTTATGATAGGGGTGATTATTAATAATAGAATAAGCTCGATATAATTGCTCGGCCAGCATGACTCTGATAATCGGATGTGGGAAGGTCATGGCTGAAAATGACATTTTTGCATGAGCCTGTTGCAGGAGCCCTGATGTCATTCCTTCAGGCCCACCAATTAGAAAACTGATATTGGTGCCATCTCGTTGCCAATCCTTAATGTTGTCAGCAAGCGTTTTTGTTGACCAGGCTTGCCCCCCTTTATCCAGGGCAATGATTTTATGATCTTTAGCAACGGCCTGAAGCATGCGTTGCGCTTCTTTTTCAAGGATTTTTTTAGTATTTGACGATTTGCCACGCTTCTCGGCACTGATTTCAATCAGGCTTATAGTGATGCCACTGCCGATTCGTTTAATGTATTCCTGATAGCCGTCTTGCACCCAGGCTGGCATCCGTTCACCCACTGCAATGATCTGAATACGCATTTAACTGGAATGATCCGCCTCTTGGTTGGATTGATCGGCCTCATGGCTTACAGACGAACCTGGGCTTTCATCACCCCAGAGTTTTTCTATGTTATAAAAATCACGCACAGCGGGTTGCATGACGTGTACTACGACATCACCTAAATCGATTAAGGCCCACTCACCGGCATCCGTCCCCTCAAGCCCCAGTGGCCGCATCTGGTTTTCTTTACATTTCACCACCACCGAATCGACCAAAGCCTTGACCTGACGATTGCTGTTGCCAGAGGCAACCACCATAACATCTGTAATGGTTGTCTTATCCTGTACATCAAATACTTTGATATCGATGCCTTTTATGTCTTCCAGGGCATCAACCACCAATTGGGTTAATTTCTTACTATCCATATATTTTCTCTTGTTGATAAATTCGTTCTTGCTGCAGGTAATCCACAACCGCATCCGGTAGCAAAAAATTAAGTTTACTACCTTGTCTTGCCAGTTCGCGAATCCTGGTCGCAGAAATATCCAGTTGCGTAACAGGACAAAAATAACAATGCCCGAATGACCCTGTTAAAAATTCATCCTTATTCTTTGTTTCGGCGCCACGGATATATTTTTTCAATTCTGATTCGGTAATGGAATCAATATCGAAATTTGGACGATAGGTGATAACAATATTGATGAGCCCAACAATCGCTTGCCACTCCCGCCATGATTCGAAGCCGATGAAGGCATCCATACCGACTATTAAGCAAAATTTTTCATCTGGAAAATCTGACTGCAAACTTCTGATCGTATCAATCATATACGAAGGTCCATCACGATTAATCTCACGATCGTCGACACTCATACCAGCGATATTTTCAGTCGCCAATAACAGCATTTGACACCGTTGAGCTTTGCTTGCAACAGGTTGTTCACGATGAGCCGGTATACCGGCCGGAATAAAACGTATTTCAGAAAGACCTAACTCAGTATAAACATCGACCGCAGGTCGCAGGTGTCCGAAATGTACTGGATCAAATGTACCGCCATAAATCCCAATCATGGAAACCGCATTACCACTTTAGCCACGAATATGACCATCACCGAAGACAACATATTTTTGCGAGGTTAATCCATGTAAACCAACCGGTCCACGTGCATGTATTTTATCTGTGCTGATACCAATCTCGGCACCGAGGCCATATTCAAAACCATCGGCGAAACGGGTTGAGGTATTAACCATAACGGAACTGGAATCCACTTCCGCCATAAAACGACGGGTACTGGTCAAATCCTCGGTAATAATTGACTCGGTATGTCCAGAACTATGTTGATGGATATGATCAATCGCTTCATCCAGACCATCCAGTGTTTTAATGGACAATATTGGCGCTAAATATTCTGTATCCCAATCCTCATCCGTCGCTGAATTGATATTCGCTACAATGGCCTGGGTCTGAGCACAACCGCGTATTTCAACACCCTCTTTTTCATACATGCGAATCAATTTTGGCAATATCTCTGCAGCTATGACCTTATCAACTAATAAGGTTTCCATGGTGTTACAAGTACCATAGCGTTGGGTCTTGGCGTTGAAGGCGACCGAAATCGCCTTATCCTGATCAGCCTTACCATCTATATAGACATGACAGACACCATGTAGATGCTTAATCACCGGTACACTCGCATCTGCACTCACCCGCTCAATCAATCCTTTACCACCGCGAGGTACAATCACATCCACATAATCCGGCATCGTAATTAATTCGCCAACGGCTTGTCGATCGGTTGTTTCAACCACCTGTACTGAGGCAGTGGATAGCTTTGCAGCTTTTAAACCTTCGGCAATGCAGCTGGCTAATGCCTGATTCGAATAGGCCGCTTCAGAGCCGCCCCGTAAAATTGCCGCATTACCTGATTTCAAACACAAGGCCGCAGCATCAATGGTCACGTTGGGGCGAGACTCATAGATAATTCCGATCACACCCAGTGGCACTCGCATTTGTCCAACTTGAATACCCGATGGCATGTATTTTAAATCATTAATTTCACCAATTGGATCAGGCAAGGCGACTATTTGCCGTACACCTTCAGCCATTGATGCAATTCGTTCATCATCCAGCGCCAGACGATCCAGTAAAGCTGCATCCAGACCTTTTTTAGCCCCGGCATCCAGGTCTTTTTGATTCTCAGCTAGCAGGGTGGTTTTACTCGACTCGATCGTATCGGCAATCGCCAGTAAAGCGCTGTTTTTTTGATTCGTCGTGGCTTTCATCAGCTCGCGTGAAGCTTTCCGGGCCTGAACACCGAGTTGAGTCATGTATTGTTTTAAATCAAATTTTGCGTCCATTAACTTTCTCTATTCTTTAGCTAAACTAGGCCGAAACGAGCAGTGGTTGACCGGCCACCTGTAATGCCAATTCTAACAATTCATCCCAGGCTTTGCCTGCTCTTTGTCCCTTAATTATACGATCTAATTGCTGACACCGTTGCAGCCAATTTCGCGACTGGTTCAATGAACCTCGTTGAATCGCTCGACTTATCAATGGCTTACGTTTGTCCCAGACACGCTGTGCCGCCATTGCACTATTTAAGTTGCTGCCACTTAACATTTCCTCCTGTATCCGATACAGGCAACGAATTTCTCGTTGTAATGCCCACAACATCAACACTGCCTCTACACCTTCGGCTTTTAAACCAAATATCAGCTTCGCAACACGCTCCGGATCGCCCGACAGAGTGGCATCAGCAAAACTAAAAATATCATAGCGCGCACTATCACTTACCGCCGACTGAATTTGCTCCGTCGACAAAGCGCCTTCACCATACAGTAATAACAATTTCTCAAATTCCTGATCCGCCGCTAACAAATTTCCCTCAATCCGATCAGCAAGAATTTTTAATGCCTCAGGCTCCGCTGATAACCCACGCAGGCTTAGTCGTTGCTGGATCCATTGTGGTAAACGACCAATCTCAATTGGCCAAATCTGTAACAACGCTCCGACTTGTTCCAGACTCTTCAACCACTTTGATTTCGTTTGAGCCGCTTCTAATTTTCCGGCACTGATTAATAAAATCGTATCTTCGGGTAACGATTCAGAATATTGTTGCAAAGCCTTGGTACCTTCCCGGCCGGGTTTGGCATTCGGAATTCGTAACTCAATCAGTTTTTTTTCAGAAAATAAGGACAGGTTATTTCCTTCCGCGGCCAGTGATGACCAGTCAAAACTTCGATCGACATGAAAAATCTGCCGCTCGCTAAAACCTTGTTGCAATGCCGCTTCTCGAATCATGCGACAAGCCTCATCGAGTTGAAAGGGTTCATCGCCTGTAACAAAATACACAGGTAATAGTGGTTTGGTTAGTTGAGAACTCAATTGTTGAAATGGGATTTTCATATTTTCAACAAGTTCACTGGATTATTTAGTTTGGCCGCTTTTAATTTGGGAATCAACGCGACGCATCATTTGCCTGACCGAAAATTTTACCATATTGGTCCGAATTTGTGCTTCTTGTGCATCGGTGGCGAGAACGTTGTTTGGATCAAACTGGAAATCCCGTATTAAAGAAATTTCCTGGTTTTTAATAATCACCGAACCATCAGCTTCGCTAATCTTAAAATAATAACGATATATCAGTTCATATTCTGAAGCTCGTCCCAGAGCATCGACCGATAAAACACGACGTCGAAAATTTTCGCCACTAATCGTAATAATCGATTTTGCATTTTGAGCTTGTCTTAATACCTCTGAGCCGGAACTCTGTAACACACGCTTTAGTTCCTGGTGTAATTCAGAAAATTCGCCGATACCTGTAATGTGAGTTTTCTGCAACACATCTGGCACCTCAACGCTACCACGCAGACGAAACCCACAGGCGGTCATGGAAAGCATCAGGCTAACGAGAATAAAAATACGAGCATGGGTATGAAATTTATTTAACAACAATATTCACCAATTTAGCGGGAACGACAATCACCTTTACAATCGCCAAACCTTCTACAAAGCGCTTAACGTTGTCATCAGCTAACGCAGTTGCCTCGACCTCATTGCGGTCGGCATCGGCTGGCACGCAAATACGCCCACGCAGCTTACCATTCACTTGAACTATCATCTCCAGTTCGTCACGTTGTAATGCCGATTCATCAGCCACCGGCCATGATTGATCTTCGATGCTGATTGAGTTCGGTGACAATTCTGACCACAGGCTATGGCAAAAATGAGGAACAATCGGAGAAAGCATCAAGATAATCGACTCGAAGGCCTCTTGCAGGATCGCTCTGGACATATCGCTACGATCATCAAATTTTCCGATGGTATTCATTAACTCCATCACTGCGGCAATGGCAGTGTTAAAAGTGAAACGCCGGCCGACATCATCGGAGATTTTTTTAATGGTCGCATGGACTTGTCGACGTAAGGTTTTCTGTTTGTCATTCAAGCTTGATGCATCTAGCTGAACCGTTGGTCCTGCCTGTACATGCTCAAAAACGACCCGCCATAGACGGCGCAAAAATCGGAAAGAACCTTCCACTGCCGTATCCGACCATTCCAGACTCTGATCCGGCGGCGCGGTAAACATGATAAACAGACGAGCCGTATCCGCACCGTATTCTTCAATCAGATGTTGAGGATCGACGCCATTACTTTTCGATTTTGACATCTTTTCTACCGACCCGACCACAACCGGTTTGGAATCGGCCAGTAATATTGCTCTTTCTATTTGACCCTTACGATCAACTTCCGTATCCACTTCGGCTGGGCTGAAATATTCTTTCTTGCCATCCTTTTCTCGATAAAAGGTGGTCGCCACAACCATGCCCTGCGTTAACAGATTATCAATCGGTTCATCATTCTCAACCAAACCGACACCGCGCATGAGTTTGTTAAAGAAGCGTGCATACAATAAATGCAGGATCGCATGTTCAATCCCACCAACATATTGATCGACGGGCAACCAATATTTCGCTCGCTCATCGAGCATGGCTTTATTATTATCGACACAGGCAAAACGCGCGTAATACCATGAGGACTCCATGAAGGTATCAAAGGTATCGGTTTCTCGTTGCGCCTTACCTCCACACTTTGGGCACTTAGTGTTATAAAACGATGGCATTTTTTTAATGGGTGAACCAACTCCATCAAACTCGACATCTTCGGGCAATTTGACGGGTAAATCTTTTTCGGCAACCGGTACTTCACCACATTTTTTACAATTAATGATCGGAATCGGGGTTCCCCAGTAACGTTGGCGCGACACACCCCAGTCACGTAAACGATAGGTAATACGTTTATTGCCTTTGTTGTGTTGTGATAACTTATCAGCAATCTTGTCAAAGGCCTGTTCAGAACTCAGCCCATCGAATTCACCCGAGTGAATTAATCTTCCTTTATCAACATAGGCTGAGGATTTTAAATCGACCTCAATATCCACTGCGTCTTCACCCGGTTCAATAACCTGTTGAATGGGTAAACCGTATTTATTGGCAAACTCCCAATCACGTTGATCATGGGCCGGCACCGACATCACCGCACCTTCGCCATATCCCATCAATACAAAGTTAGCAATAAATACCGGAACCTTTTGTCCTGTAATAGGATGTATGGCTTTCATCCCGGTATCGATGCCTTTTTTCTCCAACTTTTCAATGGTGGCCTCTGCCGTACCCACAGCGGCACATTCTTTTATAAAGGCGGCAACATTACTGTGTTTTTCGGCCGCTTGATGTGCGAGTGGATGTTCGGCGGCAACCGCGACATAGGTCACGCCCATTAAGGTATCAGGACGAGTGGTAAATACTTTTAATTTATCTTTCGAATCCGCAATATCGAAAACAATATCAACACCTTGTGAGCGCCCAATCCAGTTTCGCTGCATGGTCACCACTTGTTCAGGCCAGCCAGTCAATCCATCCAGTTCGTTGAGCAATTCATCTGCATAATCCGTTATTTTCATGAACCATTGGGGGATGTCCTTACGCTCAACCTCACTGTCACATCGCCAGCACTTACCATCGATGACCTGTTCGTTTGCTAATACGGTTAAATCATTTGGACACCAATTGACTGGCGAGGTTTTTTTGTAAACCAGACCTTTTTTATATAAGCGGGTGAATAGCCATTGTTCCCATCGGTAATAGTCAGGATCACAGGTAGCGAACTCACGATCCCAGTCATAACCTAATCCCAAACGTTTTAACTGATCACGCATATAATCGATATTTTCACGTGTCCAGGCAGCCGGAGGCACATTATTTTTTATCGCTGCATTCTCTGCTGGCAGACCAAAGGCATCCCAACCCATCGGTTGTAATACATTTTTACCTAACATGCGCTGGTAACGACTAATCACATCACCAATCGTGTAGTTTCGTACATGGCCCATATGCAATCGACCACTGGGATAAGGAAACATCGACAGGCAATAATACTTTTCTTTAGTCGTGTCTTCGCTGACACTAAAAACCTTGTTATCTTGCCAATAGTCTTGTGCACGTTGTTCTATAATTTTTGGTTCGTATTGTTCTTTCATTTTATCTGTCTGTATTTAGGTTTGTTTCTTTACCCGCGTCCGGTCAATATACCTGATGCCCGATTTTAATTCAGCCTCAACGTGCCCGGAAAACGATCCGCTTCACGATCAAAAATCCTAAGGACAAGGACATGAATATCACGATAGGCCAATTTCCCCAACGTACATAGGGGGTCGAACCTTGCAGAGGTTGCACCGTTCCGATCAGAATGGCTTTTTCGTGTAATTCTGTGTTTTGAACAAGTTGGCCGAATTCATCGATTAATGCAGAAATCCCGGTGGTGGTTGAACGAATAGATTGACGTTGCGTCTCAATGGCGCGCATCCTCGCAATCTGTAAATGCTGATGTGCTGCCCACGACTTTCCGTACCAGGCATTATTACTACCATTTATCAGCACTTCGGCCTCCGGTAAAAAATCGATTAACTCTTCACCAAAAGCATCTTCATAGCAAATGGTAGGGGCCATGCTATGTCCCGCGACTTCAAGCCCGCTTTGATCGGGTTCTCCCGGACTAAAGCCGGACATGGGTAATTGAAAAAAACCGGCCAATTTTTTTGCAAATTCTGGCAACGGAACATATTCACCAAATGGAACCAGATGTCGTTTGTGATATACATCAGGTTTTGTCCCCAATACAATTAATGAGCTATGGTATTGAGTATCCACATCGCCATAAGGCACACCAATCACCAGGGCTGTATTGGTTTCAACGGCACGATCCTGGAGCCTGGTTTTATATAACAGGGGTGCGTCTTGCCATAAAATGGTGAGCGCATTCTCCGGCCACATAATAAGATCATGTTCACCCCACAACGGTTCACTCATTTGTGCATAGACATCCATGCGATGTCTGATTTGTTCCGGATCCCACTTGGTGATCTGAGGCAGACTGGCCTGGACAATGGCGACCTTGATCGGTTCACCGGATTTTTCAGTCCACTGAAACGGAATGAGTCCTGAGCCCATAATAAACAAGCCGACGAGCACAATGGACACGACAGGCGTAATAAATTTTTTAATCGGCACTAATAAGCAAATACTGGCCGAGACCAATAACGAGAGTAACGATAAACCATAAATGCCTAAAATCGGCGCAAAGCCCACTAATGACGTATTGATATGTGCATAACCGAGGTGCAACCATGGGAAGCCGGTCATAAACCAACCGCGAATCCATTCAAAGATTAACCAGGTTAAGGCAAACACAAACGCGGCAAGACCAAACGACAAGCCTCTCGCTAAAATCACACCAACCAGCGCCTGTGACGCTTGAAACAAAGCCAGGAAAGCAACAAAAATTAACGTCAATAAAAAGGCTACGGGGGCCGAAGTAAAACCAAAATCACTAATGGCGATGTAGACCCAGGAAGCGCCCACCGCAAAAAGTCCAAAACCAAATAGATAACCGCGTCGGAAAGCTAATTTTTTAGGGCTATCGTATATAATCCAGAAGAATAAACTCGGAATGAGCAAACTTAGTGGGTAGTAATTTAATGGTGCAAAAGCAAGTGGCAGCAACATGCCAAGGACAAGCGCAAACACATCAAAACCATAATGCGACTTATCCATCATACGACTCATCAGGTATTATCGGTTTGATCTTCTACGACAGCTCGTTCTTCTTCAACCGATTTAGTGACTTGTAATAAATGAACCCGTCGCGCATCAGCACGTAGCACTTTAAAGTCATAGCCGGCAATCGCGGTAATCTCTCCACGCTTAGGCAAATGACCCAGTGCATTCATCACCAGGCCACCAATAGTATCAAACTCGTGACTTTTAAGTTTGGTCTTGAAATGTTGATTAAACTCGTCAATCGGTGTTATTGCTTTCACCGTCGACTTCGTCGCTGAATGTTCCATAATATAAATATCATCTTCGAAATCATGTTCGTCCTCTATCTCACCGACGATTTGTTCCAGTACATCTTCAATGGTCACCATCCCGGCGACACCGCCATATTCATCGACAACGATGGCCATATGATTGCGACTGGCTCGAAACTCTTTTAATAGCACATTTAAACGTTTGCTCTCAGGGATAAATGCGGCTGGACGGAGGATATCGCGTAGATTAAATTTATCTTCGCTGCCCAACTGGAAATAAGGTAATAAATCTTTCGCTAATAAAATGCCAATTACTTCATCGCGATTATCACCCACCACGGGATATCGGGAATGAGCAGCATCAACGACCATGGGCAACACTTCCTGCATACTCATATCACGTTCTAATACGGTCATTTGCGAACGAGGGATCATCACATCCCTGACTTGCATTTCGGTGACCTGCAAGACACCCTCAATCATGACCAGGGCATCGAGATCAATAATATCTTTGTCCTGCGCTTCACGCACAACACTCACTAACTCATCACGGTTTTTCGGATCCGAATTTAGTAAGCTTGTAATGCGTCCAATCCAGGAGCGTTCGTTTTTATCTTCCGTGTGAGTCTGCCCATCCGGGCTACCCGATCGATCCTCATTCATGAGTGTGTTATCACCTCGTAGGGGTTTGGAAATCCAAGTCTCTGCATATAAATAATTTCTTTTTGTTCCATTTGCTCTGCCTGATCGTTTTCAATGTGGTCATAACCGAGCAGATGTAACGTGCCATGTACCACCATATGCGCCCAATGCGCGACAAGCGGTTTCTGTTGCTCGACGGCCTCTTTGGCAACGACCTCTGCACAAATGACCAGGTCACCTAATAACGGGATAGGCACCGGTAAATCTTTTTCAGCCGGGAATGACAAGACATTCGTTGTTTTATCTTTGTCCCGGTATTGTTTATTCAACTCAGTTATCTCGTGTTCATCCACAATACGTACGGTAAGTTCGGCTTCTGATTGATGCTCACCGACTACAGTCGCAACCCAACTATGAATATCGTCCTCATTGGGTATACCTGTTTCATCTACGGCGCATTGCACGTCAACTACGATAGGCGATATGTCATTCATTTGTGCTGTTATCAGCGTGTTCATAAGCCGTCACGATTCGTTGCACTAATGGATGCCGGACCACATCTTTGGCGGTAAAAAATGTAAAGCTAATGCCATCAACATCTTTTAAGACATCCACGACATGACGCAACCCTGATTTTTGACCTCGCGGTAAATCGATTTGCGTTACATCACCGGTTACCACGACGGTCGAACCAAAACCGATTCGGGTTAAAAACATCTTCATTTGTTCGGTCGTGGTATTTTGCGCTTCGTCAAGAATAATGAATGAATCATTTAAGGTACGGCCGCGCATATACGCCAACGGTGCCACTTCAATCACACTACGCTCAATCAAACGAGCCACTTTTTCAAATCCAAACATCTCATATAGTGCGTCATAAAGTGGACGTAAATAAGGATCGATCTTTTGGCTTAGATCACCGGGCAGGAATCCGAGCCGCTCACCACTCTCAACGGCTGGTCGCGTTAATATAATTCGTCGCACCTTATCGCGTTCCAGGGCATCAACCGCACTCGCCACGGCTAAGTAGGTTTTTCCGGTACCGGCCGGACCTACCCCAAAACTTATGTCTGTCTCAAGGATACTACGCATATAGCTACTTTGATGGGGTCCACGTGGACGAACAGTTCCGCGGCGAGTCTTAATCATCACCTCCGGAGAAACATCAGCAACATCGTCTAACAACGCATCGACACCGGACTCTTGCAACGACAAATGTACATATTCTGGTTTCAGAGTCTGGCTTGCCGTCTCAGCATAGAGCAACTTTAAGATTTCTGAGGCCGCCGCAACCGAGCGCTGTTCACCGATGACTCTGAATGTATTACCGCGATTATTAATCTCGACACCCAGCCGTCGCTCGATCTGGCGCAGATGTTCATCGAACTGACCACAGAGATTAGCCAGCCGTTGATTATCGGCGGGTTCTAAGACAAGGTCAGAAAAGTTTGCTGCGGTACTCAAAGTGGGATCGATGTTTAGGCTATAGGTTTTGGGATCAGAGGATATTGTGTGTCGCGATATTTTCAACAACCGCATTTTTGACAGACGCACCGGAGTCTGGCAGTTCGCCACGAAGAGAATTCGGTAAGGCTTCAGTAATAGTCACGTTTATAAAATCGCCAATTAAACTGGAATCACCTTTAAAGTTTACCACACGATTGTTGACTGTGCGGCCCGAAAGTTGGCCCGGATCTTTCCTGGAAGGGCCGGTCACCAATACCTGCTGGATACTGCCGACCATCTTGCGTGAGATGGACTGAGCCTGTTGGTTGATTCGCATCTGTAGAATTTTCAGCCGTTCTTTTTTGGTCTCCATCGGCACATCGTCCGGCAGGGCCGCAGCCGGGGTGCCAGGACGTGCACTATATATAAAGCTAAAGGAGAGATCGAAGCCGACATCGGCGATTAAATCCATGGTGTCTGCAAAATCCTGCTCAGTTTCACCTGGAAAGCCAATTATAAAATCAGATGAAATCGTCATATCCGGTCGAACTTCCTGCAATTTGCGAATAATGGCCTTGTACTCAAGCGCAGTATGTTTGCGCTTCATTTGCGCCAAAATGCGATCAGAACCACTTTGCACCGGTAAATGCAGGAAACTCACCAGTTCAGGCACTTCGGCATACACCTGGATCAGGCTATCACTCATTTCAATAGGATGTGAGGTGGTAAAGCGGATTCTATCGATGCCATCAATAGCGGCAACATATTGAATTAACAGGGCTAAATCGGCTATGCCGCCGTCATGAGTCTGGCCACGGTACGCATTCACGTTTTGCCCTAACAGATTGACCTCACGGACGCCCTGCTCGGCTAGCTGAGCCACCTCGGCGATCACATCATCGAATGGACGACTCACCTCTTCACCACGGGTATAGGGAACGACACAGAATGTGCAATATTTGGAGCAACCCTCCATGATAGAAACAAACGCCGTAGGGCCTTCGGCCTTGGGTTTAGGCATGTGGTCAAATTTTTCGATTTCCGGGAAACTAATATCGATAGCTGGACGCTGCTTCGATATCACATCATTCACCATTTGAGGGAGGCGGTGCAAGGTCTGGGGGCCAAAGACCAGATCAACGAATTTTGCTCTTTTTAATATCGCCTCGCCTTCCTGACTCGCCACACAGCCGCCGACCCCGATAATCAGATTAGGATTTTTCTCCTTAAACGGCCGCCACATACCTAATTGCGAAAACACCTTCTCCTGCGCCTTTTCCCTGATAGAACAGGTATTTAACAATAACACATCGGCCAATTCTGGCTTATCGGTCAATTCCAGGCCATGCGAGACCCCAAGCACTTCAGCCATTTTTGCCGTGTCGTACTCATTCATCTGACAACCGAAGGTCTTGATATGTAATCGTTTCATTTATGGTCACATTGCGTACAGGACGCGCATGATACCGGCAAAATGGTCACAAAGACAATCTTAATACGCCCAGATCCTGGCCTAAGCGCTTGAATCTTATGTTCTAAACAATTTCCTTCAGTTACCGATACTAAGGGTTAGTAAGTACACAAATAATCGGTATATCCTATGAGCCTATTTCATCAAAAATTTATTATTCTGTTGTTTTCGTTGCTCCTGATATCTATTTCAAGCATCGTATTAGCAAGTGTCCCAGCCAACGATAAAGAGAAATTCAATGTTGTCATCCATATCTCTAAGAATTTGAAGGCCGACTATTTAGCCGCCCTCACCCAGGCGAAAATCATTCAAAAACATTATGGTAAGGACCAGGTTAATATTGAAATACTTGTGAATGGTACCGGAATCGGCTTCGTCAATCGCCAAAACCAATATGTTGAACCCATCACAGATCTGATTAATGACGGTGTACGATTTTCAGCCTGCAACGCCACTATAAGACGGATACTAAAAGATAATAATTACGAAGTGCCTCTAATTGAAGGAGTAAAATTTGTTCCGTTTGGAATCGTCCACTTGATCGAATTACAACGTAATGGTTATTATTATTTGAAACCTTAATTTCATCTCAATGATTGAGCAGCATATTATTAATATTTAATTAGAAAAGCCATTACAAAACCGGCGAAAACAATCTTGCGATCTTGGTGAGTACTTTAAACCACACCGAGCGTTGCTCAATTTCACTCAGTTCCATTTTCCGACACTGTTTGAAATCGGCCTCCAGCATGAGCTCAACATCTCGCACACATTTTTTATCGACAAATAGTAGCGTGATCTCAAAATTCAACCGAAACGAGCGATTGTCAAAGTTCGCGGTACCGACACCTGCAATTTCATCATCCACTAGCACCACTTTTTGATGTAAAAACCCAGCCTGATAACTATAAACATGAATCCCAAATGGAAGGGTTTCCTGTAAATAAGTAAATTTTGCTAGATACACAAGATAGTGATCGGGTTTTTCAGGCAACATGATACGAACATCCACACCACGAAGTGCGGCCAACTGCAATGCACTGATAATCGTTTCATCGGGTACAAAATAGGGACTCACTATCCAGATACGTTGCCGTGCAGTATGGATTAATTCTGTAAATAATAATCCACACGTATCATATTCATCGGCTGGACCACTTGGTAGCACCAGCACTCGTTGATTTTCAGTCTCGTGTTCACAAGGCATTGAGTTTACCGCTGGAACCGTCTGCTTCACCCAATACCAATCTTCTAAAAAGGCTAATTTAATTCCCAATACCGCAGGACCACAGACCTCGACATGCGTATCCCGCCATGGACGTAAATCAGGATTTTTACTCTTGCCGACATATTCATCCCCTACATTGTGGCCACCAACATAAGCAGTATGGCCATCGACAACAACAATTTTACGGTGGTTACGAAAATTCACCCGGAACATATGGCCTATGCCATGACTACTACCCCGAAAGGCACCAACCTCAACACCGGCGGTGTTTAACTCCGTCAGATAAGATGCCGGTAATGCATGAGATCCAATCGCATCATACAAAAAATAAATCCGTACCCCTGCGTTTGCTTTTTTAATTAATAATTGTTGAAAGTCTCGACCTAACTCATCATTTTTTACTATAAAAAACTGTACCAGCACATACTCTTTAGCATCATTTATACATTTAAAAATTGAATCAAATGTTTTTTTGCCATCAATTAATAATTCACATTTATTCCGGGAAAAAAAAGGCATACGTGCCAAACGTGTTAACACAACATGATCATGCTCCTCGGGTAAAAATTCAGCTAGCACGGATTTCGGTAGTTGATCTTTTGCTTTTTGAACTAATAGCTGTAGCGGTTCGTTTCCACTACGGCGAGCGTCCAGATAACCGGAAAATTTTCGACCACCAAATATCAGATAGAGAGGTAGGCCAAACAAGGGAAACATAATAAGGAACAAAGACCAGGCAATGGCGCCCTGAGAGGTACGAGAATTAAGCAATGCTTCTATAGCTGCCAGGATGGCGGCTATTTCTAACAATACATACAGCACTGTTAAAATGTAGGGCAAATACTCAAGCATGGTAACCATTAGCTAATATTTTCCTGTTACTTATATTATTGTAAAAGTGTCTGGTTACTCAGATCGTAAAGCCTCTATTGGATCAAGTTTTGCCGCATACAGTGCAGGTACGACCCCTGCGGCCAGACCAATTAATATTGCTATCACTTCGGCTAATAAAACAAAAATCCACGGCGTATGTATCGGTAACGCCGGTATTAATAATCCCAATAACTGTCCAATGCCAATCCCGAAGATTAACCCACAAACGCCGCCAATGGCA
The DNA here is from genome assembly GCA_947260005.1 of uncultured Ectothiorhodospiraceae bacterium. Classification (GTDB taxonomy): domain Bacteria; phylum Pseudomonadota; class Gammaproteobacteria; order UBA6429; family Thiohalophilaceae; genus SZUA-24. Next base: position 219,165 of record CAMYOL010000007.1, read on the forward strand.
GATAACACAATGGCTTCGCCTAAAAATAATGAGAGGATTTGAGAATGTCGACCGCCAAGCGCGCGAATTAAACCAATTTCAGAAGTGCGTTCGTTAACATTAATGATCATAATCGTGACGATACCAATGCCACCGACAAGCAATGAGATGCCACCAATGGCACCCACCGCAAATGTTAAAACATTTAATATCGAACCTAAAACATCTAACATTTGCTCTTGCGTTGTAATCGTGAAATCTTCACGGCCATGGCGTGCCGTTAATACTCGTTTTATTCCTGCGACCACTTTATCGACCGGTACCCCTTCACGGTATAACACATCGATCTCAATCAGTCCTTCGCGGTTAAATAATTCCAGTCCGCGCGCTAACGGAATATAAACTGTATCATCCAAATCAAAACCTAAGACCTGGCCTTTGGATTCCATTACCCCAATGACTCGATAACGATCGCCACCGATACGAATCCGTTGTCCTAATGGATTTATATTACCAAATAACTCTTCTTTTACTTTGCTACCCAACACAGCGAAGGCGCGCGGTGCAACCGGATCATCCTCTGGAAGAAATCGCCCTGATCGAACCGGCATGTTATATGCGTTCGGAAAATCATGTCCGGAACCATACACGGTGGTTCGCCGTGTACGCTTATTACCTTCTATCTCCGCATTTCCCTGAACCAAACCAACCACGCTCTGTGCATATGGTAATCGTTTTAATGCTTCTGCATCTTCGATCGATAACGGGCGTACACTACCAAATACGCCAACGCTCATTCCCATGGTGGTTGTTTTGCCCGGAGTAATTCCAATGATCGTGGTACCGAACTGGGTAAATTCAGCCAGCACGTATTTATGCAGTCCTTCACCTATCGACGTAAGTAATACCACCGCAGCAATACCAACCGCAATCCCCAGCATCGTTAAAAAACTACGCAGCTTTTGTGCCCATAAAGAGGTAGCGGTCAGTCGGATGAAGTCGTTTACTAACATGTTAACGTTTTGCCAGGGCAAGTACCGGATCAAGCTTTGACGCTTTACGGGCCGGAAGTAAACAAAAAATAGCGCCAGTAACAATTGCGACAGAGAACGACATGGCGGCTGCCCATAGCGGAGGATAGGCCTGTAATTCAGGCACAGCACTGCGTATTGCCCAGGCACCTAATTGTCCAATCGTTAAACCGATGATGCCACCCATCGCCGATAACAACATGGCCTCGGTCAGGATTAGCATTATGATTCCCCTTCGAGAAGCACCCAATGCTTTTAACAAACCAATCTCTGATGTTCTTTGAGAAACCGCGACTAACATAACATTCATGATCAATATACCCGCTACGGCAAGGCTGATACCGGCAATCCCTCCAACTGCATAAGTCAATACGCTTAAGATATTATCGAACGTGGCCAGCACTGCATCCTGGGTCACCACCGTGATGTCTTCTTCGCCCTGGTGACGTGCCTTAATGGTATCTTTTGTAAATTGGATCACCCTGGGAATCGCGTTACGAGTTTTTGCTTCGATGAATATTCTGAAAAGTGATGGTGTGTTAAATAAAGCTTGCGCTGAGGCCACTGGAATAACGACGACTTCATCCACGTCAACGCCGATAGATTGGCCTTCCGATGACATGATGCCAATGACACGACATCGATTGTCGCCAATGCGTACCCATTGCCCCAAAGCATTGTGTGCAGTAAATATTTCATCGCGAATTTTCTTACCGATGACACAAACAGGCGAAGCCCGTTCCCAATCCGTATCCGGCAGAAATTTACCACGAGATAAGGACCAATGGCGGATACTGAGTAGCTCACTACTGGTCCCCATCACGGTCACTTCACGCTTACGATTTTGCCACGATATTTCTGCACCACCAATATTAAGGGGGGCTATTTGCTTAACATTAGGATGACGCGTCAGGGCTTCGGCATCCCCCAGGGTTAGATCCCGAGGGGTTACCCCCATCATATTCCCCAGACCTGATCCAGATGTTTCACTACGACCGGGTATGACAATAATTAAATTAGTTCCCAATGAAGCGAATTCGCCACGCACGTAACGCCTTGCACCCTCACCCAACGAAGTTAATACCAGCACGGAGGCAACACCGATGCTCATTGCGATTAACATTAAAATCGTTCGGGTGCGATACCCTTTTAAGGCCTGCCAGGCAAATCTGATGACATCACGAGACGCTAACATGATCTGAATTTTTAGTAATATCGGATTCAATACGACCATCAATCATATTAATTGAACGTACTGAACGGTCACCCAAACTTTGATCATGCGTGACCATTATTAACGTGATGCCACGTTGATTGAGTGCTTCCAATATATCCATGACATCATGGCCAGATTTTTGATCAAGGTTTCCGGTTGGCTCATCGGCAAGCAACACCGAGGGTTCGGTGATCGTTGCACGCGCAATCGCGACCCGTTGCCGTTGTCCGCCTGACAACTGCTCGGGTTTGTGATGTGCCCGTTCTGTCAAATTTAATGAAACAAGCGCCTGCTCAACTTTTGTTTTCCTTAAATCCGGATCAATCCCAGCTAACATCAAAGGTAATTCGATATTTTCTGCTGCACTCAAGCGCGGAACCAGGTGGAATGCCTGAAAAACAAAACCAATGTTATTATTTCTAATTAAAGCCTCTTCGACCTCATCAAGCTCAGTGACATTTTTATCATTTAAATAGTATTGGCCCGAACTGGGATGATCGAGCATACCTATCAAATTTAATAAGGTAGATTTCCCCGATCCCGAAGGCCCCATAACAGAAACATATTCACCCTGCCCGATCTCAAGGTTGATATCATCCAGTGCATGTACGGTCTGATCACCGACCTGGAAATTGCGATGAATCTTTTGCAGTTTGATCATGGGCTTTTAAATTTATTCCGACTTGTCTATTTTAACCAGAGCACCATCGCTCAAACCATCACGATCGATTGATAAAACTATCTGTTGTCCTTTGTCGAGTCCCGATTTGACTTCAGTGTATTGCCAGTTACTAAGCCCACTTCTAATTTCGATCTCGGTAATGACCTGGCTATCTGCGTCATACAAATAAACACGATTACCTTCAAGTAAGGCTTCACTTGGAATACGTAATACCTCAGTATGCGCATCGATGATCACTTCTACATCAGCGGTATACCCTGGCAACATATTGGCGTTATCTTTTTCGGAAAGAAAATCAACTTCAATATCGACGGTACGGGCCTGCTTTTCGATATCAAGAACATAAGGGGCTACTCGACGAACCCGACCTTTAAAGAATTCCTTACCAAAAGCATCCAATGATATCCTCGCGACCATATCCGCTTTAATTTCCGGGGCATCCACTTCATCAATCGGTGCCGCCACATACAAACAACTATTGTCGATTAGATCGATCGCCGGCTGAGTAGGCACACCAACGGGCGAAGGGGTCACATATTCACCCAGTTCACCATTTACTTCAGCAATCGCGCCATCAAAGGGTGCAGTCAAACGCGTGCGATCAAGGGCCGCCTGAGCAACGGCAACACGCGATTCGCTGACTTTAATCATTGATGTTACCGCAGCACAACCAGCACGTTTTGACTCAGCTTGTCCAACCGCCTGTTCAACTTTTTCATCCGAGGCCAGCGCCTTTTTCCTTAACTGCGTTAAGCGCTTCGCTTCACCTTTAGCCACATCAGCCAATACGCATGCCTCTTTGGCTCGTGCCTGCGCGGCTTGAAGTTCGCTTTTGGCCAGTTGCATCTGAGCTAATAAATCATCATTCCAGATCTCAAACAAGATTTGTCCGGATTTCACTGTGTCACCATCACGCACGGGTAGACTCGATATCTGACCACCAATGGAAGGGGATAATTTTGCACGCCGACAGGCCTTAAGTGTACCTGCTCGGGTATTGGTTACCGTTCGTTCAACCGGTCCGATTTCAACATTGGTAAGTACGACTGCAACGGGTTTTGCACGCTTGAGCCAGAAAAAAGCGGCTATCGCAACCAGCGTCACGATAGTGATAATAAGGATGAGTCGTTTTCGACTGGACATCACCATCTCCTGAGAATGGTCGCTGGGGTAAACACCGTATACTAATTATAGTAGTCTATCATGATGCCTATGCTTAATAAGGTAACGATTTGTCCAGATGATGCCCAATTATGACAATTAACACTTGCAGAAAAAATGAACTGCTGCAATGGTGCTAAATTCATTACAAACGTTATGATGTTCATTAATAGTATTCGAAATGCAGCCCATTTAGATTTTTTTATATCTACCTTTAAAGACACGGCAAGCTTTCTAAGTCTATTTCTTGAATAGATTTTTACGAAGGTATTACATAATAATGACAAATAGATTAATTACTAAGGACCGACTTGGGCATGAAATTTTGATCCATCATAAGAAAATTTTCATAGGTCTTATGAATTCCGTCTTTCAAACTTGTTTTTGCCTGCCAGCCTAATTTCGTTAAACGTGAGACATCCAATAATTTACGTGGGGTACCATCTGGCTTAGTGTCGTCAAAAATTAAATTTCCACTAAAACCGATTACTTTCGCAATTAACTCAGCCAATTCCCGAATTGAGATATCAACGCCTACACCAATATTGATAACCTCGCCAGTATCTGAATGGTCCACATTCTTCATCAAATAGACACAGGCATCGGCTAAATCTTCACTATAAAGGAATTCACGACGTGGATTCCCCGTACCCCAGACCACTACATGATCACTCTTAGAGATTTTTGCTTCGTGCATTTTACGGATCAAAGCGGGTACCACATGTGAGGTATCAAGATCATAACTATCCCCCGGCCCAAAAAGATTAGTGGGCATCACACTCATGTAATTGGTGCCATATTGTCGATTGTATGCATTACACATTTTGATGCCGGCTATTTTAGCAACAGCATAGGGCTCATTAGTTGATTCAAGGTAATCTGATAATAAATACTCTTCCTTAATTGGTTGGAGTGAATGCTTTGGATAGATACAACTCGAACCAAGAAATAATAGTTTGGCGACATCATGAAGGTAAGAGGCATGAATTATATTATTCTGTATTACAAGATTTTGATAAATAAAATCTGCTGGGTAAGAATTGTTTGCCACAATTCCACCCACTTTCGCTGCCGCCAGGAATACATGTCGTGGTTGGACATCGGCAAAGAAAGCAAAGACCGCATTGTTGTCCATCAAATCCAATTCTTTATGCGTACGTACAATAAGGTTGTGATAACCATTTGCCTGTAATTGGCGGACAATGGCAGACCCCACCATTCCACGATGACCCGCGACGTAAATTTTATCTTCTGATGAAAATATATTATTCATGATAGTTAAATGCAGTATAGCCATTATTAACAATCAGTGCGTCCCGTTTAGCGGTACTTAAATCTTCCTCGATCATCTCTGTGACTAATTGTTGGAAACTGGTCGTAGGCGTCCAACCAAGTTTTTCTTTTGCCTTGCTCGGATCACCTAACAGGGTTTCTACTTCTGTCGGCCGGAAATAACGAGGATCGACCTGTACAATACAAACCCCATTTTGGTCATAACCTTTTTCCTCTACCCCGGAGCCTTCCCAGCTCATTTCCATACCTAATGCCCAGGCAGCATGCTCGACAAAATCTCTCACACTATATTGCTCACCGGTAGCGATAACAAAATCCTCCGGTTTTTCCTGTTGCAGCATTAACCATTGCATATAAACATAATCGCGAGCATGCCCCCAATCTCGTTTGGCATCTAGATTACCAAGATATAAACAATCCTGTAGATCCAGTTTTATGCGTGCAAGAGCACGGGTAATTTTACGGGTTACAAAGGTTTCGCCTCGTAAAGGAGATTCATGGTTAAATAAAATTCCATTACAGGCATAAATTCCATACGCTTCGCGATAATTAATGGTTATCCAGTATGCGTAAAGTTTAGCAACTGCATAAGGCGAACGTGGATAAAATGGCGTTGTCTCAGTTTGTGGCATTTCATGCACCTTGCCAAACAGTTCGGATGTAGATGCCTGATAAAAACGTGTTTTTTTCTCCAGACCAAGAATACGGATGGCTTCTAAAATACGCAGTGCGCCAAGCGCATCAGAATTGGCCGTATATTCCGGTTCCTCGAAAGACACCATGACATGACTTTGTGCGGCCAGGTTATAAATTTCATCTGGTTGTACTTTCTGGATTATATGCAACAAACTACTAGAATCGGTCATATCACCATGGTGTAAGACCAATTTTAATTCTTTTTCATGGGGATCTTGATAAAGATGATCAATACGATCAGTGTTAAATAATGAAGTACGTCTTTTTATTCCGTGAACTTCGTAACCTTTTCCCAATAAAAATTCTGCCAGATAGGCACCATCCTGACCCGTTATGCCTGTAATTAGTGCTACTTTCACCCTATTCTCCACGTATAAATCTATTCCGGCACAACAGCCAAACTATGTAAGGTTTTTGAAATTCGCAACTTACATGATCGAATTGTGAAAATACCCACAAAAATATATTAATATAATGAGTCTCTGTATATACCTGTAACATATCCAGTCTATTAGTTCAATGGCATTGCCAATCTTATTTGTTACAGCGATTCAATCCCATACCGCAAATATCTATTTTCACAATTGTTATAATTGCCGCCACAACTTGCAATTAATGTCACCAGAATATTTCTCAATAAAAAAATAAAAAATGGGTGCCGAAGCACCCACTAAAATCTTACAAAAAGAAATAAATTATTTATAAATTGTATCCGGTTTCATCGTGCATAGAATGATCAAGTCCTTCGGTCTCTTCTTCACTGCTCACGCGGACGCCAACCATAATGTCGACAAACTTAAGGATCAGCCAGCTAAGTACACCACACCATATAATAGTCACAATTACACCCAGCGCCTGTACGCTAAGTTGATCCATAATTGAAGAGGCAACACTGGTTTCACTGTCTTTCGGCTGATTAACACCACCTGCGGTAAAGGCAAAAACACCGACTAGCATGGTACCTAAGATACCGCCAACCCCGTGCACCGGGAAGACATCCAGTGAATCATCGATTTTAAGTTTACGTTTGATGTATTGCGTCGAGAAATAACAGATTACGCCCGCAGATAAGCCAATAATCATCGCACCCATCGGTCCGACATGTCCTGATGCCGGTGTAATGGTACCTAAACCCGCGACCATGCCCGTCACAATACCCAACACACTTGGTTTACGATAGCGTATCCACTCCAACATCATCCAGGCCAATGAACCCATCGCCGCACTGATGTGAGTAACCAACATGGCACTGCCCGCATCACGGAAAAGATCATCGCCCATCACGATGGCACTACCGGCATTAAAGCCAAACCAACCGACCCATAACATACCGGCGCCAATAACCGTCATGGTTAAGTTATGCGGAGGCATTGCAGTTTCAGGAAAACCTTTGCGTCTCCCCATGTATACCGCGGCAACAAGCGCTGCGACACCCGCATTGATGTGTACGACTGTCCCCCCGGCAAAATCGATTAGACCTTTTTTTAACAACCAGCCATTGTCTGACCAAACCCAGTAGCAAACCGGGACATAAACCAGGATTAACCATATTGCGCTGAATAACATCATTGCTGAGAATTTCATACGTTCCGCAAAGGCACCCACAATCAGTGCCGGGGTAATAATGGCAAAGGTCATCTGAAACATTATCCAGACATTCTCCGGAATCTTTCCCAGGAATACAGAGTCGCGAGTGACTCCGCTCAAAAAGGCCTTGTCCAGATTGCCCCAGAATGAATGGTCACCATTCAATGCCAGGCTGTAACCGACCGCAACCCAGATAATCGAGGCCATGCAGGTGATCGCAAAACACTGCATCAACACCGACAGCACGTTTTTAGATCGTACCAGGCCAGCGTAGAACAACGATAAGCCTGGAATGGTCATGAATAATACGAGCACCGTCGCAGTGAGCATCCAGGCGGTATAGCCAGAATCAAAGCTCGCAGCAGACGCGATGTTGGGCAAAAGCATAACCATGAGTAACAGGCTGAATCGCCCAAGCTGGTTGGTGGACATAACACCTCTCCTTATAATTTTTCTGATGATTTCTTATAATTAATTTTTGACGATGTTATACCACCGCAAAACTTGATGCAGGCCTTTTTCAATATAATTTGTACTTAAACAGTGCGTTATTCGCTCTATGCTTGCGAGCAACCACAATCAATGATTTACAGCGTTTTATTTCAGTGCAACATGAAGTTTGCTGCACGCTATGGGTGCTATATATTAACTTTGTAGAGACTAAGCTGTTTCCGGTGTTGATATATTACCCCTTTGGCTGACTCGTTTCTTTTTTTGCCAGCTGCCATAAGGCCTCCCATCGAGATTCGGATAACTCGTCGATTTGCTCTCCTGCTTTAGTGGCAATGGACTCCATCACTCGAAAGCGCTGCTCAAATTTTTTGTTTGCCAACCGTAAGGCCTGCTCAGGGTCAACATCCGCATGCCGACTGAGGTTTACACAGGTAAATAACAAATCACCCAACTCTTCACTACGCGCCTGATCATCATCCCAGGACGCTCGACATTCATTCGCCTCTTCTTCGAGCTTGGCGAACACACCTTGTGCAGAAGGCCAGTCAAACCCAACGCGTGCGGCTCTGGATTGTAATTTTCGAGCCAGACTCAACGCAGGCAAGCCTTTTACCACACCATCAAGTTGGCTCTGAATTTGGCCCGGAGTCTGGTTTGTTTTGTCCGTTCGTTCTTGCGCCTTGGTTTGCTCCCAATGTGCAGTTTGTTGCTCGGCATTATCAAATTTCATATCAGCAAACACGTGAGGATGGCGACGTATTAATTTGTCCGATATCGCCGCGACTACATCAATAAATTCAAACCGTGATTCTTCTTTTGCAAGCTGGGCATAAAAGACAATTTGAAATAACAAATCACCCAGTTCATCCCGTAATGCATCAAAATCGCCATTCTCTATCGTGTCGGCAACCTCATAGGCCTCTTCAAGTGTATGAGGCACGATGGATTGATAAGTCTGTTTTTGATCCCAGGGGCAGCCTTTGTCCGGATCTCTAAGTCGGGACATAATATCCAGTAATTGTTGTATATCACTCATCACTTTTCCCTAAATTAAAATGCATAGTTCGAACCAGGCACGTACAATAACACGCTTAATCTGCTGCTGTACTCCACTTACAGAAAATTATGACACCTGAACGTTTTAGAAAATTGACTACCGTACTACAACGTCGCCAGCTGGATCTCAGTGTGGTGATGGATAAAGTACACAAGGGCCACAATCTGTCCGCCGTGATTCGTACTTGTGACGCCGTTGGTGTACATAATGTACATGCCGTTACCCCGGACGCAGGCGTTCGCACCTCAAAAGATATTACCTCCGGTTCAGGTAAGTGGATCAATCTTCATCGTCATGACAACATTACCAGTGCCGTTGCAGCGGTAAAACAACAGAATATGCGAGTTTATGCGGCACACCTGTCAGATAGTGCTCGAGATTTCAGAGAAATTGACTTTACTCAACCCAGCGCCATTATGTTGGGAACAGAACTGTTCGGCGTCAGTGACGATGGCCTGGACCTTGCCGATGAACACATTGTTATTCCAATGTTAGGTATGATCGATTCATTGAATGTTTCAGTTGCAGCCGCGCTCATCTTATTTGAAGCCCAGCGACAACGCTTAGCAGCGGGTATTTATGATAAACAACAGCTGACAAAATCAGACTTTAATAACACTTTATTTAAATGGTCACATCCAAAGCTCGCAGAATTTTATACTCGGAAAGGTTTAGATTACCCGGCCCTTGATGAGGATGGTGAAGTTATTGAAAGTGAAGCGCATAGTAACGCCAGACTCAAAGGCTCATATTAAAACCTAATTTCGCCAACAGCGTGATCTCTTTTGCTGATATTGAATCACTCGACACCTTATAAAAACTAAATTCTCGACGTTTAGGATAATTCTTTCGCAACAAATCAAATTGAACTGATCGTAGTTCAGTATCTAACGACATGGTCTCAATTAACTTTTGACTGTCCGCTTCAATCGAGTAGGCCCCATTAAGCAACGACCATAAACCTTGTACGTCGTCTATGGCATCGGCAGAATATTGCAGGATATTATTTTTTTCGTTATCGACTAAAACCGCCGCTGTATCCCAGCCTGGTTTGGTATTTAACTGCTTACATGCCGCCCGATAGATCATTTCCGTACCACGACATTTTCCATCAAACGAATAACCGGCGATATGGGGGGTCGAGATATTTGCTTTTGATACCAGGGTAGTATTGATTTCAGGTTCATTTTGCCAGACATCCAGAATCAAATTAATTTTTTTTGTTTCAAGTTGTTTTAATAATGCGGTTTCATCAACGGCACCACCACGCGATGTATTTATAAATAAACTATCCGTGGTTAATGCTGAAAAAAAATCAGAATCGAACATTCGCTTTGTTGGGTAATCACCTTCCGTCGTTAACGGCACGTGGGCAGTAATGACATTACAGGATTTTATTTTCTGCCAGTCTACATATTCCACATCGTCGTGTATTAAGGCCCTGGGTGGATCATAGATAAAAGTCTTAATTCCTAATGCAGTTAATTTTTGTACGACACGGGATCCAACATTTCCATAACCCACAACACCAATTTTTAGCTCAGACAATGCTAAATTATTCTGGCGTGCATGATTCAGCAAACCACACAGTACATACTCAGAGGCAGAAGTTGCATTACATCCAGGCGCATTTGCGAAAGGAATATTTCGGGACGCCAGATAATCCAGATCAATATGATCGGTACCGATGGTAGCCGAGCCGACAAACTTAATTTTGCTACCCGCCAATAGTGACCCGTTGACTTTGGTCACCGAACGAACCATTAATACTTCGGCATCGGTGAGCTGCTGATTCTCTAGTTGGCGTCCATCAAACAAAACCACTTCTGCATCAGGTGACAGTGTTGAGAAGGCCTCGGTAGCAAAAGGAATATTCTGATCCGCAAATATTTTCATGTTCATTTGGTAAAATAGTAAACAGCGGGGAATCTACCATGCTTGAATACGATAAGGAAATATTTGCTTAATAATCCAGGTAAAAACTTTCTAGCCTGGAATGATTATAGTTTAGATTGAACTTTGCACGGCATATCGATGACAGGGATTAATATGGACGATAACTGCGCGGTAAAATGGATTCCAACGCCTCACTGAATAAATTTCCAGCGTCATGGAATATTTCATCCATAACGGACGGATCAAGATTCGTCGTTTGCCAGGCGTAATCGGAAATTTCTCCCGTTTCACCATATAATTCTAATCCATTTTCTGCAATCAAGGTCATACCATTGGCGATGTGAATCAAACACACATCCATTATCGCCTCATCGGCTTCACTCGGTTGGTGATGATGGCGAACCGCCTCTTCCAGCGTCTTAGGCATTTGCCACACCTTTAATAATTCTCCGCCGACATCGGTATGGTCGAAACCAAATACTTCGCGTTCGATCTCATAATCAGGTCTGTCTTCGGCCTTGCAGCGTTCGACAACGATTGCCATTTCATTCGGCATACGGTGGCACAAAATGAGTTTGCCGATATCATGCAACATGCCTGCAACAAATAGACGTTCGCTGTGTAATACATGACAACGTTCAGCAAGCAATTGTGCAACCACACCACAGTAGACACTGTGTCGCCAAAACTTGACCATATTCAGAATTTCATTAGGAATTTTTGAAAAGGCTTCGACCGCAGATGCCGCCAAAACCAAACCACGCAATTCACGCAAGCCAATCACCGTGACCGCTCTTGAAACGGTCTCAATGCGTGAAGGAAAACCATAAAATGCACTGTTGACGATTTTTAATAATCGCGCGGTCAAACCAGTATCTTGCACAATCACTTTACCAATATCACTGGCATTTACCCGCACGTCTTCGAGCATTTCATTGACACGAATACACACCTCCGGCAAAGATACTAAACGAACCACTCCAGAGACTAAATCATAAGGTGTGGTTTTTACTTTCTTTGTCGTTTTGTTGCGGACTGACTGCATGCGATTGATTCTCACTTAACGCTATAATTAATATGGCTAAATAAATGTCCAGGCTGATTTATATAACGACAAATCAGTGTAGTTGCTTTAGAAGAGATCAGGCTTGCTGACTTGTTTATCTCATAAAAACGTCTGAATCAAATATGATTATTTATCCATCATTTCGTCGCTAAGTCGTTGTAAACCAACGTGTGCAGCCTGGGCAACCTCAGGTTGCGAGTCCTTACTGAGGACTTCAAGTGTCTGTTTACTGGTATTAAGATTTTTGGCTACTTCAAAACGAATATCTGGATTCTTATCTGCGGATAAAACCGCCAGAGTGGCGCTGGGTACATATTCAAAGCGGGCCACGACACTGCGAACCTGCAAATCGGCATCGTTAGCCAGTTTTAAAAACGTCTTGTCGGCCGTTGCCAGATTAGTCGCAACCGCTATCCTGACCTGGGGATGTTTATCGCTCGCCAACACATCGAGCAATTCAATTGGAGACTTACGATTTCTGGCCAGGTATTGACGGACCCGCCAGTCAGGATCCTTGCTAAGTTGCCACAACTGCTCAACCGGTGTTTGAGGATGACCGGCCTGACGTCGTCGCTGATCTTCAGACTCACTGGCATAGGAATTTGATAACAGGGTCACAAAACACAACATGAATACTATTTGAACACTATTTTTAATCACAAAACCAACCTCTTTATCTATAATCTGGCAACCCAAAATGACAAATCTGACCGATGCGCTATTATTTAGAAATCAAACAATAAAAACAAACCTAAGCGTGCCAGATAAACCTATTCAACCCCGAATACTTGCCGTCGATGACTCTCGAGTCATGCGACTGGCTATGCGCAAAATTCTTGGCAAAGAATATGATGTCATCGAAGCCGAGCACGGTGAAGACGCCTGGACCCTGTTAATCAATGACAGCGCAATCCAGGTTTTGTTCACTGATCTGTCCATGCCTTATCTGGATGGCTATGCCCTGTTAGACCGAATGCGGGCAAGTGATGATCCACATTTACAAAATATGCCAGTCATTATTATCACCGGTAAAGAGGATGATGATGAAGCCAAGCAGCAGGCCCTGGATCACGGTGCCAGTGATTTTATTAGCAAACCATTTGAATCAATCCAGTTGCTGGCTCGAGCCAAGGCCCATGTCAGCTTCCAACAAACGACGACAAAACTAACCAGTACACAGGAAAAACTGGAACGACAGGCCGCGGTTGATGAAGTTACCGGGTTAGCAGGACAACGTTATTTCTGTAAGGCGTCGGAAGAAAACCTCGCATATGCCAGCCGCCATGGCGGGCAATATATCCTGGTGCGCATGGATCTGGACAATTTTGACCACATCTTTATTAAAAATGGTAAAAAAGCGGCTGATGCAATCTTAAAAACCATTGGCACGCAATTGCTCGGTATCGTTCGTAAAGAAGATATGCTTGCCCGGGTCGGTCTGGCGAAGTTCGCGATGTTATTACGTGACACACCGATGTCAAAAGCAAAGCAAATGGCAAAACGAATCGCACATGAAGTTTCTAATTTGCGTTTTAAATTAAACGGCGATGCGGAAGTTAAAATCGAACTCAGCTTTGGGATCTATGAGCCCGATATTTCCAAAGAATCCAATTTTGCTCTACAACTGGTTGCCGTGGAAGAGTATCTACAACAAGCAGCAGAACAGGATGGTAACCACTATGTAGCTTATTCTGCCGTTGCCGAGGCGGGAGAAGAACAAACTAATTTAGAAACTGCACTTAGTCACATCAAACTCAACGAATCCGAGATCCTTGAAAATCAGATTCACGGATTAGCCAAACGCCTTTTTCCTTTACTTGAATTTATCGCCAAACATTTCGGTGAAGAGGCTATCGAGTTAGTCAATAAATTAAAAAACAAAATTCTCTCTTAATCTGCTAGCCACAAACGAAAACGAAGCCCCCAGGGAGTGGTATAGCCTACTTCGCTCGCAACGATCTCGTTTTGACTATTTACGACAAAACTAGCTGGTACACCCGCAACACCATAACGTTGCACCCATGTCCCATCGATATCATTGATTACTTTAAAATCCAGATCATGTTCCTGCAAATAGGCTTTCACTTCATCATCACTACCTGACTGCATCGCAATTGTCATGACATGGTAATCTTTACTCAAGGCATCAATACTATCTTGTTCCAACTTACAGATTCCACACCAACTTGCCCAAAAGTGGACGAGTACGGGTTTAGCTTCAGAAGCATGTAAACTAAAGGCCTGCTGTTCAATCGTGGTCGCCTGAATATCCGGTGCCTGGCCAGAGATCATATTGCGCTGCATATAGCCCCGTAAGGCCAGATAAAGCACAATAAAAAATAAAATTTCGAGCGTCCACTTAACCCAGCGCTTTTTAAAAAGTGTTTTAATATTCATGATGCTTAGTTTGTTAAAGTAATTAAAAGTTTCATACTTGACTTATTTTTTGTATGAAATTCTATAGATCACGCCTGCCCTATCATCGGAAATTAACAATGAACCATCCGGTAAAGCTTTGATGTCGGTTGGCCTGCCCCATGCCGATTGGCCTTGCAACCAGCCTGTAGCAAAACTCTCATACGCAATCGCCCGATTGTCTTTTAACTTAACCAGGGAAATTCGATAACCGGATTTTTTACTCCGGTTCCAGGAACCGTGTTCGGCAATAAACACTTGTCCATTATAAGCTTCCGGAAACATCGAACCTGAATAGCTATGCACTCCAAGTGATGCAACGTGTGCCCCTAAGTTTTGCACAGGAGAACTATAATCAGAACAAGATTTACCGTCACCAAATTCCGGATCTAATACCGATTTACCATGGCAATAAGGGTATCCAAAATGTTGCCCCGTGTTAGTAACTCTATTCAATTCATCCGGTGGCATGTCATCCCCCATCATGTCGCGTCCATTATCGGTAAACCAAAGTTGCTTGGTGACAGGATGCCAGGTAAATCCAACACTGTTGCGTACACCATGGGCGACAACTTCAAAGCCACTTCCATCCAGGTTTAAACGGGCAATCTTTGCATAATCATCTTCATCACAAATATTATATGGGGCACCAATGGAGATATAAAGTTTATTATCCGGCCCGAGATTTAAATACCGCCAGCCATGATGAGCTTCAGTTGGTAATTCGTTATAAACAAGTTTAGCTTTTGGAGGGTTTGAAATTTTAGAGTCAATGTTTTCAAACTTAATGATACGATGCATCTCAGCAACATATAAATCACCCTGATGATAAACAAGACCATTTGGCATATTTAAATCACTGGCGATGATATACATTTGTTCAGCCTGATAATCACCATTTTTATCTATCAGTGCATACACATTACCTTCACTGCGCGTGCCAACATATAAGGTATCTTTACCATTCCAGGCCATGGAACGGGCGTTGGGAACCTGCTGGGCAAAAGTGGTAATAGAAAACCCGGCAGGCAGCTGTATGCCCTTTAAGGGAAGTTCTTCAGAATAAATATAAGGTGAACAAAAGCAGGCGACAATTAACAGAAAAGTGTGCGATCTCACTGGTGTTTAGCAAATATCAGGCTCGCATTGGTACCACCGAAACCAAAACTGTTCGACATCACACAATTTAGATTCGCATTATCGATACGTTCACGTAACACAGGGAATCCTTCTGCTTCCGGATCCAGATTCTGGATATTGGCTGACGCACAAAGAAAATCATTTTGCATCATAATCAAAGAATAGATTGCTTCATTCACACCTGCCGCACCTAAAGCATGGCCGGTTAGTGATTTTGTCGAACTGACATGCGGGACAGTATCACCGAAGACTTCTTTTAATGCTTCAAGCTCTCTGATATCACCAACCGGGGTACTGGTACCATGGGCATTAACATAATCAATTTTATGATCGGTCGTCGCCAAAGCTTTCTGCATACAACGCACCGCACCTTCACCTGAAGGTTGCACCATGTCATACCCATCAGAGGTCGCACCATAACCGACCAACTCGGCGTATATTTTTGCACCACGAGCTTTGGCATGTTCCAGTTCTTCAAGAACCAATACACCGCCGCCGCCACTGATAACAAACCCATCACGATCGACGTCATAGGCACGTGAAGCCAGTGTCGGCGTCTCGTTATATTTAGAAGACATCGCACCCATCGCATCGAATAATACGCTCATGGTCCAGTGCAATTCTTCTCCACCACCGGCAAAGACAATGTCCTGTTTATCAAATTGAATTAACTCGGCACCATGTCCGACACAATGCGCACTGGTCGAACAAGCCGAGCTGATTGAATAATTAACACCTTTAATCTTAAAGGGAGTGGCTAAGCAAGCTGAGTTTGTGCTCGACATGGTACGAGTCACCATATACGGACCAACACGACGGATGCCGCGATCACGCAAAATATCAGCGGCATCAACAATATTAGAAGTTGAAGGTCCGCCTGAACCCATCACTAAACCAGAACGAGGGTTAGATACCTCCGCCTCACCAAGCCCTGAATCCTCAATGGCCTGTTTCATGGCAACATAGTTATAAGCTGCACCATTACCCATGAAGCGTTTCAGTTTTCGATCGATTAGCGCTTCTAAATCGATATTAACTGTACCATGGATATGGGAGCGGAAACCAAGATCAGCATACTCTTGCGCAAACTCGATTCCTGAATCGCCATTTAGTAATGACGTTTTAACCTGTTCTTGATCGTTCCCTATACTTGAGACGATCCCAATACCTGTTATGACTACTCTTCGCATTTGATTATTTTATTTCTTTGCTTGTTATTAATTAGTAAATAAACCCACGCGCAAATCTTTTGCGGTATATATTGTTTCACCATCGACTTCAACTTCGCCGTCAGCAATGCCCATGAATAACTTACGCATGATGACGCGTTTTAGATTAAGTCGATATTTCACCAATTTGCTGGTCGGCATAACCTGACCGGTAAACTTAACTTCTCCAGCAGCCAGTGCACGACCATGGCCGGGTCCACCCATCCAGCCCAGATAAAAACCAACGAGCTGCCAAAGGGCATCAAGACCTAAACAGCCAGGCATAACGGGATCGTTAATAAAATGGCATTCAAAAAACCACAGATCAGGGTTAATGTCGAGCTCAGCAATGATTTCACCTTTACCATAACTCCCACCGTTTACGTTTATATTGGTAATTCGATCAAACATTAACATGGGGGGGGCCGGTAATTGTGCGTTACCTGGGCCAAATAATTCACCACGGCCTGATTTTAAAAGCTCTTCATAATCAAAGCTAGACTTTCTTTCCTGGACTTCTGCATGGGTTGTGCTCATTGATACCAACTTTTCACTTCACTAATACGTTATCGGTACAGTCCATCGGGTTTACTGTTCAATTCCATCACTAGCAGGAAATACGTTGAGAGCCCGAACGATCTGACTACTATTTGAAATCCATCTATACAGGAGCGTTGATTTAAAACCACGAACTGAAATCTAGCGACATTTTACCCATCTCGCTCCACTAAAACAAAGGCCGAGCGGACTTTTTTACTTGTTCCGGTGAAAACCACGCTCTGAATGGGCAATGAAATCGCATAATTGACCGGTTAAATCATGATTTAGGGCTCGAATAGCGCTCAAATTGTCCTCCAGGGTCCCTCCTCGAAACAGCAATTGGTATGCCTGCTTAAGAGCCTTGATATCATCCATTTTAAACCCAGCTCGTTTCAAACCGACTAAATTTAATCCCCGCACACTGGCCGGATTACCATCGGTAATCATAAAAGGCAGCACATCCTGAGTGATTTTTGCATTTCCACCCACCATCGCAAAACGGCCAATCTTCCCAAACTGATGCACCATCACGCCCCCCGAGATAAAGGCCTTATCCGCAATCTCAACATGCCCCCCAATCCCGGTTGAAGGGCCAAAGGTGACGTCATTTCCAATAATGCAATCATGTCCAATATGCATGGCATGCATCAGAAAATTCCGATCGCCAACACGTGTCCTTTCGCCTTCATGTAAAGCGCAATTAATTGTAACGGCCTCTCGGAAAACATTGCCGCTACCTATCTCCAGATAAGTCGGTGTTGACTCATCAAAGCCGGTGTATTGTGGAATCCCACCTAACACGACATGCTCAGCAAGGGTATTATCATCCTGCATATGCACACTTTTTTTAATCACAGCATGTGCCGCTACACGGTTGTTATTTCCCAGTACTGCACCGTCTTCAATAATGGCATAGGGCCCAACCGAATTATCACGGCCTAGCTCTGCCTGGCCAGAGACGATGGCGGTTGGGTGTATTTGATTTGTCATAAATAAATAATCACTAGATTGAATTCAGAGCATAAGCCTTTATTATTATCTGAATTATTACATTATCAATTTAGTTCTCATGATGTTAGAAACCCTTGAAAAACACAACTAAAAAAAATAGACCACGTTGTCGTCATTCAGAATTAATCAGTTTTTTATTAACTGCTTTGTCTAACTCTTTTCTATTCATATTTCTTCAATAATATCCCTTCATCACCACAACAGGTCGCTGCACATTTTTTTACCTGATGTACATCATTTGGGTTGGCCGACAGATATTCACTGACGGTCAGGTTCTCATCCGCACAGTCACATCCTTTGTCATCGTAAACATAAACATTTTTTAGCCCGACTTGTTTTGCCACATCGTAGGTCTTGTGCAATAACTCAGTCGGTGTGGATGGTATATCAGAGAGTTTATAGGCTGGAAAAAATTTTGTGATATGCCACGGACTTTCGCTGCCAAGATGATTATAGATCCATTGTGCGATTCCTTTCAGCATATCCAGATCATCATTTTTCGTCGGAATAACATTAGTACGCGTCTCAACATGCATTCCCAACTTATGTGCCATTTCAATCGAATTTAAGATGTCCTGCACTTTTGAAGCACGACAGATATCCTGATAGAACGCTTCATCTAAACTTTTCACATCTGAACAGAGTACATCCACATATGGAGCTATTTCTTTTAATGCCTCATCGGTCACAAAACTGTTCGACACGTAAACGGTATACAATCCCGCTTCACGTGCTAGCTGGGCGACATCACTAACATACTCTAACCACACTGCTGGTTCTGAATAGGTAAAAGCAATCCCCTGTACCTGATGTGTTTGTGCCACATCGATCATTTTCTGTGGCGAGACATAGGCCTCTGTTGATTCACCTTTCGCTAAGCCATCCAGCGCCGACACGCCCCAGGAGATATCCAGGTTATGACAACCACCACAACGAAAACTGCAACCATAACTGCCAATCGACATCACTTGAGTGCCGGGTTGAAAATGTTTAACGGGTTTGTCTTCGATAGGGGAAATGTCGATGGCCGAAATAATCCCATAAGAAAGGTTATACAAAGTGCCATTACGGTTGACATGCGCCTGACAAAAACCACGTTGTCCGTGTTTTAATCGGCAACGCCAGCTGCACAGATGGCAACGCGTCGTGCCGTCCGGCATTTTCTCCTGCAAGCGTGTCTCTTGCAATTGATAGCGTTGTGTATCTTTTTCTATATTAACTTTGCATGATGTCTTGTTGTCTGTCTGCATAATTTTTCTCATGTCCGCCTCACTACAAACTAAATACCCCCTCTCCCTTAGGGAGAGGGTTGGGGTGAGGGGAGCTTAATTAATAAAACTACTTTAAACCCAACCATGGATGGAAAAACTTACCCTGATTTTAACTAACCTGGCTGAGTTTCCAGACGGGTGCAATTACAAAATTTAAATGTGCATGCGCCGCGCGTAGAGCATGTTCGACTTCGTCGGTCGTATCCGCATAAGCAAATATAAAACCTAAATAGCTCGATCCTTCCGGTAACGGGATAAGCTCATGTCCTTCCCGAATCTGAATATTAATCTCATCGATATGTGCCACGGCTTGAGCAGCAAGCATACCTTCAATTCGTTTTAAAATCCCGGCTTTTGGAATCGGAATCATTAATACCCCTGCCGCTTGTTGCTGTGGCTTTATAACACAACGTTGCCCCATGGCATGCTGTAATACAATTTCTTCAAGACTATGACCCGTGCCAACACTCAACAATCGTGCGCATAAGCCGCCGATAGTACGGGCCGCTACTTCGATGATGTATACCTGACCATCCTGAATTCGGCATTCCGCATGCACCGGTCCTTCGGTTAATCCATAGGCATCACAGGCTTGCTGTATAACGACTTTAATTTGTTGTTGTCGTTGTTTAGATAATTTGCTCGGACACAGGTAATAATTTTCTTCAAAATAAGGCCCATTTAACGGCTCAGGCTTATCAAAAAGCGTTAATAAACTTAACTGCCCCTGATACAACATTCCTTCGATTGCAAATTCATCCCCATCAATAAACGCCTCTACCAATATAAATTTTTTTGCATCCTCGCTTAGGTCATTCATCGAATCTAATAATAGAGAGATGCGCTCTATCGCCTTCCATAATTCCTCTTGATCATTCGCTCGAATCACACCACGACTAGCGGATAAGGCAATCGGTTTAACCACAACCGGATACACAATCGAACTGAGTTGTGGCTCAAGATCGTCACGCAGATCCAATCGCCAGTGCCGCGGTTTACTTACCCCGTGTTTTTCTAATCGCTCGCGGGCCAGATCTTTTCGTTGCGTTAGTAACACCGCACTCGGATCGTTATGCGGCAAATCAAGCGTCTGGGCTATACGCGAAGCTAGTTCAGTCGTGTAATCATCCGTGGCAACCACCCCGACCACGTTATACCCCTGAATAGAATCCAATAGCTGAGTATATAACTGCTCGGGGAAAGTAAAATCGAGATGAATGCCCTGCGCATAGGCACTGATCAGAGAGTGTTTGCCGTCCGAGGCGATCAGAGTATTAATGGATAACTTTTCAGCTGCCTTAATAAAGGCAAAGGTTCGATAACTACCATGCGGAGCAATAATGAGCACGCAAGGCGCGCCATTATTGATTGAGTTCATGATGAGAGAAGGTGGTGCCGAAAAAAGAGAGTCCGGCTTTGCGATTGATCAGCCGCAACCGCCACCACTGGAACCACAGGCATTACAACCTCCGGTGCCACCCACGCTTTTGAAAACATTGTTAAACACAAACGATTTGTTGGGTCCATTATCCACAAAATCAATATCGCAACCATCCAGATAGGCCAGGGCAAAGGCATCAACCACCACTTTGAAACCATTTCCTTCAATGGTTTTATCGGTTGTTGCCACACTCTCGGCATAGGTCATGCCATAAGTCATGCCACTGCATCCACCACCACTGACAAAAATTCGAATGCCTTCGATATCTTCTTCAACGCTGTCGATCAGGTTTTTCAATTGCTCCGCAGCAAGCGGGCTAATCTTGATTTCGGATTCAGAAACTTGGGGCTGATAGGCGACTTGTGACATGGTACTTCTCCGGAAGTTTATCAATTAACAATGATATATGGATAAATTTAGCAACAATGTATTAGATATCTATTATACTAGCAAAATTCAAGCATCATCTCGATATAAAGATCTAAACAGGAGTTCTCATACGATGCGTATGGTTAATTGTGTAGTACTAAAAAGAGAGGCCGAAGGCCTTGATATCCCACCCTATCCGGGTGAATTGGGTGAACGTATCTACGAAAATGTCTCTAAACAAGGCTGGCTGGACTGGCTAAACCGCTTAACGACCATCATCAATGAAAACCAGCTCAGTACCGCGGATCCGAGTAACGTCGCCCTGATCGAACAGCATATGCGTGGATTTTTGTTTAGTGAAGGTGATATGGGGGCTGCTCCGGAAGGCTTTGCTGCGGCTGGTGGCAAGAAATAACTTATGCGCATGCTCAGTGAATATGCCATTGGTGACCTGAAATTGATTTATCAGCTGCTACATGAGCGACTTCCTGGTGACCCGATGTTAATGGACAGTGATCTTCTACAAGACCTTCAGACATTCCTGCAACAACGTGCAAAACAGGAGGGCATCGATGTCTCCCTGCATGCTCAATGGGCAAATTGGTTAAACGGCGGAGCCGCACTAAAAGGACTTTAATTTTCCTCCATGAAATTCTGTAGTTTATGCGGCCATGGCGTCACCCATCGAATACCGGAAGGCGACAATCTACCCCGCTTTGTCTGTGAACACTGCGACACCATTCATTACCAAAATCCGAATATCGTGACGGGTTGTCTTCCTGTCTTTGAAGATAAGATATTGTTATGTAAGCGAGCCATTGAACCCCGCCATGGCTATTGGACCTTGCCAGCCGGCTTTATGGAAAATCAGGAAACCCTGGAACAAGCCGCGCTGCGGGAATCCGCCGAAGAGGCACATGCCAATGTTGAAATTGAACAGCTCTACACGGTGTTTAGTTTGCCCCATGTCAACCAGGTTTATATTATGTTTCGCGCACGGCTGCTCGATAAAAATTTTAAGCCTGGTATAGAAAGCCTGGACGTGAAATTATTTTCAGAAGATGAGATTCCCTGGGATGATCTTGCCTTCCGCACCATCCATTACACCCTTAAATATTTCTTTGCCGACCGACAGACTGGCCAATATACCATGCGTTCGCATATGATCGAACCCGCCCCCAAGTAATACTCAGCGCATATAATCGACGATGGGATCCCGCCATTTCGCGCTCATCACAAACCAGTCTCCATCGAATTTTTGCCATTCTGACTCGACGCTTAGCACGCGCCCGGTTTCAGGCAGGGTTTTATTTCGGCCTGCCATAACGACATTACAGCTGACCTTCGCGGACTTCGTTTCGCTATTTGCCTCGATGGGCGAATCCAGTTCTATCTCCAGGTTATTCACTAACACATGAACATTTTTGTTACGTTGAAAATGCAGCAAAACAAGTCCACGTAGATTCGCTCGACGAATGCGGGTATTGCCAAGAAAGTCCTTGTGCACGGGCGCTAACACGGAACCCATATCCTTTGCTTCCGTTGCGGCCACCATCTGTGTAACCCGGGCACGAATCTGGGCCTCGTCATCGACTGGCTCACTGCATGAGATCACAATAAAACTGAATAATATTATGGTTAATTTATATACAATTTGCATATGGCGGGCTACCCTGATCATATTGTTCAAAAGTGCAAAACTTGGCTAATTTTACCTTGGCGTGAGGACTCTAAATATCCGTTTTGTGATAATCGTCGCTGACTTGGGATGAATATTAATTAATCCTAGCCCATTAACCTATAAGTAGTAAGGAAGCCGAAGTAAACCATTAATCAGGTACGAAAATACAGGACAACAACATGATCAGTTTCTCAAACCCATTTTCACCAAAAGGAATTAGTCAGGCCCTCGACGGACTATATGAGAAACGGGAAAAGGCCTATTTTGCCCTGGCCGCGCTGGTTACCGGCCTGGGATATTTCATGCTGGCCTTATTTCCTTTATTGGCCTTGATTGGAATTTTCAAAATCTTAGGAGGCATGACCAGTGCTTCGAGCTTTCTTGGCTGGATCGGTGTTTTAATCTGGATGGGCATCACGGCTGCGGCTGCCGTCATCACTTACACCCTGGCCACGGTGAAGATTCAAATGCCAAGTGGGCTTGGCTTAAAAGAAGACAAGGCCCCTCGCCTACACGAACTGATCGCTGAGATAAATCAAACCTATAGCATTCCAAAGATCGACCGAATTATTGTCCACGACCATTGCGAGCTGGATATGGTGTCTGTGCCTCGCTTTGGCCTGCCGCTACTCACGACCAATGTCCTGTATATAGGCCTCCCCGTATTACAGAGTCTGTCGCCGACTTATTTTAAAGGTGCGTTGGCGCGTAAGCTTGGGCAATTCTCTGCTCAACATAATCGTTTAACTCACTGGATATATCGCTGGCGTCAATACTGTTTTCAGTATCAACGTTCTTATAACCGCAGCCGTTCGCCCCTTTATATTCCGTTAAAAATGTTTTTTAAATTTTATACGCCGTTGCTTGAGGCCTTCACGGTACACGCGGCTCGTCGTGATGAAATGGAAGCGGACATGTATGCCCTGCAAGTTATGAACGATGAAGAACTGGCTGACGTGATCCTGCAACTTGAAGTTTCCAAACAATTCCTGAAAACAAAATACTGGCCAAAACTCTTTTCGATGCTGCGTAAAAATCCGCAAAACCCGGAGCGTTTGCCACACATCAGCATGCCAGGGGTATTACGTAAATCCTTAACGGAGAACGAATTTGCCCAGACCATGAAAGAGTTGTTGAATAACGAACCAACCTGGCAGGATGGTGTTCCGAGTCTGATTGCCCGACTTGAGCACATCGGTCAAACCAAACTCAATATGCCTCCGCCGGTGATGGAATCCGCTGCACAGCGTTATCTTGGTGATGCCTTTAGTGCCGTTGTTAAACTATTGGACAAGCAATGGGTAGCGAAAAATGGCAAAGTAAAAAAGTCAAAAATGGAAACCGGTAATAACACGGATATGAGCTTTGGTGAAGAACCGGTCGTTGCCAAAAGTCAGAAGACACCTGCCACCACTACTAAACAACCCGTCCAGAAACCAGTCAATGCGCCCATTACTAATGATGCCAGCATGCTGGATACAACTGAGGTCGCAGAAGACTTGCCCATTGAAGAGAAAAAATTCCGATCACTGCGCAGCAAATCAGCCAAAACGATGCTGAGCCAAAGTGAGGCATTTGAATTCGCCACCTTAACTGAAAAATTCGAAGGCAAGGCAGCGGCCATCCTGCTGTATCAAAAAATACTAAAACAAGATTCCAGCCATGCTAAAACCATTTTTGCAGTTGGGCGAATCCTGCTTTCTCAAAATGATCCAAGCGGCGTAAAAATACTGGAAAAGGCCATGCAACTCGACAAAGGCTGCATCGCACAAGCATGCTGGATGTTGGCAAAATACTTCAAAGCGACTGGAAACGAGGATTTATCCAAGTCATATCTTGAACGGGCGGCGAATGTGAGCGCGGCGGCTTAAAAAAATACGGAAAAAAAATAGGGGTCAGAGACGTATTAATTTATTTCCTAAATTAGGAAAAAATTAATACGTCTCTGACCCCTATTTTTTGTCTCTGCCCCCTATTTTTCAGGCCCTATTTTTATTGGATTCCCGCCTCGGCTCTGGCTCCTGCTTCGCCCTACCGCCTACGTCCATGTAGGCGTCCGCGGGAATGACAGAGCTAGTTAACGGCGGTTGGTCAGAATGCAGGAACCATCGCTCGACGACATAATTGCGCACAAACCAGTGCGAGGATAACAACGCCCCCGCAAACGATTGCTTCAGCCAGACGGGCAAAAAATCCATCAGCTCTTTTTGTGCGCCCCGTTTGCCTAGCCGCTCTTCAAGTCGAGTCTGATAGTCTGATAAAGTAGTTAGTGAGTAGTCACCTTCCGCCTGAATAATGACCTGTGCGGCCAAAATAGCCGACTCCACAGCTGGGCGAATCCCCTCACCGCTTTCCGGGTAGGCCAGACCTGCGGCATCACCAATAATCATCACGCCATCCTTCAATAGAGGACGAGTCGCCTTTGGATAGAGGATATAGGCATGACCATGAAATTTAAGGGGTGTTTCAGCGGGGATCTTGCCGGCATCGACAAGTTGCTGCCTAAATATGGCCACGTGCTCTGAGAGCTTGTGGTTCTCTTCCCGACCCAGGCCGATATTCAGGAAATTGTCCTTACGAACCACCCAGCCATAGCCCATTAAATCCTGACAGAAAAACAGCTCAGGCACATCCCCTTTAATGGGACTAACCGCGGCTTGTTCTGCTGTCATCTCAAACTCAATCTCCTGGGCCGCGACAATCGTCTCGCTATTACCCAGTTTGGCTCCCATGGCCCGTACCACCGGGCAGAAATGTCCGCCTGCGCCAACCACCAGTTTGGCCTTATGCGTTTCATTAACCAGCCAATGATCATCGACCTTGTGCATGGTCTTGAATTTTTCACCCAGAATAAGTTCAGCACCCGCGGTGACTTTAGCTCTTTCCAGAAGGTAATGATCAAATTCGCAACGACGAATGCTATAACTGACGGGTGTATCTTTGTAATTCGTTTCAACTTCACGTTTGCCGATTTGACTGACACGAAAACCAAAAATTGGCTGCAAGGTTTGAGCTTGTTGGTAATCATCGAGATCGAGTTGCAGTTCTTCCATCACCGCGGGTGTCACCCAACCCGCACATATTTTATCACGCGGAAATGTCGCTTTATCGAGGATGGCAATTTTCAGACCGCGATCACGCAAGGCCCAGGCCAGGGTCGAACCGGCTGGTCCACCGCCGACAATGAGGACATCATAAATAGTATCAGTCAAGTTTAATGACCTTCTTCATACATATAAGAGCGGGACCAGGGGATAGAATTATTGTCTTCGCGCGCAAACACAACCTGGAATAATTGCAACTGCGAGGTCTTAAAAGCTGAGACCGAACCGGCAAGATACAGGCGCCAGGCACGTACAAAATCACTATCAAACATATTGGTAATCTTGTCTTCATTGTCGTTAAATCGTTCTAACCAATGAATTAAGGTCTTGGCGTAATGCAGGCGAATATTTTCGAGGTCTAGAATCGATAAATGATTCGGTTCAAAGATTTCCATCATCTCTTTCAACGAAGGAGGATAAGCGCCAGGGAAGATTCGTTTTTCAATCCAGGCATTCATTAAACCGGGTCGGTTACGACCAATGGTGTGAATCAAACCAAGTCCGTCTTCACGTAAGCAACCATCCACGACCTTACCCAGGGTTTGGTACTGACGTTTACCAACGTGTTCCAACATTCCAACGGAAACAAACACATCATAGGTACCGCTAATATTACGATAATCGTCTTCGATATATTCGACTTTATCATCAAGGTCTTCTGCCCGCGCTTTCTCGGTCGCAAATCTGACTTGTTCATGAGAAATGTTATAGGCCTTAACGTTGACACCATAATGTTTGGCAAAAAATCGGGCCAGCCCACCCCAGCCACAACCTGCCTCAACCACCGTTTGTCCTGGTTGTAGTTGCAGTTTGCGCGCGACGTGGTGCAACTTGGCCACCTGGGCCTGTTCCAGAGTCATATCTTCGCGAGGATAATACGCACAGGTATATTGATGCTCTTCTTGATCCAGCCACAGCGAATAAAAATCATTGCCGATGTTGTAATGGTGATGAATATTTTTTTGTGAGCCACTTAATGAGTTCAAACGTGGCGGATGACGCAAGAACTGCAGCAGATCCGTCCATTTATTACCGTAACTGCGACAATGGCGGTAATCCGTCTCTAAAAATTCGACCAGATCACCGGTTAATATCAAACGATGCGTAGAATACAGATCGCCAAAATAAAATTCCGGATCATAAGCTAACAGCCACAATGCCTGACGATCGGTAACAAACAATTTATGGGTATTGTGGGGACTGGCATTGAATTCGGAACCATCCCATAATTGTAAGCTAAACGGCGGATGACCACTTATTGAAAACATCTTGTTCACCAGCCAGCTATCGAGCTGATTAGATTTACTAGACTGGCGTATCTTACCTGAACTCGGTACTACCTGGTGGTTAGTATTGATTGACGCTCCTTCTAGCGCGTCCTGTGTTGTTTCCGCACCCATCCTACTTAGCGACCTCTCTCAATATAATAATTATTAATAACGATATTCCCGAAAGGTTAATCCTACGAGATTCGAGGCTCCGGCTCAATATGATTAAATATCAATAAACTCTAATATTAGTACCAGATTGAGACAAAGACCTGCATCACATCCGCATCAAAGGCGTAGAGGGATTCGGTACCGGCTGGTACACCACCTGCTATATTCTCCCTCGCATCACGAAAATTGTCATACTCGAAAGAAATCAGATCATAAGAAAAATTGACACTGCCTTTATCTATCCAGCCCCAGCCGTTTTTAGCAAACTCGTAACCCACCCCAAAACCCACTGAAGTGTTTGAATAAGTACTCAGCTCTTTATCTCGACCCATATAAGTAAATTCGCCTGCAAACTCAAATAGATCACTATAAAAGTCGGCCTGAGTTTGACTGTAGATTCGGTAACGAAAGTCCAGCACAAAATGTCCAATCGGGTGAACATAACTCACACCAATATTATTCGCTTCTATTCCCCATGAATCTGTAAACCAGCGGTACTCATAATGGAAAGCCGATTTCCAAGGTAAGAAATAATTACCGCGAATCGACAACGCATTACTGGTTCGAGTCCGGGGATACAGTTCATCTGCAAAGCGACGTACATTATATTCAGGGTCGCTTGGATTAGAACTGAGCCGATAGCTGTATTGTCGATACGGGTTATTTAGAGTGGTCGGTGTTCCTGATGACCCGGGTGTCGAGGTCGCTTCATCGGTAATCGTCTCAAAACCAATTGATATTGTCGCGTTCTTGGTTAATATCTGGGAGAAACCAATTCGATAATTGTGACGTTCGATGCTTGCTCTATCCTCAAACACAAGTGGATCATTTCCAACTCGTTTTGATACATCATCGGTTCCTTGTGCGTATCCAATTGAAAGCGTTGACAAATCGCCAAAAAAATCCTGACTTATTCCAAAACTTATCGTGTTGGCTTCATAATCATTTTCTGTACTATCAGTAAAAGAAAAATTCATCGTGGTTTTGCCAGTCAGGAAATCAACGCCAAGGGTTTGTTCGGTGCGTTCCTCTTCATAAGGGCTACCACTAATCTGAACATCAATCGATGCACTGGTAATATTATCTATATAGGCATTATAAAAAACCGATGTACTGTTGCCGATATTTTTTCGTACCAATATAGCAGGTCCACTTACCTCTAACTCTCCACCTTCATACGAGTGCAACATCGCATCGGCACGCTCATCCGGCAGTACCGCCGCATTCGCCTGCATAACTAATGTAAACAGGCTCAAAAAGAATATTTGAATATAAGATGAGTAGCGCATATGCGTTTTATAAAAAATACCTAGTTACAGCCACAACCGCCACCTGAAACCGCGCCGGCTCCACGTGCTGCTTCTCGAGTCTCAAACACATGATGATGGTAGGCTGCCACCACCGGATCACGAGCCACATTCATAATCGGATCTGACAAATTTTCACGCTCATAAGGCTTCACCCAAGGTTCCCATGAACTACAACCCGAAAATAAAAACGCGGCTGCGATTAATATAAAAGATAAATGTCTCATCATTTATTCTCGAATCAATTGTTTAATCTGTTTTTTATAATCTTTTTCATAACCGGGTTTATACCCTTCATGTTTGAAACGCATTTTACCATTTCGATCGATCATCACTGTGGTTGGCATCGCGTTAACATTGTAGAGCTTACTCACCTTACTGGTATTGTCGTACAAAATAGGGAACGAAACTTTGATATCACGCAGATAAGCGATCGCCTTACTTGTATCCTGTTCAACATTCACACCCACAACTGTAAAGCCAAGCTTGCCATAGCGCTTATGCAATTGTTCTAAGATAGGCATCTCTTGCCGACAAGGGCCACACCACGAAGCCCAAAAGTTCAACATCACTACCTGACCACGTAAATCACTCAAACGAATATTTTCACCGCTGCGACTCTTTAAGGTAAAGTCCGGTGCATTGCCTGATATCGATCCTGCATTCGTTGCCGAGGCTACCAATACAAAAGCTAAAAGTGTAAAAATTCGAATGACTTGTTTCATGTTGTACCCCTTACGTTTCACTATCAAAGTTGTCGTCTCAGAAATAATAGTTTAAGCCAATAGTTGCTTCAAAGTTGTGCGTTGTTTTGTCTTCTCCGGTCACGGCCAGATCAAAAAGGTGGTCACGGAAATCCAGACTAATCGATAACCAACCGTTTGCGGTGATTGAATATCCCGCGCCCCAGGTGATTGTAAAAAGATCATCGCCGGCAAATTCAGTACTGCCCGCACCTGCAATAAGATACAACGCGGTATTGTAGGTTGTATTTTGGGTGATAAAAGCTTCACCTGGTAACAAATTATAACCGAGGGATATATTGTAATAAGTGTACTGACGTTCATCATCGCTTAATAATACTACCCCGCCACTCAGACGTTCAAAACTGGTGGTACCCGCTTCAGATTGTCCTATCGACCCCTGCAGAAAAAGATCTTCCGTTACATGATAATTTAATCGAAATCCATAAACCGGATTAGTGCCAAAATCTTCAATACTCAAGAATCCAAAAAACGCACCAATCTCAAAATTCTCAGTGTTGATATCAGACTCCTGAACTTCGCGACGTTTTACGTCCGGTTGGATAACCGGATCCGTCTGAATGATCTCTTTATCAGGATTTGGCTCTGAGCCAACTGATTGCGAAGGCGTTGATGAACTATCGGACGACCCAGCTGACGGCTTCACAGCCGTTGAGCTACACCCCGTACTGAGCAACACAGCACTTAAAAGAAAAATCCGAAGCCTAATTTCCATTCTGTAATTTCCTCATTCTCGTCACGGCTGGTAAAGACAACGTATTCTTTATATTCCGCTCGTAATAAAAATCGTTTTGTTAAATGCATCCGGGCGCCTAAACCGAAGTTAGCGTATTGATCGGTACGATCCCGAGTAGCCCCCAATGTAGATTTTGGTTTGGTTTGTATCCACCCTGTACCTAGGGTAAAAAAGGGTGATACTTTCCATTCTGGAAAAGGCTCATGAACGATATTTAATAAACTGAATAACGTTTTACTTGAAACTGAACCCGATGCTTGTGAAAAGATAATTTCATTGGAGATATTTTCGGTAAAATGATAACCCGCGTAAAATGATATGATGGCTAAACCATCGTCAAAGTTGCCCAACTTAGCACCAAATCGCCCCAGGGTGACACCATACTCCCAGTTACGTACGATAAAGTCTTTTTCATCGGGATCTTTAATATCGACACGCTTACCGGAAGGATTTAAGGTCATCGCCAACTGACCTGCACTCACCCAACCTTTTTTACCGTCTTCGCTAGTTACTTGAAACCAGTCTGTCTTGCGATACAGAAGCTGCACCCACTCACCGCGTGGAATCACATAAAAGATAGGGTAACCACGACCTGGCCCGGTATGCATTTCGATGTAGGGATCGGCAACACGTACAAAGTGTTCTTCCACCTCAGCCACTGCATAGGAGCTAAACAGTAGAAATAATGTAAATAAGCATTTTCGCATATTGTAGCTAAAGCAATTTGTAAGCTCGTTTTTTTAAAGCAAATTCTAACCCCTGCGCGATCTTAGCGCCAACAGAGTCTATGACTATTTATTTTACAGGGGGTTAAATGTGCTAATCCGGTGGTGCCTGGAAAGGATTGTTGTAATATTGAGCACCAATATCAATCCACTCTGCAATCAGCTTCAGTTCTCCATCAGTTAACCAAGCCGCATTTGCACCTGGATCCCAGTGAGGCAAACGATTTGGGTCTGCATTGTTGTCGTTGTAATATTGCAAAGTGAAAACTTCAAAGAAATTATTATTTGCGTTCGTATTTCCTGTCACCAGGATAGGACCACCAATATTTGCACCATTGGCACCGAACACAGAATCAGGCTCTAATATCGGGTTACCCATACCATCTACTTGACCTAAATCAAATAATGATTCCACTAAGGCCGCCCCTTGCACTTCTACAATATTATCTGGCCCCAATAGTTCAGCATAAGATTTAAAATAATTCGCATCCTGGTTATCAACCGAATTACCGCCACCATCAGGACTATTCTGAGTTAAATCTAATTGAAATTTACCAGCGGGTTCTTGCAGTTGCATATTGACGGCGTCATAGGGACCATGGCAACTGGTACACTGGCGTGTGACCATACCGCTGTCAACACGGGCAAATTCCCAGATGGGTTGGATATGCGATTCGTAATTGATGGTGCTACGACAATTTTCATACCAACCATTTAAACTCCCACATGCGGCATCATTTAAGGGACTCGCGGTATTCAACTCACTATAGCTATAGGCAAACGAAGTTCCCCCCGATAAACCCCAGAAATCATCAAACTCCATGTCAACAGAGGCGCTTGTGCTTTGCCCAGAGGTCGTCGTGCGTAGATAGGCCATAGTTTGTGTTGGATTGTTAGGTTCATTTAAGGCTGGTTCTGCTGTACTGATAGATGAGCCACTTGCCATTTGCCGACCATGGACTTGACCACTGCCATGATCATGACAGCCATGACAAGTCACCTCCTCTCCAGGGCGCACCGTAATCCAGGATTTGTGACGTAATGAATTTCCAATTCGACGTCCATTAGTGTCCAGGATACTAAATGATAGTGGTACATCTGATGGCACCTCGACACGCACTGAACCATCGGGTTCGATTTGTTTATAGCCAACAATTTGGCGCATCAATTGGCCTGTTCGACCCTGGTTAGTTCCCGTCAACCCAAAAGCGGAACCATCAAAATCAAACAGATCGTCATCAGGTAAATAAGCATTTTTTACAATACGTAAAAAATAGGCAGGTCCTTGGGCAGTACCTGCAATATAGGTATCAATTTCAGATGCATTTGCCAGCGCCGTATTGTAGCCCCCATCCATGTCATACACGCTATGAATGTGTAACGTGCCTCTTTTTGCAGTGTTGGTGACATCAAATGAATAATTCAGTTGCGTCCCGGCATTGGTAAATCCTTGACCTACCGCAACATCAGTAAAGTAAGTATCGGCTGCCGCCACCGTAACGGCCGATATTGAATTAGCAGTATAGTCCAACACATAAACACCATAGCGCGGCGCAGCAATCACTTGATTTGGATCGGTCAAGTCAACCAGCGCATCATCGCATTGTCGAGTATCTAAAACGACGGTTGCATCAGCAGGATCCAGGAAATCCACATAACATAAACTAAAGCTTGCTAGAGCACGAGACGTCCCATCCAACAACGGTACTAATGAACTATAACGACCTTGCGGCGATAAAGTTGCATCGGTAGAAATGGTGCCACCACTTGTAGAGATTTGAGCAGGGCCAGTAGCACTTGAATTGGGATCGGCCGGGATGGTGTTATCAATATAATTTTGTACATCAATCAGTACAGGATCACCACCATCTTGGGTGTTGGTAAAATCCCGTTCTAACACGAGAACATTACCACCCGACGTTTCATGCGGCTGGTAAAACTGCCGACTAGTGCCCGCTGTACCGCTATTTGCATGGCTATGCGAACCATATAAAGCAACCAATTGCGTACCATCCGGGCGCATCGCATATAAACTCATTTGATCACGCTGACCATTTTGTCCATCACGCATATTTTCCCAACGGGTAAACATGATATGCCATTCAAGACCCTGGATAGTTCGAATCATTACCGGATCGAGATCATGACTTGGATTAAAGGTAAGTTGTTGCATGTTGCTGCCATCAACCGCTTCCATTACATGGATATTTAAGGCATGCGTATCCGAATTCTCTTCCTCAATGGTCGGCTTCATACCAGTACCGCCTTCATCACGAGAAATGGCAGAGGTGCGGTGAGCACGGGTTGACGAAAAGACTATCCGGCCTCCGTTGTCACCCGGGAGATAACTCGGCGCAATATCTTCACCGTTATTGGCAACGTCAACCGGCATAACCCGACGCGGGTTTTCATTGCCAGGTGCCTGACTTAATGGCGCACCGACGGTATATTCATAGATATCCCAGGTCTCGGGAGGATCCATGTCGTCATCTTCCATGCGTAATGCGAACACCAGCTTGGTACCATTGTAATTGAATTCAGGATCACGCACATCGCCAGTGTCACCAATAATGGCATCGGTAATATCAATCGTATTTGCTGTTAACGTTGCAGAACTTTTAACAATTAAATGTGCTCCAGGACGAAATTCAATTGGATCTTTAAGATCGTTCTCGACCAGGTTGTTATTATCATCTAGCGGTGTAGGACGCTGCACGTAGGCAACCGGTTGTTCATCTACTGTAGGATCAGAGTCAGAACCACTACCGCCACCACCACAAGCAGGAAGTATGGATAAAACCGTCGCAATCAATATTACGCGTACAAATGTGAAGCTGTTCTCATATTTACGTTTCATCATACTATTCTCGCTCTTCGCTTTAGGTATTCTTCTTATTCTGTCTACTCATATTCGTCATCATTAACCATTTTCTATAGTATTAGTACCGAATATTCATACAGACATCACACAATGAATATTAAATGCTTAAGGACATCTATATATTTGTCGAAGCAGAGTATGACGAGATTTTATTTTCGGATCTGTGAACAAAATCATGAAAAATTATCTGGTTTACGTCTAAATTAACCACATGGAATACACAAGTTCTGCTTTGTGAACTGGTTCACATTATCGAAGCAGGACATATTATTTAACATTTATGAATAAA
This sequence comes from uncultured Ectothiorhodospiraceae bacterium, assembly GCA_947260005.1. GTDB lineage: Bacteria > Pseudomonadota > Gammaproteobacteria > UBA6429 > Thiohalophilaceae > SZUA-24. The sequence goes on from CAMYOL010000007.1 coordinate 253,603, forward strand.
AACAACTTTGGGAATAAAGCATATGAGCATTGCAAACTTGCTTGGTAAACAAATAGGAAAGGTTGCTTTAGTAGCTGCGAGTACATTGTGTGTGTTCTCACTCACAATTAACACAGCAAACGCGGGTAATCGTGAAAAAGCGAAGTACATTCATGACCGCATTGCTGGTACTGCGCCTACCAATGCAGTACTCACCAGCATGACCTCAGATATTGCTGGCGGTAATGTCGATGATGCGATTAACACCGCAATGAGTGATATCAACTTCCTAAACGTTACCGTCAAGAACATGGTCATTCCCTGGACCAATAAAGACCAAACGGTTTTTTTCCCTTTTAATGATGCCGCGGCCACAATAACGGGTTACATCAAAGAAGGTTTAGATTTTCGCGGCATCTTATTCGATGACCTTATCTTTACTGTGCCAGGTAGTCCAGCAGCCTACTCTACCAGCAATAACAACCATTACGCTCAGGCTGAGCATCAAAACATTGATCTGTCCACGCTCACCTCACAAGCGCAATCCACGTTAACAGGTTATGATGCTGAAGCTGTTTCCGGCGTATTAACCACGCGCGCTTCAGCCCGAGCCTTTTTCTACGCTGGCACCAACCGCGCCATGTTTCGTTACACTATGATGAACTATTTATGTGTGGACCTTGAAGAAATCAAAGACATCACCCGCACGAACGATCGAGTTCGCCAAGACGTCGCGCGCGATCCTGGTGGTGATAGTGACATATTCCTAAACAACTGTATTGGCTGTCATGCCGGTATGGATGGTTTAGCCGGTGCCTACGCATATCATCAATGGGGGCCAGCCGAATTTGATGCCAATGATACAAATCCTGATGACGAAAGCATGACTTACGTAAGCACCCCTCGAATTTATCAAATTGATGGTGTGGACATTGAAGCTGCGACACGAGTGACACAAAAACATCGAATTAATCCAACCAACTTCAAATACGGTCACATCACTGCAGACAACTCATGGATCAACTACTGGCGCACGGGTGTTAATGCCAAGCTTGGATGGGGGAAAGATACTAATTTATCACCTGCGAATCCTTTAACAAGTCAGGCACCCCACACCGGTTCAGGTATGGCTTCACTAGGTCGAGAGCTAGCTAATACCGAACAGTTTGCACGTTGCCAGGTATTAAAAGTCTATCGCCATGTATGTCATGCCGATCCATCTGAAGGCACGCTATCTACCATAACCAGTGCTTTTTCTGGTAGCACCTATAATATGCGCACCGTGTATAGAGAATCAGTTAAAGATTGCATGAACAGTAACGGTAATTTGTAACGCCACACTAAACAGGTTTTTGGAGACATAAAATGACACATAACAATCAACCTCACGAAAAAATGGAAGTGACGATGCAAAAGTTAATTCCGGCATTTATTCTGGCGGCTGCATTTGTGCTATCAGCGTGTGGCGGCGGTGCATCAAATTCAGCGGGCAGTAACCCCAATGGTAACGGAAATACCGGTACAGGCACGGTGGCAACCTATGACGGGGAACGGGCTCAGAATGATGATACCACCAACTTCCAACTACAATTTTGGGACAACGTACGTGCCGACAACCGCTGTGGTAGTTGTCACGGAACAAATGGTTCCGCTGGTTCAGATTTTGCAAATAATGACGATGTTAATGATGCTTATGGCGTTGCAATTGGACTGGTTGACGCCAACGACATTCCTAACTCTGCCTTTGCCAGAAAATTTACCGGCTCAGGCCACTTCTGTTGGGAAGGCACTCAAAACGCCTGTAAGATCCAAATAGAATTGTGGATCAATAATTGGTTGAACGGCAGTTCCAGTGCTTCTGGTCGCAGCATCACATTAAGCGCCCCAAATGATGAAGCTCCAGCGGCAACTGTCAGCTTCCCAGATGCAGATGACCTGGGAGCAGGTTACACAACCTTACATAACTTAGTTCAGACTAATTGCTCAGGTTGTCACGTTCCAAACCCAACCTTAAGCGCGCAACCGATTAACCCTCAATTTGCCGTGTCCACTGCAAGCGACTCTTATAATGTCGCCAAAGCCGTACCATTAATCAACTTAACCAGCCCAACACAATCACGTTTTTATACCCGTTTAGCAGATGATGGTCACCGTTGTTGGGATGCGCTTGGTAACGGTATTAGTTGTACAGACTCAGCAACCGTTATGCTTGCTGCGATTAATACATTCATTGCTGGCGAGATTGGAGCAGTGGATGACGCTGAACTCGATAGCATGTTAAAAAGCCGTGCAGTTCAGCTGTTTGAAGACGGTATTATCGCAGCCGGTGGTAATCGTTATGAAGCCAATAAAGTTGCTGTATATGAATTTAAAACAGGTACGGGTAATACCATCTTAGATGTCAGTGGTGTTTCGCCACAAATGAACTTAACCTTATCCGGCGTGGAAGATACTGACTTTACCTGGTTAGGCAGCTATGGTGTTCAATTCAATACTTATACCGCTAAGGCTTATTCAGATGCCGCTGAGGCCAATAAGTTACATCAAATGGTTACTAGCACCGGTGAATATAGCATTGAAGCCTGGGTTGTACCGGCGAGTGTGGCACAAGAAAACAAAGCCATTGTTTCTTACGAAGATAATGCTAATAACAGAAACTTCATGTTTGGACAGGATATGTACCAATACGAGTTATTCAACCGCAATAACTCTACCCAAACAATGGCCGATGGTGCTCCAGTGCTTGAAACGGATGGCGATGACGATGCCCAAACGGCATTACAACATGTTGTTGTCACCTATGATCAAATAAATGGTCGTCGTCTTTATGTGAATGGTACGTTACGAAGCTTAGCGGACCCAACAACAGTGGATGATCTATCAAACTGGTCAACAGACTACACTTTGGTCGTTGGTAATGATACTGCAGCCATCAATGCTAACAACGGCAAAGGTTGGAATGGCTCTATGCGTTTACTAGCCGTCCACAGCCGAGCATTAACTCTTGATCAAATACGTCAAAATTTTGATGCCGGTGTGGGTCAAAAATACTATTTAATGTTTGATATCAGTGAGCATTTACCAGAGTGCCAAGGTCCAGATCCTGATCCTGCCGTTGATAATCTGGAACAGACCCCTAATGACTATGCTCCTTTATGCTTTGTCTATCTGGAAGCAGCACAGTTTGATAATACCAGTTTCCTGTTCGCCTATCCTCGCATAGTAACGCTGGACGATACGGTTGATCTCAATGACGTACGAATCAGAAATATGCGTATTGGTATCAATGGCCGTGAAGCCTCAAACGGCCAAGGATTTGCTAATATCGACGTGACTATTAATAACTTCGATCCAGAAGTCGGTTTTCAATTGTCAGATATCGGCACCATTGTCGCATTCGAAAATGGTCCAGCAGGAGGAGAAACACTTGCAGACAAATTGTTCTTAACCTTCGAGCAAATTGATAGTGCTGCGCCAACCAAAAACTACGCAGAAAGTTTCCCTGACGCGCCTGATCAGCTACCGGCGGTTGCCCCTACGGTATCGGAAATGAGTGTTCGTAACTTCGAACAGATCAACGTCACGATGGAAACAATGACCACCGTCGCTCGCACCACAGATGGCGTAAATCAAAACTCCTTGTTTGATGGGACAAATGCGGATAACGATGGTACGTATATCAAGGTGATTCAGGCCCTGCCAGGATCAACCAATCCGAATGCGTATGCGCCATCACATCAAATTGCGGTCACACAAATGGCGATTGAGTATTGTAATGCCCTGGTTGAAGGCAATGGTAATACGACACCGCGTGATACCTACTTTCCTATAACAGGGCAAACCTTTAACAATTTGACTCAACCGGTATTGGATTTCACCACCGGAAATACGGCAAACCAGGATCTAATCATTGATCCACTGCTAACACGAGTTCTTAACTACGATGGCAGTACCGATCTTGATACGATGCCGAATGAAACTGACGTAAAAGCAGACCTTCGTAACTTAATGGGTACGTTACAAGGTACATGCACAGACTCAGCATTCGAATGTACTCAGAAAATTATTAAATCAACATGTGCGGCGGCCGTGGCCAGCTCAACCATGTTACTGTTTTAAAAGAATCGATGAACCTAAGGTGATAACAAATGGCTAAAAAACGACAACCAATACACCCAGATGCTCCTTTGTTACATACGGATCATCCAAGACCGTCTACCAGGCGTGAGTTTATTAAACAGGGGTTTATGACGGGTGGTGCGGCAATTACGACGGGCACGCTCTTTGGGACGATGATGAATCAAGCCCATGCATTGTTACAAACAGACATCAGCGATTTAGGCACGGCCAATAATTGCCCTGTTGGTGGCAGTGGCAACATGCGATTACCTTTTCTCTGTTTCGATCTGGCAGGTGGTGCTAACTTCGCAGGATCGAATGTGGTTGTGGGCGGCCCAGGTGGTCAAGCCGATGCACGTTCTGTTAGCGCCGCAGGTTATAGCCGTTTAGGCATACCCGGTGATCGCTTACCTGACCCAAGTACCCCCGGCACGTTTACTAACAACAGTCTTGGTCTGGAGTTTCACTCAGAAAGCGCATTACTAGCGGGCATGCTCGCCAGTATGTCAACGGATGCACAGGCCCGTACCAATGGCGCCATCATCCCGGCCCGCTCTGACAACGATACCGGAAATAACCCGCACAACCCAATGTATGGTATTGCCCAGGCACATGCGGACGGCGGTTTGTTAACCTTAATTGGTTCACAGGCGACAGAATCGGGTGGTCGATCTATTGCGGCAGGTGGTATGGATCCCATGACGGCCAACATCTATATCAACCCGGAGCTTCGACCCACTAAAATTGATCGTCCTAGCGATGCACTTGGTCTGGTTGATACTGGTGAATTACTCTCTGTTCTCAGCCAAACAGATGCAACCCGTGTAATGGAGGCGGTAGCCAGAATCAGTGATGATCATATTTCAAAAATCAGCACGGGCTTAAGCGCCAGTGAAGAGTTAGCCCTGAAGCAAAGATTACGTTGTGCCTATATTAAATCTGCCTTTAATGCCGATAAATATTCCGACCCACAAGTTCTAAACCCTGAAAGCGATAGCCGAATAGTCGACGATGCGGCAGGGATCTTCACTACCGCTGAATTTAATGGCGACCGTGAATTTAGAAAGACCTCAACCGTTATGAAACTGGTGGTTGACACCGAAGCGGGTGCGGGTTGTGTCACCATGGGTGGTTATGACTACCATACAGGCAACCGGATTGCGGGTGAACAACGCGATTTTCGTGCCGGTCGTTGTATCGGCGCAGCGCTTGAATACGCACACCGAGTCGGACGTCCTTTAATGGTCTATGCCTTCAGTGATGGATCCGTATTCAGTAACGGTAACCCTGATGACACAGACTTATTAGATGGTGCGGGTAATATCCTCCTACCTGGTGGTAAAGGACAATGGACGGGGGACAACTCGGGCGGTGCGTCATCACTGATCTTTGTGTATAACCCAAGTGCAGCCGCTGCTCGACCCACGATTCGCAACGATGAAATCGCAACCCGCCAACAACTGGGTTACTTCCGTTCCAACGGTTCGGTTGAAACATCCGCACGGACACCGGGTGGTTTCCCAATTCAAGCCGCGAATAACGTCACAAGTCTGGTTGAAACGGTATTACTCAACTATATTGCGCTCCATGAAGCAGATACAGATAATCCAGATGCTACAAATACAGTAACATTGTTTAACACCCTCTTCCCACGACACAGCCTGGGTAGTGACGCTGCACTTGAAGAGTTGATAATCTTCAATGGATTATCATCAATGACTGATGCAGTAGACGACGATGATCCTAACGGCAGGCCATATAGGGTCATTACCTAGTCATCTATATTAGATATACATAGTAGATATTAAAAACACCCGGCAAGTCCGGGTGTTTTTTTATCTGCCAAATTTAATTGGGATCTGGAAAACTGGGGGAAAACCAGGGTCAGAGACGTATTTATTTTCTCCTGTATCAGGAAAAAATAAATACGTCTCTGACCCTGGTTTTCCCGAATACGTCTCTGACCCCGGTTTTCCTGTTTTTCCCTGACCTCAATTTTCAGTTATCATCCTCACCATGAAATCGCTCCCTATATATATAGTGTCATTATTTTTAGCTTTCCCCTGCCACGCCGAATGGTATAAACAAAGCGAAGGCATTATGGGCACACCGGTGAATGTCGAGTTATGGTCGACCTCCGCTGAACGGGCAGAAACGTGCACCAAACAGGTGATGGCCGAAATGCACCGCATTGACGAATTAATGAGCCCATACAAACAAGAAAGTGAGCTGGCCATCATCAACGCCGAGGCCAGTCAGCACCCGGTTAAGATTGGTCAGGAGTTATTCAGTCTAATTCAGCGCTCAATCCGGCTCTCTGAACTGTCCAATGGCGCTTTCGATATCACTTTTGCCAGTATTGGCTATCAATATGACTACCGCAAAGGCGATAAACCCTCTGACCAGACCATCACCACCCTGCTCGATCGAATCAATTATCGTCATATCCAGCTGGACGAAAAAAACTTAAGCATCTACTTTTCAAAAGCCGACGTACGCATCGATCTGGGCGGTATCGCTAAAGGTTATGCGGTTGATAATGGGATTCGTATTTTACAAAAATGTGGTATTAAACAGGCGATGGTTAGTGCGGGGGGTGACAGCCGTATCATTGGCGACCGTAAAGGCCGTCCCTGGATGACCGGAGTACGCCATCCCCGCGCCAAAGACAAGAAAGGCTCCATCGTGGTGATCCCACTGAGTGACACCGCCGTCTCAACTTCCGGGGATTATGAACGCTATTTCATTAAGGACGGTGAACGACACCACCATATCATTAGTCCAAAAACCGGCAAATCGGTCAAAGGTGCTCAAAGTGTCACCGTACTCGGATCGGATGCGGTTACGACCGATGGATTATCGACTACGCTGTTTGTATTAGGTGTTAAGAAGGGAATGGCTTTGGCCGAAAAACTGGATGGCATTGATGCCGTGATCATCGATGCGAACGGGAAGATTCATTACAGTTCAGGATTGATGCCACCCGTCACAAAAAAATAACGAACAAAAACGACCAGCTCGACTCAAATAATGAGCGACAAAAAGGAGCCTGCTACGGCCAAATGGACTGTTGATTTTGTGACCAATTTATCAAACAGTCGACTCTGTACTATATTATTGAGCTGATCCTCAATATTATTAAGGCCTCACAAGCGATTGATCTATAACGGAGACTCTCAAATGAGTAAGTTAGTACCCACTTTTGCCGGTATGGTGTATTTCTGGTTAAGTTTAACCTTTAGTCTGTTCGCACCCCACGCCCTGGCAGAAGAGTCTAAAGCTGCGGAACAACCCGCCACTCAAGGCACCGTGACGACCCTGGACACCCAGATCCAGGACCTTAAAAAAGAAGTCCTCGATCTCAATCGCGATTTGTTTTTACTGGAAGAAGATTTATTATTTCCAGCCAATACGCAGTTTACTGTATTCGTTTCCATGGACATTGGTCTGATGTTTGATCTGGATGCCGTACAACTTCGACTCGATGATCGCGTGGTCGGCAATCACCTTTATACCGAACGTGAGCTCAAAGCCCTGCAACGTGGCGGCGTACACCGTTTTTATACGGGCAATTTAACCTCAGGTGAACATGAATTAATTGCCTACTTTGTTGGTAAAGGCCCGAAAGACCGGGATTACAAACGCGCCATCACCGTAAAAGTCGTCAAGGGCACCGAACCTCAATTTGTTGAATTAAAAATTCGCGATAGCGAATCCAAACACCAACCAGAGTTTAAAGCCAAGGTCTGGGAAGCAGAATAACCCATAAACGAAACCGGCATGAATCAACGCACGCTTTTATCTTTGCTGTTTAGTCTGCTCAGCTTTACATGTCTGAGTGCACAAACTCATGCCGATGAAAAAAAGGAGACTTTAGAAGCCACCGAGATCTATGACTTACGCTACGGTGAAACCTTATTTAATTATTTCCAGCAAAAATATTTCTCAGCCATCACCAATTTAATGGTGGCTAATGTGCGTGATCCTATCCAGGTTCAGGGAGAAGACCCCAATCTATTGCTTGGCGGTTTATACCTCGCCTATGGCATGCACAATGACGCCAGCACCTTGTTTCAGGAATTACTTTCCAGCGAGTCGCTACCTGCTACTCATGACAAAGCCTGGTATTACATTGCCAAGTTACGTTATTTAAAAGGCTATATCGCTCAGGCTGAACAAGCCTTGATCAAAATCAAAGATACCTTACCTGAAGATCGCGAAGCTGAACGACTGCATCTACTTGCCAATATTTATATGAAACAAAAAAACTACCTCAAAGCGGTTGAGGTATTAGAAAACTTTGAGGGCAGTTCAGAGTGGGAAGCTTATGCACAATTTAATTTAGGGGTGGCACTGGTCAAAGCGGGGCAACTCGAAGAAGGGATTAGTTTATTAGATAACGTCAGTTCGCTCGACCCTTTTAGCATAAGTCATGAACTCAATGCCCTGCGAGACAAGGCTGCTTTAGCATTGGGTTTTTCCTATATGCGTGCCAACCGTGCGGCCGATGCCGAAACTCAATTCAAACGAATTCGTTTAAGCGGTCCATTATCAAACAAGGCCTTGTTAGGTCTGGGTTGGTCATTCACCAGCCAGGAAAAATATAAAGAGGCCTTAAGCCCCTGGTTAGAATTACAAAATCGTAAAGCACTGGATACCACCGTTCAGGAATCCATGATCGCCATTCCATTTACCATTGAAAAATTGGATAAAAAACGTTTGGCCATGAAGTATTACCAAAATGCGATTGAAGCTTACAGCGATGAGATCAATCGGCTCGAAGATGTGATGGTAGCGGTGCAACGCGGTGAATTAATTGAAGCCATGCGACCCGCCAATATTGATGATGAAACCTCATTACCGCTGAACAGTTTTGGCTTACCCAAATCCATTTCAGCCCCTTACTTAAATCAGATGATGGCCACCAATACCTTCCAGGAAGCCTATAAAAATTATCAAAGTCTGATTCATTTAAAATACGTTTTAAAACGTTGGTGGGGGCAGCTGCCTGCTTACGAACTGATGTTAAGAGAACGTCGTAACGCCTATTACAAAAAACTACCCGAAGTGGCCAGTGATGCGCGCCTCAAAAGTATCACCAGCATGCAAGAGCAGCGCAATAAAATTGCCGCTGAAATAAAACGTATTACACAAGAAAATGACGGCTTTGCACTCGTCACGGAAGACGAAGAAGATCTGGTACTAACACTAAAGAACGTTGAAAAGAAATTAGGCCGGTTATCTAAATCGCAGGACATGAGCTATGAATACGAGAAATTTAAACTCCTGAAAGGCGTCATGGACTTTAAGCTACAAAGTGAATTTGTACCTCGTTTGTGGTCAGTGCAAAGTAATCTAAAACAACTTGATCGAGCCATTGAGCAATCTCGTAAAACCAAACGCAGCCTGGTTAAAACTGCCAATAATGCTCCAAAGTTTTTCGAAGGTTATGATGAAAAGATTGCCTGGTCAAAAACCCGCATCAATAATTTAGTCGCGCGTCTGGATCAATCGATTGCCAGACAGGAACAATACATTCAAAAGATCGCCCGAGAAGGTTTGATCAAGCGTCGTCAGCAACTGGAAAACTATCATGTTAGAGCACGCTTCGGTATTGCCCGCCTTTATGACAGTTTGATCATCGATAAAGATAAGCAAGCAGCAGAAGCGGCGCAAAAGCAAAAAGAAGCCGAACAAGCCGAAGATGACGAGACCAGCGATAACCCAGATGGTTTAGAAGAATCAGCACCGGCTACAAATACCACGGAAGAAACATCGGCAACTGAAACGTCAGCACCAGAAGCAACAAAACAAGAAGCTCCTGCTCCGATTGATGAAGACTTAAACGCTAACGATCAGGGGGGCCAAAATGCACAATAAGCTCCTACTATGCCTGATAACATGCCTGGCGATCACCGCGTGTTCCTCTAATAGTAAAAAACTGGCCACGATTGATAATATTGAAGATCGCAGTATCGATTTAGCTGAACCGGAAGGCGCGTTACCCATCGATGAAGATACCGCCCGCAAATATTATCAGGAATTCCTGTCCATCACCACCGATTACACACTCTACAGTCAGGCATTACGTCGTCTTGCTGACTTACAACTTAAAGTGGGTGAAGAAAAACTCTCTGCCGACAGCAGCAAAGACGTTGAAAAAGGTCAACAGGATACTCAGGCATCGATTCGTTTGTATACGACCTATTTAGAATCTCATCCTAATCACCCCAATAACGATCAGATCCTGTATCAACTTGCTAAGGCTTATGAGCTAAATGGCCAGCCCAAAAAATCTTTGGAAATTTTAGATCGGATCATGCATTTTTATCCGAATACTAATTATCGTGATGAGGTGCAATTCCGTCGTGGCGAAATGTTGTTCTTATTACGCCGCTACGCAAGTGCCGAGCAGGCCTATTTTGATATTGTTAAAAACAATCAGGAATCCTTGTTTTATGAAAAGGCCATTTATAAGTTTGGCTGGACTCAGTTCAAGACCAATCGCTACCAGGAAGCGATCAATAATTTTTTCATCATACTCGATCGTAAATACCAACAAGGTATTCTTAAAAACAATGCCTCGTTAAATAATCTGGTTGGTCCGGAACGCGAACTCATACTCGATACTTTACGAGCAGTTAGCTTGAGCTTTGCCTATCAATATTCTGAAGTCAATATCACGAATTATTTTACCACCAACGGCAATCGGCCTTATGAACCATTAATCTACTTAAGCCTGGGCCGGTTACACATGGAAAAAGAACGTCCCAAGGATGCCGCCGATACCTATATGGCCTATGTGCAACGCTACCCGGCGTCGCCATTAGCGCCTGAATTTCATACCGAAGCGATCAACGCTTATCAAAAAGGTGGCTTACATTCATTAGTGTTACCTGCAAAAGAAAAATTTGTCACGTTATATGGTGTGGGTTCTGAATACTGGAATAAACAAACCCCAGAGGCGCATGAACAAATCAAACCGTTACTGGCAAAACATATAATTGAGATCGCCAGTTATCACCATGCCCTGGCGCGTAAGACTAAAAAATCTAATCAATTCCTGGTCGCAGCGAATTGGTATGGTCTATACATTAAAAATTTCCCGCATGACCGTAAAACCGCACAAATGAATTTCCTTAAAGCCGAAGCCTTATACGATGGTCGCTACTTTGTGCAGGCCGCTGAGGAATTTGAAAAAGTGGCTTTCGGCTACCCGGTTCATCCTAAAAGCGCCGAAGCGGGCTATGCGGCCATTTTAAGTTACAAACAAATTGAAAAGGCTCAACCGAAAAAGTTTGTCCAGAAAACAATCCTCGAAGCGGCCCCCGTTGCCGCCGGTGCACAACAACTTGATGCAGGCAATACCAGAACGTCATCAACCCCCATTAGCCTGCAAGATAAAGCCATCGCTGTTTCACTACGATTCATCGAACAGTTTTCAAATGACAAACGCGCCGTTTCGGTTATGGCCAGTACTGCAGACTATCTGTTCAAATCTAAAGACTATTTACGCGCCGCCTCCGTCTCACAAAAACTCGTTCGAAAAAATATCAGCGATCCCAAGATTGCCAAGACCGCGTGGAACATCCTCGGGCACTCAGAATTCGAGCTTGGCAATTATGCAGAGGCTGAAAAAGCCTACCGCGAAAGTCTGCGACGTTTATCCAAGAACGATAAAAATTATCGTGGTACCTATGATCGACTCGCCGCCAGCATCTACAAACAAGGTGAACAGGCCCGTGAAAAAGGTCAGGCCTCGGCTGCGGTCGCTCACTTTCTCCGCGTCGGGCAGGTTACCCCAGCGTCGAGCTTAACGGCCACCGCGGATTTTGATGCGGCCTCGACCTTGATTGAAACGAAACAATTCAATCAATCATCGAAACTATTAGAAGATTTCAGACGAAAATATCCGAATCATAAACTGACCCAACAAATCCCGGTAAAACTCGCACTTATTTATAGTGAAACCGGACAAAGCGGACGCGCAGCAAGAGAGATGGAACGCCTCGCCCAGGCCAATGCGAAAACCAACAAACAATACAGCGCCGATTTATTGTGGAAGGCAGGCACCTTTTATGAAAAGGCGCGCATGAACAAAGACGCCACCCGAGTCTATAAACAATATGTTAAACAACATCCCTACCCGCTTGAACGATCAATGGAGGCTCGCCATAAATTAGCTGAACAGGCACGCCTGTCCGGCAACGGCAAACTTTGGGGGCAGGAATTACAGGCGATCATTCGCGCCGACGCTAAAGGCGGTTCACAACGCACAGCGCGTACCCAGTTCCTGGCGGCAGATGCCACCTTTAAACTGGCTGATGGTCACTACAAGCTATATAAAAGCACTCGAATTACCCAACCGATTAAGACCAGTATTAAACGTAAGAAACAATTAATGCAAAACAGCATTAACGCGTATAACACGGCGATTAAATATCGGGTCGCCGAAGTCACCACCGGTGCAACTTATCAAATTGGTGAGATTTACCGGGACTTCGCCAATGCCTTAATGAAGTCACCTGCACCGAAAGGTTTATCCGGGGATGCATTGGATCAATACCGATTGCTGCTGGAAGACAAGGCCTTCCCGATTGAGGAAAAGGCCATCGACATCCATGCGGCCAATGTCAAACAAATTGGCGATGGGATTTATGATGAGTGGGTCAAGAAAAGCCTGAAAAGGTTAAGAAAATTATCCCCTGCCCGCTATGCTAAAGATGAGAAGGCTCAGGCTTATGTCGAAACGATTTATTAACTTCATTCCCGCTTGTTTGTTAGCCAGCTTAATGGGCTGCGCAAGCGGTCCAGCTGAAGAGCAATCGGGTACAGCGGTTTCATCAACATCCAGTGCGATTAAACCTGCTGATGTCGATTCAGCGACCAAATCTGCTTATAACAAAGCCGTTAACGCCATGAAGAACGGGCGTGATGATTCAGCCATCTCACAATTTCAGGCCATCACCCAGACACACCCAAATCTGGCCGCCGCATTTGTTAATATTGGCTTATTACATTTAAAACATAAACGTTATGAAAAGGCCGAAAAAAGCCTGTTGCAAGCGACTACCATACAACCAAGTGATCCGGTCGGACAAACACATCTGGGTCTTGCCTATCGGCACTTAGGTAAATTTAAAGAAGCTAAACAAGCGTATGATCAAGCCTTAAAGAGTGATCCTAAGTACTCGTTCGCACATCTCAATGCTGGAATTTTATATGATATATACTTAAATGATCTGGCGCGGGCACTGAATCATTATCAGCAATACCAGGCGCTCACCAACAACGCGGATAAAAAAGTCGACAAATGGATCATCGACTTACAACGACGAGTAAAAAAGAATGGTTAGAAAAATACATAGCCCAATATTCAAACTCTTATTTATTTTGATTGCTGCCTTTTCAATCAATACTCAACTCCAGGCTGCTGAAAAATTAGACATGGAAGGCACCCGTATCCGCGGCAACCAGGAATTACCCAAAGTGCTTTATATCGTTCCGTGGAAACAATCCGATATTCCCGATCTGAGTCAACCTCCACTAGAGAGTTTGATTGATGAGGCATTGACTCCCGTTGACCGGGAAGTGTTTCAGCGCAAAATTCGCTACTACGATGCCCTAAGCACACAAGAAGTAGGGAATAATGAGAACTAGTCTGTAGTTCAAAGACTTAGATTCATGAGCTAATAACATTATTGAGATAACACAGACTATAATATCTATTAAACACAGAATTCGTACCGTGACACACAAATTACATCCATCCAATCCAGTTTTTCAATTTAATCTGACCAGGCTCAGGAGGTCATATGTATAACGACGTTGTCAGCTTCTTTCAGGACGGCGGCAATTTCATGTATTTGATAATGCTAGTATTCGCTTTTGGTTTAGCGATTGCTCTGGAACGTTACCTTTATCTTACCGTTGCCAAGGCCAATAATCGCCGCATGATGTCTAAAGTCATGCCGTTACTGCAACGTGGTGACTACAAAGCCGCGTATGGTGTCGCCAGCAAATCAAATCATGCCGTGAGTCGAATGTTATCGCAGGGCTTATCGCGTTATAAATCGGCCAGCAATCGAGACGATATCGAAACCGCCATGGAAGAGAGCATGATGGAAGTGATTCCTCGGCTTGAAAAACGCACTCACTACCTGGCGACCTTTGCCAACATTGCCACCCTGCTGGGGCTGCTTGGTACCATCCTGGGTTTGATCAAGGCCTTTACCGCGGTCGCGCAGGTGGACGCTTCTTTAAAAGCCGAAATTCTTTCGACCAGTATCTCGGTGGCGATGAATACCACGGCTTTAGGTTTGATGGTAGCTATCCCGTTACTGCTCATCCATACCGTCTTAACCACCAAGACAACGGAGATCGTAGATAGTCTTGAGATGGCCACGGTTAAGTTTATTAACTTGATGATGCAACGCAAGAGTATTAAAGACGCCAAGTAAATGAGAAAACGTCGTAGTCGCACACGGCACAAAGAGGCCGTGGAGTTAAACATAACCGCCTTCATGAATTTGATGGTGGTCCTGGTTCCGTTCCTGTTAATGACGGCGGTCTTCTCACAGCTGTCAATAATAGAACTGAACCTGCCCAGTTTAGGCGACGCGAAGAAAAACAAAAAAGATAAGCCCACTTTTAACCTGCAAGTCACTATTCGTAAAAACGCGTTAGTGGTTTCTGATGACAAGGGTGGTTTGATCAAACGTATTCCCAAAATCAAAAGCGGTCATAACTACCGAAAGCTGACCTCCACGTTAAAACAAGTGAAGGCCCGTTTCCCGGACAAAGTGAATGCGACGGTTCTAGCAGAACAAAATACCGAGTATGAACATTTAGTTCAGACCATGGATGCAACACGTATGTATCTGGCGATTATAGATGGTGAGATCGAACAGGCCGAACTCTTTCCCGAAATTTCAGTCGGTGATGCGCCAAGGTAATTATGATGAAAGAATCTCGCCGCGCATTACGTATGATCCGTCACCACTCTCGTAAAAAGGGAGCGAGTCTGAATATGGTGTCGTTGATGGATATCTTTACCATTCTGGTTTTCTTCCTGCTCGTCAGCGCATCAGATCAGGAAAGTTTGCCGAGCATGAAAGACATTAAATTGCCGGAAGCCTATGCCGATCAAAAACCAAAAGAAAACATCGTTATCTTAGTCAGCAAAAACAATATCCTCATGCGTGGTGAGTCGATTGCGGATGCTCGTGTTGCGATGCGCAACCGCAATTCAATTATTCCTGAGCTTGCTCAGAAACTGGATCAAGAAGCTAAACGCCGGGTCTCGCGCCGAGCCGATGAGAAAAAAGTAAAAAAACGTGGCATCACCATCATGGGAGATAAAAAGATCCCCTATGTATTGTTGAAAAAAATCATGCTCACCTGTGCCAGCTCTGACTTTACTAATATCTCCCTTGCTATTGCGAAAAAAACCCCTGCTATGGAAGAAGAGAGCTAAAGATGGCCTATACCGCTCTCTGGCAAGATACCCTCCCCTGGTCGGATTCCGAAGGCGACCGTAAACTGATCGGTTATTTGTTTATCTCGTTTGCAGTGGCAACCGTTATATTCCTGGTTTTAAAATTCTTACCTTTGATGGAAGAAGATGAGAAAAAGCTTGAGGAAGTGGCCCCTCGATTGGCAAAACTGATCATCGAAAAAAAGGCTAAACCGAAACCCATTCCAAAACCTAAAGCGAAGGAAAAACCCAAACCCAAGCCGAAGGAAAAACCAAAGCCTAAACCAAAAGCCAAGGAAAAACCTAAACCAAAACCTAAGGCGAAACCAAAACCGAAACCCAAGGTTGATCGTGCGGCGCAGGCTCGTAAAAAGGCCGAAAAGCATTTCAATGTCGTCGAAGATGCATTATCCGACTTACGCGAGTTTGATGTAGCCTCGCTCGATAAAAATAAACCAGTCACCAGCGGTTCAACCAAAAGCACCGCCAAGGACACCACCACCGCCATCATCGCGTCTAAGGCAGCGAGAAGCAGTGGTGGAATCAATACCAGCAGTCTAAGTCGTGCAACGGGCAGTGGCGGTAGCCTGCAAGGACGCTCAACAACCAATGTGAAAAGTTCAATTGGATCGGGCGGCGCCAAAAAAGGCTCACGTTCCGGCGGTTCGGGTGGAAAAAACAGCCGACCCTATGAAGAAATTGAACTGGTCTTCCAAAAAAATAAAGGACGCATATTTAGTTTGTATAACCGTGCCTTGCGTAACGATCCTTCGCTACAAGGAAAAATTGTACTTGAGCTAACGATTCAGCCTAACGGTAAAGTCACCAACGTCAGGATTGTCTCCACCGAACTCAATAATTCAAAGCTTGAAAGTAAGCTCATCAGAACCGTTAAAGGGTTTAGATTCAAATCACGATCAAATGTCGGAACACTCGTGGTGAAATATCCGATTGATTTCTTACCCAGTTAAATTAATCGTCAATTTATTTAATCACCTCTTTTCGCCTGGTTTCAACACAATCTTGACTGATTCACTTTTGCATCAGGCCCGTTATACTTTTCATGTCGAGAGCCACAACTTGAACCGCCCGAACACTTCATCTTGCTCCGGCACGATAAGATTGAGATCAAGTCAGAAAATTAACCATGACCGCTGACAATGACTAAAGGACCCTCCTATCACTATGCGGAGTCTAAGTTTGATATTTCTGGGGCTGACTATTTCAGCCAGCCCCATTTTCGCGAGCGAACGTGCAACATTTATTAATGCCGCGATTCACTTGCAAAGCGTTGAAATGGATCTCGATATGGATGGAACGACACGTGAGACAGAATTTAATACTTTTGGTTTTAGCTTTCGCGAACAACTTACATCACGGCTCGATGGCGCGATCTTGCTTGGTTATTTATTTATCAACCAGCGATCCAATCCCATTCCCGCTGCTCAGGATTCGTCAGGGGGCTATCTTGGCTTTGATTTACGTGGACTGGTGCTCGATTCTGAAAAATTCGATTTATACAGCCGCTTCGCTTTTCGCTATGCCCAGACCGCATCGCGCTTGGGTGAACAAAAAATTGACTGGGAATGGAACGAGATCAGTCTCAGCCTTGAAAGTCATACCCATATAAGCAAATCATTATCTGCCAATATTTCAATAAGTTATCTAGAGTTGAATGGCCAGGAAAAAGCCACTGGAGACCTCAATCAACGCCTAGATTTTGATCAGATCGATAGCCTTACAGCGCATATTGGATTACAATTGAACCTTGACCAAAGTGGTCAGATTATATTTGAGCTAATGACAGGTTCAATGCAAGGTGGCAAAATCGTTTTTATGCGAGATTTTTAGGTTTACTCCGCATAAAAATAAAAAAAGAAACGTAACAAGTACGTGCAGTGTGAAAGCACTCACAACTTGAATAAAAATTAGAGACTATCCTTAGCTAAAGTCTATTGGTGTTACGTTTTCGGCCGACTATAACTATAGATAAATCAAGGGCATATCCTTACTTTGAGTAATGAGTTAGGAGGATCCTTGTCCCGCTAAAATATGGTGATAGAGAGATGAGTGGCGCTAGAGAGTATTTGCAAGTCAAGTTTTTAAAGACGCTTGAACCTTTGAGTTCGTTAAGCATTGATAAGCTTGAAGAAATTGCAAACAAATCCCAGGTTGAAGAACTTCCGCCTGGTCGAGTTATATTCCGTCAGGGTGAGAGAGATTCTCGCTCAACCTACCTGCTCTCAGGAACCCTCGAATTGCAGGTCACCGGCAACCCTCGCAGTGACACCCTTAAAGCTAAAACCGCTGATTCTCGCTACCCAGTTGCCCAGGAATGGCCCCGACCCAGTACCTGTCGCAGCAAAACCAACGTCGTCCTTTTACACATCGACAGTGATTTACTTGAGATCCTGTTGAGCAATGACCCCTCCGGCACCTATGAAGTGACTGAAATTGGGGTTCAGGAAGATCCAGAAAGTGACTGGATGCTTAAATTCCTGCAATCACCCGCTTTTTTACAGCTACCCACTGAAAACATTCAGACTATTCTGGTCAAACTGGAAGAAATGCCAGTCAAAGCTGGGGACGTTGTCATCAAACAGGGTTCGGCGGATGATTACTACTACATCGTCAAACAAGGCAAATGCAGCGTTTCGCGCCGCCCTGCCCCGAAAACTGATGAAATTCGCCTCGCTATTTTGGGCCCAGGTGATGGTTTCGGCGAAGAAGCCCTGATTACCAACGGCAAACGTAATGCCACGGTGACGGTCAAAGAATCGGGTGTGTTGATGCGCCTGAGCAAGTCTGACTTCCATGATTTACTCGTGACACCGATGCTACGTGAAATTGACCATGCCACGATGATGAGCAAGGTCAAAGCCGGGGCTGCTCTACTCGACGTTCGCACCAACAAAGAATTTAATAGTAATGGTATTCAAGGGGCACAAAATATCCCCCTATCAATGATGCGAGTTAAATCGAAAGATCTCAATGCCACTCGTGAACACATTATTTATTGTAACGACAGTACCCAAAGTCGTGCTGCAGCCTTCTTGCTTGCACAACAAAGCATGGATGTATTTGTACTGAAAGGCGGACTAAACAAGCAAGATAAACCCTTTAGTCCAGCTACCACTACCACTACGGCTAAAGCTGCTCCAGAACCAACGCCGGCGACAACCACCAAACCGGCACCGGTCAAAATAGAATTAGAAAAACCAGCAGCCGTTGCAGCACCTATCAACGAATTACCCGAATTAAATGACAAAAGCTATATCGAACACAAACAACACGCTGAGAAACAAGCTGAAAAAGCCACTGACGCAGAATTTGCACGTAAATTTGCGGTAAATAAAACCGACAAATTACAAGAACAATCCAACGCCCTGCTCGCACAGGCCGATCGTTTGGCCAACAAAACGGCCCAGGCTGAAGAAGCCCGTCAAAAAAACCAGGCTGAAATCGATGCACTAAAACAAGAAGCGTTAGAACAGAGAGAAAAAATCCTGGCTTCGGCTAAAAGCGAAGTAGAAAAAGGCAAAGAATTTGCCAAACAACAGGAGCAGGAAGCCAATAAGATTCGAGAAGAAGCTGAACAAGCTCGTAAACGCGCGGAACAAGAATTAGCCCGGATTAAAACCGAATCTGAATCGGTTGTGCAAAAACAATCTGAGCTCGACGCAGAATTAAAACGAGCCGAAGTTGAAAAACAACAGGCCGAGCGCGCTGCCGACGTTGCTAAACTGATTGCTCAACAAGAAGCTGAGGAAGTAAAAGCGGAAGCGGAAGCCGTTAAACAAAAAGCCCTTAAAGAAGCAGAACGTATTCGCAACGAGCTTGAAACCCGCAAAACCAAAATGCTCGCTGAAGAGAAACAACATCAGGAAACCGCTCTCAATGAAGCACGCCGCAAAGCTGAGTTATCCGTCGCTGAAGCCTCAAAAGCGGCCGAAGATGCTCGTCGTCAGGCATCACTAGAAGCGGACGCTATTCGTAAGCAAGCCCTCAAAGAAGCTGAAGGCATGCGTATGCAACTCGAACGCGAAAAGCAAAATGCGGCTGAGCAATCGGCCCGCATCAAAGCTGAAGAAGAACTCAAACGCCAGCAAATTGAAGATGAACGCCGTCAAGCTCTAGAGAAGGCTCGTGTCCAGGCCGAATCAGAAGCCGAAGCGATTCGTCAGAAGGCTATCCAGGAAGCTCAGATCCAGGCACGTGAACAAGCGCGCCGTAAAGCCGAATTAGAAGCACAAGAAATTCGGCAGAAAACCATTAAACAGGCTCATCAGGAAGCCCGTGAAGAAGCGCGTCGTACTGCAGAAGCCGAGGCAGAGAAAATACGCCAACAAACTCTTGAACAGGTTAAGCTTGAGCGTGAACAAGCTGTGAAGACAGCTGAAGCTGAAGCTCAGGCAATTCGCAACAAGACCATCGAAGAAGTTTCTCGCAAAGCCATGGAAACGGCCCAACTTGAAGCCGATGCCATTCGTCGCGCAGCCATTGAAGAAGCAGGCCGCTTACGCTCTGAAATGGAACAAACCCGTCAACTCGTTGAGACAGAAGCGGCCCGTGCGCGTACTCGCATCGAAGAAGAATCCGCACAACACCAGGCCAATCAGGCGGCCTATGCTGAATCAGCGCAATCCGCACGAGAAACCGCCATACAGGCTGCACAAGAAGCTGAACTGCGAGCTGCAGAACTTGAAGCAGAACAAGAAGCAAAACGACAAGCCTTACAATTAGAAGAGCAACGCATCGCTGAAGAACAAGCTCGTATCGCCGCACAGGTAGAACAACAGCGCCAGGCAGAAGCACTGCGTCAGCAACAAGCCAACGAACAAGCACAACAACAATCTGACCAACGCTCACAAAAAGCTAAGCAAATGGCTCAGTCCTTACGCAGCAAGCTCGATAAACATGAAACCGCCATCCTGGAAGATGATATCCAGGTGAACATGGGACGTGGACCCAAGTTAGCCAAAGCCAAATTGCATGTTGTCAAAGATAAAACAATATTAGAAGGCGAAGAAGACATCTTCGTCTTTAAAGCGCCATCTGCCCGTCCACCAAGTCGTGAAGAAGCTGAAAAGTTACTGCAACAGGCGGAGGTTCAACTAGCAGAGCAATCTCGTAATGAACTCCCTTCTTTTGATCTGGATTATACCGATGACGAACCTGAAGAATTAGTCGTTGATCAAGAATCTGAATTCAGTGAATCTATTTTACTGGAGCTTGACAACATTACCGCAAGTTCAGCACCGACTCCAAAGCCTAAAGTCAAAGCTTCTGTCGAAGACGATCATTTTGGTCCCATCAAAAAAGCGGTTGCTGATAATAGCAAACCTGGACGCAGCAAAAGCTCACTCATCGCCTTAGCAGCCAGTGTCGTTGTCATGGTGACTATTAGTATTGTTGCAATAACCCGACCTACTTATCTTGAAGTTGAACAAGTCGCCAGCGTTTCTGAACAGCAACAACCCACTCGCGGCCTGGCAGCAATCCGTGCACGTACCGGTAACAATAAATCGATCTTAGAAGACAAGATGAAGACAGAAGCAGAAGAAGACTTTAATAAAATGTTATCGAAATGGCGTAAGCAAAAGCGCTAATATTTAGGAAAATTTAAACTTGGCCTGGCTATCGTAAGTCGATTATTGCTGAACCTTCACCCTGATTACTTTTCACATATTGAAAAATAACCGCCTTTAATGGGCAATCGTCCTGATCGGTAATCACTACCGTCCATCGCCCTACCATTGATTTATCCAGCTTATTGAGTGAATACACACGCCAGCGAGGTCCCTGCACCTTGAAAACTTTTTCTTTCATCACCCGCCCCTCATATTCCCATCGATGTTTCACTGTTTGGCCCTGTAGATGTCTTAGATCACTGAAGAAATATAATTGTGGGGTTTTATTTTCAAGGATCAGAACCCGGTCGACGGGTTCACGATCATCAATCTTGGTAGTAAACATTGCACGGGCAATATTACCCTCGGATGGTTCACAAAGCCTGGCTTCGGCATGTGCGAATACGGCAACAGACAGCCCTAAACATAACAAAATTAATCTGGAAGTTAACATCGTTTAGCTTGTCTCAGAATCCCAAAATGCAGTCAGGTTAAGTATACCTGTTTTCTGCGCGAAGTCTTGCCTGAATAAAATCTCCGTGGCTAATATAAAGCAGATCGGCAACCTTACGAATAAGGTGCTCCTCATATTTATCCTTGTTTTCATCGGCCAGTGCAATGCACCACATCGCAAAAACGATATTTTTCTTTAAAGTTTGATCTTTTGTCGCATTGATAATACTTGTCATTTCCTGCAAGGAAACCAGGTTAGTATGTTTTTCACTAGCTAATTGCATCAAGGTCTGAGATTGCTCAGCCGATATCTGGAATAAATCCTGTAGAGACTTCACTAGCTGTTCAAGTTCACTTTCATCAACATGGTGATCCGCCATCATGGCCTCGACCAGCAATACCGCTGCCGCATGTTGAATCTGTTCATCAGTGACATTTTCTGCCGAGCTGACATCACTAATAGATTCAAAGAAAATTTTAAGTTTAGTTAACATAATTCAAATCACACAATGAAACCTAAATACCAAAGGGAATAGGCAATGGCCGTCATCGCAGATAAGATCCCCAAAAATAAGCGTCGCTTATCACCACGACGAAATAATATTGATTGTTTCATGTTTATCGCAGGCTCTACCTGTTTCACTAAATCCTGCCATTGCGTTTGAATTGCTGGCATGACGACTTTATTTTTTTGTAACTCTGCGATTTGTTTTAAATCTGTAAAATCGCACACATCCTCAGGTTTACCTTTTGGAAAATAACTGCCTTTGGCAAAAACGACTAAGCGATGTATCGGAGTATCCGGCATAACCGCACGTAATGCTTGCAAATCTGTTTCCTGCTGGTGTAGTGGGTTAAGAAATTTATAACTATGATGACCAATAACCTGGGTCCATTGATCAATTTGCTCAGCTGCGAATATGTTACCCCGAAATGGTTTTACTGTGACTAACAATAGTCGATCTGCCTGTAATATGAGTTGTTCAACATAAATCACATCATCCAGACCATCTGACACGTAAACATTGTGAAGGCTTTGCATGCCAATCTGTTTGAGCAAACGACTTAGACTCCAATGGGCAAGCAACTGTTGCACAGGTGACCAGCTAAAAAATAATACCAGGGCAACGAGTACGGCCAGTATGACTCCTGGTAGGATTGGATGTTGGGTGCTGAAAAAGTCGTTTATAAATTCCATAATAACTTTGATAATTAGCTCATTCTTTTAATTTAACTTCTAACAAATTGTCACAAACTTGTTCATATCTTGTGCTTTTTTGCGTCATTATCCTCAGAATCTGTAATTATAACCATGCTAGAATCCAGAGCATGGATCAAGTCGCAATTGACAAAAAAGTAGAGCATGCAGAAAATATTGTGCACACCTATGGTGAGCTGCTTGCTCGTCTAAAGCATGTTAATACGGCTCTACCAATATCTTTATTGCCAGCGAGTAAAGATGAAATCAGACAGTCTATCCAAACCCTGATCTGGGAACTCAATGATGTCACTGGTGAATCTCGTAACGGTGCCCTAAATGGTCTGGTCCAGGCATATGTCTATTTAGAACAATTCCTGCCGGATGATAAAGTCGAAATTCTCGCGCGCGGTCAGGCCGCTATCCAGTCGGCCGATCCGGAACACGAAGACTGGCGCTATGCCGATGAGGCCAATGATATTGTCACCCAGATTAAGGTCGCAATGGAAAACGCGTTAGAAGATATGCGTATCTTCATGGAACCTCATAACCGATAAGTCTAACCTGGAATTATCCTCAATGGAATGACATCGTGATTAACATTTCGTTTACTGATGCATCAAACTATAAACTAAACCCTCAACCACAAACCGAAAAATCATATAAGCAAAGATATCTGCACTGCTTAGCCGTTTCTGACTATCAACCATTATGTAATTATATTGCCTATGCGCTACAACCTCATCGCAATGACTTGCTACTTTTGACCACTGCTCTCTTCCATGACAGTTGTCCTTATAGAACGAAGTGGTGTCAGTTGATGTTGGAGAACCTGAATTAGGTTGCACCGAGTGATGAGCACAACCTGAGAAGATAAATAGAAGGCCTAGTAAAACGGGGAAGGTTTTTAAAGAGATTCGCATGCTGGCATGTTAACTCGCCAACCTGAATCAGAACTGAATAATCGATGCCACCCAGTTATTTCTTATTTTTCTTTTTAGCCTCGCCTTTCATAGCCTTAATCAGGCCAGGCAAAACATCAAAATCGATGGCAAAGATTCGCACAGGATCGCGTTTACCCTTAACACGAATTTTTTGCTCCTGATCTTTCCAGTATTCCTCTGGGAAATGTCGATAAGCCGACTCGCTTAGCACAATATCCTTACCTAACATTTTGGTTGCACTTTCCAAGCGGAACGCGACGTTAACCGCATCACCCATCGCAGAATTATCAACCTTAGTCGTCACCGAGGCAGCCCCGGTGTTAATACCGACACCGATATGTAAGTCTTCCGATAACTCAGAAAAATTATTATTCAATTCTTCGGTCACTTCACTGATTCGTTTTGCCGCATGCAACGCACTGGAGATCGTCGTTAACTCGTCTTCGTCTGCTTCCCAGCGGGCAAAGACGCAATCACCAATAAACTTATCGACGATGCCATTTTCTTTTAAGATCACATCACTCACCTGATTAAACCAGGTATTCATCATTCTTGTTAACGAGCGTATGGGAATTTGTTCCGAGAGCGAGGTAAAACCGCGAATATCGGCGACAATGATGGTTATTTTTTTTATCTCAGGCGTGTCATGGACAATGGTATCTTCCATAGCCATGCTGTCATCATCAGACTGTACCGTCATTTCCTGTTCGAACAGAAAATCGATTCCACCGATGGTAATCTTGTCACCATGTTTGAGCAATTTGGGCATGGTCACGCGTTGTTGATTGACATAACTGCCATTCGAACTGCCACCATCTATTAGATAATAATCTCCATGTCCAATTCGGCGAATCATGGCGTGATTACGGGAGACCATCAAATCAGCCAGAACGATATCACTATTTTTATCACGCCCAACGGTCAGCACCGTCTTGCAAGGGATAGTTTTGTCAAAGTCTTCTGCTGTGTAGCTTAAAGAGGCCGACACCTGATTCACCTGATGGTTACAAAAATACGTTGGTTATTATTTTCTAGATTCCCATAGAATACGTACGGTACCTTAGATTAAGGTCACATATCCAATTTATAGCGTTCATTATTTAAAAAAATGAAATTGATCATCGTTAACAGGCTGTTAACACATAAAAATGTCTTAATTCCTTATTTATAATAAGCTATTAGCTTAAGCACATTCCTCAACTATGCTTTTATTCGGATCTATTTGACTTACAGAGCGTCGTAACTGTACGGTATTCGCCGCCCGCATCCCAGATACAATCACATTATAATCTTTAGATTCCGGATCCGCAGGATTGCGCTCGAAGTCCATGGTTTCTCCGTAGTGCTCTTTCACGTAATCCTCTATCGCCTGCTCGTTATTAGGTTTGGCGATGAATTCGGACACGGTTTTAGCGATCCTGAATAACCAGGCCTGTGCAAAGACATTGCCCTGACGTAGGCGTTCGGTGTTGTTATCTTCTATGCCCAAATCGTCCATGTAACGGCGCCGACTGCGACGAAGCTGGCGATATAATACGGTGAAGGTATAAGCTGCAATGGTAGCGCTATAGTCTACGCCTATGAAGCGAAATACGGGACGCTCGTCTTCCTTGCGGCAGATATAAGCCCGGCACTCAAACGCCTGTGCAATCAATTCTGAGAGCGCGACAGCCCAGTAAGGTGGGTTAAAATAACCGCCACTGTGGGCAGAAGCCTCCTGGATCTCACTGGTACGAACATCTTCTTCATTAATCTCATACTTGCGCATTAGTGCCTGCGCCTGGCGCAAAGCGGCCGCGGCCTCATTGGGGTT
This sequence comes from uncultured Ectothiorhodospiraceae bacterium, assembly GCA_947260005.1. GTDB lineage: Bacteria > Pseudomonadota > Gammaproteobacteria > UBA6429 > Thiohalophilaceae > SZUA-24. Next base: position 279,215 of record CAMYOL010000007.1, read on the forward strand.
ACCCGACTCAGAGAGACGCAGACACTTATGGATTTTGTCGATTATTTTTAGTCTATCCATCTTCTATGTCATTTTTATGGCCAATTACTCGCGCTATTTGGTTGAACTTGATTACATAACAACCAATCGAAGCTCATCACTTTATCAGAATTTCCTCGAAGTTCCTACGCCAAGTATGTGTATTTATTACTTTTTTACAAAGTTATAGATGAATAAAACTAACCTTTAAACCTTGATAATATTAACCTGCGGCTATATCTCTAATGTGAACTATGCCTCATTGCCTATATTGATTAGTCTATGGGCACTGCATAATAATTAACTTTATTGATTATGGAACCGTCACCGTGAACAGCACCGCTACCCCACCCGAAGTCCAACATCAGGACATTCGTCAGAAGGCCAGGGATGTCTGCCTGCCTGCACCACTCTCTGAGTCTAGGCGCAATAATCTGTTCACGAAAGCAAAAGCGTTACTAAAATCCAATAATGCGGTGTTGGTCGCACATTACTATACCGATGCGGACCTGCAACGTTTAGCAGAAGAAACCGGTGGGTTTGTCTCAGATTCACTCGATATGGCCCGTTTTGGTCATGAACACCCTGCCCACACCTTAGTGGTTGCCGGGGTACGATTTATGGGTGAGACCGCCAAGATCCTGAACCCGGAAAAACAAATCCTAATGCCAGACCTGGAAGCAGAATGCTCACTGGATCTGAGCTGCCCCAGCAAGGAATTCAATCAATTTTGCGATGACCATCCTGATCGCACTGTAGTCGTCTATGCCAATACCAGTGCGGCGGTAAAAGCCCGAGCCGACTGGGTTGTCACCTCCAGCATTGCCACCGAAGTGGTTGCTCACTTACACCAGCAAGGTAAAAAGATCATCTGGGCCCCGGATAAATATCTCGGTGACTACGTACAATCCGTCACCGGTGCCGATATGTTGATGTGGCAAGGTAGTTGTGTGGTGCACGAACAATTTAAGGCCAAGGCGCTATCGAACCTGATGAATAAACACCCGGAAGCCGCGGTGCTGGTGCATCCCGAATCCCCGGCGGATATTATCGAGCTCGCCGATGAAGTGGGTTCAACGACGGCGTTAATCAAAGCCGCACAACGAATGGATAATCCCAGCTTCATCGTTGCCACTGATAACGGCATCTTCTACAAGATGCAACAGGTCGCTCCGAATAAAACCTTTTACGAAGCTCCAAATGCGGGCATCAGTGCCACCTGTGAAAGCTGTGCACATTGTCCGTGGATGGCCATGAACAGTCTGGAAAGTTTAATTCAGTGTCTCGAATCAAATGATAGAAGTGCATATGAAGTTCACGTTGATCCTGCTACGGCTAACAAAGCGATGGTGTCCCTGCAACGTATGATGGACTTTTCAGCAGCGACCCGTAATAACGTCGCTAAATAACTTTCTAGCTATCACTAACTTTCAACATTTATATTGCCGGTAAAACGTAGAAGAATACCGCCATAAATTGACACGCTGCTCCCAACAAAACAAATACATGAAAAATGGCATGGTTCATTTTGATTTTTTTTATGCTGTATAAAATCGCTCCTACAGTATAAGCCACGCCACCCGCGACCAACCAGCTTAAACCTGCTGAGGCTAAATTTTCCATTAATGGTTTAATCGCAAAAATGATCAACCAACCCATTAATACATACATCGATGTCGACAGAATTTTAAATCGACCGGTATAAAACAATTTTAAAACAATGCCGGTTAAAGCCATACCCCAGGTTATGCCAAACAACACCCAGCCAACCGTACCGTTCAGGGTAACCAGCGTAAACGGTGTGTACGTCCCGGCAATCAGTACATAAATGGCCGCATGGTCAAAAACCCGCAATCGTTTTCGTAAGGTCGGCGTTTTTGCGTTGTGATAGATCGTCGAAGCGGCAAATACGATCATCAGGCTGGTACCATAAATACTAAAACTGACAATATGCCAGACCGTACCATCCAGGCTCGCATAGATGACCAACAAGGCTGTTGCGGCAATACTGAGTAAAAACCCAATCGCGTGAGAGCCAATATTAATACCCTCTTCTAATGGCGAATAATATTTTACGCCGTCAATTTCTTTCATTTAATTAAGTACCTTTTAACACTGATAATTTGTCAGTAGCTTAAAGCCTTCTTGTTACAAAAACATCTTTCTTATTTATCGAAGAGCTCAACAAAAGTAAAAAGCAAGGTTTATTTTGGGTTCAATTTACTCAAATTCTAATTTTTAAATTATGTCAATATTTAAGTTGGTTTTTATTTTTGTGACTTGAATCATTAAATATTCATCATTTCAATTGACCTCTATTTTCAGACAAAAACAACGCGACTGGACTTTAACGACAGTATTCATTCTATTCATCCTACTTGTCGGTATTTCAAACCTGTTATAGGCAACTCATCGCAAGCGTGTGGCTTGCCAGCTTACGAGCGTGGATACTTCTCTACACAGCGTCACAAGCAGTGACGGGTTTGTCTAGCCATTATTAATCTTGCCGGTGAAAACGACAACGTTAAGTATGGAAAATTTAACCGTAAAAGGAAATCGGTATGAACATTCTTGTCTATTTTTCTAAATTAACTATTTTGCTATTCGTTATATTTAGCCATTCAGCCATCGCTACAGCGGGAGAACACATACTCATCCCCAAGCTCGGTTTTGTCGACAGGGATGAAAACACAAACCATCTTGTCGACACTAACCGCTTTGACATTGAAGATGATATTGTTGTCAGCACTGGTTTTACTTATTTATATCAACTGGATAACGGTTTTGCTTTTGGTGCCGAAGTTTTTGGTTATAAAAACGATATCGTAACCACGACGGACAATCACGGAGACATTATCACAACCCATCTGTATGGCGTTATTGAAAAAATATTTAATACAAAGGGTGAGTTCAAACCCTTTATCGGGTTTGGCCTGGGAGCCGCGACAATGATATTTAATGCAACCATTAACGGAGAAATCGATGATGATTATGTCGATTTCGCAACCGGATTCTCATATGAAATTTTCACCGGTGCCGAAGTTAAAATTAACGACAAAATCGGTTTGATGGTTGAATATAAATATTTTGATCTTGATATAAACGATGATATTGGTAACAAAGATATCAATATTGAAACGGATGGACATGCAATATTTGCCGGCATCGCAATACATCTTTAGTGGTTTTCATAGATCAGAAAATTCCAACCTGTTGCGTTTATCAAAAAACGAATATGGTGTTCATCGCCCATTTATTCTAATATTCTTAGATGATCCCTTTTAAATTAAAAACCGGTTTTGAATCTCAACCGCTCTGGCAATCCTTGCTTATGGTTCTGATTTTTAACACCCTGATCGCCGTATTGATAAAATCGCTTATTCCTGGCAGTTCATTCTATAATCAACTGCTAATATCACAAAGTATTGGATTAAGTATATTTCTAACCCTTATCGTGTCTGCGAGTTTTTTTAAGAATAAAACATGGAGAATTCTAATACCATTAATTTTGGGTGTCCCCATTGGCCTGCTGGTTATAGTCACTATTCAGGCTATTTTATCGGATAGAAATTTTGACCAGGTGTTAAAGTTACTTAAAGAAAATTATACTGATTTATTATCGCTATTATTTTCAGGTCTCTTTTTCGGTGCGATTGTACTGGTTTTTTTCGCTAATCGTGAACGTCTATTTCGTGAAAAGACGAAATTACAAACCGAGAAAATAAATAATCTTGATCATCAAAAAACCATTGCTGAAACTAATTTACGTTTATTACAAGCACAAATAGAACCGCACTTTCTTTTTAACACCCTTTCGAACGTAATTAGTCTTATCGAAAAAGACCCATCAAAAAGCAAAAACCTGCTTGAATCGTTAACCGATTTTTTACGAGCTTCATTAAAACGTAGCGCGGACACAGATAAAATTTTAAGAAATGAAATCGTCCTCATTAGTCATTATCTCGATATTATGAAGATACGGATAGGAAAACGTCTTGAGTCTAATATCTATTTTCAAGATGATGTCATCGACTGCATTTTTCCACCCTTGTTGCTACAGCCGTTGGTCGAAAATGCGATCATACACGGTATCGAACCACTTAGCGAAGGCGGTACGATTGATATATCAATAAGCAAAAATAATCATCGTCTTGTTATTACCGTGTCGGATACAGGAAAAGGATTAACCACGGAGAATACCAAAGGTTTTGGCCTGACAAATATACGTGACAGAATTCGATCGTTATACGGAGAGAGTGGGCGTCTGCTGATTGAAGAAAACCAACCCTGTGGTGTCATGGCCACCATCGAGATCCCCTATGAATCAACATAGTGCCATCATTGCAGACGACGAGGAAAATCTTTGCTCCCACCTTGAATCGTTGTTACATAAACTTTGGCCCGAATTAAAACTCATCGGAACCGTCCATAGTGGCCCTGAAGCCCTTTCGTTGATTCGACAGGAAGAACCGGATATCGCATTTCTGGATATTAAAATGCCCGTCATGAACGGTATCAATGTAGCGATGCACACGCAGGGTCTCTGTCATGTCGTGTTTATAACCGCCTATGATGAATTTGCAATTCAGGCCTTTGAACATAATGCCATCGATTATTTACTAAAACCGGTCAGCGCAGAGCGGCTGATGAAAACTGTTCAGAAACTCAAATCCAGCCTGGCCTTACAGGAGTTAAATCATCCTGACTGGACACAAATAATATCAAAATTATCCTCTAACCTTCAAAACTCTGAACAAACAGGTTACTTGCAATGGATACGTGCGGGTAAGGCTGATAAAACATTGCTTATTCCTGTCGATGAAGTCTTATTCTTCAAGGCAAGTGAGAAATATACTTCTGTGGTAACTCATGATGGTGAATATTTAATTCGAAGTTCTATCAAAGAACTTATCGGTAAATTAGATAATAACCAGTTCTGGCAGATCAATCGTGGCATTATTGTCAATGTCAACGATATCGCTTCGACTAAACGTGAGTTAAATGGTCGTTGTAAAGTCCACTTAAAAAACCACAAAGAAGTACTTATCGCCAGTCGTAAATATAGCTCTTTATTTAAACAAATGTAGTCCTTGTGTGAATTTATAAAATAGCTCATTTCGTGCTTCAATATACATTTATGTTTCAATAATTAACTTTATCCATGCAAACTTTTTTCAACCACTTCATAACTATCTTTTGACAAACCTTCAACGACAATAATTTTTTCCAATTGTTCACGCATCATCGTCTGGTTGGGTTCAACATAACGTTGCCAGCGTGCAATCGCCTGAATTAATCGTGCGCTGATCTGCGGGTTTAATTTATCCAGATTAATGACTTGTTCGGTAAAAAATTCATAACCGATTCCATCCTGACTATGAAATCGAATTGGATTGGCACGACAGAATGTGGCTAATAATGCACGGACTTTGTTTGGGTTGGTCATACTAAAACTCTCGTGTTTCATAAGTTTCTTAATGTTGCTTAAGGTATCTGGTAGGCGTGAGCGTGCCTGAATCGCCAACCATTTTTCTATCACTTGTTGATCTGATAACCACTTTTTATAAAACTGGTCCAGGGCTTGTTGTCGATAGACCACATCATAATTCGACAGGATACTTAAGGCCGCCTGAACTTCGGTCATATTATCTGCCAAGTTAAATTGATCAAAGCACAAATCAAAATATTCGTTCTGTTCGGTTTCGACCAGATAACTTAAACACGTATTCTTCAAAGCACGCCTGGCCATGTCAGTTTGATTAAAATCGTATTTGGCCGAAGATTTTTGTTGTTCGTATAAATACTCAAACTGATCTTTTAACGTATTAGCAATATAACGGCGGGTAAATAAACGAGCATGGTAGATAGCCTCGACGTGTACCAGTTCACATTGATCGGCTAAATAGGATTCACCCGGTAAGGATAAAATACGCGACAATAATGCCTTATCGATATTGTCATCAGCCATGGCCCGAGATAAGGCTTCTGTTAACGCACGCGGTTCCGGTAAGGGTTCATTGTTTTCATGTGCTTTTATCTGACGTAATAATTCCTGTAAGGCAAGTGACTGACCGGCATCCCAGCGATTAAAGGGATCATTATCGTGTGCTAATAAAAAGGCTAACTCGTCTTCCCCCCTTTGCATATCAATTTTTACCGGTGCGGAGAAACCGCGTAAGGCGGATAACACCGGTGGTTGACTTATATTTTCAAATACAAAATCCTGATTTTCCTGTGTGACCTCTAATACTTTCGTGGTGTCAGTTCCCAATGACATATCATTGCCATCACTATCCAGTAATCCTACGGCCAGCGGGATATGAAACGGCGCTTTGTCGTCCTGGCCTGGAGTGGCTGGCGTGTTTTGTATTACCTTTAGGGTAAAGCTTTGCTTATCACTATCATATTGGGTATCAATTTTTAACTCCGGTGTACCGGCCTGGCTATACCAGTTTTTAAACTGATCGAGTTTAATATTGTTCGCTTCTTCGATTACCGCGACAAAATCATCACAGGTTACCGCCTGTCCATCGTGACGAGAAAAATATAAATCGGTAGCTTTACGAAAACCGTCTGTACCAACCAGGTTTTTCAACATGCGTACGACTTCTGCGCCTTTGTTATATACCGTCACGGTATAAAAATTACTGATCTCGATAAAATGATCAGGACGCACCGGATGTGCCATCGGGCTACTGTCTTCTGCAAACTGATGAATACGCAATATATCAACATCGTCAATACGTTGTACCGCACGTGAATTTAAATCCGAAGAAAATTCCTGATCTCGAAACACAGTGAAGCCTTCTTTTAAACTTAATTGAAACCAGTCTCGACAAGTGACCCGGTTACCCGACCAGTTATGAAAGTATTCATGGCCGATGATGCTTTGAATTTTATAATAATCATCATCAGTCGCCGTTTCCGGTGACGCTAATACGCAGGAAGCATTAAAAATATTCAGACCCTTATTTTCCATTGCGCCCATATTAAAGTCATTCACGGCCACGACCATATAAATATCCAGATCATATTCACGACCATAGGTTTGTTCGTCCCATAACATCGACTGTTTTAGACTGTTCATTGCATGAGCGCATTTATGAACATTCTCGGCCTCGGTATAGAGACGTAAAACCACTTTACGACCCGACATCGTGGTAAAGTTATCTTCGATGTGTTGCAGATCACCGGCCACCAAAGCGAAAAGATAACTCGGCTTTAAACTGGGATCGTCCCAAATAGCATAATGGTGATGACTATCTATATCTCCTGCTTCAATCAAATTACCATTAGATAATAAAACCGGATAGGTTTCTTTATCGGCAATGAGCTTTACTTGATAGCGGCTCATCACGTCCGGGCGATCGGGAAAGTAAGTAATTCGTCGAAACCCCTGCGCCTCACACTGAGTGCATAACATGCTACTTGATGCATATAGGCCTTCAAGAGCGGTATTTTTATCTGGGTGTATTTCGGTAATGATCTGTAACTTAAAAGTCTCAGGTACATTGGTTATGATCAGGTTTTCGTCTGTCACAGAATAGGCGGTTGATGTTAACGTTTTGCCATCCACTTTAACTGAGATAAGATCCATTAACTGGCCATCTAACACCAACTCTGTTTTTGATCCTGACTCTTTATTGCGCCGCACATGCATATCATTGCTAACGACTGTCTTGTCCGCAGCTAAATCAAATTCGAGTTTGATCTCGTCGATGTAATACGCTGGCGGTGTATAGTCTTTTAAATATATGACTTGTGGGGTTGGTTCAATACCGTCTTGGCTGTTTAAGTCCATCAGCTGTTCCTTAATTTTGTAATCTAATTTCTAATAATTTTATGGATTCCCTTCTCCAAGGGAATGACAATGACATACTTTCGCCGTCATTCCCGCGGAGGCGGGAATCCAGAAGTACTAAAAACCTGTGGATTCCCTTCTCCAAGGGAATGACAACGACATACCTCCGCCGTCATATCCAAGTGAATGACAACAACCATACTTCCGCCGTCATTCCCGCGGAGGCGGGAATCCATAAGTACTAAAAAACCTGTGGATTCCCTTCTCCAAGGGAATGACAACGACATACCTCCGCCGTCATATCCAAGTGAATGACAATGACCAAGCATTCGCGGAAAATGTACCCGCCAGGATGACAACAAAAAAATATGATTAACTCTTTCGATTTTTACTCCGCCCTCTTTGTAATGTCGTCGCACCAAAACGGGCATTGATATCATCTGCGATCTGATCAATCTTAGTGTGACTGGGTGATACAAACAAGTCGCCTTGTTCAATAACTTGATCATGCCGATACAGGCCCGTCACCCCCATACCAATGAGTCGAATCGAGGCCCTGCCGGTCCAGTATTGGTTAAACAGAGCACGAACGGTCTGCCAGATCAAGTCGGTACTATCCGTCGCCTGGGTTAAACTCTGTGATCGAGTGATGGTTTTAAAATCATGGTGACGGACTTTTAAATTTATGGTTTTACCTTTGAGTTCGTGTTTGCGTAAGCGCCAGGATACCTGTTCAGTTAAATGTAATAACCATGCTTCTAAAATGTCTTTGTTATGTAAATCCACTGCAAAGGTCGTTTCATGCGAAATCGATTTACTCTGCCCTTCACTCTTGACTTCACGATCGTCGATGCCATTTGCCAGTTTCCACAAATGTTCACCGGAGTGGCCAAACTGTGATAATAGCCAGGCCTGTGATTGACGGCGAAGTTGTCCAATCGTACGAATGCCCATGCGGTCAAAGGCGGCAACGGTCACCTTGCCAGCGCCCCAGATGCGACTGACCGGTAACGGATCTAAAAAGCCCTGCACCGATTCGGGATCGACGATCACCATGCCATCCGGTTTATTCACATCCGAGGCAATTTTGGCAATGAATTTACTGGGTGCCAGCCCCACCGAGGCCACCAGCTCAAGTTCATTTAAAATATCGTCCTTAACCTTTTGCGCAATATATTCTGCACTGCTAAATAATTTTTCAGAAGCACTAACGTCGAGAAAGGCCTCGTCTAATGATAACGGTTCAATTAAGGGTGTGTAGCGAGAGAATATTTCTCTGATCTGATGTGATATCTGTACGTATAAATCCATGCGCCCGGGTAATCTAACCAACTCTGCACAACGACGCTGGGCCTGACTCATCGGCATCGCACTGTGAATACCAAACTTACGCGCAATGTAGTTTGCCGCCGACACCACGCCGCGACCTTCCGCCGTGCCACCGACCACAACCGGTTTGGCTTTTAACTCAGGATTCTCTCGCTCCTCGACCGAGGCATAAAAGGCATCCATATCGACATGTAGTATTTTTCGCGTTTGAATCATACGTCCGACGGTAACGAATTACTGCTATGAGAAACTATCATAATAACACGGTGGTGAGATCAGAAGATCACCTTATCGCCCATATATGTTAGTGATAATACACAAAAATTCTATTATCAGTGAACCACTCAAGAATCAAACAACCCACATAGATGAGTCCACATACTGTATGACGACGTTCGGTTATTCAAGAGAATCTGATAATTATTTAATTTATAAACTACTCAAATTTTATTTAGCGTCATCATTTAAATATTGTATATCAGGTAATGGCAGGTCTATCCGAAAAGAGGCCCCACCATAAACAGATGTTGAAATTGTTATACTACCATTATGCGATTTTATAATTTGTTGCACGATGGAAAGACCCAATCCGTAACCACCAGATTTCCTATTACGGCTCGAGTCCTGTCTCGTGAAGGGTTCAAGCATGCGTTTCCTGTCCTTAGCAGGAATACCCGGACCATCATCATCAATAAAAATTGAACAATTATCCTTGCTACATTCAAGATACACTTCGACTGTACTCGATGTGTATCTAACTGCATTTCGAATCAAATTATTTAAAGCACGCTCAATTAATTTTTGGTCAAAATCCATGATGACCGTCTCCTGACTTTTAAGGCTTATGAATTTTAACATTACATAATTGTTTTCAGCTTTTATTTTGTTGATGACACCCGGCAACCATGTTGATATATCAAGTTGAGTTAATTCAAGCTCGGGGGTTTCTCGATCAAAACGAGCATAATTTAATAACTCAGAAACAAGCATTTCAAGCTCCTCGATATCGGTATTCATGCTGTTTATAAAGCGTTGTTTTGATTTTTCTTCTTTCGCTTCGCTAAGCATTTCAATAGCAAAACGCAAACGTGAAATTGGCGTACGTAATTCATGGGAGACCGCATTAGTAAGTTCTTTATGAGAATTAATCAACCGATTAATTCGCTCCGCCATATTGTCAAAGGTATTAGCCAAATACCAAATAGCCGATCGTTTGGGTAAATTTACTCGTGATTGAAATTCACCTTGACCAAATTTAGCGGCCACATCATCAAGTTTAGATAAATCACGCCAGATTGGCCTCATCCAAAGATATAATGCTATAGCGATAAGACCAGCAAAAAAAGACAACGCAATATAACCTGCGTACTGAATGATTATATCCCCTTTTTTGTACAAAGGCCCCACTTTAATAACATAGTCGGTATCCTTTATTCTCATCAAATATGATTCATTTAGAGTTTCTAGGTTTATTCCAATTGCCTTGTTTTGTTCAAGTAAAACCATTAACTTTTCGTCAAGGTCAATATTGTCAATTTTTAACAATTTTATCGGTAACTTAATTTTAGATTGAAGTTTATCAATCTGGCTCTGCCAATCGGCCTCGGGTTTTTCACGAATATATTTCGATAGTAAATAAAAAAAACCCATGGCGGCCCGGTGGTTTTCTTCTGTTAGTGACTCAGACATCACAAATGCGAGCACATGCACATTGTCTTTTAGTAATGAGTACCAAATAATTTCGGCGTCAGACTCGGTTTCCAAATATTTTTCTTTATGAAGATGTTTTCGTTCTTTCTTGGTTAAATTAAATTCTTCGATTTTTTTAACCGAAATAGGATAACCAAAATTAACCTGTAATTTCTCAACTATAACTGGCCACTCAGAAATAGGCTTTTTATATAATTCCTGTTTGACAATATAAAACGGTCCACTAAGTACTTTATTTTTTATTCTTGTAATTTGATTATGAAATATAAAATCAAAAATGGGTTCTACATTTAGGACAAATAAGGTCGTCACAATAGCCAAAATAATGTATAGGCGAATAAAATTCTTCAGCATCCCCGCTCACCTTCGGTTGCAAACAAGTACCCCTTACGGTGAATAGTTTTAATAATTCTCGCCGGTTGGTGAACATCACCTATTTTTTTACGTAGGCGTGATATTGTTATGTCGGTTGAACGATTTTGGCCATCATAGCCGATACCTCGTAAGGAGTTCAGGATATCATCCCGAGATAATACTGTACCCGCATTACTGGCGAGTAACCACAGCAATTCAAATTCCATATTGCTCAAATCAATGAGTTTATTATCCACATATACCTCATAACTGGATTTGTTAATTGTTATATTTTTGTAAACAAGTTTAGTTTTATCTATGTGATCTGTATCAGCAAATGGTGTGATAGGAGAAGAATTACCAGATGCTCGTCTCAGCAGAGCAGTTATTCTCGCCAGTAGCACTCGAGGTTGTACCGGTTTCGGGACATAATCATCCGCACCAATCTCCAAGCCAACAACCTGATCAATATCATCACCTTTTGCAGTAAGCATAAGAATAGGATTGAAATATCGTGGACGTATTTGGCGGCATATTTCCAAACCATCCAGGCCGGGTAACATTAAATCTAATATCACCACATCTGGATTCTCATCGAAGACCCGTTTAACAGCTCGATCACCCCGTGACTCAATGGACACTTCAAATTTATTCTTTTGCAAATATTCCTGCATAAGATTCGCCAGGCGATCATCATCTTCAATAAGTAGAATACTTGTCATAATTATACCGGTCTATTTTTAGTTTGAATTATAAATAATTTCTTTCGTAAATAACATTCAAGCTATAAATTAATTTGTACCAAATTGTAGCGGTACACCATCTTGTTACATGTTGATACATGTCAATAACAGACACAATGTCTTAATTAATTTATTGTATTTTCAGTACAAATAATAATTTTTGTTTCTAGTTATTTTTACAAAATTAGAGTTTGGCATGGTATTGATTTTCCGAAACAGATGGTCATTTAAAACAATTATATTTATCGTTTTTTGTAATACAAATAAAATAAAAATAACAATTTAAACCAATATTAATTTATACATAAATAATTATGGGCAAACGAGAAAACTGTATGATAAACAAGGCGAGTATATATAAATATATTTTTATTCTTGCGATTAATATTGTTTTTGGAACAAACAATGTTTATGCCGAAAACTTTACCATTATAGTAAAAGAACGCGGAACGGGTGTGCCGATTCATGGTGCTTATGTCATTATTGGCGATGAAAAATATGTCGAAAGCACCAATGGAAACGGGATAGCGCATTTTGCGATCATAGACGATAAAGATATTATTAAAATAGTTGCACCAGGTTATGACGATCTGAAATCTACCTACTATTCAGGCGACAAGACAGTAATGTATTATCTCTACCCGGAAGTAATAGAGGGAGAAGGGCTGGAAGTCACTGAACACCGTATACAAGAAACAGTATCAAAACTTAGTTTAACCACAGAGGAATTAATAACGGCTCCAGGCAGCCAGGGTGACCCCTTAAAAGTAATCACTTCTCTGCCAGGGATTGTTGAAGTTGAAGATTCCTCTGCAGAGGTTTACATGCGGGGTAGTGACAAAAATGACAATCTTGTTTGGGTAAATCGAGTCCCGGTCGGTTACTTGTACCACTTTGGTGGTTTTCAATCTGCCATCAATCCATCATTGATTGAGGATCTAAATCTCTTTCTAGGCGGATTTCCGGTTGAATATGGAGACGCCCTGGGGGGGGTAATTGATGTTAAATTACGTGCCCCCAGAACCGATCGACAGCGTTATAATTTTGATATCTCAACCATATCAACTTCTGTACTACTAGAGGGGCCGGTCGGAGAGGACAAAAAGGACGGTTATTATGCCGCATTTCGTCGTAGTTATATTGATTTAATTTTTTCACCCGACACCTTTAATGATGATAATGATCCGGATGCCGATAAAGTTACCGCTATCCCAACTTATTACGATAGCCAGATGCTGTATCGACATAAACTTGACAATGGTTACCTGGATACTTACTTGTTTGCGGCAGGTGACGAATCAAAATTCGAAATCATCGGTAGCGCCAAGACCGATCCGCAACTCGCCGGCCAGGTCAGTAACAGTCAGGAATTTCAGACTTTAGGTATTAATCTGGCAAAATCCCTAGGGCAAAAAACAAGTTTAAATGTGCCAGTTGCCTATTATCATGACAAAACCTATTTCCGTATTGGTCAAGATTCAGATGGTGCTCCATTTTTTGTGGATACAGAAAGCCACACCTTGTTTACACAACCCGAACTTCAATGGGATATCAATAAAGATAATAAACTCACCTATGGTATCGAACTTGCAACGTTGAAAGCACCCATTAAAGCCTATATTTCGAGACCCCCCAGAACAGACGATACTGATTTTAATTTTTCTGACCAGAAAAAATTCCGGGTCGATAAGGATTACTATCTCAATACCTATGCGCCATACATTAAACATCGCTCCCAATGGTCAAAATCATGGGCGAGCATTATTGGACTACGGTTTACCGATATTCGCTTGCGTGATGGCTTTACAGCCCAGGAAGTATCACCTCGTGCTACCGTCGAATATAATTTAAACGAGGATACATTATTCACGGCAACCTGGGGGCGCTATGTTCAGGCACCAGCCGGTATCGAGCTACTTGACGGATTTGGAAATCCATATTTAAGGGTAAATGATTCGGAGCACCGTATTCTTGGTCTCGAGTATCAATTTACGCCGCGCTATAGTATTAAAACCGAAGTATATCAAAAACCATCGACCGATCTGGTGATTGCCATTGATGAAAATGATCCTCCCAATAATTATTCCAATGAGGGTACCGGTAATGCTTATGGTATTGATGTTTTTATTAAACGCAAAGCGGAAAACCGTCGTTTAGGCTGGATCGCATTTTCAGCATCAAAATCAGAGCGTACTGACACCCGTACTGGTAAAACACTACCGTTCGCGGGAGATATACCCCTATCCTTAACCGCCGTGTGGGGACAACCCTTTCCTGGTTCCTGGAACAAATGGGACTGGAGTTTTAAAATGAAAGTACGTTCAGGTAATCTGTATACACCGGTAACCGGTCGACACCGTCAAGACCCTGCCGATGACACCTCCATATGGGTACCCGAATATGCAGAACCTCTTAGTGCGCGCACTCCTACCTATTTTAAACTGGACGTACGTTTATCACGTACAGTGTTGTTTAAAGAGTCCACACTAAAATACTATTTTGATATTCAAAACGTGACGTTCTCTGAAAATATTTCAGATTACGATTATGGATATGAATATGAAAAAATAGACAATCCGGATAAAGTCACGGGGTTAGGTTTTTTTCCGTTCTTTGGCGTACAACTAGAATTTTAGCAGGAGTTACCAAATGAATATGTTTATACAATTTATGTCTATCATGAGTCAAGGTGGCCCGATCATGTGGGTTATTTTTATCGCGGCAAGCATCGCGATAATATTATTGATCTGGCAAGGTAGAAAATTAATAAACTACACAAAACAATCGCTGTATGATCAAATCCAGTTAATAAATAAAGATCATTACATTCCCGATATTCATGCTGGCAACCGGGCCAGCCCATTGTCACAATTATTACAGTTACTAAACTGGTCTGAGATTAATACTAAACAGGATTTTGCTCAGGAAATGAATGTGCACATGGCCGATCTTGCTTTGAAGATTGAAGGCAGTTTACCCACGATAGCCACTATTGGATCATTATTACCGATGCTGGGACTGCTAGGAACGGTAACCGGCATGATAAATGTCTTTGAAGTGATTGCAGTGCAAGGTAGTGGCAAGCCTGATGAGATGGCGCATGGTATCTCCCAGGCCATGTTAACAACCGCAAGTGGCCTGATTATCGCAATACCTGTCATCTTTATGCATCATCTGCTGACACGACGGCAAACCGTGCTAATGAAAAACCTTGTACAATCTATGCAGGTTATCCTTCATACTGACATTGTAGAGATTAAAAGCATTATTAATTCCAGGATAGCTTCTTCTCTATCAAAACCAGATATAGCTGGGCAGGAAAATACGACCCAGGTTAAATACTAGGTTGTAAGCCATGGATAGCAATGAATTAATACAAGCCTACCAGTTGCCTGAATCAAAACCTGAAATAAGTATCACACCACTAATTGATATTATTTTTTTAATGTTAATCTTTTTTATGGTGACGACGGTTTTCCCGGAAAACAAAGGAATGGTTATTCAAAAGCCGGACTCCACACAGGCAACAACACTGAGTACAAAAAGCAAAATTATTAAACTGAATAAAGAGGGTAAAATCAGCTTTCACAATACCATAGTATCGAAAGATGATTTACGACGTTTGCTAGAATACGAAACAACGTTAAGACCAGATATATCGGTTATTATTCATGCAGATAAAGAATCAACAACTGAATCATTAATACAAATTCTCGATATCAGTAAAAACATTGGTATAAAAAATATTGGTGTAGCAACAAATGACAATGCTGACTCTAAATGAGTTTATCACAAACAGCACTTCAGTAGTAATGGGGCTCGGAATAACGGCACTGTTATTTTTCCTTATACCTTATATCTCAGGCACTCGACATGAGGCTGAACAAAAACCAGTAATGGTTTTTAATTCTATCAATTTATATAAGAAGGTTATCGATTCTCCCAAAAAACCAAGGCTGAAAAAAAAACCTATCCCCAAAAAGCCAAAGAAAAAAAACATCCTAAAGAAACCGGAAAAAATAAAAAAACGAAACCAAAAGGTAGTCAAGAAAAAAAAGTCCGTGGATAAGCTTTTTGCAACACAAAACCAAAAAATTGAAAAATCACAGGAACTATCAGGGTTGGAAGAACTTCCAGTAGCCGAACCCATCTATCGTGTCAGTGAAAAACCACATTTTTTGCTACAGGCTAAGCTTAAATTCCCTGAAGATATGAGGGCGCTGGGTAAAACGGCTGTCGTCCTGGTTGATGTGCTAATTGATAGTCATGGGAAAGTGCGCAAGGTCACCATATTCAAATCTGCGGGAAAATCGTTTGATGAAGCGGCGATAAGGGCTATTAAAGACTCGGTATTTACACCCGGCAAAATAGCAGGAAAACCATGTGCCGTAATACTTCGCTTGCCAATGCGTTTTAATTTAAAGTGATCAGTCAATAGCTGATACTAATCTAGATCCAATAATGGGAAGAATGTCAACGTCGTGATGTATATATTTTTTTAACCCTAATAGAGTTGACGATAAAACTCGCGATAATTTAAAACCTTACGCACATAGTTGCGAGTTTCTTTGTAAGGCGGAATACCATTGTAATAATACACCGCACCCTCGCCTGCATTATAAGCTGCCAGGGCATGTTTAATATTCTTTGGATATTTTTTTAACAGGTAACGCAAATGTTTAACACCTGCTTCGACGTTTGCAGTTGGATCATAAGAATTATACACGCCATATTTAGCCGCCGTCTTGGGCATTAACTGCATCAAGCCCTGGGCGCCGGCATGCGATTTCGCTTTGTGATTAAAGTACGACTCGGTGTGTATAACGGCTTTCACTAATGCCACATCAACACTGTGGCGTTGCGAGACTTCATGAATCAGACCATCCCACCGATCCAGCGGCTCGGGACGTTTTTTATACCGTTTTGCGACAATCTGACCCGTGCCTTCGGCTTTTCGACGTTTAGTAATAAGTTTGTGGGTTTTCTTATATATAGGACGATCACTAATGACTCTTGATCCATCGGGTAACTGGTAAACAAAGAACTTCGCAGCCATTGCATTCTGCGCCCAAAGGAACAGGGCCAACACGAACAAGGCCATACCAATCTGATAATGCGAATGTGTCAAAATTGAAACCCCAAATAAGTTCTTGTTGTATTTAATATCGGCCAGCTAAGTAAAGAGTTTAAAAATGTGATCAATGTCTTATTTTTTCGATACTTGCATTAAATACACGCATTCGAACAGTGAGGTCAAGCCTCGATCGGCAAAATGCGCGTGATCGGCCAAAACATCCACTTTTATGGTTAATAATCTATCAATATCGAAGTGATCCCGGTATAAATTCGCCACTTCATTTTTTGGCACCGAAAAGGGTGGACCGGACATTTGTTGTTGCGGGTAATCCAATGTCACCAGTAATTGCGGTACCGGACCAACTAAAGTAAGCAACTTATTAACATAGTTTGCACGCAACTCTTCAGGTAATGCTATCAACGCTGCCCGATCATAGACCGCATCAATGGGGCCAAGTTGTTCTGTCGCCAGCTGAAAAAAATCACCACACCAGATGCGAATTTGATCCGATTCAAAAACCAGCCAATCCCCTTTTTGCTCACGCTGGTAATCGATGCCTTGCTCAGCAAAGAATTGTTCAATGGCGTTCTCTGATAGTTCTATCGCTTCAACAAAATAGCCCTGCTCTGCAAGCCAACTCAGGTCAACGCTCTTACCACACAATGGTACGAACACACGAAATCCCGGGCCAATACCCAGTGATGGCCAATGTTCAATAAGATGAGGGTTGACCTCATCGAGGTGAAAACCAATCTTGTTTTCTTCCCAGCGTTGTAACCAGAATTCCGGTTTCATCTGTCTCTCACTTTCGTTAGCCTGAACTGGCGAGTTTATCACTAGCCAATGTCCGGTGTTAGGTTAAACTTGTAACATCGTCACGAGAAACCAATCCATGGATTTAAGATGGGGAAAGCAAAATGACCGAACAGAGTTACCAGATTGAAAGCATGGAATTGGGCCCGATGGAAAATTTCATCTACCTGATAAAAGATTTAAAAACCAACCGTGCCGCGGTGGTCGATCCGGCCTGGGATGTCCCGACTATACTCGAACAGGCGCGAAAATCAGGCGTTTCCATCACCGACATATTATTAACCCATTCTCATCACGACCATATTAATGGAATCGAACAAATCCTCGAACAATATGATGCTCAGCTGCATTTAGCCAAGTCCGAGGCTGATTTCTGGGGCAAAGAGCTTGATCCTCCATCGCTTCATCATGGTGGCGATATTATTCAGCTGGGTGATACTGAAATTAAACTATTACACACCCCTGGGCACACGCCCGGCTCGGCCTGTTACCAGCTAGGCAATGACCTGATCACTGGCGACACGATGTTTGTCTTCGGATGTGGTCGCTGCGATCTGAGTGGTGGCGACCCGGAAGTGATGCACGATACCTTACAACACATGGCCCGGGACCTGCCAGCTGACACCCGAATCCTCCCCGGCCATAACTATTCCGTGACGCCTACCTCGACAATTGGCGCTGAGATCGACGGCAATCCTTTCCTGCATTTTGATAACAAAACTGATTTTGTTGAATATCGCATGCATATTCACGATAAAACCCGTGATGCTCCTTATCACCCGGTTTGTAAAGGCTACTGATATCACCTTAATATTATAATGGTTATTTATTAACCAATTAAACCCTTTTGGGATCACCTCCCTAAAGATTCAGCAAACCAAAGCCGATGCTATATAGCAGCTCCCATCTTCGTGATGGCTTTTTGTATTTTACGAAAGCTAAGGATATTCCATGCGTTTTTTAAACAGTATTAAAATTAAAATTTTAGTAATCTCAATCATCCTGGCCGCCATCCCAGTTGTAATGGTCAGCGTATTGTTAGGCATGCAATCCACCAGTGCCGCGGAACAAGCGTTAGAAAAACAGGTTGCCAACCAACTTATTAGTATCCGCGAGATCAAAAAAGCCCAGCTCGAAAACTACCTCAAAGATATGGAGAAAAAAATCACCTCCTATTCGATCGATGCCAGCATCGTGACCTATATGCAAAAATTTGCGACTTATTATCAAACCGACAAACGTCAATTGACTGATGTTAATGATCAAAAACAAAGTCTAAGTGCATTTTATAACGATGCCTTTGCTAACACCTATAAAAAATGGAATGGCAGTAACGCCCCGGCAGCAACATTTTTCCTGGATAAACTGAGTAAAGTCGATATCGCATTACAAAATAGTTATCACGCCCTGAATGAAGCCGAATTTGGCGAAAAATACAATTTGATTAACCCCGAAGATGGTACAACCTATGCGAATGCACATGATGAAGGTCATCGGGTACTGTTAGGTCTGCATGAAAAAATGGAAGTTGAAGATATTTATCTCGTCGACCCAAAAGGAAATATCGTTTACTCCGTACAAAAAAACCCAGACTTCGCAACCAATTTGCGTGAAGGCCCCTATAAAAATTCTAACCTGGCCAAAGCCTATGTTACGGCTATCGAAACTGAAAATTATGAACATGTATCCGTTAGCGACATAGAACCCTATGCCGGTGACTTCAATCGTCCGTCAATGTTTCTGGCTTCACCTATTCAGGATTTAGACGAAGAAGACGCCTTTGAGATACTGGGTGTGTTGGTACTTAAAGTTGATCTCAAGTACATTAATAGGATCATGAACTCGAATGCCTCATGGGAAAACATCGGAATGGGTAAAACCGGTGAGGTTTATTTGATCGGTTCCGACAAAACCCTGCGCAGCGATTATCGCGCCCTGATTGAAGATAAAAATACTCATTTAAAAGAACTCGCCAATATAGGCATTGATAGTGACAAACTAAAACAGGTCGAACGCCAGTCGACCTCTTCAAATCGAGTGACAATAGATAATGAAATTATAAACCAGGCAACCGTTGGCGAATCCGGTACCGGTCTATTCAACAATCCATTTGGTAAACAAACCATCGCGGCCTATGCACCCATTAAGTTTCATAAACTCGGCTGGGGTATCGTCAGCGCAATTGAGACATCCGAGGCCTTTGCCGCCAGTCAGGCCCTGGTAAAAGAGATTAATCTTACCAGCGGTATCCTTACCATCGTTATGATCAGTATCGCCGTGGTCGTTGGCATCCTGTTTGCGACTATGATCACTCGTCCCATCATCAAGATGAGTCGTACTATGAGTCATATTGAACAAACTTCGGATTTAACTCAACGAATTGACATTAAATCAAATGATGAACTCGGTACCATGGCTGAAGCCATAAATAATATGCTCGAAAAATTCCGCAATAGCCTGGAACAAGTTGCCGCTTCGACCACCATGTTAGCGGCATCTTCAGAAGAGATGTCCTCCATCACGCAGCAAACCAGCGCAAACGTAAACAAACAGTTTAACGAAATTGATCAAATTGCTACGGCCATCAATGAGATGACGGCAACTGTGCAGGAAGTAGCAAGCAACGCCACCAATGCGGCACAGGCGGCGGCAACGTCAAGCACCCAGGCCTTGTCTGGTAAATCAGTCGTTGAATCAACGATGTCATCCATTACCGATACGTCTACTGAACTGGAAAATGTTGAACAAGTTATCGAAAAATTACATAAAGACAGCGAAAATATTAATGCCGTGATGGATGTTATTAAAGGCATTGCTGAGCAAACCAACCTGCTGGCATTAAATGCAGCGATTGAGGCAGCGCGAGCCGGTGAACAAGGTCGTGGATTTGCTGTCGTAGCCGACGAAGTTCGAACGCTGGCCAGCCGAACACAGAAATCAACCGGCGAGATAGAAGGCATGGTAGCTGCACTGCAAACCGGTGCAACATCTGCAGTACAAGCAGTGAGTGCCAGTCGCGAAAAGAGTCAACAAAGTGTACAACATGCCGCCTCGGCCGGGGACGCACTAAGTACTATTACCCAATCGATTAATGATATTAACGATATGAACACCTTGATCGCGGCTGCTTCTGAAGAACAGAGCGCCGTTACCGAAGAGATCAATAAAAATATCGTTGCGATTCGAATCGCCGCAGAAGAAACGACTTCGGCAGCGGATAATAATAATACCGCCAGTGAAGAACTGAGCAAGTTGTCAACGGATTTACAACAACTCGTTGCACAATTTAAAACAGCTTAGAAAACGGCTCCTTTAGCCCTAACCTGTCATTCTAACCGTAGCGCAGCGTAGGGAATACTGCACGAAACGCGAAGCGGTTCAAAGCATGTAGAGCAAAGCGAAGAATCTTCGTGCATCGCTTTGCGCAAACCTTAACGTTGCAAGATCCTTCGCTGCGCTCAGGATGACAAGAGAAGAGTTGAGCAAATTGTCGACGGACTTACAACAACTCGTTGCACAATTTAAAACAGCTTAGAAAACGGCTCCTTTAGCCCTAACCTGTCATTCTGAGCAAAGCGAAGAATCTTCGTGCATCGCTTTGCGCAAACCTTAACGTTGCAAGATCCTTCGCTGCGCTCAGGATGACAAGGCTCTAAACAGTCTCATCGAAATTGTTTCAAAATTAAGGTATCACCACGTTGAGTAAATTCAATCTGCTTGAGAAAGCTCATGCCAAGCAAAATAGTATCGTCATCGACGTTTGGGTTGATGCTGGCATTTAGATCGTTAAGTTTAATCTTGCCAATTCGCGCTGTCTTTATTTTTGTACCATAAGCCTTTGCCATTCCATTAGCGGTATAGATGTCGACTGGATATAATTTTTTAAGACCTATCTTATTAGCAATGTGCTCAGGAATGGAAATATTGGTGGCACCAGTATCTAACAGAAACTCCTGCTTAGTGCCATTGATATAACCCGTTGTATGGTAATGTCCCTGACGGTTGCGTTTTAATACAACCTGCTGCGAGTCACCTTCGACAGAAGTTTGAGGGTCATCGTTTGGATTTCGTTCTTTATCCACCCAGATCTGAAACAGATAAACCGAAAACCCGAGCAATAAAAACCAAAACCCAAACCAGATAAGCCCTCGTATCTTGTGATCATCCTGTGCTGGCATTAGTTAAAATAACATTCTACTTTTCAGCGACAATATAAACCTGCCAGGATTCCTGGTTTTCCACTACGGTCGCTTCGAAAAATTCACCGGTACCTTCCATAAAGTCATCGTCTTCATCGTCCTCTTCAAACTCTTCCCAATAAATACGAACTTTACTGAAACCCGCTTCTTCCAGTAACTCACGTAATTCCTGTAATGACCACAGGCGCCAATCGTACGTGAAGGCTTTATCCATACGCGAGCCATCAGGAAATTCAAAATGGATATGGCACAGAATGTCATTGTTAATGGGATTAAAACTTTTATGCTCCCATAGATAGCTGGCATCCACTTCATCCATTTCGGTTTCTTCTTCGAGTTCATCCAGACACTCGGTGCCACCAAACATATCAAGTATTAACATGCCATCATCTTTGAGGCCTTCGAGTGCCTTGGCAAAGTAACCACGCAGTTCATCACGTGTCTTGAAAATACAGAAGCTAAAGTTTAAGCCACAGGTAATATCCACCTTGGGCTCAGTCACGTCACGGACATCGGCCTGGATGATCTGCAATCGACTAGCTATCTCTTCACCGGCAGGTTTAATGTTGTGTTCCTCACCCCATTTTAGTGTGTCAGGACAAATATCGACACCGATAGCCGTACGTTCTGGATCAGACTTACACCACTCAACCGATAGATACGACGTTCCACAAAAATCTTCTTTCATGGACAGGGGTTTTTTACCGCGTAACTTTTGATAGGTATCCTCAAAAAACTCGATCTCATTCTCCGGCGCCTGTACTGCATATTGATACATCTCATGATGATCGGCTAATTCCGCCAGTGTCGGCTTATTATCAGAATTCATATTATTCGCTCCCATCGAGTTCCTCTGTAGCATAGTCAATAAAGGCGCTAGTATATGTCTTTTTGAATAGCGAATCTCGCCGTTTTATCGTCGCGGCTGTGATAAAATCAGTCGGATGAGCACTAACAATTCCAATAGAACGAATCGTGTAGCCGTCGGTGGAATCCTGGTCGGTGGCCAGGCCCCGGTCGTCGTGCAGTCGATGACCAATACCGACACGGCGGAAGCGGAAAAAACGGCCCAACAGATTGTCGAACTGGCTAAAGCGGGTTCAGAACTGGTCCGTATCACCGTCAATTCGGACGCCGCCGCAAAACAGGTCGCCAATATCCGTGATCGGGTAGCACAACTGGGTGTTGACGTACCGATCATTGGTGATTTCCACTTTAATGGACATAAATTACTGAGTGCCCATCCCAGTTGTGCCGAAGCCTTATCCAAGTATCGAATCAACCCAGGTAATGTCGGCCGTGGTAAAAAACGTGATGAACAGTTTGCACAGCTTATCGAGTTCGCCTGCCAGTACGATAAACCCATACGCATTGGCGTCAATTGGGGCAGTCTCGATCAGGCCGTACTGGCCAGCACCATGGATGAGAATGCGAAAAGCGCCAACCCGCTTGATGCCAAACAGGTCATGTATCAGGCCATGATTCGCTCCGCGCTGGAAAGTGCTCAACAGGCACAAGACATCGGTCTTGCTGAAGACAAGATCATTCTATCTTGCAAGATGAGTAATGTTCAGGACCTGATTGCAGTTTACACTTCACTGGCAGAACAAAGTACCTACCCATTGCATTTAGGCCTGACAGAAGCAGGGATGGGTAGCAAAGGTATTGTCGCTTCCACTGCCGCGCTTGCGGTGTTATTGCAACAAGGCATCGGCGATACGATTCGCATCTCACTCACACCGGAACCCGGTGGCGATCGAACTCAGGAAGTCATTGTCGCGCAAGAGATATTACAGTCCATGGGGCTGCGTTCGTTTACCCCCCAGGTAATAGCCTGCCCAGGTTGCGGCCGAACATCGAGTACCTACTTCCAGCAGTTGGCACAGGAAATCCAGTCTTATTTACGTAATAACATGCCGAACTGGAAACAGCGGTATTCTGGGGTCGAAGATATGACTGTCGCGGTAATGGGCTGTGTCGTAAATGGTCCTGGTGAAAGTAAACATGCCAATATCGGTATCAGTCTGCCAGGTACCGGTGAAAAACCGGTTGCCCCGGTCTATGAAGATGGCAAAAAAACAGTGACCTTAAAGGGCGATCATATCGCTGAAGAATTTCAGTCGATTGTCAAAAACTACATTGAACGACATTATTAGTGGATATTTATATTTTAGAATATAGTAGCAAGCCGAAGATACCCATCGCAAAGACTATGCACCCCCAAGCACAACCTATCTACTAAGCGCTTTACCTCGACATCCTTGCCGAACCGAAAACCAAGTATATTCACTCAGGATATCACGGTTCATCTCCAGTCAGGCTTAGATTCGTCTTTACCAGCAGCATCAACGGCTTGCCTGTCATGGTTAACGCAATCGTTAATCTAAAAGGGTTAAGTTAATTAGATAAAGATGAATAAAATGTTACTTAACATTTTTTTAGATTATTTCTTTTCTGGTTTATATCTTTGTAGTTTAAATTTTTTCTAGTTTAAATCTTTTCTAGTTTAAATCTTTTCTAGTTTAAATCTTTTCTAGGCGCTTTAAAAGAATATTGTGATAATCGCGAATACGTTGCACATACCGCACCGGCTCACGACCTCGCGCATAGCCATATTTTAATGTCTTATAATATTTTTTCTGGGTTAGTAACGGTAAAACCTGACTGACTTCGTGCCAAACATCCGGATTTTTATCTAAGCGCCTTGCCAGCGTACGAGCATCATGCATATGTCCCATGCCAACATTATAGGCGGCCAGCGCAAACCAGGTCCGATCATCACCGGTCACACTCTCCGGGACTCGTTTCATCAAACGTTTAATGTATATCGCACCACCATGGATACTTTGTTTTGGATCAAGTCGGCTTTTAACACCCACTTCTTTAGCGGTGGTCAGTGTCAACATCATCATGCCACGCACACCGGTTGGACTTCTGGCATTAGCACGCCAATGAGATTCCTGGTAAGACTGAGCCGCGAGGAGTGTCCAGTCAACGTTGTTTTTTTTGCCTGCTTTTTTAAATTCTTTTTTATATTTCGGCAGTACCTTGTGTATGCGTCGAACATATTTACGCGTGTCAACATAGTCAAATACTTCGATGTAACCATAATAACGTTCAAGCAAGGCCTCAAGCTGTCCGGAGTCTCGATAACCATCAAACCATTCATCAACTTTTGCTTTTAAGTTTTTTGCATGTTGAGGCATGGCCCAGGCCAGCGGTTGCGGTTCAGTAAGATCAAACCGTACTCGTAATTCTGGATAATAGCGCCGATTCATCGCAGCGATATGAGAATCTGCCACAGTACATTGTATTTTTTTAAGCCAGACTTTTTCGAGCAGGAGCTCGGTGTCAGCGGCGTAATCCATTTGCCAGGCAATTTCCTTGTTTTGTTCGCTAATCTTTGTCAGCTTTTCAGCATAACTGGTTTCTGCCGGCACCTGTAATTCCACATCGATGAGATCGGCTATTTTTTTCGGATTAGGTCCGCCTCGACGACAAACGACTTGTTGCTGTACCTCCTGATAAGTCGGACCAAATAAAAACAATGACTGGCGATCGGGAGTTTTCGTCAAACCCGCCGCGGCTAAATGCGCCTCACCTGATTGCAGTGTCGCTAATAATTCACGCATAGAATCTTTAACGATGTATCGAACATTAACACCGAGTGATTGTGCAAAGGCCTGAGTCATGTCGAATTCAAAACCGGTTTGCTCATCGCGCAAGTTGTAATAAGTGGTCGCCGCATTTCTGGTGACCACCACTAGTTCTTTTTGCTCGAGAATGCTATCCAGTACAGGCGGTAGATTCTGCTCACTTTTACCAGACTCTTGCTGACAGGCAGACACGCAAATCAGGCTGATACTATATATAAGTATTCGTAACTGCATTAAACCCTCTCAATAATGCACCTATATATAACTTATTTCTTCTCCCGTAACCAGACGCGTGGCAATAAATATGACCATTGATAAACACTCATCCCTAATAAAATCATCGCGCTGCCGAGCCAGGCCCCCCAGACAAGCTCTTCATTATTAAACAATTGACCAATCCAAAGTGCCAGCACCGGAGTAATCAGAGTGAGCAAAGCTACCTGGTTTGCCTGCATGTGTTTTAACACATAAAAATACAGATTAAAGCCAATCGTGGTCGCTATCACACCGAGATAGATAATCGACCATAAGGCATGGGTCGGAATCACCTCCGGAAAGTCACCATCCAATATTAACCAGGTAACCAGATAAGTGGGTGTCGCAAATAACATCCCACCGGTAGTTACACTGGCCGACGGTAGATCACCATGCACGCGTTTCACTGCAACCGCACTGAGCGCATGAATAAAAACCGATAACAACACCGCCGCGATGCCGTAAACCGCAACGCCACCAAAGTCGATGCTCTGCCAAAAAATAAACAGCAAACCAATGATACCCATCACCAGACCAATTAATTTTGAAAAGGACCAACTTTTTTCCTGCAAAATAAAATAGGCCAACAGGCTGGTCATAAACGGGGTTAAACCAAACAACACTGAAATAAATCCCGACTGAATATATTGAGCCCCCCAATACACGGACAGCATCGCACCATATATGCCAAAACCAGCGGCAAAGTACGTTAGCAACGCTTGTTTATGTAAAGGGATGGGCACCTTTTTAATAAATGCAATGAGCAACAGCAAAACTAGTCCAATGGTCATACGAGCAGAAACTCCGAAAATAAACCCCGGCCCTTCTCCGCTCCATTTAATCGCTAATGGAGTCGTTGACCAAATGAGAATTATAATTATAAAGCCGGCAAAAAGCCGGTAGGGTTGTGCTGTCATTTTGCTATTTCCTTTTGCCTTCCTTTTTGCCGTGATAGCTTTTTTGGGCTCCAAAAACAAAACGGGCCGCAGTTTTAGCTGCGGCCCGTTTGAAAAAATAAAGTTATCAGATTAAATCAATCAGGAACGCAGCCATAAGTCAGCACCCAGCGAATGCACGGTGCCTTAGCCACAACCTTGATCGCCGCATGCGCTTGCATCGCGGTAGACAAGTGACGTCCGAATTGGTTTAAGTTTTTATTCATGCTTTGAGTTTGCTCTGGATTAAAGATTCTGTCAAGCCTTCAATTTTTTAAATCGTTAAGCTTTGTCACTCACCAAATGACCATAGTAATAAAAATATCGCCAGTCAATTTGGGTGAGTTTTTCTAATTGTAATAAAAGACTTTCTGTTGGAATCGCCTCTTTAGGATAAACATTCACAATACTAACCATGGTCCGGGCACAACCACCAAACTCACGCCAGTCAAGTTCGCATAAATCGCTTGAGTGTTGACAATGAGGACATGAAAACCGGCTTTTACTGTCATCAAAATAATTCTGACCCGAACTCAATGCAGTGCGTTTATTACATGCAGGACACTTTGGTTTTGCCATTGTTTCGTCTATATAACAAGCAGGTTGATTCCGTTCCGGAGGAATAAGCACGAAGGTAAATTGATGCCAATACTGAGTATCGTTTAACTTTTTATCCTGACCCGGTGTGAATTCGACCGCCGGTGCACACCCCATAAAATTAATGTGTTGTAGAAATTGCTCACCGATGGCAAAACGCCCCTCAGATGAAACATCGACCTGGGAAGCAATCAAACCGACTGAGCGTAAGACTGTCTCCAGGTCGATTTGTTTTTCACGACCAGTAGAAATCCATTGTGGATCTTGTGGACAAAAAACTAACTGCCGAAAGGGTTCTGTCATATCGTTCCTGTTTGAATTTAATTAGCGCAAAATTTTAGCATGCCCGGCATGGCCTCAGGTATAATGCAGCGCTTAATCGTATTTGGGAATCCAACATGTCAGAGCAAGACAGCAGCAAAGAACAAGAAATTCTACAAATGGTCAAACGGGTGTTAACCGATGTCGCCCGCGACACACACGTTAAACCGGGTTTACGCCACCCATTATCAGAAACCACCATTTTAGGGATTCGTGACTGCCTGGCCCTGATCAGCGCGCGTGAAAGTGAAATCGGCCAGGCCGCTGGTCGGGAACAAAATATGCGGCCTACCTTTGCGGGTGAATCCAATGCGCCGAAAAATGTGGTCGTTTCCATTGATCAACTGACCCGCAAGCCGGATAACGACGAATAAAGGGACATAGGAATCGCTTGAGCAAGCAGGTATCTGTCTGACATGCTGAAGCCAACAAATAGCCAATATCCTGCGCCTGAGAGCCTTTATGAGCCCATTCAACAAGTATTGGCACGGCACCATAACGGATTGACGGAATATGAGTTCCTGTCCGAGCTAGGCCAAAATTTGAGCTATTTTTCAACTACCGGCCCTGACTCGCTCGCCCTGTTTAAGCGACATTTCCTACTTTTTCACTGCCTGTACCAACTTCAGCAAGACTATTATGAAACCCAATCCGGCATCCTACAGATCTCCGCCCTGGAGATTCGTCTCTGGCCCTATCAAGCCGGTCATAATGAACTGGCCCAACCCGACCCGGTACGTGACTACTACCTGGATATCGCCCAGCTTGAAACAACTGATTCATCGCAAGTTGATGATTTATTAGGTAAATTTTGGTTAGCCCTGGCTCGGCATGATTCGCGTAGTGATGCGTTAAATTTATTGGGACTATCCGACCCCATTGATGACCAGCAGATACGACAGCAATATCGAAAATTGGTGATGCAACATCATCCCGATCGTGGCGGTGACGCCAATAAAATCCAGCAACTCAATGTAGCCCTGGGTAACTTGCTGCCTAAAATAAAATAATAGGGGTCAGAGACGTATTTTTGGGTAGCAACTAGTTAAAGTTCAAAAATACGTCTCTGACCCCTATTTTTCTGGCCCCCTATTATTTCCCATCTGTGACTAAGCGCAAATATTTAACAACGGGCAGTCTATTGCAGCTGATGAAGTCCTCAACTATCTTTAAATAGAAGTCTATGCAGAAATGCTTAGCGGTTGATTTCTAGCGACAGCGTGGACAATTTGGGGCAATATGTTAACTTCTATACCCTTGTTTTAAGAGTAAATTTCACAGTATGGATGATATAGATGAAACCGATGTCGAGGCCATTAAAGAACGGCTTGAGGAGTTACGTGTGGAGCATCGGGATCTGGATGACATCATTCATCGCTTAGCCGCCGATCCTCTGGTAGACCAATTGCAACTACGACGCCTAAAAAAAAGAAAACTCGGCCTGAAAGATATGGTTTTAAAACTCGAAAGCAAACTCATCCCTGATATTGAAGCCTGATTAATTCCTAACTTTTAAACCACTATGGATAATAAACGAAGAGAAAGTCGTCTACCGATACAATTAGATGTTGAATTGGTTGCTGACGATAATAACGAGAGCTCATTACAAACACGCGACTTAAGTAATAGCGGTGTTTATCTTGAAAAAGGCGATAGCAACCTGCCCCCCGAAGGCACGATTGTGCACATCAGAATTAAAAACAATATGGGTGAAGGCGAGGCACCATTAGTCAAAGCACGCGTGGTGCGTGTCGATAACGACGGATTAGCACTTGCTTTTATCACCGATGACTGAAGTAACTAACACTGACATCCATGTCATCCTGTTTACTACCCCGCATTGCGCCTATTGTCCGGGTGTCAGTAAAATTTTTACCGGACTGGATGAAAAAGGACTGCTTGCCAGATATGAAAAATATGACTTAACAACAGACACCTCTCTCGCCGAACAATACAATGTCCGCTCTGTGCCGTGGTTTAAGATAAATGATCTGGAGTTTTTTGGTTCTCACAGCTCGGCAGAGATTGAATATTGGGTGACTCACGCAAACAGCCCAGAAGGCATCCTTCGTTATATATCGGAAGCCCTGGAAGCCGGCCATCTCAAACAGATTGAACAGTTAATTCGTAAACACCCTGCCTGGTTAGAGATCTCGCTTAACATTTTGGCGGATACGAACAGCCCGATACAGGCCCGCATTGGTTTGGGAGCCATCATAGAAGGGTTTGCCGGTGATAAAATATTGACGACGATCTTGCCGAGCCTTGAGACATTCCTTAGTAATGAAGATCATCGAGTTCGTGCCGATGCCTGCCACTATTTAGGAATGATACCTTCGGTCAAATGTGAGGCCTTGTTAAAAACATGTTTGAGCGACGATCACCCTGAAGTACGAGAAGTCGCTGAAGATGGCCTCGAATTCATTCAGTCAAACTAAGCTGGTTCAAAGCCTCGCGTAAAGATTTTTCTTCAATCGGAAAAGCCAAAGTCGCCTGCAGCGTATATTGCACTTTTAATTTTTCAAGCTGATGTTCATATTCCTTTTCGAAAAACACCACTATGTCACATTCCTCAAGCCACTGTATCGACGATAACAACGACTCCAGATTACTGGTTCGATCCCGGAAGTCGGATTGAAAATTAAACTCGGCGACCACCACATCTGGCTTTAACTTTTTCAACGTTCTTATCGCATTTCGTACCGATGTTTCCGTCGTCACTTCAAATCCCAGGGACTCATAAATGGGGGTAAAATCCGGGTATCCACCAAGCTCAACGACCGCCAGCAATTGTTTTTTAGTTTTCATAGTTTGGGTATTCTAGGTAATGATAATTTTGGGTTATAATCAGGTTAACTAAGCGACAGGAATTAACAATATGCCATACTTCATTTATCGTATCAATCAAGGGCCGACCGCGATTGTAAAAAACCTGGAACTCGTCAAAGAGTGTGAAGCGTATAAAGAGGCAAAAAACCTGGTTAAAACGATGCGTAACGAGCAGTCAGAAGATGACAAATCTGAACTGAAAATTATGTTCGCCGATAATCAGCTACTCGCCGAAGAACAAATCCTCGAAACCAGGGATAAACCCATCATTCGTGAATGGGAAAAATAAGCCAGGCAACCACGATGGAAGAAGGAGAATATCGCCAGACCTATCATGAGTTTAACCAGTTACGCTGTAAGTTCGAAAAAAGTATCTTATCCCGACAAACCATGTGTGAACATGCTCATCGATTTTGTTTAGCCGATCGTGAAGGAATCGCCTGCAACAATAATGAAGCTAACCGTCAATGCGATTTGCTGTTAACCCAATTACGCTCCAAAGCCATTTTCGCTCTTAAGCTGACCAAAATTGAAGGTCCCCTGCCCCATGCTAAAGAAGTTAAGGTGCAAACTGGTGGTGTAATGGGATTAAATAATATCATTAACAACGAAACACCGACATCGTCGAATGTTGAAAACATCTTTGCTCTGATCGAGCAGGCCAAACATAAATATGGTCGTTTAGAAACGCTCCCCTACGATGAAATCGCTCGACAAATCGTTCAGTTCGAAGGTCGCAAACGTAGTCGACGCTAGCAAAGCAAGATCCTTCGCTGCGCTTGATAAATCTACGGATTAATATGCCAGTCGTAGGCACAATCAACATGACTTCGCACGGCCATTAACCCTTGCAGTCCTTCGCGAACAATCTTTTGAATAGGTGATGCACCTTCAAAACGTTTATTTGCTTGTTTCATCCACAACGCTGCCATTGGTGGGTTGTGAGGATAACTGGTCCGTAGTGCGTCAGAAATACCGATGATGTGTTCGACTCGTTCATAGAGGGCTGAGTCGTTTGGAAAAGGTGTGTCTTCACGATAACGACGTAGAGCACGAGTCGGAGTGCCATTTGGCAAAGCAAGCAGACTTGCGAGTTGCTTAGCATTCAGACCCCAATCATCTAGTATGGCCATTATCGAACGCGCCAATTCTGCGCACTCATCGTGGCTCATTTTTTTATAACTCTCGCTAAGCATTAAAACACCCTATTAACTACAGCTGGCTAGTCTATATGTTAGAATACTAATACACAAACCAAATATAAATTGAATCTATACCTCCAATTAAGCCTGAATTGGTATCAATATATTGTTTATTAAGGAATTATTATGGCTGTGCATGATGAACAGGGGAAAATAACGATGTTCCCCGTGACCTCAAAAGACGCATTAAAACCGGGCCAGATGTCTTGTTTTGATGTGAATCAACAACGCATCATTCTTGCCCGAATCGATGATGATTTTTTTGCATTTGATGAAATGTGTTCGCATGAAGATGCGGAATTATGGAAAGGTGCTTTACGTAAGGATCATATCGAATGTCCTTTGCATGGTAGTCGGTTTTGTCTGCGCAGTGGAGTACCAATCGAGGAACCTGCAACTGATCCTATTTCAACCTATCCAGTTACTATTAAAGAAGATACGATTTATATTGAACTATCAAAATAATGTTCAATCGAGACGCGCTAATTAAAATTTAATTAGCGGGAGTGAATAATCAAAACTCATCATTTGTTGCTCAAGCATGGCATGAAAGACCACCTGCAAAAAATTATGATTGTGATCAATGCTTCTGGCAAATAAATAAACCACCTCTACCACAAGTGCATCAAATTTCTGTTGCAGATCTTCATCGGGTATTTCAGCTTGTTCAGATTTTTTCGGGTTAAGCAAATCCAGCATCTTTGGATGACTGGTGAGAAGGAATCGTAATATTGCAATCCGAATGCTTAACATGTGGATATAAACAAATGGATCAGGCATGCTAATGAACCACTCGCGCTGTAAACAGTTCGTTACATAACGGGTTAAATAAACCTCGAGTTGCGCGCCATATTGAGAGTTAAGCAACTCCCAATCGGCCTGGAACCGTTGCCATAAAATATCAGGTGGAACATTCTCACCAAACACATCAAAATCTTCAGAACGTTGTACATCAGTCTGGTAGTTTTCAAATATCTGCCCGGCTAACTTACTAAGCTTATCACTACCTTCATATTGTATTCGCAGCTGTAAAATAGATTGAACAATGATCATAGCCACCGGCTCGGTGGTATTGAACTGAAAAAAATACTCGTCTAATTGTTTCTTGATTTCATCTTTATTAATGCGCTTTATTTCTTCATCAATTAGTTTCAGTTTATCTTCACAGTCCTGTCGATAATTAGGAGCAAGGCGATAAGTAAAATTTGCCAGGAAATACATTCTGGTTTCAAAAGAGTATTGTTCATCATTGATTAACTCAATTAACTGTGAATTAACATCGTTAAATTTTTGATGATAGAGATTATCAGTTAACCCAAGCCGATGGGCAATGGGAAAATCATCTCTTGGTAAGATAGACGTCGATATATTAGAAAATTTATAGTCATCCGAGGGCGAAAAGAGACAACGCCGAACCACTTCCGGGCACGATAAAGCGCCGGTCATTTCAGGCTTATCATTTCGTTGCGAAAATACTCTTGGAAAAAAAGTGCATATGTTACTTAACGGCTCTACGCCAAACTCGGCATGAATATGACATAAACCATGTTGATTTAAAAAAGGGCAAAAACCGGATTCATTTACTTTTATATAGGCATAGTTACGTTCATTCGCATCTTCCTTGTCATATTTTTTTACATAGGTATCAAATGTGTTTTTTTGACTTGCATCGCCATTGAAGGCCTGCTCTAAAGATTTATAATGTTTTTCATCTAAACGGATGTCCCAGTTTTGACAACAGGTATCTTCACAATCCCCACCCAGACATCTAAATTCATGCATATACGCAGGGGCGAGAAGTTTTTTAGACATTGATATTATGGCTAACTAAAAGACAGAGTTTAGCTTCGTCGTTTCGGCTGAAGCGACAGGTTTATCACCAAAATCAACTAACACCATTCCGCAAAATTGATTTTTTTTGTAGATTTCAACCCGAAACAATTTCCCGTGTTTGTCAACTGAGAATTTCGATTTAATGTCACGCTTTGAAATCGGTAACCCATGTTCGCTAGCGTAACCTTTTTTAGTAAACCCTATAATATTTACACGATACCCATCCAACTGATTAACCTGGAAACGTTTATCAACCGCGACGATATCACCGAGCATAACCTGTTTAGTCACACCGTCGACCGATAGTGATATTGAATCGATACTGCTGTCAAAATCAAAGTACTGTGGTAATAATTTGGTAACCGAACGATTGCCGTAACGAACATTGTAATAACGTTTATTATCCAACACAGCAATTAATGGATTACTGCCACTAATCGTAAGCGGCTCACCTTTTTTCATTGGCACATATCGTAATCGATCACGCACATT
Source organism: uncultured Ectothiorhodospiraceae bacterium (assembly GCA_947260005.1). Taxonomy (GTDB): domain Bacteria; phylum Pseudomonadota; class Gammaproteobacteria; order UBA6429; family Thiohalophilaceae; genus SZUA-24. Next base: position 313,379 of record CAMYOL010000007.1, read on the forward strand.
TCTCATATCAAAGAACATCTTTCGCTCATAGAGCGCCAATTTAACGTTGTTATCGATGCGATTTTTTACCGTTTTAATACTCAGCTCCATATCACGTTCGTAGTTAATACCTAAATATTGCATAAAGCTTTCGATCAACTGTAAATGATAATAGGCACGATAATGAGTGCCAAACGATTTACTTGCCTCAATTCCAAATGCGGCTTTTCCATTTTGAATGGCATAATAAGTTAAGGTTTTTTCCATCTCGACGTTTCCTGATCGAGTCTCGGTATTTTTGATATGATAACGATGTTCCTTGTTTTTGATCCTTAGATTCGCTTGTTGCGTAATAATCCTGGCAATCGAATCCAGTCGACCATATCTCACTCCGTCCAACTCAGTTTGATCGATAATCAAACTTTGTCCCCAACGTTGAGGTCCACGTAACTTATCCACGTATCTGGGACGATAAAAACCACTGCCGTCATGTAAATTTAATATAATATCGACTTGTTCATCTTTGATGATTGATTTGATTTTTTCGACTAACTTAAATTCAGGATCATTTTGACGAATACCTTTGAATTTCCGGTTCATGTCACCATGAACACCACGTGAGCGTTTGATGATGCTTTCAAAATTCAGGTTCGGCACGACCCACACTTCACCGCTGTGAATAACATAATCGGTCACTAACAAAGAGGCCGCATTAAAACCGCCCGGCTCATCACCCTGTATTCCACCAATCACCAATAAGGTTGGTCCTGGTTGGACCGATTTATGTTTATGTAAGGTGAAGTCCCATTGTTGCGCCTGCACAAACAGACTCATGAACAAACCACTGCAACATAAAAACGTTCTAAACATCCCTGATCACCTTTATATGCCACGGTTCATGTCGAACGCCAAATGGATTTGATTCAGGATAACGCTCGGCAATTAAACCCAAATCGGTCAATTGTTGGTGTATTTTTGTTTCCATGAAGGCACTGGTAAAATTTGCCGCGCCAAGCCCTTTTTGGCCGACATCAAAATCACCGATGCCGTGAAACGAATGTCCCGGCGGCGCTAACGAGCGAGCTGCGCGAGATAAATTGCCATCCGACTTATCCGCCTTAGCCATGAAGAGATGGAGTTGCTTAACGACACTGCGTATCCCGGAGGTTAAAATAAGATCATTACTGAGTTCTTTTTTTAGTTTTTGATACAACTTCAACGCTTCACCTTGATATAAATAGTGACCGCTACCGGCAATTTTTTTGACTTCTTTAACCACAATTTTGTCAGTTAGCTTTTCGGAAACTTTCTGGCCGAGAAATCCATAATTACTTGCATCATAAACATATAACGCTTCAATTAATGCGATCTCGCGTTTGCTAAATCGACCCACGACGGGATATCGCCTGGCATAGACAATCGCAGAATCAAAACTGATTAAATTAAAATTGGCATAGCCAACCAGACGTTGTAAGCGGGTGAGGCGATTTAAAGTAGAACGTAAGAGCACCCTTTGATGTTTGGATAAATAAATGTCATTGGCATAGTCCTGCTCGAAGTCCTTCGCTTTATTAACGGCATCTTTTACATGACTATCAAGCTGATAGCCTTGCTCTCGCTGAGAATGAGTCGCTAATGAAGGGCGGGTTGCCCCGGACACTTTTGGGGAAAGATTCGACCGGGATAGCGGACTGGCCTGTGCCTCCAGCATACCCAAACTGCTGAGAGACAAGCCACTAGTGAGACTGCTAATTAGCGCACCTGATATAAATTTACGTCTGTTCATTAATTAAACGGAGCGTTACCACCGTCACAACTCTCTAACGATTTATGTCCTATCATTACAGCTCTAATTTGTTGAAAATTCAATGACCTAAACGATTATAATTATGGCAATTCTCTGTTTTGAGCACAATTTTACATCGATGGACTCTGAATTTACCCAATTAATCCCCTTTGACCGGAATTATCAGCATGTCCAGTTTAGCGGATCCTTCGCTGGTCAGGGCTTAATCTGGGATGCGCACATCTACACACTTACCTACTATTTTCGTGAAATTAAAAATATCTCAGCAGCCAGATTAAACAGCCGCGCCTTCCTGGATGTCGGTGACAACAATGAACATGGGCGAAAAATAGAAATTGGCCTACACTTACCTTATCTTGATCTGCCAAGCTTAAGAAAAACGATGATCATGGTTCGCCAATATAAACGGCTGAAACCAGGTCGATATGAGTTCGGTGAAACAATTATTATTTAAGGATTTATGTCTAGACTCGTTACGGTATCTCGCGCAGCCAAACTCGCTGGTGTTTCTCGCGGTAATCTACAAAAATACATTCGTGATGGAGTGATACAGAGTTTTGAAGGCATGGTGCGCTTACAGGACGTTGCTGAACACTTTCCCGACGTTAACGCCAAACCCAATGACATCCTCGAAGCACTCGAACAAATTATGGATAATGCGGCCATCAAGGCGCGCAATCGTACCCCAACCATGCCACCTGACATGGAAACCCTCGCCGCACGGGTCGCCATTCTTTCTGATGAGTTAGTTGAATCAAAGCTCGAAATCAGTATTTTTTATAATATTATTGACAAGCTCAAGACTCGATTAAAACAATTTACCGATAACCATCCTGAGTCCACTGCGGCCATGCGTGAACTGCAAGGCTGGTTACTCAACGAAGTTGAAACCATATCGGATAAAAAGTTTGCGCAATATCCGATGATTGCGACCGACACGATTTTACGACTAGTGGCGGCGCAAATCCGACTGGAACCCAGCGGTCACGAATTTTTCGTTGAAGGTTCCGATAGCATCCTGGAGGCCGGTTTAAGCTCAGGCCTGGCCATGAACTACGGTTGTAGCAATGGCAATTGCGGCAAATGCAAAGCCAGAGTCATCTCTGGCGAAGTTAAAAAAATAAGACATCACGACTATGTGCTAAGCGAAAAAGATAAATTACAAGGATACATATTAAGTTGTTCAAACACTGCGGTCACCGACCTCGTCCTCGAGGCAGAAGAAGCCGGTAATGAAAATGATATCCCTAATCAGTCTATCTCCGCCTGGGTACGTAAGGTCACCCCGTTAAATGATTCTGTCGCTACGCTCAATATCAAAACACCTCGCACCCAACGGCTGCGCTTTCTGGCCGGGCAAACCGTTAATCTGGTCATCTCCGGAGTTGGCGCAAAGACCTTACATGTTGCCAGCTGCCCATGTGACGATATGAATTTACAGTTCCACTTCAATCATCATGACAGCGATGCCTTCAGCCAATATCTGGCTCAAGAGATAAAACCAAACGATACGATTACCGTTGAAGGACCGGCCGGGCACTTTGTATTACATGAAGATGAGCCCAATCCAATTGTCTTTATCGCCTTTAATACGGGCTTTGCTCCCATCAAGAGTTTAATCGAGCATGCCTTAACACTTGATGTCACCGAACACATTCAACTCTATTGGTTAGTGCCTGGCCAGGACGATCTGTATATGCATAATCATTGTCGCTCGTGGGCGGATGCCTTTGAACTTTTTGACTACTACCCGCTTTGTTATGATGATTTGGACCCGGTCGAGTTATGCCTCGATAAATTGAATTCAAACAATCCGGATACTGACGCACTGACTAATCATCACGTCTATATCGCCGGATCACAAAATGATATTACCAAAACAAAAAATGCCTTGCTCGAGCAAGGCATTCCTGAGGCTTCAATTTATATTGAAGCGATATAAGATATCAGGTATCGAACCGGCCTATTCTGCCGCTTTCTCCGCTTCCTCTATCCAGGGAGTCAGACCAGCAATCACTTTTTTAGCCTGATCGACACTGCTGATATTAAATTTTGACTTCGGGCGATAACTGCCTTCACGCTTCTGATAACGACGAATGGAAAATTTAGTCGGGCCAAATTGTTCATCCTTACGGTTCCAGTCCTGGTATTTAAACAAAATCGTCGACCAGGCGCCTTTTGTTAAGATGACTTTATCGAGCTCTTTAACCAGCTGCTGACCATTTTCCTCATAATTCATAGTTATTTCATCGACTGTCTCAGCCATGGGGGTTACCTTCCTTCTTTATAATTCGTTGTCGTAACCCATAGCTTACTCAAATCTAAAGGAAAAATCAGCTGGGAATTTTTTTAAATCAGGCGCTCCAGCGAGGAAAATTTGCGGCATATTTCTCAATCCATTCTCTGGCGGCCTGTTCGCCACTGAGCTGACGCCCTTCACGCAGCGCCATCTCACGCTTGTAATGCTCAATATGGCAGACCTGCTCAACCATTCGAGCGACAAATAGATCGTCTTTGCGGATAAACTCAATCCCGATCACATAATGACCGTCTTCTAGACTACAGTGAGTCACCAGCCCCTGGGCTTCAAAAACCGGAGTAACCGTATCAATCTTTAACTTGATCGTCAGGCCCACCTGAACCGGTGACACCGATGTAAACGATAAACCGCCGTGACTGATGTTATTCAGCATTTGAGCATGATTGGTCACTTCTGTACTGGTATTGTCAACCTGGATAGGGATATCAGAAGGATGTCGGATATAACTACGCATAATGTTCTCGATTCGTCATGTTCATCATAACTTTGTTAGACTCCAGTTGAGTCATTTACAATAATGCATAATCCAGGCCAGTATAAAAAATTTCCGATGTCACAAAACTCAACGAATAACTCAAACCAGGGTGCGCCCCTTCGCACTCCTAACCGAGGCCGGCCCTCACTATTAAGCGCCAAACAACGCAAGACCATCGTCGCGTCATTAGTGCTGGCAGCAGGCGCCTACCTGATCGTCATCTTTATGGCGGGTTTTGAACAAATCAGTACCGCCTTTGTTAAATTCGGACTGACTAATTGGAGTATAGTACTGATTGCTTCATGCATGAATTATCTACTGCGTTTTTTTCGCTGGCAGCTTTATATAAAAAAATCTAATAATGTAATTCCAGTCACTCAGCATCTATTATATTACTTAGCCGGGTTCGCACTGACTACTACACCCGGCAAAGCTGGTGAAACCATTCGTTCCTTATTATTACGTCCCCATGGTATACCCTACCCATTTAGCCTCGCCGCCTTCTTTACTGAGCGATTTTTAGACGTGATTGTGATCGCAATGTTAGCCAGCCTGACCGTGTTTGCCTTTGCCGAATATAAAGCGTTTGTTCTGATTAGCTGCCTGGCAATTATTTCCTTATTACCGTTAGTCCGTAGCCAGGTCTTTATCAAAATCTTAAAACAAATCGATCAGCGACTAAGCGCAAAGAAATTAAAAACCATCATCAGCCACCTCATCGATACCGTCAATTCCATGCACCTGTTTTTATCCTGGCGGTTGATCGGTTCCGGACTCAGCATTGGCTTCGCTTCTTGGCTGATACAAGGCTTCGCATTTTATTTGATTGTCACCGAATTAGGATTTGAACTCAGCTTGCCCGCGGCATTGGGAATCTATTCGATCAGTTTATTAGCCGGTGCAATATCGTTTATCCCTGGTGGGGTTGGTAGCACAGAATTGGTAATGGGATTATTACTCGCTGCATTAGGTGCTGACACAAGCATTGTCGTTAGCGCACCCATCATTAGTCGTTTAGGTACATTATGGTTTGCTGTATTGGTTGGTCTGCTTGCAACGAGTTTAATCACCATGCGTAAAAACCCAAAAATTAGATAATCAATCTAATAGACATTCCAACCCATCTCGTCATTCCCCTGGAGAGGGGAATCCATAAATAAAAATACACACATCCCGTCATTCCCGCGGACGCCTACATGGACGTAGGCGGTAGGGCGAAGCAGGAGCCAGAGCCGAGGCGGGAATCCAGAAATACAAAGACATACCAAATCAATTATTAAATAACTCTAATATAAACTCATCATGTTGTTTTCAATTGATTTTAATAAATCCCAAACCAAACCCGGTATTATTACCGGACAACACATATATTATATTTACCACAAAATCTGTAAACTTCTGAATATATTAAAATAAAAAAACTATCTTGAAAAAAGTTCGAGTTAGAATTCGAATTTAGCCTGATGAATAATAGTTAAGGTTAATTAAACAAGTATGGAAATTATTGTTGCATTTTTATTATTGGTGCTTTTTGTATATGCAATGTTGTTGCTCGTCTATGGAATATTAAAATATTTTCATTTTGTTAGTCAGACTAAAGAAGAGAAATCGGTAGAAAGAATAGTTAATACATTTAAATTCACTTTCTCTACAAAGTTGAGTGAAAAATTTACATTTTTAAACATACTTTTAATTGCAATCCTAATTTCTACTTTTATAGTGATTATCATATATTTATCAGGCAGTTAAATAATTATGAGTAAAAACCATAACAAGGTCGCCCAGACCTACACCAAAAGTCGCTACAGGAAATTTAGCGTCACTGGCCTTAATCGTAAGGGTTAAATATGACCACTGAGAGTCTTATTAGTATCATAATAAACGGCACAATAGCAGTAGGTACGATAGTTGTAACTATCCTCGCAATATGGGGAGAAAGAATACGCTCTTTATTATCCCCGCCAAAACTTGTATTGGAGCCTCATAACAATTTCCGTGGCGACGCAAATATACTAAAAAACTCAAATGGGGATATTTTTGGAAGAGCTATGTACTTCCATTTAAAGGTGGTTAATAAAAGGCCTTGGTTGCCAATAAAAAATTGTAGAGTTTTGTTGAAGGGAATAAACAGGAGGGGGCAAGATAAAGATTTTCATCCATCACCATTAGTGGTGCCTGCACAAATGATTTGGGCTCCCGCAAGTTTTGCTCCAATATTGGTCACAATTACTAAAGAGCAAATTCTAGATTTGGGAAATGTTTGGCCCAGCTCTTTATTCGACACCGCATAATTTTCAAGGTTTCGTTAAAAAAGACGATGCCGTTAGGTACGAGCTATCAATTGAGGCAGATAATTTTGCATCTAAGAGGCACCAAGTATTTGAAGTATCCTGGGATGGAAAGTGAAGATTTGAGCCAGAAAAAATGCAACAACATCTTCGTATTCGAGAAATTTTTGAATCTGTAGTGGCATAGTTAATTAAACTGTTGAAGCTGTAGAAAAACCCCAAAATAGGGAATTGCCAGCAAACAAATCTGATCAAAACAAAGAGCTATGAGTACACAAAAAGAAATTTCTAATTATCCTACTGCCTCTTTATGTGTCTCTAGATTAATACTGGGGGGATTAATGAAATATTACATATTGGTGTTTACCGTATTCTTGTTTACAGGATGTGTAGATGACAGAGGGTGTTGGGAATGGGAGTCTCAAGAAGAATGTGATGCCCGGATAAACCCTCAACCTGAAGATGCAACGGTAAGTGTGTATAGATGTGTAAGCAACCAAACCACAATAGATGAAAGTAGAATGGCCTTAATTACTGCAGGTCTTGATGTAATATCCTCTAATTGTGCGGATTTAACTACCCCGATTACTGATGGGGCTGAAGCATGCGTCGATAATAGATTTATGCAAGTTGATATTCATATCATCCCTTATGAAAGTAGATTTGACGCATTAGCTGTTGAAAATTTTAATTATCAAATAATCTACTCTAGTCAGTACACGGTTAAAGCATGTATGTAACACAGAAACTCAACCAGATTCGTACTTATCCGCTGGACTGTCAAACCACGTTGCTTTTTGGCAGCTACTTATTTCGATCGTTGAACCTGTAGAAAAACCTCTTCTCTTTTTAATTATATATTAGATAAAATAAGTATTAAAACATACTTTTGGATTTCTTTATTAATAATGAAAATAGTTCTCCTAAGACACGGAAAACCAGAAATCGATATGGTGACAAAAATTCGAGCCACCGATTTTCGAACATGGGTTGAGAAATACGATCAGGTGGGAATTGAAGACGAACCAAAACCTTCGTATTCTACAATTGAAATGGCTGCGAGTTGCTCGTATGTCTTGTGTAGTAATTTACCACGATCATTAGAGTCCGTTAAAATGCTGGGAATTGAAAAACCGAACTTGGTCAGTCACGAGTTCCGCGAATGTGAGATACCGTCGGCCAACTTTAGATCTCCAAAATTTTCGTTAAAAGTGTGGGCCATTTTTTTTCGCATACTTCAATTATTAGGTTATCATTCAAACGCTGAATCATACCAGGCTATAAAGGTAAGAGCCCAAAAATGCACCTGTAAGCTCATCGAACTGTCGAAGGAGCACGAGACTGTTCTTTTTGTTGGTCACGGTACCCTGATTTGGTTTATACACAAACATTTGTTACGAACTGGATGGTCAGGACCTGATAAATCGGCCAGAACATATTGGGCATTTGGAATCTATAGACCTTGAAAAAAGAGCTTTATTGTCCAATCTGTTCTCACCATTATCATCTAAAGCTCTTTTCCCAATACGCTTTTCCTGGACCGTATGTAAAAACTATAAATAACCTCAAATGATAAATTGGTTTTATATTATTTTAAACATTATTGGTGCCTGCCTGATATTGTTGATCGGCAGGTTTATACTGAAACAATATTTTCCGGATAAACGATTTGTATGGATTGTTGTCGCCATTGCTGTTTCTGCGTTATTTTGGTTAATACCCATTACCAGCAATAATTTTTTCTTATTTAGTTCGAAATGGGGAAGTCTGGGACTTTCTATCTACTTATTAATAAAAATATTCGAGGCGGAAAAATGGAAACATAATTCTAATAAAACGAATCCTGATAATCCTAAAATGGAAATTACTTCATCTTATCTTGAAGATATAGATACTTTAATTCACGATCTTACTAATAACCCAAACAACAATTTTCTCATAGTTTGTGAATGGATAGATGGGGTAAACTCTACCGAAGACCTTGATAAAATGAAATCATTAGAAAAAGAGCTCACCGGAAATATAACCCTGCTGTACGGACCACCCACATATGCTGGCCCTGGAAAACGTATCATCGACTATGATGGCCCAAATCTCGAAAAACAACTTGGTTATTTTTTTAGGAAATCATTAGCTTTAAGTTACTGGGAAAGTGAGAATAAAATTATCGCCGTGATTGTCACTGGCCATGATAGCGATACATTACTGATATTAAATATATTAGCAAAAAATAAAGATTGAATTAATGATCGGCGATAAATAAATATCACCGATCATTTTCACTTTTTTATCTTACCGTTATCGCCCCAATCCAACGGTTTGTATTGCTTGGCGCTCCGTTCCACCAGCCCGCCGGACAGCTAAACGCCTGTGATCGATCGACGCCAATGTAATAGGTCCCGGGGGTTGATGGTGCCGTCAAGGTCGTACTTCCGGAACCTGAAACGCCAGCTACACCAGGAATACCGGAATAAACACAGTCCGTCGGAGCAGTATGACTAAAACCTACCTGGATTTGATCAATACAGCCCGGACAACCTGGATCGACAATATTGTAATCCAAAGCGACCGTTATTGTACTGCCAGCTTCAACAGGAGAGGTAATTGCTCCACCATTGACTAACACATTGGTAATGGTAACTCCTCTAACCGTAGGAGTTCTTGAATAACCAAAGCTGGCCATGACATCGGGTTTGCTATTGACGGCGGCCTCGAGTTCATCAAAATTGGCATTCACTTCATCGGCATAGGCCGGTGCACCTGCAGTAAAGTTATAAGGTATTTCAGCATTGTCGGCAAAGACATTTTTGGTAAAGCCCATGACCAACAGGCCGGATAAAAAAGTGATGGTTAATGTATTTAAATTCATGATATTCCCTCTTGTTAAGATAGTTAATGCGTTACTGCCAGTTGGTCTGGTCCCAGTTGGAACCATCCCATTCGGCGTTGTCGTTACCGGGATTACTCCCGCCATCACCGCCTCCGCCTCCACAAGCCGTTATACTCAGTGCCAATAACAGGCCTGTAGCCATTCGTAAGATGGCCGTTCGATAGATTGATATTATTTTCATATTATTTCTCCCTGATTCAAAATAACTGTTGCAGAATTTCCCTGCTTAACCAGTAAGCGCCAAGCCGCCTCAAATCCCCTCAATTTTTTTTAATTGCAAACTGGGCCTTATCTCTTTGTGTTGGGAAAACGAAATTGGAAACATTCAAAACAGGGATATGATCTAGATTATGACGGTCACGATCGAAGCGGAAATGACAAAAATAGTAAGAGGGCAAAGCACAGCGACGGTGCGATATTTGATTTTTCCTCTTGAAACAACCGATTATGCCCACACAATAGAGGGGACTTCGCTTTAAACTAAGAGACAAGTTATATGCAATATTTTCTAAATGTTTATGGATGAATTGCCGATAAATACACCACTCAACCCGTTCTTTCTTAATAGATAGAGATAACCGATGATCTTCGGTACCATTCCATTATTAGCCAATTTTGCTTAGCGCATTAAACTACCCAAATACCTGGACAGGACACTTTATGAATATTTTATTAGACGGCGTATTAAATTTATCCGCATGGGGTTATGTCGGAGCAACGTTGCTCGTCACGCATATCACCATTGCCTCCGTCACCATTTTTCTGCACCGCTCTCAAGCTCACAATTCATTAACTTTACACCCGGTCATTAGTCATTTTTTCCGCTTCTGGCTGTGGCTGACAACCAGCATTGTAACCAAAGAATGGGTTGCGGTTCACCGCAAACATCACGTCAAATGTGAAACCGACGATGATCCGCATAGCCCGCAAACGCGAGGGATTAAAAAAGTACTCCTGCAAGGTTACGAGTTATATCGCGCCGAAGCCGACAAGACCGAAACGCTCGACAAATACGGCAACGGTACACCGAATGACTGGATCGAACGCAATCTTTACAGTCGTTTTTCGTGGTTGGGCATCAGTTTATTGTTGTTTATTAACATTGCCCTGTTTGGTCTGATTGGCATTACCATCTTTGCGATTCAGATGATCTGGATTCCCTTTTGGGCTGCCGGGGTCATTAATGGTGTCGGTCACTACCTGGGTTACCGGAATTTTGAAACTCCGGATGCCTCTCGAAATATCAGTCCCTGGGGTATTCTCATTGGTGGTGAAGAACTGCACAACAACCATCACAGCTATGCAAACTCGGCAAAACTTTCGAATAAGTGGTGGGAGTTTGATATTGGTTGGTTTTATATTCGTTCACTGGAAATACTTAAACTTGCCAGGGTGAAAAAAATCGCACCCAGGGCCATGGTCATTTCCGACAAACACATTATAGATATTGAAACGGTACGCGCCGTCATCCGTAATCGTTTTCATATCCTAAAGCTATATGCCCGTCGGGTTACCAAACCAATGCTGAAACAACAGCGACGCAATAGTGAGTTGGCTTATCGAAAACTACTACGTCGTGCGAGCAAGTTGTTAACCCGTGAAGACATTGTCCTCGATAGCGATAAACGTCGCCGCCTGGATGCGGCGCTCAATTACAGCCAGACACTGGAAACCGTTTATCATTTCAAGCAACAACTCAAAGAAATATGGATAAAGTCATCCAACGACCAGGTCAAACGAGTACAACGACTGCAGGCATGGTGTGCTGAGGCTGAAAAAAGTGGTATCGAAGTATTACAGGAGTTTGCCCTTTATCTGCGTGGCTATACTTTGCAGCTGCGTTGATGCTATAAATTATACGCAATCAAACACAACCAAAAATAATTAACTGGTTGTATAAAATAATACGGTAACCCAAAGGTTACCGTATTCGTCACCTCACATTAAAATTAAACTCGAACTGTTCTAGAGTTTCTCTAAAATTGCACTAGAATTTCTCTAGAATTGCTCAAGGGAACCACAGGCCACGCGTTCACCGCCGTGAGTGTATCCTAGTGTTGAATTGACTCGCTTGGAGATCACGATAGAGCGACGACTAATATCGTTAAATCCAACTTCGGTTAACATCATCGGTTGATAAGTATCAATATCTTCAGATACTTTCAAATCCGGTAATCGCCATAGACTCTTTCCCGCAGCCATGGCCGGGAGGGAGATACCGGTACTGGAGAACGAATTATGGCAACTCAGTGTTTCATTTATACTAAAAGTATAATCACCTGCTGGCATTCCATGTAAAAATGGCGTCAATTGCAAACCTGATTCTGTTTCGGTTATGACCACCACACCAATTGCATCACCAATTCCATTCGCATTAACCTTATTCATGGTGATTGAGACTTCTCTTGCCTGTGCAACCGAGATGGGCACACAAAGCACTAATACAAAAATAACCAATTTTTTCATCTTACACCTCCATAACTCAGATACAAGATAGGAAAAAGCTTATACTCCAATCGATTCGATCTTATTTAACAAGCTTGAAATAATAAAATCGATAGCGAGTATAACTTTTGTTATTCTGAGTTTGGTTGAGGTAGTTACTAAGTCAAGCAATTACACTTAGATTAAATTTATAAGACAATATTAAATAAAATTATAATCGCGTCCGGAATTTATTTGATCCAGATTGATACTCCAGATTGTTAATAATCAAGCTGTTTAGACTTACTAAAAATAGAAAAACATATAAGTTACATTTATCGATTAACACACCTTATCAAGTATTTGATCCACAAACCGGCTTAGAGTCTTATCATTGACTAATGGTTTCGCATCCGTTTCTTTAATCGCTGCTTATACTGCTGACGCTGCTCTGGAGTCGCATTACGCCATCGCTCACGCATACGCTGTCGTTCTTCTGGTGAAGCATCCCGCATACGTTTCATGATAGCCCGTCTCTCTTGTGGAGAGAATTCCTTCATAAAGTTTCTGGCATTTTGTCGCTGTTCTGGCGTCATTCCCTGCCAGCGTTTACGAATTTTCTGTTGACGTTCTTCTGGCAATGAATGATACCAGTGATATAGGCGTCGCAATTCTTTACGACGCTCAGGCGGTAAACTTCTAAATTTATCAAACCGTTCACGGGTACGCTGCCGTTGTTCAGGACTCATGTCCTGCCATTGCTGAAAGCGTTTTTTTACCCTGGCCCGTTGTTCCGGGTTCATGTTCTCCCAGTTGTTCGCGCCTTTTTGTAATCGTTGCTGGCGCTGAAGAGGAAGTTGCTCCCATGTCCCTTGTAATGGTTTTAAGACCTGTTTCTCTTTATTGCTCAGGCTATCCCAACTTATCGAATCATCGGCGAAGACGATCGAATTACCTGCCAAAACCAGATAACAAAACATGAACATCATAGTGAAGAAATTTTTAATATTCATTATTCCTCACCTCCTGTGTCTGGCTGTTTAGTTGTCTTATCAGTTTCACTCTGGACGGCTTTATTTTGTGACATGGTATCCTGTTCGATATCAGCATAATTTACTGGATCCAGATATTCATCTTCGATAACGATTCCTTCACCCAGGAATTCGAGAAATTCCATTGGCAACGCTTCTTGTTCACCTGCATGGCCCTGTATTGAAGTTATTAATAAAGTCATCATCATAAAGATATATGCACCATTAACCCGCGCGGTCTTCAAACTCCAGCCATTGATAAAATTCCAGTTCTTCATATAACTCAAACTCTTCTGTTGCCGTTAACAAAGGTAGATCATTGAGCGTATCAGGGTGCCCTATCGAATCGGTTTGCATAAACTTAAGCCCGATCATGATAACAAATACACTCATTACCATGGCAAGCGCACCAAGTGGCCGTCCCCCCGTTCGCCATTTTTGATGTTGATTGTCAAGCTTGTCCAACGCCACTTGACGACTTTGCCGTAACTTACTAACAACGTCTGCCGATAACGTCTGTTCAGATTCATCTAAATGTTGATCTATCTTATGCAAAAACGTTTTATCATCTTGCTGTTTACTCATATGTATTCCTCGAGTGTGTCACGCAGTTTATGCACTGCTCGTGAATAATGCGTCTTTACGCTACCTTCACTAATTCCCATTGCCCTGGCGGTTGACGCAACATCCAGACCTTCCCATTGCCGAAGCAAGAATACCTGTTGTTGGCGCAATGGTAATTGTTTAATCTGCTCATCCAGATGTTCCATCGCGCTTGCCTGACCGGTTAACTCATCCGGTTGATGAGTCCCATTTTGCGGTTGCTGTTCTAATCCGTCCTCAATTTCACCTTCATCATCATGTCGTGAAAACCAGTGACGCCAATGACGTCTAATCTTTTCCTTACGATACCAATCCTTAATCGTATTTTGAATGATACGGTGAAACAATGCCGGCCACTCTGTTGGGGCATGTCGTGCATAATGCTTCACCAGCTTCAACATCGCGTCCTGCACAATATCCAGGGCGTCAGCCTGCTCACCGGTGGCTAACAAACAGAGCCGATAGGCGCGGCGCTCATTGGCCGCCAAAAACTGATCCATCTCGTTGACCATCTGGCCGCTTGAACTCACCCGGTTATTACCCCGATAATCATCATCCATCTCCCCCTGCCACGACTTCAGGTCTATTGACCTGAACTATTCTCGGAATTTTCGCTTTTCAAGATTAAGCGCCCGCCCAAATTCATTATTTTGTACAACTTCATGGTATTTTTCCTGAAAATTATCATCTTATAGATATTAAAACGCACCAGGGAGAGTTTCGTTGACATAAAAAAAACCCCACTTTGAAAGCGGGGCCAGATTTCGTTCTTATTAATTTATTTTTTTATCCGGTCGGTTCAACATCGGTTGCTTGTAAGCCTTTGGGGCCGGTCTCCACTTCAAAGTTAACGCTTTGACCTTCGTTAAGACTACGGTAGCCATCCGTTTTTATTGCACTAAAGTGGACAAAAACATCATCACCGCCATCTTGTGGTGCGATAAAACCAAAGCCCTTTGCGTTGTTAAACCATTTGACTGTGCCTGTGGCCATAATTAATTACCTCAAATTGCTAATACACTTACTGTCCTGTACACCCCTCCTCCTCCTAATCGATCGATGGACATACAGTTGCCCTGAGTATACCCCTCACTATTAAAATTGCCTATGCATATCCGTATAATTTTTATCGTTATAAAACTTTATCAGAATATTCTAAAATAATTCAATTTACGAAAATTATTCGTCATTTGAAATAAAGTGAACACATAAAGATAAAATTTAGCTGAATTTAGCCGAATTTAACTGGGAAGGTTCTCGGCTAGAAACTCAGAATAATTTTCTGCACTAATGATTTGGGTACCATCACAATTAAACTGAATTCGCACAATAGACTGCACGATATTGATGGTGACATTGCGCATATAATAAGAAGGCATCTCACGTAATGTCTTTAGCGTGGTAACAACCGAAATAATTTCATCGACTTCCATCGGTTCCCAGTTTGCGCCACGGCGAGTCAGTATATTTTGCCAGTAGGTCGGCATATGTTTGTATACCGGATTATCACGCAGGCACTGATAGGTATCCCGAATCAGTCTGATTTTGTCATCGTAGTCAATTAAAGGAAACTGCCTTTCAATATAATTATGATCCGCCATCTTTTCGGCCGAGTGAATCTCATGCGTCATCGGATCAAATACTGAATTAGTGCGAATCTCACCATTATTAAATCCAACGAATAACTGATAGGTGCTTCTATTTAGCAGAAGCTCCTGAAACCAGGGAATCAATTCATCAATATTTTCATCCACATCGGAACGATAACGCTTTCGATCACCCGTGGTCTCGCGCATAGACGGATCACCACGAATACCGATCTGTAAACTAGAGGCATTTAATCCGGCAGCACTCACCAGGCTTTCCTTGAGTACCAACTCTTCAATTTCGTTTTCGTTGTCAGACATATTTTTTATTAATTAATTAAAATTTTCTTTTTATCCGTAAAAGCTCGAATCATAAATCAAGTTCAGCCTTCACGACGCGACCGATTACGCATTTTTTGTTTTGATTTGTTCTCAAATTTAAAATCCGTCCGCTGTGTTTTAAATTGTTTGCCCGCTTTGGCCCCTGCTTTTACTGAACGACTGTTTTTCGGTTGCCAACTTGGGACTAAATGGTGTTTACCATTACCAATTAAATTAGCATGCCCCATTCGTTGCAATGCTTTTCTCAATATCGGCCAGTTCTCCGGATCATGATAACGTAAAAAAGCCTTATGCAACCGGCGTTGCTTTAACCCTTTGGCTGAAAAAACGTCATCCGTATTATGGCGAACTTTCTTTAACGGATTTTTACCCGAATGATACATTGCGGTAGCAATGGCCATCGGTGAAGGTAAAAAGGTTTGCACTTGATCGGCACGAAAGCCATTTGCCTTTAACCAGATGGCTAAATTCATCATATCTTCATCCGTTGTGCCTGGATGGGCCGCAATAAAATAGGGGATTAAATATTGCTCTTTACCTGCTTCTTTGGAATAACGCTCAAATAATTTTTTAAACCGATCATAGCTACCCATGCCCGGCTTCATCATTTTAGATAAGGGCCCGGTCTCAGTGTGCTCAGGTGCAATCTTTAAATAACCGCCAACATGATGAGAAACTAACTCTTTAACATACTCAGGCGATTCTATCGCAAGGTCATAGCGCAAACCCGATGCAATTAAAATTTTCTTGATACCCGGCAGGCGTCGGGCACGACGATACAGTTTGATCAAGGAATTGTGATTAGTATTCAAATTTTTACAGATACCCGGGTAGACACATGACAAACGTCGACATGCCGTTTCGATCTCTTTGCTCTTGCAGGCTAGTCGATACATGTTTGCAGTCGGTCCACCCAGATCAGAAATAATTCCGGTAAAACCGGGCACGGTATCACGAATCGTTTCGATCTCTCTGATGATGGAATCTTCCGATCGATTTTGAATAATGCGTCCTTCATGTTCGGTTATCGAACAAAAGGTACACCCACCAAAACAACCGCGCATAATATTAATCGAAAAGCGTATCATTTCGTAGGCTGGTATATTTTTATTCCCATAGGCCGGGTGCGGCAAACGTGTGTAACTTAGTTCAAACACCTTATCCAACTCTTCGGTTTTTAACGGTATCGGTGGTGGGTTAATCCAGACATCCTGTTTACCATGTTTTTGCACAACCACGCGCGCATTTCCCGGATTCGTTTCCAGATGAAACACCCGCGACGCATGTGCATACATAACCGGATCCTGTTTTACCGTTTCATAGTCCGGTAACCTTACATAGGTTTTATTACGTGGGTGCTTACTTACTTTACGAGTAAACGCAACGATTGCACTTTGAGCCTGTGGTTCATCTGTAAAAGGATTGACAGATTCAGCTGACTCCGTTAGTTCATTAGTGACCTTATCCTGCGACGGGTTATTGTCCGCATAGGGATCCGGATGGTTATCGATTACACCGGGTTGATCAACTGTTGAAGAATCCACCTCTAACCACCCGTCAGTAGCATGTCGACGAATAAAGGCACTACCGGCCACATCCGTGATTTGATTGATGGCCTCACCCGCTGCCAGGCGATGAGTGATTTCTACTATCTGTCGTTCAGCATTGCCATATAACAACAAGTCGGCCTTACTATCGAGTAAAACAGAACGGCGAATTGTCTCAGACCAGTAATCATAATGAGCAATCCGACGCAGGCTGGCCTCGATGCCGCCGATAATGATCGGTACCTCTTTGAAGGCTTCACGACAACGCTGGGCATATACATTCACCGAACGATCGGGCCTTAAGCCCCCTTTGCCTTCAGGTGTATAGGCATCATTGCTGCGGATCTTTCTATCCGCCGTATAACGATTCACCATGGAATCCATGTTACCGGCCGTAATACCAAAACAAATGTTGGGTTTGCCCAGCTTCTGAAAATCCGTCGCCGAGCGCCAGTCGGGTTGAGCAATAATGCCGACTCGATAACCCTGGGCTTCCAGCACCCGCCCGATGACCGCCATACCAAAACTGGGATGATCCACATACGCGTCGCCGCTGACGATGATGACATCGCAACTGTCCCAACCTAATTCTGCCATTTCCTCCAAACTCATCGGCAAAACAGGCGCAGGCCCGAGCTTATGCGCCCAGTGTTTACGATATGAGAATAATGATTGAACCGATGACATAGAAAAACAACCCAGCGGGATTATCCCGGCGATATAAAATGAATACAATTTCAGCAATTATATCATAGGTACGGATGGCCTAAATTTAAATATGCTGCCCTAAAAATATCCTACACAAGTCAGGGATATTCCGGGTGTTGCTGAATTGACATTAGTGATGACGACATCGTACACAACGGCAGATTTTGGAGCTTGATTAACTGTCCCAGTCTTCCTGGCTCAGCGTATCACCGTCCAGGCACTTTAACAGCAGACGTGACTGTCGATCCGCCCGATGAGAATGTTCACCCTGTGTTTGTGGGTAATATTCTACGGCTGATTTTAAATGCGCTTTGATTCTCCGGCTGATGCTGACCGAACCCTTCTCGGGATCGTATTCATTTAATAAACGCTGTGCACACGACTGTAATGCCTCGCGTGCGGATTGGGCGCATTCTGAACCGCCCGGCGGATACGCTGCCACTACATAGCGTTCCACCACCTCAGATAAAACCTGAGTAGCCGCATATGGGAGCTTGAGTGAAATCTGTTTCATAGTTTCAGAGTATACTACTGAACGCTCTGCAAGTTTAAAAAATCGATAATTAAAACCAAAGGTAATATTAAATTGATACAGACATTAATTTATAATCTGCGAAATTTTATGGAACGATAGAATGTCACAAGCCATTACCCTGTCCTTAGCAAGTTTTCCATCCGAAGTCATTGATGCCTCCTACAATAAACTTGTGCTCGTGGATTTCTGGGCTGACTGGTGTTCTCCCTGTCTGGTCATCGCACCGATACTCGATAAAGTGCTAAAAGAATATGAGAACGAGGTAATATATACAAAACTCGAAGTCGATGAAGGTGAGAATATGAAATTAGCCGGTCGCTACAAAGTCAGAGGCTTTCCAACGATTATGTTATTTCGAGATGGTGAAGAAATTGATCGTTTTAGTGGCGCCAAACCTGCACAATTTATCGAGCACTTTTTAGATGCCCAGTTAGACAATTAAATAAACAATTGAACCTAACAATAAACAATGCGTTAATTCAGGCCCAAATACACTAATACGCTCGGTACGATCAACCACAATAACCCTTTAATCAAAAAAAATAAAAAGCCCGCCACACCGATACGTTTAATAAAATGACTATTGACGCCAGGTAATGGCAACGAAAACCGATTTGATTTAACCGGACAAATTGGTTTGTTTTCTAATTTTGCTGGCATGGTGATAACACCCATTAGAACCGATATTTAACCCTATCGGCCAGCAACAAGGATTGTTTAATTTTAGCGGGTATAAATTATTACAATAGCTGCCGATATTAATAGGCCGTTGAAATTTCTCTAAAGAAAGGCACCCAGCGAACCATGAGTATTATTGCCAGGCTAATATTTACCATAACGATGATTAAGTAACGCGCTTTTACTTCGACCGGTTTATCACTGCGATAAACCATCGCCATAATACTGTCTAATAACAGCAGCATAAATAAGATTGGTGACATTACCGGCGCCAATAAACCCGGGACCATTTCCCAACCTTCATAGGCTAAGCGGGTGCCTGGTTCAGGTCGTAACAACATGTCGACAATAACCAGTAAGATCAGAGTAATTCTCAATGGACCAAAGGCGCGAATAATATGGTTTACTTCACTTGTCATTTTTTTACACTTTTTAATGTTTAGTTTTTAGACCTGGATCAAATTGTACCGCAACCTGATTCTTTTGTTCATCGGTAAATACTAAATCGAATGAAATATTATCGCCCTGCTCGATTGCCTGTACCTGTTTCAAGTCCGGAATCCGTGTTGCTAAATAGGCACAGGTCGCCGCGATCATGGCTTCATTATCATTAAGTATGGATTGAACTAAATGCATTGCGATATATTGCGCCCGCACTTTTAGATCCGGTTTTGCGACATGCTCACCATTGATACTCACACCGGCATCCATGTCAAAATCCATTTTATCCAGGAATTGACGTTGATGCCCAGGTAAACGGGTATTTCGATCATATTCGATCATTGACTGACCATTAACAACAATGACAAGTTTTGTGCTCATAAGATATTACTACCGGGATAATGTTCTGCGGGTTTTAGCTCTGGTGGAATACGTCGGTTATAGAATAGCTTTCCAGATATTTTTCATAGTTCTCAAGTGAAAGTGGATGGCTAATATAAAAACCCTGCGCATAATCACAACTCCAGGTTTTTAACCAACTCCAGGTTTGGTCGGATTCTACTCCTTCTGCAACCACTTGCAAACCCAGATTATGTGCTAATTCTACAATCGAATGCACTATCGCGGCATCACTTTCATCCAGCATCATATCGATAACAAATGACTTGTCGATCTTAAGCATAGATACGGGCAACTGTTTGAGATAAACCAGTGAAGAAAAACCAGTACCAAAATCATCAATGACTACATTCAAACCCATTGATTCTAAATTATTTAAAACCTGTCTAGCTCGTTCAGGTTCTGCCATCATCACTCGCTCAGTTATCTCCAGGGTAATATATTTTGCCGGCAAACCCCACTTCTCTAATTTTTGCGTAATGCTAAGACTGATGTTTGGATCCTGGATATCCCAAACGGAAAGATTAAGAGAAATATTTACTTGATGTCCCTTCTGATGCAAACGATAACAATCACGTATAGCCGTATCCATTACCCAGTTTGATATACGTTTAATCAATCCGGTTTGTTCTGCTGCATTGATAAAATTATCCGGCATGATACGACCATGTTTTGGATGATTCCAGCGTATAAGCGCCTCAGCCCCGTGAATACTACTGTCACTCATGGTCACTGTCGGTTGATATTCCAGAATAAATTCATCGTTTTCAATTGCCGTCCTTAAATCGGATAACACTGACAATTGCGAAAGGCTATGTTCATCTAGTTCTAAATCATACATTGTAATACTGGTATTCGATCTTTTAGCGACGTACATGGCCACATCAGCATGTTGCAGTAATGATTGGGCCGTCTCACCATGTTGAGGGAAAATAGCAACTCCGATACTGACGCCAACATACAACGAATGATCATAAACGTCGTAAACTTTTTCGAGTTGTTCGTGAATAGCCGCTGCAATACGTAATGCATTGGTCTCATTCACATTAGATAACAACACCGCAAATTCATCGCCACCCAGACGGGCAACGGTATCCGAATCACGCAATACGTTTCTTAATCGCACACCTACCTGCTGCAGGAGTGCATCACCAGTTTGATGCCCAAGGGTATCATTTATCTCTTTAAATCGATCTAAATCCAGCATTAACAACGCTAAAGAACGTTTTTTGCGTTGAGTACTCATTATCGCCTGATTTAAGCGATCCATTAACAAGGCCCGATTGGGCAATGACGTTAATGAATCGTGCATGGCAATGTGTTCTAAGGCAAGCTGGCGGGTATGTACCTGCTGACGAAGCTCAATAAACGCCTCAGTTAAATCACGAATTTCAACTGCCTTGACGTCTGGTAATTCACTTACCTCGTGGCCCTTGGCCTCGGCCTTCAAACTCGAGGCAACCTTTGCGATCGGCCGTATAAAATTTATTTCTAAAACAATAAAACTGATAATGGACAGTAACAATATAAATATGGCCATCCCCCACAATGATGTCGACACCGTTTTAGCTGCCTTGCTCTGGGTTACTAAGTCATGGTTGGCCAGATGAATTAACGCGTCATCAATTTTTACTAACTTGTCATATAAATCACTGAATAAAGGATTAATAATGTTTTTAACCAGTGGCGTATCTGCCCGCCATTGTCCATCTTCATTAATTTCCAACACCTTTTGAAATCCACGGCGCCAACGTGGACCAAGCTCCTGAATGGATTCGATGGCGATTGAGATTTCCAGGTCGAGTTCATATTTTCGATTTAATTGAGATAATTTATCAATACTTTTTTCAAAATCTGCATACAAATAATCGATATCGTCAATTTGGTTTAGTAATGATCTCTCAAACAAAGACCCCATCCTGTTCACTAAAAAAAGTCGATAGGCCGCAATAACCCTAAGCCAACGATCTCGAGCAATATTGAGTTCGTTAAAGACCTCCAGATTATATTTTTTTAATTTGCGAATGTTTTTTAAATCAAAGGTTGCGAGAGCCTGACCAGTCTCAGTGACAATTGATCGATTCGCCTCAAGCATATCACCATTGGCCATACGCATGGCCGGATACATCAGGTTGGCTGTTTGGCGGATTTCCATTATCTGGTTAGCCGCCGTCTTCATTTCATCGAGCGTGATGATCAGCTCTTTAAGAATGGCGATTATTTCAGTGTGATAAATCAAGTCTGAGTTAATAATATTATTGATCTCAGCTCGTGTCTTTGCGAACTCATCATTAAAAACAGCACGTCTATCTGGATCGGGCGATAATAAAAATAAATCGAGTGTGTTATCAGCCGCAACGATCGAGCGACGAATGTGATTGGTTAAGGACGACACCTCAATTCGCTGTTCACCACGTTTAAAGTGTGCCTGATTTGAGCTATCTATCCATAAGCCGGTCAGCGCAGTATAGGTCACCACCACAATGGCTAACAAAATAGCTAAAAGCAGGTATTGTTTACGGATACTCCGGAGAGATATAAATTTTTTTAATGCGGGCATTAACCGACCAGGAAAGTAAATATCTCTAAACTATAGACAATTTTTACCTACTTCCACTAGTGTAATATTTGAATTTACAGGAATTTTTTATTCAGCCGTCGCAACACTCTGACTGTTGATAAATTCTTCAATTAAGCTGGTTGGTACGGCTCCCGGCTGAGCCGCCTTCAATTCACCCTTTGGATTATAAATAAGGATAGTAGGTGTTCCTAACCATACACCACCGGTTAGTGACTCATACATGGAGGCGACCTGCTCAAATTCGCCGATTAGGTTTGGAAAGGTGACGTCATGGCGCTTGATGAATTTCTTCGCATCGTCCAACTTTGCCGCCCCATCCAGAGATATTCCTAATAGTTCGATTTGCTTAGCTTTGTTTTCTTCGTGAAATTGGATGTATTGCTCGGCCTCCTGATTACAGGCATGACAATCCGATGCCCATAAAATGACCACCTTCCATTTCCCTTGACCAATGTGCTCTTCAAGACTAGTACTTTTGCCGGCTATACTTTTCAACCCATATTGTTCGGTTGCAGCAATGGAAGTTGTCGTGAAAGTAAAACTAACTAGCAAAATTAATAACGATGTAACATTTCTCACTGGATATCCCTCGAAGCCGTCCTGATGTTCAATAGACTATGCTTGGTATTATTTAGTTCAGATTATTTACCGGTATAGACCATCATAGATCATCGCATTTTGAGCCTTCAAACTCAAAATCTGAATTAATTGTTTATTGAAACACTCAACACCGTGGCTGTTTGATGGTCCACTGAAAAACGAACATTTAATCCAAACACATTTAAGCCATACTCATTTTGTGCCTGCACAGTTTTATAGGCAGGCCTGGGATCAAGTTGTATTAGCTCAGTGATAACACGTAGCAATTGTTCAGCATTTTGATTTTCCACTACCTCAGGTTCAGACGTGCTCACAAATAAACACTGCTCTTTTGCCTGTGGTTGAAATTCAACATCAAGTCGTGGTTTCGCTATTGAATCCACATACCCACCTTGTGCGCCATTCACATGATCCGCATAAGGTAAGTAGGGCTTAATATCGATAATAGGTGTACCATCAACCAAATCCGTTCCACTCACATCTAAAAACAACTTGCCTGCCCGGCGAGTGATCGCGATTAGTTTAAATACCGACAAGGAAATTGGATTGGGTCGGTTCGGAGAGCGTGAAGCAAATACACCCACGCGTTTATTCCCGCCTAAGCGAGGAGGTCTGACCGTGGGCTGCCACTGTCGCGGCTGAGTTTCATTGTCTGATTTAGTTTTAAATTTTATCTGGTGAAACATCCCCAGTACCCAAATATGAGAAAACCCATCTAATGCCTGAAAGGCTTCATCTTGATCATAAGGAGAGAGAATCTCAATTTGCCCGATCAGGCCAGGCGCTAATCCGGATTGTCGCGGCACGGCAAACTTTTCTTTGCAGGGAGAATGCAGTATAGCGATATTGTTAATCGTCCATTGCATCTAAGTAACTTTACAAACGTGCGATTAAAATCGATTTAATCTCATCGTCCGTTAATACGATTGGATTAGTCTTCATGCTACTGCCTCTTGAATGAAGTACAACCTTATCAAGTTCATTCTCTTTAACGCCATACTCGCCCAGACGCGGTAACTGCATTTGCTCAGTCCAATTCGTTAATAAATCGATTAAGGCCTGCCAGGCCGTCTCTTTTGAGGGGTGGCGCTTTTGTGCCAACACATCCGCCAATCTTGCATACTTATCCAAAGCCATGTTATTCACGTCACGATCTAACATACTCTCGATATTCACTTTGGTGGCCGTCGCAACCAGCGTGCCACAGACCACGCCATGGGCTATCGGGTAAAACGCGCCTAAAGGTGACGCCAGACCATGCACTGACCCTAATCCAACCTGGGCCAGTGTGATGCCGGACGTCATTGATGCATAGGCCATTTTATCCTGCGCATCAAACGCAGTCACGCCATTGGAATACCAGGCTAATAAGCCATCGCGCACAGCGCGTAAACCGCTAATAGCTAAGGCATCAGTCATTACATTGGCACGGATTGAGACATACGATTCCATTAGTTGCGTCAGCGCATCCATTCCATTAGCAGCAATCAGCCTTTGATTACAAGTACCGAGCAAAGCTGGATCGACAATCGCATATTCCGCCACCAATTTGTCATCGCGAAACGATTTTTTAAAACCAGTTTCATTTTGTACACTGAGTACGGCGTTTTTTGTCGCTTCACTCCCGGTACCGGCTGTTGTGGGTACGGCGATAAACGGGACAGACGGTCCGATATAATCCAGCTCAGGCCCGACCCCCTCTAAAAAATCCATGACGCTATGATCGGCATCTAACTTAAGTAGACCCGCAATCGCCTTTGCGCCATCCAGCACACTCCCCCCACCAATTCCGAGCACGACATCGACGGATTGTGGTTTAAATTCTGCGACGAGACTATCGATTAATGAGGGCGACGGTTCAGATGCTATCTGACAATACAACGCTTGTATGTTCAATGCCTTTAATTGAGCCAGTAAGTCTGTCCATTGCGTCGTTTGCTGAGACGATTTGGCCCCAGTAACCACCAACACCCGACGTCCATAGTTAGCAACGTAGTTTGCAACCTCACTAAACTTACCCCGACCAAATTCAATACGGGGCAACCGTGCTATGCTAAACCCATCAAATGAATTCATTGTGGAAATAATCCTGAGTACTGGACCCCTTTGCGCTGGATAGCCATCCAGTCGGCGACGGTGTTTCGCCAGTTCAGGTAATGCTCGGTTTGTTTATGAGCGGTGGCGGCCTCTTCATCCGAATAAGCCTCGTATAATACAAACTGGGAGGCATCATTCGAGAGCTGCAATACATCAAATCGGCGATTGCCCGGCTCTTTAATGGATGCCTGATGATTTTTCCCGGTGGCCTCAATGAACCCATCGACATATTCTGGCTTTACGGATACATAAACAATCGTGATATACATGGCTAACTCCCTTTGCTATCCAATTGGCCTTTCAGTATACCGGCTAAGAATCTGAATGAGACAATGTAAATCAGCCGGTTAAATTGCCAATCAAGTCGCAGATTAACCATAAATTTTGCACAGTTTTACAATTTTTCACAGTTATAGATCAATATGTTAGCTTAAATTGTTTATACTAAGTACGGTTAAATGTATTAACTTACTGATTTTACATGAGTTGATCAAAAGTCGTGATTTGAAGTTTGTATTGTTCAAGCCCGATTAAACTCGCTAAAATTAATCCGTATTTAAGATTTTTATGTGGAGCCACCATCAATGGAACGAAAGTCATTCCGAAATTTGTTTAGCCGCCGTAGCGCGAGTAATGAACGCCGAGTAAAGCAAAGAATGCCCAAAGACCGAGTTATTAAGGTTTTAGTGGTCGACGATTCTCGTACCGTTGTTCACGGTCTACGTGGGGTATTAGAACAAGATGGCTACTACGTTATGGAGGCCTACGATGGCATGACGGCGATTGAGCTCGCCAAGGCACATCAACCCGATCTTATCCTTATGGACGTCATCATGCCTGGGCTTAATGGCTTTCAGGCTACCCGTAAAATACGTAAAGATTCTTCTACGAACTCAATTCCAATCATCATTATCAGCGCCACCGAACAGCCAACGGAGCAATTCTGGCTAACCAAGCTGGGGGCAAATGATTTTCTGGGTAAACCTATTATTCGTGGCGATCTTTTTAATAAAGTTGAAAGCCAGCTTTACCCTCGTCAGGTTGTTGCTTAACTGATTCTCTCCCTCATCTCTCGTCTAGCGATTGGTGACTAAATCTAATTATTAGCAAACTCTAATTAATTATTCTCTAATATATTGAATTTATTCAATTTATTGCAAAAGATATATTGATATTATTAGTGCGGATAAGTCATGATGGGCGCTTAGTAAATAACCAGCTATGTCGCTTTAGTTTAATTTGGGTGTCCATCATGTTGTATTCAATTCCTCGTTATCTATTAACTATTTTAATTAGCTCTTTCCTATTCGGTCTGCATACCTCCGTATTTGCCAAACAGGATAATAACCAGATTACCTGGGCAGGTTGCGGTATCACTAAAAAAGCCTTTATGTCTGAACTGGCCAAGGCCTATGAAGCAAAGACCGGAATTCAGGTTATGCTACAAGGTGGCGGTGCCACTCGCGGAATTCGTGACACGGTAAAAATGAAAATGGATATGGGCGGTAGCTGCCGCATGAGTCTACCAGGTGAAGATCGTTCTGAACTACATGCGGCATTGCATCCTGTTGCCTGGGATGCACTCGTTATTGTTATCAATAAAGAAAATAAAATTAAAAATTTAACCAAAAAACAAATCCGTGATATTTATTTAGGCAAAATCACCAACTGGCGTCAAGTTGGAGGTCAAAATGCTCGTATCAATCTATATATACGACGCGGAAAGATTTCAGGTGTCGGATACGCGATCCGCCAGTATTTATTTCAGGACTCGAATCTTGATTTTGTAACTAAATCAGCATACAAAATGCGCTCTTCTGGCCCACTGGAAAAATCAATTGAAAAAGACCGCCATGGAATTGGTATAACCGGCGTCAGTTCCGCTCGTAAACGAGATATAAAAATCATCAGCATCGACAGCAAATCGCCAACCTATGAAAATGTAATGCATGGAAAATACTTGTTATATCGTCCTCTTTACCTGGTCACGACACCGACTCCATCTAAAAAAGTAAAACAATTTGTTTCTTTTGCCATGTCAAAAGAGGGTCGTAAAATTATTCGTGATAATGGAACGGTGCCTTATAAAGACGCACCAAAACTCATGTCGAAGATGTTAATTTATGGGTTTGATGTAAAATAATCGGGTCAAGGACGGTGAGCCATGGCCATATAGTCATGGCTGGCCATCTCAATTAACCGGCTGACTGTTCGTTCAAACATACCGGTTAGCAGTAGGCCGTGATACAACTGTTCCGGGTTCTGCTCCGAGGTTGCGATCAATTTTACTCGATGATCATACAAGGCATCGATTAAATGCATAAACCTTTTTGCCGCGCTATCCTTGGCAGCAACGAGGGTCGGTATATTGCTTAATAAAACCGTATGATACAACTTCGCGATTTCCAGGTAATCTTTTGCTGCCCGCGGAGTGTCACATAACTCACTAAAATCAAACCATACCACATCATCTGAAAGTGCAATTGTTTGAATATGGCGGTTATAAATTATAATTGCCTGTTGGTACTCAATTTTTCCCGGAGCTAATTCCAAAAGTTTTTCAGTCATCCACTCTTTTTTAGTATGATCGGTATCGACTAAAAATGTTTTACCTTTTTCGAGGTGTTCCAGGCGATAATCGATACCAGAGTGTAAATTAATCTCCACGGTATGATCGTCTAACAAGTTTATTGCCTGCATAAAACGTTCTCGTTGTAGACCGTTCATGTATAAATTATTAATACAGGTATTTGAAGTAGCCACTAATATGACCCCATGACTAAATAATGTAGCTAATAATCCCGATAGCAACATTGCGTCGGCGACATCGGTAACATGAAACTCATCCAGACATAACACCCTGACATTACTGGCAATCTGTTTACCAATAATCACTAACGGATCAGGTGATTTCGGTAGCTTTTTTAAACGTTCATGAATATCCATCATAAAACGATGGTAATGAACGCGTTTTTTCCTGCTTTCAGATATACATTCGTAAAACAAATCCATTAAATATGTTTTACCCCGCCCCACAGTACCGACCAGATAGATACCAGGAATCGGCTCAGGCTTGCGAATAAAACGTTGTATGAATCCTGATTTTGAATCATTTGAAGCTGAAATTTTTTCCGATAGTAAATTTAGCGATTCAATCGCTCGTTGTTGCGATGGATCTTGCAGGAAGCCTGCGCTTTGTAAATTCTGGTTATACAGCTCAATGGGTTTCATGTTAAATGATTACTAGTCTACCTTAAGATATATAGCGTTTATAAATAGAAATTCTTAAGGACCTATACAATTTCACAGGCCTCGGAAAATTCTAACCGCGGCCCACGAGGATGTAATTTGTCTTCATCGCCATAGCCAAAAGCACAAATAAAATTGGATTTAATCTTACCATCAGGGAAAAAGGTGGCATCAAGTTTATCGCTATCAAAACCAGACATTGGCCCGGCATCAAGCCCTAAGCTACGAATGGCAATAATCAAGTAAGCCCCCTGCAAGGAACTGTTCCGAAATGCCGCATCAAATATTTTATCCTGTTTCCCGGCATACCAGCTTCGAGCATCGGTATGAGGAAAAAGCCTGGGTAATTGTTCGTAAAATTCCATATCCATTCCAATTATGGCGACAACCGGGGCAGACATGGACTTTTCAATATTTCCTTCTGCCAGACACTCTTTTAATTCGAGCTTAGCTGCATCAGATTTAACAAAAACAAATCGTGCCGGGCAGGAATTTGCACTCGTCGGCCCCATTTTTAAAATATTATATATTTCATCAATGGTTTCATCACTAACTGACTTATCTTTCCAGACATTATGACTTCTTGCTTCGGTAAAAAGTTGCTCTAACGCACGTTGTTCCAATTTATTCCCCATGTTTAACTCCTTTTCTTAATTTAAATTCAATATATCTACCGGTCGAGTAATGGATAAAAGCTTACCTTGATGTTTTAGCTCTAGCCAATTATCCGGACATTCGAATTGTGCAAGACAACCAGTGGTCATCAACTTGCCAGATTTAGTATGTGGGACTTTAGTACCGCTAATATGTTCCACCAGATAATCCAGTCCGGGATTATGTCCTACAACCAGAACAGATGTGTACGATCTATCCACCTCATTTAGAGACTCAAGTAGTGTCTTTAAGCTTGCTAAATATAACTTTTCATGGAAGTGAATCCAGTTTTCAGGTATTTGCAACGACTCATTTACAAGTTCCAGAGTTTGTCTGGCGCGCACGGCGGAGGAACAAAGCACAAGATTGGGAGCAAAAGAGCACTCACTCATCCAAAGCCCTAATTTTGAAGCATTGTTTACCCCTCGTTGCGATAATGGGCGCATCGCATCCTGACGAATATTATTATCCCAGTCTGATTTACAATGCCTTAAAACAAAAAGTTCACGTGCCATAATGATTCACCCTGATTAATCTATATCAACGGCTAATAGTGATTTAATGTAGCGGAGTAGATTGTTCATGTAACGATTCCATCAGGGCCTCAATAATGGCACGGTCATGAGATTCAGGCTCAAGCTCTAAATAAGATTTCAAATCCTGTAAAGCACCTTCAGTGTATTCAAGGTAATGATAAACCAAACCACGATCACGAATCTCTTCACTGGAAAAAGGAATCAAACCCAGGATCATTTCAATGACCAGCAATGATTTTTCGGCATCTTGATGCTCGATATAATAACTTTTTAAATTTCTTAACAGACGTACAATAATTTGTCGGTTACTCGCTGGATGTAGATATGCGGCCAACTCATCATCGCTATTTATCTGTATTTGTTGATTTAATAACATTTCTTTTATGTCTTCTCGCTCAAGCACCATACCCTGTCGGAATGCATCATAAATATGAAAATATCCTGCCACCTTTGCGCCAACCAGAAAATGACCAGGAAAATTAATGCCTTTACTCTCGATTCCTGCAAGCGAAAGCATTTCCATATAAATTAGTGATAATGTTATAGGAATACCGGTACGACTCGTTATGACCTGGTTCATCATGCTATTGTTTGGATTAAAATAATCCTCCTGGTTGGCGGTAATACCCAACTCATCAAATAAGTAAGTATTTACGGCTGCCAATTTTTCAGTTGTTGAACTAATACCGCTTATCCGATCATTTAATATAAGTTTAAATTGTTCAAGTGACTGTCGACTAAACGATAAATCAACATCGGGCTGTAACTGTCTGGCCACCATAAAAGCCATTTCCATTAATGACCATTGGTGTTCAGGCATGGAAATATAATCCTGCCAATTTTTAGTCATTTGAACATTGTCCATGTAAAAACTTTCAACTCGGATGATAAGGTCGTGCCATGATCATACGTGTTTCTTGCCTGACTTTCCATGTGTGGTTATTTCAGGCAAAATCAATAAACTTTGGAAACTCAGTAGAATTCTATTGTCTGATCTGCGTCAATACAGTGAGCGTATGTTGAACCCATTTTCTGGTACGGCACAAATTGTCGAACTCAATAATACCCGTGCGATTAGTACCGATGGGATAACCTGGCAGTTACTGGTTTTAAATGAGATATTACAAAAACCATGGCGTGAGCTCAGAGTTCAGGGCTACTCGGATGACTATTTAAAATTTGGCAGTTGGTCTGATTCAGCAGGACTTAAGAAAATACCGGTTCATCCAACCCTGTATCAGGAAAATGTCGAAAAGCAAATACAATTGCTAATAGAGCGGCTGCAAAACCAAATTGTCGCGTTACCGTTTGTAGCAAGGGATATTTACGAATGCTGGTTACTCGATCCTGAACTCAAACCCGTTGTTTTAGTCAAAAGTGCAATCGAACATAAAAATTTATTATTACCTAAAAAACCTCATTGGTATCCATTTGATCTAAATGGTAACAGTTTTAAATCAAAATCATGCGCGCCAACTCAATCAGCCCAGCAAATGTTAAGCACTATCGTGTTAGAGCGACTTGGTACGCATCCGGCGTGTGCCTGGATTAAACGAGACGAACAAAGACACGGGCACGTTATTACATGTCACCCTAAAAAGATGATTAAAAATCAAGCTATAATCGATAATGAACTATTTCCAGAACGCTTGATATCAACAGAATGGAACAACAAAATTGTTAATGGACTTGTTCATGACTTTATTTCCTGGCAAGCACCTGTTCTACTCACATTAGATCCATTAAGTAATGAAACCAGGAGAACGCTTGAAATCTTTGCGCAGCAACGTCCGACTGTTGTTGCCAGCTACCATCGTTTATACCCAAAGGTGATCGACAGCGAATTACTAAATAAGATTCTCGTGGAAGCAACCATGCGCCAGGCACTGGTCTAAGTCCAATGATCCGGTTGTACTATATTGCTTTATAACTTATCTAATGTCATATTTAATATAGCCATTATGGCTCTAGACAAATGAGATAAACGACTAAATAATTGATCTATGCCCAATTCAAAATTAAAAATAGTCGTAACCATTGCATACAGTCTGGTGCTAATTGTACTTTTTTTATTCTTATTTAATCCCTTCAAAAATGTAACCGGCCTCGGTGAATTAAAATATATTGGCCCTTCAACGGGACGAATGATGGAACGCCATTTGGAATTTTACGAAGGTTATGAAAATATTTCTTTTATAGAAAGAAATTTACACAGTTTTTTATTTGGTTCCAGGCAGCACGTGCAGGATCAAACCATTAAGGCATACCAGGAAGTATTGAATTATTTCTCGACCCACAGTGATAGCACAGAAGCCTGGGATATACTGAATACAAAAGCACGGTGGATAATAACGATTGCTGAGCTTAGAAGTCATGACCAACTAGTCACCGCCTTAGATCAATTCGATAATAATCCGGAAGAAGAAGTCATCGCTGAAGCAGTAAAATATGCATATTTTGATGATTATCAGGATCGGTTTTCCCCAGAGGTTTATACCGGAGCGACCATGGTACCAACTGGTTGGGCGAAAAACCGACTGCGACTTAGAATTAATACTCGTCTACAAAAGCCCTATTTCGTTAAATTGTTTAAGACTCGTTTAGAAGATAATGGAAAAAATCTCCGAAGAAATCTACTACAGATCGTCCTTCTTATTTCATTTATCATTCTTTCTGGTTTAGTTGTTATGTTACGCTACAAAATATTTTATATCCCTCCCCCGTGGAAAAATAACCTAATCGATCATCCCTGGTCTCTGGAGGAAGGATTTTCGGTTGCACTCAGAGCTGCGGTTTATGGATTAGCGGTTTGGCTAGCATTACAAATGCTCTCAAATCAATTCTTTACACCCGGCATAACGAGTGCGTGGAGTACTTTATTTGCGTCTCTACCGATGCTATGGCTGATCCACCATTACTTATTGCGTCCACGCGGAAAGAATCTGATAAATGCGTTCGGATTATCATTAAAAGGAGTCAATTTTCGAGATTTTATTTATGTAACCGGCGCATTATTAGCGTTGGAACTAGTCGGCTTACTGCTTATTGGATGGGGAACCTGGAAACTAGGATTTGAGAACCACTGGGCTCATGGAATACATGAACGTTTAGTTTTTGGTCCTACTGAAACCGTCGTATTCAGTGTGATTAATATAATTTTGTGGACGCCTATTTTCGAGGAAATAGGCTTTCGCGGTTTAATATATACAACGTTCAGGTACCGCCTACAACCAACAACCGCCATCGTCATTAGTGCGTTACTCTTTAGTGCTTTGCATTTAC
This sequence comes from uncultured Ectothiorhodospiraceae bacterium, assembly GCA_947260005.1. GTDB lineage: Bacteria > Pseudomonadota > Gammaproteobacteria > UBA6429 > Thiohalophilaceae > SZUA-24. The sequence continues at coordinate 346,431 of CAMYOL010000007.1, forward strand.
AAACACTAAATGGGTTTTTATCAATTTTTTGGAGTGGCTTGATTCTGGCCTATGCTTATGAAAAATATCGCAGCCTGCTACCAGGGATACTTATCCATAGTTTTGGCAACCTGTTATTTCTTAGTACAATTTTACTCTTTTATCGTTAAAGCAGTTTTGACATAATACCTCTCAGTATTGATGAATTTAATCCATATACAATAAGTGAGAAATAACATGGCTAAAGTGAAAATTTTCAGCACCGCCACCTGCCCTATTTGTGATAAAACCAAAAATTTGTTTCAGAAATGGGGAATAAACTATATTGAAGCGCGCGTAGATCAGGATCGGGAAGAACTAAAAGAAATGCTCAGCGTCACCAATGGTGCCCGAACTGTCCCTCAAATACTCATCGAAGGTAAATGGATTGGCAGTTTTACCGATCTAACAGAGCTCCATATGGATGGGAAGCTTGATAAACTCATGGAATCAAATTAACTTTCATGTTCAATAAATGTCTTCACCACCTCACACCATGTTTTGGCTATATTATCCAGATTATATCCCCCTCCTCCCATTGCCATGATTCGTCCTTGTGAAAATTTATCAGCAAGAAAACATAACCTACTTGCTGCATGAGCATGAGCTGCTGGGGAATATTTTAGATGGGTTATCGGATCACCTTCGATACTATCTGCACCACACTGAAATAAAATAAATTCTGGCTCTACTTTTTCCAAAAATATTTCGGCTTTTTCCCAGGCCTGCATAAAAGTCTCATCATTGGCGTACATTGGCATGGGTATATTTAATTTTTTACCTATTGCAGGTCCTTCCCCAGTTTCCGATTCGCTACCGGTTCCTGGATACAAATATCGGCCATCTTCGTGAATATCAACAAATAAAACGGTTGGATCATCGGTAAAACTGTAATAAACCCCGTCACCATGATGGGCATCAATATCAACATAGGCGATATTTTTTAATTTATACTTTTTTTTCAACCATTCGATGGCAATACCACAATCATTAAAGACACAAAAACCTGCCGCCGTATCACGCCGGGCATGATGTAAACCGCCAATAGGTGTGAATCCTGTAAGATAATTTCCTTGCATTATCTGATCAATACCCGCCAGAGTCGTGCCGACAACCGTTTTTGCTATTTCATAAACTCCTTTAAAAGCAGGCGTGTCACCACAGTCCAATAAGCCTTCACCGGAAAGTGACGCCTTTTTCACTAAGTCCAGATAGGCTGAAGTATGAAACAAAAGAATTTGCTCGTCCGAACCTTCTACTGGATTTAATACATCAACCATTTGATCAAGCTTTAATATTTGAAATTGCTCGGCAAACCGATCATGACGTGCCGGTCCAAAAGGATGAGTCTGGCCAAAATTATAAGCCGCCAGTTCATCACCAAGAAATACAAATGGTTTCATCTAACAATTATAGTCTTGCTGAATGTATTCAATATTGAAATATGTACTAATCGACACGATGAGAAATTAACCGCGCCTGTGGGTAAACATCAATTAAGCGCGAAGCTATTTCAATACTCAGATTAGGCCGGGGCAAATGAGAAACCCAAAGAAGATTCGTTTTGAGGTTCATATCGGCTAAAAGAATGACTTTGGAATAAACCTCTAATACAGAATAAATCTTATCCAAAGCATTTTTCTGTTTACCAGGAACAAGTTTATTTAAACGCTTGACTATCATAATAAAATCAAAAGCAAGCTCACCGGTATCAGTGCGTGTAGGAACACGTTGCCATAAGGGTTGAGTAACATCGTACTCAGTAGTAAGTTGAATAAGATTAGGGGTTTCAGTCTGTATATTTGACAAGGTTCCATCCTGCTAAATTATTCTACGAGTTATTATTAATATAGAATAAATTTCCTGTCCTGCAGATATATTTTACTTTATTACAATCAATATACCATAAGTCGATGATTTTAAACTACATCACCTTGTCTCAAACTCGAATTCTTCGTCTTCTTCATATTCATCCTCCTCTTCCCATTCCCCACTTTCGTAATCATGGGTAATCTCATCGCCGGGGTGAATATCCCGAATCGCACAAACTTCCAGTGTATCGTACAGCACGACATTTGGATCATCACTGTGATTGATGTATTTGAATTTACACAAAATTCTTAATGGATGATCTTCATCAACCCAAAGTACGTATGAGCCATTGCCATTAGTACGAAACCCTTGAATGGAACCGAGGATGTCGCCCTCAGGAATAAAGTCCTGCGCAAACAATCCTTTGCCATGAATTGGGCTTGTTGTTACTTTGAGTTTGGCTTTATTGGGAGTAAAAAAGAGCATGAGATAAGAGCCTTTCTATTTCTTCTATTTTACATGAGCCATATTATAACGAATCCACCAGTTTTTTTCATTAATAATATAATTTTGTAAAAAATAAAGATTTAGCCAAGAAAAGCTTTACCAGACTTTAAATATTCATCTTCGTCAGCGGTGTTTTTACGTTCGAGTATTTTATTGCGATGCGGAAACCGGCCAAAACGCTTTATAATATCATGGTGGTGTCGGGCATATCTAAGATTGTCTTTAAGATCTGCCTTAGTAAAAAGCTCAATGGCCTTATTTTGATCATCAATATTTTCACTATGCATAAACGGCATGTACATAAAAGTTTTTTGTTGCTTTGATAAATTTTCATCAAAATTGCTTTCAATGGCGATGGCTGCAACATCTCTTGATTTAGCCTCGGTTAAAAAGCTCTCTAGCTTACCGCGATACATGTTTAGAGGGAATTGATCAAACAGTAAAATTAGGGCCAAACAACCTAAAGGGGTTGTTTGCCAATCATTAAAATTTCCATCTACAGCTGATTGATAGGTCGATTCAAATAATGATTTAATTTTTAAATCTAATTCCGGAGTTGAGTTAAACCAGCGTTTGATAATTTCTTCCGAAAACCAGAAATCAATAATTGAATTTATTGTTTCTTCACTATTCATATCAGTAATTCAAACAATAACCTAACAATTTGTTAACTACACTCAAAACAAGCATGTTCATTTAATGTATTGGACTCCGATTCCACCAAGCCCACAATAGCCAGTAGGATTTTTTGCCAGATACTGTTGATGATACTCTTCTGCGTAGTAAAAATTAGTCGCTGGAATAATTTCAGTGGTAATCATTCCATAACCATTATTTAATAACGCTTGTTGAAATTTTTTCTTGCTCTGCTCAGCTTGCGTTGCCTGGTCAGGAGAATAAAAATAGATACCCGATCGATATTGTGTGCCCCTGTCATTACCCTGACGCATCCCCTGGGTTGGGTCATGTGATTCCCAGAATATTTTTAGTAATTCGATATATGAAACCTCGTTGGTAGAAAAGACCAGCTGAACAACCTCATTATGCCCGGTTTGCCCCGAACAAACCTCCTGATAGGTAGGATTCGGCGTTAAGCCGGCGGCATAGCCAACGGCTGTCACATAGACACCGGAGGTTTCCCAAAAACGGCGCTCAGCCCCCCAAAAGCAACCCAGCCCAAACATGGCATACTGAGTGTCCTCCGGATACGGCGGCAGCATGTTATGACCGTTGACGAAATGATGGTTCGGTGGCCTTATTGCCTCTGTTCGCCCAGGTAAAGACTGTTCTTTTGTAGGCATGTTGGATTTTTTTTCAGAACCAAACATCACTTGCTCCTTGATATTAAAGCACCAAGTGTATTTTATTGTATCGATTTATTCTTGTCATTTTTTTATAAATGACAAAAGATTGTTAACGTGATTTTTTGTCCGACATGGAAAAAAGCTTATCTTTCGCCTGATTATAAACGCCCTGTGTAATAACTCCTTGACTGGCTAATCGGCGTAACATGCGCATTTCACCCGCTATCTGGTGTTCTGGTTTTAAATCCCAAAAACGACGTGCCTTTTGTAAATAGCCACTCAGAGAATCGATAAATGATTTATAGCTACGATAATCGGGGTTACTGATTAAAATTTCAAATAAACTGACTTTAGCATAGCGCGATACAAACACACGTTTTCGTGAAATATTTAATATAAATAAAATCAATGCCAGCAAACCGGTCAAACTAACCCCGGCAACAAATGAAAACTCGTAACTTGATAATGAATATCCCCATATGGCTTTGCCAAGGTAATAGCCCGCCAATATAAACGCACTGACAATCAATAAGACAAGCCACCGCCAGGCGATATGTAATCGCAAGTAACCTTTGTCCGCCAATGCTAATAAATGCACCGCATAAGTCTGTGGTTTTGGTTTACTGTTGATGCTTATGCGAATTTCTTTGCCATTAACAATCTGGAATTGACGTAGCGGACCCAGTCGACCTTGCTGTTCTAAGCTGGCATTTATTTCAATTGGCATCTAATTTATGTACTTTCCGGTGATTGGCTACTCTTATATTCGTCACCGTCTAACAAATCTTTAAGGCTAATTCCTTGTATTGCAACCTGGGCCGCAGTTTGATACTGCTCAAAAAGTTCGGCAATCCTGTTATCTTTTGGCAAGTGAGATATTTTCACCACATCATCTTCCTCTGCTTGTCGAACAGCATTAATAATGTCGCTCACTGTTAAGGAATCAGGCGCCTTGCCCGGAATTAATTTAGCCGGTTCCGAATCTGTCCTTATCAGCAACCCCATCCTCAGTAAAGAGTTCATCACTGGTGCAAATGACTCGGAAGATATATTTAGATATTGGTTTAAATCATTGAGAGTAATATTTTCATCATCTGAATAATAGCATTCTGCTACTTTTAGCATGGCCACCAATGCCGCCTTTTCCTTCATTCTGTTGCTCAAATACCATTTTCGTTTATTCCGCGAACGATAAGTTGGATTCTGATAATAGAATGCGATACTGGCTCCGATTAATATAATGGTCCAGCTGATATATAACCAAATCATAAAGAAAAATAATGCGGCAAATGCAGCATAAATAGCAGAGTAATTCGCTTTAGAAACATAGGAGGCAAATAACCAACCGACGGTTTGCCAGGCAATCCCCGCTACAATGGCACCAATCAGAGCTGAGCTAAAATTAACTTTTGTATTGGGAATAAAGATATATATAAATGTAAAAGCCAGAATAATCAGCGCATAGGGAACCGCTAACTTAAAGACATCAATAATGGAGATAAAAAAATCGTATCTCAGTGCAGCTTGATATAACGTCGTATTCGAAAGTGTGGCGGTTAAACCAATTGCAGTGAACACCAATACCGGACCAATCAAAATAACGCTGAAATAGTCACTAAAGCGTCGAACAAAGGTACGCTCTTCGCTAACATGCCAGGTAAAATTAAAAGCTGCCTCAATCTTTTGAATTAAAGATATAACTGTATAAAGTAATAGCAATAACCCGACCGAGCCTAAAATGCCAAAATTAATTCCCTGAACAAATTTCAATATCGTCGCGCTGATTTCAGGACCCTTTTCACCTAATGGTTCTAATAAATTGAGCAGGGCAGGTTCGATTTGATTTTGTCCTCCGAAGCCTTTTAGTACCGACACACTTACCGCAATTAACGGTACAATTGACAGCAGGGTCGTATACACCAGACTCATCGAACGGAGATTTAACTGTCCATCAAAAAACACATCACGTATTGTTAAATATGCGATACGCAGGGTTCCTACAGAATAACGTTGCCAACCCGGTGACAAACTAAAATCTTTGTCCCAAATATAGGAAATAATATTTGCACGGAAATTCTGGATATAATCAATCATTTAGATTTTTCAAAAAAATGGTTTTAGCCCCAGTCTGAGATAATATTCGCGTCGTTTGTCAGAAGTGATAACAAACCCTTATAACTCCCGTTGATACCCTATACCTATATAAATGTCAAAGATATCCGTCATGGAAGTGAACAACATGACCTGGTCAATGCGAATGCTGATAAACATTGTTGAGTCTAACTCTGTTTAATCTTATCAATTCTATGACAAACTGCTAAACGGTTGAGAAAACCATGTCTAAGGTTTGAGCAAATTTACCCGTATGTTATACTGAGCAATTACTAGACATCTTTAAGATATAGCAATATTAATTATTGCTTATCCACACCACAGGAACCCAAAACATGGTTGTAAATCAAAACAAAGTCGTCACTATCAATTACACACTTAAAGATAATGACGGACAAATCCTGGACCAGTCTCAAAATGGCGAATTTGCCTATTTACATGGTGCCAGCAATATAATTCCAGGCCTTGAAAATGCTCTGCTCGATAAAAAAGCAGGTGATACTCTGTCCGTAACAGTGCCACCGGAAATGGGTTATGGCGAGCGCAATGACACGCTAAGTCAGGTTGTGCCGATGGATATGTTTGATTCTCCCGATATGGTGGTAGTTGGTCAGCAATTTCATGCTCAAGGCGAAGATGGTCATGACATCATGATAACCATCACGGAAGTGAATGGCGATGATGTGACAATTGATGGCAACCATCCTTTGGCTGGCATTGAACTGAATTTTGACGTTACCGTAGTAGAAATTCGCGACGCAACCGAAGAAGAAGCCTCACATGGTCACGTCCACCAACCCGGCCATTCGCACTGAGTAATTCCGCTTACCCCACAACTTGATCCAGGTTGTGGGGTTTAGTTTTCGGACTTCAATACAACTTTACTTTTTATTTATTGTCTTTAACGCCTTAACGATCTCGCTCGGTTCCATGCGGGTCTTGTAGTCCAGCTCTGCATGTAAAGCGACAATTTTTCCTGCCTGGTTGAGCACAAATGTACCCGGCACAGGTAGACCTACTCGTCCTTTACCGTTAAAGGCTTCAATATCAAGGCCAAATTTAGTTTTGTATAAATTATGTAATTCAGGAATCACTTCAAAATATAAGTTATAGGCCTTAGCAACCTCATAGTTTAGATCACTCACGATTTCAAAAGGATATTTGTCTTTCTTGACCTGACCCAGTGACTTATCTGGAGTTTGAGGTGTCACCGCAATCAGGGAAGCCCCATATTTTTTAAATGTTGGCTCACTTTCCAGTAATGCATGTAAATGAATATTACAATATGGACACCAGGCACCTCGATAAAATACTAAAACAACCGGACCTTTTTTTAAGTAAGCAGACAGTTTTACTTTATTGCCATGTGCATTGTTCAGTTCAAAATCTGGGGCAATGGAATTTAATGGTAATCCAGGATTCGGTAATTCTTTGGCCAGGTTATCTGCTGCCTTTTTCATAACGGCCATGTCAGCGTCACTCATCTTAGGCCCATCTTTTTGTTTCATCATCTTCTGGTTATAAGCATCAACCCGCTTTTCGACACTGGGCAAATCATCTGCTAACACAATACTACTAAATATAAACAATACGAATATTGTGATAACGGGTAAACCGATCTGGTTATTAGAATAACGATTCATATTAAAACTCCTTTTCCCTTCTAAGGTTAATATCATTTAGCTGCGATAGTTAACAATCTTAGGTTCATTCCACCTTTAAAGTTCGATGTACTAAACTGTTTATATAAAGCAAATATTTTTCAAGTACTCAATATGGCATATTAAATGCATTATTTAACAAGTGATAAATAAATGTCGGATTATTGACTCAAGTTATACCAACCGCGACATAACAGGAGTACGACTATGAAACCCATACCTTTACAGCTTATTACCGTAAAATTAGACAACGGCGATCATGGCGTCTTTGTCGGTAGTCCGCTTATCGCCAATAAAAATGCTATGCAAAGCAGTCAGGTGAGTGAAATCTGGTTTTCAGATATTCGCGACTTGCCAGATCAAATGAAACTCGATGAACTTATGACAATTGTCCATGATCAGATCTGCCAGTGCAAAGATAGCGTACACTAATGTGGTCTGACCAGCGTAAGGCCATCTGCGACTGGTAACATACTCAGCTCCACACGTGAATCATTGTAGATAAATTTATTTAATTTGCGGATAGCCAGAGTATCATCGGACTGATCACTGTCATCAATAACAGCCCCACCCCATAGCACATTATCAATCAAAATTACCCCACCGGGTTTAATTAACTGTAAACACAGTTCATAATAATTTTTATAATTTGTCTTATCCGCATCGATAAAGGCAAAATCAAACTGATGTTGCTTACCCTCATCAAGCATGTTTTGTAAAGAGTTTACTGCCAAATCTAATCGAAGTTCTATTTTGTTTTCAACCCCTGCCTCACGCCAATACCGCTGAGCAATATCCGTCCATTCCTTGTTTATATCACACGCAATTAACTTCCCATTCTGAGGTAATCCCATTGCAATCGACATACTGCTATAACCGGTGAATACTCCGACTTCAATCGCGTCTTGGACATTAAGTAATTTTACTAATAACGATAGGAACTGCCCTTGCTCAGGTGAGATTTGCATGATGGCCATATCTAATTGGCTGGTTTCGCGCCGAAGTTGAGCTAAGACTTCTGGTTCACGCACTGAGTGTTGAACTAAATATTCATAGAGAGGCGCATTTAATGCGGTAAACTTACTTGGCTTATTTGTATTGGTTGACACAAAAAAGTCACCTTATCATTACTTTTGAGATATTACTGGTTACGATAACTCATCAACATATTCTTTTTTAAACATATCCAGCCGCTTAATACTCTTTTTTGAAACTTTATACGTAAAAATACCACCATAAATCTTTCGTTCTAAAATAATTCGTGACTTGGTTACTTTAACCAGAATTCCCCGGTGTTGATTACCCTTCTTGGTCGTAACAATAAAGTAACGACCTTTATAATTATTAATTTTGCTTAATTTGACTCGGACTGAACCACTTTGTGGCTTCTTTTTAGGAGTAACCAATGGATCCACCGTAATGGTCCCTGGTGTGGGGTAATCAAGTGCTTCCTTTTTTTCATCAATGATGACTTCCAGCTCTTCACCCGCATCTGGCTCCACAATTTTAGCTATCTCAGTAGAGTCAGCCTGAACCTTTGGATCCGTTAGCCGTTTAGTATCGTCAACAGTAGAGTTTGTATCACCCGTAATGACCGCTTGCGGAGTGTCAATAATACCATCACCGTCCAGGTCTATTCCTACTTCCGTTTCTTCACCCTCATCTTCTTCTCCAGGTAACAGAGTATTAGGATCGAGATAGAGGAAAGCCTCATTTTCATTAATCTGTCCAGACTCAATTGCCATGGAAATTTTTTCTATCCGTTCCAGGCCGATGGCATCAAAAAATAGATAAAGCGATGCCACTATACCCAACGCCGAGAGCATATAAAGCAAAAAAGAGTATTTCGCTTCAAACCAATTCGTAATCGCAAAGATAATCGCTGAGAATGGCGAGAGCAAAAAGATCAAAATACCCCAAAGTATGCTGCGCTTAAATCCGACCACCACTAACCACACATAGCCGATTAAATTGAGCAATGAGGCGACAACCAAAATCAATAAGTAGGTTTCCACAGATATTTCTCTCTTTTCATTTTCTCAGACAGGACCGGCAATTGTCTCGCCGCCGGTAACTTTAAATTCTAACCTTCGAGCTAATAATAGCAAATAACTCATTGAAATTAGAGATGTCTTTTAAATAACCCTGATAATATCACGCATTGTGCGAACTATGCCCGACTTCATACAGCCTATTGGGGCTGGACTCGCTACGAAACAATGCGGGTTAACTTAGATTAAGTAATAGCTGCCAATAAAAACGAATCGCGGCGTGATAATCCCGAACCAGGATACGCTCGTTATCGCCGTGTATACGAGTTAAATCCTGCTTTGACAGCCTCATTGGCATAAACCGGTAAATATTGCTCGACAAATCCTGGTAGTGGCGTGAGTCCGTTGCCGCCAACACGAGACCGGGAGCCACCAATGCCTCCGGATAAACCTGAGATATAGATTTTTCTATCTGTCGATAGACATCAGTATCTAACAGCGAGACCGCAGCAGGCTCATAAGCCCCATCAACCACTCGCATCTGAATATTGGGATTGTTAATAGTCGCTTTAATGTATTGCTGAACTGAATTGATAGTATCGCCGGGCAGGATTCGTATATTTAAATTGGCAATAACTCGGGTTGGTAATACGTTAATTTTATTTGATGTACTGATTTGTGTCGCGACAATGGTCGTGCTGACGGCAGCATGTGTCGCCGGTGATTTTTTAAATTTGTTAATCACCATCGGCTTGAATAACCACAAGTTACTCAATGCCAGCCGATTCATCCCGTTTGTTTCCGAAGAAAGTCGCGATAACATGGTTGATATAGGATAGGTCAACCTTGCCGATATCGGATTATCTTCCAGTTGCCGCAAGGCTCGGGACATTTGCCCAACCGCAGTTGTACTGCCAGGCATCGATGCATGGCCACCTTCGTGTTCCAGGCTTAATTCCAGGTTAAGTAAACCCTTCTCTGAAATTCCAATAAGCGCTACTGGCCTTTGAACAAGATCGATGACATTTTCCGTCACCACCAGGCCTTCATCCAGGATCATATCGAACTCTAAACCCCTCGAAGCAAAATAGGCTGCTATTTGTTTTGCACCTTGTTCACCCCCAGTCTCTTCATCATGACCGAAAGCGAGATAGACATCTCTATCGACTGACTTGCCCTGTACTAATAGATTTTCGATGGCTTCAAGCATCGCTAACATCGATGACTTATCATCCAGACTTCCACGTCCCCATATTGCCTTACCATCATTTATCCCTGAGAAGGCAGGTTGTAACCAACGGTTTCCTAGCTCAGGAACGACATCATAATGAGCCAGTAACAAAATCGGTTTTAATTTTTTGTCGCTTTTTACAGCTGACCAATAATAGACGAAGCTTTTCTCATTGATTATCGTGAGCGTCAGGTTATTATGAATATTAGGAAAACCGTTCTTAAGAAAATCTAAAAAACTATGAGCAATTTGCTTACCCTGCTTGCCAGCCAGGTCGTGCGACCGGGTTTTAATTTTAATCGCCTGACTTAATCGTCCCTCGGCGGCTTGTAACAATATAGAATTGAACGGTGTCGCCATTGGTGCGATATCATGTTGCGGAGTAGATTTACTGGCAAACATATTGAAGAGCAACACAACAAGCAATAAAAGAATGGCAACGAATAGAGGGCTGACCCAAAAAAGTATTACATGTTTAAGCACAGATTCATGACATCAAAATAAAAATTCCGCTTAGCTTAACATGGCGTGTTGACTACATCATTAAATCCGCTGATTTAGATGTTTTGACCACAAAATAAAAGGGCCCCAGAGGGCCCCTTTTCGAACTACTAAATATCAAAGTTTCAAAACCAGAACATGACTAAACGCTCGCCGCCACAATTTCTTTAGCTCGGTTATAGTCTCCCAGGTTATATATTTCATCTATTCCCTGATTTTTCAGTTTCTCACTGGCAATATGACTACGGGTACCGCTATTACAAAACAACAGACAAATCCCGTGCTTAAACTCATCAATGAAATGGTCTAATTCTTCGAGTGGCAAATTTATTGCTCCGGCCAAACTGTCTTTAGCAAATTCATTCTGACTGCGTACATCGATCAGTTTTGCTCCGCTGCTCAAAAAGTTTTGAGCCTGTGAAGCCTCGATAGGCTTTTGCCATTTACCCGCTAAACGCATAACGCCTTCATATATCCAGGACAAAGTACAAAAATGGGTAAAGATCACGATAGCTTGTAAAAAGAGTAAACTCACACCCACAATCGTCGCAGCAACTGGCATATTAAAAATAAATAAACTGCCAGCGGCAATGTTCATTAAACCCGCCGATAAACAGGCCAGCCTTCTTTGCAAAGGATTTGCAGGTAATTTTACTGCACCAAAAAGAGGGCGTACCAGATGATTATAAATCAAATCCATTGGATGGGCAGCTGGAAAGAAAAAGGCCCAGATACCAAGTGCCGCGACGGCAAACAATATACTCGGTTGTTGTGTATAAAGACCATATGCTGCAATTAACGAACAGGCGGCAGGGGTGAATCGCAACCCCCACTCCAGCTGTTTCAATTCTTTAGGGGAAAAGCGCTGAAAACCTTGCTGGAACAGGCTTCGCTGCTGAAACGACATCGAACATTCTTTAGCCATTAGGAAAACCTCTCAATTTAATATTAGGATATTCTAATATAGAGCTGAAAACCTGTAAACCCAAGTAGCCAAATCAATCATTGATGATTAATTCATTAAATACCAATAGCTTATATTTTGTATTTTATGGAGCAGGAGATAAAAATAATGACTATATTTATAAGGCACTTATCTGATGCGATTAGCATTGCTATCGTAGAATGAGGTCCAGATGAAAATTATACTACTCCTTCTTTCGATCAGTTTTTTACTTGGTGAGGTTAAGACCACATCAGCAAGTGAGCCCACTGTAAAGGCCGCCCCCCTAAAACTTGGAATATTTCCTCGACGTAGAGCCGATGCAACGGCCAAAATGTTTCAGCCCCTGGTAGAATCATTGTCGAAACAGCTTAATGTTTCCATCGTGCTCGAAACAACTCATGACTTTGCCTCATTTTGGGAAAATGTTGCAAATCAAGAATATGATATCGTGCATTTTAATCAGTATCACTACGTGAAATCTCATCCTAATTATGGCTACCGTGTAATAACTCGAAACGTTGAACTAGGCTATAGCAAGATCGCCGGCGCCTTGTTGGTTCGCCGCGATAGTCAGATAAAATCACTAAAAGATCTAAAAGGTAAAAAAATTGTTTTCGGTGGTGGACGAGGCGCAATGCAGGCCTATATAGCCACCACCTACTTATTACGCCAGGCAGGCTTAAATAAGGGCGACTATTTTGAACAATTCGCATTAAACCCACCAAAAGCATGCATCGCAACCTTCTATCGCCAGGCGGCTGCGGCCGGCGCCGGTAATTATGTACTCGAATTACCCCATGTAAAAAAACAAATCAATACTGATGAAATGAAATATCTTGCTGTGGGTGAATCAATGGCACACTTACCCTGGGCAGTAAAGCAATCCATGCCGGATGAACAGGCAACTAAAATAAAAAATGCATTGATTAACTTAATTAATTCTGAAAAAGGTAAAACTATTTTAAAATCGGCTCAGATAACAAAGTTTATATCATCCACTGACCAGGATTATGATGCCCATCGAACAATCATCAAAAATGTTTTAAACGAGGACTTTTTTCCTTAATGCCTAACAGCCATATCAATAAATTTAATTGGTTTGGGATAAGGACACTCCGACATAGATATCTTAGCGCCACGATTCTGGTATCGATCGTATTATTATTTTCCGCCTATTTTGGCTGGCATTATGTCAACTTAACCAGCCATCAACAAATACAACACATCAACCACCGCACAGATGCTGCGGACGCACTTTCTGACGTAATCTTACAACAGCATACATTAGAAACAAGTTTACAGAGATTTATCACACTGCCCACCGAAGAAAATATAAAAACGATACGTCGCTCGTTCGATTTGTTTGAAGTAGCAATTAAAAAACTATCGAATAACCATTGGATCAAAGCTGACCTGGCATTATCAGACCTGGTAGTGTCTCTTTCCGAGGATAAATCCCAGTTAGTCAACGTTGCTAATGAATTAATCGCGGTACGAAGGGATGAAACCAAATGGTTTCCTGCATTAAATATTATGCAGGAAAGAATGTTCAACCATAATTTGAATTTTATGTCTGCCCTGGATTTTATTTTACTGGAAAGCTCGGAAGACCTGACTAACAAATCCAAACAACAAACATATAAATTAGCAAATAAAATTAGACATAGCTGGCAAAAGATAATCTCCGAATTCCGATTATTCGTATCCAATAGCTTTGGTGTTTTCTCTAATAACCCAGGTACAGGAATGCAGGCACGCAAACAAAATATTGAAATTTATTTAAGCCAGTTAGATAAGTTATTAAAGGAACTGGATCAACTCGACAAACAAGGCAAGCTCGATATATTAAGTAATAAATCGTTACAAGACATGCGTCGCTGGAATGAACAATGGCAGTCAGCATACCAGGATGTATACCAATCATTATCGAGTAAACATTGGCGGCATGATTTAGTTATTCTAAGAGATAACGTTACTCCGATTCTGACTCGTATCCAGCAGCGATCCTCCAGCCTGCAACTTGAGCTAGGCGTAGCCTCTGCAAAAAACATTACCGACCTAACCATACTGGCCCGTGGTTTATCCGATTTTGTTATTTTCCTGGCGATAGGTTTGTCTGTAATTGGAGTCATCGGTTATTTCGTTTTTCATCGCTCGGTACTAAAGCCTATCCAGGGTTTTTCCTCAGCATTACGTTCGACCGCAAGTGGCGAACGCATCGATCGTACAAAACTAATGGCCTCGAATGCGGAAGAATTCCAAAGCCTGGCAAAGTCATTTACTGATATGCATGAACAGGTTCAGATTCGACAGTCCAACCTTGACCACATGGCTCATCATGATGCCTTAACACAGCTACCAAATAGAATATTGTTACGGGATCGACTTGAACTCGCTATCGCTCGAGCACATCGAGACAATACGATAATCGGCCTTATGTTTTTGGATCTTGACCGTTTTAAACAAATCAATGATAGTTTAGGGCACGATACTGGCGATCACCTTTTAGTTATGGTATCGCGTCGGCTACGCAGTTGTGTACGCAGCACCGATACGGTTTCCCGCCTGGGTGGTGACGAGTTTGCCATTGTTGTCGAGGGTATTACTCACGTTGATCAAATCGTAAGTATGGCCCGTAAAGTCGTCAATTCGTTTGTCGAACCCTTTAATGTAGAAAAACACGAATTACATAGTTCCACTTCAGTTGGTATTGCTTTAGGCCCAAATGATGATAATGATGTTGATGCATTAATTAAAGATGCGGATATTGCTATGTATCATGCGAAAGATCTGGGCCGTAATAATTATAAATTTTACTCTGCTGAAATGGCCAAGCAAGTCGCTGAACATGTGGCACTTGAAAATAAATTACGCCATGCCTTTGAACATAATGAATTCTTCCTGTTATATCAGCCTATTGTCGATATTAATACGGATGAGATTGTTAGCACTGAAGCTTTAATTCGCTGGCAACATCCGGAAAGAGGCGTCGTTGGTCCCGACGAATTTATTCACAGCCTGGAAGATTCCGGTCTGATTCGTCCGGTTACACAATGGGTTTTAACCACGGCCAGCCAACAATATCTCGAATTTAAAAAAGCAGGCTATTCCAACACAAGGATGTCGGTCAATCTTTCCGGGGTATTATTAAAAGGCGATTCGATTCTGGATATTGTTATCAATTCGATTGAAAAGACAAAAGTCGATCCTCATGGACTGATCATGGAAATTACTGAAGATACCTTATTAGAAGACTTTCAGGGCGCTGAAAAGTCACTTTCTATCCTGAAAGACATGGGTATCCGCATCGCGTTGGATGATTTCGGAACAGGTCAGTCATCCCTTAGCCATCTACGTCTGAACCCTATCGACATTGTTAAAATAGATCGCAGCTTTGTTCGCGATATTCCTGGAGACAGTAATGATTCCGATCTAGTGGATGCGGTTATTGCCATGGCACACAAATTACGCATGAAAGTGGTTGCTGAGGGCGTTGAAAATAAAGAGCAACTGGAATTTTTACGTTGGCATAAATGCGATGCTATCCAGGGCTATTATTACAGCAAACCTTGTTCCGGACGAGATATACTTAAATTGCTCAACGAAAAAAATAACAAAGTTTTTGATAATCGTAAGACTGAATAGGTCTCTTCTCGTCTAGGCCTCTAAAACAATTAGCGGTGTAAACATCTCCAACTCACTTACTCCCCCATGAACACCGTAATGAAAAAACTTCTGCTCCTGCGGTAACCAGTCTTTAACGACATAATTATCTTTCATGATCAGTGTAAAATCACCAATTCGTTCGGCCAGTTTAGGATGGGGCTCGCCCAAACCAAAATAATGATCATTAATTAATTTATGACTTGGAATACAATCTAACTGTTCAGCAAAGTTGAAAGTTACATAATCATTAAATAATTCATGTTTATCCGGTGCAACATAACAATAAGCCACTCTCGGTTCGCCACTTAATGGGGCGTTTAAACAGTTTTGCAGAATTGGATGATCATTTATGGTAATACATCGTTCAGGCATCGTATCAATAAAACCATGATCGGATGTTATTAGCAACAGACTATTTGTACCGGCAATCTCTGATATAAATCGTTTAGTTTCAGACTGTAGTTGCTGAAAATGTATAGCCACTTGTTCACTTTGGTTACCATGTACATGAGATAGATGATCAAACTGAGACCAATAGGCATAAATATATTGTTTATCCTGACCGTCTTTCACTCCGTCTCGTATTTGATCAAACATTTCAGAAAGATCATTATATCCACGTTTTTGAGCAACTCCGGTGTGGGCTTTATTGAAAGTCGTGTCCAGGATCCAGTTTTCTGAGACCACAATACTGTTGCAGTCTAACTGATCAAAAAACACGGGATGTTGATACAATTCAGCAAGATTATATCCCTGCTCCGTCAGTTCACTATCCGTACCACGTAAACGAAAGGGTAAAACCGCCGTTACGCCGCCCACTTCTCTTAAATAAGTAAACCAACCCGTTAAACCATGCTGTTGCGGGGCAAGGCCGGTCATAAAGGCTGAAATACTGGTCGCCGTGGTCGATGGAAAGACTGAGGTTAACTCGCCTGTGCAATGAGAGCGAAACAAACCCGTTGTTGATTGAACATAGCGATGACCCAGTCCATCAATGACGAGTAAAACAATGTTGTCATAATGCGCCAAATCAATTCCGCTAACAGCAGCACACTCGGGATACACACCTTTGTCCCGTCCATAGACCTGTCCCAGGCTGGACATCAAATTAACCAGGCTGTTGCCCTCGTAATCAGGTAAATACATGAATTAACCTCCCACCAACACTCATGTAAATTTTTTATTGAAAATCATCAGCTTACAAACTTTCATATGTTCAGCTTTGGTTCATGGTCACAAGCCTATTCTACCCATCACACAATAACCATCCACATCAAGCGGAGGTGGATTATGAATAACACACTAACAAAGTCAGCACTCATCGCGATTACCTTACTGGGATTCATCGGTATGAGTAGCCAAACGCTCGCTTCACAACGAGATGACTCGCTAAAGCGTCATTATGCCAAGAAACATGGCCATAATAACCATTCGAATCGTCAGCGGAACGATCGACATGAAAACCGGCGTGATGATCGGCATGGGGAACATCGTCGTGACCGACGTCACAATGGCCATAGAGACCGCCATCATAGTCGTCACCGTGATCAACATCATGCTGGCCATCGCAATCGTCACCATAATCACCACCGCGACCGTCATCGTAGCCGCCATCATGGACGTCACCACAACTGGCATCACAAACGGCACCACAAACGGCATCAACATCGCCATCACTATGGCCGCCATGGTTATGGACACCATACTTCGGGACATCATGGAGATAGGCATCATGGATATGGACATCACCGCAGTGGGATATACCTGAGCCCTCATTTAGGCATCAGAATCCATCTGGATTAATAATTTTACCCTTTGCAGTACATAATCAAATCAATCAGGGCTGCTTTTGCAGCCCTTGTTGATTTACCTCATCGTATGGTCATTGTATGCTACTGCCTTTACCCGAATTTGGGATACAGGTATGAACCGAATATTTCTTGTTGTTATTCTAATCGTCGGCGGATTCTCTGCCAGCCCACAGAAACTCTTGGCTGAAGAGATCTCAAAGCAACAAGCGGCAAAAATTGCTCAATCACGTTACCCTGGTAGAGTCATTAACGTAAAGTTAGTTAATAACAGCGTCTACCAGGTTAAGGTGCTGGACGAGAAAGGCGGCATGCATATCGTGATAGTTAATAAACAATCTGGAAATGTTGAATCAGCGAATTAAAAATTATGCGTATACTCATCATAGAAGACGAACAGGATATCCGACAACAAGTTGTCGAACAACTCGTAAAAAACGATTACATGGTCGATCAAACCGGTGAAGGCGAAGAAGGTTTATTCTTTGCAGAAGAATATCCCATCGATGCGGCCATTGTTGATATTGGCCTACCCGGAATGTCTGGTATCGATGTCATCAAAGCACTTCGTAAAAAAGGTCAAACCTTACCAATCCTCATTCTCACGGCTCGTGATCGTTGGCAAGATAAAGTCGATGGCCTTGAAGCAGGCGCCGATGATTATTTAGTGAAACCTTTCCAGATGGAAGAATTATTAGCCAGAATTAAAGCCCTACTCCGCCGCGCCAGTGGCGAAACCAAACAGGAACAGGTGTGCGGCCCTGTTAAACTCGACATTAATTCTCAACAAGTTTATTTATCAGAACAACTGATCGAATTGACGACTTTTGAATACCGTCTGCTTGAATATCTTATGCGCAATCATCAAAAAGTGATTTCCAAGGATACCCTTGGGGACTATCTTTATCCGCATGACGAAGATTCAGATAGTAATGTCATTGAAGTCATTATCGGAAGAGTCCGACGTAAGCTGGATCCTGATAACACATTACAGCCTATCGAAACTTTACGTGGTCGCGGCTATCGATTTAAACTCTGCGATAAGGATTCATGAGATCATTACGTGCCAGACTTATACTGGCAGCGAGCTTGGTACTTACCTTCTTTATTATTTTTGCAGGTTATGCGCTTGATCGTGCATTTTATGAAAGCGCCGAAAGCAGTTTGCAGGAAAACCTTGGCACCCAACTCACTTTGTTACTAGCAGGCACTGAAGTCAATGATTCCAATGATATTGATATGCCAAGTCGATTATTAGAAACAAAGTTCAGCCTGCCCAGTTCCGGGCTTTATGCTTATATATTAAATAGTAAGGGCAAACATATTTGGAAATCACTTTCTACCATCGGTGTTGACTTACCAAAACCAATTAAACTTGAACCGGGTAAGTCTCTACAGCAGCACTTAAAAATAAATGGTGACGAATATTATATTAAAAGCAATGGAATATTATGGCATACACCAAATGGTAAAGTACCTCTAACCTTTAACATTATCACTGAGCTAGACGACTTCAATCAGCAGATTAATGAGTATCGCCGAACTCTTTGGGGATGGTTAATTGGGCTGGCAACGATCTTATTAATCGTGCAGGTCATCATTCTTATCTGGGGCCTGAAACCACTGCGACGGGTTAGCAATGAGCTCTCGGCAATTGAATCAGGCGAACAAGAACGAATCACTAACAATTATCCTACCGAGATTTTAAGACTAACTGATAATATTAATGGTTTGTTAGAGCATGAACATACGCAACAAAAACGATACCGTCATTCTCTCGCTGACCTGGCGCACAGCCTGAAGACCCCCCTGGCCGTAATCAACGGCGCATTGCATGGGCTAAACGATAAAAATAGTCAAACCATTCAGGAACAAGTCCAACGCATGGATAATATTGTTGGTCACCAATTACAACGCGCAGCCACTGCTGGCTCGTCACCGATTCGCAAAAGCATCGAAGTCAAGATCCTGGTTGATAAAATATCGAATGCACTTAAAAAAGTATATCAAGACAAGAACATCCAGTTTGATTTTCACATGCCGGAGAATTTACACATTCGTGTGGATGAAGGTGACATTATGGAAGTGCTCGGTAATATCATGGACAACGCCTGTAAATTTTGTGAGCAACGTGTCAGGGTGAACATTACGCTGATTGAAAACCGGGCAAACTTCACGATCGCCGATGATGGACGTGGAATTAAAGATTCTGAAATACAGCACATTTTGCAGCGCGGAGGACGTATCGATCAGGCCATGCCGGGTCAGGGTATTGGTTTGTCGGTCGTTATGGATATTGTCTCCGCCTACCACAGTGAATTAACCGTCACCAAAAGTGATTTAGGGGGGGCGGCCTTTAGTTTTGATTTTCCGTCTGGTTAAACGCGTTTAAACCGCCAGTCCTTTTTTAAGCAGCTCATCGATTAGTTCGCGTTTGCGTAAACCTTCACTATCACCACCTCTATAGATCAACAGCCCGGAAGAATAGCTGCCGCCATAGCTAGTAATTAAATTTGCCACTTGTCCAAGTCCAATAAGAAATTCTTCATCCGACAAAGGGGATAATGGATGAATAAAGGCACTCCATAAGACGCCTTTAGCAATTGCATAACGTGCATCCAACGCACTGTCGAAGTTTGCCTGCATAATTCGAGTTAATTGTTTTTGGCTGAGTTTATCGCTTTTAGTAACAGGCGCAATGATTCTCATACGGTCGGCTTTTTCATCAGTAATAACCAGAATATTTTGCTCATCAACAACGAACGACCAGTAACCCGGTTTACCCTGTGCATTTTTATCAATTCTTTTAATTAAAACATCGAGTCGTTTATTCGACATCCCCTTGGTTGTTTCACGATTACCTTCAGGATTGCGATCAACGTAACTGGTTTCGGCCGAACTTATCGCAGTTATAAATTGAAAGGGTATACAAAACAAAACTAACGAACATAACCTGATTAAATATTTCATCGGTTTCCTCCAACTGGTCAATTGTTTCTTCCATTAATCATTATCACTGGTTAAGATTAGCAGATTACGTTAGTTACAGTTGAAAACTTAGCATGAAGCCAATAAGAATTTTTCGTCATATCGATTGCGAAGGTCCCGCCTATTTCCAAACAATATTGGAATCAAAACAAATATCATTTGAGCTAATAAAGATCGATGAACACCAGGCGGTCAATACTAACCTGGATAATGTTTCAGGTTTATTATTTATGGGGGGCTCGATGAGCGTTAATGATCCCCTGGACTGGATCGAACAGGAGTTAACCCTGATTCAAAATGCCATACAACGTAACATTCCTGTTATGGGAATCTGTCTTGGTAGTCAGCTCATCGCCAGAGCCATGGACGCCACTATTTATCCCGGCCCCTGCATGGAAATGGGTTGGGATTCAGTGCGATGTGAAAATAATACAAACTGGACACAGGACTTACCGGAAGAATTCCCGGTATTCCACTGGCATGGTGAAACATTTGATCTCCCAAACGGAGCAACTCGAATATTTGAAAATGATCGTTATAAAAACCAGGGATTTATTTCAGGCCCGCATCTGGCCCTGCAATTTCATCTGGAAATGGAAGAATCTATTATCAATGAGTGGCTGCGGCGTTATCCTGAAGACCTGCAACGCCGTTGCGACAAAGACAACGATGCTCGACAAATCCAACGACAGACCAGCCAATTGATACAGGCCCTGCAATATCATGCCTCGATTCTTTTTAATCGCTGGTTAGATGGCTGCTTAGTTTAAAGATTCTGCACCGAATATTCTCGAACCTGCTGACTAAACGCGATCAGAATATCGGGATCACTGAATGCCGTGTCTTCAATAGTAGGTAATCGCGATTTATGTTTAATCACATAATTTGCAAACAACCCCGATCCATAACCCATTAAAATATTATCCTGATCAAAAACTTGAGTAGATTCTAACCCACAGCTGGGTGACTTACTCTTCAGGATCAATCCGCAGATATCGTTATTTGTTTCCACAAAATCTTTTGCCACTTTCAATATATGTACACTCACATCCAGGGTGTTATCATTTACACCAAGCGCTTTTAGTTCATTTTCAACATTAACCAGTTGTACGGCTGGTCGAGGAACACCTAATCCCGCCAGGACCTCTGGACATACTGCCACTAACTCAAACTCGTCACCCAACGTATCGATTAAGTTATCATTACGTTTATCTAAACCATCATAACGCACGGCATTTCCTAACAGGCAACTACTTACCGCTATCTTAATTTTTACTGGATTCATCGTTTATGGTATCGATCATTTTTTATTCTATTTTAGAATTAACCAGTTTGAATGGTCGTCAAATGTTGTTGCAAATAGAATAAACCAACTATCGTCTTGGCATCGTAAATCTCCCCTGCTGCTATCATAGACATGATCTTATTAAGCGCGAACCAATGCACCTCTAACACCTCTTCGTCTTCAAGGTTTTGTTGACATACCTGCAAATCATTCGCGAGGTAAAGATGAATAACTTCCGTAAAAATACCAGGTGAAGTAATTGTCTTTCCCAGGTGAAGCCAATTAGTTGCCTCAACCCCGACTTCTTCGATAAGTTCCCGTTTTGCGGTTAACTCTGGGGCTTCATTTTTTTCTATCTTACCTGCAGGCAACTCCCACAATACGCCCCCTGCCGCATGACGAAACTGATGAACTAAACAAATTTCCTGTCGATCATTCATCACCACAATCGCCACACCACCAGGATGATGAATCATCTCTAATTCACAAGTTACACCATTGGGTAACCTGACCTTTTCAACATTGAGTTGTATAATGCGCCCACGAAAAATTTGGCGTTCTTCAATTAACATTAGTTTGATCCTAAGTAACAGTTTTACAACTGAGCGTAAACAGTTCGATGCTCTTATGTCTATGTTATGAAAGTCATCTCATTTTGAACACAAAAGTCAGGAAATCCATTATGGCGAATGTACGACAATTTGGCCCGCTCGCAGATGTACTCGATACTAATTCAATCGAAATCGAACCAGAAAACAAACCCAGACAATCTTCAGATCACCGTCAATCGCCAATTCGCGGATGCCAATTCTGAAATAAGAATTCCGATGGAATTGCCTTCATTTCTCAACCTGGCACAGTCTAGCCTCAAGTCGGCTTATTAGTATGGTTAAATAACAACCACGCCAGTCAATCCATGCAGCAAGTATAAATCCTGAATATTAACCTTTATTTGATCTACATCGTCAGTATGTAGGCAATATCATGATAAAATTGGCCTTCATATTTGTACGCTGATATACGAAGGATATCATGAGTCAATCCACGGCTGTATTAGAGGCATTGCGAAATAAACTGATCAGTGATGCTGAGGCTCGTTGGTGTACGTTGACCGAACACTCCCAGAATCAAATTATGTTCCTGGATCCGGAAGGAACCATTCTCTTTATTAATCACAGTATCGCAGTGTGGGATGCACAAGAATGTATTGGTCATTCTATTTATGACTGCCTGACAGAACAAGATGCCGATCGGTTTAATCACCACTTTGAAAAGGTACTGACAAACGGCCAGTCAGATCAACTGGAACTTCACTTCACCAGTCAAGAAGATGAAGATTTTATTTACGAAACACGAATATATCCGGTCAAAGAAGACGATAACATCATCGCGCTGATAACCGACACTCGTGATGTGACCGAACAAGTGCAGCAACAGCTTAATCTTGAACAAAGTCATACCTTACTCAATACCGTCATTTCGAATTCTCCTGTCATCATTCTGGCGTTTGATGACAGAGGCATCTTTACCTTGTCAGAAGGTAAAGGACTGGAGAGCCTGGGTAGCAAACCGGGTAGTGTGGTTGGCGAATCCATTTTTGATGTATATAAAAACTACCCGCAAATTCTAAATGATGCAGAAACTGCATTAAGCGGGGTATTAGTAGAATCGGTTGTTAAAGTAAATGATCGTACTTATCAAACTCACTACAACCCCATTTTAAATGAACAAGGTCAGGTCAGTGCTGTTATCGGAATAGCCAACGATATCACCACGACTACACAAATCGAATCACAAATGCGCATCATTTCTACCGCGTTGGAACAAACTACCGATGTCATTATGGTAACGGATGTGGTGGGAACCATCGAATATGTAAATCCTTCATTTGAAGCAATTACCGGCTACTCACAAACCGAGGCACTCGGGCAAAACCCAAGAATGCTGAAGTCAGGAAAACAAGATCATGATTTTTATGAAAACATGTGGTCGACTTTATTGAAGGGCGAAAATTTTTCCGACGTCTTTACTAATACTCGTAAAGACGGTTCTATATATTACGAGGAAAAAACCATTACACCGGTTCGCACTGAGAGCAAAGAAATCACTCACTTCATATCAACCGGTAAAGATATTTCCGAACGCATGCGCACTCAGGAACGCTTGCATTATATGGCTCATCACGATGCCTTAACTAAACTACCGAATCGAACTTTATTCCTGGATCGTTTACATCAGGCGATGGCACGTGCGCATTGGCACAATCGATTGATCGCCGTAATTTTTATGGACCTGGATCAATTCAAAGAGGTGAATGATAATTTTGGCCATGAGGTAGGTGATGAGTTACTCATACAATTAACCCAACGACTCAGTCGCAGTGTACGTTCCGGGGACACCATTGCACGATTCGGTGGAGATGAATTTGCCATCTTGCTGGATGATATTGCCTCTGAACAAGATGTCTCTTTATTAGCAAAAAAAATACTCGATACCCTGGCCCCCCCTTTTAGTGTACAAGGACATGAATCACTGGTGACCGCCAGTCTGGGCGTCAGCATTTTCCCTTCTGATGGCAACGACTCTGAAACCTTACTCCGTAATGCCGATGTCGCCATGTATCGAGCCAAACACCTGGGGCGTAATAATTATCAATTTTATTCTAACGAAATGAGTGCGCGTGCCTTTGAGCGTTTATCTCTGGAAAATTCCCTGCGCCATGCTCTCAAACGCCAGGAATTTTTCCTGCTCTATCAACCGCAAATCGATTCTCGTAGTGGCCGCATTACCAGCGTTGAAGCGTTGTTAAGATGGCAACACCCTGACTTAGGTATCGTTCCGCCAAACGATTTTGTTCCGTTACTGGAAGAAACCGGCTTAATTGTCAGCGTCGGTGACTGGGCCTTAAAAACCGCCTGTAATCAAGCTGTACAATGGCATCAGTCTGGATTTGAATCGCTTCGCATGTGTGTCAATTTATCCAGTCGCCAGTTTAACAACCCTGATTTCATCCAGTCATTCCAGCGCATCATTAGCGAAACCGGAATCAATCCGGAGTTATTAGAACTGGAGCTGACCGAAAGCATGTTAATGCGTAACGCCAGCAAAACCATCAGTGCCCTGAATACTTTGTCACACCATGGCATCCAGATTGCCATCGATGATTTTGGTACGGGTTATTCGTCCCTAAACTATTTACGCCGTTTTCCAATTTCTACCTTAAAAATTGATCGTTCATTTGTGCGTGATGTGATTGAAGATGCCGATGATGCCGCCATTGCATCGGCCATTATTGTCATGGCACAAAGTTTAAATTTGAATGTCGTGGCAGAAGGCGTTGAGAACCAAAAACAACTTAACTTTTTAACAGAACGAGAGTGTTTTGCTATACAAGGTAACTATTACAGTAAGGCCGTTACCGCCGATGCAATTACTGAGCAGCTGACTGAGCGTCTCACTGATAAGGCACCAGTCGAAACCTAGTCCATTTCATATTCCGTATATTTTTTTGCACTGCCCCGAACTTTATCCACAGGATATTTTTGCTCGTTTAACTTTATTTTCTGTTCGACTAATTCGTCCAGATCAATACCCATTCTATCCGCAAGTCTGACCGTAAAAATAAATACATCCGCAACCTCAAAACCGACGGTTTTAAGTTTGTCGGCATCGAGTTTTTCGCTTTGTTCTTCCGATAACCATTGATAGTGTTCCATTAACTCACCGGCCTCAACCGCTAATGCCATTGCCAGGTTTTTGGGAGCATGAAACTGTTCCCAGTCACGATCCCTGGCAAATTGACGTAAACGGTTTTGCAGATCTTTTAAATAAGTTTCAGTCACCATTGTTTCCCTTTAATTTTTAGCCTCACTTAAATATCGGCGGACATAAAAAAGCCTGAAAGGAGTATAATCCTTCCAGGCTTTTCCTTCCCCTGGCGTGATGCCTTATTATTCGGCTATCTTAATTTTAATTTTATTGATTAAAACGGACGGTACCACCTCGACTGATATGACGATTGAGTTCAAGACAAGACCAGGCATTCATATCGATAATTTTGGTCGTCCCATCAAGGTATTCGATCATGGCTTTAACAGGTACACCTTGCAGCATTTCTAATAACTTCACTTTTATCAGTTGTCCTGTTCTATTTACGTACCAGTTTCCAACAACTGGAATATTCTTGGTTAACATTCGGGCCTCCCCAGGTCACTGCACAATTAATGTTCATGCATATTGTGCGGATATATTATCAAAGCTGGGGGGACACGGGTACATAAATGTGACAAATTGTTAAAAACAATATTATCTTTAATAATCAATCTGTTATTTATTATTTTTAAGAAATTAAGTTAATAAAACGCGCTAGCCTTTTAATTTATTACTCATCCGTGACACAGCCAAATGAGGCGTCCTTCACACTTTTGATATATTTGTATAAAGTTCCGCGTTTGACCTTATAGGCCGGCATCACCCAGTCTGCGCGACGTTTATCCATCTCTTCGTCGCTTACATCAACACTCAGCTGTAATGATTCCGCATCAATCGTAATCACGTCGCCGGTTTTAATTAATCCAATCGGCCCACCTTCCTGGGCTTCCGGCACAACGTGACCAATAATGAAACCGTGTGAACCGCCCGAAAAACGACCATCGGTAATCAACGCAACGTCCTTACCCAGGCCAGCGCCCATAATGGCCGAGGTCGGGGTTAGCATCTCAGGCATACCCGGTCCTCCTTTCGGACCCTCATAGCGAATGACCACCACTTCACCTTTTTGGATCTCATTGTTCTCTAAACCCGCAAGCATATCTTCTTCGCAATCATAGACGCGAGCCGGCCCGGAAAATTTGAGTCCCTCTTTACCGGTTATCTTGGCCACAGAACCACCTGGAGCCAGATTACCTTTTAATATATGGATATGACCCGTTTGCTTGATCGGATTTTCCAATGGCATAAACACATCCTGACCCGGGCTTAATTCCGGTAGATCGGCCAGGTTCTCGGCCACCGTTTTACCCGTCACGGTCATGCAACTACCGTCGATTAAATCTTTCTCTAATAAATACTTCATTACTGCCGGAACACCACCCACATTATGCAAATCTTCCATGACATAGCGACCACTGGGTTTGAGGTCTGCCAGGAACGGAATGCGGTTGGAGACCGACTGGAAATCATCCAGCGTCACAGACACATCAACGGCACGCGCCATCGCAATCAAGTGCAATACCGCATTGGTAGAGCCGCCTAAGGCCATAATCATCACCATCGCATTTTCGAATGCGGCACGGGTCATGATATCGCGGGGTTTGATATCATTTTCAAGCAAATGACGCATCGCCTTACCCGCCTGCATGCACTCATCCAACTTGCCCTGATCCACCGCTGGAGTCGACGAACTATACGGTAAACTCATACCCATCGCCTCGATGGCCGAGGCCATGGTATTGGCGGTATACATTCCACCACAGGCACCCGCACCGGGACAGGCATTTTCAACAATCTCCTGACGTTCCTGATCGTCAATTGAGCCGGCTAAAAACTCACCATAACTCTGAAATGCCGAAACAATATCCAGCACCTTATCGCCATAGTGGCCCGGCTTGATGGTGCCACCGTAAATCATTAACGAGGGACGATTGAGTCGCCCCATTGCGATTAACACCCCGGGCATGTTCTTGTCGCAGCCCGGAATTGAAATATTGCCGTCATACCATTGTGCATTCATCACGGTCTCAACCGAATCAGCGATAATATCGCGTGATTGCAACGAATAACTCATGCCATCGGTGCCCATGGAAATGCCATCAGAAACACCGATAGTATTGAAGCGCATCCCCACCAGGCCCGCCTCAATAACACCTTTTTTGACGATGGCAGCCAGATCGTTCAAATGCATATTACAGGTATTGCCTTCCCACCAGACACTCGAAATACCAATCTCAGCGCGTGACATATCATTCGCGGTCAGGCCAGTACCATACAGCATCGCCTGGGAAGCCCCTTGAGCCTTCGGTTCGGTAATCCGGGAACTGTATTTGTTGAGCTTCTTATCTGCCATCTTCGGGTCTCTCCTGCTGCACGTGTTTGAATAGTTTACTCGATCGAAAAAAGAGCCAGATTATACCGTTTTGAACAAAAAAGTGGGCATCGAACACAAACTGAGTCAAATTTTGCTGTAAATGGGTCAATTTGGGAGCAGCGCGGCCGATATAGGCTAAATAGCATGCCAAGGCAGGTACTGGCACATTATGTGCGAATACAAAGGCTTAGCTAGCGCAAAAGGATCTTCCGTTGTATAGTTTAGAAGAGAGGCAACGGAGGAGGATATTTGTTATCCAATTTTGCCCCTGGGGTAGGAGGTCGTCCCATGTTAGTTGCAGTAGTGAACATTGTTAAACGGATTTTTATCATCGCTCTGGTGAGTTTGCTGGCCACCCCAGCGATAGCGAATGTCGATCGACGTACCATGCTACAACGACAAATGTTCCAGGATGCGGAACATGCCTTAAAGCGCGGCCACATGAAAAAGTATCGTG
Organism: uncultured Ectothiorhodospiraceae bacterium; assembly: GCA_947260005.1. Classification (GTDB taxonomy): domain Bacteria; phylum Pseudomonadota; class Gammaproteobacteria; order UBA6429; family Thiohalophilaceae; genus SZUA-24. The sequence goes on from CAMYOL010000007.1 coordinate 374,803, forward strand.
GCCTCGAAAAACGCCTGCGCGACTACCCACTCCATTCGTACCTGCAATTCAAAGAGATCAAACGTAATCTTAACTCGACGAGTTACAAATCGATTCATCGTTTTTTACAGGAACAACCCGGCACCCCATTAGCCACACGACTGCAATACTCCTGGTTAAAATCGTTAGCACGTAAACGACAATGGCAAACCTTGATCGATAATTTTTATTACACCAATGATCGCGGACTGCAATGTGACTTTGCGCGTGCATTGTTAATGCAAAAGCAACCCAAACGTGCCTATGCAGTACTTGAAGGCATATGGATGACGGGCAAATCGTTACCAAAACGCTGCGACTACCCGATACAGCGTTGGCACAAATCTGGTGGGCTGACACAAGATTTAGTCTGGGAACGAATACGCCTTGCCATGCAGGCGCGCCGATCACGCATGGGATTATATTTAAGTAAATATCTTCCTGAGAAAGAACGTTATTGGGTACGCATCTGGGCCAAGGTACGTCGAGACCCAAATTATGTTATGGACGTTTACAGTCGCTTCGAAGGTAAAGACTCGCAACCATTGCGTTGGGTACTCACCGATGGTCTAAGCCGTATGGCTCGCAAAGATGCCACTTCTGCCGCACAACTATGGCATGACTGGCGTGACGAGTATCAATTCAGTAAAAGCGAGAAAGAACGTTTAGAACGTCGCTTAACACTGGCCTTAGTCAAAGACGATCCGATTACCGCAAATACCTGGCTCAAACAACTCAACCTTAATGCTACAGACAAACGTGTGCATGAATTTTACATCTTAAATGCCATGCAGGATCAAGACTGGGAAATTGCATTGGACTGGATGGATAGACTGGCAGCAGAGGATAAACATTCTGATCGCTGGCGTTATTGGCGGGCACGTTCTTTAGAAGCAATAGGCCGACTAGATGAAGCGCGTTCTGTCTATCTTTTAAATGCCGATAACCGTAGCTACTTCGGATTTCTTTCTGCCGATCGTGCCGGCATGCAATATAAATTTGATCACCGTCCAATTAAATCTTCCGCTCAGGATTTATCAAAAATAGAAAAGATGCCCGCCATCGAACGCGCTCGTGAACTCTATGCCTTAAAACGTGTGGTTGACGCACGACGTGAATGGAATCATGCATTACAACTTCTGGATAAACCACAGTTAATGGTGGCCGCGCAGTTAGCCCATGAATGGAGCTGGCATGATCGCGCCATCGTTACTTTTGCACAGGCAAAGTATTGGGATGACCTGGAAAAACGCTTCCCATTAGCACATCAGGATTTAGTCGTGAATCATTCGCGTAAAAAAAGTATTAACCCGGCCTGGGCCTTTGCGATCATACGTCAGGAAAGTGCCTTTACCAAAGATGCCAAATCACATGCAGGTGCAATGGGGTTAATGCAATTGTTACCTCGTACGGCTCGCCAAATGGCACGTTCGTTACGAATTCGTTTTCGTCGTAACGATTTATTAAACGCCAATACCAATGTAAAACTCGGTATAAATTATTTAAAACATGTTAAAGATAAATTTAAAGGCAACAGCGTACTGGCCACCGCTGCTTATAATGCAGGAGGCTATCGAGTCAGTACCTGGTTACCCAAAGATAAAATACTGCCGGCAGACATATGGGTAGAGAGTGTGCCTTTCAGGGAAACGAAAGATTATCTACAACGGGTATTAACCTACACCGTCATCTATGAACAACGTTTAGGCAAACGTCCTACGCCACTGCTGGAAAGAATGTTACCGATCGTAGGTCCTGTGACCGTGGTCTCAAAAAACGACAAAACAGCCGATAACAGTGGCGTCTGACCGCCTTCACACTTTCAGCTTCTTTTAATTAATAACCTTAAAAAACGTGATCCTGCTCATGGATCACGAAGTCACTTACCCACTAAAGTTAAGATGTTCCGCCCAACACCGATACATTAGTTATCTAGTTTAATGTTGTTAGTTGTAATAGGTATCGAAATGACAGAATTACTCATCTTAACCGTAATAATCTCCAGCTTGTTTAGCTTTGGCTACTACCTTGGTAAACAAGTTGGTCGCACCGCCCATATACGTGACGATCTACGACGTGCACGTGAAGAAAATATTGTTGCTCGCATTCAAAATCAATAACTAAGCCCGCTTTTCATCAGCCATATCGGTAACTGCCAAATTTCCGGCGGTTACCGCTAGTCAGCATATTCTCAAGTAAACCCTCTTCAAGACGATATTAAAATGTAAGATCAATAACTTATCGTGTTATCCAGTCCATGAAAAAAATTACCCTGGATCAATTGTCAGTTTTGCTTGTCGAACCGTCTTCGACGCAACAACGTATTATTTGTAACCACCTCAATGGCTTTGGTGTGATGAACATTGATCAGGTCACAAATGGTTCTACTGCACTCAATACGATGGATAAAAACAAACACGATCTCATTATTAGCTCCATGCATTTAGAAGATATGACCGGCACCGAGTTAGTGCAAAATATGCGCATGGATACGGAGCATAATGAAATTCCATTTATGTTAATTTCAAGTGAGACAGACTTTCGTTACCTTGAACCAATACGCCAGGCCGGCGTGATTGCCATTTTGCCCAAGCCTTATGAAATCGAGCAACTTAAGCGCGGATTATTCTCAACCGTTTATTACCTTGACCCGGACAGCCTCGATACAAAAGAAATAGAATCAGAGAATTTGGAAGTGCTGGTGGTGGATGACAGTTTCACGGCACGCAAACACATTAATCGAGTCCTATCCAACATGGGCATAGAAAAAATCACCAATGCAAAGGATGGTAAAGAAGCGGTTGAGATTATTAAAAACAAATATTTTGATCTAATAGTGACTGACTACAATATGCCAGAGATGGATGGTAAACAACTGGTTGAACATGTACGCAAGAACAGTACCCAGTCAACCATCCCTATCCTGATGGTCTCAAGCGAATCCGATGATAATCGACTCGCGGCCGTACAACAGGCTGGCGTCTCAGCAATCTGTGATAAGCCGTTTGAATCCAACACCGTACGTGAGTTATTACTTAAGATGTTAGCTTGAAAAAGCAGGTAACAACGCGATACGTTTTATCCCGAACCAAAAAGCCTGTCATCCCGATTGGTTCAGGTCAGTCATCCTGAGCGGAGCGAAGGATCTTGCCAAGAACAGCAGGGCTTTCGATTTGCTTAACCTGTGCTGTCATAAGTTCCTTCGTCGTTTCAATCCTCAGGATGACAGGTTCGCTTTGCTATGGATGATAGTAGACAAATTATCTGGATTCTCCCTCTCCAGGGAGAATGACGAGAAGGTGATGAAAAGATGTTGTTTCTATTTGGTAAAACTTAAGATCCTGCGTCGTTTCACTCCTCAGGATGACAAATTTTTCATGTCATCCTGAGTGAAACGAGCCTGTCATCTGCTTCCACCTGCTGTGCATCATCAACAAAAAAAGACCAGCTTTGTTTTAGAAAACTAAAATTCGATTACCTCATCCCTGTTATCCTTTGTGTGTAACCGTTACTTAATTTATGGCAATTCGTTACCCTGGTTTAAAATTGCTATGTATTCACCATAAGCATAAATACGATTTCGTTGCTTTCCGGTCAGCTCCTGCAAAATATTGAGCTTCTCAAGTTTTTGAAGACCCGATTGGATGGTCGCCGGTGCCAAATCCGTTTCATTTTTTATCCGCGCCGCGCTGGTAACAGGTCGTCGCAGTAGTACATTGTATATTTGTGACAATGTACCCGCAAAACGGCCCTGTCCCTGAATAGCAGCTCGATCCCGTTCTGATTGATCAATTAATTCCTTTGCCGTGAGTACGGCATTATTTGCTGTCTGCTCAGTCGCATCCGCAAAATACTCAAGCCAGGCCTCCCAATCTCCGGTGAGCCGCACCTGATTCAAACGTTCATAATATTCCTGTCGATGGGTTTTAAAATATAAACTTAAATATAACAAAGGTTGTTGCAATACTTTTTCTGCCACCAAAATCAAGGTAATGAGCAAGCGACCTAGCCGACCATTGCCATCCAGAAAAGGGTGAATGGTTTCAAACTGCACATGCACTAATGCCGCCTTGAGTACGGATGGTGTTTGCTGTCCCTGGTTATGGATAAACTTTTCAAGTGCAGACAGCACATCGGCAATTTCCTCAGCGGGTGGCGGTACAAACACCGCATTACCTGGACGTGTACCCCCAATCAAGTTTTGCGACTGGCGTAGCTCACCAGGCTGCTTCGTGCTACCGCGCCCGCCTGATAACAAAATGGCATGAATCTCTCTCAACAAGCGCACTGATATTGGAAATCCTTCTTCCAACCTACCTAAGCCATGCTCCAATGCAGCGACGTAATTACTCACCTCCTCCACATCATCAATGGGCACACCCGGTCGCGCCGAAAGCTCATACAAGAGCAGATCCGATAGAGAGGATTGCGTGCCTTCAATCATGGACGAAAGTACCGCTTCTTTTCGCACATACATATAAAGGAAAATATCCGTATCCGGCAACAAACTGGAAATACTGTCCAGCCTTCCCAGAGCCAGATGAGCCTTTTCAAAGCGTTGGCGCAATGCAAGTGACCATTCAATATCCGGCTTTGGGGGCAGTGCAGCCGGTATAAAAGCTTGAACGGACTCCCCCACGGTGGAAATGGTGACGTATTTGCCCTGTATTTCTCTTTTCATGATCCTGTTTCAATCATTGAATTACCGTACCCTACTATTTCATTATTTCGATTTCATTATTTCGATTTCATTATTTCGATTTCATTATTTCGATTTCATTGAAATAGTATAATTCACTATTTCAATAAACGCAATATTTTGAAATTAAAAGCGTGATATGTATGAAATCTAGCGTTAATCCACATGAGGCTTTTCCCGATGGAAACTGTGTTACTGATTGTGAATTTGGGGGAGATTCACTTTTACCTGTGCAAAAGTTAATCAGGAATTGGCATTTTAATTGAAGTAATCATGTCTTACGAAATCTGGATTCTCCCTCTCCAGGGAGAATGACGAGAAAGTGATGAAAAGATGCTGTTACTATTTGGTAAACTTAAGATCCTTCGCTGCGCTCAGGATGACAAATTTTTCCTGTCATCCTGAGGAGTGGAACGACGAAGGATCTTGATCCTTCGCTTCACTCGGATGACAGGCTCGCTTTGCTATGGATGACAGTATACAAAAGTTATTTAGCTTTAATCTTTACTTCATCACTCGCCTGGTCCTTATCATCCGACACATCAAACAGATGCGACATGTCCCGGGCTTCGGATATATTTAATTTTTTAATCGCATCTTCAATGGGTACCAGGTAATTGACATTTAAACTGGCCCCCCCTTGCGTAAACACACCCGCAACACTGATTGCGATTAACTCACCTTTTTCATCGAACACCGGCCCGCCAGAGTTACCCTGGTTAATTGCCGCATCGGTTTGATAATAGATGAGGCCATCGTGTTTTCTAAACGCAGAAAATACCCCCTTGGTCACCGTATTACTTAAGGATTCATTCAATGGGGTGCCAATAACATAGATTGTATCGCCTTCCGTTAACTTTGACTTACTGATGGCAACGCTTTTTACCGCAGGCAGGTTTTTAACTTCAATTAACGCAACATCACGATAAGGCTCTCTACGAATAACTTTGCCCGGGAGTTCCTGATTGTTAACAATAATAATGACATCACGGTTTTTGCCAACGACATGGGCGTTTGTTAACACATAACCAGCCTTATCAAGTATTACGCCACTGCCATGACCATCCGGGGTTCGCACCGTCACCGCAACTGATTTCACTTTTTCTATTTCAGTTTTAAATGTCGATTTTGCATTACCATATTGAAGTGCCACATCCAGTCGCGCAAATGATTGGGCTGGAACATTTTGTCCCGGTAACGGGGTCATATGATCAACAAAATTTTCATCCGCCAGTAGATTTCGTGCCGCCATGGTGATCGCTCTGAATATAGCCTTCTCCGCACCGTCGCGACGAAAGCGATCAAAATCATTTACCGCCCCTTCGCTAACATTTCTATGCAGAATTTTTTTTGATAATCGATCAACTAAACGCCAGGAAACTTTTACGTAGGCTGCGGCTTTTTGATAACTGTTTTTTCCCTGACTGTAAGAGTTACAAACATCTATTCGAAGTTTGGAAATTGTTGCTTTTAAAGTCAGCCGGCTGGAGCTTGAGACACTCATCAACTTGCCCGTGATCATGCGATAATTTTCTTCCTTGAAAGCAACAATCACGTCACTCATCAACGAATTCTCAGAGACATCAATAAATCCTTGATCCCACATAATCGGTTGAGGGTTGCCGCAAGAACCTCGGTTGGATTGCATACGCGTACCAATATGTAAATCTTTACGGTTAGACTTCTTGAGTTTTACCTGTAATTCTTTAAACAGGACCAACGCCGCCTTATCTTTACCTTGATATGTAATCGGTGTTTTTTTCTTGACCTGGTTAAATATCTTATCGCCACGTAAATTTACTTTGGCAACATCAGGAGATGACTTGCCTTGTTTTTTGGTTGCCGGAGGTTTATCACCATAATGAGTAACCCCTTTATCATCCACCCAGCGATAAACATCAGCAACCGAAGTGACGGGTGTAGCAACAAAAACGATCATTAGAACGAAATTAGACAGGTTTCTCATATGAATCAATAGTAGCAACTTTCAATCGCTAAAATTGCGAACAACGCAAAATTCCACAAAACCAGAGGATTATTCGTTGATGGGTTGTATCAACTAATCACACCCATTTTAACCGCCATACCCTGACGTTCAGGTACCAACAGATTAGACGTGGCATCCATATCATAGGCATAGAAGTCTTTCATAAAGCGATACAGATGCTTGCGGTGATATTCAAGATGATCTTCGAGGTCGTCAATGACACGACGAGCTTTTTTGCAGGCCTGGTGTTCAGGCATATTGATAATAAAGCGACGCCCATCGCACTTAAAGCCCGCCTGCAGCATGCCTAGCTTTATGACATTCCACAGTTCTGAACACACCTCGGGGGGGTGATTTTCGTAATCCAGATTAATAACAATTGCGTAGGCCAAGCCTTTTCTCCTCCTGCACTTTTCACTAGGGCCCTGCATTGGAGCCCATTTATTGATGAAATGTGGACACAGGAATATATAACCTTTTTATAAGCAGTGCCAAGTTTTTAAGTTTAAGCATGCAAGATGAATTATAAATCAATAACTTATGTAATATACTTGATATTTGATCTAAGAAAGGCTATATAAGTAGCTATATTATATGTAGATCTATAATGAAATTGAGAGGAAATGGCGATGAACGATACCATACCCGACTACGAAGTCGAGGAGATCAGCCTGGAACAAGCGGTCTTATTACTGGCGACGGAAGAAGAAAAGATTAAAACGGATTACAGTAAGACTTCCGCCAAAGTTATTGAATATCTGGCGGCTTAAAAATGAGCTATTTAATTCATAAGCAACTAAGAAAATTCGAGCAGTTAATCGTAGTGTTAACGATTATGGCTGATTTCATCCAAAATCTGCTTGTTTTACCCAGGCGTTCAACCAGAGAACCGAATTAAAGCTACTCCCCCAGCCTGCTTATGGAAGGCGGGCATTTAATTGCTAAGGCAGTATCAATCGCGATCGATGGTTAAGGCCGCAATGATCTGATCTTCGTATAGGATGCGGTCGGCCAGAATCTCACCTAAAACAGACATATCCTGATCAAGCTGGCCTAGGTTGTTACATTTATCTTCACAGTCGTATTTTTCATTAAAATCCAGGATGGTCTGAGTGGTCTCAGCAATTTTCGGATAAATGCTTTCAGATAATTCCACGACATTTTTACGCCGTTCTGTCCCTTCATCGATAAAACGATATAACTGGAAGTGAGCACTGGCCGTATAATCGACTAGCGCCTCACAGAACTCCTGTAATGCGAGCTGTACTTCCTCGTCTGGCTTAAATGGTCTCAATCCGGCAAGCTGACTATACAGCGTGAGGGTCTCTGTACGAGATTCGAGTAAAGTACCATGCTTAGTTTGCGCAGCGTAACGACGCTCTGCGGATGCTTGACTGGTTTGCATCCCCACCTCCTGCCTATTCAGTGAGTTATTGTGCCCCTACTATCCTGATAATCACACCCTGTTGTCAAGCCTCGTAACCATTTGTGACACGGTTATGACCTGTTTCCACTATTTCGACCACTCTCTCTCAAAGGAGAGAGGTTAGATGTTGATAAAATTGCTAGAATAAACGCCATATTAGGAAAAAATGATGAAGAAATGAAAGCACCTGAACTATTGTTACCCGCCGGTACCCTTAAAAACATGCGGTATGCCTTCGCCTATGGCGCTGACGCGGTCTATGCCGGTCAGCCCCGCTACTCATTAAGGGTCAGGAACAACGACTTCAAACTGGAGAATATTGCCCAGGGCGTCAGTGAGGCTCATGCGCTGGGGAAAAAATTCTTTGTCGCCAGTAATATCATGCCCCATAACGCGAAAGTGAAGACTTACCTCGCCGATATGGCCCCAGTCATCGATCTTAAGCCTGATGCCCTGATCATGGCCGATCCAGGACTGATCATGATGGTCAGAGAAAAATGGCCAGACGTCCCGATCCATCTGTCCGTACAAGCCAATACCGTCAATTATGCAGCGGTGAAATTCTGGAAATCACTTGGCCTTGAACGCGTCATCCTGTCTCGGGAGTTGTCGCTGAATGAAATTGAAGAGATTCGGCAACGGTGTCCAGACATGGAATTAGAGGTCTTTGTGCATGGCGCATTGTGTATCGCTTATTCGGGGCGCTGCCTGTTATCCGGTTATTTTAATCACCGTGATCCCAACCAGGGTAGCTGTACCAACGCCTGTCGTTGGGAATACAAGATGCACGATGGTAAAGAAAATGAATCGGGCGATGTCGAGAGAGTAGCGCAAAAAATAGAATTTGATGCGATGGCGGCAATCAAGGAACAACAGCTCTTTCCAGAGCCTCAAAAGCGCCACCCTGATGCAGATAAGGTTTATTTGATTGAAGAAAAAACCCGTGCCGGTGAGTTGATGCCCATCATTGAAGATGAACACGGCACTTATATAATGAACTCGAAAGACTTGCGAGCCATCCAACACGTGGCCCGTTTAACAGAAATGGGCATTGACTCACTTAAAATTGAAGGCCGCACTAAATCACATTATTACGTCGCCCGCACAGCGCAGTTATATAGCCAGGCCATTCAAGATGCGGTAGCGGGTCGCGAATTCAACCCTGACTTATACGGCAAACTCGAGAACCTGGCTAATCGAGGTTATACCGAAGGATTCTATCAACGCCACCCGGACCAGGATTATCAAAATTACCTGCAAAATAACTCGACCCATACCAAACAACAGTTTGTTGGCGAGATAACTGGCTTCGATGAGGCACTGGGGATGGCTGAGATCGACGTTAAGAATAAATTTGAACTCGGTGATCGGCTTGAGATCATTGCCCCTGATGGTAATCAACATATTAACGTTGAGCACATCGAATCACTAAAGGGCGAGCCAATGAACGTCGCCCCTGGTAGTGGCCACCATGTGCGTGTACCTATGCCGGCCGCCAATTATCAAAAGGCACTGATCGCCCGTTATCTGTCTGAGGATATTCCAACCTAAAGCTGAATCCGTTGTACGCCGATAACCAGAGCACCCCTAATAACGATGAGCAACACGGACCGTGCATACGACTAAAAATCTCTTTCTAACCATTGATCAGGGCGGACACGCTAGCCGCGTCATGGCCTATGACGCTGAAGGTGAAATCGTCGCCAGCCATTCACAAGACCTGACGACCCATACCCCACAACCTCATTTTGTCGAACACGATGCCGACGAATTATTAACCTCCATCCGTACTTGTTTACAACAGGTTATCAACCAGGTGGGTGAGAAAACAAAATATATTCGTGCCGTCGGGTTGGCCACACAACGTTCTAATATTGTTTGTTGGGACAAACATAGCGGACAGGCCTTATCTCCAGTAATTAGTTGGCAGGATCGACGTGCCCATCAATGGCTGGCCGATCTCGATCTGGATCGAGAAGACATCCATAAGAGCACAGGACTGTTACCGTCCGCCCATTACGGTGCAAGCAAGATGCGCTGGTGTCTGGATAATCTACCTGAAGTACAACAGGCATTGAGTGAAAATCGACTTTGTTGCGGACCGATGAGCAGTTTCCTGGTACACAACCTCGTTGAACAGAAACCAAATGTCGCCGATCCCGTCAGTGCTTCCCGAACATTACTTTGGCACATCCATCGACAGGATTGGGATGATTACTTATTAACAAGCTTTGGCATACCGCGAGCGATTTTGCCAGAGTGTGTACCCACTCACTACGCCTATGGCGATATTTCAATAAACGACAAGACTATCCCCTTAACGGTGGTCACCGGGGATCAGTCGGCCGCCATGTATGCTACGGGTAACCTGCAGTTTGAAACGGCCTATATCAATATTGGCACGGGCGCGTTTGTTTCACGTCCTTCAGGCTATGCGTTACGGTATGCCCGACGTCTGCTGACCAGTATCATTTTTTCAGATAAGAATGAATCACAGTATGTGATGGAAGGTACGGTTAATGGTGCCGGCAGTGCTATCGAATGGATGCAACAGCAGCAGCCGGTCACGGATCTTTGGCATCAACTCCCTGGCTGGCTGGACACCATCATCAATCCACCTTTATTTCTAAACGGCGTATCAGGCTTAGCCGCGCCCTACTGGGTCGCCGATTTTGAAACCGATTATGAAACCAGCGCAGAACCTGCCGCTAATTATGTTGCCGTTATAGAGAGCATCGTGTTTTTGATCCATGCCAACGTCCAGGAGATGGTGAAGTTCTCTTCGCCCCCCCAACAACTACAAATTTCCGGAGGTCTCGCGAAACTGGATGGCCTCTGTCAACGTCTGGCCGACCTAACCCGCCTCCCTATTTACCGCCCGATTGAAAGCGAAGCAACCACTCGAGGATTAGCCTATTTGGTCGCAGGTAAACCTAGACACTGGCCAGAAAATTCCCACGGCCCCTGGTTTAAACCACAGGAAAATGTTGTCCTGGATGGACGCTTTTTGCTCTGGGAACAAGCTATGCTGCAACGCATGCGCAACGACAACTAAATTTAAAGTGACCATCGACATTCACCAATAACACGCTTTCAGTACCTCAAATTACCAATCCCTGAATAAATAATTATAAAACGATAAAAATAACAAACCTGGATCACACTTTTTGATTTGCCGCCTGCAAGGCATAGCCGATAAAAGAGGCATGGTTAAAACGAAGTTCCAGGGCTTTAGCGAGTTAAACAAAGAGCAAACATCAGCGGTAAAACGTGCCGCGAGTAGCGAAACCGCGAAACGCAGTAGCCCTGCTTCAGCAGCTTATTTTATTGCCGCAATCGTATTAATCCTGGGTTCACCTTACGCAAGCGAACATCCCTGGATTATTTATCCCGCTTTGGCCATATTTACCATTAGTCTGGCTATACGCCTTGTGATTTTGATCCGCTTCGATTCGATATATGATTTTAGTATCCGCTTATGGTGTGGATTAAATTTTTCTGCCGTAATCGCTGCAGCAATTACCTGGGCAAGTATCAGCTCGTTAGCCATTTATTATTACGAAAATACCTGGACGTCATTATTAACAACGGCCGCGACCGCTGCAATTTGTGCGGGTGGTCTGCTAAGTATTGGAATGAATAAACGACTCACCCAGGCACACGTTACCATCATACTTTTGCCTAACCTTATCGTTAGCATGGTAGTTGGAGGTTACGGCATGGTTGCATTCTTTCTAACTTATCTCGCATATTGTTTAATACAAAGTCGATATATTTATACAGAATTTTGGAATAGCAGAATTAATGCCATGCGCCTGGATGCCGAAACCAAACAACGACTGCATCAACTTACTTATCTTGATAGCTTAACTAATTTACCAAATCGAGAGTTATTTCACGATCGTCTACAACAATCTATTCATGACGCAAAACGCAGAAACAATTTTTGTGGTGTTATGTTCGTCGGCCTGGATCGGTTTAGCAAAATCAACGATACCCTGGGGCATCATTGCGGTGACGAACTCCTGAAGGATGTTTCCGTACGGATACAAAATGTTCTTCGCGAAAATGATACTGTTGCCAGATACAGTGGCGACACATTTGCGATTACCATAAATAGTTTGGATGACGCTCAAGTTGCAGCTCGTATTGCAAATAAAATTATAGATTCATTTGCACAACCCTTTGAGCTTGCAGGGCTTGAACTTTTTATTACTACCAGTATTGGCATTTCATTGTATCCAATCGATGGCAACGAGCAGGAAAATTTAATAAAAAATGCTGAATCCACCATGTATCAGGTCAAGCAGCAAGGTGGATGTAACTACCAATATTACAAATCCGATATTCACGCAGAATCAATGGAGCAATTACAATTAGAGACCAAATTACGTCACGCCCTGGAAAGAAACGAATTTGTTTTGTACTACCAACCGAAAATTAACCTTCATGAAGGCGTTCTCTCCGGGTTTGAAGCATTATTGCGTTGGCTCCCGCAAAATTCTGAAATGGTTTCACCGGTAAAATTTATTCCGATACTGGAAAGCACCGGTCTTATTGTAGAAGTTGGAGAATGGGTTCTTCGTCAGGCCTGTCTTCAGGCCAAAGAGTGGCAAAAGATATGCACGAAGCAATTTCGCATGGCAGTGAATCTTTCTGCTCGACAATTCAAGCATGCAGGGCTCGCCGAAATGGTGGCCCGAGTCTTAAGCGAAACTGGGCTCGATGCAGAATGGCTCGAATTAGAAATTACAGAAAGTATGTTGATGGAAGATACTGAACATACTTTTATGGTGCTTCGCCAACTTCAGGACATGGGCATACATTTATCGATTGACGACTTTGGAACCGGTTACTCATCACTTGCTTACTTAAAACGCATGCCGATTAATTCATTAAAAATTGATCGCTCTTTTGTAAAAGATATTACGACAGATTCCAGTGATGCCGCCGTCGTACAGACTATTATTGCAATGGCACACAACCTAAATCTAACCGTCGTTGCCGAAGGGACCGAGACCGCCGAACAAGTTAGTTTTCTGCGCTACCAGCAATGCGATGAGACACAGGGTTTTTACTTTAGCCGGCCTCTACCTGCCGATGAATTGCGGGAAATGCTTCAGAGTCTGAAACACTGGTTATCTGATCAAGCAGCTAGAGATATCGCAAGCGCTAACAACTTTGTCTTAATCAGTTCAGCTACATAACAATCGAAAAAAAGGTCGAGTCAATATCGCTAATGAAATCTAATCGCGATGATGTCGATCTTTGTAATATTCTTTTTTTCGATTTTGTGAGTGACGACGGTGATCTCCATGGTGATTATCACTTCGATGACGATTATCGTGATCATAATGCCGGTTATGATGCCCATGATGACCATGACGATGGTGCAATAGATGACAACCCGTTAATGTTGGCAGCAGAATAATAATGAATAATAACGGCACCAGAATTCGGTTAAAAAAAGAAATCGCTTTCATATCCTACCCCTAATTAAGCATTAGGAAAAAGATACTCCGCCAATACTGAACCCAAACTGAATTTAAAAAAATGGGGGTCAGAGACGTATTTTTGTTTTGCATATTTTATATAACTCAAAAATACGTCTCTGACCCCCTTTTTTTTTCCGTCTCTGACCCCTATTTTTCTCCCTGGTACTCCCTTAAAACTTCGACAATCTTAACGTCATAATGTCGATACCATTTTTCTCGACCTAATTGTTGCGCTGTGAGGTGTGCCGGATCCTGTTTCCAGGCACGAATGTCATCCGTGCTGTTCCAATAGGAGATAGTAATCTCCTGGTTACCTTCTGTTACCGACTGAATATTCTGACAATGATAGTTTTCAAAGGCTAGCGTGCGCATTCGTTCTGCCGTTTGAGTGTATTCGTCATCTAATGATAACAATTCTGCTGTAAAGATTACCGCATACATAGTGTGAGCCTTATAATCTTAAAAATCATTCGGGGCCGGCGTTAAATGAATTGATCGGGTATTCATTTTATTTTTACTTTCACCAAGGTGGGTTTTCACTTTATGCATCGTTTTTTCGGCTGTATGGCGGTATCCGGTTAACTTCCCACCCATTAAACCTAAATAGCCAGGCAACATTTCATCACTAATATATAAAGTGTCCCGTGCACGATTAAACATACTTTTATTACTTTTGGGTAGCACCCTTACTCCGGCAATACTATCGATTATATTGTTATCATAACTGGGGAAATAATGGTCTGCGATGTTTTGTAGATAATCCAACTCATGCTCGGTTGGGTTAATCTCCGCAGGGTTCCCTTCGTAATGAGTTTCGGTCGTACCGATCATGGTCTGTTGATACCACGGCATGACGAACACGGCACGCCGATCGCTAGGTGATTCGACATAATAAACTCCTCGAGGTGGCGTTTGGTTAATAATTATATGTGCACCCTGCACCAACTCGATATCCGGGACAGTAATATTTGGACTGATTTTCTTTTGTACCTCATTATGCCAGGGGCCAGTAGCATTAATTAAAACCCGGCAGACTATTTCAGTGTCAATACCATCTTCACTATACCGCACATGGTATTGGTGGTTTTGATAAGTTGCCAGTTCGAATTGTGCCGGACAAATTAATTCTGCACCTAATTGACAAGCAGAATACATAACCGCACGCGTTAGCTGTACGTCATCCGTTTGAGCATCACTATATTGATACACAGCCTGTAATTCGTTCTCATTCAGTCCGTCGAGTTGATGCCATTTTGATTGTGGCACTTTGCGAAAACAGGCTTCCGCTTTTAATCGACCTAAGATCGCATACAGACTCAAACCAGCAAAAACCTGCCAGGAACGACGCGAGGTATGTTTATAGATTGGAATATAAAACGGAACTCGCTTAACTAATTCAGGAGCATTTTTGATCAACAACTCCCGTTCATATATAGATTCCGCCACTAAACTAAACTGACCGGATTCAAGGTATCGCAAACCACCGTGAATTAATTTTGATGAACGACTCGACGTTGCACAAGCCAGGCCAATTTTTTCGAGCAATAATACATTGTACCCTGCAGCAGCCGCCGCTTGTGCAACCCCAACGCCCTGAATTCCACCACCTATGATACAAATGTCATATTTTTTCGTCACTAGCGGGAAGAACCTTTTAAGTTATTCATCGTTAAAGGCCGCCAACATTTCTGCAATTTGAAACGTCTCCACGAGATCAACACCACGTTGATGAACATTACTGGCCCACTGCGGATCAATACACTCATAAACGGCTAATTGACTGCCAGGACAGACTAGTGCTCCATCATCCGGTAAATCATTGATGTCGGTAAACATATACTCTGGATTTAATTGTTGAATTAAATCATTATTTCGTTCAGTCCAAAAATCAAATACCGCACCTACTGGAAAATGACTGTTCGACTGCGTTGCTATTAAAGATTCAATCGAATACGAAATAATCACTGCCTGATTTTTAATCGACTCTAATACGGGAAGTACTTTTTCTAACATTGTATCAATACCATACTCTTGCATAGCCTGGCGCTTCAATTCAACAAACAAGGTCACTTGTGGGAGAGTCTCTATATAATTAACAAGCTCCACTAAACTTGTTACACGATTTCCCTCATATTGTGCGCCAAATTTTTCAGGTTCAGAAACCGAAAAAGTTTTTAACTTTTTAAAAGTAAAATCATGAACCGCACCCTCAACACCACACATGCGTTGACAATCCCGATCATGAAATAAAACCGGTACCAAATCTGAACTTAATAACACATCAATCTCGATATACTTTGCCCCGGCTTTGACAGCGGCCTGGACGGCTAATAATGTATTCTCTGGATATCGAAAGGCATAACCTCGATGTGCCACAAATTGAGGATGGGTTTGTATCTCTGAAGATGATGTCACTATCAAGCTTCCAAACGCGAAGGTGGCATGTCGCCAATCTCAGCCGAGTTAAACCAGTTAAGAAATTCGGCAACTTGAGGAGCGTTTTCCGGCGGCGCCCAGTCTGCAAAATTTTTATCCTCTAAAGGTAAGTAAGGTCCAGGTTTTACCTCAAATAGAATCGTGCCTGACTGTTTGGCAATAACGCTGTGCCAGGTCTGTTCAGGTATTTCGATAATGCGTGTTGCATCATCGGCAATGGGGATCCGATCGATCAGCTGACCCCCAACGTCAAACAACAAGACATCGGCCACGCCTTGTATCACTATAAACAATTCCCATTTACCTGCCTCAGGATGACGATGAGGTCGAACATAAGTTCCAGGTTCCATTGCCAGGCACAGGCGCTGAATCGCATCACTTTCTGTGGGATGAATATTATAATGACTGCGTAAACGATCAGCCAACCTGGCATCAAGACTCAACTGATGAAGATCTTCATTCTGAATAACTTTCATGTCATACCTGAAATAAGTTAAGAATGTATCTAATCTTGATATATCTAAATAAGTCTAGTGGCACCAGATTAAAAGAAAAGTACAATGCCATTAGATTTATCAGTAATCGACAACTTGCTTATCCATAATATTGCCATAACACACTGGAAATTAACAACATGCCTGAATCAATTGTAAAAACCTGGTTTGCTAATATCGTCAAAACCGTCAGCGAACGGGATCATAAAACCCATATGAATCTGATTTCCCGAAAAATCAGCCTGACAGGTGTCCCGGGTTATGAAAGCATTGGTTATGATGATTGGTCAAATCAGTGTGAACAAGAATTTAACGACAACATAATTACTGACATTCAATACCAGGGAATAAAAATTCGTGCCGCCACCGACGAGCGCATTATGTTCATTACCCGTGAGACCATAACCGCCAAAGATGGAACCATAATTTCACAAGGCATTGAGTGTTTATTAGAAAAAGAAGACGATGGATTATGGCGTCTGGTGCAACAACGCATATTGAGTGACGATGAAACGGCTCATTACCTCTCCGGAGTTTAGCGGCTATACTTAATTATATATGAACAAACCACTTCCAGTCGTGATGTGTTTGTCCGGATTAGATCCAACCGGAGGCGCAGGTATACAGGCCGATATTGAAGCCATCGCCAGCATGGGCTCGCACGCAGCGCCTGTCATAACGGCTCATACCGTTCAGAACACAAAAAATGTCATGCGTTTCGAAGCACAAGATCCGATGATATTAATTGAACAATCTCGAGCTATCCTTGAAGACATGGATGTCAAAGCCATAAAGATTGGCATGCTCGCCAGCATCGATATCATTGAAGCGATACATAGTCTGTTAAAAGATTACCCCAACTTGCCCGTAGTTGTTGATCCCATATTACGCGCAGGTGGCGGTAACGAACTTATTGAACACAATGCAACTGACGCGATAAGAAATTTAATTCTCCCACTAACGACCATCCTCACCCCCAATAGTGTTGAAGCGCGTTTACTCGCCAGCGAAGCTGACTCTTTATCCGCATGTGCAAGTGCTTTGCAGGATCGTGGTTGCGAATATGTTTTAATAACCGGCACGCACGAAAAAAGTGATGATGTCGTCAATACGCTATATGCTAACCATCGCGTAATGGAAACCTTTCATTGGGATCGACTCCCAAATGACTATCATGGATCAGGTTGTACTTTAGCAGCAAGCATCGCTGGCTTAATTGCACATGGACTCGAACCTTTCACCGCAATCAATGAAGCACAAAACTACACCTGGCAATCATTAGCACACGCGTATCCATTAGGCAGCGGCCAATGGATCCCCAACCGATTTTTCTGGGCCAGAGATGAAGATGAACAAGACTAAAAGCTTAAAAGGACTTTATATCGTAACGGATCGCCAACTGAGTCTGGACATCGGTGTCCCGACTGAGAAACTGGTTGCAAAAGCCATCGAAGGTGGGGCCAGAATCGTACAGTATCGTAATAAACAATCCGCACTCACCATACGCCGTCATGAGGCGGCAATTCTTTCTGTATTATGTAAAGAACTCGGAGCAACCTTTCTGGTTAATGATGATATTGACCTGGCCCTTGAGGTTGATGCTGATGGCGTGCATTTAGGTCAAAGTGATACACCCATTTCTAACGCACGCAAATTAGTTGGTGACGACAAAATAATCGGAATCACCTGTCATAACGATTTGGAATTGGCCAGACAAGCAGAACAACAAGGCGCCGACTACGTTGCCTTTGGACGTTTCTACCCTTCTATATCGAAACCGACTGCACCACCAGCGTCAGTCGACATATTAAAACTAGCATCGGAAGAACTTAAAATCCCCATCTGCGCGATTGGTGGAATTAATCATAACAACGCAGCTGGTTTGATAACCCATGGCGCAGATATGTTAGCGGTTATTTACAGTGTGTTAGCGGCTAAAAAAGTAACCCAAGCTGCAAATCAGATTAGTAAATTGTTTCCAGATTAACTCCCAAGCCAATACTAAATTTCATTTACAAATTAACTAACATTTTCGACATTTAATTTTGTCATTTCACCCTGCTGCAGATCCCCGATTATTTTAAAACACCGTTTATTGCATCATTGCTTCAAAGAAAATTTGACGATTAGGCAAGAAAAGAATAATGTTCCTTCGCAGTATGAACAAAGCTCCTACTAATTACTTAACAATCATGTATCAGGATTTAAAATGAGTCGATCAGCAGAGTTATTCAAGCTAGCCCAACAAAAAATACCCGGTGGCGTTAATTCTCCGGTTCGAGCGTTTAAAGGGGTCGGTGGTGATCCCATATTCTTCAAACGTGGTCAGGGCGCCTACTTGTTTGATGAAGATGATCAACAATACATTGACTACGTAGCTTCATGGGGACCATTGATTGTCGGCCACACCCACCCGGATGTCTTAGATGCAGTCAGTGAGGTAATGCAACAAGGCCTCAGCTTTGGAGCACCTACTGAGCTTGAAATTCAGATGGCTGAAAAAGTATGCGAAATGGTACCTTCGATGGATCAAGTGAGGATGGTCAGTTCAGGTACCGAGGCCACCATGAGTGCGATTCGCCTGGCACGTGGATTTACCGGGCGGGACAAGATAGTCAAGTTTGAAGGTTGCTACCATGGGCATGCAGATTCGTTGTTAGTCAAAGCTGGATCTGGAGCTCTAACACTTGGTGTTCCGACTTCACCTGGTGTTCCGGCTGATTTGGCCCGACACACGTTGACCTTGTCATTTAATGACGCCGATATGGTACGTGATTTATTCAATAAAATGGGCAGTGAAATCGCCTGCATCATTGTCGAACCCGTTGCCGGTAACATGAATTGCATCCCCCCAGTACCTGGCTTTTTAGAAACCCTGCGCGAGGTCTGCGACCAACATGGCAGTGTGCTCATTTTTGATGAAGTCATGACTGGCTTTCGAGTCGCCCAAGGCGGCGCTCAGCAATTATTTGATGTCAAACCTGATTTGACGACACTAGGCAAGGTTATTGGTGGCGGGATGCCCGTCGGGGCCTTTGGTGGACGACGCGATATCATGCAAGCGATCGCTCCGACCGGACCGGTATATCAAGCTGGAACTCTGTCTGGTAATCCCGTCGCAATGGCTGCCGGATTAACCACTCTCAAACTGCTCAGTGAGCCAGGATTCTATAACCAGTTATCTGATCGGACCTTACAGCTGACGCAGGGATTAAAAGCGGCCGCAGATAAGGCCAATATCCCATTAACCACGAATACAGTGGGGGGCATGTTTGGTCTATTCTTTAGTGAAGAAGAAAAGATGACCAACTTTGCTCAGGTCTGCGCCTGTAACGTTGATCGTTTCAAACACTTCTATCACGGCATGCTGGATAATGGTATTTATCTTGCACCTTCCGCTTTTGAGGCTGGCTTTGTTTCAAGCATGCATACGGATGACGATATTAACAACACCATAGCGGAAGCCTCCAAGGTATTTGCGACACTCGAATAAGTGTGTCCACAAATTTGGGCTTAATGACGATACCGCTAAACACATCCCAAACTTCACAAGATGGAAAATATTCGCTACATTAGCTAAATGGAAAATCAATCAGAGCTCGTCCTGAATGCTGGAGATGCATTACAGTTACAATTTTACCCACAAACCGCCAGTGATCGCGAAGAACGCTATTATGTGCGAGTTATTGGTTATTTAGCCAGCAAAAGCATCATTGCCACGGCCCCCGTGCTTGATGGTAAATTGATGCTGCTCAGAGAAGGTCAACAATTTACCGTACGTCTTATCTCAGGTAATTCAGTACAAGCCTTTATGGCTTCCTTGCTCAAGAAAACCACTGCACCCTATCCTTATATTCACTTGAGTTATCCTGAGTCATTAGAAAGTAAAACCATTCGCAAGGCTCAACGCATAAATACTCGTATTATTGCCGCAGCACAAAACCTCGAACCCGGTAAAGAATCAATTAAAACCACGAGTGCCGTATTAAATGATCTTAGTAGCGCTGGCGCACTGATTATGTCAGCCCAGGAACTCGGAGAGATAGGTGATTTAATCAGTGTCTCGGTTAAATTGACCGTCGCCGAAGTAGACGAATACCTGAGCGTCTCAGCCATAATCAGACGCTGTCTGGATAAAACAGATGATGAAGATCAAAATCGCTACGGCATTGAATTTCAAATCGCCGATGAAAGAGAGAAGCTTATTATCCATGGCTTCGTCTATGAACAACTCGCAAAATCGATGGGGTGAATTAGCAGATCTTTACAGCTTCAGCTGAATCATTCTCACGGGTAGACGAAGTTCCTTCCAACAAATAATAATAATTTTCTTACTAGAAAATATTTCAAACCTTGGTAACTATACTTAGCCTTTTTGAAAAAGATTCTCAAATAGCAACGAAATAATTCTCCATAAAATACTATTTGTTATGACGGGACATACAAATATAAATAACTGCATGAGTAGTATTAAAAATTTCTGTTTACTTTAATTATGAAATCCGCCAGCTATCCGACAGTGGATTGTTGGATCTGGATGTAGAGTTCTTCTATGCGGGAAAAAATGTCATCGACTTCGAGTAGCTGCTGTTTGTAATCTAACGGCAATGGTAATAATTCGACTAAGCGGGCACTGACCCATTCTAAATCATCGTAATGTGTGGGCATCGTGGTATAGGGGGGCTCGAGTTGCGAGATAATTTTTCTAAGTAAGCTTGCCATACCCTGATATTTTTGCTGGATATCGATGGGTGGTGTTTCATTTAAGGCTTCGACTTCGGCCATGATCAGCTGATTACTTTTAACTTCACTGTTGACGGTCTGGAATCGGCGGTTTCCTCTGAGCGTTATTCCTAACAGTCCATCGGCGCGTCGGTTCCAATAAGAAATCGTACATAAGGTACCAACCGTATAAGTTTGAGCAGCCGCACCGACTTCGTTTCCTTCCTGAATCAAGACAACACCGATCTCAGAATCTGAGCGCAGGCATTCACATACCATATCAAGGTAACGCGGTTCAAAAATTCGCAACGGCAATACACCACCAGGGAACATCACCGTCTTCAGGGGAAATAAAGGCACACTTAACGACATTTTTTATATTTTAACTACTCAAATTCGGTCAATCTGATCAGGTACATAAGTTTTAGACTGTGATCGGTGAGAATGCAAATCGATCTTGGCGATTTTGGCTTAGATTGTAGAATTAATCGTGATCTGGTTCAGGATCCCGCTCTGAATCAAGCCCCCAGCGTGGCATTAATGTGTGCTCAATCTGGAGTTGGTCTAAAATCCGCGCGACTACGAAGTCGACCAGATCATCAATTTTAGTAGGTTGATAATAAAATCCAGGATTAGCGGCTAACATAGTAACGCCCAATAGTGCCAATTTGTGCATATTTTCGAGGTGGATGGCAGAAAAAGGGGTTTCACGGGGGACTAATATCAGCTGGCGATTTTCTTTGATCATCACATCCGCTGCACGTTCAATCAGGTTGTCACTCATGCCATGTGCAATCGCCGCCAGAGTCCCCATCGTACAGGGACAGACAACCATGCTACTTGCCGTATGTGAACCACTCGCCATTGGTGCCATCCAGTCTTCACGACCATACACTCGAACCTGATCAGGACCTGCCTGAAAATGATCAATAAAAAACTGACTGAGTTCGGCTGGCCGTGCTGGTAACTTTAAAGCCGTTTCCATCGAGAACACCATATGTGCGGCCTTGGAAAAAATGATATCAACCCGGTATCCAGCATTAAGCATACATTCAAGCAGGCGCATTGCATAGGGCGCGCCTGAGGCACCCGTTAAAGCTAAAATTTTATGTTGGGTATCAATCATTTTGATTATTTGTTTGAGTCTGCAATCATATCGAGTAAGCGCTGATGCAGGTTTTCAAAACCACCATTACTCATTATGACAATATAGTCGCCCGGTTGTGCCATGTCGTTTATTTTTTCTATCAAATTTTGAGTAGATTCACTTGTCTGGGTCTTGGTTGCAATACTGGAAAGAATTTCTTGTAAAGACCAATCTAAGTTAGCTGGCTCAAAAACAAAGACTTGATCCGCTTCTGATAAGGAATCGGCGAGTTGTTGTTTATGCACCCCCATACGCATGGTATTTGAGCGAGGCTCTAACACGGCAATGATCCTGGCCTTGCCAACATGTTGACGTAAACCTTGCAACGTTGTTTGAATCGCGGTTGGGTGATGAGCAAAGTCATCATAAACGGTTATGTCGTTCACCACTCCGCGAATTTCAAGGCGTCGTTTGATACCTTTAAAGGCAGTCAAACTCTCAGCCGCATGTTCGATCGAAACACCAACATGATGAGCCGCCGCAATGGCTGCCACCGCATTTTGTACATTATGCTCGCCAAGTAAATCCCATTTAACCTTTACAGGCGTCTGCTGTTGAAAACGTACCTGGAACTCACTGCCATCACTATTCGTTAATGTCACTTGCCAGTCTGAATTATCTCCCACCTTTTGTTGTTCTGACCAACATCCCATTGCGATCACCTCATTGATAGCCGCTTCATGATCGGGATAAATGATTAAACCATTTGCCGGTACGGTACGAACCTGATGATGAAATTGCTTTTGGATGGCAGTGAGATTATCAAAAATATCCGCATGGTCAAATTCAAGATTATTGATCACAAGGGTGCGAGGATGATAATGAACAAATTTGGAACGTTTATCGAAAAAAGCACTATCGTATTCATCCGCCTCAACCACAAAAAAAGGCGTGTCACCCAAACGAGCAGTTAAACCAAAATTTGCCGGCACCCCACCGATTAAAAATCCCGGCGCCATATTGTTATATTCCAGGATCCAGGCCAGCAAACTCGACGTGCTTGTTTTGCCATGTGTCCCAGACACTGCCAGTACCCATCGATCATTTAAAACATGCTCAGCTAACCATTGCGGTCCGGAGGTATAAGACAACCCCTTTTCCAATACATACTCAACGGCTGGGTTACCGCGTGATAATGCATTGCCTATCACCACTACGTCAGGCGTATCATTAAACTGCTCGACTCCAAAACCTTCAAATAAGGTAATATCCGCTTGTTCGAGTTGTGTGCTCATCGGAGGGTAAACATTCTCGTCACAACCTGTAACTCGATGTCCCAGAGCTGAAGCTAATTGCGCAATGCCGCCCATAAAGGTTCCACAAATTCCTAGAATATGAACATGCATCAGGTTGCCACCGGAACAAGTAATGACTTAATGCCAAGACTTAAGATCAAAATCATCAGAGACAACATAGCCGCATTAATTCTTGGTGTAGCCAAAGCGATGTGAAAGATATGCATATAGATAACCAGGTCCCAAACCAGTGTGACCATTAAAACTAAAGCTGCGAAATCAACTATTATAGATGGTTCACCACCCGCGCCATTCATAACAAAAAATACCGCCGGTAACTGAATAATTACGAGAATTAATTCTGCGCCAGTTATCGCAGTCAGTGACTGTAAAAAACGATCCGCCTTACCATAATATTTAAACAATAAAAAGATAACGCTAATAATGACAATATTGGCGACAATGAAAAAACGGATATTAACTCCAAAGTCGATCACCTTACCGTCATAACCAGGAATAAAACTGGTGACAATCTCTACAACAAACACAATGACAAAAAGAAACACAAACAAGAAAGGCGAATACGGTACATCTTGCGGCCCTTTTTTTAACAGGGCAATGTCTAAAAACAATCTAAATAAGACTAACATTTTATCTCGTCATTTCTGAATTTTATTAAGCTACACTGCATTCTGTAAATAAACCCACCAATTATCATAAAAACAGGTTTTTTCATCAAGCAACTTAACAAATAGTTAAATTCATGAGCCATTCTATTGCAATTGTATAAAGAATTGCGCGATCATGTTACCACAATCCTTAATTATCTTAATTTGAATACTAATAAATGTCTGACTCTCAAACACTCAGTGACACCTGTCCACTCATAGAAAGCACACAGGAATTAACCACGTTTTGTGAAAAAATTGCCAATGCCGAGTACATCGCAATTGACACTGAATTTGTACGTGATAAAACATACTTTTCAAAACTGTGTTTAATCCAGATAGCAAGCCCATCCGACATTGCTTGTATAGACCCTTTTAAGGTAGACGATCTGTCCGCACTTAAGGTGGTATTTGCCAACACGACACAAACCAAGATTTTTCATGCCGCCCGACAGGACCTCGAGATATTGTACTCTGATTTTGGACTTATGCCCGCACCTATGTTTGATACCCAGATTGCGGCAACCTTACTTGGATTAGGTGAGCAGATTGGCTATGGAAATATGGTTAAACATTATCTTGATATTAATCTGGCCAAACAACATGCCCGCACTGACTGGGAACTTCGTCCTTTATCTGCTGAACAGCTCGAATACGCTGCAAATGATGTCCGCTATCTGATTCAAATGTACCCTTTAGTACTACAGGATTTACAAAAATACGGCCGACAAAGCTGGCTGGAGAATGATTTTGCACAATTACTCGATCCAGGTTTATATCAAGTTAATAATGATCAACTTTGGCAGAAGGTTTCCGGCAATCAAAAATTACGCCGCAAGCAACTTGCGGTATTACAACAGCTATGTATCTGGAGAGAAGAAGTCGCGATCAAAAAAAACAAACCCCGCAAATGGATTCTGTCAGACAATATTGCCTTGTCCATTGCCATGGCAATGCCAACATCAAAACCAAAATTGGCTAACATTCGTGGTATCAACAAAGCCACTGTCGATAAAGATGCGGATACCATCATTCGTTGTGTAAAAACCGCACTTGATAAACCCGAAGAGCAATGGCCGATCCCGCATAAAAAACGTAAACTCGATAAAAACAAGGAAGCGACGGTTGATGCTCTGCTTGCGATCAGTAAACTCAAAGCCAATGAACATAATATTAGCGTCGGAGCTATCGTAAACCGCAACGAGCTTGAGAAATTAATATTGGATGAACCGGATCTGGCGATATTATCCGGCTGGCGTTTTAATTTGGTTGGAGAAACCCTGGTACAATTTTTAAAAAATAATCTGGTTTTAAGTTATTCGAATAATGAGCTGAGAATAATCAAAAACGAGTCATGAACGTTGGTTATTCATTTCCCTGGCACAATCAAAACTCATTCCAATTATTAATCGATAGTGGAAAATTTTATCCCCGCATGCTTGCCGCTATCGAACAAGCAGAACACTTTATTTTAGTCGAACAATACCTGGTAAGTTCTGGTCAGGTTCTGGATAAATTTATTCTGGCCTTAACGAAAGCCGCTCAACATGGCATCCAGGTTTTTATTCTTTTCGATGACTATGGCACACGAGCGATCAAGCAATCTGATCTGAATAAGTTGAAGCAAAAGAATATGTACTTTGTCTCGTATAACCCTTTCAAATGGCAAAAGTTATATTCAAGTCTGCGCCGAAATCACCGAAAATTACTCTTGATTGATAACCATACCGCTTATGTCGGCGGAGCAGGTTTATCAGATGAATACCTGCCGTCAGAAAAAACACTGGACGAAACCTTGAACTGGCATGACATCATGCTTGAGATTCAAGGTCAGGTTGTTATTGATTGGTACACTTCATTTTCCCAGATTTGGCAAGCATGTAGCGCAACAACACTACCTAAACCGCATGATAAAAACTGGGGGCCGGAGTTAACTCAGGCTGGGCGTGTATTGTTAGCACGTGGTCCGGGTAGAAATAGCATCATTAAATCCGCACTACGTAATATCAAAAGAAGCTCCGAACGGGTCTGGGTCGCAACCCCGTATTTTCTGACGACAAGAAAGCTTCGCCATGCCTTGAGTAATGCGGCTAAACGCGGTGTAGACGTGCGTCTGTTGTTACCAGGACCAATTAGTGATCACCCCTGGATATCACATGCAGGTCGTCGATATTACCGTCGTTTACTTCACAACGGAGTGAAGATTTATGAATACCAACCGCGATTCATCCATGCCAAGATTATCCTGGCTGATAACTGGATCTCTATTGGCTCAAGTAACCTCGATCGTTGGAATCAATTCTGGAATCTTGATGCCAATCAGGCTGTCAGAGATAAGGACCTTGTCAAACAAACCTGTGACCTGTTTGAAACTGATTTTTCGCAAAGTAAATTATTAAGCTATTCCCTCTGGAAACATCGCCCCTGGTTACAACGCTTTTCGGAATGGTGGGCCAGTTACATTGTTCGTATGATCCAGTGGCTCGTGTATCTAGCCTCGCGAATACGTAAATAAAAAATTCTCAAATTAAGATAAAGAGTCGCAGATGGGAAAAAGTATCTTAAAAATTATTATTATAATTTTCATTAGCATTATTCTATTTGCTATTGGAATTCCCGTTATCTCAAAAATAATCGGAAGCGGTTATGAGCCATTATTTATCGGCGTGCTTTTTATATTACTTGTCGTTGCTGTCATCTTCGACCAGATTCTTAAAAAGAAACGATAACAACTAGCCATTAGACAAAACACACCATAAAAAACGGGCTAGTTAATCACTAGCCCGTTTTTATATCCCACTTAAGTGAGGACTCTAACGGCGGCGTCTGGCCTTCTTCTTCGTTACTTTCTTTTTGGCCTTTTTCTTGGCCTTCTTCTTGGCCTTCTTCTTGGCCTTCTTCTTGGCCTTCTTCTTGGCCTTCTTCTTGGCCTTCTTCTTGGCCTTCTTCTTGGCCTTCTTCTTCGTTACTTTCTTCTTAGCCTTTTTCTTGGCCTTCTTCTTCGTTACTTTCTTCTTGGCCTTTTTCTTGGCTTTCTTCTTCGTTACTTTCTTCTTGGCTTTTTTCTTGGCTTTCTTCTTCGTTACTTTCTTCTTGGCCTTTTTCTTGGCTTTTTTCTTGGTCGTTTTCTTCTTGGCCTTTTTCTTGGCCGCCTTCTTCTTGGTTTTCTTCTTGATCACTTTCTTTTTAGTTGCCTTTTTCTTAGTGGCTTTTTTCTTGGTGGCCTTCTTCTTCGTCGCCTTCTTCTTCGTCGCCTTTTTCTTAGTCGCTTTTTTCTTGGTCGTTTTCTTCTTGGCTGCTGGCTTTTTCTTAGCCGCTGGCTTCTGCGCAACCGGTTCCGCAGGCGCTTCATCAGAAGGCAAGCTATCCAGGATCTGACATACGTTCATGAAGATCGTCTCGATTTCACCAATGCCTTGTACTGATCTTAATTTTCCTTGCCCCTGATAGTAATCAACTAACGGTGCGGTTTGTGCTTCGTATACTCGTAAACGATTGCTGATGGTTGCTTCGTTATCATCGGATCGCTGGGTAACTTCGCCACCACATTTATCACAAACTCCATCAGTCCGAGGTGGGTTGGTGTGTACATTGTACATTTGCCCGCATGAACCACAGGTACGACGCCCGGTTAAGCGCTGCATCAAGACATCAAAATCGACATCGATCAACAGTGAGGTCTGTAATGGTTTGCCCATGTCCGATAACAATCGATCCAGGGCTTCAGCTTGAGGGATATTGCGTGGGAAACCATCGAGAATAAAACCATTTTGAGCATCAGACCTGGATAGTCGTTCTTTGATCATGCCCAAGACAATGTCATCAGAGACGAGTTGTCCTGCATCCATTGCAGCCTTGGCTTGCATACCTAATTCTGAACCCGCGGCAACGGCTTCGCGTAGTAAATCGCCAGTCGACAATTGCGGTATGCCGTACTTCTCGATGAGTAATTTAGCTTGTGTGCCTTTGCCCCCACCAGGGGCACCAATTAATACGATTCTCATTTTATGTTTTGCTCCATTCCTGATTAATGCTGATATCACGCAACGCTAATGTTGATGTCGGTGTAACTTTTTGGTGCGCACGATGTTTAATAATTGTTATGCACAATTTACAACCTAGAGGCGTAAAATTAGTCTCAAAGTAATGTCAAGTCAATGCTGTGCACCACTTAAATGAACATCAAAATGAAAATGTTGGCTTGAAGTTTGTACAATTTAGTATCACAAATTTTTAACGGAAATCTCGCAAACACTGCATGAATAAAATCCAATCATTTAAACTTTGTGGCTACCCTGTCATTCTGAACGAGCGAACGCGAGTGAAGAATCTTAACCGGTTAACAACCGTAATCGTAAAAGATCCTTCGCTACGCTGCGCTTCGGTTAGGAAAACAGGAATACGTTAGGGAAATAGGTAGAATTCAAGGTACCCGGATAACATCAGGATGAAAAGGTTCAGGTCCTTCGTTCTAAACGAGCCTTCGCAAGTGAAAAATCTTAAACTATAGACTCTTGTTATCGTAAAAGAACATTCGCGGCTGAAGAATCTTAGCCCGTTGACGACCACTGCCGTAAAGGATCCTTCACTTCGCTCCGCTCAACCGCTTCTCGTTTCGACCAGCATTTTCTGCGCTTCGCGACAGTCATTTCCTACACTGCGCTCCGATTAGGATGACAATCATAGGAAAATATCTCTTCTGGCTTACCGGGGCAAAAAAGAGTAAAAAAGTGATGAAAAAATGTTCGAAATTCATTTACTTTCGACCTCTGGCTGTTAGAATACGCGCCTTTTCAACGCCCCTACCTTTTGTATTTTAGGTAGACGCTATTTTTATACAGACACAATGTCACAAGCAATTTAGAAGGTTATCCCGTTATGAATCTCGATCGCGTCGGTCCCGGCAAAGACATCCCCAATGATTTCAACGTTATTATTGAAATTCCATCTCATTCTGACCCCGTCAAGTATGAGGTCGATAAGGAAACAGGCGCCATGTTCGTCGATCGCTTTATGAATACTGCCATGCATTACCCCTGCAACTATGGTTATATTCCCAAGACTTTGTCCGAAGATGGCGACCCCGTCGATGTGCTGGTGGTAACCCCAATTCCTCTAATTAGTGGTTCGGTAATCCGTTGTCGCTCAGTGGGTGTTTTACAAATGGAAGACGAAAGTGGGCCCGACGCTAAAATCATCGCTGTACCCATCGACAAATTATGCGTGATGTACCGTGAAGTGAAACAAGCCACTCAACTTTCGTCTATGTTGCTGGATCAAATCAAACATTTTTTCGAACATTACAAAGATCTCGAAAAACACAAGTGGGTAAAAGTCCAGGGCTGGGCCGATTCTGACGCCGCGGCAAAGGAAATCAAAGACTCAATCCAGCGCTATAATGATGCCCCTGAAAAGCCGTTCTTCTAAAGTATAATACATGAAAGTTTGTATCGTCTCAGATAGTCACGATAATCGCGCGCTACTGGCCACCGCTGTACAGGACGCAAAAGATCGTGGTGCCGAGTGGGTCTTGCATTGTGGTGACGTCATCGCGCCCACCACCTTGCGATGCCTGCCCCCTATCGGCCTGCCTGTGCATGTCATCCACGGTAACAACACCGGTGACCTGGTTGCCATGCATTATGTAATGAAAGCCTACCCGGATATTATTCACTACCACGGCATGGATGCGACACTGGCGCTCGGAGGAAAAAGGATATTTTTGGTTCATTACCCTCATTACGCCAGAGCAATGGCACTCACCGGAGACTATGATCTGGTTTGTTGTGGGCATGATCATAAAGTTGGCATACAACAATTCGACAACATCAAACAAACCAAAACCACCCTGGTTAATCCCGGTACGGTTGGCGGTATCGGTACTGATCCTACCTATGTCATGGGTGACCTGGCGACGATGGAATTCGAAATCATCCCCGTTTCAACCGAACATACCGTTATTAAGAACTCGGAACCCGTTACCCGGCACGCCTAAGAAAAAATAGGGGTCAGAGACGTATTTTTAGAGTAATTTAGATTTCTAGCTAAAAATACGTCTCTGACCCCCATTTTTCAATTTTTCCTAAGCCAAATTTTAATTTATAGTTAAGCTATGATTCGGTTATTCAAACTTATTTTTGTTTTCGTCATTCTGGCTGCTGCCTATTATTCATTTAAACAACACAGTGAACCCGCTATTTTTTGGCACCCAGTCAAAACCCAACAAAATATAAATATAAAATTTCCTGGTGACCCAAAACACACGCAAAAGATCCGTGACTTTCCCATTATTGGCCAGGCCAGGTTACAGATTTATCAACAACTATTAGATGATGACTTATTTGTTTTAATTGAATTAAAAGCTCGAGATAAAGATCTAACCCGCTTTAATTTAGATGAACTAGAAACCGCAATATTTGCACTCAATGGCACCGAAAATTTAAGAATATCAAACAAACACTTATTCGAATTACACGCGTATCCTTCCATTGATTATGTGGCTCATGATAAAAAAGGGAATTTAATCTACTGCCGTACCATCAAGGTAAACAACCAACTTGTCTCGATGATTTATGCGAGTCCGGTCGAACAATTTAGTAAAAAACGCCATAAGAAATTCTTTGATTCTCTGCAATTTGAAAAATGAGGGTCAGAGACGGAAAAAAAAAGGGTGAAAAAAAAGGGGTCAGAGACGTATTTTTCTCGTAACCGTCATTCCCGCGGAGGCGGGAATCCAAATATTTAGATTCCCGCCTCCGCGGGAATGACAAGAGAAAAGAGAAATACGTCTCTGACCCCTTTTTTTTCCGTCTCTGACCCCTATTTTTCCTGACCCTCATTTTTTAAACGGTACCCGGTGTGTTTTTCTCTACCCAACGTGTTTGACCGTCATCAAGGGTTTCTTTTTTCCAAAACGGGGCTTCAGATTTTAATGCCTCCATAATGAATTGATTGGCGGCATAAGCATGGGCCCGGTGCGCCGACCAGACCACGACAACGACAATGGTATCAGACGGATTGATTTTACCGACACGATGCAACACCAGTGCATCCATCAGTGACCATTCGTCCATCGCTCGTTGAACGATATCCTCTAAAAATTTTTCCGACATGCCTGGATAGTGTTCCAGCTGCATCTGACGAACGGTCTCATCTTCATTAAAATCACGCATACGACCCGCAAACACCACACTCGCGCCATGCTGACCAGCCAGTTCCGGGTGTTCGTCTTCATACGAGGCTAAACGAGGCCATACATCAATCGGTTGTTCGCTGATCTCAACCAACATTTTAACCTCCTGTCACCGGTGGGAAAAAAGCCACTTCATCACCATCACAGACGGCATGATCTGCACTGACGTATTCCATATTAACGGCTGCAAGTATATGGGGATCGAGCGATGGCTCACCCACTGTCTGTTGCCATACCTCCAATACGGTCGTCACGCCGTTGGCATCGATAGAATCACTCGGCTTACCGACACGTTCACGCAAACTGGCAAAAAATTTTACTTCAATACTCATACTGACCCTGTGTCATTTTCTTTATTACGATTTGATAACAACTTTGCCCCCAGGCTAAGAACAGGCTTAGCACTCGGCCGGCAGCGAAATTGATAGTCTTATGATAAGATCATTTTACCGCAGACTACGATATGACACACAAATAAGATGAGCAAACTAACCCACTTTAATCAACATGGTGATGCCCATATGGTCGATATCGCGGCCAAGGATCCCAGTCATCGGCGTGCCATCGCTCAGGGAACGATTCAAATGCACGCAGATACACTGGCCATGATACAGGCCGGCGAACACAAGAAAGGGGATGTTTTAGGAATTGCCCGTCTCGCCGGTATTATGGCCGCTAAAAAGACCTCAGATCTGATCCCGCTCTGCCACCCACTGATGCTATCGCATGTCCAGGTCGATTTTGAGCTCAACCCGGATAAGAGCAGCATTACCTGCTTTGCTACCGTGGAGACCGATGGCAAGACCGGCGTCGAAATGGAAGCCCTGGCTGCCGTACAAATTGGGCTGCTGACGATCTATGACATGTGCAAGGCCGTCGATCGCGGCATGCAGATGCATGATATTCAGCTCAATGAGAAAAAAGGTGGCAAATCAGGAACATGGTTGCGTAAATAACAACCATACCTCTTAATTATTAGGGAAAATAGCTTAATACACCGGTCTAAAAGCCGATATAGGTTATACGATTCACTATCTATATTCTGCTTATGTCTATACGATTTCCCCAAATTTACTATTTTGTCTTAACTGGTTTACTGATCATCGGTCAGCCACTCATCGCGATTGCCAGTGACGACTGGGTGCTGGAAAAACGCTTTAAAGAACAAGTCGCTGAAGCCAATAGCGGTGACACTTCCGCCATGTATGAGGTCGGTCGCATGTATGAACGAGGACGCGGCATTGATGAGGACGTGGCAATGGCAATGGATTGGTATCACAAAGCGGCTAAGGGAGGCTCCAGTTCTGCTCACACGCGCTTAGGCATGATCTACTTTACTGGGCACGGTGCGGCACAGGATTACCTCAAAGCAAAAACACATCTGGCTATCGGAGCAAAGAATAATATCCCCGCTGCCCAGTATTATCTCGCGATGATGTATGAGAAAGGCCATGCGGTACAACAGAATGACTCAACCGCATTAACCCTCTATAAAAAATCTGCCGCCGGAGGTTATTATCAGGCCAACTCACGCATCGCAAAAATACAAAAGTCCGCAACAAAAGCCAAAACGGTCAGACTTCCTGCCCCACCTGTCGCAGCAAAACCTTCGACTAAAAAACTTGCCAGCGGATTGGTGGAATCCGTGATGCGAGGCGACTGGCAACGAAATGGTAAACCGGCTGGTTACCTACCTTCTGCAGGAACCAAATGTAAAAAAGATGGACGTAAACGTTATAAATGCCGCTCACAAATGTATTCACGCAAATCGGATGACACTATCATCACCTATGTGACGATGGCCACATTGACCGGCTTCAGCAAAAAAGACAAATTTGATGTGACCTATCAGCACAATATACTGCGATTTCAAAAAGATACCCCTCAAGAGGCCAGTCAGGAAGAAGATGATGGTGAAGACTATTCTATAGCGACGACCCAGTCACACGGGACTCTGAAGCTGGGTGCTCAACGGAAAAAACATAAACTTAACTGCGTCCTAAAAGAAGAACGGACATTGGAATGCATCAAGAACCGAACTCAAAAGATTGAGTTTAACGACCGTAGTGGCAGCTAGATTTAAGAAGCTTACGCTCGTCTGTGTTCAGTAGTAATAATAAACACGCGTTTACGTCGATCGGTTACTTTAACTCTGCGCCGGTCTTCCACAACCAACTTATGGTTTAAATCGTAAAAAGGTAACGGCGGCATTGGTATCCCAGAACGTCGATCGTTTCTGGAGCGACGTTCCAACCCACTCTCAGGTGAGAGTAATATTTTTACCAAAGCAACAATGCCAATAAACAAGGCCACAGCAAGCAGTACTGGTAAATTAATAATTAAGTCCATATGCAGATAACTCCTGATCAGCTCGACAGGCAACACATTCATTTAGCGCTGTCTTACCCTAACATTAACAAGCATTAGAGACTTTTGGGGCGTCTGGCGTCACATTTTGCATTTATTAACACTTATATCTGCCCTAAAATACGGTCATGGATCACATTTCGCCCCCAAAATCACCGCATGAACTGTTAGAACGTACGCATTCGATAGCCGGGTTAACATTAGCAGAATTAGCTCACCGCCAACAACAAACCGTTCCGACTAATTTACTGCATGCAAAAGGCTGGGTTGGACAACTCATCGAACAATCGTTGGGAGCCAGTGCAGGTTCTCGTGCAGAGCCCGATTTCGTTGAGCTTGGTATTGAACTGAAAACCATCCCATTAAATGCCAGCGGCCAACCCAAAGAAACCACCTATGTCTGCACCGTGCCACTCAATGAGGTGGCAACAAGTTGGGAAAACTCATGGATTCGTCAGAAATTAAACAGGGTGTTGTGGCTCCCCATTGAAGCCGACCCTGATTTGTCTGTTAGTGAGCGTCGGATTGGTTCGGCAATATTAGCTGAATTAACACCTCAACAGGATCACTTGCTCAAGCAGGACTGGCTGGAACATATGGAACTCATCACCACCGGTCGCATTAATGAGATCAGCGCCCACCATGGCGCCTATTTACAGGTTAGGCCCAAGGCTGCCAATAACAAAGCGCTTCGTAACACCACCGATGAGGAAGGTCAGTCAGTACAAACACTGCCGAGAGGTTTTTATCTACGTACTAATTTCACGATCGAAATTTTAAAACAACAATATGCCTTGTAATGATTAACCTGGCTCAGGATGTAGCTCATCCAGACCGATCGATAACCCACTATCGGTCATGATGCGGGCATGAAATCGTTTTAATTGCCGTGGCTCAGACACGCCGCAGGAGTGGGCAATGATGCCAACTTCATGCTCCATATTTTGTTGATAATTCATTACCCGTACCGCCTTATGTCGAGGGTTTAAGCCTTTTTGCAAACGTGGATTATGTGTAGTAATACCGGTTGGGCAAGTATCTTTATGACAATGCATGGCTTGAATACAACCAAGTGAAAACATAAATCCACGCGCCGAGGTAATAAAATCCGCCCCCATACAGAGAGCCCAGGCAACGTCCGTCGGCGTAATTAATTTACCGGAACAAATTACTTTAACGTATTCACGAAGACCATGCTTTATTAAGACATCGATGACTCGTGGCAAACTTTCCTTAATCGGTAAACCAACATCATCCATTAATGCGACAGGAGCCGCCCCGGTACCACCATCAGCGCTATCGACCGTTATAAAATCAGGTGCTGATTCAACGCCACGTTGCTTAATCGATTCACATAAATTATCTAACCAACCATACGCTCCAATCACCGATTTAAATCCAACCGGCTTGCCGGTGACTTCGCGGATATGACTGATCATATCCAGTAACTCATTAACTGAATTAATATCTGGATGTCGATTTGGACTAATGGAAGCCTGTTGTGGTGGGATCCCTCTTATTTGTGCAATTTCATCGGTTACTTTAAGCGCAGGTAAAATCCCTCCCTTACCGGGTTTCGCGCCCTGGCTTAATTTTATCTCGAACATCTTTACCTGTTCATGGGTCGCAACCGCTTTTAATTTCTCATCATCCAGATGGCCGTCTTTGTTTCTTACTCCGTATTTAGCTGTACCGATTTGAAAAACCAGATCGGCTCCCCCCTCAAGATGATACGGAGAGATACCTCCCTCACCGGTATTCATCCAACAACCTGATTTTGCAGCGCCCATCGACAGGGCGCGTACAGCGGGTCGGGATAATGCGCCAAAACTCATTCCGGATATATGAAATAATTTATTGGTCGTATAAGGACTACGACATCGGGGTCCGAGTGTCACCGCACAGGCAGGTGCCGCATCGACTTCAAGTGTTGGAAACGGACAGTTAACAAACATAACCGTTCCCGTTGGACGCAAATCTCGAGTTGAACCAAAAGCGGCATTGTTATTTATATTCTTTGCCGCACGATAGGCCCAGTTTCGTTGCGAACGATTAAAGGGTAGCTCTTCACGATCCATCGCAAAAAAATATTGTCGAAAAAATTTACCAAGCGTTTCAAATAAATAACGAAAATGCCCAATAACCGGATAGTTGCGTCTAATTGCCTGTTTAGATTGACTGACATCAATAATGAATAAAACTATTACCGCTAAGACACCTAAACCGACCATAAAAATAAAGACGGTCGACATGAGATCAAGACTGGCTGTTAAAAACTTAGAAAACTCTGACTCAAACATCTACACCTCCTAGTGCCACATGTTTTTCCCTGTTTGGTTGCTAGCCAGTA
Organism: uncultured Ectothiorhodospiraceae bacterium; assembly: GCA_947260005.1. GTDB lineage: Bacteria > Pseudomonadota > Gammaproteobacteria > UBA6429 > Thiohalophilaceae > SZUA-24. The sequence continues at coordinate 411,039 of CAMYOL010000007.1, forward strand.
CCTTATTCGTAATTTTACAGGGCTGTTATTTTAGTCGCTAAACTCATCTTTAAGTTCCACCTACATCGCGTACAATAGCTTCTTTTATTCAGAATAGAATCACAATGCCAGAATCCGAAGACAAACTAAAGAATCATATTCGATCCATCTTTGACTGTGTTAGCCCTGGCTATGATAGCCCCGAGATGCGCTACTTTTCCTTTTCTGCTGATTACATGATGGGCCTGGCCAAACCCATTAGTGGCGAACGGGTATTAGATGTAGCGACAGGAACCGGTATGGTTGCCATCGCTGCCGCCCAGTATCTTGATCCGGAAGGTCGAGTACAGGCTATTGATATATCCGAGGGCATGCTTGGCAAGGCGAAGCAAAATGTCGATAAACATGCCCTCGAAAATATCGATATCCATAATATGGATGCTGAATCACTCGAGTTTCGCTCGAATGACTTTGATTTAATCACCTGTGGATTTGGCCTGTTTTTTCTGACCGATGCCAAAGCCGCTATAAAAAAATGGCATCGCGTTCTAAAACCAGGCGGTCGTGTTATTGTTTCCACTTTTCGCCAGTCTGCCTTTATGCCAATGGCAAAATGGTTTAGAGAATTAATCGAAGAGACCGGCGTTGATTTCCCTGATAGTAGCTGGCAACAGTTTAGTGATAACAAATCCTGTTTAGCTTTATTTGACAATGATTTATATCAAGATCAAAAAATAACAACTAAACAACACGGGATTCACCTCAAGGACGCAAACGAATGGTGGAATATTATTATCAACAGTGGCTTACGCAGTTATCTGGATTTGCTGGATACTCAGCAACAAACTGAATTACGAACCAAGCATGCCCAACAATTGGAAGACTTAAAAACTGAAGATGGAATATGGCTTGACGTTGACGTAATTTATACCCAGGCAGTTAAGCCATCTAAATAAATAGGGGTCAGAGACGTATTTTTGCTCGAAATTAAATGATTCCAAAAATACGTCTCTGACCCCTATTTACTGACCCCTATTTATTATTTTGTGGGGTGATTTCGAGTTTCATCAAACCATTAACAGCTTGTTCCATTTGTTCATGCGTAAGGTAACTACCGGAATTATCATCCCAGTTGCCACACGTGATCTCGAAAAGTGGTACCGATGCAGATGAGGTGAGGCGCATTGTCGTTTTAAAGCTGGTTTGCATTTCGTTGATTGGATCGTTCGCAAAGACTACTCGATTTATTTCATAGCTGCCTGCGGTTATTGTACGAAAAGCATCGACTTTATCTTGCATGACCAAATGACACCAGGGTTTGTATTGATCGGCACTGATCCGGGCAACAGGTTTACCATATTGAAAAGTGATACCGGTCTTATTAGGGGGTACTTCAATTTTTCCAATCACAACCCATTTTGAGCCGACAAGATTGCTCTTAACCGCGCAGGCTGACAAAGTCCCTGTTAGAAATACAACAAGAACAAGTTTAATAGATACAAAACGTCGATAGCTCATTTTTCTACCTGTACAATCGATTGTTGCGTATAATTTTAGTATATTCTCCAACTCATAATTAGTAAATCAGGTACAGAACCATTCTTCACATAGCCCTCCACTTTATTATCCCGGCAATTATCGTGGCGTTTTTCTTTCGAGCTCAATGGCAAACAGCTTACGTTGTTATGATATCAACTATGCTCGTGGATCTGGATCACTTACTGGCTAATCCTGTCTATGACCCTACTCGTTGCAGCATAGGTTTTCACCCATTGCATAGCATGTTACCGATTATCATCTATGTGATTTTGTGCTTTTGTTAGATTCAATCGACTGTCAAATAACGAATTCAGTCTGGTACGTATAGTCATTCAGACAAACGATACCTTGTTCAAAAACACTGTAAATCTACGATAATCTTTTAGACGTTCCCAATCACAGGGCCTCAAGTATTGTCTATAATTTATACCGAGAGTGATTCCATCAATTTTAAACGACAGGAATACAACTATGCCAAAAATCAAATCATTATCGTCTATCCATGACGAATCGAATCCCGATATTAACCGCCGTAATATGTTACTTGGTGTTGGCGCTATTGCATCCATGGCCTATACAGGTAGTGCGATATCAGCCATGCCCGGCCATGATCACAGTAAACATTCAGCACAACTTCCTGATGTATTAGATGCCGTCAATCATTGCCTGGATAAAGGCCAGCGCTGTAAAGCCCATTGTATGGTTTCCTTCAAAGAAGGTGATATAAAAATGGCTGAATGTGCGGCAAAAGTTCATGAGATGCACACTGTCTGTGATGCATTTTCTTATCTGCTAGCATCAAACTCTAAATATGTAAAAGCCTATGCAAGCATTTGTGAACAAGTATGTAAAGACTGTGAAAAAGAATGCCTGAAACATAAAAAACACATCGAGTGCAAAGCGTGTGCCGAGGCCTGTTCAGGTCTGATAGATCTAATAAAGCTACGTCTTAGTTGAAGCAGTTATCACTTCCTTGCATCTAAATAAAAAACCCAATTCCCGTTTCGGCGGAATTTTTTATATTTAGACAATAACCACCAACTCCGATTATAGACTTGACCAATTCACTACTGAATCAGTATTCATCTTGCCGTACTAAAGACGATTAGCAAAAAATATCAGGGTGATGGATTCGGATGTTGAACATGAATCTGTTCGATACCATCCATCACTTCATCATTTAGAGTTAATTCAGTACTCGCAATATTATTTTTTAATTGTTCCATGCTCGTCGCACCGATAATGTTGCTGGTCAGGAAGGGCCGGCTGTTTATATAGGCTAACGCCATTTGTGATGGATCGAGTCCATGTTGTTTTGCGAGCTGTACATATTGTTCCGTGGCTCGAGTCCATGTTGTTTTGCGAGCTGTACATATTGTTCCGTGGCTAAAATCGCCTGTTCATTCATATAGCGATCATAATCAGGCCATTTACTTATGCGTGCTCCAACAGGTTTTTGATCGTTTAAATACTTACCTGAGAGCACACCAAAACCCAGCGGAGAATAGGCAAGCAGACCGGTTTGTTCACGAATCGCAACCTCAGCCAGTCCAACTTCAAAACTTCGGTTTAACAGAGAATATGGATTTTGCACGCTGACCACCCGCGGCCATTGCTTATCTTCACTTGTCTTTAAAAACGACATCACACCCCAGGGGGTTTCATTAGACAAACCAATGTGACGAACCTTACCGGTACTCACTATATCGTTTAACACTTCAAGGGTTTCTTCTATCGAAATCGAATGGTCATCCGGATCATGGGTGTAACCGAGGTGGCCAAAGAAATTGGTTGACCGATCCGGCCAATGAAGTTGATATAAATCCAGATAATCTGTTTGTAGTCGTGTAAGACTATCGTTTAAAGCAGCTTCAATGTTTTTTCTATCCAGCCGGGATTGACCATTTCTGATATGCGGTAACCATTCTTCACCGGGACCCGCCACCTTTGACGCCAGCACGATGTCATTTCGTTTACCCGTTTTAGCTAGCCAATGACCAATTATCTGTTCGGTCTTGCCATAGGTTTCCACTTTAGGGGGAATGGCATACAGTTCAGCCGTATCAAAAAAATTTACCCCATGCTCGATCGCATAATCCATTTGTGCAAAGGCTTCATCCTGGGTATTTTGTTCACCCCAGGTCATGGTGCCAAGACAGATAATACTAACCTCGATATCTGTTTTACCTAGTTTTCTATATTCCATTTTGAACCACTATCCTTATAGCTAGTTTTATTCATCCAACTCGATCTTAAAAAAACTCAACGCATTTTTTAGTCTAACTTTTTCTTCAACCTCGTCAGGTAATTCCTTAAGCCATTTACGATGAAACGTTATAAATTTAGTATAATGTTTCCATCCTTCATCTGCTTCATACCAGCGATTAACCTGATGAGCATTCCAGACCGGATCCGTACCAACCATGAATCTATCTGGATGACGAATAATAATGTCATGCCAGCCTTTTCTTAGTTTGCCAGCATCATCCAGTAAACCGCCGTAATGGTTTGGATCTCGTGCGGATAATTCTATCCAGACATTGTTACATTCTTTTAAGATGCCCGCTGAATGGTCTGGCCCTAACACTCCACCGGCATGAGCCCATAAAAACCGAACCTTTGGATGTTGTTTACACACGCACATCGTATTCAGCCGCCAAAGATAACAGGCCTTGCAGGACAGGATTGTCTCGCCGCGGACCAAGCCCCGAAATAACATGCAATTCCCCAATCCCTTTATAAAGACCTTTTTGTAAACCATCGCGAGCCTGTTTTAGCACCTTGGTATCGTAGTACCAGTTATTACGGCTATGGCCGGTGATATAGGGTGAAAAAAAGGGGATGATTGTCTTCGGACTCAGTTTGCTTAACTTCAAGGCGTTCGCGGATGGGACACTAAATACCACCCCAAAGACGACGTTGTGTTTGGTTAATATCTCGAGTGCTTCTTCAGCAGAAATTAACTCTTCCTGATCCCAGTTAAAATGCAGATGCACATCCGCAAAGGGTTCATCCGCCACACATATATTCGAAACCGAAAAAATGGCGAGTAAAAAGTAGGTGTATCGAATTATATGCATTATCGGCCTCATCTATCTTTATAATAATCGACTTTTACATCTTGTCGACTCTATGACCAAACTATTAGAATACGCCCCCCTATTCAAGAGTGTGTTATTAAAATGTCGAATAATGATGAAACCCGCCCTGGCGTTGCCATTGATCAAGCCTTTAATGTTCTGGAAAATGAAGACACTCAGGCCCTGCTAAATTCACAGCTGGAACAATTGGCCCAGATGACCGATTCAACTCCGGCAGAAGATCGCCATACACTTGAACTTGATGTCGCCTCAAGTCAATTAGCCCTGGAAAATAAAAATGAAGCCTGGGATCTGGCCAAAAGCTGTTTTGAAAAATTTATTGAATTGTCACTATGGCAAAAGGCCGTCGAGGCCTGCGATGTAATGTTCCAATGCGAAACGGATGATTCAATCATTGCATTAGCCAATGGTGTTTGGTTAGCCGTCACCTTCCCCATCAGTCCTGAGACCAGCGTGGCGATGTTACAACATATTATCGATGAAACCCCAGATAACTCTGACGGTGCCGCGGTCGCCGCGATAACCGCACATTATCTTGCCGATATACGTTGCGAGGGTGAAAAAGCCGAAAGCTTAAAATTCCTGGCCACACAAATGATCGCCCAGGTTGCCAAACGACATTCACAAGTTAATGATCAGGAAATGCTGGAATTCTGGATCGAACGTATGGAGCTCAAAGACCCGGCGGTCTTTTTACCCAAGCTTGCCAAGGTACTGGATATCATTATTAATGACAAATGGTGGTATGATCGTGACAAACTACGCCAACTCATACCTGATAATTGATAGCGGGTAACGGATCTTAGAAATATAATTCCATGAGCGATAAAAAAGACAAACCCAAATCCCATTTTTTTAGCCACGCCCAACGCAATATTTTAACGGGTATTCTTACGGTTATTCCGATCTGGTTTACCTGGGCTGTATTTGAATTTGTTTTAAGACAACTCTCCAAGCTTGGCCTGCCGTGGGCAAAAACGTTTGCCAGAGGCATCGAGAAACACTCACCCAACATCGCTGAATTTATTCAGGCGCCATGGTTACTAAATAGTCTGGCGGTAATATTTACCATTCTTGGTCTTTATATATTGGGCTGGATTACCACGCGTGTGATTGGTAAACGTTTACTTGGCATTTTTGAATATTTAATTCATAAGATTCCGATCGTACAATCCGTTTACAAAGCCGTGAAAAAGTTTCTATCCGTCTTACAAACTCAACCTGATGACATTCAACGCGTGGTATTAATTGAATTCCCTTCAGAACATATGAAAACGGTCGGGTTTGTTACCAGAGTATTACAGGACGAAAAAACCGGGCAACAACTCGCAGCCGTTTATGTGCCAACCACTCCCAATCCAACCTCAGGTTATCTGGAAATAGTGCCTTTGGATAATCTGGTGTCAACTGACTGGACAATGGATGAAGCCATGACATTCATTATTTCGGGTGGTGCGGTCGCACCGGATCATATTCGTTATGAAAATGATATTACAGATAACAAGGAATAAACTTTTACCTTCCAGAAGTGCTCTAATTTCTCTATATTTTACTTCTTTTTCTTTTTACCTTTTTTTGTAACAAAAACACCTGGGATCCAGGTCTTTTGTAATTTTGTCGTCACATCAAGGTTATCACGTTGGTCATCAATAAATTTAAAATTACTTTTGCCAATACGAATGATGTCCTTATCACTCAGACGACGAATGCTGACCCGCTCTTCATTTACAAAACTATAATTAGTGCTGTCTTGATCATGTAAAAAATATTCGATTTTCTTTTTATCATCCGCACTCACCACTACCTCAATAATCGCATGGCATTTACTTACCAATTCATCATCGAGGGTGATGTCGTTTTCTGGACCACGTCCTATAAGAAATTTCGTTTTTTCAATGACAAACCGCACACCAGCGTGATCATCTTGCATCAGAATGAGAGTGGCCATGTAAAAGATCAAACCTTTTAAAGCAATAGATTAAAGCCATTAAGTATATTAAATTCATACGATGAAAACGAGCAGCAAAAGGAGATTGACCCAAAAAAAAGCCAGCAACGATGCTGGCCTTTTCAGGTGTATAATATAATCAGTTGTATTTATGTTTTGTTACTGCTTTTGGCCCTCGCTTTAGTCCGAGTTTTTGGCTTGGCCTTAGCTTTTTTCAATAAAACAATCGAATGGGCATCCAGGCTATGCTGACCCGCACCCACCGCAACAAACAGTAACAAGCCACCGGCGATCGCCATGTTTTTCATAAATAAAATACTTTGTACCGGCTCAGCAAAATCAGAATGAAAGACTAACGCCGCTAACACGGTGAAAGCGGCTAATGAGACCGCCGCTTTGCGAGTTTGCCAACCCACTAACAGAGCTATGCCACCAACTAATTCAAGCAGAATGATAAAGGGCAACAGGAGCCCGGATACCCCCAACGATGACATATAAACCGTGGTGTCGGAATACGCGATAAATTTATCCAGGGCAAAATAGATAAAAAACAAACCCATCAAGCCTCGCGCCGTGAGTATACATAACTGTTCGGCTCCCCCTACCTTATCTAACATACGAGTTAGTAAGTGATTACTTAATACCAGCCACTTCGATGTTTGTTGCAGAGATGGCACTAAAAATAATTTATTCAGAGCCATTAGCTTTGTTCCCTCCCTGATTATAGGTCAGTTTTTTAGATTTAATAGTGCTTATTTTGCATTTATTTATCTATTTTTTTGATATATTTAGAGTATGTCTCTGCATAAAGCGAATCTAGACGCCTGGCATGTCCTGCAAACGGTCATTGATGAGGGTGGTTTTGCGCAGGCCGCAAATCAGCTACAGCGCAGCCAATCCGCGGTCAGTTATAGCATTGGCAAGCTGGAAGAACAGCTGCAACTCGAACTACTGACAATGCAGGGACGTCGTGCCGTTTTAACCGAGGCAGGCCAGTTACTGCTGGCCAGGGCGCGCTATTTACTGGCTGATTACCACCATCTCGTCGACTATGCGGATCACCTTCAACAAGGCCATTCGACTGAAATTCGACTCTGGATCGATGGCCTGTACCCGCTACAACGATTACAACAGGCAATTTTGGCATTTCAAAAACAATCCACACAGACCAGACTGAGCATTGTGCACGGGTGCACCAATACTAATTTTGATGAGATGGATATCGTTATACACCGTCAGCAACGGTTTGATAAAAACCAACAACCGCTCGATGTGGTCGAATTAGTGGCCGTTGCTCACAACAATCACCCGCTGTTAAAACTGGACGTACCCATAGAACGCCCGTCATTAGCGCCATTTAATCAGGTGGTGCTCGAGTCTGATCCACAACAACAGGAAAACGCGCAGCAAAATTGGTCAGTGACCTCTGCGCAACAAGCCAAAGAGTATGTAATGCTGGGATTAGCCTATGGCTGGCTGCCAAAAGACATGGTGGAAAATGAGATCAAGTCTGGCATATTGGAAGCACTGCCCCTCGCCGACGGCCAGAATTATCAGGTCAGCCTGTATTTACAGTTGTTAGATAAAACCTCAGGTAACAAAGATGTACAGACTTTGAGTCAGTTGATTGAGCAGTCTGACAAAATTAATACTGTGTGAGTAAACCAGGGGGAAAAACGTAGAAAATTACTCGTCTTCGTCAGCAGTAATCAGGCTTAAGCGACGACTAAAATTCCAGGTTTGAGATTGGCTTTGCGAGGGTGTTTGATTGGGTAATTCCAAATCAACTTCAACGGCGGCCAGTTCGGGCACGACACCTGAAGAATCAAACTTCATCGTCGTACGGCCAATGCGGACGATGTCTCCATCTTCTAGCTTGACTCGTGTTATTGGCTCATCATTAACATAAGTATGGTTTTTGCTGTTAAGATCTTCGATGTAGATATCAAAATTACCGGGATCGAGGATGCTCTCGACCAACATTATGATCGCATGATGCTTGCTGGCGAATGAGCAGGGTAAACAGATGTCATTGCCTTGAGCCGAACGGCCAATTAGCGTGTGACGTTTATCTAAAGCGTACTTTATGCCAGGTGCTCCGCTGGCAAATTGTATCAGTGCAGCCATTTTTCCTCTCTAACCCTAGGTTTGGGGCATAACCTCAAAGGTCACCTATTAAAGAGGATAGACTATATCGTAATTGTTAAAATGTGTCACACGTCACACTTTTACGTATAAGCGTATACTTATACCTTTACCTACATTTATAATAATCGATTACTGAAACAACCCTTCAAAAAACACCTTCATTTGCTGCCATGAATCCTCGTCAGCTTTTTTATTATATTCAAGCGGTAAACTAAATTTTTTACCAGCTGCAGTTGCTTCAGGATTGGTAAACGAATGTTTTGCCCCTTCTAAATTGACAAAACGAACATCGGCCTCAGCCTTTTTCATTTCCTGACGAAAAGCGATGATTGACTCTGGCTTAACAAACGGATCATCTGCGCCATTAAAAACTAAAATCTTAGCTTTCACGTCTCCTTTTTTGGCCGGATGACTGGTTCCCAAACTGCCATGAAAACTGACGACGCCCTTTAAATCTTTGCCTCGACGAGCCATTTCCAGGGCCACCCCACCGCCAAAACAGTATCCTATCGCAGCAATTTTATTCGCATCGGTTATTTTATAGCGGGTAAGTTGCTTTATCGCTGCATCAAAACGCGCTTCTGCAACCGGCATATTATTTTTAACTTGTCCTGAAAATCGACCGGCATCCTTGGGATGTTTTGCCAGTTTACCGTCACCATACATATCCAATGCAAAGGCGATATAACCCAACTCTGCTAATTGCCGGGCTCGAGAACGAGCATAGTCATTATGACCCCACCATTCATGTACGACCAGGACCCCGGGACGCTTGCCTTTTTGCTTATTATCATAAGCAAGATAACCCGTTAATGTCGTGCCATCATGTTCATATTTAATTTGCTTACCAACGACCTTAGCCTGAACTGGATTCACGACAGCCAGCAAGATTAAACAATAAAATAATTTACGCATTTTTCTAAAACCTCTCCGATTAACTCAAGTAAGCTGCTTAAATATGAGTGTTCGTATAAACGTCAATGCCATCATAGGCTACAAAATAGAATTCATTAATATTAGCCATGAACGACAATGAATGCGAATAGTTAATACCATAAATTACGCTTTATTTGATCCTGATAATAAAACAGTTGGGTGGCAAAACATTGGATAGCGGCTTAGAATGAAGACATGGCAAAAGCGATAGCTAAAATTGACCACTTTAATCTGGCTGCTGGGCGAGTATTAGCTCGTAAATATGAAGTGATATCCCTGCTTGGCGGTGGCTGGGAAGGCGAGGTGTATCTCGTACGAGAAGTCGCCACAGGTATAGAACGAACCGCGAAGTTATTTTTTCCTCAACGCAACCTCCGCGACAAAGCGGTAAAATTCTACGCAAAGAAATTACATAAATTACGTCATTGTCCCATCGTCATTCAATACAGCGCGCAGGATCAAATCACCGTCAAAGGTATCCCAGTCACTTTATTAATCTCAGAATATGTCGAGGGTGAACTGCTTAGTCAATTTGTTGCCAGACAACCAGGTAAACGCCTGCAACCTTATCAGGCCTTACATGTGTTACATGCCCTCGCCTGTGGTATGGAAGCCGTACATCGTATTGGTGAATACCATGGTGATTTGCATACTGATAACATAATCCTGCAACGTTATGGTCTTGGCTTTGACATGAAATTAGTCGATTTATTTCAATCGCCGTCTTCAAAACGCACGGCCATCCAGGACGACACGGTTGAAATGGTTCGAATCTTTCACGAGATCTTAGGGGGTCAAAAACATTACGCTAAACAATCCAGGGCCGTTAAAGATATTATAAATGGTCAGAAACGAAGTCTCATTCTGAAAAAATTTCGCAGCGCAGCACAATTGCGTGAATACATCGAAACCATGCAGTGGTAAGCCACAAAGGATAGAACTCTGTCTTTAGATAACGGCTATACACAAACTGATTTAGATAAACCGATACGGCTAGACTTCACCAGTGGGATGGCCGTGTTATATACGCACCGCTCACCTGACAAAACCAGCGTTAACGAAGACTGTGCAGCTTTAATCCCCTATGATTCGACCTCCGGAGTATTAGTCATCGCAGACGGTCTGGGTGGCCAACCTAATGGTGAAACGGCATCCAAAACCGCCATTGAATCTATCTCAACTTCTATATCAAAAGCCAGCACCACAGATATATCGCTACGTGAAGCTATCCTGGATGGCATTGAAAAAGCTAACCAACAAATCCTTAAACAAACTGGTGGTGCCGCCACAACCCTGGCAGCAGTCGAAGTTCAAGATAACCAGGTACGTCCTTTCCATATTGGCGATTCCATGATCATGGTCTGTGGCCAAAGAGGAAAAATAAAACTGCAATCGATTGCGCATTCTCCTGTGGGTTATGCCGTTGAGTCTGGGTTACTTGATGAGGATGAAGCCATACACCATGAAGAACGTCATTTAATCTCTAACGTTGTGGGCGCTGATGATATGAGTATTGAAATAGGCAGCCAACGAAAACTGGATAAACATGACACGGTTATTGTCGCCAGTGACGGTTTATTTGATAATTTGTATCTGTCTGAGATCACAGAGTTAATTCGCAAAGGTGATTTGGAATATGCGGCAACACAACTTGTTGAGCTAGCTCAACAACGAATGCAGGAAAAAGTAACCGATCTTCCCTGTCATCCTGATGATTTGACGTTTATACTATTCAGACATCATTAATCTTATTAAACACTATGTCTATACGATTCGGGCAGCTGAAAAAAATTCTCCTTGTAGCACTAACATGCCTTATATTCAGCATCAGTACAATCACTATATCTGATCCCCTCGAGCATGCTTCCGAGATTGAAATAATTATCGAAGCCCGGGATCAGACGGAGATGGTTGTCTCACATTATCCTGCCGACGGTGATACATTAATAATCTGGGTTGGATCAAGTTATAACTTTTCAAAACGTGCTTATCGAACCGCCCATCAGCTTGCAAAAAACAACCTGGAAGTCTGGCAAATTGATTTTGCTGAGGTGCTTTTCGAACCAAAAACATCGAATTTTATGCGTAATCTCGACGCCCAATACGTTGCCGATCTTATTTCTGCGGCGCATAACAAAACGGGTAAAAAAATTATTCTGTTAGCACGAGCTTATGGGGCGATCCCGGTGATGCGCGGGGCGACCTTGTGGCAACGACAAAACCCAGAGGAAAAATATTTATCGGGTGCAATTCTATTCTCTCCGGATTTTTTTAAAGCGATCCCGGAACTTGGCTTAGATCCGGAATATTTACCCATCACTAATCATACCACCATACCAACCTTTATTTTTCAAGGCGGACGACGCGGTACGGCCTGGCAATTTCCCCGTTTGCTAAAGATTATGACGGAATCAAATCAACACATCTATTATAAATATATGCCGGGGGTTGCAGGTGTCTTTTATCGGAATGATAGCGATCCTGCCGCAACCGAAATGTTACAACGCCTGCCCAGTTTTATACCGGATGTGGTCCATCTCCTGCAAAGTAGCCCGGACTTTTCTCCCCCTGAAAAATACCAGCAAAATAAAAATGTTCAACACCAAACCTTATTGAACAGCAAGATTAAGGCCTTCAAGGGTAACTCGATTCCGCCACCCTTTACTCTGTTGGACAGCGACAAAAAAACTATCGTGATGGATAATTTTAAAGACAAGGTCACTGTCGTTAACTTCTGGGCCACCTGGTGCCCACCCTGTGTTGAAGAGATACCGTCGCTAAATCGACTTCGTCAAAAGATGAATGGCAAGCCATTTGAGTTAATATCGATTAATTATGCAGAATCCAGTCAGACCATCGATCAATTTTTAAAACAAATTAACGTTGAATTTCCTGTGCTGTTGGATAAAGACGGTTCAGTATCAACTAAATGGAATGTTGTCGCCTTTCCTTCGACTTTTATTATCGGTCCTGATGGTAAAATTCATTACGGTATCAACGCAGCGATTCGTTGGGACGCTGATGAAGTGATTACCTTATTAAATTCTTTATATTAAATTAACCCTTTTTAGGTTCCCTGCACACTGCAAATCCATCATGCATTTTGCATGATCGGTTTTTAAACATTCTCCGAATGTTATTCATTAAGTACTTGAATTTATATAGATTCAACACCTGGCACAGAGTCTGCAATATCGTTATTGTCGATCACAAAAGGAGACTGACATGAAAAACATAACCTATATAATAAGTTTTATGATCTTTTCCGTCTTTAGCGGCGCTGCTATGGCAGCACAAAAGACTCTACCAAGCTGCATTAGTAAGCACTACGGTGATAACTCCATTAACGCCGATCGTATAAAATTAAAAACACCGGAAATTGCTGAAGATGGATCCGTTATTGGTGTGAGCATAAGAAAGGTTGAAGGCCTGACAAAAGGGGAATTTGTAAAAGAATTAAGTTTTTACAACGAGTTTCGAAAAGAACCCATTGCCACCTTTTTTCTATCGGAACATATGAAAAGTGATAATCTGAAAACACGAATCCGCTTACGTGAAAGCAGTAATATATATGCCGTTGCAACCTTAGACAGCGGAGAAGTGATTGGTGGCCAAAGCTATGTCAAAGTCACGATAGGTGGCTGCGGTGGCGGGGGTGATTTAAATGCACTGGGTAAAGCACCGCGAGTGTGTAGCCAGAAATAGAATGCATTCTTAATCACATCTACCAGCAGGTTAACTAGAAATTGTCATTCTGAGGAGCGCAACGACGAAGGATCTTGTTTTAACGCCACGTAAAACTCTTTGCTTCGCAAGATCCTTCGCTTCGCTCCACATGCTTTGCACTTCCTTGAATCGCTACGCACTTCGTGCAGTATTCCCTACGCTTCGCTCCGGTCAACTGCTTTGCGTTTCGAGCAGTCACTGCCTAGAAGCGCTTTGCGCATCAAGCAGTATTCCTTCCGCTTCGCTACAGTCATTTCCTACGCTGCGCTCCGGTTAGGATGACAAACTAGTTGTAAGCTCGACAAGATCCTTCGCTCCGCTCAGGATGACAATCGATGTACTCATCGCCGCTGCTCTTTTTATCCTGTCATCCTGAGGAGTGCAACGACGAAGGATCTTGTTTTTACGCCACGTAGAACTCTTTGCTTCGCAAGATCCTTCGCTTCACTCCACATGCTTTGCACTGCCTTGAATCGCTACGCACTTCGTGCAGTATTCCCTACGCTTCGCTCCGGTCAACTGCTTTGCGTTTCGAGCAGTCACTGCCTAGAAGCGCTTCGCGTTTCATGCAGTGTTTCCTACGCTGCGCTCCGGTTAGGATGACAAACTAAAGGTATGCTTCGGACAGGATGACGGATACATCATTCAATGCAATACTCTTTTTTAATTTATCGAGATAGTGACAATAATCGCCACGAATAGAAGAATCACGCTATAAAAAATACTTGCCGCGATGTTCCCATGTTTTATTTCTTCGATAAAATCTATCTTTTTATAAAAAAAATGATCAATCATGTATAACGTCGTCACACTAACCACCAGTGTAATAATGGCGTAGCTTAAACTTATTAATAAATTAATCAGAGTTTGACTTAGGGTAGTAATTTCCATTTAAGGACTCCTGAAGATAGATTGAATTTCAAATGGTGCTTTTGGTTTTTCATTATAAATACCGACCGCATACGCTGTTATCGGCTCCATGGTGTTTGCACCAATCATGCTTGCTGGATAATTCATAATATCACGGACCACATAATGTTTTGCACCTCGGATATTATAAAGGTCATCGGCACCAAACAAATGCAATGTTTCATGAGCTTGGGCGTAATTCATGTAACTGCCACGTTTGCCTGATGGGGCCTCCATTAGATACACATATTCGGCATTTTCACCACACTCAATGACACAGCGTTGCGCAAATGAACGGCCATCGCGTGCAAGATGAAATAATAATATTGCCTGATCAGCCTTCTCTTCCTGCTTTATTTTTTCAACAAATGACAGGATATTCTTATGACCAAAATGTTCGGCAACCAATTTAGCAACCTTGCCCGCATGCTGATTTTGGCTATCAAAGTCACCAACCTGTAATCGTTTTATATATGGATTTTTATCGACTAAAAACAATCGGTGAGAAAATTCTAACTTCGATTCGTATTGTTTAGAATTTAATGTCAACCATTGTTCAGCAATATCCCAACTGCTCATCACAAAGTCACGCTTGCGCAAGCTCCAGTTCTGCAGCGCACCGTCGGTGAGAAATACATAAATAACGGCAATCTTGCCATTTAAAATTGAGGCCGGTCCGGTTCGAGGCGTCGCTTGGTAGGTAGTATTCAGTAATCGCTCATCATTAATATCATCGACGAGTATACGGTTGGCTGCAACCAGGCGATCGAGACGCTTTTTCTCTGACTTACTGTTGGCAAAATTTAATGCAAACGTCCAACTCCTTTCAGCCTCCAGGTGCTGCCACAGCGCAGAATGGACATGCCCTTTAAGATAAAAAAATTGGTATGCCTGATAGTCATCCGCTTCGGGAAGTCTGGCAAAGGCTTTGTGATGTTTATCGATGATGGCTAGCGCGGAAAGATAATCCCGGCTGGTAAAGGCTTGTTTGAGCTTCGCAACCGTCTGGTGATCGGTTACATCGCGTTCAACAAGCTCAGCTTTGAGTTCGGGTGTCTGAAGTTTTGATGCTTCATTTAGGGTCGTCACGGCCAAAATAAAGCCAATCCAGATGGCGATAAATACCAGGAATCGTTTCATAGTAACAAACTCGATGTACCGAATACTTTAATCCTTATCCTAGCATAAGCTAACCACAAATCGGGCCCGAAATCGACTATACGAATTGTCTTTTACCAGGTGATACACATACAATACGGCCTACAGGAGCTTGAAATGAAACTAGATATTGAGCAATTTCGCAGTTGGCAGCATAAGTCCATCACCTTACTTGGAATGTCGGGTGTCGGTAAGACTCGGCTCGCGGATATGCTCCGAAAGCACGACTGGTTTCATTTCTCCGGTGATTACCGTATTGGTACTCGCTATCTGGATGAGCCTATTCTGGACAATATTAAGATACAGGTTATGCAGATCCCCTTTTTGCGTGACTTGCTTCGCAATGACTCAATATTTATCTCAAATAATATCACTGTCGACAATCTGCAACCGGTCTCCAGCTTTCTAGGTAAACTCGGTAACCCCGAGCTCGATGGCCTGCCTCTCGCCGAATTTAAACGACGCCAGGCGTTACATCATCAAGCGGAGATAAAGGCCATGCGTGATGTGCCCAGTTTTATCGAAAAAGCACAAAGCATCTACGGTTATAAACATTTTATAAATGATGCAGGTGGTAGCGTTTGTGAACTGGACGATCCCAAAACTCTGGAGATTCTGGCTGATCACACTTTGATAGTTTATATAAAAGCGACTGAAAATGATGAGCAGGAATTAATTCGCAGGGCTGAATCAGATCCGAAGCCACTATATTACCGTGAGAGCTTTCTGGATGAACAACTCGAAATTTATCTCAAGGAAAAGCAACTTCAATATGTTGCCATGATCGATCCGGATGATTTTGTCTGCTGGGTTTTCCCAAAGTTGTTTAAAACCCGTATACCGCGTTATGAATCGATTGCAGAGCAATACGGTTACACCATTCATACGACGGATCTGTGGAAAATCCAGTCGGCTGACGAATTTTTAGAACTGATCGAACGAGCGTTGTAGGTTCTGTCATGCCACTGGTTGCCCATTCAAAATTACCCAGTTTCTCACGCTTGCTTAAAGAAGGCGGAAATGTACTCGCCGATAAGGATGCCATACATCAGGATATTCGTGAGTTACATATTGGTTTATTGAATATGATGCCCGATGCCGCACTTGAGGCCACGGAACGACAATTTTTTAGACTCATCGGTGAAAGTAATCAAATAGCTCAATTTTATCTTCACCCTTTTAGTATCCCTAATCTCAAACGGAATGAAGCCGGGCAGGCTCATGTGGATAGCTATTATGAAAGCTTTGCGCAAATAAAAGACGCCGGACTCGATGCTTTGATTATTACCGGGGCGAACGTCACCGGTCCAAACTTATCAAACGAACCCTTTTGGCAACCATTGATTGAGGTGATCGACTGGGCATATGAAAATGTAACCTCAACACTTTGTTCATGTCTGGCCACTCATGCTGTTTTAGAATTTCGATATCAGCAAAAAAGACGAGCACTGGGCTTCAAACGGTGGGGCGTGTTTGCTCATAATGTTGTGCAACGAAATCACCCCCTGGTCACGGGTGTAAACACCCAGTTTGATGTCCCCCACTCTCGGTTTAATCAGGTTGATCGCCAGCAATTTTTAGATGCGAATCTTCATATCCTGGTAGAAAGTAAAATAGCAGATGTACATCTCGCGGTGAGTGAAGATCAGTTTCGTTTAATTTTCTTTCAAGGTCATCCTGAATATGATTCAATTAGCTTATTAAAAGAATACAAACGTGAAGTGATAAATTTTTTCAATAGAATTATCGACAACTACCCGCCTTTTCCAGATAATTATTTAAGTCCGCAAGCACAGGCCATCCTGGGCGAATACCAAGTTCAAGTAATTGCAGCCAAACAAAACAAACAATCGCTGCCCGAGTTTCCTGAGACGATTATCGAACCTCATATAAACAATACCTGGCATGACAGTGCCGAGGCGATCATTAATAACTGGTTAGGACAAGTTTATCTTCTCACCCATATGGAACGAAATAAACCATTTCAAGATGGGATTGATGTTAACAATCCACTCAATCTATAGTTTTACAAACACATACACCCATAACACTGTTAATATTATTATACTAAGCAGGAAGACATTTCGTCGAGCTCTCACCTTGTTTCTATTTAAATGTATAAATGCATGTAAAACCCGGGTAATAACATATCCGTATGCCAGCGAGATGGTAACAACGTCCACCACCTTCAAGATATAAGCCAGTATTACAATCACATAAAACAATACCGGAGTTTCATACAGATTTTCATAATGCTGAGTGGCCTGGACTAAATAATCAGGTAACTTAGCGCCACGATTTAGCTTAAAATAACCTGGTTGAAGCTTATCTCTTAATACCGCTCGATAACGTAATTGCAACATGCGCATACCAATAAAAAATGATAACAGAAACATACAGAGCAGCGAATAAAGAATTATCGTCGGTTCCATTGAAATATCTTTCCCCTGGTTTCTTATTCGTAAATGACAACCCCATTTTCATCGAGTCGCGCTTTAAGGTCGATTAAATTTTGATCCAGTTTCGTCATTACATTAGCATTGAAGTCATCAATTAACTTTCGTAATTTCTTCGCCAGCACTCGCACATTAATCCCTCCACCTTTTTTCTCCTTTAGTAAGCGATCAACCCGATCATAATACATCAACATGCCATTCAAAATGACATTCGGAGTTTTCAATGTATTTGACTGCTCTTTCATCGTATCCATCACATAGGTTTGAAAGGCCGGGTAATTACTACGATGAAATGAACCAAATTTATCAATGGTGACAATAAATTTTTCGGCAATTGAAATATTGTATTTTATTTCATCGCGCAAATTAGCCCTTAGATAATAGTTGTCACGATCCGAAGAAATGGCATCAAATTCGACGGCCGTTTTTAACCCTGAATGGGCAGCCAGATATACACCTAATACCGTAGAGATCATAACCAGTAAATGTCCGACCCAAAACTCACGAGTCAGACCACCTACCAATTTATTTACATTTGTCAGGCGACGCAAACGTGCGAATATACTTTGAAACAACATATTGACTCCCCTATATTTATATTTTGTATTTTAAGTCTGTATTATTATGGTTTTGATTATTAAGGCTGCCCGGGTTCCACGAAGATCGTCAACGTCCCATCTTTATTCACAATGAGTACACCCCGTAATGGAATGTCCCGACTCATATTTTCTGGAATCACAAGAACAATGTTATCTTCGTGTTTTCTTTGTCCTCGATAGGTCCAGGAAATACTCAGTTTTGCCTGCTGATATTTTCGTTTTGCAAATTTATCCGAACATTGAGAACCGGGTGATATGTTAGCACAGCTAATCATGCGATTCGTTTTCATAGACTGGATCTTAACATCCGTTAGTAACTCATTCGTGTTATTGCGTAATACTACTTCATTGTAATAATAGGGTTCATTAATTACTGCGCAAGAAGATAAAACCAAACTAAACAGAAAAGTTAGACTAAGTTTTATCATTTATTGCAACATTGTAGAATTATTCAAATTTTCACGAGCTGCAGTCGGTGAAGTACCATACCAACGACGAAACGCCCGGGTGAAATTTGCCTGTTCCGAAAAACCAAGCAAATAGGCAATCTCGGTCATTGACATCTGTGAATCCTGAATGTATTCACCGGCCATTTCCTGACGGATGGATTTATAAATTTTACTGTAACTGGTTTTTTCTTCACGCAATTTACGCTGTAGTGTACGCAGGCTTAAATTTAATTCTGTTGCTACGGCCTCTTCTGAAACCTGTCCTTGTGGCATCATCTCAATCAGCTTTGCTTTTACCTTTAACATTATCGAGGCACCATCAAGCGAATTAAGATATTTTATGGCCAAATCTTCATTGACTTTAGCAAGCTCGGTGTTGCCAGTCGGCAAGCGCTTTTCTGCCGTAATTCGATCAAACAAGGTCTGATTCTGATCACAGTTATATTCAATTGGGCAGCCAACAAATTTTATTAACTCTTCATGGCAGAGCGACTTGTCGCGTGTCACCTGTATCTCGACCGGCGAAAAATCCTCCCCACATAAGAAACGGCACATACTAATCACCGCCGTCATGCCTGAATCACGGGCGACGGGATGAATCCTGGAATCATCTTCACTGGTCGCCATCATCAAGTGAAGGTTTGCACCATGCGTCTCAAGCCTGGCACTAATCGAATTGTTTACTATACGGGTATAACGAGCTAATCGGGTCAGTGCATCCTTGAGGGTATGGCTGGCCAAAAAGGCAAAACCCAGGGCATGAAAAGTCGTCGGCGTCCAATGCTTACCAACCTCGGCACCAAAACACGGATCACCGGTCTCGCGGACGGCCACGGTCCAAAGGTTGGTCATTTCATCTAATCGATAACGTGCATTGCCATCCCCAAGCTTGGTGTGATCCACACCTGCTTCCTTAAATATCGCATAGGAATCATAACCGCGTTTTTGCAGGGTCACCCAGATAAGCAGGGCCCATGAGGTGATGGTCGTAGAGTTGCCTTGCATAGCTATGAGTCCTTTTCAGTTCGTGCACGACCCTAAAAGGATAACAGATTGGCGCGAATTGACAAATCCTTGATAACTGGATGGCGCTGGCTGACAAGTGCCAACCCTGGTGAATTCATATTATTTCCTACACAGAAACAAACAAAAACGAGGTTTATTATGAATCACATCAACAACAATGCGGATGATCCTTCTTTTTTTCAACATACATTGAAGGATTCATTTACCTGCGTGGGCCGCGGTTTGCACACTGGTTTAAAAATCGTCATGCGCGTGACCCCAGGTGAACCCGATAGCGGTATCGTTTTTGTACGTCGGGATGTTGATTCAAGACGTTCAGAAATACAAGCCTTGTGGAATAACGTCAGTGATACGCGTTTGTCCACGACCATTACCAATTCAAGAGGGGTTCGTGTCAGTACCATCGAACATTTAATGGCCGCCTTATATGCGAGCGGTATCGATAATGCCCGCATTTTATTGGATGGACCAGAAGTGCCGATTATGGATGGCAGCGCCGCACCGTTTATGAGCTTGATTCGTCAAACAGGTAAGTCGCAACAGGCCGCGGAACGGAGAGCGATTGTGATTAAACAATCAATCTCCGTCTCAGATGGTGACAAGTTTGCCGGTTTTTTACCGTCGCCCGTTCCCTGGATGGAACTCGAGATCGATTTTGACGCAAAGCCGATTGGTAAACAAAAGTTGACTGCTCCGTTACATGAAGTGGTATTTGAGAAGGATTTAGCTGAAGCACGTACTTTTGGATTTAGAGAACAGGTCAATACATTGCATAAGTTAGGTTTAGCTCAGGGCGGCTCATTAGTGAATGCGATCTTAATTGAAAATGATGAAATCGTTAACCAGGAAGGTTTACGTTTTGAAGATGAGTTTGTTCGTCACAAGATGGTTGACTGTATTGGTGACATTGCATTGATCGGCGCACATTTGATGGGACAATTCTCCGGAGTTCAAACGGGTCATCAAATGAATAACGCCTTGATACATAAATTGATGTTGCATGAATATGCCTGGGAATACACAACGGTTCGTGAGGCCAGTAAATTTTGGAGACAGATTATGGAATTACCACATACCGATGATGAATTGGCAAACGAAATTATGTCCAAACTGGATTTACACATTCATTAAGCGCCCCTCTTCTCCCCCCCACACTCTGTGGTTTTGGCGTGGCATTGGCAACAGTGTCGCGTCTTTTTTTATTATCTAATCATAAATACAATCATTCTTCGTTCTTCAAGATCCTTCGTCGTTGCACTCCTCAGGATGACAATCAATGTGTTGATCGTCCCAGCTCTACTTACCCTGTCATCCTGAGGAGTGAAACGACGAAGGATCTTGTGACGTTAAGGCTCCTACCAAAAAAAGAGCTTAAACATCTCGTAATACCATTAAAATATTCAGTACGGAAAAGAAAAAACCAAACGCCAGGCGTAAAACCCATCGCTCCTGAGATAACCCAGACCAATACGATCCAATTCCAAACCAATCACATTAATGCTATCAACGGAACTCAATGCCAAACCAATTTCATATTGTTGACTGATTTCAATCGTCGATTGATCCGCCTGAATAAATTCAAGATCTGAAAATAAGTACATAGCGATATAACCACCAAAATAAACAGGTTCGTTATCAATCTTCCAGGATGTTTTATGATTAATATCAACGCTCGCATCGAAGGCAAGAAAACCTAATGCCGTTTCTGCCTCGCGAGTATTTCCCGCATAATAAAAGGAGCTGCCAAACGCTAAACGCCAATCATCAAAAGTAGTCCTGTATACTCCTCGCGTACCAGCAGAATAAATCCACGCTTCTTCTCCCCCTTCAAATTCCTTACCGTATCCAATATTGGCAAAAGGTTTCAGTGTCCATTTATCAGATAATGGAATGACATAAAAAACACCAGGGAAAAATGTCAGCGTGGCGACATCGGTCGGTATCTCTAAATCACCAATGTCGCCGATTTCATAGTCATAAAAACCGGCGGTCAGCGATGCACGAAACTTCAACTCATATTTATCGTCGGTCGCCTCGCGTATTTGTTTTTCATAGGGGATGGTAATCACAAAAACATCACGATCACCAATCCGATACGAGCCCGTTCCGAATACCGCAGAGTAATACCAGTCAAACAGGTTTTGTCTATCCGCCGCTTGTGCCGTTGATAAAAATAATAAACAAAGCAGTGCTGAATAAAACAGAGAACGAATCCTGATAATTTTATTCATCATCCACTCAGTAATATCAATCTCGATAAAATATTTACAGGGAAACTATTTATCTAACTTGTTTCCGCATCGACATCGTCCATGTTTAACCAGGCCATAAACAGGTTATATCCTAATGACAATATTACCGCACCGACAAATAATCCCAGAATACCTGTTAGCATCATTCCACCGATAGCACCCAGCAAAATAACCAACATCGGTACTTCGACGCCACGACCTAATAACATAGGTTTCAAAAAACCATCACTCATACTCACGATTAAGGCATAGATCGTAAACAATACCGCGGGAGTCGTATCATGTGTGGTGAAGACATAGGCCGCAATCGGTCCCAGGATAAGGATCGGTGGCAATTGTACGATCGCTAAAATGATAATGATTACCACCCATACACCGGCCGCGGGTACATCCATCGCCAGCAAACCGATTGCAGATAAAACGCCCTGTATCAACGCTATACCAACCAGGCCTTGCGCAACACTCCGTACGGTGCTACCCGCCATATTAGCAAAATTATTTCCTTTCTCGCCCGCCATTCGAATAAAAAGAGAATGAGTTAGTTTAATTCCACCCTCGGCATTCGCCACCATGACACCGGCAATGATAAGCGATAAAACAAATTGCAATACTGTCACACCTGCACCGGTAACACCTGATAAGAGTGCTTTCCCAACCGATGTTATTTCATCCTTATACTTAACCAGAGTCGCTTCCATGTTAGTTGCCGTTAAATTCCATATCGAGTACGTGTTTTCTCCTATGACTGGCCATTCTTTTACCGATTCAGGTGGAGGCGGAACAACCAGCGTTCCCGATTCAAATTTTTCCGATACGTCTTTGACACCATCGAACATGGAAACCGAAAGCATAATCATGGGGATAACCAATACCGCGACGGTAATTAGCGTAAAAATAACGGATGCAAGCTTATTACGTCCCCCAACTAAACGCTTTATTAAACTAAATAACGGAAATAAGGCTACAGCCAGTATAATTCCCCAGATAACAGGAAGAATAAAGGGTTGAATGATTTTAAAACACCAGACTATAACCAG
The DNA here is from genome assembly GCA_947260005.1 of uncultured Ectothiorhodospiraceae bacterium. Taxonomy (GTDB): domain Bacteria; phylum Pseudomonadota; class Gammaproteobacteria; order UBA6429; family Thiohalophilaceae; genus SZUA-24. Next base: position 434,302 of record CAMYOL010000007.1, read on the forward strand.
TAATAACAAGCCAATTTTGATTGCTGCCTCGATAGCACTGCGTACATAGATTTTTTCTCGTCCATCAGTCATCTTACTTTCCTCCGATTTTTTTTTGTTATGTTCTTGAGCTTAAAATATCGCTTCTCTAAAACTAAATTAGTTGGATAGCTATCCCGCTAAACATATTCACTATATACGAACTCGTCATTCCCCAGAGCACATTTCCCTCAACGTCGACTCGTCATTCCCCAGAGCATATTTCCTTTTCGTCATACCCGCAGGGCACATTTCCCGCGGACGCCTACAGGGACGTAGGCGGTAGGGCGAAGCAGGAGCCAGAGCCGAGGCGGGAATCCATGTATATATAGATCCCCTCAACCAGCCGACTCGTCATTCCCGCGAAGGCGGGAATCCATGTATATAGATCCCCTCAACCAGCCGATTCGTCATTCCCGCGGAGGCGGGAATCCATGTATATATAGATTCCCGCCTCCGCGGGAATGACGTCGGCTTTGCAGGTAAAGTACTTCATGAGAAATATGAGTGCTTTTTATAAATTAATATCAACCTTCCTCCTGTGGCCAATAACGTTCAAACACCATCAAGCCAAACACCACATAGATGGTTGCTAACATAATAAATAAAAAGCGCAAAAAGAATGCCGAGGTGAAATTTGCTCCTTCTCCCAAACTTGAGTTGACTAAAACAAACAAGGTTGAAAAAGCCGAGGCATAGTATTTGGCATTAGGATGTTCCGAAAATATACGACTGGCAAAGTGTAACGTCGTTAGAAACATAAGTATGACAAAGAAGTTATACTCAGGTACCACCAAAATCAAATGGTAAAATATAACGGCATACAAACCACCAATCACGGTTGACTTCATTGAGGCGATTCCGGCTGCCTTACCTTTCGTAATGTCAGGCGATAAAGTAAAAATCGCGGCAAAGACCATCACCAGCAACTGCCCATGTAATTCAAAGGTAATAAACATGATCACTAATGGGATAACCACAATGGTACTTTTTAACGCGGCCTGTGCAGCCGGCATGGAATAACCCGTTTGTAACCCTGCTTTTTTAGGAAGTTGAGGTGTCCCCGCTGGATCCGGTACCAGAAGATGAGCAAACCAGATCATCAAGATCGTTATCCAGCCCGAGAAAATAAAACCGAAGGCAAAACCGGATGCCAGCCCTTCTTTCGCATTGCCTAACAATGGCAAGATTAATACCGCTAATATTGACATCAGTACCAACCAAAATGAACCACCCCGGTTAACGGTATAATATAGATAGAATAAAACCAGGCCTAACATCGGTACATAGGCAAGCGGAAAAGGTAATAGGAACAAAGTAAAACAGAGACCAACAAAAAAGGCCGCTATGGTATAGAGCATGTTAGTTAACCCGGCTTTTAGAGTGGGCATGGGTAATGGCAAAGCCAGGATTACCGAGGTTAAAATTGGTGTCAAAAAAGCTAAAGGCCATTCAATCGCCGAACTGAGTGCAGTGGCAAATGTCACCCCAACAGCAAAACGCAGAATGCGTATGCGTTGTTGTGTGGCGGTTAAATCTTTATAAAATTCAATAACACTATTTATCAAGCGCAACCTAAGTTTGTTAATTAGCGAAAAACTATTGTTTAGTGTATTTGAATTAGCATTCATATAAACTTATACATCTCTCTTTAACGTCCTCATTTACTGTCTACATGCTTTGAAGCGCTTTGCGCTTCGTGCAGTATTCTCTACGCTCTGCTCCGGTCATCCTGAGGAGTACAACGACGAAGGATCTTGGTTTCTTCCGATTCGTAAAATTCTTCGCTTCGCAAGATCCTTCGCTTCGCTCCACATGCTTTGAACCGCGTCGCGTTTCATGCAGCGTTTCCTACACTGCCCTCCGGTTAGGATGACAATCTATGTACTCATCGCTGCGGCTCTTCTTTTACTGTCATCCTCTCCTGTCATCCTGAGGAGTACAACGACGAAGGATCTTGGTTTCTTCCGCTTCGTAAGATCCTTCGCTTCACAAGATCCTTCGTCGTTGTACTCCTCAGGATGACATATTAATAAATGTAAGATAACCAACTTAATACACGTATCCAGATCCAACCCAGGGCATTGATGATCCAGTTATTCCCCGTATAAATCTGGACATCAGCCTGCCCACCCATGCGGCGATACCCTCTTGCGCTGTCATCACTGAAATGAATGATCACTGGAAAACGTTGTGCATCACGTAACCAACCACTGTTACCCTGGATTTTTTCAAGATCACCAACTGCGCCACCTGATTCCTGTTTTACCGCAAAACCAACACTACTTACTGTGCCGGAAAAGATTTTTCCGGGGGCAACATCAAGCGAGATATCGACTGGATCGCCTTTCTTAATATTGGCAACACTGTTTTCACGCATATTCGCCTGAATCCAGATCTCATCAACACTGACAAAGGTCATGACCGGTGATCCCTTATTCGCATAATGACCATCGTCGATATTTAAATTGGTAATTCCACCATCAGAGGGTGCGTAAATTTTAGTGTGGACCAAATTACGCTGTGCCTGTTTTAGGTCTGTGATCGCCGATCGTATCTTCGGATTATCCAATCCTTCTTGACCTAATGTGGATTTTGCCTTGGCAAACTCTGACTCAGCACTTGCCAATTGGGCTCGCGCCGTAGCAACCGCGGCCCTTGCCCGATCAGCTTCATAGGCAGGTAAGACCCCTTTATCAACGACTTCGTAAACTCGTTTGCTTTGCACTAACATATGTTTGAGATTGGCCTTGGCCTCGACTACCTTAGCCTGCGCGGTTGAAACCGTGGCGGTATCGGCACCAATATCCTGACCGGCAATCTTCAATGCTGACTCGGCCTTTTCTACTGCAAGCTCATAATCCACAGGATCAATCTGAAGCAGTAAATCACCCGACTTTACCGGTTGATTTTGACTGACCTGAATATCCGAAACACGTCCCGATACTTCAGGGACAATGGGTACAACATAGGCCTGGATCGAAGCCTGGTCGGTCCAGGGCGCAAGTCGATCGGCAAGGATGTACCAAACAAACAAAAAAGCCACGATACTCAAAACGATCTTTGTCATACGTCGAACGGGATCGGACTTTTTATCCTCAGTTTTTTGTTCTTTTTGAGGTGTATCCTGGGCGTCACTCGTCGTGTCCGCAGGTGCTTCAGTCGGCACTGAATCAGGCATATAATTCTTCCCTTATTCTTAAATAATGACTGTCTTTATTTATTACTATTGATCTTTATTAAGTTGTGCATTTGATATGCTTGCAATGCGTACCCCGACTAAACTGGCTACCAGTACCGCTATATAAAATTGTCCCAGTAACGCTTCTGTATAGGCTAAAAATCGCGCAACCGGTAAGGCTGGACTGATATCACCATAGCCTAGAGTCGTGAGCGTCACAAAGCTAAAATACGCAATATGCGATACATTATTATACCATCTGTCATCGTTGACATTAATTAAAGTCCCCGGATCAAATTCCAACAACAACAAGTATAACAGTGTCCAAATTAGACCCAATAAAAAAAAGATACAAATAGCGCCAACAATTTTGTTACCGGTAATTTCCCCGGTAAACAATACCTGTTTAGCGGCAATGGCCGTTGTAACAATAAAGAAACAAAGCATTAAAAGCAGGTGCACGACATCCAGTTTCGCAATTTCAAATAAATACCCCGCCAACACCACCAGGAAAAGCGATAACGTTAAGCCAAGCCCTGTACGGAACCAGATCTTTTCTTGACGGATACTCCAGACGGAGACGAATAATGTAATCAAAGTTGCAGCGACAATAAAACGCTGACCGACTCCACTGGCAAATTGCTCAATTGCAGCAATCGAAAATAATAAAAATATTAAGGCGAGAAACAGAAAATTAAAATTGTCTTGAGTTGAAATTTTTTTTGGCATCGTCACTCTTCCTATCCAGACTCGGGTCGCTCAGCACAATGAAGGGCTCACCTGCTTGCGATAACTATTAATTAATACAGTTTTTAAATTGTACTATGCTGCCACTTTAAACGGTTATAATGCAAATTCAAGTTTAAATAACCAAATTACAATTTTCTAATGTATAAACTAAGCCACCGACATCCCATTGATGACAGGGAAAGACAGCGAGGCTTCCATCGTGGGATCATTAAACAGCTTCTTTAACTAATTGGGATCTTTTATTGGTTACCAGTTCTCTGCTAACAAAGCCGTTGATAACATCATCACGAATAAACCAATTAGTTTTTGCGAGACTCTGTTTAATAACATCGCACTAATCCAATAAATCAAGTTTAAAGTAGCGCAAATATATAGTTAAGTCAGAACAAATTAACTTGCCATATCATGACATTTTTGAATGAATTCAATTGGTTTAATTTTATAAAGTTACTTGAGTGTGCAGACCTATGAGCCAGATTTCATATAATTGGTCTTAACGAAACTTACTCAAAACCTAATTCATGCGTATTTGTTGCATATCTAAGCACCTCAAAATAATATCCGCATTTTATTTAAGTTATTTATCATTTTTGAGACAATGAGTTGGCGGCTATAGCCAATTGCTATCTATCCCAACCTATATACTTTTAGTTAATTGTTAACATTTGATATGAGTGTAAAAAGAGTTGCCCTATGAACACCACTGAACCTAAGACAAGCAATCAGACAAGCAAGCGAATTGGCTACTATCCAGGCCACTGGTGGATCGTTATGTTGCTATTACTCACCACTGGCTGCACCTTCACGACTGAACGGCAACCCCTGGAGGTCAAGACAGTATCCCCTCTAAAGAAGAAAACCGTTTCCCAAACGAATGCTGTCGTCACCGGGCCATTGAAAGTGTTGAGCTTGAATATGGCCCACGGTCGAAAAGAGGCTATGAGTCAGTTATTCCTGAGCAAGGATTCGATTCACGACAATCTCAATGATATCGCTGATGTCTTGAAACAGACCGAGGCGAATCTGGTGGCATTGCAAGAAGCAGATGGGCCCTCGCACTGGAGTGGTAACTTTGATCATGTGGCTAAACTCGCACAACAGGCACATTATCCCTGGTACGCACGTGCGGGTCATGCCAAGGGCTGGTTATACAATTACGGTACTGCGTTATTATCGGATACGGCATTTGTTGATGTCATCGGGCATTCGTTTACACCATCGCCACCCACCATGACCAAGGGATTTATTTTAGGCCAGCTAAGCTGGCAACCCAATGAACATATCAATAACACAATAATGATCGATGTCATTTCGGTGCATCTGGATTTTTCTCGCCAACAGGTCAGGCAACAACAAATCGAAGAGATGACCAGAGTGATCTCACAACGCAACAACCCTGTGATCATACTGGGTGACTTTAATAGCGATTGGTTTGCAGACGATCAATTAATTAAAGGGCTAGTTAATCAAAATGATTTACGCGTCTACAAACCGGAGGCAACTAATCTGGGTACCTATCATAAGACGGGGCGTCGTCTTGACTGGATTCTAATTTCGAATGAACTTGAATTTAATCGGTATACGGTCTTGCCGGATGTTATCTCTGATCATGCAGCAGTCATCGCCGAGGTAACGTTAAAACATACCGAAAACCTAACGAAACTACAAGAGAGATTCCAATAGGATATTACATTAAGTATTCGAGACCCAGCGTACGAATGTATTTGAAGGTGCGGCGTTGCTTACGCACCGCACCCGCCTTGTCGCTATCACCCTCGATTAACGCCTTACGCATTTGTAGCCACTCAGGCGACCCCCATCGATAAGATATGGCTTTTAATATTTCAAATTGTTTTATCAGATCATCGCGCAGTCCCTGATCGTGATAGAAAAAACCCATTTCATTGTTATGTAAGTTTGAGCGATAATCAAAATTACTGGTGCCGACAAAACCAACTTGATCACCGATAATAAATTTAGCATGCAATTTCCCGTAATGAACGCCATCTTGCTTGATATATACTGAATCAAGCTTTCCAGTCTGGTAAATAAAAATTTGTGGGTGATTTATCAGTTTCTGCCATTCCTGACTTTCTACTACAGCAGGATTAAATTCACCCTCCTCCAGATCAGACTGCCAGGCCTTATATAACTCTGGCGTCAATAACAGGCGTGGCACCATGTCGATATCGATCATGGCCTGGGTAAAAATATTATCCCCGGTCATGACAGAGTTGGTAATAATTTCTAGTTTGGTATCCGGGTGTTTGTTTAAAAATTTATGGATTTCTACCACACTGTCGTAAACGACATTACCCTCTTCGTCCAGGTACTTACCGATAAATAAATAAGGGGAAATTATGCGGAGCTTTTTACCAACAACTCCTTGTTTCTTCGCCTCTGAGCGCATTTTTGCGATCAGATACATGATAGAGTTAGGGTTTTTCTCCACCAGTTCTTTGGCATTAGTTGAGACATTCGTTGCAGTCAGATTACTCAGTTGATGCGATAGACGAATCTTCGAATGATGAAAACCTTGACTCATATACTGCGGCATCGCATCAAATCGTTTTTTAATCTCAGGATGATCCTTTAAAAATTTTAAACTAAGCTGAGCCTGTTTGCGCTGTTCAATGTAGGTGTCACGGCTTATATTTGAATCGTCATCATCTTCCACCGGCCAAATACGACGGTTGCCTTTATGCAGAAATAATAGTGTGTAATAACCTTCTGAGACACGACCTATACCAGCCGCTTCGGCTTTACCATTCTGATCCACTCCCCTTATAAGTATCTCCAGGTCACGAAAAGCGGTGGGGTCTTTACTACCATCGTCATTGATGCCGTAGTAATCCAGTGATATGTTACGTCCACCGGTCATCACTGCTGCCCTGGAAGGAAAACTACCATCTACCACCAGCAATTTATCATGTGAACGCCGATTAAATTCCAGCTTAAGTAATGAATTGAAAATGACGACCTGTACCCTGGCTTTTTTAGTCGTCACTTTGCCTTCAGCGTTACGCATGAACCCGGCATCTTCAGCACAAGTTTCGAGCGCACGCAATTCAGAATGGGTAGGATGAAATGATCCTAATGAATCGACCATCATGCGGACATCAACACCCCGTTTTACCGCATTACACAATGCACCCAGTATTGCATAGCCAACTTTGTCGCGTTTGAATATATAGTAGGTGACATCGACTGTGTGCTTGGCGTTTTCAATCAACCATAACTTCGCCGCAAGTGACATTAGGGCATCATTTTGTGATGGGCCAAGTACTTTGGTACGTGCATTATTAATCGGAATTTCAGCCTGTTCACCAAAGCTAACGGCATCAATACTTAACTCATCAGCCGGTTTCCAGGTTCTCAAGGCATAGAGTTCGTTCGTAGATTCATCGTTGACCGCGTTAACCGGTGGGCAGTCGGGTAAATTTAAGTGTCCAGGAGCACATTTCTGGACAATGGGACCGGTACACGCTGTCAGCATATATAATAGTGGTACGAAGAAAAGATAACGTAAAGATTTCATGATGTTCATTATAGCAAAAATAACATCATGCCAGTCCAAATGGTCATAATGAAAACGTCCCACGATAACGCCTCCGTCAAATTAATCCTTTGATTGGTATTGTCATTTATCGAACACGATTATTAAACTAACTCATATTAATCTTAATATCACAGATTGAAATATTCCAGAATAGTGTTAGTATTTTTTATCTTTCAAATTACATGACGATTAAGGATTATCAAATGCCTCAGCTAAAACCCGCCTTCTACGCTGCGATAATTATCCTCTTTACCCCATTGATGTTAAGCGCTTGTAGTACTAGCTCAAGTAATAAAACTGAAAAATCGACTGCGGCAGCAGAAATAACCTGCCCAGAAAATCGCCCATTGATCTGTACACGCGATTATCGACCAGTTTGTGGTAAATCAACATCGGGACGTCTGCGTACTTATTCAAATGGATGTACGGCCTGTTCCAACCCCGATATTGTTAGTTATGTCGAAGGCGAATGTCCTAAAGATAAATAAAAGAAAATAGGGGTCAGAGACGTATTAATTTTTTCATTTAGTTTCTTAAAAGTTAAAATTAATACGTCTCTGACCCCTATTTTCTTGGATTCCCTTCTCCAAGGGAATGACAGGAAAAAAATACGTCTCTGACCCCAATTAATTTTTCTTCTACAAGAAGCTTTCAATCACAAAAATTGATAATAATCCAACCGTAAACCGACGCCAAAGGCTGGTATGGGGTTCAGTATCGTACACCACCTTTTTTCCATTTTCTAATGTCACCCAACGTAGTGATTCTTCTTCAAATCCGGATTCACTCTCACTTTCAGGGATAACCACCCGCTCAAGTCGGTAGGCACGAGCAATAATCCTTTCATCAAAATTCTTACTCAATCGGGTAACCAATTCCGGGCTCTCAAAAATCACCCCCATCTCCGTATTGAGATCCACTGAACGAGGATCCAGGTTAAACGAACCGACAAACAGCCATTGTCGATCAATGGCAAAGGTCTTGGCATGCAAGCTGGCTTTACTCGAACCACTCCAGCGATATCCATCTTTTTTCTTTTTCTCTCCCTTAACTAAAGTTGGCTTGTATTCATATAATTCTATACCGCGTTTCAATAAATCCAGGCGATAACGCATATAACCGGCATGCACGACCCCAACATCATTTGCAGCCAATGCGTTAGTTAAAATTCGAACCCGCGTTCCCTGTTTAACAATTTCACCCAGGTAATCAACCAGAAAAGTGCCAGGAACAAAATAAGGCGAGATGATGATCAGTTCGTCTTCGGCACTTTTAAAAAGCTTCGCGAGATGAGGTCCAATGTGAGTGGCCGCATCAATATCCCCTCCCTCAGCTTTACTCGGTGCATCGTAGAGTAACTTCGACTGTCCCCAATAATAATCTTCTTCCTCTAAACCACCTTTATTAAATAATTTAGATTGTCTTACGGCCGTTGCATATGGACTACTACGGGCCTGTTCCACTTTTTCACTGAGACGATTTCTTTGCGTTTCATATTGTTCTTTAACCGTTTGGTCCGTCTCGTCTGTTTTAAATGCCGCAATCGGATAAACCCAGGGGCTATTCCAGTAAGTATCAAATGACTTGGACACATCTTTAACAATCGGGCCAATGGCCAGGACATCCAGATCAGAAAAAGCCGAGGCACTCTCGGCCCCGAAATATTCATTGCCAATATTACGACCACCCACAATTGTGGCCTGATTATCCGCCGTTAATGATTTGTTGTGCATGCGCCGGTTTACACGACTCAGTTCCGTTAGAAAACCAATGGCGCGACTACCGCGATGTGAAAAGGGATTATAAATACGTACTTCGATATTTGGGTGTGAATCGACGATATGCAGCCCCAGTTCTTTGCCGGCCGTGTCCAGGTCATCCAGTAATAAACGTACTCGTACACCTCTATCGGCTGCACGGATCAAATTATCAAAGAGCAGTCGACCCGTCATATCCGAATGCCAGATATAATATTGAATATCGAGCGTCTTCTGTGCCTCAGTGACAATGGCCATTCGCGCGACAAAGGCATCGATGCCATCTTTTAATAAATAAAAACCAGAATTACCAGAATGTTTTTTTACTACCGGAGCAATTAATTTACCGAGAGAAGTATCTTTGGTATTCGTAGCAGCATAAGAAGGAGTACGTTGCACGTCATCTGGCAATGAGGCACAGCCACTACTAAGTCCGATAACGCCTAGAACAAAAAATATAGAAAAAATAGGGGTCAGAGACGTATTTTTTTTATACTTGGATTCCCTTCTCCAAGGGAGTGACAGGTAAAAAATACGTCTCTGACCCCTATTTTTCTGGCGTTGATGCATATTTAAATCAGCCTCCGCATATTAATGCGCCGTTATCTATTGTAGTACCGACCAGATAGGTAACAGATCAAACCGGTCACATAGGTAACACCTATGTTGGCCGGATAACCCGTCCGATACGTTCATCCACCACCCCCAGTTTAAGCTTTCCAAAATATATTTGCCAACGGTCGTGATGTAATGGCTCTAATCCAACGTACTCCCCAACCAGTTGGCGTGTGGTGTAAATGGGTTGCCCATGTAATTTAATATAACCACCGCATTTGACTTTTCTCACTTCAAACTCATCGTTATAAACCATTTCGGGTAGGGTCGTTGGAAGTGGACGCGGTGAAGTTCGATGCACATCCACGGGACATTGACCTAAACCTAAACTTTGATGCGGCCGTTCTTCATTGTATTCACGAACAAATCGATTAAATGTGCGTTGTTGCGCAGACAAATTTCCTCTGGGAGGCTTTAATGTCGCTGCTTTCAATGTACGGTGCATACGTTCATGACGACCATTTTGCTGTGGACACCCTGGCGCTATCCGTTCAGGGTAAATCCCAAGCCTCAGCAACCATATCGATAACGGCGTTAATCCACCTAATGTCGTCATAGCAAACGGCCAACCGTTGTCCGTCCGGATTCGTTTTGGCAACCCATATTCTCGAAACGCCTGCTCATACACCTTTAACGAAGGCGTTAAGTGCGGACCGGCTAACCCCTTGCAACGAATCAACAAACGGCTGCAATTGTCCGTTATCGTTAAGGGGTAACACCATTGACCATTTCCCAATTTAAACTGGCCTTTATAATCCGCGCTCCATACCTCGTTCGGTTGCGTGGCATGCGCCAAAGGTTGCGAATGCGGCGGGGTCTTCTTTCTCGGTCGCCGGGCCTTAACCAAGCCATGACGTTTAAGTATCTCACCTATCGTGCTACTCACAGGCCAATTGCGTTGCTTGTCTTCCCGGTATAACGCGGAGCGAATGGTGACCGGTCCCCAACTCGGATAACGGTATTTCAACTCGAGTATCTTCGCTTCAATTTCCTCCGCCGTTTTATGCGGTTGGCTGTGCCGTGTCCGAGATTGATCGGTCAAACCCGGCATACCCGATGCCTTAAACCGGTTTATCCACTTGTGGCCCGTTTTGCGCGATATACCAAAACGGTCACACAACTCAGTCACACTAAAGGTCTGGCTCAACCAGGCCTCAACAAATTCTTTTCGTTCATTCATGGTACAGGTCTCTTTCCAGGGCATCGGCATCTCCTTCTTATGCCCATGCATTATCACCTGTTACCCATGTGACCGGTTTGATCCGTTACCTATGTGCTCGGTCAGTACCCTATTAGTCTGGATTCCCGCCTTCGCGGGAATGACGTTTGGAAAAAAATACGTCTCTGACCCCTATTATTTTTTTACGATGGGAAGTTCTTCCTCTCCCCAACCTAACACATCGTCTTTAATATTCCAGCGAGGTTGTTTGTCAAGTTTCGCTTCACCTAATATCCAATGTTTGTATATATGATCAACCGTGTTGTTTCTGATACGTAGATCGATCCATTCGTTTAACGTGCTGACATATTCATGTTGATTATCGGGTAATACAAAGCCAACCGGTGTTCTAAGTTTTAATTGTTTCGGTACCGCCACGGCATAATCAGGATAAATTAAAGTCCAGGCAGACGCTGCCTCGGCCAGGCTCACAAAAGCATCTATATCCGGCTTTTTGCCCCTTAAATAGTCTCGCATTGAATAGATTTCGATAATCTCTGCATTGGGTAATTTTTGTTGCAGAATATCTTTAAAGTATTCACTCTTGGGCATCGCCAGTTTCAACTTCGGTAATTCACGAATTGATTCCATATCAGAGAATTCCTGGCGCTTATGGTCATTCACAACAAAGGCAAGATTCCCATCCATATACGGTTTACTAAACGCATAATTAAGCACTCTCGGTGGTGTCATACCAATACCACCAATTAGGATATCAATTTGGCCGGTATTTAGTAGCTCAAGAAGATGGTCCCGTCCATGATCAATCGAAACTTTGGTGACTTCCATTGTTACGCCCAAATCTTTGGCAAGCGCATGCATGAGCTCCATATCGAAACCCACAACCTTAGAATTTTTATTTACAAAAACAAAAGGTAACCGTTCAGGTAAATAACCCACACGTAATGTACCTCGTTGTCGTATCACCTCAAGACGATGTTGAGATTGTTGCTCATCACTAATTGCTTCGATTTGCTTGCGTTTGGCTAGTTTAACCTGAGGTATTACGGGTTTGATAGTAACCAGTTCATCATAGCCTTGATACTCATAATCGATCGCCGTTTTAAAGACATAACTCAATCCCCATAACAGCACAAAGGTTACACTTAAACTTATACCAATGGCGGGAAACATTTTGCTCCAATTAAGTTGACCGCGGACAGCATAGGCGCCTAACAGGCTGATAACTACAGCATGCATTGCGGCTAATCCAGTTGCGAGACGACCCGTTATCGGACTGCTCAATAAAAACAACTGAAACAAATCAGATGGAAGATGAAAATGATCCAGCAAAAATGGCAGCGCCACATTCATACTACCAAACGCCGTCATTAAACCAGTAACAACATACTCAGGATATTGGGTAATACTTAACGATGATCCGGCAAACCAGGCGGCAAATAAAATGAAACCCAAACCTAACAATGTACCGACACTTGGGAAACTGTAGGCAGTGGGCACCAATACATCAATGGTCGCTTCCACCTCATCGTCATGCATGTCGTGTTTAACGAGTAATTCTTTACACTTATCAGCTATCAGCGGTAATACAACCAAAACACTACCCACTGCAATCGCGGTTACCACAGGCAGACGACTTTGTTTTAAGACTTCACCATATTTTAGTTTAGTCCCGCCCGAAACCAACATTGGTAGAGTCCACAGGATCAAGATTAAAAATGCTGTAAAATATATCCACAGATAAATTTGCAGTCGATTTAACTGAGCAAACTCCAGAGTACCAAATGCCACGGCAGTAATCGCAAAAATACCCAATGGTGCTAATTTCACAACCATCGTGGTAATGCGACTTAACACTTTAGTGGCCGTATCAAGCGCATCGATTAATGCAGTTTTTTCTTTGACTTGAATTAAGGCAATACCAAAAATGATACTAAATACCACCACTGCCGGGACAATGGTCTCAGCCATCGAAGTAAACACATTTGCTGGCAGATACAGACTGACCGGATCAAATGCCGTACCTTCACTGATAATTGAACTACTGAAAAATGTAGACGCCTTCCAGTCAGGATAAGCGACGGGTAACATCACTACGGTCAACATGGCAATCGACCATAAGGTTAAAATTAACATACCACCCGCTTTACCTATACGTCCGGCACGTTCGACAGATAAACGACCAATACTGCTAATTAGCGAGGCAATCACATAAGGCAATACACTCATTTGCAATAAACGAACATAGGCTTTACCGATATCGTCGATAACGATAATACTTTCCCCAAAAAATAATCCGACCACCATGCCTAAACATAAACCGATAATCACCTGCATGAAGGGACTGGGCATTCTGAATAACTTCATAGTATTGATTCCTGTAACCTAATTTTTTTATTTTAATTTATTTTTTTAGTCTATTAACTTTTTAAAAACAGATCTGAAAATTTTTCTACGTTCGTTAGTATGGCTTTCTCAAACTTTGGTTTGATATCGTCGATCACGGCCTGATCTACTACCCCGGTCATCTCATCCATAAAAAACTTTTTAAATTCCGTGGGTAACACTAAAGTGTTTTTAAAGTCTTTCGCAATCGTGGCCTGATAGCCGCGCCCGTAAAAAACCTCATCCAATGCTGCACGAATATGATGATTGGGTATGGTTATGTCATCCAACAATCCCATCCAGTGATTAATCACCCCTCCGTACTTCGCAACATCCAGTTGTTCTGTACCCAGATTAAAAGCTGGGGCATCTTCGCCCTTGCGTTTGTAGTTATAGGAATGGATATCGTAGACCAGGCAGCCGCCATGTAGTTGGATCACTCTATTATATAGGGCACTGACAACCCGGTAGAAGGTATTGTGTTTTTCCAAACTTGCTGCCTTCTGCTCTTCAGAAAGCGGCGTCTTCCAGACCACCTTGCCCCAGGCCTCTTCATATATCGCCGTGTCAGGGCCACGATTGAGATCATATTCGTAGCGAGAATCGCATCCAATAACCGTGATCGGCATGTTGTCGATAAATTCACCAGTATAGGGGTCTTCCTCGAAATAACGCTCATCTTCCGTTAATGCGCAATTATCAATAATTTCATCGCGCACTCGATGGCCATCGTGAATAGCAGTACAAATAAAATGGGCATTGGATTCAATTTTAACGGTAAACGCGCCATCGGCCACATTGGCATGAAAGGGCTTACCTTGCTCAATGGCAGTGATGCATTCTTGTTCCGTTAGATTCTCAATCGACATATAGATAATGCCCCCCTGTTTATTAATTCGTTTGTCGGCCCAATCACGCCCTGTACTTGAAATGAATGACGCCTGTGAGGTTTAAGTATAATAAAGATATACGAATTTCGTCACCTATAGAATCCACTAAGCGGAGTGATAACGGCATCAACGGCCACTGAATGTCGTTCGGGTCTCAAAGACGCTTGAAGAAAATTGATGCCCTTCTACTTTCAGCAATCGTTTCAACATGAAATCAAATAATATCGGATTATAACGGCGTACTTCTGACAACAGTTCGGCTTCACGCTCAGTGATATGTCCCCAGCGTGCAAAATTATCTGGAGAAAAGACTGGCATGACACCCGGTAACGGATAATCAGAACCATATAATAACCTGTCGTGCCAATCCTCTCGTTTAACGATTTTTTCAATCTGCTCTCGATCACGATTCACTTGAGTGATGGCCGAGATATCGCCATAAGTCTGGTTTTTATATTGTGGCTCATCCATGAGACGCCCGAACAAATCCAGGTTAGAGACTTTCTTTGCCTTTTGACTTTTATCCAAATCTGTACTTTCACCCAATGTTGCACAATGAGCGAAGATCACCCGTACTCCTTTGTCTAAGGCACGGCGAAATAAAAGCGGATTCTCATATTTTTGATCTTCTGGCACCTCAACCGCATGCTCAGCACCCGCATGCGTTAACAATGGAAGGTTATGTTTAACCAGGGCGTCATAGAATCGATCACATAAGGGGCTGGCAGGATTAATCCCCATCGCACCAGGCAACCACTTTATCGCGCGCGCTTGGTGTTGAATCACAAATTCCAACTCTTCTATACAGTCCTCACGATAAGGATGAATGGAAGCGATCCATTCAAATTGATCAGGAAATTTTTTAACTTGTTGAATGGCATAACCATTGGGGGTGTGAAAGACACTGAGTTCCTTATTGATCTCGCCTTTTTCATTTCGGTAGTAATCAAACGCGAGCAACATAAATCGAAAACCCGGAGGCAAATCATTATGCAACTGCCTTAAACGACTAAGGTAACTTTCATCCAGCGATTGCGTCTCAGAGGATGATGCGCAAGAACCGTTTATATAAAATTTAAATTTCATGTACAGATAGGGGTTTGATATTGAAGTCATCTCAGGATTGACCCAAAGACCCGCCAGACTATCACCGGTACCAATCAGATGCGTATGAACATCCCAAACTTGATTGCCATCAATGTCATCCCAAACTGATGCCAGCAACTCGTGCTCACGTAGATGTTCTGGTAACGGGATTGCAAGGCACGGGTTACTGAAACCTTCAACCGGCATATACTGACAACCACTCAGCCCCAAAGGTAACAGCCCGGCTATTCTTAAAAAATCGCGTCGTTTCAAAGTGAATACACCGTTAAATTTAGTCCGTTATCTCAAAAAAACATCAAGTTGATGCTAACAGATATCGAAAGTTAAAAGCCCGTCGACTTAATATGACTCAACTCGCCCGACATTCTCTGATTATTTAAACACCAATAACTTGAAACCTAAAAATATCACAGAATAACCTGTGGATAGATTACTAATGCAATAAAATACACTTTCAAGCTCCAATCAAGAATGTTACCTTTTGTGCTCAGAGGGAGAAAACAAATGTCGACTCTAACAAGTACTGCTGACCAGGGGCCCTTTAAAAATCTAGGGACACGAGTAATACTAAGCTTATTGACGATTCTGTTGGTCTTTAGTAGCTCGGCGAGCATCACCTCCGCCACCGAACAACAACGTCGATTTTCAATCGCGATCAGCGGTGGTGCCAGCAAAGGGGCCTATGAGGCAGGCTTAAACTGGGGTCTGCTCAAGATGATGCGCAATGCTAGTAAAATCGATTCTTCATTAATGGGCCAATCACATAGAGCCGATGCCGCGAGTTTTTCCGGTGCCTCTGCGGGCGGGATCAATACCCTGCTGTCTGGTATTGGTTGGTGTAGTCTGCCTCAATCCAAAGGAGGATTGGCTAATACTATTGATTCAAATATCTTCCGTAATGTCTGGTTACGGCCGGATGTGAATCGTTTACTACCACCCACTGCGGATTCTGAATACTATAGTTCAAACGATGCCTTACTTTCACGTCATGACTTATTACTAGCAGCGAGTAAATTACGTCAAAGCTGGAACACGGCGAGTTTCCGTCCTGGCTGTCGAGTCCCCCTCGGAGTTACCGTCACGCGAGTCATACCCGATGAGTTTAAAATCGGTAATATTGAGGTGCAAAACCAACGACTGTTTATCCCATTTGAAGCCCGCACCGAGAAAGACGGCACACTTGGTTTTTATTTTGATCCAGGTGATTATCCAACCCTGTCTGATCCAGCGATGATCCTGATGCCACGCGCAGTAGATGCCCCCCCCTACTCGATTACTGACCAACGAATTGAAGATGCGGTATTAACAAGTTCGGCCTTCCCTGGCGGTTTTGGTCGCAAGCGCCTGCAGTACTGTCGATTTACCGGCTTCGCCAAGGGTAATGAAGAAAAAACCGATCGACCGGAGCAACCGTCAAAATCTTCGGCAACAACTATTTGCCCAAAAGGATATGAACTAACCGAAGCTGAATTTTCTGATGGCAGTTTGTTTGACAATCTGCCCATCGGACTGGCGCGGCAGCTGGCAGAACAACACAAAAGAGCCAAAGAAAATATCTTACCGGTCACTTACGTTTTCCTCGATCCTAATCGATTGCGTTACGAGATCCCGCCAGCCGCTAATACAACGGCCTGTGCCAGTGACAATCCGCCGGAAGCCTGCGAGAAAATGGAATTCAGTCTGTTTACCGAACAAGCACTCTTGTTAGGCGCATTAAGCACCGCGCGCAAGTATGAACTCTACCGTGAATTGACCAGTGATTACTGGTCACTAAACCTCGCGCAACTGAGTTACCAGTTAGCCGAGAAACTCGAGACAAATAATAGTCGATACAACTGTGAAAAAGAGATTCCTTTTTATCGTACCAGGCTGACTTGTGCGGAAGCCGTGCGTCGTGCCGGTGCATTATTGGAGCTGATATACACTCGCGCTTCTTTGCCAGTTACTCCTCCCTACTCGGCAAATAAATTAAGTCGGGCCGGCGTTGCCCAGCGGTGTCATTTTGAAAAAAATAATTCGTCCATAAAAAGCCAGGGGGAATGCGAAATCAATGCCAGTAAGTATCGGAACCGGTTAACAAAAATACTACTCACCATCGCTGAAAACAATAAGCAGATTACTGACGACTTTATAACAAGGATTCATCAATCTAAACATTCCATGCACAATGATCGGATTCTTCGACTCACCAACCGTGGCGCACCGATCACCGGTACCTTACTAAGCGACTTTGGCGCCTTTCTGGATATCAAGTTCCGTGAATACGATTACTATGTCGGTGTTTACGATTCGGTTATTATTGCTGCAAAAACATTATGCGGCCTTAAGTTCTCCGAGCAATATCAAAATCAACCGTTTTTACAATGTCAAAATGCACTCGCTGAAAAGATCTATCACCTCCTCGGCATAAAAGAAAATTTACGTAGCCGATATCTATTTGCTCGATTGGCACAATGGGAGTTTGGTAAACAAAATACTCTCCAGTTTGCTTACGCCTCTTCGCCAGAAGAAGATCGCGATATGCGCATCATTTTTGATGGTCTATTAAAAACTTTGGAAGCCGGTGAAAAAAATGATATTGCCAGGCAGGGATTATTTTTTACTGAAAATACATTTTTTGTTCACCTGGAAAATGAACATTTTAAACCCACACCGACGGAAGATGGTTCCAGATCGCTGTTAACACAAATAATAGCGGATCCCACCAAGTGGCCTTCTGAACTTAGCCGCCGCGTGACCACCCGCATTGTTCATCTCGAACAACAGGCAGAGGCTATCTATACTGCACGTGAACCGGATCCAGAAAAACGTGAAACAAGTCATTCCACAATGATGGGAATCGCCGCGCACTCGATACAAACCGCCACCTATAACTATCCGGATTTTACCTTTGCACCCTCGACCGCACCTGAAGACTGGATTTGGCGAAACTTCATTCCCTATGAATTCGCTTTCGATCTTGCCGAGAGTGATCTCCTTTTCACCTGGCAACCCACCTGGTCGCTTACGAAAAAAGACTTAGTTGCGGTTCGTGCCAGTCTGGGATTTGCCGGGGGTACGTTTAGTTCCAGCGATTCAATCGAACGCGAAAACTATGGCGCACTGGGTCTTAGCTACATTCGTCAAACGAATTCCGGCCTTATCATGTAAATGTGAGTTTTTTTCAAGACCGATTACGGGTGGGCCTTGGAGCACGAGACTTCGCTCGAACTTCTGACACATGGTTTATCACGATAGGACTTAGTGATTTACCTGGATTGAGTTACTGGCTGACACGTTAAAGAATCTACAAAAGTATGATCAATCTTACCGCTCGTATCATATTCTTATAATGCCAAACGTGCCCTCAAACCAACGATCCAGAGTGAATCCTGAGTGGTATTTAATGCCGGATCTTTGATGTATTGAATATCAGGGGTAATCACGAGTTGTTCGGTCAGAGGAAAACGATAAAACACTTCCAGGGTTTTTTGATCAGGCAATCCAGAGCTAAAGGTCTTTTCATTCGGCACACCCCACTGGAAACCCACACCAAATAGATCACGACCAGCAACCGGCTGGTAACCAAATCCAACCCCGATGGATTTTTCCATTAACGTACCGCCATCATCGGCATAACCACCGCGGATAAAGGGCATGAAATTATTGTTGATGAGTGTGATGTATTGAAAGGCGACGCCCCAACCGTCCGGCGCCCCGGTCGCTTCGTTTTTATCAACGTGCCAGAGCGTAACGTGGGTATTATCAAAGTAAATTCGATCCTGTCCTTGGGTCCAACCCAACTCAACACTGGTAAAGTATTCACTTTCATCAAAAAACCGTTTAAAACTATCAGTTATATCGGTGGGATCGGAATAGGCATCACTTAAGCTACCTATAATATACATCTTGTCTGTCAGCATAGTGGCACCGGCAATACCCAGCGCGGCGTCATTCGGTAAATAAATTGTATTGGTACCCGTACTAAACGCGAGATTTAGAAAACCGGTCCAGGGACTGCCCAGGGCAAACACATCAACATAGTCAGTAGCATCCAGGAAACCACCTAACAGCACAGATTTGCCGTCATTAAAACGCTGACGCCAGTAAAGATTGGTCCAACGAGCACCTTGATCGCTAAACGGCGGTTCAATGAGCCCAACGATACTTTGATCAAAACCAAAGGCCTGCGGAGCATTGTCAGTGTACTTGTGACGATGTTCCACTTTCCAAACAAAGGCACCGGTATTTTTCGTTCCCCGCCCGGTCAATTCCCACGAACCGAAAAAGCGAAGCATACCGCCAGCTGCATTATCGTCACCTGAGGCACCGTTCTCGCTTGATTTTAAATAGACCCCCGAATAATCAAGACCAAAAGACAGACCATGATCTTTTTCTAATTGTTTTTTCCAGTCAAACCAGGACTGGCTAAGGCGCTTATCAAAGATCGCGCCGGTTATCTCCCTGTCATCGCGTATTGTGTTTTCCACCGCATCAGGACTACCAAAGCCTGGTCCGCTAGCCTCTTCTGCCTGAACGGTATTTACGTTAAGCGCGATACTCAAACCAAGCCAAATTAAAGAATAACCTTTAATGTTCATTAGTAAATTCCTTCTGATGAATACATTTTTATTTTCTTATATGCTTTTTGTTGTCAATTCTATCAACGAGTCAGGATAGTTTAGTGTTTAACATCACTCCAAATCTTGCCATTTCACGCCACTTTGATTTAAGGGCAAATAATATTTATCATCCTTTATAACACCAAAAACGTGAGGTTATATAAACTATTTTTTAAAGCTCTGGCGTAAAATGGCAAGAAAAATATAGGATGACGCAATATAGTCAACGGCAATATCGATTAATGTGGCTAGCCAGTTAATATAACTAAATATTAAGCTACGGTTGATGACGGGTTTAACATATGACGCCGCCGAATACGGAATCGATATGAATTTTTTACTACTAAGGAGAGACAGCATGCGTTTTTTCGCAACAATTTTTATTCTACTATTTTCACTGAATGCGCATGCAAGCCTGGATGCCAAACACTGGCCAGCCTCGAAAAAGGCCAAGCAGTTCGTCAAGGACACAATTGTCATCGGTATGTTGGCAAGTCCATATGGCACGGGCTGGACCAAGAATGAGCAGCTACTGACCTATTTCAAGGAAGCACGCAAAGCCGGAATTACCGGACATGAGATGACCCTCACTGCTGCGTCCATGAACTGGGATAACCTCATGCAACAACACCATGCTTTTCGTGCTGCGATGGCGGAAGAACCTGAAAATTATATCTTTGTTCGATCAACCCGTGATATCGAGGCGGCACATATTAAGGGCAAGACTGCGGTGATCTGGAATTCACAAACCGCGACCATCCTTGAAGAAGATCTCACACGCATGTCGGCACTCAAAGAGATGGGGATAGCCAGCATGATCCTTGCCTACAATGATCGCTTCCGAACCGGTTCAGGATCACTGGCCGCCTACAATGGCAAGGACGATGGACTAACGGCATGGGGCCAGGCCGTCATCGATGAAATGGTGAAGTACGGCATCATCCTTGACCTGAGCCATACCGGTAAAAAGACCGCAATGGATGCGATGGATCACATGGACAAAAACCATCCCGGTGTGCCTTACATATATACGCATTCATTACCGGCCGGCCTGTATAAGAATGAAAAGAAAAAATCACCGCGAGGTTGTTATCGCAACATCAGCGATGAAGAGGCCAAGCGTGCAGCGAAAAGCGGTGGTTATGTTGCGCCAACATTTACCGAGTGGATGGTCGATGGCATCTGGCCGGATGACCTGACCCCGAAACAGGCCGCCGACATGATCGACTATTATGCCAAGCTGGTCGGTGTTGACCATGTGGCAATCGCCACTGACGATATGTTTGACGTCAAATTGGTTGTGGATTTCGCCAAGAAGAACGCCACTATGTATGATGATGGTGGTTACATGATCAATGCTTTCAATAAGGGCGCATCTGATAGCGCACCGCTTGCCAGAATCCTGGCTGCAGTCACTGATGAGCTGTGGAAACGCGGATATAAGAATGAAGATCTTGCCAAGATCTACGGCGGCAATAAGATGCGTGTCTACCAGCAAGTATGGGAAGGCGCCCCCGAAGGCAAATGGGATAAGGAATACAAGGAACGGGTCAAGATGCGTAAGGAATTTATGGAGAAATACGGTACGCGTTAACTATCTTTCGTCAATCTTATACTGAAATCACAACGCGGAGTAGGTAAACCTGCTCCGCGTTTTTGTTTCATAATGTCCTTTAAAAGTATTAATCCGGCCATTTTTCTAATATAATGGCCATATTCTGCTCTTAAATACTAAATTATGGCCCATAAATCACTAAAACAGGCGGCTTTATCCGCCCTTAAACAGTCGAAAGAGGCAATAAGTATCTCTTCATTGGCCACCAGGCTGAATTCGGTGCCGCAACGTACCCTGCGCCGCTGGCTCACCGAATGGGTCAACCAAGGCATTCTTGAACGTGTGGGTGAAGCCCGCGCCACACAATATTGTTATATCAAACAGGACATTGCGCCAGCGGATTCGTTGAGCTTTTTGCAAGGCCTGGATAACGATCTAAAACACTCATTACTCAAACAATTGCGAGATCTGTGGACACATAACTCAACTGCGATTGAAGGCAATACCTTAACCCTGGGTGATACCCACTTTGTTTTGGAAGAAGGACTGACCATTTCCGGTAAGCCGTTATCGGATCATCAGGAAGTCATTGGTCATGCCAGCGCCATCGAGTTACTTTACCAGGCGTTAAACGAACCGATATCCGAAACCTTTTTATTTAATCTACACCAGGCGATTCATACCCAAATCGTTACCGACATTTACAAGCCCATCGGTGCCTGGAAAGTCGAACCCAACGGTACCTATGCTATTGGCAAAGATGGTTCGCAAACCTTTATTGAATATGCCTTGCCTCACCATGTGCCCAAACTTATGTCAGAACTTATTGACTATATCAATCACATTGACAGCAAAACATTGAGCCTGGACAACGTGCATCAATACTATGCTCGCATTCATATGGCGATTGTACATATCCATCCATTTTGGAACGGTAACGGCCGAATCGCTCGATTGCTTGCGAATGTGCCATTGTTAAAGGCTGGACATCCGCCACTGGTGATTCCACAGGAGCAACGACGTGAATACATTCAGATCCTGGCTGATTATCAGATAAGTGTTGGCCAATTAAACGAAAAGTCAGGTTTGTGGCCTGACGTGAAAGCACTAAAAGATTTCGAACAGTTTTGTGAATCTATTTATTCAATTACTAAAACATTGGTCAAAAATGCAAATGAGTTACAGTTAAAACGAGGCGCTTAAACGCCTCGTTCCCACTGGTTTTATTAGAATAAAAGCTTCTACATGCACTCTATTTTATTCCAGCCACTTCATGTAATGCATGCAGTTTTTCATCATGTAAACCACCATTACAACCTGTTAGTTCTTTAAACGCCAATTGATTAGCTTTATAGGCCTGATAATTAGCCAATGCCTGTTCTTTGGATAATGGTTTTGAAGGAGGCATTGCTATTTTTATATATCTTTCCGTCTTTCATAATCAGCTTCAGATTGTTTTTCCAATCCGCCATGATCGTCACATCGTTCACTGGATTACCTTCCACAAGTAACATGTCGGCGTAGGCACCTTCTTTAATCACGCCAAGTGGACCTTCACGGTAAGGATTTTTGGTGCCCGACTTGGCCAACCACTTGGCGGCAGATGAGGTGTTCTGGCGCAGAATTTCCACATCCTTAAACCAGCGTTTGCGTACCACCATGTCCTCTGGAGTTTTGGTGATAATGCCTTCCTGCCATAAGTCCACACCGGCAAAGGTTTCCACACCCAATTTAGCGACCAGGGTTAACATGTTATTGGCGCCGTCACGAACCTGACGCGCTTTGCGAATGTTCTCTGCATTAAAACCCGCGAGCTTTTCCGGTTCTTTGAATATTTCTACCGCCGCATAAGGTTGTAACGACATCACTGCACCAAGTTTTTTCATTCGCTTTAATGTTTTCCTGGAAGCAAGAAATCCGTGTTCGATACAACGACCGCCGGCATCGAGTACCCTGTTGATCGATGAATCAGTATAGGCATGCGCACAGGCATAGGTGCCAAAGTCGGCTGCGGCATCGACAATCGCACGGATTTCATCTTCACTCATCGTATCAGCGTATAAAGGATCAAAGTCAGAGGCGACACCCCCACCGACCATGATCTTGATTTGCGAGGCACCAAAGCGTAGTAGCTTACGGGTAGCTGCACGAGCCTCAATCGGACCGGTTATCAGATTATTATCACCACGTTTACTGAACACATCTGTGCCCGGTTGTTCACTGAACATGGCTAGATCGTTGTGGCCTGAGATGGCCGATATAGCACCACCGCTGGAATAAACTCGAGGTCCTTTTAATCGTCCAGCCGCAATGTTCTTGGCGATTCCGAGACTATTACCACCCACATCACGTATCGTTGTGTAACCCATTTGCATGTAAAGCTGTAATGTTTCCATCGCGGCGGCTCCAGCGGCCTGGGCATCAAACTCGCTGCGCATCACGGCTACTCCGTAACGAAACATCAGATGGGTATGCATGTCGATCAATCCCGGCATCAAGGTACGCCCGCCACCATCAATGATGGTGGCTGTACTATTCGCCTTTAAACCTTTACCTATTTTCTTGATCAGATTTTTTTCGACCAGGACATCCTGCCCCATTTTTAGTTTTGCATTTTTACCGTCGAAGATGTTGACGTTTTTGATTAATATTTGTGACGGAGCAATTGCACTCTTATTTTCTGCACTTACCGGGTGTACGATACTTGTCAGGATAACAAAATATACGAATAGACTGAGAAGAGAACGGAGATTCATTATTTTTCCTTATTTGAGAAGTATCAGGGTACCGAAGTACCCTAATTAATTTCAAGTTGATGAATTTATAATGTATTTTTTAAGACTTTGCCGTCTTTCATAATGACTTTGAACTTATCTTTATAATCATTCAACACCTTGATATCTTTAAGTGGATCACCATCAATGATAATTAAATCAGCGTAGGCACCTTTTTTAATAACACCTAACTCACCGTATTTATAAGGGTTCATCCCACCGGACCAACTTAATACCTTTGCTGCACTGGAGGTACCCATTTTCATAATTTCTAATGGTGTGAATCCTACTTTTGACATCCAAACCATGTTGTCCGCCTGACGAGTATTGTATGCGGGGCCAAACATATCCCCCCCAGTCACGATCAAGACACCATGTTTGCGTGCCCATTTAAACATTTGCGTAGCACCTTTATTAACAGCAGCTGCCTTGGCTTTTTGATCGGCACTAAAAAATGTTATTGACTCTGGGTTTCCAAATGCCTCAAGCGACATCACGGCCTGCGCAGACAATGCCACGCCTTCTTTTTTCATACGCTTGATGGTTTTTTCCGATACTAAAAAATTGTGCTCAATGACACGAGCACCTGCATCAATTGCACGATTGACCGAACGATCATGGTATGCGTGTACTAAGACATAAGTACCATAGTCTTTAGCGACTTCGACAATGGCCTTCATTTCCTCTGCGGACATCTGGGTCGTATGAATAGGGTCGAATTCACTGGCCACACCGCCGCCTGCCATCACTTTGATCTGTGTCGCACCCGCACGTAAGTTTTGACGAGCCGCGCGACGTGCCTCTGTTACTCCATCAACAATATATCCAAAGCCATGACGTTCTAGATCATCTACACGACCGGGTATATCGTTAAAACTACCCGTATCAGCATGGCCACCAGTTTGACTTAAAAATCCACCAGATGGAAAAAGTCGCGGGCCTTCAAGCAATCCGTTATTAATTGCCTTTGCCATTCCCAGGATATTACAACCCGTGTCCCGAGCCGTAGTGAACCCTTGATCGAGATATTGTCGCATGGATACATGAGCCCGGGCACCCATGGCCATTTGATCATATCCATCACGACCGACTAACATGCCTTCCTGAATACAAAAATGGGCGTGCATATCAATCAATCCAGGTATAAGTGTGCCTCCTTTCCCATCAATCACTTTAGCACCAGACATCTTAATGCCTTTACCGACCTGATTAATAATATTATCAACAACCAGTACATCCTGGCCTTTCTTAACCGATTTACTGGTTCCATCCCAGACATTGACATTGGTAATTAAAATTATTGATGGTGGTTTCTTTTCCTTGGCCTGCACAACTGTCGCGTAGATTGCTAAGCTAACCAAAAATGTAGCGGCCATCAGTAAACTAAACGCTCTTGATAATTTACCTCTCGTCGATATTGAAACGTTCATGATGTCTCTCCTTTGTTTCAGTCTCATGATAATGTTTATTATTTAACTATTGTTAATTCTCAATAGCAGAAATTATTTTCTGTTCCTTTTTGCTACTCGAATATAAAACTTGCCATTTCACGTCAATGCTCATGGTGGTTACGGAATTGTTTTCGAACCATTAGTAAAACTTTTACGATAATGTTGCGGGGTCATACCTGTCCACCGCTCAAAGGCACGGGTAAAACTGCCAGCATCGGCATACCCGAGTTCACTGG
This sequence comes from uncultured Ectothiorhodospiraceae bacterium, assembly GCA_947260005.1. Classification (GTDB taxonomy): domain Bacteria; phylum Pseudomonadota; class Gammaproteobacteria; order UBA6429; family Thiohalophilaceae; genus SZUA-24. The sequence continues at coordinate 460,361 of CAMYOL010000007.1, forward strand.
CAATGATCACCATCTTGGTTTGGTTAATGATTAATCTGCGTGCCAACATGTAGCGTATTTCATCGACAAGCTGTGAATAGGTCAGCCCACAGTCGGCCAGGCGGCGTTGTAAAGTACGAGGGCTCATCTTTAATACCATCGCGATGTCATCCAGGGTATGCCCTCCCTGTTCCAGAAGGTTGGTTACCACAGCGCGAACCATATCCAGATCGAAACCATCACTGGTTTGACCGTTTGTTGCTTGCTCATTAGTGATTAGCCTTGCCATAGCGGTTTAAAAATTACCAAACCCTGTTCCCGATTAATTCAGCAGAGATACTGGCAGATTCAAATACCCTCGTCTTGCCATTAGACGACATCCATTCCTGGATAGAATTCGAAAGTTTATCTAATCGGGATTGAAGTATGGCTAATTTTTAATCTTGGCGTCATTTGCCATGTTACATTGCATAACAAGCTTACATATTTTCGTCACACGACTCTTATAACCCAAGGAATGTAGTGTTAATCTAATCTTCTGAATTTTATTCGATGATTTGTGGGCTAATGTCGATGGCGTCATTTGGCAAATTACGGTGAACCGCTATACTGAAGGACTAGAAAAGAAAAACTTAAAAAACCTATAAAGCGTGTGTTTTTTCTGCGATTCAGCAACGGCACTACCGTTTTATCGTGACAGGCAAATCATGGATAAGATCGCACTACTTCAGTCAGAGCAAGCCTTTCCCTTCATAGACTATATGACGTCAGCGGGTATGCCCGCCGCTAATTATCTGGAGCAGGCTAAACTACCTGTTTCTTTGCTTAAGCATGAAACGGGTTTGATCGTTGAGCGCCAGCTGTGGGAGTTACTGGACATTGTTTCCGAACAGGAAGGTCTGCATGACTTTGGATTGCAGGTCGGTCTTGGAATTGATATCCATAAACAACTCAATGGCATGATGCCACGTCTGATGGCACAACCGACCCTACTTGGTTTGGTGCAGGCTTTTTGTTTGATGGTCAATGAAGAGAGTTCGGATGCACAGTTCTGGCTGACTCCCTCGGACACGCCTGACCGACACTGGTTTTGTCGTGGTGGTGTTCAGGGTATTGCCGTCGGTGAACGAGATGCTGAGCTTTATACACTGGTGTTGATGATTAAGTTGGTACGATTGTTAATCGGAGAGTCCTGGTGTCCGGATTCAATTCAGTTAAAAACTGATGACGATCGAGGATTTAATACTTCCGAGATTTTTCAGTCCAATAAGATTGAGCTAAATCAATCCGCTACGGCAATTGAAATTCCCAGCTATTTTGTAAATAGACAGTTTTTTGGTGAGTTTAACAAACTCGACATTAGCAAGGACCTCAGGGTACCCATCGATAGCAATCCATTGGCAACCGATCGACTTGCTGATACGTTAAAACAAGTGCTGGCACTTTATTTATCCGATGACGGCTTGGATCTTGAGTTTTCAGCGGAGCTACTCGGTATTAGTTCACGAACCCTGCAACGTCAGTTAGCCAAAGAATGCACGACTTACGCTCATCTACTCGATGCTATTCGCTTTAACAGTGCAATTCCTTTATTAAAAAATGATGATAATAAACTGGTCGACATCGCTTTGGATCTGGGCTATTCCGACCCGGCACACTTTTCTCGCGCCTTTAAACGCTGGTCAGGCATGAGCCCGCGTGAATATCGTCGTACCCTGACCGCTTAGTAGAAAAATCTATGATTCGACTCTCGTGGTCCTTACCTTCATCAAGTCGTTTACTTAATGTCTTTAGCAATAAGTGAATTGAACAAGTCTACAAACTGGTCGTCGTAAAGAATATTCGAGTGCCCGCTATTAAAACCATAAATATTTTTGGCTTCTAGTTGAAAATTAAGTGGAATCTGATTTTCCATTGTCACGATGCCATCACCCTCTTCTCCGGGTTGATAAGAAAAAATAAGATAATAGGGAATACGTTTTGGCCAGTGCCATTCATGAATTTCGTTTAAAAAGTCACTTCCACTGGCAACATCACGCCATGAGGCTACCACGATCGGTGAATTGCGGACACCCGATACGGCGCTCGGCATACCATCCAGTGGGCTGTTGACGGTCATGACAAAGCTGCACTTTTTGGCTTTGGCAGGATAATGTTCGGTATATTTTTTTATAAACGAACGCGCCACCAGCCCGCCCATGCTATGAGCGGCTACTTTAAATTGTTTAAATCTATATTGGTTATCTAATTCGGCCATGGATTCGGCAAGGTAACTACTGATAGCATCCAGGCGTACACCACTCGGATAGTATAATACCCAGGGCTGGTAACGTTTTAGATCCATCTTATCAATAACGGGTCGCCAATCCGTTGGTCCTGAATTTATACCGTGAATAAAAACAAAAGGGATTTTATTTTTCTGGTATGGTTGAAGCATAAAGAGCCCGCCACCTACCTGATCTAAAAAATCAAGCGGTTTCCAGGTGCCCATGCTGTAGTTTTCAGGAGAAAATATGGGATCATTTAAGGATACAACACGACCAATATTTTTTGTGGCTGGGACAAGATTTTCTTTACTCACCAGACCAGCGGTAAGTTCAGGCGGCTCGCCACTTATGGTGATGACGGGAACAATAGTCGTTCCACGTGGCTCAACGACAAAATGAAGGGGGTCGACATGGAAATTTCCGTGTTCTCCATCTTGATATTGACCATCATTATTTTTGTCAATAAAAGCAGCGATTAGATATTTCCCAGGTAAAGTCACAAATTCATAACGACCATGTTCGGCAAGCGGTATTTTATCTTCGAGGACTAATATCCCATTGTTTTCCTGGAAACGAACAACCATCACCTCACCGATTTGTTTACTCTTAACCTTTACCTCGCCCTGTATGAATCCAGCATTACTAACTATTTCTGCCTGTTCTTTATATTCAAACAAGGAACAAGCCGATAATGTAACCGCGCCTATAATTAATATTATTAGCTTTAACCTAGCTACCCAAGAAATAAAAGTTTCCATAACTTATCTCCAGAACATTATAATCAGTGTTAAAAATAATGAGGGGAATATCCATCTAGCCCATTGGTCCATGCGTTTAGCCTGTGCAAGCTTATTGCTCTGTGCCAGATTACAAGTTAATAACGACTCTATGCTGGTAATAAAGACCAGAGCCAGTGAGCCATAGACAAAATAATCCATATGTGTCAGATAGGAAATGGGTGGCAAGATACCCCGCAAACTAAACAGAAAGGCAATCAGGGTAAGCATTGCGGTAGCTGCTGCTCCCATTTGTGGACCCAGCTGGGATGGATCGATCCAGAACACTGTCCAGGATAAAAACACAATTAATATCAAAGGTAATAATACTTTCCAGCGATAATAATTTACATCTCGACGGGTTTGTAAGCTGTAGTTTAGACTAGAAAAGGCCTCGTTTTCTTGCACAGCATGGCGTGATTGGGTCATATAATCACTGACGGTAGCTGAACCATCACCAATATACCAACCACTGATTGTCAGCTTTTCATCTCTGCCAGTTAATTTTTCATTGAACACCAGCTTCACATTTTCACTATTATAGAAAGATATGAGTGTAAAGGTTAGTAACTGCTCATCAAAAGGAAACCTGCGTAAATCAAGTGGACTGGAGAAAATGCCATAATACCGTTGTAAGTAAATGACCTTACCTTGTTTATCCACTTCTACATGGTGTTGTAAATATTCCTGCACTCCGCGTTGATTAAATATTTGCACAGATGGATGCCAAATATCTGCTAGTTTATAGCGGCATATCCCTTTTTCTGAAGCAAGTCTGGGATCGTACCATTGCAGGTCAACCACAACGTCTGCTAAAAACTCCTGCCTATGATCATCGATATTGCCAATATCCAGAATATAAAGTGAAGTTTGTACCTGGGTTGGACCCTGTGTAGGGTTAGGTCGATCCTGGCTAAGTTCAGATGATGATAAACATTGGTTATTTAAAGCAAAAGCACTGTTACCGATCAGCATGGAGGCAAAAAAGAATAAAATCTTTAACTGTTGTATATGATTTTTAAATTTCATATATCATGTCCTTATGTCATCAAGGAACGTACATCAGTAGTAAAGTAATAACGCAGTATCTGCTCTAATTCTTCATGCAAGCCATCATCATCACGGCCACAATATGTTTTGTATAACTCCGGAGCGATCGCTGTAAACGCATCGATTAAATCTGGATCAAAATGCTCCTTACGTCCTTCCTCCAGGATGGCCATCGTTTTTTCATAATTCATCGGATCCTTGTAGGGTCGTTTCGAGGTGAGTGCATCGAAGACATCGGCAATCGCAAAGATCCGTGCAGCGATAGGGATTTCTTTTTCACTAATGCCATTCGGGTAACCACCACCCGCATATTTTTCATGATGCCCACCCACAACGTCTTTTGCATCGGCAAGCCAGGCAGAACGATCTACGATATCCAGCCCATGCTCGACATGGGTTTTCATCACACTAAATTCCTGTTCATCAAGTTTGCCTGGCTTAAGCAGGATATTGTCACGGATACCAATTTTTCCGACATCATGTAAAAACGCGCCTTTTATCAGTCGTCGGATTGTCTCAACATCGAGTTGAATCGCTTCTGCCAACCTGACTGAATAGATACTGACCCGATAATTATGGGCATCGGTATCACTATCACGTTTGGCGATCGTACCGCCTAATAAAGCAATACTCTGTAGGTTGGCATCAAGTAAGTTAGCAGAAAACTGAGTCAGTCTCTTTACCAAACGTAATATAACGGGATACAGTAATAAGCTGGTCGCCAACACTATCAGAATCGTGATGATAACCGCACGCACAATGGATTCATGCATATTAGTTTGGGTTTGTTCAGACAGTGAAAAAATAGCATGGGTGTAAGCCGCGATTTTATTTTGTAAGTCTACTATAGGAAAAACGACATAAATATATGGCTGGCCGTCCAGTTCGATGCTCTCTGCAATGCGCGAATTTATAACAGGCTTACGCAGAGGAGTCGTTATAAAATTGCTTTTCAACTTTTCACTGGCAGCATTCTCATTATCTTTATATTCGTCAATGACTTCTTCGTCCGGCTTGAAAAATCCCGCATAAACAAATTCGCCACTATTTCGTTGTATTGGATTAGCGATACGTTCCGCTAGTGCATGACGAAAGGCCGAATAACGATCTATATTTTTTTCTTGCCTGATCTGTCTGGCTCTCGCCAGCATGAGTTCAACCGCCGTCTCTGCTTGTTCTAACACATACTGCTGCGTACGTCGTTTTTCTAATACATAGGCAATGCTACCGACCACTATTACAATGATTAGCGTCATGAATAGTAAACGCTGTAGTAGAGTCTTATGTGTATAATGTGTCAGTGATTTTTTCGAGTCAGAAGTCATCTTTTTGGTTGTTTATTTTTTTGATTCAAATGGAATGGTATTTTTAATTTCGTCTATCTGATCTTGTGAGAGTTGAGGGTCCAGTTGTTCCTGAGCCCGTAACTCGGCGATCTTCGCTTCTACTTCGATTTTGGCATTTTCATCCATTTCCAGTGCGTCACGTTGATACTCAATCCGGGTTGGTAGTGCAATTTCTGCCCCCGCGTTACTAATAATATCCATAATCCGAAGATTAAGATCCTCTTTAACAGCCAAATGCTCAGCATAATCATTGGCTTCTATATAAGAATAAATATCGATATCAAGTGAATAGGGTCCGAATCCTGAAAAACGCGCCCTGACCGGTTCGTCTGCAATCATTGTATGTGAGTGTAATAGTTTTTGTAATTCAAGCAGAATATAGCGAAGTTGATCTGGAGAGGTCCCAACACGTAAGCAAATTTTTGGATTAAAAAGAAAACGTGTACGCCCGGCAAAATTCTCAATGGGCATACCAACGAAATCACCATTGGGAATGATGACAATGGTTTGATCGAGCGTTTTTAATTTAGTTGCACGCAAACCAATTTCCTGGACCGTACCCAAAGTGTCACCGACACGACAGAAGTCACCCACCCTAACCGGTGCGGCCAGATATAAGGTAAGGGCACCAATAAAATGTTCAATAGACTTTTGGGTTGCCAGTGCAATAGCAATACCGCCTATACCCAATCCGGCGATAACGGTTGTGATACTAAAGCCTATATTATCCAGCCAGACGAGAAAGGCGATGACAATCACAAATATATTTAATGCCGTCATCGCAGGTTGTATTAGTACAACCGCATGCTCTTTGCCATCTTGTTTTAGATGTTCAACCCAATAATCGCGAAAAATATCAGCCACGCGTAAAATAACCCAAACCCCAATAATAATGGATACCGTGCCGGCATTGAATATTGCTCTTGCTTCAAGTGAGGGATGAACTTCATCAAAATAATGGCGAAGGATGATAACCACTAATAAAACATATAGCGGGCCATTTATAAATCGTGAAATTACTCCACTTAAGTGCGATTTTTTTCTACGAACCAACCAACTGGCAATTCTGACAATGGGAAAAAGAACGACTGTCGCAGACACAATAATGAGTAATAAAAATACCCATTGCCAGAACTCTAAGCCGAGAAAGGGTTCGGATGGAAAATGTTGTGATAATTCTTCACCTATGCTGCCAAACCCATGTTCTGAATACAACGTGGGAATTTTTCTGACCGTCTTGGAGGAAAACTTCCATATATAGACACCATTACCCCGTGGTACACGTTGTAACAAGATATCATGTTTTTTTTCGCCCGCTTGTACCTGTCCTATCAGATCCATATAAGACGGTAAACCATCATCCTTGTGACCTTTCGGATCGGTACTGAGCAGGTCCAGTTCAATCCATAACGTGCGATCGAGAACCACACTTAAATATCTTGCCAGTTCCGGTCCGTCTTCTTTTGAATATCCACGTGGTAAATAACGGAGATCCAGAAATTTTGCCGCACGTTCAAAATCATTTCGCTTGGCCGCCTGTATAAATGCTGCGACACTGGTTCGAGGAACGCCACGATCGTATTTATCATCGGGACCTACTTTAATCAGTTTTTTCTTTTTGGGTGGTGGTCCCTCAGTCGCCGGTTGAGGTTTAACTTCAGCATTGGGTTTTTCCAGGACCTCTTTAGAATCCGATTTTTCTAAAACCTGTTTCAGACTAGGCGTCGCATTTTCATCTGCAGCCAGACTATTAAAGGCAAGAGTACTCGCTATTAAAACAACTGGAATAGAAAAATATTTATATGATTTTTTAAGAAACATAGTTATTAAATCTTAGTTATTTTTCTTATTAAAACGAATAAAAATATATTTAATAAATGGATATAAAAACCAGGATAGTTCCCAGGCCAGTGGTCCAACAAAGGCAAACGGGATGGTTATCGCGGCGGTAATGGGTTCAGCCAGATTCTTATCCAGAGTGGCCTTAGCCTCTTTTTCTGTGACATCGTCCGCCACAAGTTTTGCTTTCATCATAGCATAACGCCAGCCGCTATAAGCCAGCAAACTGACAATAAGCGTTATACCACTTTCCATCACTTTTGTGACTAACTCGCCTTCATAACGAATACCCAGTCCAATTGAATAGAGCAGTAGCAAAAGAAAAATTAATTGAAATATGGAGATAGCCGTATGGACTGAATCAGTTCGTTTGAGCTTACCTAATAAATTGTTATTTTGTAACCAGAATACAATAATAATAATAGTACTCAAAAGTACCAGTAAAAATGATTCCCAGTTGTTCTGTAACATCTCAACCACTGAGGCCCATTGTGCATCTTCACCATCTGGCCGCGGCAAGATCATGAAAATACGCCAGATAATTAACGCAAACACCACGTCCATCAACATTTCCAGGCGTTTAAGTTGCAGACTACCTTGTCTTTCAGTGGTCATTGTAGTGTCCCTATTTTTATAATAAATTAACTAAAATCGCATATTGGCATAAATTTGTGGCCCGAGGTATTCATAATCAACGCGACCACGCCACTCACTGTCTTTAACGTCAACATCCATACTAAACCAGTTTAATGCCGCCCCTACTCCGAAATGATTATAAAACCAGTACTCCGTACTGGCTCTAACATTATAAATTACACCGGAAAAACCCACATCCGTATCTTCCAGATCCAGGGCAAACACCTCCCCATGAATTCCACTCGACCAGCGTTTATTAGCATAATAGTCATACTTTACACCAAATAGTGGTAATGGTCCCTGTGCCTTTGCATAAACGTTACCATCAACCGTTCCACCACCGCCTACAAAGGCGTCACCGCGAATATCTAATTCTAATGTTGTTAGGTGCAACCCAAATGTACCGGCCAATTCGTGATGTTTTGATTTTATAAACGAATAACTGTATATAAAGGGTATGGATGAATAATCAAATTTAGAAGTCAATGTTGCACCGGCTGGAAAAATCTCCTCACCCACTTCAATATCAGTCAGTGCCGTTGCAATGGAGTCTCTTGAAAATTGGAAATAAGATAGCCCTAACCGGTGATTGTCACTGAATCGCCACTGAGTAGATAACCAAAAAACCGTTTCGTTACTGTCTAACCCTAAGTCATTTTCCAAGTCGACACCCGTTCCTAAGTCCAGATCCGAATTATCAACTTGCAAAGATGAGTCAAAGGAAGGCAAAAAAACTCCAAGCCCAAACTCAAGCGTTTCCTCGCCCGGATTAATCCACTCATCTGCCAGAGAAAATCGTGGCAAGATAAGAAAGAGTAACAGTGTATATAGTAATTTCCTATTTGTTTGTAATAAATAATAAGCCATGATCTTTCTCCCAAACGTTAATCTACATCAGTCACTTTTGGTTTGACTTGCTGACCCACTAAGCGGGCAATCAGGACGGCTAAATAAAGTTGTCCGATGATTGCCTCCAGGGTGGCAAATGATTTTGCGGCACGTGTTACTGGAGTAATATCGCCATAACCCAAAGTACTCAGGGTGACAAAACTATAATAATTTAATTGAGCTGTCAGCTTTGATGCCCAATCTGATTCTGGCTGATTTTTCACGTCTACCCCAAGATTGTTAAATGAATTGGGCTCAATTAGTTCAAGCAGGATATACACATGTGCCCACATAAGCCCTATCAATAAATATACACAAATAGCCCCGCTGATAGTTTCAACATTAATGCGCTGCGCATGAAATACTTCGTTAAGTATAACGCCGGCAATTATTCCCAGAAAAATCAGTTCAGATGTGCTTCCTATAAATTTGATCGTCGTGCCAGTCACCCAAATTGCTGCCCAATTACAGGCAATTGAAATTATAGCTATAACCAATGCTACTCGTAATAGTTTTGCCGTTTCGATGACCAGCACCAATGCCACGACTATCAATAACGTCAGCAAGGCATCCAACAAAAAATCAAATTCGAATATCGGTAAGATAATAAACAACGATAATAAGACGACCAACGTTAATCTAAAACGCGCTTCAACTACCAGTTTTGGTAAATAGCTTTTTAGTTTCTGCTGGCCATTTAGAATTTTCATTTACCTGTACCCAATAAATAAAGTTTTCTTCTCATTCGATTTTTTCCCCTGCTAATACCACTGTCGCATCGTGTCGTAATAAAGCATGCAGCTTATCCCAGAATACACCGCCTAGTATGAACAAACCCAACATAAATATCAGGTCTCCTCCTATCACAACGCTCATATTGATACGATCCCAGACAGGGAGGTATTCGCTTATATCGAGCATTCTACCGCTTTTAAAACATAGTACTTATGACCTATATCAACATGACCTGTTTAAGTTTGCATTCAAAACTCGAAGTTGGCCCGCATGCCACCGATCCAGGTCGACGTTCGTTGGCCATCGGGGTCATCCCGATACCAGTATTGCAGATCAGGCATCAAAGAGGTGTCTTGAGTCAGCTGCAGCTTATAACTCAGTTCAGCTCCATATTCATCACCACGCGTTGGATCAGAGGGTTCGCCAACAAAAAAACCCAATCCCATAAAATCCTGACTAAACTCAAACGGTCGCAGCCAGGCCATACCAACCGACAACAACTCCCGGTAGTCCGCACTTAAACGCTGATACGATTTGCTCCAACGAAAGAATGTCGCCCAGCGGTTGTTGAAACGACGTTCGGCTGAAAACAAAAGTGACTGCCCT
>CAMYOL010000008.1 GCA_947260005.1 uncultured Ectothiorhodospiraceae bacterium
TGCCTGAAGAGTATCACGGAAATCCGATCTCTGAACAAGGAGCATTAGTATTCACAGATTTTGGTTGGGATTTACTGGACACTATTCGTAATAGTGGTTTTATAGATGTGCGGGCAGAAGTATATTCAGACTCTGATCTTGGCCATCTGGGTAGTGGTCAGATTGTTTTTAGGGCGTTTAAGAGACCGAATTTGGTTAATGAACATTGGAGAAACTCGTGTACACCCAGATGTTAAGAGGCATAAAGAGCATTCTTCAAACAAATAAATGCCAAAGTTAAATCAAAAAGCAAGCTAAGATGAATAAGCTAAGGAAAATATTGTTAATAACTCAGGTTTCAGCGTTCACACGAAAGCGCTTAGGAGTGGCTATATTGATATTGAGCCTCTATATCATAATAACTTAGGGATATCATAAGTAGGGTGCGTTTTACGCACCTGATGTATTGTTAAATCGGAATAAAGCATCAATTCTATTTATATTGATGACTACGAACTACATATTTGCAAACAAGATTGCAAAGAAAAAAATGCAAATTACTATAATTGAGTTTTGAAATTAGACAATTTTTTAACTACCACCTAGATCCTGCAAGTGCTCACACTTACTCAGCACAAACTCTTGACCTGTATCGCAATTTTAAATTTTCGACAATCACAATAAGGATTGCGCTCGAATATTAAAAAAGAAAGGATGAGATAAAATCAAGATTAAACATTTTCTCTACAACGCGTTTTTGATAGAGGATAGGGAAACGAAGATTGCTATCGACCCTGGGCAAAACCTCAAACTATTTGAACTCAGAAGTCTAATTCCGAAGTCAGAATGGAGCAGCATAACTCATATTTTAATCACGCATGGCGATCCAGACCATCATTGGCAATCGGATAGAGTTGCGGAAGCTTCAAATGCCGCTGTTGTTTGTGGAAAGGAATTAGCAAAAATAGTAAACGGTGAAATACTTGTTATAGATCCACGTGGTCGAGAATTAACATCATGGATCCCGTTTAATAATGTTCATCTGTTAGATGTTGGGGAGTCAATCACTCTGGATGGAGTCAATATAGAAGCTGTAAAATCTGTACATGGACCCGTAGAAATTCCAATCCTCTGGTTTAAGATAAAAAAACAACCTGGACCAGGAGAGAGAACGGGTCTCGGTTCGATGGGATTTAAAATTACCCTAGGTGATAAAACTGTTCTTAATCTTGGCGATTCCTTGTTGCTAAACGAATGGGAAGGACTACAACCAGACGTACTTATGCTTCCTATTGGTGGAAAGGGGAATAATACCTGGACAATGGACGTGCCAAATGCCATTGAGGCAATAAAAATGATATCACCAAAGATGGTTATTCCCTGTCACTATAATGTCTCATTGTTATGGATTAAAGGTATTGTTTCAGCAGATGATCAATTATTTAAACGTGAAGTGGAAAAATTAGGTATTGAATGTAATATTATGCAGTATGGTGATGAGATTGATGTTTAGGAACCTGATCAAGGTCCGTACATCTAGGAAATTTGTAGGGTGTGACCTAAAATATATGTGACTTATTCTAGGAATTCGTTTACTATATGGTCAAACTTATTATCAGGGAAGAGTATTAGTGATGACAATAAAACTAACAGATCGTACTAGCACGCACTTTACATTGGAAGTGAAAATACCTTATCAAAGCTCGATGCTGGATTTTGAAGAGCGTATCCAAGAGGCGGTCAATCAAGTGGGTCTTGCTGCGACACAAGAAGCATTATCACAATTCGATACAGATGGCTCGCCTATTATTGTGGGATCGGCTAAATTCACAAGTAAAGGCCAAGAAGGCAAACGATATCAGACACCTTATGGTTCGGTGGTGGTTGATCGGCACGTCTACCAAGGGTCAAAAGGTGGGAAATCGTATATTCCACTCGATCACAATGCCCGCATTATTGTGACCTCAACGCCCAAATTTGCCAAAAGTGTGTCATCAAAATACGCCGATCTCGGGTCATCACGTGTCCAAGCTGATCTGGAACAAAATCATGGTAGAACGGTGGCGCGGTGTTATATACAAGATATCTCCGAGGCAGTGGGTGCCATGATATCAGCGAAAGAAGAAAGCTGGTGCTATGAGTTACCGAAAATGCCTAAACCGGTGGAGTCGATAGCAATTGGCATGGATGGGACGTGCATGTTGCTGTGTGAAGAGGGGTATCGAGAAGCCATGGTGGGCACCATCGCGTTTTTCGATAAGGCGGGAGAAAGGCAACACACCACCTATACTGCCGCCACACCCGAGTATGGCAAAGAACGCTTTTTGGCGCGATTTGAGCAAGAAATAGAGAAAGTGAAAGCACGTTATCCGAACGTGGATTATGTAGGACTCGCTGATGGGGCAAAGTGCAACTGGCCGTTTTTACAAAAACACACAGACATTCAAACGATCGATTTCTGGCATGTAACTGAGTACTTAGGGAAAGCGGCGAACGTGATGTATCGAGGCAAACGTAAAGAGCCTGAGAAGGAAGCGTGGCTAGATCAGTCCTGTCACAAACTTAAATATACCCTAGGCTCAGCAACGAGATTACTCAACGAAATGGTCGCTTACCGTGATGAACACGAGTTGCCGAAGGAGCAGAGAGCGGCTCTAGAATCGACGATTACCTATTTTACCAACAACAAAAACAAAATGAAGTATGCGCAAAATGTGAAAAAAAACTTACCCATTGGGTCTGGTGTAACAGAAGCGGCATGCAAAGTCATCGTTAAGCAACGATTATGTGGCTCGGCAATGAAGTGGAAAGACAAAGGTGCGGCAGCCGTTTTGAGCTTGCGCTGTATGAATTATAGCAAGGGAGTGTGGCAGCAGTTTTGGCAAAAAGTGAATCAATATGGTGTGTCTATGGCGGCTTAGATGTTACATATAATATAGGTCATACCCGTTTAAGATAATCTATTCCTTGCGATGCTAGCAGGCTACTGTCAGAACTCCAAGTAGAGCACGCATCGAAATCTTGAATTTCATCTCAACTTGAGGCTTGCCAAATTTTTAATTTCCTGCCATCTGGAAGGGTTAAGTGATTGTCTTCTTTAATTTTTTTCAATGCTTTATCAAGCGTGTTCGCCTGAACGTCACTATCGAGCCTTTCC
>CAMYOL010000009.1 GCA_947260005.1 uncultured Ectothiorhodospiraceae bacterium
AGGTGTATCTTGTGGTTCTTCATAATTCACTTTTGGAGTCCCTGATACCATCACCTGTTTATCATCTGTTCTATATAGTTCGGCTTGTTCAGGGAAAAAATCGTAATCATTATGTCCAATTATGTCATTTTGAGAATCTACCCCGGCATCATTCGAAAATATTTTATTGCATCCAAGATAAGTGCTGTTTGTATCTTTCCAGAACACACGCACCGGAATAGTATTTAATACCAGCTCTAACATAGTTTGAGATTCCATTAATTGATTCTCAGTATTAATTCGATCCGTAATGTCGCGGGCAATGGCAGAATAATATTTAATGGTATCATCGTAGGATTTGTGGGCTATTAAGACCATTAGAGTTGGAATTTCCTTACCGTCACGGTTTAGAAATTTTACTTCGCCATACCAATTACCTTTTTCGCGAGCGATTGGCAGAATTTCAGTTAACACTCTTTGCCCTTCTTGTTCAGAATGGTAATCAGGAATACTTGTTGTCGTAATATCTTCTTCAGGAGAAATTCCAATCATTTCCCGACCTGCTGTATTAACATATATGGCCTGTCCCTGTTTATCGGCCATAGCAATAAAATCCGGGGTCGCTTCAATTATTGCCATTAACCGATCTTTGATAAATTCAGTTTTCTTACGTTTAGTGATATCGCGGGAACTAACGATCAAACCTATTATTTTATTGTCCTGTTTTACTGCCCCGACTTGATTTTCAAATATAATCGCCTTGTCACCGCCTCGATATTCAATCTCAAATTGGCCTGCTAGACCAGTATCAAGTACTTCCTCGTAGCAGGAACGCATATGATCAACCTGATCAGGTTCAACAAACTCATAGACAGAATGGCCAATTACTTCATTAACCGATAAGTCTGACACGGTATGATTAATGAAAAGCACCTTACCTTCTGAATCTAACAACATAATATGATCGGGTGTGTTTTTAGCTAACGAACGCCATACGGCATTTAAATATCCTTTATCTGACGAATCGTCCTTGTCCAGGCTGATATCATCATGTGCTTTACGTAGGATAGATTCGGCCCGGTCATACTCACCGACTACGATAGTTAGCGAGATAATGGTTAATGCGGTAACGGCAATAAATCCCTGCAACAGAATAACAGAATCATGTATTGATTCTTGTCTAAAAGGTCCATGGCCTTGTGCTGTTCCTAATATGGAAATAACCGAAACTAACAATATGAGTGTAGCGGTACCCCGTACACTAAAACGAAATGAAGACCAAATAAGTATTGGCACTAAACTGAGACCGATGAGCATTTTGCTAAAGGAGTTTGGAAAGAAGTTACTAAATATAGCCAGTCCAACCATACTGGTGAGTAATATAAGAATGACGGCCTCACTAACTCTTGTTAAATTCCAGTGGGTTGATCGTTCATAAAAAAAGCTCAGTATCAAGGGCGCAACAACAAGACCACCAACAGCATCACCGGCCCACCAAATACCCCAGACTTTCCAGTAGGCTGACCACGGAAGCTCACCGCTTAAGGCCAGACTGGTTACGCCAATACTGGCGCTGATGGTGGTTGCAAATACACACGCGACAATAACAAATTTGAAAAAGTTTCCAAACTAAATAAACGGCCACAACTGATTCGAGCGTATTGCCAGACGCTAAAGCGAATGAAGTTAACAGGGTTATATCGGTAAATAAGTTAACAACAAATGCACCTAGAAAAATTCCGGGCCATATTCGATAGCCAAATATAAGCATGGCCGCAATCGCGATACCGGTAGGTGGCCAAACTGGGGTCGCATTTTTTTGTACAACTGCTAGTAAAAGCCCAAGCTTCGCTGAAAATAAGTAAAGAGCGGCTACAACTAATGAAACAAGTAAAAGCCTGACGGGGCTGCTAATGTCGTAAGTCTTCATTACCACCATTCCATGGCAGACAAGCGGTATTGCAATGATTTTTGATTAAATGTCATTGGTTTGGGAAAAATTATAACTTTAAATAATTGAGGTTTACATTATTTGTCTCAAGGAATAAACCCCAAATTTCACTATTAAATATAGAGTTGATCCGGAGAAAGACAAGGTAAATTCAGAAAAGGAAAACAATAATCTCATTTTTTATTATTAGTAATGGATAATTGAATATAAGATCGACGCCGTGATATTTTGTAAAAAAAAGCCCCTACTAAAGGGGCCTAAAAATAATACTAACCGAGTTATTTTTATTTACGATTTAATCATCGTTGACTGAATTAAAAATAGTTATGTAACTGAATAAAAAACTGCTCCCGGTTTTGGATATCATCTTGTGGGATACCATCATATTGTCGGTAACCGGTTCGTATCTGGGTGAATTCAAATGGCATATATTCCCAAACCAGACTGGTTCTTGATTGCTGGTCTTCATCAATATTGGTATCAGGATCAAATTGTTCGAGGCTGAGCTTAAAATTATGCCCTTGTATAACACCCAAATTAGCTTCCAGATAATAAATGGTTTGATTCTGTCCTGAGGTTGCCCCCTGATTCTCGATTTTATCTACTTGAAACAACCAATCTATCCCGAGTAGATGAGTACCCCCGAAGATTCCAGCCAATTCACGATCATCATTATTATCACCATCATTCAAGTTATAACTGGCGCCCAATCGCCAGGCGGTATCGATGTATTCAGCACGTAGGCTATATTGCTTTTGCTGGTTGTTTTCAGCGCCACCGTTTGTACCATTAGTGATAGCCAGGGTCGTTGACCAGGAGTCAGGTTCAAAACCAAATTCAACTCCGTCATCTGAGTTATTAAAATTAATCCCGGTCACTTCACGTGTGAACGCACCGTCATCTTGCAACCGTAAGCCATAAGGTAGATAAAATCGACCTGCTTTAAGATAAGCTAAATTATTGGATGTTTTTAATAGTGCCCATGCCTCCTGATTGACCGCACCGCCCGGAGCCACCTTTTCATCTATATATAAGGTGAGATGCTCGGGAATGACATTGAACTCCAGATACACCGCGGCCTCTTCTAAGGTAAATTCGGTGTTGGTATTTTGATTCGGCGTTTTTGTGCTATTCAGGTTGGTTCGAATGTCACCGCCGACACCGAAAAAGTCATTTACACGACCATTCCAGGTTTTGCCAGCCTCAGTCAGAGTTCGGGCAGACAATGAATTTTGTGCATAGAGATGACCATATTCGGTACGTTTACCACCACCGGTTGGGTTGGTATGGCAGGCAAGACATTTTTGTCCGGTACGCACGGCAAGATACGGTTCAGCGACAGTTAAATTAGAGACCAAATATAGACACGCCAATAATAAAAAGCCTGATAGTTTTTTATTTATTAAAGAAGTTAGATACATTACAACACTCCAAAATTTAAATTAAGGGTTAGCACCATTAGCAATCCATTGTCGAACCACGGCAATGACATCAGGGTCGAGTGGGTTTCTCCCCAAAGGCATTCGATCTGCACTACCCGTACCTTCTAACTTCTGTATTAAATAGCTGTTATCCGGATCAAACGGTTCTACTCGTAATATCGAAGGAGATTGACCGCTATCGACATTGATCAAATTGGCTGACGACATGGTTAAGGTATCAAGACGTAATCCAAATGCGGCGGTACCTTGCACGTGACATCCGGATACACCACAGGAAGTTTCAAATACCTTTACCTGAATTGACGCGAGTGTGGGTTCCAGTGTGGGTGAAGGTGGAGGTATGCTTCCTGTTGGTTGCGCCGCATTCGTTGTGCTAATAACCTGCCCACGGATCTCTCCTGTTCTTGTGGCATCGGTATCAGTATGCACTTGTACATAGGTTCCTTCGTTTAACAAGTCAGTCAGGTTATCAGCCGTTAATACGGTATTATCGGGTATGTTATAAATTGCTGCGTCTGCAGGGTCTGCTTCTAAGGTGACGGCAATCCCCCCTTCCAGTCCAACCTCACCCAGATGGATGTGTGTCGCGGTAATATTGGCAAGTAAGTTTGAAGTCAGTACGCGCCCACTTAATTCACCCGTGGATTGATTAACTAACATGAAAGCTTCACCACTACCTGAGGTAACGACGGGAGGTACAACGCTGTCACCATCTAATGTGGCCGCTATGATTAAACTATCCGGCCGGGTTAGAATTTGGCCGCGAATTTCTCCAGTTTCATGGCCAACGGCATGGATATTAAAATAACTACCTTGATTGAGAATGGCAGTTAAGTTTGTCGAGTCAAGAACCGTATCAGGCGGGATGTTATAAGATTCAGCATTATTTGGATCTTTATTTAATGTGATGGCAATGGCGCCTGTTTCACCGACATTACCAAGATGGATGTGGCCATCCAATGTGTTACCTTGTAAATTGCTGACATGCAGCCCGCCGCCAACCTGACCGGTGTTAGTATTGATGAGTAACACAGCTGAACCTGTGCCGGTACTATCATCTACAACTGGAATCGATTCTAAACTCGATAAGGCAACCGTTACCCGAATAAAGTCGGTATTTTCAAGCAAAAGTTGCCCACGTGCGGTACCAGGTCGAAATGTATCGGAGTGGAATTGAACGTAGGCTTCTTCATTTTCAAAACTGATAATGTTATCGCTCGACAAAATTGTATTGTCAGGAACATTATATTGATTCGTATTAGTCGCATCCTGTTCCAAAGTAACGGCAATGGCCCCGGTAGAACCGACGGCACCCAGATGGATATGTGCAGCTATAATGTCACTCGCATCTGAAATCGTAGCGCTTCCAGTTAATGCACCCGTGCTGGTATTTAGATTAAAGCTGGCAGTACCCGTTTCAGGAGAGATGACGGCAGGAATGACTTCCAGACCATTTAAGGTCGCGGTCAAGGTGACATCTTGATCGGGGGAATCGCCACTACCATTGCCACCACATGCGGATAAGGTTAGTACTATTAAAGGAATTAAATTATATTTAAGTAAAGAGATTAATTTATATTTTCTTATCATTGTTGTGTCCTCACACCCATAGAAATAGATAA
The DNA here is from genome assembly GCA_947260005.1 of uncultured Ectothiorhodospiraceae bacterium. GTDB lineage: Bacteria > Pseudomonadota > Gammaproteobacteria > UBA6429 > Thiohalophilaceae > SZUA-24. The sequence goes on from CAMYOL010000009.1 coordinate 4,995, forward strand.
GCACGAATCATTTTTAAAAATAATTAGTGCGCCTACTTGGGGTAAACACTTCAATAATGTCTTTATTCCAAAATTAATTAAATGTTATAAAAATGTGATAATTAAAACGTGAGATGGATGCCAGCAATCAAACTGACAATTTACAAATGGATTTGTTGATACACGGAGTGGGCGATATCCAGTAGATTAGATTTATTTATCTTCCCAGTGATGGCATAACCAATACTTCCATCGATCCAGTAAAACATACGTAAATCGTTTCGGGAATGAAATCGAAATGCCGTTTCAGAATTGTTAGCGACTTTAGTCCTTACCAGTAAAGTCAGTCTTTCACCCGTATTGTTTTCGTACATAAACATGGCGGCTGGGCCGGTATCACTTGCCAGCAATCGACCACCAACCAATTGGTAACCCATAGCGGTCAAGTCAGGTGATTTAATCGGCGTGTCTAATCTTTTCGACAACCATTTAACTAAATGCGCTTCCTGGCTGGCATCTACTTCGACCGGGTGTTTGACTTCGGGTGTATAAACGACATGGGCATTCATTGCCTGACGGACTATCGGGTTTTCAGCGACAATGATCGATTGCTCTATGTTGGCATGCATGATCCAGCCAATAAAGCCGCCGATGACTAATAAACAAATTGCCGCGGCCATTTGAAAGCCGGGTTTTATTACCGAGCTGGAAGGTTTTTTAGATAGTTTTTCTGGAACAGGTTCACTCAATACATCATCAAATAAATCATGCATCAAATCATTTTGTTGACGAAAGGCGGCAACACGTTGCGCCTCTTCGGGGTTAGCGTTTAAATATTCGGCGATAAAGGCATGTTTTTCTTTGTCGAGCTGGCCGTCGACAAAGGCCTGAAGTTCATTTTCTAAAATACTATAGCGTTGAATCATTTTACTTTTTTAATCGTTGGTGTAGGTTCGATAGACATAAACTGTCTTAACTTTTCCCGGCTACGCGAAAGGCGAGACATAACGGTCCCGACGGGTATATCCAGAATCTTCGATATTTCAGAATAGGGCATTTGCTCCAGACCTGCTAATGCAATGAGTTCGCGTTGTTGTGGGGCAAGTCGCGCCAAACCGTTTTCCAGATCTCTGAGAGCAAGCGGGTCATGATGGTGCGCAGAGATATCCCTGTCCTCGAACGAGACAAAACCAGGTCCATTGTTTTGACGGCGAATCGAATTTAAAAACAAATTATGCATAATCGTAAACAACCATGCCCTCAGGTTTGAATCCGGTTTCCAGGTATGGAAACGGCTCCAGGCACGTTCAAGGCAATCCTGCACAAGTTCATCGGCACCATCTTGTTCCAGGCAAAGCGCACGCGCATAGCGTCGTAGTCCTGGAATTTGATCGACAATCAATGTCTCCCAATCTTTATTCGCCATCTCAGCAACCCTATTGCGGTTAAACAATCGGGTTCGTCCTCCAACACATTGATATTATTATCATATTTATCGAGCAAGCACACTCGATAGGGGCTATTTTTATTCCCTCAATATGTACTAACACCTGAAATGAGGAATAATTCCATTTAAATTCAAAAAAGTCGTTGCCGGCGCCGAAGTCATTATAAATTGAGGTCGATCGCGAGAGCGTTGATCTCAGCCACTTAACCACTCAGACAAGCTAATTTTGGTTAGATGAATTGGTTGTCGTTCCAGCATGGTGATATTTCTGATGGATTCAGTATATAGTTAGTATCAATTTATCAGTGCCAAGTAATGCTTATGAGTAACATGCCATTTAATCTCGATTTCTCAAAACGTCTTGTAATTAATAGTGATGATTTACAATGGACATCATCTCCATCGCCGGGCGTCTCCAGAAAACAATTTGAATGTGAGTCGGCAGAGTCCGGGCGTGCGACTTCTATCGTCAAATTTGATGCGGGGGCGCGATTTAAAACCCATACTCATCCGCTGGGAGAAGAAATATTTGTGTTGCAAGGGATATTTTCAGATGAGAATGGAGATTATCCTGCCGGGACTTATCTTCGTCATCCGCCTGGATCTCAGCATGCCCCTTATAGTACGGATGGATGTGTCATCTTTGTGAAGCTCGAACATTTTATGCCAGATGATAAGCAACCCGTCCTCGTTCGTGAGGATGATAGAAAATGGCAGCCTGGTATCGGTAATCTACGCGTCGCCCCTTTGCATGACTATCTTGGTGAGCATACTGCATTGGTGCAATGGCCCAAGGGCGAGCATTTCCAACCGCATAAGCATTTTGGTGGTGAAGAGATCCTGGTCCTGGATGGTGTCTTCTCGGATGAATTTGGTGACTACCCTAAAGGGACCTGGATTCGAAATGCGCATTTAAGTCAGCACGATCCCTTTACAAATGAAGGAACATTGATCCTGGTAAAAGTCGGTCATTTACCTGAATGAATAAATTTAAAATAACTCATTCACGGATCAATCGAAAGATAAGCTCAATGCTATCAAACAACTTTTCCTGGCTGATGTTGGTTTTGGTCTGAATAATCAGCCCCTGTAGATTGGTGTTAAGCAGTTGTGCGATCTGACGCACATCAGCATCATTTTTTAGTTCACCCTCGTCAACCGCGCGCTGAATCATTTGCGCAAATACATCTTCGAATTTCACCCAGACATCTCGAATCCGTTGTGCTAATTCCTGATCATGTGCGCCCAGCTCGACTGCGGTATTATTGATGAAACAACCTTGCAAGCCACCTTCAAGGCTGTGCTGAACGAGATTTTGAAATAAAGTTTGTGCGTTTTCCAAAGCCGGGCCAGGGGTCTTGAGCGCCTGGTTAAATGTATTGAGCGTAGCATCGATATAACGATTAAAACTGGCGAGATAGAGATCATATTTATTGCCATAAGTCTGATAAAGGCTGGCGCGATTCACACCCATGACATCAACCAGCTCCTGCATCGAAGTCGACTCGTAGCCTTGCTTCCAGAATAGCTGTAAGGCCTTATCCAGTGCCTGATGCTGGTCAAATTGTTTGCTTGGTCCTGCCATATCCTAATAATGCCATGCCCGGTCAGTGCGTGCCTGCTTTTGTTTAGTCAAAAAGCATTTAAATAACAAAAACTTAGAACCTCAATATTAATCGCTTGAAAAAAGGGATTGACATACTTGCGCTAAAATGGAACGATCATTCCAACATAGAACAATCGTTCCATGTAAGGAGTATAGCAGACTCTAATTGATTACAGACAAAACAAAGGAGCACGAATATGAACAATTATCAAACTAAGGACATCGGTGAGCTGCAAGGTTTAAGTCAGTATGTGTTTGCGCCTGAAGGCGCTGGTATTCGACTGGAAGGTAAATTATTTCTGGCCGATCTGTTGGGCATTAGCTCGATGGAGATCTCGTTAAATAAAAACGAGCCAGGCACGGGTATGGAGTTTTTTCACAAACATACCAATCATGAAGAAATTTATCTGTTCCTGACCGGTGAAGGCGAAATGAATATCGATGGAAAATCAGTGCCGGTCAAAGAGGGCACGATTGTTAATTTAAAGCCGGATGCCGTGCGCTCATGGTGGAATACCGGCAAAACCGATTTGATCTACATAGTGATGCAGGCCCCGATTAATGGTATGAAAGCAACGGCATTAGAAGACGGTCAAATCCTCGAAGGTAAAGTGCCCTGGAACTAAAAATAAAATAGGGGACATTTCTTGCGAAGGCGGGAATCCAAAAAGCATTAAATTTGATTCATCAATTCAACGGCTGGAACCCCTCTATTTATTTTTTGAGGAACAGGATCGACCCACCTTCGCGGATATGATAATGATCTACTTCATTGCGAGGCCAGGTTTAAAAACCTGGCCCCGCAATGAAAGGAGGTGGAAAAAAATTATTTAGCTTGTGCTGTGGTAAGCGACTCTAATTGGTCTTGTATATGCTTAGTGTCGCTGAACTCATCGGTACGGAAGATTTCTTTTCCGTCCTTAAAGGCTATCAGGGTTGGAAAGGTATCAACCTGATAGTTAAAAAAGTGTGTATTCGCGGTATCAACTGACATGGCAAAAGCTACGTTGAATTTTTTCTTATACTCGTTTAATTCTTTTTCGCCAGTCCAGAGTCGGGTCAACACACCTTGCCAGTTTAACGATGAATATTTAGCGAATAAGGTGTTTATTTTTTTCTGGGCAGCAACACAAGTGTTCGACATGTGGGGTCGTGATTTTTCCAGGTACCAGTCACACCAGGCTGAGGTAAAAAATACGACGGTAGGGTTCGTGTCGACGAGATTAAGTTTATGTCCACCGGCTTTGTTTAGAGCGACTTCCTGAATATTGCCGATCTGATTCTCGGCCAGTAATTTAAGTCTGTCATCGAGTTCTTTTGTTACGTCATGACCAGTGTGAATAATCTTGCCATCTTTGCTAATTAACACATGATAAGGCGTGGCATTAAGATCAAATGCCTGCGATAACACCTGACCTTTATCAATAACAATCGGTACGCTTAATTGAAATTCCTGTTGAGTTATTTTCACTGCATCCTGGCTATCGTTAATATCCAGGTTGACGGCCAGGATTACAATTTTATTACCAAACTGGTCATAACTATGTTGTAGATGCGGCATTTGTTCCCGGCAGGGAATGCACCAGGTCGCCCAGAATTTTAAATAAACGGGTTTTGTACCAATGATCTCGGCCAGTTTAATCGATTTACCATCTAAGGTTTTCACAGTGGTGGTTGATAAATTGAGATTCTCAGCATTCACGCAATGGCTCCCAATAAACATAGTTAAAATGAAAGACAATATTAGTTTGATCATAATAAGTTCCTGCTTCATGAATTGAGAGAAATAATAATTTAGTTAATAACTGCGGTATTGTATATTTCCGACAAAATGGTTAGTTTAAAGTTCATGACGGATGTTTCTCAAAAAAAGCTGGATCACTTAGGTTTTATACGGGTTGAGCCGAGTGTGCCATTTAAGGCATATATTGATAGTTATTGGTTTATTAATGCAACGTGCACCACGCAGCAAGGCTATCAGGAGTTTTTACACCCTGATGGCGGAATGGGTTTTATTTTTAACTATGGCAATGCGTTATCGTTTAACGGTCAGAAGGATCAAACCCATGCCAGTTTAGATGGCATCAATACTAAATCGGTTGGTTTAGTCCTAACTGAAAATATTAATGCTGTCGGCATTCGTTTTAAACCAGCCGGGGCGTCAGTTTTTTTAGACATGCCATTGCACGAAATGAAAGATCAACGTCTTGGATTACCTGATCTGAATTCAATTTCTTTTTCTGATCTCTATCACCGGATTCCGGAACAAAAAAGTTTGCGTGATAAAGTCTCGATCATTGAAACGACACTAAGCCAAACTCGCCGTCAAAACAAAACTATCTCAACACAATCCACCCAGGCCATCAAACATGTGAAAGAAAGTCAGGGCAGGCTAACCATAAAAACACTTTCGCAAGATTTAGACATCAACCAACGAAAATTAGAACGCTTGTTCAAAGCTCAGCTGGGTATGTCGGCAAGTGAATACACACGAATCGTCCGAATTGAGCAGGCTCGAACCAGCTTAAAGAAAACCAATTGCTCCCTTGCCGAGGTTGCTTATGAGTTAGGGTTTTATGATCAAGCGCATTTCAGTAAAAGTTTTCAATCAGTTGTTGGGATCTCCCCTGGACAGTATCGGGCAAACGGTAAACGGTGAGTGGAAGAAAATTGATACGGCCTGTAATACCAGGTTCCACTTAACGAGCAGACGGCAAGAAGTGGAGTACTAAAATAGTTTAACTAAACTGATTCTTAGACACTATTATTTCCAACTATAAAAAAAGCCCGCTCCGATGACCTCGGAACGGGCGTTTAGATTAAAACGGATTACTTGTCGCCAGCTTTGTCAGCAGCAAATGCCTGGAAAGGTGGAACAACCAGGTCTGAACCATCACAGTTTTGATCGATGCCGTCACCAGGAATCTCAGTCGCACCTGTGAAGATAGTTGCATCCGCATCATTACAGTCACGACTACTACCCCAATCCTGGCTATAAAAACCATCGCCATCCAGATCCTGTCCTTTGTCCTCATACGCCTGCACAATCCAGGCACCTGAAGCGTTTGAACCAAAGTATCTAACATAGAATGTTTTTGCGTTCGCCGTGGTATTGTCAAGAGTACTGCCGAGAACGGTCATTGCATCCGAATCAAGATACTGGATAGAAAATACACCAGTACTTTGAAGTGTACGTACACTTACACGCGAATTTGCGGCTACGGTGATGGTAAACCAGTCTTCATCGTTTGCATCGTGTAAGGTTCTTGCATTGTCCATGTAAGCTTCATCGCGATATTGGATTTCACGATAATAACCTTCTAATGCGGTCATTTCTCGTGCCGTTGCCGAGGTGTTATCAGTTTCTGCACTATCTGTTGTCGTGTTTGCCAACTGGTCAACGCCACTGCAGTTTTGATCAATGCCATCATCGGTAATCTCAGTAGCACGGGGATAAATCGCGATTTCCGTATCATCACAATCATAATAGCTTGAATAACCATCGCCATCACCATCAGAGAAGGCCCGTACACCAAAGGTATATTGGGCAACGCCAAAAGTAGAATTATATGCCCGAACCATCACATAGTAAGTGCCACTGACGGTTGGGGTGTATCGTGCATTACTGTCATAGCCGATGTAATCATCATCTGACGCAAGCTGTATCCCATTTGCATCATAGACGTATATGTAAACGTCACAGGTAGCACAAATACGGTTAGCGAAAAACTCATAGTCAGTACCAGCTGTCAGGTTAACTTCGTAGTAATCTTGATCACCTTGCGGCCAGATGGTGTTAATGGGGCTGTCACCTAAGGTATAGCTGGTTGCCGTGGCAATTGAGTCATTGCCTGCGCCACCTTCATTCGCATCTGCTCCAGTAGGATAAGCCGATGGGCTGGTGTTACCACCGTTATTATTAGCGCCGTTATCATCACCGCCGCCACAAGCAGCAAGATTTAGTAACGCAAAGAGAAATAGACCGCCGAGGGCGGACAGTTTGATTCGTTTCATGGTACCTCCCAGTACAATTATTGTTGTAAAAAACCTATATTAAGGTTAATGGTATATTACCACATATATAGAAATGATTTATTGAATTAACTCTATAATTAGTAAAGAAATAGATGAGGTAAAACGAGCAAAAATTAACCATATTATTGAGCAACTAATCTTAGAGCCAGGGACTTAACTGAAGGATGTGTTGATCGAGATAATGAGTTAGAAAACGCCGTTGGCTTGCCGAGTTAGTCGCTTTCAATATTAACAATGGAGGAAATGTTTGCCGAGGTAAACTCGTTCGTACATGTGTGCCACCAGACTTTTCGCCACCGACTGCATAGTCGCAAATACTGTTTGAGTTAATGCGTCACGTGCGACAAACATCACTGATGGCATCTTCACCGAACGACTCAATAACCTGGTTTCAAGACTGTACAAATGCAAAATATCATAGAGTAGGGCTTTAAATTCGTGCTTTTCATAAATTGCCGTTAAGGCAAGCGTTATTTTCGGTGCGTTTGAGTACTCGGTAAATACCCGGTAACTTTCATGCAATAATATTTGCATGCGTTGTTGTCTCACTTTCTCAATTTGTGCATAGTTGAGATTGATGGTGATCGGGAGGGTAGATATATTCTGTAGAAACGTCTGGTCGATCTCTTTGGCTCGTCGCAATAACTCATGGACATCTTGATCGGTGGGAGTGCTGCCTGCTTGATAAAGTTTGGCAGCACAGCGTATAACCCGGCTATCTTTATCGACCTCTTTGCGGACATTCAATTCTAAAAATGAATTAAAAACAGGTAGTGCCAATTTGAACAAGGTATGCTCTTGTAATTTAGTAATGGTTTGCTGGCTGAATGCTTCCATCATTGACTGATTCATATGGCAGAGCACATCAACCTTATTCATCAGCTAATTTTCTTTCGGTTTATTTTCTTGCGTAATTATTTTTTTGGCCTTGTGAAATCCGAGCATGCCTCCGAACAGGGTTTTATGTTTCACGTCTACAAATCCGATCTCATAGAGCAGTTGGTCAAACTCATCAGCGGAATAAAACATCTGCAATGCATCGATAAAATATTTACGACAATTTACAGCAGCCGTGTTGCTGCGAAAGATCAGCGCGGTAAAGTTTAAACACGCTCGCAAGTAAGAGTAGTAAAGCGTGCTCACGATCTTGTTGGCCGGTCGAAGCATATCGCTGTGATAAAAATACCCATCTGGTTTGAGAACGCGCATGATCTCACGGGTGACATCGTAAATACGCAAATGGCGTGATGCAAATTGTAAGGTCACCACATCAAAATGATTATCTGGAAACGGCAATTGATGAACGTCGTGTACCAGGCTTTCGATGTGTAGGTCGAGTTTCCTGGCATTTTGCTGGCCGACCTCCAACATTGCCTCGCTGCGATCAATGGCAGTGACGTTTAGCCCGGGTTGTTTTTTTAACAATGCAATACCGATTGCACTGGTGCCGGCACATACATCAAGCACTTGTTGGTCGGGTTTTACATTAATCATCTCGATGAAGTTTTTACGAAACCAGCCCCACAATCCGAGACTAGCGACGTAGTTAGCCCGATCGTAATATTTGGCTACATCGGCAAATACATCATTTAATTCATTGCTCCAAACCTGTCTGAACTGATCCTCTCGCCGGTCATCGAGACTTGCAAAATGAGCAGCACGTTCACCATTTGCCATTAAGTAACTCCTTTATAATTGTTGTTAATGGTCTGTGGTATCCCCGTTGTCACCGCTACCATTTGAAGTTCGGCTCGAAATGATTTTCGCCAGGAGACCCTCAATAATATTACTGTACATAGATGAAGATTTCCCTGTTTTAACTCAATTTCATGTCAAATATCCAACCCTAATTGGCATAAGCGAAGAGGTGCAGAAAAATTTATTCAAGGCATTTAGTCAGGCCGACACCTCAATCACCAGGAAGTTTGGCGGAACGGGATTGGGTTTAGTGATCTCCTCTAAGTTAGCCGAACTGATGAATTCTGAAATAAATATAATAAGCGAGCTGGGTTCCGGAACGACATTCGAATTTTCAGTTGAATTCGAATTGGGTGAAAAACCGGAATCGCAAATTATTGCTAATGAATTACCGGTTAATGCTGAAAAAACCAGAATACTGTTAGTCGAAGATAATGCAATCAATATTACCATTGCCACGATGATGCTGGAGAAATTTGGCTATCAATGCGACGTGGCCGAAAATGGTGAGATCGCAGTTGAGATGGTCGAACAGCAAGCATACGATTTGATCTTTATGGATATACAGATGCCGGTCATGGACGGCATTCAAGCCAGTAAATTGATCTGGCAGCTCAAAAACGGGCAATCCGTTTGCATTGTGGCGATGACAGCGAATGTGCTGAAAGAAGATCAGGATCGATGTTTTGAAGCCGGAATGGATCATTTTATCTCGAAACCGATTAATCATTCTGTGTTGCAGGAATTTATGCAAAACTTTGGCAGTGATAGCCAGGTGGCTTAATCGGGTTGTCCTGATAGAGCGGAGGCTGATCTTACGATAGTGTAAGGATGCAAGCGGCGGGGTGTATTTGTAAAAATCACTTAAATAAACACTCTCATATCTATTTTCTGCTCCATTTCTTACATTCTTCATTCAAACAGGCGTGTTTCTAATTTGCCTGCTTTAATTTTCCAGTAAAAAATATCCATATAAATCAATGAAATAAATGTAATCTACGAGAAAGTGTGATCTTTCTCACAACCCTGCAGGGATTAATTTACAGAATATTAGGATATTCTTATCTAACTTTAAGATATAGCAATCCCGGCCAGGCAACGGCCAGGCAATGTTAGCGATCTCAATTTCAGGAGCGACCGTGGGCGAAACAGCACAACAAGTGATAATCGATGTTTGGGGCGAAGACATCTGGGCAGAGTTCGTCGATGGTATTCAGGCGATTTACGAACATCACGCCGATCATGAAGCTGATCGACAAGCCGCACTCGTGCGTCTGGTAGATATGATGTATCCGTCATTATTCAATGACCCTGCATTACAACAGGCGATGGCGCAGTGCCCACAAGCGGGTGAAAAGACATCACCGAGTTGGTGGCGTACCTTGCATGAAGACATGATAAGTCAGATTACCTTAGTCGCTGTGTATCAGGACCAGGCCATGCCGTTACATGATCATCCAGGTTCCCGAGGGGTATCACTGGTGTTATCCGGACATGCCAAAATTCATTACGCCAATGTGACCGAAGTCGATCCAGCCAGTGGAATGATAGAAATGGTGATGGCGGAATCGCAAGAATGTCATGAACAAGAAGTCAGCAGCTTCGATATTGATCACAACAATATTCACAGCATTGAGGCGATGACACCCTGCACTCAAGTGCTGGTTGTCCATACCCCGCCAATCAAGCGAAAAGATCAGGCCTTTTATTTCCCGTTATCAAACGAACAATGGATACCCGGGCAACCATTTACCGCGAAGCGCATCCAGATACGCAATAATTTTGGCCACTAAAGAATTTCAGAATACAGAATTTAAGAAAATAGAAATTAAAATTTTGGAGTAGAGCAAGAATGAATAAACAATTTGTACGCAAAGTAGGGTGGTGGTTTTCTGCGTCGTCACTGGGGGTCACCATGGCAGCGGCGGTGCACGCCAGTGATGTACGACAACATGCCGAGGTTGAAACACACTATGCCCTTAACCAGGTACACGAACGGGTTAACGCGATGCGATCAAAACGGAACCTGACATTAAGCCCCGAAGCTGCTTTGGATAAGGGACTGAGCTTATTGAGCCGTGCCAAAACCGCTAAAGAATATCGGCTGGCGTTTGAGTACTTTAACTTTGCCGCCAAACAAGGCTTACCCGAAGCCATGTTTCAATGTGCGATGATGTATCTCGATAATGAATACACCCCGGGTGATGATGATCGCGCGATGTCATTATTGGAACAAGCCAGTGAAAAAGGCCACAAGCAGGCCGGAATCGCACTGAATTATATTCAGTATTCTGATGGCGGGATTGGTTGTTAAAGAATTTGGGGGCAGAGTAAAATCTCACAGATTATCCATCTCCCTTCCTATCTCTGTGAAAATCCACTACGAATCCGGATTATTTCAAAAAAAATGAACGATAGGGAATAAAACCCCTCAAACGGCACACTGATGTCAGGTAAGACATAATTGCCTGATAAAGGTGGAGACCGGAATATGCCCCATTTGCTAAAGCGTGACAGACAGCAGTTTGACGACTGGATACAGGAACATCATGCTGCCTTGTATCGACACGCCTTATGGATGACGAGCCGCAGTGATGTCGCGGAAGATTGTGTACAAGAAGCTTACTTCCAGGCCTGGAAGTCGCGTAAATCGTTAAAAGATGAGGCAAAAGTGTTTTCGTGGTTATTAACCATTTTACGTCGTATGGTGTACCGCGAGTACGAACAACGTGCGAATAACGTCACCTGCACGGTGGATGATTTTTCCAGTTTTCCCGAAACCGCCGTGGACGATGATCAAAGTAAAATGCTGGATCTCGCGAAAGCCATGCAGAAGATATCAACGGGACATCGCGATATAATATTGATGCACGGTCTGCATGGGTTATCTTATCAGGAAATCAGTGAGGTGCTGGAGATTCCAGCGGGAACGGTGATGAGCCGATTGTCACGGGCACGCGCCGCACTCGATACCGCACTCAACCAGGCCGAACCCGAAAAGCAAGCTTCGCAGACTTATCAGACTTCGACCTCTCAAACTTCTCCGATTTCTCAGACTTCGTCGAATGCCCAGGTAATAAATCTGAAGACAGGACCCTATAACAATGAACGATGAAAAAAATAGTTCGTTAAGCGATAACCAATTACATGGTTTGCTAAGCAAACCTGAGATACCGTCAACCCTGCAAACCAAGTTGCAGAAAAATTTTTCGGAACAGATCAACGCCGAGCAGACGAATGCCTCGCATCGACGTTGGCGTAAAGGGCTGGCCCTATCAGTTGCGGCGAATGTTATCTTTGCCGTGCTTATCTTATCTCCTTATTCCACCATGAAGCCATCGGCACTGATGGATATGGCCTATGCGCATGTTCAACATGAAGAGGAATTGACTGGAGATTTTGTCACGGATAAAACCGCATGGTTAACCGCTAAGAATATTAATCCACCACCGAAGGCTTTTACGGTTGGCTTGGCAAAAAATTGTCTGATTGGGCTTGATCAAGCGAAACATATTCGGATCAACACGCCACAACAGAACGATATTAATTTATTAATCTTTTCACAGTTGGACGACGAGCTTAGGCCGGCCCGTGATAAAGGCAAGAAAGGCCTGCAACAATGGATCACGCTTGCACCACGCGATGGCGTGTATGTCATCGCCTTTTATGAAAGTGGGGTGTCTAATTCTGAAGTTAAACAGCTGGTCCGTAACATGTTCCAGCAGACAACGGATTTAAGCTCAAGCCAACAGCATGACATGGTGATTTAATATCACATATGGTCTTCTGTTCTTCTCCACCAACTAACTGGCTATGGCGGTCATGTCGGTAATCTAAATATTTAGTCAGCTACGAACTTCTGCTCGCGTAATTTTTCAGCGCTGGCCAGATAAATATTTTATCCAGATAAATATTTTTTCTGGCAGGGAATATTTTTCTGCTAACGGACCACCTTAATTGTATCGAGTTAAATTTTCGATATCGGTGTGTGCCAGAAAAATTTTATTAATAATCAGGAGTATTTCATGAAGATAAAGAAAAGAACACAATTAGGCTACGGTCTGATTTCCTTGCCAGTGACATTATTGGCGATGATGTTCAGTGTGACCGCCACTGCCGGTGATATCGCGGCAGGTAAAGCAAAATCGGCCACCTGTGTTGGCTGTCATGGCAGCAATGGCATTGGCAATAGTCCCGAGTTTCCCAATCTTGCCGGACAAAAACAGGCCTATCTTGCCAAACAATTAAAAGCGTTTCGCAGCGGTAAGCGATCCGACCCAAGTATGAATGCGATGGTAAAAGCCTTAAGTGATGCGGACATCGATAACCTGGCGGCCTACTATGCAAGCCTGTCAATGGGGGGCGCTAGCGAGTCCGGTCAAAAATCCGCAAGTGTGACCAGTAAGGCAAGCAAAACAGAATTCCCTGAAACCGTGTTTATTACCATGAAAAAAAGCGGATCGGTCGAAAGCTTCCCGACAGAGAAAGTCTGGCCGGGTGGACCGAACATGCTCTATAACGCGATCACCCCGGATGGAAAATTATTGTTGGCCACCAGTCCGTCCACGGGCAGTGTCTATGCCTTTAATGCCACAACCGGAAAACAGCGCGCAGTGATTGGCGTCGGCAAGGCCCCGAAGGGGGTAAAAATAACCCCGAATGGCCAGTTTGCTTATGTCAGTAATGAGGGTTCAGGCGATATCAGTGTGATCGATCTTAAGAGCTTGAAGGTGATTGACACCATCAAGGTTGAGAAAGGACCGCACAATGTTCGCTTTACCCGTAACGGTAAAATCGCCTACGTGACCTTACAAGGCGGTGCCGGTATTGGTGTGATCGATACGAAACAGCGTAAACAGATTCGCGTTATCCCGGTTCCCGGCATCACCGGACCGCATAACATCGATCTTTCCGCCGATGAGAAAACCGCCTATGTACGTGACTTTGTTCATCACGTTGCCGTGCTTGATCTCAAGTCAGGTAAAGTTAAAAAGGTCATTAAAGTCGGCAATGGTCATGGCGGCATCGATGTCGCACCCAATGGTCAGTATGCGGTAACGGCGGCGATCGGTGACAACATTATTTCGCTGATCGATACGAAAGACTTATCGGTTAAAAATATTGAGGTCGGCAATGGGCCACATGGTATCCGTGCCAGTAAAGACAGTCGTTGGATCTATGTGACCCTGACAAAAGACAACATCGTCGCCGTCGTCAACGCTAAAACCTTATCGGTCGAAAAGAAGATTGCCGTTGAAAAATTTCCCTTCTGGGTTGCGGTGCAAGGTAATCCATAGCTTTTCATCGAACAATAAAGTGATACCGGCTGATGTTAAGTTGGGTATGATTCAATAAAAAGGATAAGCCCCGCATTTCTCTACGCGGGGCTTTTTTATTTTTTAAACCTTATAAATTACCTCTTTGAAATACCGCTGTTCATCCGGTAATAGCATGGAAAAAGCTCAGGACGTTTTTTCGATGATCAAAAGGGTGATGTCGTCATGTTGATGTTGGCTATGTTTTGTCACTTGAGAAACAATGGCCTGAATTTTATCAATCGGTGTTAGCTCCGAAAGAGTGGCTATGATTTTTTTCAGTCCATCAACGTCAATCATCTTGTTATTTTGTGTTCGTGCTTCGGTTATTCCATCGGAGTACATATAGAGGCTGCTATTTTTACAGTCAATATCGTATGTTTTATAGATATTGTCATGTTGAATGCCCAGCGGTAGTGCTTCT
>CAMYOL010000010.1 GCA_947260005.1 uncultured Ectothiorhodospiraceae bacterium
TGACTGGTGCAGATTTATTCTGTCATCGTGCATGAAATTTTAGGTGTACATATATTTTTTATTCAATATACAGCAATATAAATTATATGACATGATGTCGTATAAATTCACTGTGGCCTATTGACTGGGATCGGCTAATGGCTGACCCTGATGACTGATTCCCAAATGTGGTTTTGTGACTTTTTACCCTGATGATTCCCAAATGTGGTTTTGCAAGACTTGACCCTGATGCTGCAAATGTGGTTTTGCAAGACCTGACCCTGATGACTCAAATGTGGTTTTGCAAGACCTGACCCTGATGACTCAAGGATGACTTTGACCCTGATGACTTGGTTTTGCAAGACTTGACCCTGATGACTCCAAATGTGGTTTTGCAAGACCTGACCCTGATGAGACCCTGATGACTTCACTGATGACTCTGATGACCCCAACTATTTTTGTGATGACACTGATGAGACCCTGTTAAGTTATCGGTGTCCCTGGTTGCTCTGATTGCTTAATACTGCAACTATTTTTGTATTACCTGAATTTGGTAACATCGTTTCAAATTCGCTGTAATCATCTTCAGAGAGTATTCTTGCGTCAGAAAATCTAATCCCTATATCCTTTCCATTTATGTGCATCATATACTCGGAACCTTCTTTCCTGATTTGAAGCTGTGATATCCTAAAAGAAGAAATGTTATTATTAAATATTTTTACACCGGAAAACAATAGATACCAGAAATCTTTAGCTTCAGGCTCTTCAGACACCAACACTATAGTTTTATCTATTGAGCTATACATATAAAGTCCAAAAAACATAGACTCCAAACCCGGACTATCTGGGAAACCTTTAATTAGATCAAGCATCAACCTATTCCTGTAGTGCTAAACGATTAAATCTTGCGTAAAAAATATTATCGCCAAAATCTAACAGCTTTAAATCATCATCTTCTAATTTTAGAGCTACATTTTCAAGCACAAACTCAGTCTTCCCATTAAAATCATAGCAATCATATAGAGTGACAAATAATAAATTAATACCTTTTTGAAGCCTGATTGTTAACAATCCTGAAGCAGGTGCATATTCCTCAAGCACAACCGTACCGCCAATAAATTTTTCTATGGCATGCTTAATTTTATTTACACTCCATCTCGGAGGTGATGTCACATTATTTTCCCAAATTTATTTTATTTTCCATAACCACCATTTCTCCCTCGATTAGCTTTATTAAATACTTCCATCACCTCTTTCATTTTCATTACTTTGCCTCCAGCACCATAAAATGTTGTTTTCGACAGGAGTTCGCTATTATTCATAATGGCATGAAACTCCCAGCTGGTAACATGATCCTGCCATTTATTCCTGCCTTTAACTTTGGTTAAGTCACCTCCTTTAGATCTTTTTAGAAAATTCTTATATGAACCAGTTCTAAAATTATCCATATTAAAATGAATCGATCTAGCTTTGTTCATATGACCACTAACCCAGTCAACCATAGCCTTTGGCGATTGATCAAGAAGATATGAGCCACCTTCCCATTTCCTATAATTTTTAGCTCCAACCTTGTCAGCAAAGCGATCTAATAGATCTCTTCCATCACTGCTCATGTGACTTCTTTTGCTGATTCCATTGCCATTTCTCATTGAGAGACCAAGAGCAATATCATCACAACAGTTATTATTATGCACCCAAGCCCGCTGCTCTCCAACAAAAAACGTATGAAAGTCAGCCACTTCAAGATTATAAGTTATCGGGCTTCTATCTGTTTTAGTCAAACTTACAACGGTTAAAATACCATTTTCGTTATCTGGTATTTGCATATCAGGTTTTAAGTTAACTACATCTATCCAGCCCAGCCCCTTAACATAAAACGGATGATTATGTGTTGCCTCAATTCTAGATTGTTCACCAGCTTCATTCTCAAGAATCAATACATAAACAACACGATCATCATCATATTCAAATAAGTGCGTTATCGGTTTCCAATCCACCTCACCTGTTTCTTCATTGCGTGAAGCAACCTTATCACCAAGTTCCAGGGTTTCAATTGACCGTAAGCCATCCTCGGTTAAAACTTGTGTACCACCAGGGAAACAACAGTTACAACCCTGTTTCGCCTTCGCCCGTGCCCGTTTACCCATCGCCCGCAGCTTCGCAACCTCGGTCGCGACATTCGATTTGCGTGTGATCGACGCCGCCGTTGCACCAATGCTGGACCGACTGGCTGACTTCATCAGCGACATCATTCGTGAATTTTCAGCCAGTTGTTTCGCTCTAGTGCTCAGTCTCGCTTTTGCGGCGGTTGCAGTGTGGGCCGGCGCCGTGCCTTTTCGTGGTTCCTTCGTAATGCCACGTTTGCCACTCGAAGCGCGCAATTTAACCCTGATGCCTAAGAGCGAGAGGGCATCCCCGATCCCAACCTCTGCCTCGTTTCCAGCTAAATCTCTACCGCTGGCATAGCGCGACATAAAGTCGGCAGTCCGCACACCACCGCCAGCCGCTGTCATGGCCAAATTAAACATCGCCTTGTCAAACTTGGCCATCGCCGGTGATGCCTTTCGATAAGCATGCGTTGTATTTACACGGGTTGCCCAGTTCGCATAAGCTTCATTGGGGTTATCTAAGTGACCAAAGTTCTTTTGTGCCTCACCGAGTTGTGATTCCGTCAGGTTATTGGGGTCGAAAATTAACTGACCCGGTGCTTGACCGCTGTAATAGAAGTGATCTCGCATTTCGATTTCTTGTGGGCTTAATGGATCGGTATAATCCGATTTGTTTTCCATTAACTTTTTGTTCACCATACCGGGGATAGTAATCCCATTTGCGCCGTCCATTTCCGCTGCTGCTTCATAGTCGGCATCAGTGGTTTCAAAACCAAACAGGTCGACATAACGCGTTGGATTCGCAAAGGTATAGAGGTAACGATGCAAACTTGGTGGCGTCGACGGATTACCGAGATTAGGATCCTGTGAAATGAATCGTCCCGTATCCGGATCGTAATAACGCGCA
Source organism: uncultured Ectothiorhodospiraceae bacterium (assembly GCA_947260005.1). Classification (GTDB taxonomy): domain Bacteria; phylum Pseudomonadota; class Gammaproteobacteria; order UBA6429; family Thiohalophilaceae; genus SZUA-24. The sequence goes on from CAMYOL010000010.1 coordinate 2,995, forward strand.
CCAAAGTAGATCAGGCCGGTGTTTTCATCGTGTTCCTGGCCGGTAAAGATTTGACGGTTGGCACTGGTTCCGGTTTGCTCTCGTACCTGACCCCATGGATCCAGACGGTAACTGATCTCGGCGGTGCCCGCTGCGTTAGTTAGATTGGTGGTACTGCCCAAAGCAGCCTGATGATAATAAGTGGTATCGGTCGGGGTCTGTAAGCTTAGTAGTCGATCGGCATATCGATAGAAGGCGACAAGCTGACTGGCATCATTGCGTTCTTCGATGATCGAGGTACCATCGTAGAAATAATTTATATTGCCTCTGGAGCTGTTGTTGTGGCGGACACGTACACCACGGTAATCATAATCGAATTGTCCTAGAACGGTTGTTTCTGCAGCCGGTGGACCTCGGATCATTTGCACCAGTTGGTCACGACTATCATACGCAAACAAAGTCGATTCCGCTGTCGTCTGGGTGTTGTCCAGTTTCTGCGTGGTGTTGCCGTTGGCGTCATAGCTGTAATCAATATTCTGACTGGTCAGATTATCGGTGACCGTGGTTAGCCAATGGGTATCATCATAGACATAGGTTTTGTTGGTAACGGTTACGGTATCTTCGGTGACGATCTCGCTGAGTCGGTTTGCCACCTGGTCTAAAGTGTAGGTTGTGGTTTCGGATACCCCATCGACACGCGCGATATTGTAATCGGTCATTCGATCGCAAATATCATAGGTGTAAGTCGTGGTTTCGGTTTGTCCGTTTTGCAGCTCGATCATCTGGCTGCGATTACTATTCAAATCGTAAGCATAGGTATATTGAGAGATAATACTGTTATCACCTAAAAATTCATTGCTCACCCCGGTCAATCGATCCGCTGCATCGTAGCTGTAGGTCATGCGGGTATTATTCGGGTACGACACGGTTTCCTGTTTGCTGTCTGGGAAATACGTGTAGGTGGTTAGCTCTGTGCCGACTAATGCCGTTTCAAGTCGATTACGGTTATCAAACGTATACGTGGTGCTACCGGTGGTCGTACTGACCGACGTCCGGTTGCCGTTATCATCATAGCCGTACGTAACGGTATGACCACGCTGGGTGCTGGTGAGCTGACGATCCAGCAAGTCATAGGTATACACAGAGTTATCAACTATATTTTGCGTTCCGCCCTTGGTCTCAGTGACCGTCAATAAATTATTATTCGGATCGTAGGTATTGGTGATGGTCTGAATATTCAGGAACGGCCCGGTCGATACCGGGTAGGTCCGTGTGACCAGGCGATTGAGCACATCAAAGGTGTAGACAAAGCGTTGGGCTTTTGCGTCGACTAAGGCAGTACGGTTGCCGTTCGCATCATATTCAAAGGTCGAAGTAAGATTTCCGGTTGATTTGATCTGGATGTGCGAATCACGACGATTCAATACATCGTAGGTATATTCCACCCGCTTACTTTCTGCATCGATCTGGGCCGTCAGATTATTATTTAGATCGTATTCATAGCTCGTCGTTTGTGACAAGGGATCCGTTATGGTTAATGGCCGATTCAGTAGATCATAGGTATTTGTCCAGGCAAAGCCGCGTGGTTTGGTCTCAGTGAGCATGTTGCCATTGAGATCATAAGTCATGGTGGTGATCTCATTAGCGTTATTGGTTGTGGTTAGCGGTCTGTTTTCTGCATCATAGGTAACAGTATCGGTTTGCCCGGCTTCATCGGTTCTTGTTAATACATTACCCACTTCATCATAGGTCATACTGGATGTGGTGGTATCGGCATAGGTTGTAGTGTCAACTTGATTACGCGGGGTATAGGTGTACTCCGTGCGATTATTATTGGCATCGACTTCAGCCAGGACGTTGTTATTGCCATCGTATTCCTTGCTCACCAGGACAACGATATTACCACCACCATCGGGTCGTTCAGAACGAGTCAAACGACTCAATGCATCGTATTGATGGGTTGTTATCGTGCCTCGTTTATCGGTTTCAGTCAGGATATTACCTACCGCATCGTAGCTTAATGATACGGATTGGGTGAGGGGATCAGTCTTTGACGTGACTCGATATAAATCATCATAAACTGTGGTTGTGGTATTTTGACGGAAATCGGTTTCCGTCAGGACATTGCCGACCTCATCATAGGTCGTCCTGGCAATATCACCCGCTGCGTTGGTGATCTCAGTTGGTCGATTAAGGTTATCGTAAACTATCTCAGTGCGATTATTACGTGCATCGACTGTGGCGGTGCTATTATCGACACGGTCGTATTCAATCTGAGAAGTTTGAGCTATCGAGGTGCCGACGGCTACGGTTGATTGTGTTGGTCGATCCAGCACATCATAAACGACTTCCGTTACCATATCTCTTGCGTCAGTCGTTCGTGTCATATTGCCATTGGCATCATACTCAGCCGTGGTGATACCGCCATCCCCAGCGCGAGTATAGATAATCCGATCCAAACTATCGGTAAGTGCCACGCGCACGACATTACGCGGGCTTGTGGTTGTCACGCGCTTACCGGCAGCGGCATAAGCGATGGTGGTAACAAAATTTTCTTCATCGGTTTCGGTGATCTTACGATTCATATTATCGTAAGTCGTCGATGTGGTGTTGCCGCGCGGATCCTGGGTCTGCAAAATGTTATCGTTTGCGTCCAGGGTAAAGGTGGTGGTGTAGATGGTTGAGGCATCCAGATGCTTGTTTACCGCGACACGGCGATCTTTACCATCGTATTCAACCGTGGTGCGAGTATCGATCTCGTTAAAGTTCTCGACCATATTTCCATTTTCATCATAGTTCCACCGGTAGACTCCCCCCATTGCATTCGTCTGGGTTAATTTCTTGTAACGACGATCGTAGGTATAGGTCATCGCATTACCGGCATAATCGACTTCGCTTAGAATATTGTTCTCGTTATCATAGTTATAAGTTTTTGTATCACCCGCCGGGTTGGTCGTTTCAATAATACGATCGATATCATCATGTACCAACGTGTAGAGTCGCCCTTCAAAATCGGTTTCAGTAATTCGATTACCAACGGTATCGTAGGTAAATAACCGCGTGTCGCCGGCACGATTGGTTTCAGAAAGCTGTCTGTTTTCTTCATCAAAGGTGTAGGTGTTTTCTTGTCCTTTCCAGTCGGAGTCGCTGACCACATTTCCGTTCAGATCATAAGATGTTATTTTTGACGCGGTATCAAAATCTTCACCACTACGTGAAACCGAGACAAGTCGATGCATGGAATCGTATTGGAATTCATAAATCGCACTTGAACGAGTGACTTCTCGTATCTTGTTACCTATTTCATCATATTGAAAAGAAGTCACCACAAAATCGGGGTCGATTTGCTGCACCATTCTGTCCAGGGCGTCATATTCCATTTGTTTAACATTACCGTTGCCATCGGTCTGTTCGTAAGGACGTCCACGAATATCATGCCTGAATTCGGTCGTTACACCTTCGGGTTCTTCGACGGAGCTTATAAATCCGTTCGAATCATAATTATAAATGGTGGTAAATCCACGCGGATTGGTCTCACTGGTTTTAAGCCCACGGCTATCATAGGTTGAAGTGGTCTCAAAGCCCTCCGCATCACGTAAAAGGACTAAATTACGGTTAATATCGTATTCACGTTCAATGACGTTGCCATTTTTATCGGTTGTGGTCAGTATTTTTGAACTCAGCGGATCCCAGGTCGTGATCGTGGTATTATTATAAGGATCGGTTTCACGTGTCATATTACCCTGGCTGTCGTATTGATATTGCCAGACACGATTTAAGGTATCTGTTTTACTGGTCATCACATTATCAGGCAGGCCCTGATCGATCGACCAGGTCATTTGCGAAACAGTACCGGCGGGCTCTTCTATTCTCAGTGGGTTACCAAAGAAATTGAGCACAAACCTCGTTTCATTACCACGTGCATCCACCACTCGACGTACGTTATCTGTCCCCAGTTCATAAAAGAACTCGATGACAGCTGTATCCGGGTACGTAACCGTGCGCACGACATCAACAGCGTTAAAACCAGGGACATAGGTACTTAACCCTGCTGGTAAACCCGCTCCGGCATAATATTCATAGCTTGTGGTATTGTTATTTGGATCGGTTGTTGTGTTTAAGTTCCAGGATCCATCGATGGCATCGGCAATGTAGCCATACGATTGTACAAAAGCCTGGGTATTCTCAAAAACATTCGGATCAACGCGAGACGAGGTAATTAACTGGCCATTGGTATCATCATAGGTGTATTCCATTCGTATGTCATCAGGACCATTGATATGGGTTAATCGACGACCAAAGCGCGAATTCGCATATTCAAAGGTGAGGGTTCGATCAATGGTATCGGTTACTGTATCGATTAACGGAATTCGACTGTCACCCTCAATAACAGAGCCTGAGTAGGCAAAGGTTAAACGGTTACCATTGAGGTCTTCGATATAATTTACCGAACTTGTTCTGAATGCACCCAGGGTAAAATCATACAGGGTGCCATCTTTGGAGCGATAGACAAAACCAGTGGCATTTTGTGTCAGTGTGCCATGACGACCACGTTGTCCAACCCATAAGTTGCCTTCTTTTCTAAACAGACCGCCATTCGATACGGCAACTTTGGTCAGCTCTTCATCTTCGGGTACGTCCCTAAAGAAACGGCCCTGATGTTGTCGCACCCATGATGGCATATTGTTACGATCTGAAAAATCACCAAACCCGGCCTGGGTCAATGTGTAATTCAGATTATGAGACCAACCAATACCCATCACTCCACTAGCGCTGGATTTATTTGAATAATTACGAGTAAGACTTAATGCCGGACCATATGAAAAAAGGTTGATGTCCGGTGACTGCAGCACCAGTGAACCATCCTGAATCAATACATTGTGTTCAACTACTTCACCCAGAATTCTACCGCGGAATTCCTCCCCAAGGTCTCCGTGATAATAAACCGTATGGACAAAATCCTCATCAGCCACCCGACCGGTAAGCTTGAGGTGAAAATCAATTCCTTCACCCGGCTCAATATAATTTTCATCTATATAAGAATAAGAAACGACAAATTTATAAGATCCAGGGGGCAGTTCCTGTTCTGAGATTAGCGTGGTCAGAACATTTTCTTTATCATCATCCGTTAGCTCTAGTTTAACGCGAGTTTGGCGCGGCACCTCGAAACTAATTACACGGAACGAATCGGTTACATCATCAAGCGTTCCAGCATTACCAACATTATATGCACCCAGATTATGACTTCGAACTAATTCTACTTTATCTACATTGGTGTAAATTAAAGGTACACCGGTATACTGCCAGAGGACATTTCCGGCATCGTTATTATTTATAAGGTTTAAAGTTAATACGTCATCGGGCGAGGCACTGCTTAACGCATCGACATTATCAAAACTGGCCACCCCGGCGGTATTTACATAGGCTTCAACTTCAGCACCACCCAGGTTGAAAACATACAAAGCCGGCGGACCAAATGGATCTAGTGGGTCGAAAGGTTCACCGCGTAAGGTATATTCCGCATCCAGAGTGGTACCGGTAACTCCGGTCGTTTCATCATATTCGGTGGTTAAAGTCTGATTGCGCAGCTCCAGTTCTAAAACTGAGAATTGCATTTCAGGTCGATACACCCACTGGTACACCGCAGTGTTCGCACCTTCACCAACAACTAATTGTGATCCGGGACCAAAATTAACGGTCGTTTCTTCCACACCGGGTAAAGTAATGGTTGGATCGGCATTGGTACCCGCATTTGCATCTTGCTGGTTGTATTCGGTCAGATTGCGTAAGAGTCGAGTACGATCTTCATCAAATATGGCTACTTTTATCGGGACATAATTTCTAGGCCGGTATTGTAATGGGCCACTACCCGCTCCGATCCCTGGATCCTGCCATTCAGGATGTCCAGAAACATGTAAATAAAAATGTTCGGTACCCAGAATATCACCGGAAAAACTCACCAGCTGGGTATAACTACCGGGTTTAATCGAGAAGGTCGTTACATCTCCACCTTCCAGGGTATTCGTCCCGGTCACTTTTGCGAGCCGTGCAGTGTAACCCTCCAGATCTTCCGGCAACGGCGTACCATCATGATCAAACCACTCCGAATGTAATTCAACGATACTATCTGAAGTCAGGGCAGCACCTTCAAAGCCAACCTGGTACTCTGCCTTGGCATTGGCGGCCAAGCCGTTGTCAATATTATAGGATCGCAGTGCCTGTATTTTTAAGTTGGGGGGACGCATAACTATTTGATCAATGCCAAAGTCTATCGTACCAAGGTTGGGGTTTTGCAATACCGCAGTCACCGTTCCGATATAACCCGTCGGTCTATTAATTGCGATAAGTTTTACCAGTTCACCTGGACGCAGTGCATTGGCTTTACGCCCAATCATTTCTTCGGGAAAACCAATCGCCTCTTGCCAGGCGACCAATCCCGCCAGATTTGTTCCTGAGAACCCAAGCGAGTTGCTAAAGTCGCCCAGTGGCCCAGGTATCAACATACGATAATAAAATTTACCGTCGTTCTCGATAATTTCACGATCGAGCAGGCCATGTTTCTTTACAATGATCTTGCCGGTTGACATCCGGTACACATAAATATCCGTTTCTTTTAAATCTTCCGGGCTTATGCTTGATAACAGTCCTTGAGGCGTAAAGTCAGGTTCATAATCGGCAAAACGGGTTAAAGTAGGATCAATGGGATTTCCAGCGGCATCGACGGGATTACCATTTTCATCCAGGGTCGCATTCTGTAATTCGGCCGCCTGCTCGCCAAGAAAGACATCGACAGTGTCACCGTTCAGTACGGTAAAGTCGGTATAACGATCGCGATCCAGATCGAGAAAATTTGGTTCTACTGGAGTCGGGTTAGGAAAGGCGGTTGCTTCATATTCTGTCGTCGTAATAGGGATGATATTACCATCCAGATTACTCAACCGGGATTCACCGGTTAGCATCATCATATCAATAATAATGTCCGGACGAATATCAATTGTTGCGGTGTTGTTAACAATACTCAGAACGGCTGTTCTTACCGCGACGGCAATCGGGTCATAGCCATAAGGAATTGAACCCTGGCCATTACAAACAATTCTATCTCGGAAATTAAATTCCATGTAGCCCGTTGGTTCTGGAGCCTCCGGATCAAAATGGCGATATCTTAATTGAGCCCAGTAAGTCGGAGTATGAACAAAATGAAAACCTGGGCAGGGAGGTATCGCCAGGGTTAATGCATATGCACCTTCTTCATTTACAAATGACGGTATACGTTGATATGTATATATACCTGCGTCCACTCTTGCGCCAACGACTGGACCTAACGCACCTCGTGGGTCACGTGATGTCCAGTCCTCCCATAAGCCAATTTTAAAACCGATATCATATTGGGACTCATGGACAATAATGCCATTGATATCAATTAATACGGTTTTAATTTCCGGCGCAAGATAGCTGCGGACAATAAAGGGACGTAAGTCAATAGGTGCTTCATATAATATGACCCCTTTATCATAAGGAAGCAGACGTGGATCAACGATCGTGTCGTTGGCACGCACTAACACCGATTTACTTGATGGGAGCAAATTGCGTTTTGGAATTGGAATACTTTCGGTGGTTGGTCCACCTGGCGTTGGGTTCATTAATGGTACTTCGATGCTACCAAAGTCCCGGGATAAATATTCTTCCCGTGTCAGAACATACGCGCCTTCTGAAATATCCGGGTTGGCCTGCTTAACGCTGTCGAGAGCCGTAACCATGGCAGAATAATCCACAGCAGCAATCGCTACCGCACCTCTAAGTGGGCCAAAAAACTCACCAATTTCTGTTACCACCTGCCCTTCATTATCAATTTCGGCATAGATCGGATAACCATTCGGTCCGCTATAAAATCCACGTGACACCACAAAGCCGTACTTCGTTATTCTTCCACCCGTAAAGGCCGCCTCGGCTTTTGGCATAAACGACTCGAATACTGTAGCGTTCCATGGTATTACAAGACTCGCCACACCTAATAAAAACACGCCAATTATTGTTAAGAATAAAATTTTATCCCGCATGTACATTTTAATTGTCTTCATATTCATAACATCACGCTTTAATTAACGACTTATCAGATTTTCCAATTCGGAACGAAGCGATATAAGGTTATCGATTTCCCCATTAACATAACGCTCAAGTATCGGTTGTGCCTCATCATCTACAAAGGCATAACCTAGATAGTTCAACATTTTTAATTCAATACTACCGACACTCACAACTTGCATACCATTAATTTGTCCCACACCGACTGGCTCGATTGTTTTAGTTATATTATTGAACCCCAGCATGATTACGTAAGTTCCCTCAGCGGGTTTGTAGTCACGTGCGCCGTATAACTGTGGAATTTCAATCCTTACGCCGACGGTTCCTCGTACCGAAATTCCGCTTGGTTGTATCGAATACATCCAGTAAGGAATAGCGATATCGGTGGTTCTAAAAGATAATTCTGTCTGTGGCATTAACATGACATGAATATTCCCCGAGCCACGTCCATTTGGGAATGTAAGATCCGTATTAGTTAAATCCAGTTGTAAATTGCCGTTTGATAGTCTCGCAAGTTGAGATTGTCGACTACTTATTGGGACAAAGGGCACATTATCGTTCAGTAAGGGGACTTTTATAGTCGGTATCGTATTTAGACGCCCTTCTGTAATCGTCGCATAATCTTCAATACGACCAAAGGCACTATTTTTCATGCCCGGGTTAAAGACTATGCTGTAACGACCAGAGCGAATTACCGAATTTGTTTGTTCGGAACGCATCATATAATTACCGTTACTATCTGATTTTGTTTTCAGGTTTAGATCAGGAATAGTGATATCCATATTTGCGATGGCAACGCCCGCCTGGTCAGTTACAACACCCGAGAACAAGGTTGGGATTGGTTTAACTTTAAAATTAAATCGTTGCAGTTCCTGGCCGTCGTAGATCACTTCAACATATATAGTGGCATCATATGCATATCGACGGCCGGGATTGAAGGTAACGTAACGATTCGTTGGGAAATAAGCCAACGCACCCGTCAGTGGCTCCATGTCACGATGAACCTCTACAATCTCGGGCTCCGGAATATTCGTTAGATCTGTTCCTTGTTGATTAGTAAGATCATAGGTTAATCCATGCACAGTTTCTTTAACATTGATTTCCAATAAACTATTGTCTATCGGCTGATTAAAATACACGGTTATCGCCTGGTTGGTTGCAATTTTCTGTGCGTTGTTTTCAGGTTCGGTTCGTTCAATGTCTAATTCACCAGTACTAGTCGTGACAAGACTAAAGTTAGAACGCGCAGTAGTCACAACCGTGCTGCCATCCACATCGATAACACGAATCACGATCTGGTGTTGGCCATCGGTAATATTGGTAACGACCAACGCCGTGCCGACATTGCCATCCATGGTCATTGGAGTTTGTCCGCCGTCATTCACCGCAGCGGTAACCGTTTGACCTGCACCCAATCCAGTAAATCTTGCGACAATTGCAATCTGGGTTCCTAAAGGATTAGCAGAGAATTCAGAATTGTTTGTGGGCGTAATGATCTCAATCCCAACCGGCAGAATGACATCGATCAGATAATCTTGCGATGAATTATTACCCGCTTGATCCCAGGCTTCGATCAACAGCGTTTGACCGGTACCTTCAGGCAAGTTCAATGCGGCAAGGAATTCATAGGTGCCCACGGTTGCGGTTGGACTAACCCCAATAGTTTGACCATTGATGGCAATCCCACCCAGGTTGTCATCGGTCACGGTGCCGCGAATCTCAAACGGTGTTTCTGTAATAGTATTCGTTACCGACGGCGCTGATAATGTCGGTGAGGTTATATTAATCGCGGGTGACGTTTGATCACATATAATAGTCAATGTTTCCGTCGTGCTATTTCCAGCCTGATCCACGACCACGATGGTCAGTACCGCTTCCCCACTAACACAACTGGTCAGATCAACCGGGAAACTAAAGCTGCCACCGGTTTGATCCGGTCCGGTCAGATCCACTTCCTGACCATTGATTGTTACCGATACCGGACTTTCCCCGGCGATGTTACCTGTCACCGTTATTCTGTCACCACCGGCCACATTGTCCACGGTGGGCGAAGTGATATCGATTTCAGGCGACTGGGTTTCGTCCTGAACAGGCGGCGTGGTTGAATAACTAACAACCGTCGATGCCACCGCCACACCGGCAGAAGTATGTGCGCGCACAGTTAGTTCATTAAAGCCTTCGACGAGTTGTACGTTATCAAAACTAAAGGAATAACTACCACTCGGTGATGTCGTCGATGGAAAGTAATCTCGTGTCGCCAGGTTGATGCGTATCTGATCTGCCGGTAATGAGGTAAAGACCGTCCCTTGAACACTAATCGTATTGGTATAAACCACACTGCCGGAGACAGGCGCGCCGAGAATAATTTCGGGTACGAGTGGGATACTTCGATTAACCGTCACGCTGGCCAAACCGGTATTGCCTGCTGCATCGGTTGCAAAGATGGTAACTATATTGCTACCACGTTGCAGTGGCATCTGTGCGGTATAACTGTTGTTGCTCGCCAGTAGGATGCCGAATTCCTGACCTGAGAAACGATCATTGGTCATATAGGCATTTTCGATGGTACCGAGATCATTGATGGTGCCAGCCAGACTAATGGTATCGGCATCGATTGAACGCGGATTCTCACCGTTAATACTAACCGCCGGTGGCGTTGTATCCAGCAATAGACGCAAAGTGATACTGACCGTACGATCGGCTGTGGATTGTTCGGTTGCGCTAATGGTCCAGTCTGAACCGGTCACAGGTAACACGAGACGTAGCTCACCATTATCACTGCTGGCAGTAATGGTTTGCCCTGCTGACTGCGCACTGATGTTGACCGCATCGACGTGATTGAGGATGTTGCCGGTTACCGTCACGCTATCCCCTGATGATAATATTTCATATACACCATTGGTCAATGTCGCGTCATTTAGCGAAAGTGAAAGTGCTGGCAAGGCTTCTATATATATAGTGTTGGATACCGGCCCGGTTATCGTGACCTGTTCTGAGGTAAACGGGTTGGTAAAGCGTAACAGTGCAGCCACGTTATAATAATAGGCTTGCTGCCAGTTGGCCGTCGTATCCGTATAACTGGGTGATGTACTGGTCGCTAACGATGGTATATCGGTGTCGCTCGTACCACGATTGATCTGGAATTCAGTTGCTGTCGATTCCCATGTTAATGTAGACGTTACTCCGCTCTGAGTAAATTGCAGGTTGGTTGCCGTAATCAAATTGTAGGCGACAAACGTATTTAATATCTCACTGTTTTCACCTTCGTTTTCATTAGCATCGATGGCGATAAGACGATATTGATAGCCCACACCATTTTCGACAGTTGTATCGGTATAACTGACCGCGGTATTTTCAAGGCTGGTGAGTAATGTTTCTGTCTGACCAGCAGTCTGACGATAAAGTCGATATCCATCAACCAACGGCGCATCGGTTGATGCCGTCCAGGATATCGTAACGACCTGATCCTGCTGTACGGCGGCAAAATTAGTTACGGGTGCCAGACGATTTCGGGTAGCATCATCCGGGAAAGTATCCTGTTCGTTATTAACACCATCACCATCGCGATCAGGGTCACGTATATCGGGTATACCATCACCATCTTGATCGACCAACGTGCCCGGGGCAAAGATGTCCATCGATTCAAATGTTAACGTATTATTGTTTTCGTTTGTTTCAGCCTGAACATTAGCATAATCCGAAATCACACCGAGGGAATAAAAACCAGGCGCCACATTCGGAATCAGTATATCCGTCGTCAGGGTTACACTACTGTTTGCGGCAATAACAGGAACGGAAATGGTTGTTAAAAGGATATCGGATTCATTAATTAAATTATCTGCGGATAAATATAATCGAGCATCACTGATTTCGGTTGTCGGGTGCTGACCGTTGTTACGAATTGTCACTGATACGGGCGTAGTTTGATCGACCTCAATAATGTTATTCGTTACGGTAATTTCAGTCGGTTGATAGTCAACATAGTATGTAATAGCAATTGGATTTAGTCTGCTGTTATTCGTCTCGTCGGTTTCGGCAAGAAGTTGATCATGATCGGCTACTACACCTAAATAGTACATACCTGGTGTTATTGTCGTCGGTATGGTTACCGATAGTTCTTGCACAATCTCCTCGCCGGCGGCCAGATAAGGTGCATCTACCTGGGTGAGATACGTATCATCAGATTGTAGATATTCAGCATCGTTTGATAAGACTATCCAACTCGGTGTGATTACATTGGTGGTACTGGTGCCATTGTTCCTGATGGTTAAACTTACCGGGAAGGTATCACCCGGATCGACACTGCTTGCGGGCGTAGTGAAAGTTACCGGTGTTAAATCTGTAAATTGAACGATTTGAATATTGGCCCACGCATAATTATCGTAAAGAGCATCTTCCAGTGGATTATAAATTACAAAAAACCCAAGATAATAACTGCCCTCACTAACGGAGGGTGGAATCACGACGGTGGAGACATCCGTATACACCTCTCCGGAGGCAAGTATCGAGGTTTCAAACGTACCGACCTGTACCAGGCCACTGTTTTCCGGGGTAACGGTGCCACCATGTCCGTTCGTGCTCATCAACTCGGTTACATAAAGTCTAAATTCAGCTTCGGAAAGCCCTGGGTCAGGCAATAAAAACAGCCCACCGGTTAAGGTAGTAGCCGTACTGCTTTGACCGGTATTTTGTATCACGCTGGTTAATTGAAGTTCATGGCCGATTTCAACCTGACTCGTATTTGCGGTTGCACTCACGGCCACAATGTTGACATCTTCAATAACTTCGATATCTATACGTCTTACATTGTTATTTTCATCAGCTTCTACGAGAATATTTCCTTCATCGGTGATCGCAAAAATATTCATTTGACTTTCGACAAGACCAGTGGGCAAGGTCACGGATATCTGTTGTATGCTTTCCTGGGTTGCAGGTATCGACCCATGTGTAATTTCACCCAGAACAATGTCATCATCCGATAATATTTCATCCTGAGATAGCCTTAAAACAGTATTAGGAAAGGTATCAATCGGCGATGAACCGACATTATCAACTCTAACCACCACATCAAATGTGCTGCCGAGGAAGATATTACTGCTACTCAGACTAATCTGAGTCAGCTCCAGGTCAACATCCTGGGTTATGCTAATAACAGGACTGCTGGCTGTATTATTGTCTTCGAGAATCTCAATGATTCTTTCATCTGGATCAACCCGTGCAATAACATAGTAATTACCCGTAGTGACATCCGGTATACTTAGATTTATATCAAATTGTTGTGAGGTACCTCCGGCAATTCCTCTGAGCCTTGAATAGTTCACCAGAGAAATATCATCATCACTGTAAAGAGGATCGGTTGATAAATAATAAAGCACCCGGTTTCTCGTACTTGTAGTATCACCCAAATTCGAAATAACCGTGGAAACCTGAAATCCCGATCTTGTCATTAATTGCGTATCAGACACAGAAACTGAATCAACCGTTAAATCAACTGCCGCATTGGCAACATTCATCATGAGCCATAGCAGGCCAACGAGTAGCCCCCGATATAAAACTGTATTGTTGTTTACCCCATGTTTCATAATTTTAATTGGTCATCATTCCGATAAGTTTTGATAATGATACGAAATATCCGCATCCTTCTTTAAACCTTCTCTTACAACGTCAATCGATTTTTTCAATTCTTTCGGTTGTAACATTTTCTGTATTTTTAGTGACACATCTTTAAATGGCTTAGGTGGTATTTTGTTCTCACTTGTTACACGGGCAAGGTAAAATTTATTATCCAGTAAAATCGGTCGTGAATTTTTACCCACAGCGGTTGAGTTAATTACCGTCTGAATATTTTTCGTTAAAATCTGACTGTCAGATTTTCCCTTGCTGTAATTAATCTCGATACCCGCCTTTTTGATATGCGTTGCCAGCTTTGCCCAGTCTTTTTCATTTGCTGCGGTATTAAGTTGTTTTAATGTATTCTCGCGAGTCTGCTCGTTAACTTCACCAGTCGTTAACAGCTCATATTCTTTTATTGTTTTTGCGCCAAATTTTCCCGGGTTCTCCTGGTAGTATTTCACCACGGCTTCATTAGAAACCAGCTTTGGTTTGGCATGCTTATTTAAATAGGTCTTGATGATCTGCTGTTCACGAAAATAATCCGCCTTAAAATCAATCTGCGCCAGCACTTCGGGTGGTAGCGTTTTTTTTGCTTCCTGTACGATCAGCTTTGAGAGTACGAGCGTTTCGGCGATTTTTTTCTTCGCCTCCACATCAACATGGCGTGGATTCTTCTGTCCAACAACATTCGCCAGAACTTCATTGACCTCATACAGACTGATGCTCTCACCATTGACTTCAGCAATAACCACATCGGCTTTTGGTAGCATTACCTCATCCTGTTCACCACTGCACGCCACCAGCACGGTCAGTGATGATATTACAAAGAGCGATATGTAATTTTTCAAGGTAATCATTTTTTGCTTATCTTCACTGTGTCTGTAAGCCGTTTTAACTCAGCTGCTTTAGCTTTATTACGCAACTGATATCGAATATTTCCTTTTATAGAATCAAAGGACCGCTTAATTACCTTCGGCTCGTTTATAAGTTTCACCACATGAAAACCAAAGGGAGTTTCAAACGGCTCACTTACGCTACCTTTTTTCAAGCTAAAGGCTACATCCGAGAATTTAGCATCAATCGCGCCTTCTTTTAGCCATCCCAGATCACCACCCTTCTTCGCTGATATTTTATCTTCTGAATAAGTCTCTGCAATCTTTGCAAACTCCTGACCTGAATTAACTTTGGAATACGCCTCCTGAATAGTCGTCAACTTTGACTTTCGTTCAGTCTCACTCATATTAGGTTTAGTTCTGACTAGTATGTGAGCGACATGCACCTTTTTAACCTCAAAATCATTTGCGTTTGCCGCATAAAAGTTTTTCAGTGACTCTTCGGTTACCTGTTGCTTTAGATAGGTTTCGAAATATCGACTAATCAACATCTCTTTACGAAACTCATTTAATTCAGCTTCAATTAACTCTGCATCTAACACATCGCTGTTAGAAATGGCCTCTGCAAGTGCTTCTCGCTCGAGGTATTGGTCCAGCAGGTTGCCTTTCCGATTTTCATCTTTGGCCGGTATGCGTTTAAATTTAATGTACGCATCAAAACTTTCTACGCTAATTTTTTTGTTACCGACAGTGGCAAGACTTGAATCATTTGTACAGCCCGCCAACAAAAGCGCGGCCGTTAAACTCGTTATTAATATTCCTGTCAATTTCATTTGTAGTACCTCAAAATGTTTCTCTTACAATTAGTTACGGTGTCGGAATAATACTATCCGGCGTTGCTGTGATCGTACTGATAGCATCAACTGACGACGCTGGCAGATTGACCACATCAACAATATCACCACCAAAATCGACTTGTGCGCCACCGGTCACATTTAACGTATCCAGACGACGGACACCAATCAGTTCTTGTCCTGCTATCGTAGTCAAATCGTCATTGGTACGAATCACAATGGATTCAGCCGTATTTGACTCAATAATATAGGGGAAGATAGAACCATCATTAGCATTAAGATCAACCAGATAACCGGCAAGCCCTTCACCAAATAGGGTACTGGGCTGGAATGTACTGCTTTCGGTACGGATGCCGATGCTGTAATTGTAGGTTAAATCTCGATTGCCATAGAAACCACAGTTAGTTAGGGAATTAAAATTCAGGGCCGTAGTGGTTGATAATGGATAAGCACCAATGATGAATAAATATTCACCTGGATCCATGGTTAATAATGCGCCACGACTGTTTCCTGATGAGAAAACATAAACCTGTGAATAAACACCCGCATCATTACGATAAATAAAGAAATTTGACCACAAGTCACTTGTTACACTGATACTTACTTGTTGTTGTTCAGTAATGGTAAGTGTACGACGGTTGATTTCACATCCTTGTTGAATCCCATCTATACGCGTATTGATATAAGGAATACCGCTATTAATAAATAACTCATAGCTACCGTCAAGACGGTCGGTCACTCCCGCTATAGTATGTCGACCAACATGAGGTATCGTCGTACTGCCTAATGGTGCAGCGGAGGTGCCATTATTATTCACGTACAAATGACCATCGCTAAAGTCATGTTTGACATAAACCGTGCCCGCACCACCAATATGTCTGGTAGCAGAATTGCGTCCGCCTTCAGCATGTAGATTTGCTGCAGGGAAAGTCATGTTCGCGCTTTCTGGGACATGCACACTAATACGTCCACCACCACCGGAATAGTTGTCTGCGAATCCGCCGGATGCATTGCCACCAACGGCATAGATATTACCATCACCACTGAATGAATTAACCGTTATATTGACGGCACCGCCGGCCGGGGCTTGAGGCGATGAAGTACTATCACCGTTTGCACTAATCGTGCTTGTATTTACAGAAAGTGAATCCGCAGTAATGTTTATAACACCGCCGCCATTTACTACCGTGCCAGCACCAGTTATGTTACTGCTTCCAGGTAATACGGCTTCTTCGATACGACCATATTCACACTGGGCTACTACCGTGAGATTACTTGGTTTACCACCATGGCAACCTCGATTTACAAGATAAAGATGATCCGGCCCGGTAAATCCACTAACAAATCCTCGGGCATTGGCGTCAATGACACTATTCGCATTGACCGACATATTTCCTGTTACATTGAACACCAGCGGTATATTGACTCGCGTACCGATAAGCTGTGCGGGTGTATTCACGGTTGCACTGTTGAGTATTGACAGGTTCATCGATGTATTGACGGTTTGTACATTCATGTTAGAACCGTCATTTGTGATATTTTCTGCAGATATACTGTCCGCGATCAGTGTTGAACCATTCAATAGAGTCAGATTAGTCGTGACTGCTACCTGTTGTGCAGTAACCGCAGCACTATCGAGCAGCATACTGTTTGCGCTTATATCTGTAGTATTCAATGCCGCAGCATCACTCAGGAATAACTGACCTGCAACGGTAGTATTACCATTCACATTAATTATGGTGTTTACCCCGGTAGCCGCGAAATTAGGGTCTATGCCATCAGCACCGTCCTCATAAATATTTAGATTACCGTTAATGTTGAGTTGACCACCCGACATGGTCAGGTTACGTAAGCTGATGTCATTCTGGAAATAAATAACTTGGTCGGTCAACCGGGTAATCAGGTTCTCCATGTCTGCGGTTACCATATCGCCCAGACGAATTCCACTGGCACCGGTGATATTGAGCTGGGCATCCGGAACAATGACACGATCCGTACCGAAATCAACATTTGCGCCATTGGTCATATCCAGTGCATCAAAGCGATGAACACCAATCAAGTTACCGTTAACCAGGGCCTGTATGTCCGTATCAGATAACGTTGAGTCCTCGATAATAATCGACTCTTCAGTATTACTGCTAATCAGGTAAGTAGTATCAATGGCATCATCTGCATTTAGATCAACGGAAAGACCTTGTATGCCATGACCATATTCGATATTGGTCGGGGCATACGTTCCTTCGAAATCTGTAGTATTTATGGAGATGGTGTAGTCAAACGAATTAGCCGAATTTGAAGCATTCAGCGCTTCTGCTTCCGTCAGGTTATATCCACCTACGGCTACTCGATATTCCCCAGCATCCAGGTTGCTTCTGGTCATTGTTACAAAATTTGCGTTAGTTGCCGGGTATAGACCGTTGAAAAAAGCGACATTAGTCCAGACACCACCATCGTTTCTGAATAGATAGATATGCGGTGATCGATATAGAGAGGTCAACGTTTCGGCTCTGATTACAATGTCTCTAACGGCTTGCAAGGTAAAGTCATGATAAATGACAGAATCAACCCCGGAACTCTGGATCGTGCCCGCTTCATTTATATTCAATGAAGTGTCATTGCCAATGACCAACTCAACATGTCCACTATCAACACGGCTTGCTGCCAGAATAGGACGTTTACCCACGGTCTTAACCGGCGAACTGCTAGCCAAGCCCGCTAAACCATTATTATCAAAGATCAGACGTCCATTCGGATAGGTCGGATCGGTTATATACACACTACCGGCTCCCGCAATGACACCATTATCATCCCCCCCCGCAGCTGTATAAGTACCGAGATAAGAATTCAATGTATTCACCGTAACACTGATGCGTCCTCCCCCGGTTGAAAGTTCGGAATTAGTAGTATACGCCGCACCCTGTGCCGAGATAATGCCATCACCCTGAAGTGTCTCCGTCACAATATTAATACCGCCGCCGGCCTCCGGGGTACCAGTACCCTGTGAGCCATCTCGATCAAGGGCATCCGCGAGAATTGAACCATTATTCTCGAGCGTCACCGCCGTGATATCGATAAAACCTCCGCCGCTGGTAAGGGCTGAAAACTCGGCCTGAGTGTAATGGCCATAAGTATCACAACGCGTGTTACCATTATTGGCTACACCACCATGACATCGACTATGGTTAAATCCTGAATCCATTTCACTGCTGAGACGTCCCTTACCCGTTACATCGATGGAGGACGTTGCATCAATCGATATTGCACCAGCGTTGACAACCAGGGGTGAATAACCTGTACTCGATCCCGAAGTAGCCACCGCAGGTACGGTAATCGTTGAACTCAATAGTAGGTTCAGATTATTGGTTACATCTAGATTACCTGTTTCAAGTGTCGCCGATGTCATATCCAGACTTCCAGCTGAAATAGACGGTGCTGCAATGCGGCTTGATTGAGCCATCGTAATGGCATTGGCCACTGTTAACGAACCGGGAATTTGAATCTCTTGATTTTGTCCAATGCTGAGATGATCCAGATTAACTGGTCCGTTAAAGGTTAATCCACCTTGAGTTCCTGATGCCAGCAATTGATCCAGGGTCGCCTGATCAAAGTCACCCGCTGACAATGACGAAGTCGCATCAATAATCGAGTTAGCGGCGTCATTGAGAATCAGTCTGTCCTTACCAAAACTTAGGTGGCTGTTATTTTGCACAACAACCCGATCCAGGGTATGCACACCAATAAGATCACGCCCGGCATAAACAGACAAATCATTGGTCGAACTGACAATAAGGCTCTCTGTACTGTTAGACATTATTTCTAACGGTACAAAGGTTGGATCGTTTGCATCCAGCGAAACACTCAAGCCGGTTAATGATTTTTCAGCTGCCGATTTCCAGGTCGCCAATGAATCTGCTTTTATATAAATAGTATACGCCGCAGTTAAGGTGTCACCTGGATTAATACCCTGAACCGCTTCTGTACTATTCATATTCCAGCCACCTACGGCCAAAACATAGTTACCTGGTTCGAGCAAGATATATAGTCCCGGCTCATCATTCGGGCCATAAGAATTCGCATTATCGACATAATCTGTCGCATCAAGACTTCCATCATCACGGAATAGATGGAAATACAATTGCCCATTATCTAAATTCGTAATATTACTTGTTGTCGAGATATAAACCGTATCGGTACTGTCGACGGTAAAGAAATGATAATTAACCTGCTCAGGCACTGTAATATCGCCGGCCTCGATAAAGTCAATTCTAGGTGTGTCAATACGTACCCGCCATTGATCATTACCGAGCGACTCTACAGTCCGGATTGGATGTCGACCGACATTCAGTACGGTTGTATCGGTTTCATAAGAAAGCGGTGAAGTCGTCGGTGCTGGGTCAGCTGGTACCACCAAACGCCCCATCGAGTCGACAATCAATTCGCGATATTGAGTAGTCGTATTGTAGCGGTAAACCGTACCCGCACTTCCCGATGTTGCATTATCCGCATTTAATGAACTACCAGGACCGGCATCTAATATTCCAGTAAAGGTATCCGTCGCCACATTCACTGAGATTCGACCACCGGCACCACCATGAAATAAATTAGTTACATCATATCCAGGTCCCGGAGAAGTACCCTGTGCCTGCACCTGACCCGCGCCGTTAAATTCTCCTGCTGAAATAGTTATTAAGCCTCCGCCTAATTCTGCTCGAGTATAATTATACATGGGCGACCCGGGATATTGCACAAGATCGAAACGTCCATAGGTACACCCTTCATACGGACGACCATAAGTATTATTATCGGTGTAATCTGCTGGATGATCTGAAATCCATGATTCAAGACGTGACTTGCCACCATAACAACCATATGGAATCTGATCATTGTTACCACTTGCGTCCCAATCCTGATTTTGATTGAATCCCCTATTTAGCATGTAAGGATAGGTCATACCTTTATTATCCATATCGACACTGGCATTCACTCCCACTGTCAATGCGCCTTGAACATCAATATTAAGTGTATAAAAACCCTCATCGGTACTTGCCGGCGCAGTCACATTACTGGTGCCTAACAAATCAAAATTAGTCGTGACATTAATGTTTTCAACTTCAAGCATTGTTACAGTCGCCGCATCAATTCTGGCATTACCGCTCAGGGTTAAGGTGTCGGTCACAGTTAACGAATCAGCAAACAGTAAGTTTCCACCATTTAAGGTTAATGATGGTAAGGTTGCCGCCGTCGAGAATTCCAACACGCCACCACTTAAGTTGCTGATAAAGTAATTGGTATCCGCATCACTCAGGGCCGAGGCATCCAGGCGACCTTGTGTCGCAATAACCGAAGTAGATAGATCCTGAATATCCAGCAAGTCTTCAGACCCAAGCCTTGCCCCACCCTGGACGACCAGATTATTGATCGATATCACACCACGTAAGGTTTGGCCGACGATACCGCTTAAGTCATCGGCACTGTCAATTGTTAAATTGTTGGCGTCATTGTCGATTACTGGATAGGTATTGATAATTGCATCCGTAGCATTGACATCGACATTAAGACCCACCAGCCCTAATCCATCAATACTAATGGCTGGAGAAATCCACGGGGTACCGGCCACGGTTAATCGCCATTGGTTAGCGCCCAACGACTCAACCGCGGTAATTACGTGTTGTCCGATTGAGGCCAGTGTGGTTTTTTGTTCGGTAACAAAAGCCGAAGCATTGTATTGCGTATTGTCGATGCGCAGTTCACCGTAGGCATTTGTTGTCGAGTTGAGATAAATCGTACCAGCTGCACCGTAATTAGTAGCAGTAACATTTTGCGCATTAGAGAAACCGCCCGCCGCCGACCATGTACCAGTAAATAGGCTATCAGAGTTGAAATTAGCAATAATGCGCCCGCCGGAACCGGTTCTATCCCCCGAACTGGTACCACTACGTCGTGCCGTACCACCGTTTGCCTGAACACTACCTGTACCACTAATATCAGCATTTGCATTTAGTACAATCGTACCACCAGCTCCAGTTCGGTAGATACCACCGACACCATTCGTGAGTAAGTCACCATTGATCACCATATTATTGGCAGTAATTGCAAGGTAACCACCTCCGCGTTGACTACATCCCGATGCACCCGCATTGTTGGCTAAATTATATCGATCGTAGGTTGTACCGACGAAGTTAGAGTTTTGAAGTCTGCCACCCTGACCAGCATAAGTACCGCCCATGCAACCCGTTGTGTTAGATATACCGTTTACACCACGGTTTGCTGTTCCATAACCCAGACCACTCATTTCGATTCTTGACGTTACATCGATAGTAAAATCACCGCTCGTCGTTATACGAAGATCATAATCAGGTACATTATTGGTTAGTGTATCCGGTACAGTGACCAAGGCATCGTTTTGGAGCTGGATACCGGTATTGGCTTGAACAGGATTGGGACTTGCAAATCCCACATAGGCTGAATCTATCGTTAAGGTACCGGAGACATTAACGTTAGATGCTGCGACATTAATTGTTCTTGGTGTTTGCAAGCGAAGATGAATAAAGTATTCCTGATCACCCTCATTATTCGCGCCATTCACTACTTCGGTACTACTCATCGTTCCCGCACCGATAGCAACAAAATAATTGCCTGGCGTTAAGACGTTACTTGTAATGGATGCCCAACGTGAATTACTACTTGTGCTTCCAGTGATGTAATCAGTTGCATCCAGAACACCATCATCGCGATACAAAGAGACCGTTGTTGTGTAATCAGTAATGTAGCCGTCCATAATGACACGAGCATCCTCGGTCACTGTAAACGGATAATAATGTATAGAATCTGCAGTATTTGCCGCACCTAATGTATTATAGGTTTCCACGTCAAACGGGGTGATGGTTGAATCGAGTATATTCAGGTTACCAGCCACAGTGATGTCACCACTGGTTTCTATTGGCGAATAATCCAATGTCGCATTACCACCAACGACCAACCCTTCCGCTACTGTCAGATAGGAATTCGTTGCAATCAAATCGGTTGTTACATTAATTTGACCCGTGAGATTAACCGGTGAATTCGTAAGCGTGAGGCCTCCGGAAGTTTGGATATTGGTAGCACTTATTGAGCTATTTGTTGCCGTCATATTACCGCCGGCATTTATACTGGTCGAAGTGTATAACGTAGCATTGGTCACACTAATATCGTTTACGATATTGGCGTCACCATATATATAGAGTGTGGCACCCGCCTCCAGGCTTAGACTGTCCGCTTGTAGTGAACCAAAGTACGCCTGTGTGGTACCGGCAGCGACAACCACATCTGTTTCAGTCAGATTCTGGTCCGACATGACTTCACCCACACCCAGGAAGGTTGCGCCATCTGCAGCATTAATCGTCGAGGCATAAATACGACCATTGGTGTTAAGGCGTACACCGGTGCTGGTAGTAATACTATCCAATCTAATAACGCCTACAAATTCATTGCCAATCAGGTTGCTAATATCCGAATCAGAAGTAACGGTAATATTGTTACTATCCTCATGCACATTAATATCATACAGCGGTGATAATCTATTATTAGCATCAAGGCTGATTTGAGTATTATGAAGACCAAGCTGCCAGGCATAAAGAGCAGGTGTTGTCTGGTTAAATGCTCCTGTAGTAGTAATACGATACTCATTCGTTGTACCGGCAACCAGTGCCACATTACTTATCACGTCTCTTAATGCAGAGCGTAATGTGGTCGCGGTATTATCAGGATTATCCCGGCCGCCAGTATCGATATGCAAATCACCATGCAATTGTGCCGTTTGTTTAACATAAATCGTTCCAGGCCCACTAATATTTTCAGGCGTCACTGCGGTACCGGCATAGGTTTGTAACTGCATACCATCCATCAAAGCAGTTGAACCGTTTTCGTATTGATCGTAGTAAACCGCGATTAGACCACCCGCGCCTGATCCCTGATTAGCAAATAACGCATTACCGCCATTAGCACTGATCGTACCAGCACCATTAATCTGCGTGCTTGTAATTTTCAGACTACCGCCTGCACCCGCACCTAAGTAACAGCTCTGATTATATGTGCAAACATTGTCATCTTGCGTATCAAAACCATTGGCATGAATAACACCATTGTTAATTAAAGTTGGTACTCTAATATGCATAACCCCACCACCACGAGCACCCTTGTAATAAACGTTGCGATAACGTCGAGAACCCGATGCACCGGCGAAGAGTGGGTTACGGAAATCATCATATGCCGGAGCAGTTGTCGAGAATGGAATTCCATCGCCTCCATGTGGGGCACCAAGCACATTAAAGTTACGAGGTTCATTTGTTGATATCACGTTTGACACGCGTAATTCCGCACCCGATTCGATGGTCAACGAATCATACACTGACACTTCTAACTCTGATCCCGGTGTTAATCCAAAAATACTGTACACCGTCATCACTGCTCCGGACTCAAGCGTGATGGCATTAATAGGTGTACCAGTATAGTTGTAATTTAAGGTAAGACCCGTCGGCACAATAATATTGGCATAGCGCATTGAATCATCAACATTACTATTGGCACTGAGAGTAATAGTTGTACCACCCCAGTTGCCCACGGTGACCGTAGTCGTCGCCAGATTACTCAGGCCATTTACGTCATAGACCGTTGCATTAATTGTAATAATATCTCCCGGCTGCGCCGTATCCGCAACCGTAAAGGGTAAATTATTCGCTGATGCAAATCGGTTTTGTATATTAGTCAGGCTATATGGACCTTCGACGACCGGACCGGTCATGTTAATTTCTACTCGATCAAGGATATCCAGATGGTTCGCGCTGTAAGACACGGTAAAACTTTCACCGGCAGGTGGCTCATAACTTACACCGGTAACACTAATGCTCGGCGGTAAGATCGGTGGCTCAATCGTCAATGTTCGAGGTGATGTGGTATACACCTGGCCATTGGTATCGGTTACTCGTAACACAACATCGTACGTTCCAGATACCAGGCTTGACGTTCTATAAGCAAGACGATAATTAAAGTTATCCGTATCCTGAACCGGGTTATGTATCGTCAAGTAATAATAATTGCCCGCTACCTGATCGTACACATAGCCCATCTCGTTATTCCAGATAACCTCGCCTAATTGCACATAACCTGATGTCGTTCCCGTAGTATATTTGATCAGTTCGACTGTCTCGATATTTCTACCCAAATCGGCCAATTCAATATCAATAAAGCCAACCTCACCCAGCGTCATGGTTACATTCGTTGGCACACTCGCCCCAAAATCGACAGCCGGTACCGGATCAGCCGCCAGGGTAACTGGAATATTATGAATATAGGTAGCACCGCAGTTAGTTGTTATCTGTAACTGTAATGAAGTTAAGTTATTGTCCAGCATCGCCTGATAAGCCAAAAAGCCTTTCATTTCGTAGTGTCGGCCATCGACACTAGAAATATCGACATAAATATCATTCAGTGACAAAGGTTTATTGAGCCAAACAATATCAGCAACACCTGAAACCGCATTCACTTCAAAGCTGACCGGGCGGAAATTGATAGATGTTGCTTCAGTCAAGTACGACGGCGGTAATTGTTGGCCACCAATGCCTGCATTAGCCGTTTGCACGCCCAGAAGATCATTAAATAGATTCTCGCCAAGACCTCCTCCCCCTGAATTATTCGCATAGATATCAAATCCGACATCGTAAATAACATCGCCCGCCAATGGGTACAGGGTGGTAACGCTGGCAGCACTACAATTCGCCGCCGGATCCGTCACATTTAATGTATAAGTTGCTGCATCATAACAACGTGGGCCGCCTGCAACATTACACGTCTGCGTCGTCATAGCAACGACTGACTCAATTGCCCGGACTGTTAACGTATGCGTACCAATATCCGCATTTTGCAATACATACGCGCGGTAATCTTCCTGATAACGCGTGACTCTGTCTGCATAAATAACGGGTTTGAATTCCTGCATCGAAACAAAACCAGTATTGTTGCCGCCAGTAAAGAATTCATTATAAATCGTTGTTGGCGTTTCAGTCGCTGTTACATCCAGAAGTTCGAGCTCGTAATTAACAAGCGAAACATCATATCCGCTATTATACTGACCATCGGCGATGTCATCAGAGTAAATAGTATCAATCGCCACCGCTATCAGGTAACTACCGGCTCGCATGTCAAGGACTTCACCGACTGTATTACCAAGGTTGTATTGCTGGTAATCATCCGGTGTCAGATCACCGTCATCACGTATGATATATGTTGTTATCGGATATCCCGCATCAAAACTCGGAATACTGACGCGTACGTAAGTATCATTCTCCAGAATCAGACGATGATATTTAACCGGAACATCGAAGTACCCATTCATATCCTGCCCGACAATGGTATCGGCCACGACCGAATTGAGGTTGATTGCAGGATGTTTAGAGTATTTATTTGTTAGCGGTACACCATCTAATAAATACTGTACGTTAATATTATTTAACCCAGCATCGGTGATCGATAATGGAATATCCAGGGATTCACCGACCTGTCTATCCAACGTAGCCGGTAGGACATCAATCACTGCCACTTGAGTTACCGGATCAGCAACCACCGGCACAGAGATATCAAACTGACGATCTTCGCCATTGACTGGAATGATGGCCGTCAAATTACCTTGCGCAGTAACCGGCACACCCGTTGGCAAGGTAATGTGGATAATCTGGTTATTATCTTCAACGTGATAATAAGGGAGACCCAGACTATCTTGTAAATCTATCGCTTGCTGTAGTGTATTTCCATCATAACTATCATGATATAAACGATCCGAAATCACCACACCATCGAGCGTTAGTGTAATGTTGTTTGTATTAAATGGTATGTTAGCTTCTGCCTCCAGACTAATACGCGCATAATCACTACCCGCATAAAGTGCCTGCGCAGGTTGCCTATCCATTAGGCGTAATGTAACAACTTCACCACCGGTTACCTGGATAGCCAAAGTGCTGGTTGCACTTATGCTGCCTAATGTTACCGTGATGGTAGCATCGCCAGCTGCAACAATATCAATACTGCCATCGGCCAATGGCGTAGCAACCGAGTCATTACTACTACTGTAAGTCGTACCATAACTATCCGGCGTGACGTTTAGCTGATAAGCCACGTTGTTAACCGTGATTTCGGCTACGACCGTCAGTTGTAATGGTGGTGTCGATGAGGTCAGCACCAGATCAGCTGTCGATGGCGTCACGACCAGACCCGTTACATAAGCGGCCACGTTATGACTGGTATTATCAAGCGGGTCATTTCCCGTATCGATTTCCAGTCCATCACGTAAACCATCGTTGTCGGTATCCGGCTCAGATGGATTAGTTGCGTATTGATTAACTTCATCGCCATCGCTCAGGCCATCGAAATCGCTATCGGTAAGATTCGGATTGGTGCCGTTAACTATTTCGTCGTAATTACTCAGGCCATCGCCATCCGTATCTTCGTTACTATCGGCAACACCATCGCCATCGGAGTCAATTAACGTCGGACTGGTGCCCATCTGAATTTCAAATCCATTTGGAATACCGTCACCATCGAAGTCTGCATCAACCTGCAAGACATTAAGTGAAATCGTATTCGCAACTCGTAGCGGAGAAGTATCTATCGTTCCTGCAATAGCAATCGTAACACTGGTACCGTCGACCACATTAGTTCCGGTATGTGTTGGTGCAGTAAAGCCACCTGTCGCCCAGTCAAAGAGCGAAGTCGCTCCATCGATATCAATCGTACCGGATGTAATTACCGCCGGGTTAATTCCAACCCCATAGACAAGATTTAAATTCTGCGCAGTTCCTTCGAGTATGAATGCCGTTGGTTGCGCCGCTATCGCGACTTGAGGTGCACAAACCTGCTCTTGTTGGTTCAATACAGCATCATTTGCCGCATCACCCACTAAGACAGAACCCGATAAGCTGTAATCATAACAACGGTTCAGCTCTAGTGGTGCATTCGGTGCAAACTCAAGGGTATTACTTGCCAGTACCGTACTGCCTTCAATTTCGACGCCGTCCAGAGACAACGTAATCAGTCGGCCTGATGTATTTTCAATAACGGGCTCACTAAAGTTGAACACAAATGGAGTATCCGTCGTGTTATGCACCGTTACATAATTAGCCGAAACGATATGGGGCCTTAGTTTCAAGAACTCCAGGCCATAAGTTTCATCTGTTAATAAGGTACCTGGCTGCGGAGTCACACTACTGATCGATAAATCAATGGCTTCAATAGTCAAATCTGTCACAGGGAAATCTGCGGTCCCACGCTGCATATCCAGCGTAACGGGGTTGGCCTGCGCGTCGCTCGTTGCATCACCCGTAAGCGCAATCACCGCTGTAAAGTTAGCATCTTCACGTATTCCAGAGTTATTAACTGTACTAACAACGTTATAGTAAGCGTCTACCACGGCCAGTTGCATGGTTTGTGTCTCTCCAACCTCAAGTCTATCGGCATCACCATACTGAACATTGGTTTTATCAAGCTCGACAAAATGGAAGCCTACCGGCTCACCAGGGTAAACAGTAACTGGAAGCACATTGGTTTGTACCGCGTCAGTAACCGGATTATTGTCGTTATCATAGAAAGTCGTTAGTTCACTACCAACTTGGTAACTCACATCAATACTATAATCACCCGCAGTACGACTTGCGATAACAGGCACCGTTGCCTGCCCATTTTCAAGTGTCACTGTTGCCCGTTGACCGGTCACACCATCCTGATCTGATAATATTTCAATCGCAACCTGGTTCGTGAAGCCAAAATAGAAGTCCGGATCATTAATGGTAAATTCAACCTGAGAAACACTATCTGTCGTCACCGTGTTACCACCGGCATCATAGGCACGGATTTGAATATTGAATTCATTTTCAGGTTCCAAGCTGGCAATATTGTCTATATATATAGATCGTGCAGCTCCGGCGATCAGTTCTACATTATGGGCCTGAGCAATACTGACATATTCCCTCAAATAAACCCGCACTTGATACAGACCACTAACACGAAGCGTGTCGACATTCATTGTCGAGAGCCCGGAAACATCTGTAAAGGTATTACCTAAATTCACAACGCTTCCGTCTGCCGCACGAAGCTCCCATACCGCTTCCATATTTGGCACTGGCCGCGCAGATGAATCGACGACACGTATACGCATTGGCAAGTCTTCACCCACCGCAACCAGAGAAGGATTTAGTGTTGGATCACCATCGGCAAAGAAACGAATATCCGATGGTCGTTGTGTCAAAGTTACGGTTACCGGTTGTGTATCGCTTTGTTGTCCGAGCATATCCGTAATGCGGACAAAGAAACTAAACTGGGTGCCATCAGCCTCATCAAGCAAAGTACGAATAGTCACTCTTGCACAGTCACAACGAGAAGAGTAATACGCCCGACCCAGCGGACGCTCAACACCGGACGAAATATCAATTACCTGATAGGTTAAGTTACTGGCCCCACCGTCATCGATGGCATCAACGCCATTAATTCGTACCGGTATAAGCGTATTAAAGAAACTGAACGGTTGTACATCAATGCTTGCCAGCGCAGCATTGGGTGAGGTATCGGCAATCACGGTGATATTGTGTTGGGAAACCACTTCCTGCCCAAGACTGTCAACCACTTTCACGGTCAGGTTTTCTGTTAGATCCTGTGTGACGCGTATCGATCTCGGATCGGTAATAGAAACATTTCGATTAAACTGGATTGCATTACCAGCAGAATAGGTTTGAGGTACACCTCGCCAGATTGTCGTGATTTCGCGAATTGCCAGGTCATCCAAAGCATTGACTCTCACTGTAAACGAACTTTGCTCGCGTACAGTTGCCGGCACTACTACACTGGATATCTGTGGAGGGTTATCGAGGACCGTGGTATAGCTCTGTGAGACATTTCGTTCGTTACCACTGCGATCCACTACTGTCATCACATAATCGAACGTCGTACCGGCTGCTGGTGCCAGCTCTGTATAAGAAAGTACACCGCTATCAAACGCCGCCGCAACGATCAAACCATTACGCCGCAACAGCGCAACATCCACACCACTTCCTGAATCGTTAATATCAACGTTTACCGTAAACGCATGACCACCGACCGGTTGAGAACCTATGGTCGTAGCGTCCAGGCTAAATTCCGCAGATGGAGGGAAGATATCCGGCAGTCGCTGGAATATTAGTGGAGACGTCAGGGCAACGTTACCAAAACGATCGATGGCTCGCGCCTTGATATAACCACCCGATTCAGCTTCTGTGAAGTTTCGATAAATTACATATTCCGGCCCGTAGTGCTTACCAATTAACTCATACGGCCCAGCACTATTACTTGAGTAATGAAATTCAACTTGTTGAATCGCCTGAGTGCTATTGGCGATATTAGCGCGCATCTCCAGAGGTTTAGGTAAATAGAAGTTATCTAATTGTAACGATACGCTAAATGGATTGGCCGGCAAATCTTCTCCCTGAAGGGTCACGCGACGTGCTTCTGATGCCACAATATCACCCCAGACCGTTTCCACTTCAGTAGTGATCGTAAAGGCCTGTCCATTACGCAGAGTGGCAGGAACCGGTACGCTTAGCGCGAAGGGCGCACTGTAACTTACTCCCACCTGTTGACCTTCGATTCGATATCGTACCGAATTAATCCCGGTTGCATCGAGTAACGACAACTCAATGCTATCGCCTTGTTGGTATACCGTGTTGGCACGAGGTGATTCCAGAGCCGGATTAACGGAACCCAAATCCATTCCAAGCTCATACAACAGCACGCCACTGCTTCCCAGGCCAACAAAAAGTCGATTAAAGTCAACATCCAGACTGGTGACTGTAGCCGCTGTCAATATATTTGTTGCCAGCTGTTGCCAGGTAGATACGTTAACTGCCTGCACCTGATTCTGTGTCGCGACCCATAAATTACCCTGTGAATATTCTAGCGCTGAGATAAGTCCCGACAACACTAACGGCGTATCGATGTTGTCGTTCAATCGAAGTCGATGAATCACATTTTGATCGGCATAAAACAGATGGTCACCATCACTCGCCAGTATTTGTATCGGTTCAGCTGAAGACAGTAGTGTTGCCGTTTCTACTTCAGCATTGACAACAGGTAAAGAAGGTATATCAATGCGTTGCACAAAGCCCGCAGTCGTCGAAACAAATATTGTGTTGCCGACAGCGGCCAGCGCAACAATGGAATCACCGCCAATCGAATAACTGCTAGTCACGGCAGGATTACGGCGATCGGCGAGATATAACATTGATCCGGCAGCGACAACAACCAGGTCATCCGTTACCACTAATTGTTGATAAGCCTGTCCCTGGAAAATAACGCTACGTTGATTAATTTCATTTAAGGCTATAACTCTTAAGAAATCAGGTTGCAACAGATAGCGATGTTCGCCCCGAACGGCAACATCGGTAGTCGCCTCACTATATGCAGAGGGGTATGGTGAGGCCTGCCATTCGCCACTATCGAGTTGAGCATAATTGACCGCACCATAAAAATCAGCCGCTGCGATCAACTGACCATCTTCCATCGCAACTGTATCTACTGAACCACGTGCACGTACCGTTGTGTATTCGTTAACAGGTGTCTGGGATTGTCTCTGTAGCTGATAGACATCGCTAATACCGTTGCCAATCCATAATTGGCCATCACTTACGATTGCGCGCTGTGCATTATCACCTAAATCGTAATTGAAACGTCCTATAATTTGCGGCTTATTGGGTGAGCGAACATCGACGACCTGAATCTGATCTAACTCAGAAGATAAGCTTAATAACGATCCCTGTAACGCAAGAAGTCGTTCAGTTTGGATTCCAAGCTCAAAGCGTTGTTCATTCCAGTTTTCATCAAAGACATGTAATCGTCCAGTATTGGCAGAGATATAAATATGATTTCGATGTAATACCATGCCGGTAAAGCTGCCATTTATCCGACGTGACACGGTCAAATTGGTTCCCACTCTGGCCAATTGTTGTGAGGTAACCACTACAAATTCATTTTTCATTGCCTGAACATCTATGCCCTGCCCGACAATACCGAGATCCCCTACCGGTTCCAGCGCATTACCCGCAGTACGGAATCCGTGTACCGCTCCATCAATGATCGCGATAACCTGCCCACTGTTTGCAGCAAGACGCGTAACTTCCCCGACGACAGCATGGGTACCGAGCACACGGAAATTATCTGTAGGATCGACAAATACAATACCAAGATTACGTAAACCAATGAGCAGGCGATCACCCAGATGGGTCATCGAGGTGATATCGGATTCCAGCGTCGCCAGTTCAACGCCCGATCGATTATATAAATTACGCCCAAGTGCAAACCAGGTTTCGCCCACATCGGCCAATGCCACATTAAAGTTACGATTGATACCTGAAATCGATATTTGCAATGGGTTGATTACCCGTACCCGATGTTCTTCGACCTGCCCATTGCCGAAAGCATCGACAACACTGGCAACAATACGTACGGTGCTGATGCCTGCCGGAACCGTCATACTCGCACTGGCATCACCCGCAGCCAAAAGGTTATCCACCTCATCGTACATAACGATATTGGCGGTAACTCCGGCCGGAATGGTTGAGGTAATTGAAACAGGAAGTTCAGATCCAACCATTACTTCGGTTGAGATACCTGAAACCTGTAATGGCGGAATATTTAATTGAGGGAATACACGTATACCCGTTTGCTGTTCACTATAGCGATAATCATCGTCATAATAAGCTCGTACGCGCAGATACAGAATCTGTTGCTCCGTAACAGAAGGTAGTCGCAATGCCAGTCGACCCGTTAATGTCTTAACGAAACGGCGAGCGATAAGTTGTTGGTTAAAGTCATACAAACCAACTTCGGTATATTGATAACTATCTGGAGTACTTTCACTGGCACTGAATTCAATGACAACGTCCTGCCCTTCAGTAAATGCCTGATTGCTTACCGGACGAGCGATGGTGACCTGATCCAAATCTGGTTCATTTACAACGGGGTTATACAAATAAGAGTTAACCAGTGTACCGTCAGACTGATAATCAATGGCTAATGAAGTACCCAGCGGAATTTCTATCCACTGATAATTCTGATTACCACTAAATTGTGATAGCGCCTGAGTCAATGTTGCCATCACCGTAGACTGAGTCGAAACACGCGAACTTGGATCAAGGCTAACGACAAAGGGAACACGTGCTCCTTCACTAAGCGGTATAACTGGATCAGGTATGACATTGTTAACCAGTGTTAGCGGTGCAATCGTGCGAGCCAAACCTAGGCGTTGCTCATTGCCACTTCGATCAACCTGCACGACCTGTATCTCTCCACCTGTGATATCACGTCGTGGTATAAACCATGCCTGATTACCATTACGCCATATCGGAGTTGCAGTAAGCGGTTGATCAGATGCATCACGGAAATACGTTTCATCACCACCCAGGGTTAAATTGCCGGATACATTTTCAATAATGACCCCGGTCGTATCTTCTACCAGTGTTGCTTGCAACAGCGTTGTATTATTTTCCGCTATTAAATCACGACGCTGAATACTATCAGTAAGCTCATATAACGAATTCCCAGCAAAGACGATTTGATGAACGTTCGCATTATGTAATCCTACGCGGTCGACTCCACGCCACACCTGCCAGGTTTGATCCGCAAACGGTCCATCCGCCAACATCCAGAGCAATTCGCCATCGAGTACAACATCGTGAATTAAACCACTGGCATCCATCGTATCAAGCAAGGTTAATGTTCCGTCTTCGGCAAGATCGTAACGTTCGGCTGTATTCCCTGCCCGGGTAATCAGTTCATTACCTTCGATCGTAAATCCATCACGATCACCAATCGCGGTATAGAATAGAGTTGAAAGCTGTTGCGGCGCCAAAGCATCTGATGCAAATCCATAGAAACCGGTTTCGGTCAGAACAAAGACTCGTCCCTGAGCAACACGTGCCGAACGAATATCCTCGTTTACGACCTGACCAATAATCGGTAACCAGGAGTCACCTGTATAATGATAGCCATCTATCATGCGACCATGTTGGGTATAAACTGTCGATCCACTCGCACCGATAATTTCACCAAATAATGGCGTGCTTACCGGTGATGCAAATGCGCCATTTACAACCGGTATATAAATCAGGTATCGATTACCGGTACGGAATTCCTGTGCCACCAGTCCGCGACCACTATAATAGAGTCTCTCAATACGACCAGCTGCCTGACTTGTTATTACTCCATTTACGTCATGAATCTGATAGCCACCACTACGACGATTTACAACCCAGACAAGATCATCACCCGTAGAATTTACACCCGGGATTGTCAACATATGTTCGATTTGTTCGTCATCCGAAGCAGGCGTGTAAATTGATGTCAGAACACTACTTAGGTACGGAATCTTGGTAATGGTTTCAGTTAACGAACGTTGATTGTTGGAACGATCACGCAGGTTTGCCGTAACGCTTATTTCCGTTCCTGTTTCAGAAACCGTCACTGCGCGCGGACCCACATTCATATCAAAACCAGCGGTGACCGATCCACTCGCCGGATCCTGAATCGTTAACGATGAACTGTCACTGAAATCGGTCATATCCTGTGGTGAATTGGCGCTGACCCACAGCTCACTACCCGTTAGCACTTCATTAGTTGGAATTACTGTTATTTCGGGATCGGCTTCAATGCCGGCATCTTCAAGGACATTGAGATAACGACGGGCACGTAAACCACCTGCTTCAAGCCTGACCACGACCACACTGTTACCTGTAATCTGAGGTAAGGTTACGGAATACTGGAAACGCTCCGGATCATCAACGGTACGACTAACCGTTGCGGCAGCTAACGTACTGGGTATACCACCGATATCAAAATACAGTTCAGCAGTATTAATCTGACGCATGACGACTTCGAGCGCGATGGTTTCGCCTTCGTGGTAGGTGCTACCATTTTCAGGATCCAGTATGGAGAGCTGTGGTTCACCCGCTGACGCATCAAACGGTTGTAATGTTGCATTCGCAACTGTACTGACATTGCCGTTCGGATCCCAGGCGCGCGCAGAGATCAACACCGGATCAAAGGTAGTCGGAGTGAAGCTAAACAGGTTCGGATTGCTCAACTGTTGATAAGCAGCACCGTTCATGCTGACTTCGACCCGGTCAATTCCATAACGATCGAACGATTGCAGGATTAAATCAACTGGCTCATTAATTGCGATTCGATCACCATCGACAGGTGAGGCAATTGTAATAGTTGGTGCTGTAGCATCAAGTAATAATGTATAGGCATCGGTTGCTGAGCGTGTTGCACCAAAACCATATATAACACGCAGCTCTACAGGTATCTGTGTATCCGGGCTGATTTCAGACAATCGAGGATTCAGGTAAGACAGTGATGCATAACCGGCCGCGGCAGTTTCGGCTATAAAGTTTACTGGATA
Source organism: uncultured Ectothiorhodospiraceae bacterium (assembly GCA_947260005.1). Lineage (GTDB taxonomy): Bacteria > Pseudomonadota > Gammaproteobacteria > UBA6429 > Thiohalophilaceae > SZUA-24. Next base: position 37,806 of record CAMYOL010000010.1, read on the forward strand.
CCAGCGATCACGCACTCGCATCTGTGTCTCAGAGATAAGATCGACGTCACCGCTAATATCAAAGCGTATGTCTGCACGCGATAATTCTTCAACCTGAGCAGGTTGTGTATATACCGCTGAAATATTTAGTTGAGGATCACTGACACCAACATCAAATCTTTGTTGGATTGCATTTCCTGATGAGTCTGTGGTCTGAATGATATAAGCCAGATTTTGAGCGCTCTCTTCAACCGCCTGAGTAATGACATTACCATTCACATTTTCCCAGCCGCCAAAGCTTAATCCGGCATTCGTTGAGCGGCGAACCTGAATCTGCATATTTGAAATATTAGTACGATTATCGGTAGCCCCAATATTAAACTGATAACTGCGGCCGCGAGTCAACAACATTGCCAGATCAAGCGGTAACCCGTTATCTGCTCGCGTTAATGTTATATCTTGCGGAGCCAAAGTGTCATTAGCAGCAAACTGCATACTAAAGTTACCATTACTAAGTGAGCCAGCATTAGAACTGCTATTCGTTGGTATGTTAGCAAATTCATCACTAATGCCATTGATATTAATCGCATAGCGATGATTATGTTCTAACGCAGCACCGACTAATAAACGCAGCTCAACTATATTATCAAGAACACGCAACTCAAATTGACCGGAAATATCCTGTATGGCGTCACCACTATAATCTTCTGATGTTGCCATCACACTGAAGCCAGCAGCCTGTACCGTTTCATCGAAGACAAGTCTCAACGGCGTTGTGTAATCTAATTCTTGTGAACCCGTCATTACCGGTCGGGTATCATCGACTCCCAGTAACGTTGTAGCCGCAACGACTTCCTCATTGGTAACTGCTTTTCTTACCACAATCTGATAGTTACGGTTCGGTTCCACTCGTGGCGAACTAAATGTTATCCCTGCAGTTGTCACCGCAAAAGCAATTGAATTTATATCATTTGGAGTAAAACCTGCCCCTGATTCGAAGAAGTGAACGCTCATATCGCCATCGAAACCAGAGCCTGTGATGGTTACCTGGTCACCACCAATATCACTGACTCGATCAATACCACGCGAATTATCACTGCTAACCGATGAGACCTGTAAAGCCTGGGTTGCAACTATCGCAACCGGTAAAGTATCTTCATGCCCTGCCTGAGTTGCGGTAACGCTATAAACGCCAGAAGTCGCAAGGCTTAAGGTAAATTGTAATTGTGAACCATCTGCCGATACGTTCCAGCTATTTGCCGGTACAGGTTGATCGTTTACAGCCAAAGTCTCAATCTGATCAAGCAACTGACCGCTTAAGGTGTATTGTGTTGTTGAACCCGTAATCGTTGTTGATGGCTGAAGATTATGTAGTTCAAATGGGGTAAGACCAAATATTGCTGTCGTAGCCAGTTTCCATGGTAAATCAAAATTTAACTGCCCGCCCTGGATAAGGTTTGCAGGAGAATTAAATAGTGAGACATTATAATGTTCGCCTACCGTATAGGTATCACCAAGCAGCCGGAACTGAATTTCTTCACCTAACAACCGACTGTCACCGTTCAATAATGCAGTTGTCGTGTTATCACGCACTTCAAGGATCACATTTTCCCAGGCACGGCGTTCACCTGAAATACTGAATCCGACTATTTCTGTTTCGGTAGCAATCGCAGTTGATGGTAAAACATCAACAATATTGGGAACAGGATTGTCAACATTATAATACGTTGCATCAGTTTGGGCTGCCCGGTTCCATTCAATCAAGTTACCGACAATACGTAGATCGGTTGCATTGGTTAATTCTGTCTGACTGGCAAGTACTGTGGTCACCTCAGCTAATTCTAATACATTGTCCTGGGTTAGATTCACATCATATAAAGCAAGAGATAAATTACCAAATGTACCTTTTATTGCTGCAAGCAGTTCACCACCAAGTGCAATTGCACGCAAGCCAACCAAATCACTGGTTGCACTGACACCAAGACTATCGAAACTGGTCTGATCAGACAGGCTTGCCGTTGACAATAGTTCTATTTGATCCTGGCCTAATAAAACCAACCGTTGTGGAGAAACGATTAGTTTTTGTGGTGTTGTAGTTAACAGATGGAGGTAACTGGCCGTTACGGTATCGAAGTCTGAAAGACTGCGAGCTTCAACACGATCATTAAATAATAAATAAACATTATTTTTATCAAGCGCCACATCAATTGCACTATGGGCATAAACTTCCCAGTCGGCTCCCCGAACATGCCCCACATGTAATTCAGTGCCGCCAAGTGTAATGAACTTCTGTTTATTAAGATGAAGCGAACCGTGATCAACCGCTAATGGATTAAAGATACGATTAATTTGTTCTGGTGCATAGACATTTGCGATATCATAAATCAGTAATTCATGATTATCGCCTACACTCAACATCGCATAACGTTCGGACAAGGTGATGTTATGAACCGTCTGTGTACCTAACGGTATATCTGAAAGCCAAACCGGCGCAGCCGCATCACGAGTCGTGTAAAGTTTGGCAATATTATTATTATTTTCCTGACCAATCGTTAATAAAAGATCACCCGCTCTTGCACTAATATTTTCAGACAGACGAGCGAGTCTTTGAACGGCAGGTAATTCGACCGTAATTTCGTTGTTTTCTATTCTATCTGCTGCATTAGATAAATTACTGGCACCAACCACCAATCTACCGATAGTATTTTCAGGCGTAAGGAAACTGATTCGAGTTGGACCTTCAACGCGCACATCTGGTGCCAACTGTCCATTTACTGTTATCGTTGTCAATGAATTCAGACCTGAGCCTTCAATAGCAAGATACTCACCAGCATTAAATATAACTCTTTTTTCGCTTACATTAAGTTCGCCGGAAACACGATCAAATGTACCAATAGATTCGATCATTGGTTCGGCGACATAGGTAAATTGCCCGGCGCGGAACTGACGCATTAATCCATTATTAACGGCAATACCAACCACTTTATTTCCTGCTGGCGGCTCACTAAGTGCAGGTAAACGGAATGTTAACTGAGTACTGGTTACGCTGATTATTTCGGTCGGATCAATCGTTATTCCACCAATCACTACCTGCGAAGCCGAATCAAAGTTATCACCGGTCAGAGTGATTTCGTTGCCGCCACGCCAGCTACCATAGGGGGGTTGCAAGCTTTCTATCTGTGGCATTAACTCATCAACTGCAACGAAACGGAAACTGTAGTCTTCCGTTAAAGTTTCTCCATGCAAGTCAACTATTGCAGCAGAAAAAGTAATACGATATTCCCGATCACTCTCAAATACCTGAGCAGGACGGAAAATTAATCGTGTTCCGGAATTGGTTATTTGAGTGGAAACATAACCCTCAACCGGAACACCTGCCAGAGTAACGGTTACCAGCGAATCCCCTTGTTCCAGGATCTGGAAGGTATCCAGAATACGATTAAACTGGATTTCTACGGCCTGATCGACTGGTAAATTGCCGCGTGGCAGTGGTATTTGTTCAACAATCGATAACTGATCATTGACTATTGTATTTAATGCACCACCAAGGTTACCAATTGTTGCACCGACATCAATCGGGTTCTCTGTCGGCTCATCATCAACATAAACAAATGAGGTACCTGCATAAATCGCATCTCCACCAAAGGCCATCGCATCAACTGCACCTGTTACCGAGAAATAATGACGCAGGCCAATCGTTGTTCGATAACGATTATCCAGCCACGGTGCAATATCAAATAGCTGAACATCACCCTGCCCCGAAGCAACATAGAGTGTTTGACCATACAACATCATATCGCCGGCATTCAGGTCACCATTTTGTACCAGATAAGCCAACGAAAGCTGAGCCACAACCGGCGTTGCATTATTTGGTTGTACTTCAAAAAGTAATACCGTCCCAGTCTGGCCTGTAGAAACAAACAACATATCCTCATGGCTTAACATACCTTGTGGGATGACTGGGTTATTGGATAAATCCCGAAGTGATATTGTATTCACGATGGCAAAATCGCCCATCATCAAATCTATCTCATGAATTTGAGACGTCATCGGAACCATCACACGCAGATAATCAGCATGGATATCCACCTCGGTTGGGATACCACCGAGTTCATTTACGTCAACAGTACGTAATTCAAGTAAAGTGCGATCAGATTGGATACGATAAATTTTGAGCCCGAAGTCGCCAGTGACATAAAGCAGTTCATCACGAACAGCAATACCATTCACTTCGTCATTTGTCGCAAAACTAATGTCATCCAAGAGCAACGGTTCAGCTTGCAGGGTAATATCAAAATGATACAGGTGATTACCGCCGATTAAGAACATATCCTGTCCGGCAATGGTGAGATCACGGAATCCATCAGGCGGCAAGTTAACATTAAGATGGTACGGGAACATTTCATCTGCAAAAAGTTTCTCAACAATTACAGGATTAACCGGATCGGAGACATCGGCGACAACTAATTGCCCCCTGCTGGTAGTGGGTCGTCCGAGAATACGTCCCTCGCGATCAATCGCTTCATAACCGCCACCGGTCACTGCATAAAGAATTTGGCCGTTCAGTTCTATTGCAGTAACCGGGCTGGAGCTGTGTCCGGTTTGTGATAAATCAACAGAACCCGTTTCACGACCGGCATAGAAATAGGCATCGTTTAAGGCGCTTAATTCATCCGGGAACAAGGCATTTTCAACCGAAACGGTTACATACCCAAACGTACCTGATGGAGCACGCACTTGTACATGACTGCTGCTTAATACGTTTAGATCACCAGCAACATTACCACCAAATTTGACACTTATATTATTATTAAAACCACGCCCGTAAATATCGACAATATTTCCACCTTGTGGCGGGCCAGACACTGGATAAACATCCTGCAATTCAACTCGTGGCTGAATAACAATCGCACCATTTAATGTTGTCGATAAACCATCCCGGGTTATGACCACGGGCAAACTCGCACTACCGACACCAAGTAGCATATTCGGTAAGGTGAAACGAATTTCAGTATCGACCAGGCTAATTATCTCTGTCTGGTTAATAATAGTTTCACCAATTTGCAGGCTTAACTGTGCCACATCGGTACCAAACCCGCTGCCGATAATTGCCGCTTCTTCTGTGCCATCCGCATGGAAGAAATAGGAACCAACGATATTATCAACAACACGTCCAACACGATTAATGGAGACCCGATTACTACTAACCAGGTTATAGCTAAATTGTTGCGCCACTAATAATGGATCACCACCTATCTCAGTCATACCGGTAGTCACATTTATATTTACCGTGCCATTATTGCTCTGTGCATTGGTGAATTGAATTTCAACATAACCACCGGCAAGCGTGTTGAAGCCTTCAATTGAATAAGTTCCCTCAGCAAGCGGTACACCACTCTGATTAGTCACCAGAATATCTGCTAACAGCTCAGTCATGTCGGTATTAATTAGCTTGTTAAACTGAATACGTATTACTTCAGATTGACTAATTGTCTGACCCGATGCAGGCTGAATATCAGTGATTGCCAGGTCCGGTACGGGTGTATCAGTAACGCCCTGGTTCGTAGCTATAAATATTCCACCTTGATTCGAAATTATTTCATCGTTACTACCATCGTTTGCCTGCCAGTAAACTGTTTCATATAAACCGGTCGAGGTATCGGGTTGCAGAACAAGATAGTTCTGACCGGCGGTAATTGCGATCTGTCCGTACTGCACTACAAACGAAGCATCATTCAAATCATTGATTGTCGCACGCTCAATCAGCTGCACGGTAAATGTTGGTTGAGTTGCCACGTTATCAATAATAACCAGATAGAGTTCACGACCGCGTTTTAACAGAACGTACAACTGATCACCCAGCCATTGAATATCAACTGGCTGACCCAACAGTTCACCCTGAGTAAAGATAATAGACTGATAACCGAGAGGTGCGTCCAGTTCAGGATCATGGATATCAAAGAAACGGATAAAGCCACTGCCAAGTTCATTTGCCACCGACATGGCTAACACACCTGACGTGCGATTGATGGCAACATCCGTGGCACTGTTACCAGGAACGCCGATATTGGTTATCACGGTAGGCTGACTGTAATCGTGTATATCGACCACCAACAGTCCATCACTTCCGCTGGCTAAATAGGCCGTATTATCATAGGTAGCTACGCCCGTAACCGGATTTGCGGTACGCAATTGAGCAAGTCGAACGGGACGATCCCAGACATTAATATCGTATATCTCAAAACCGGACGGCATCAGGAAGCGATTTTCTTCTGTGGGTTCGGTTCCTGCTTTCACACCCAGGAATAAGATATCCTGCCTGATTTCAGCGCCACCGATGACCATCGGAGGATAGTTTGGCAAGTCGATATCGCGACCAGCATCCGCAGTATAAGATACTTCTCCTACCAGAATTTCCTGATCCGGCATGGCCAGGAAAATCTCATAAAGATCGGGTTCAACAACACCGGGTAAACGGAATTCAAATTCACTCAGGGTTTTTACATCATCTTTAAGGTCTGAAATATAAACACCCGGGCTAACTTCTTCGGTACGAATCTCATTATTACGTGAACGCATAATGACTTTTGTACCCGGCAATATTGCATCCGTACTTGCTTTCACCGAAATGGTTGCGCCGCCCGATATCGAACCGGATTCAGGCGATACCTGGAAATTAACCAGAGTTAAATCTTCTGCAATAATAATAGAACCCGGTAATGCGGCAACCAGCTCATTATCTCTAACACGTAGATGATGTTCACCAAGTTGCAATGGCAACACTTCTAACGCACCAGCAGGTATACGCAATGTCTGAGCACTCACCCATTCGGGTATCAATTCATATTGATCCACAAAGACCCTTAACGATGCATCGTTACGGAAATTATCGCCTTGAATCAGGATATCCTGACTATTACCTCGATGGAATACACCATTATCGACTTGAGTGATTACTGGACGCGTTGCACTTGTCGCAGCGGCACGTACATGTTGCACGTATGGACGCCACAGTGTACGACCACGCAGATTGCGGGCATTATTTACTCGAAGCTGATAACGCACACCTGCTTCGCGAGCAAAACTTAACAGATAAGATTGAGCGTGATTTTCAATTAAATTGATTGGGCTAACGGTAAAGGCGATCGGGCTGTTAGTATCAAGCCGAACCACATCAACCGCACCTGCTTCAGTAATAGATTCCTGAGTTATTCGCTCATTAAACGTTAGCGTGATGTCTTCGTTAGCTGCCAGATATTGATTTTCATCAACCGAGCTTGTCATGACAAAACTGCCCGGTAACTCGAATGTCATTAAGCCATTTGCGGCACCACCCGATATCATTCGGCCTTTATAAACATCCAGACCCTGAATTGATTCGGTATTACCGGCCGATAAGACATAAGGATTTAGTGGTTCGCTTATGTCAACAACAACAACCCCGCCACCTGAACTCGCTACAAATACAAGATTTCCATAACGTTGTAGCTTAACGGCGGAACCGGCATTCGCCTGTAACTGTGCATCAACTCGCAAGGTGGTACGATTATCCGGGCGTTCTTTATGGAATATCTGAATTCCCTCGCCACCGACGGCAACCACTAAATAATCACCGTAGCTCACAACATCAAGGATGTTAGATTCAAAACGATATTGGCGAGTCAGGATAGGATCAAAAAGATTAACCGCGCTTAAATTAATTTCTTCTCCGGGTTGCAAAGCCGTAGGTGTGCTTGCAGTAAATTCTCTGAATAAACTACATTCCGCAAACGTTTTCCAACGTGTTGCACTGCGTTCACCACCTGCATATAGCCATTCGCCATCACTGTATATCACATTTTGGCCCGTCAAATTATTAATTTGACCAACATATACAGGATCATTTGCCACGACATAATTCAGACGTTCAATAACACCAACACCATAGCGAGCTATACCGGTTGAACACGGTTCGAGTGGCATTCTGCCGTCTGCATTTAATGCCCGTGCGGCAAATAAGCTATGACCGTACTTATATATATCAATAACATGATCTGCTTGTTCGTCATCCAGTACTTGCGACAGGAATTGCAATCCGTTCTGTTCATCCAGATTAAGTCTGGCCACACCGGCACTACCGTTTGCTACATACAGACGCTTACGCGGTACACCTTCTTCCATTTCAACAGTTGGGAAAAGTTGCAGCGAATCAATGGGCATGGCGATCTCCGAACCATCCAGACTCGCTAATCGATCGGCGTCAGCTTCACTTAATGTAGACGAACCTCCAACGCTTTGATCGAACTGACGCCCCGCCAGACTTATATACTCAGCATGCCGTAGTAAGGCCGCTCGTCCGTCAGTACCAGTCGGTAGACTGGGGGCTCCGCCGACCAATTGAGTTTGTAACGGATCCTGGATGTCAAATGAGGCTGCACGAATGGTTTCCGGGAACGGCAAATCACTGATCAGTTGGATTTCATATCCTTCTGTTACATAACCCCCGTTTGTAATGGCGACACCGGATTCCTGATCGACATAAATATCACGTGGAAATACTGACGACGAGTGTTGTTCGCCCAGCTTACGTAATCCAAAACCAAATCCTTGCTCACCAACCAAGCTACTGCGATTTCCATAACGATCTTCGGCGACAAAGTCATTCTTACCACTGGGACCACCTCGGGTGACAATTTCCATTAGCTCGGTCGACAAAACGCGTACACTGGCCACAGGAATAGAACCAATACGCACATCAATTCCGTCCATCACCGTATTTCCCGGTTCAAACCCGGCACCGTTTACGATAACGGTAGTACCACCGGTATAGGGACCCCATTCAGGTGTAATACTGTTTATTTCGATTGGTGCATCGACCATAAGTCCGCCAAACAGAACAGCCCTTTCCCATACACCGGATTTTTCTACCTCAACAGTGACATCATAAAAACCAGCTTCGGATATCGCCGGCACATCGGCATAGATAATTGCGGCACGTTCCTGAGTATCATTCGACTGAATCTCAGTCACGGTCGCCTGAACAGAGGAAACATATACCTTCACTCGGCTAATATCGGTTGGAATACCCAATCCCGAAATTGAAATTGATTGTGGTTGATTAACTGGAATTCGTCGCGGCAAGGCTGCATCAAGTTGAATTGTATCAGGGCGTGAACCGCGATAAACAAGTGGGAAGCGTTGATCCTGTTGTAATGAATACAATACAACATAGCGATCAGCAGGTAAGGGTTTCACTGCATCAATGCCCGCCCTGGCAACCAAGGTGATGGCATCCCCGACACTTAACCCATGAGGTTGGCGCAAGGTAATAATCGCATCGTTATTAATAATTTGTGTATCGATCGCCAGACTTTCACCATTGCTCCGCAACAGTTCAAAAAGATTTAAATTCGAATCCCAGAGATCGATGGCCTTATTGAAACGCAAATACATGGTCAGGTTACCATTCGCATCACGATCCAAAATGCCATTACCGGGATCGATACGATGTATTCGTAACACAACATCTGGTGTTACCTGCACCATACTACCGCCAGACGATGATAAACCTGCACTGTAAGCGGCATAGGCACCCGCAAGAACCACTTCGATCGAATTCGTATCATAGGCTTCCATTCCTGCCGTGACGATCGGATTTGCCGGGTTAGTAACATCAATGGTGAGTATGCCGGCGGCACCTCTGGCAATATATGCGGTGTTACCATTCACTGACACATCAAAGACATGCCCTACAGTATTGACTCTCGATATCACCCTTGGGTTATTTGAATCCTGAATATCAACGATGACCAGACCCGCATCACCTGCTGATAAATAAGCGATATTACCTTGAACGACGACTCGACTGGCCGGTACATCCAGCTCACTGACAACTCGCAGGCCGGCAACCGGGTCCTGCTCTAATATATAAAAGCCTCCGCTTGTTGGATCATCTGCATTCAATAAAGTATTGCTTGTCGCAATATATTCACCAGCCACGACTGCGTAACGTGAAGGTTCATTTACAGCCGTGTTCAAACGAGTTAGATCCAATGCTGGTTTGTTATCAGGTAATCTAATTTGATCTGCAAGATACAGCTTGGTATGTAAATATGCATCAACCAGACCCACACCTGCCGCACCCATCGCAATAACGGCCTGGTTATTTTTCACTTCGATGCCTCTGGCAAAATCAGATGGTAAAGGCAGCGACTGGATAATCGAGGTATCCGTTATATTGGTCGAATCAAAATTAACAATAAACAAACGTGCTGAATTTTCGACGGGTCCGTCTCTGTCAAAACGTGCGGCCGTAACAAATACCCTGTCCACGCCTCGTTCAAAGAAGGTAGCAAGACCTAGGGCCTCATAACCACCTGGTAATGGCACATGGACAACGATGCGATCATCCGCGCCATCGCCATCAACATCAACTAATTCACGAAGTGAATCACTATTTAACGGATTACGATCGTCGCCCGTATATGTCGAGGCAGCAATGTTGTAGATAGTTATCCCTGACCCTTGTAAATCTGCTGAGCCCGCCGTAATCAGATACGTCCCGGTGGGATCCAGCGCCATATCATGTATCCGACCACCATAACGAATATTTGATTGAACTGGCTGCTGATAGGCAAACGCATCTTCCAGAGTAGCCTGTTGTCCAGTATCCAGTACAACACTAACATCTGACAAACCGATTCGACCTGGTGGCGTCACAACTTCAATGGTGTCAGCATCCAGGACTTTAATATCCTGTTCCAGCGCGGGAATACCATCAAACAGCACACTTACCCGTGACAAGCCCGGTCTGAAACCACCACCGCTAATTTGTAGTGTTGTGCCGCCATTCACCGATCCTTGTTCTGGCGACACGCTATTCAAGACCAGCGGTTCGACATATTGTATCGCGCCCACTATTCGGTGCGTGGCACCATTGGCATTCAACACCTGTAATTCGGCTGGCCCCGCTAAACCCGGTGGCGCATTCAGCACATAACTTGTGTTATTAGAATCAATCTGAGTTGAAGACAGTTCTGCGGCAACTTCACCGGCCAATAAGAAACTTGGGGCATCGGCATTACGCACGGTAACAGTGAATGGTTCGCCTGATGTTAGAATAATATTCGGCGAAACACTTGTGATAACGGGTTCAGGGTTAGCATTGGTTGCGGTATGAAACTCAATAGTATGATCAAACAAGCCAATCGAACGGCGGCTGCCCAAGACGCCATTCAGACGGATTCGATAACTACTATCCGCCAACAATTCGGTTGAAGGAGTAATCAAGACTCGACGAGCATCTGTCGAATCAAGTTCAATATTAATTGTTACATTTTGCCCTTCAGGTGACCCATCATCGTAAAGAAGCGCCAAATAATTAGAAAGATAGGCAAGCGCGGTATCCCCTGAAGGAATTGTGATCGGTAAAGTAAAGGTTAAAGCTAATTGCTCACCCGTGGGGACAGCCGTTGCGCCCGCAAGCGGATAACTTTCAACAAGATCCAAAGTTAAGGTATCTATCAGTAATAGTTCTGAGTCGTTCTCAATTTCTGCTTTTTTATAACTAGAGTGTGAAGTCGCAGCCAGGGCTATACCATCATCGGTCATATGTACATATTTGAGGATGCCGGTACGACAATCCAGGACTTTGATACTGTCAATTAACGATATTAAATCTGGTCGACTGGTATCAAAAATACTTAAATAGGCATCTCGGGCGTAAAGGTGTTGATCACCGGTAAGCACATCGATGCAGGGAGACGACGAACCGATTTCCTTGCCAGTGACAGCAATGGTTGACTGCGCAGCAATCGCCTGATTGCTACCAGGTATATCAAACCCTCGCCCATCGTATTCACCAAGTCCGCGAATATAATTTGGATAAGTCGAGTCGTGAATACTCACATCACCTACACCGATCGCTTGTGCAAAGGTCTGCGTACCTGCTAAAGGTGTCGATAATGAACCCGTAACACTATAACCAAGTTGCGGAAGACTGGGTTTGGTTATATCGAATACAAAACGTGCTGAGCGACTAATCACATGTAATTGGTTACCGACAACATTAAGTTCGGTTGGATGTAACGCAACATTAACGCCATCTGCATTACCCTGGTTTAATATTCTAACGACTGAGGGTTTTAATGGATCAGCAATACTGACAACGGCCACACCATCTTCACGGCTGGCAACAAATAACAGGTTTCCGAGGCTGTCAATCGAGGTTGGTATACCTTCAAAGTTTAAAGGTAACGCATAAAGCACATCACGATCTTTGGACTGATCCGGGGCACTTTGACCTGGTAAGCGAGTTTCCCGATCATAAACAAGTACGACTTTCTTGTCTTCATAAGGGGTATCAATCAATGGGAAATGATAGCCGTGCGCTGTCACATAGACATGCGAATCCGTCAGGTGTATGTCATGCGATATCAGATCCTGCGGTAAATTGAAATAACCAAGGCCATGCATTGGAGCGGCCTGCCCCAGGTCATCGCGCTGGTAGCTGACAAGTGAAATCCAGCCCGGTGCAAAGTAATGATTAAACTCTTCCAGATTTTCAGTTTCATTTGGCTGAACATCTCCATCAAGTACGCCACGACCTAATACATAAATGAGTCCGAGATTATGATCCGAGGCAAGACCTGAAATTTTACCCGGTGGTAACTTTAAGGCATCGGGCACATATGTTAGTGGCGTACTACCGTCCGCACCTAATAATTGATTAATTTCAGATCGACTAAAGGCCTGTTCTGTCTCGAGTCGACGGTCAACGCTTAAGCGTCCATAGAAGAGAGCATTTGGTAATAAGAAACGTCGTCCATTTGCATCTCTGACTTCAACATCAACAAAACCACGATAGGAACCACCAAAGTCAGGCACTACCCAATCCAGTTGTTCAGCACTGTATAACGATAACCGATCTTGATCGACAGGATTTGTCTCCGCCAGTTCTGGCTGACCAGTTGGATAGGCAATTAACTCAACTCCATCATGGAAGCCATAACCAACCACACGAACACGATCGCCAATGAAATTAACTGTGTTTCCTTCGATTACCTGATTAACACGAACAACAGGGGGATCAATAAAACTGATCTGCAGGATATCAACATAAGTAAATGCACCAATTACCGTATCGATCAGTCCCGCATCATTTGTAACCTGAATCGCTGCCGGACCCGCATAATTTGGGACGGTACGTGCAAATATTCGTTCATACGGATCTTCAACCGTTGGCGCTTCAATTCGATCTACAATTAAACGCTGCCCACCCAAACGAATTTGCGGTGTTTGCCCAAAGTTTAATCCACGGATAATAACGGCTGTTCCACCTTCAATTGAACCCGTTGCAGGTGTAAGAGAAACGATATCCGGTTGGGCTAAAGCACCTGCGGGTGAAGTACTAAAGGCAAATTGATAGTCTTCGGGTAGCGCTTGACCAGTTAACGGTGTCAATCCGGCACTTAAGATCACATAGTATTGGCTGTTTAACTGCAGTGGCTGCCCATCATTGCGTGTCAACGTTATAAAGCGATATGCAGGCAGGTTGTCACGCACTCCAAAATCAATCGTAAATTGATTGGTAACATCCACACCAATGGTTGGATCATCCTGTACAACCCGTACTGCAGTCGATAAATCAGTATCGGTCGGTAATACGGCTGATAACTCGATTTCTATAGCCGCTAATTCAGTGCTGATATTACGTTCATCACTTACCGGCGTATGTCCCAATATCGAAAGCGTAGGTAAATCAATCCGGTTGATTCCTTGCTTACCCGCAGCAACGTGTAATGCACCACGTGCGATCGTTAATCCACGGGCCGCAAAATCAAACGTACCCGCTGGCCGGTGAATGATAGCCGGTACAGTTGCATCTTCACGCGGAATCTCCAGTTTGGCCAGATCGATAACTTCAACAAGTGATTCTATCGGGCGATCTTCCTGATCAGAATAATGAACAGTGACATAGGCCTTGCCACCCGCAACGGTCACATCGTAACTTCCGTCGGCCACATAATCAGGAACGGCAGGATGTAAATCTACACTGCGTAGTAATCGTGGCTGATATGGATCTGCAATACTGATAATGTTTAGCTGTGAAACAAGACCGTCACCTGCCATGTCTGTGACATAAATCTTGTCTCCCACTATTTGTAACCGGTTCGCCACACCGAAGGTATCCAGAGTAGCTATAATTGGCATCGATGGATCGGCAATATCTGCGATAACCAAGCCTTCATGTGAGGCGGCAATAAAGGCGTAAGTGTCTTTAATGACAACATCACGACTGAAACCATTTGGTTTGATATAACCAACATGATAAGGCGCGGTGAGGTTACTAATATCCATAACCTGCACACCACCATTACCATTGGCAACAAAGGCGACATCATCTTTGCGTGCCACACCATAAACATCCGGGTATGGCATATCAATCCGACCCGCTAATAAATACGGTAAGCCAAACTGTTCATCACCATTCTGAATAGTAAAGATAAGTAACTCACCATTGGTGTTTTCAGTATAAACACCGCCTGTTTCCGTATTCTGATTAATCCGACTTTCCAGGCTAGTAGCAAACCCACCACTGCCCGTTGAATCGATATCTGGTAGTTCACCACTCTTGGCCGCCAACACAAAACCACTGTCGGTATAGAGCTCACTGATGGTGCCGGCAAATATTTGTGATGCACCAGCAAGCAATTCGGAATAAACATAGTGATTACCGTCACCAAAATTCAATTCGTTACTGTCATCAAGTATAAAAATACCCGTACGCGGTTTAACGCGCTGAGGATCACCAAGTTCCCGTACAAGTTCGTGATCCAGTAAATTACCCAATCCCTCTTCTATTCGCATAGGATCAACATTGGCCCAGGCCGCTATCATCGCATTAGTCCGATCCGGACTGCGGAATTGACTTACTGCAGTATAATAAACCGATCTGGCTGTATCACGAGCCACAGTGCCTGCCGTTGCGGGGTCATTTGTCGCTAAATAACGTTTTTCGCTTATCGGTAAGCCCACTTCATGAATGGTTTCAGATTCAACAGTATGATTGGGCGTTTGTACGGAAGTAACAATGCGAACACGTTCATTACGCGCAGCTTCGCGCACTAATATATTACCGTCCACAAAGTCATCCCAATAAATATAATAATAATTATCTGGATCACTAACCGGGGTCGTATCGCCGACTGCACGTACATCATTACGAACCAGTTCTCTGAGTACTGAACTAACTTCGACCCAATCGCCATTTTCTTCGTTACGAGTTTCTCGGATCCAGTTCATGTAGACACGTCGATCAGTCTCCGAACCAATATCTGTTATCGCAACAACCGCACGAACAGGTTCATTACTAATGAGAATTTCACCCTCAAATGGTGTTAATACGCCTAAACGTGGAACTACAGTATCCTCAACCAGACCTACACGTACAGGAGCTGTTTGCACACTGTGCCCGACCACATCAAAAGCGACCGCATGAATGACAAATCCATTAGCACCTTCGGGGGGAGTAATTGATGAGCCGTAAATATGCTCTTGTGCGACCGAACCAACTTGCTGCGAATAGTTATCGTAAACCGTATCTACGGCAACGTCGTTTATATAAAATACGACGCGATCAACACCGTCCACACCCAGGTCATCGATCACTTCAACCAGAACTTCGATGTTTTGGCCATCGATAATGACCGACTCATCATTGGTCGGTAAAACAATTTGAGCTGTTGGCGGCTGATCTGCAACGACTGTCAGGCTCTTTATAGTCGACTGATCTGAAGTATAACCATCAATATCTGTCGCATCCGCTCGGAAATTTAATACTGCGCCAACATTACCTGTTGGTGATTGCATATGGAACTGGAATGGTGCTGACTGATCTTCACCCACCAATTCATATTCACCATTATTCAAAGCCTTATAAAGTCTGACCGAATCAACACCCGCTTCAGGATCGGAGGCTAATACGTTAACGATAAAGCCCCGCCCTTCTGTTATCTCGGTTATCGTTGCTCCAAGACTGAATCCTCGGCTATCTAATATTTGTAAATCGGTTACATTTGGAGGTGTATTACGAATTAATGTCATTGGACGGATTACAACAGTCTCATTACCTGCGCCATCACGAGCGATGAAATGTAACTCCATGGCAAGCTGATCAACACCTTCAGCCTGTGTGCCTAAATATTCCTCCAGTGTGCCGACACGCAAATTTCCGGCATAAGGTGCTGCCAGCATTTGATGTTGAACGACCACTTCATCCTCAGTGAATGCTCCATCAAGATTTTTGTCAGCTCGCAGCTGGCTAGTAAAGATACTAACCCGAACGTTATCATCCGCCTCAGCCACAAACGGGAAGCTACGCCGTTCAACAACTGTCGTACCACTGCTCACTGGTAACTGAACATTCACTTCCGGTGCCTGGGTATCTGCTTGTACCAATACCACGGTTGGCGATAGTGTCGTCGCGATACGCGGATTACCAGACAATCGATATTCAGTTGCACTCGCTGTCATAGAGACATCAGTCCCTGCCTGGCCATAGGGTATCGATATCAAAAATTCATAAGGGAAACTGGTATCGGTAAAGGTTCGATCACCACTGGTTAGTCCAGCAACATCAAGCACTACTCGTTCCAGTCCAACGTCATCAACACCATTAACCTGGACGAGCATGTATTCACCTTCAATTACCGTGCTTAGATTAGCAGGAACTGAAATAGCTACGGTTGGTGGTTGATCTTCGATGATCTCAATTGTAAATTCTTCAATCGCTCTATGTTGATCCAGATCACCGAATGCTGCCCCATAGGTATCAATTGCTTCAACCCGTAATGTTACTAAATTATTTGCTGCCGTTTGTGCATCGTAGGCTGGCATCGTCACTGCAAAACCATACGGTGGTTGGCGTAACAAAACATTGTATATCTCAGAATTACCCGCCGCATGAGTAGCCACCAATCGCAAGGAATCTATTCCTACATCGTCAAATGCATTTACATTAACCGACAACTGGGTTGATTCAACAATTCTTGAACCTGGTGCGGGACTGGCAATATCAACAACAGGACGCTCATCAATGCGAACAGGATAGCGGATCTCACGTGTACGAGAATTACCTGATGCGTCACGAGCAACAACTCTAATCCAGATATCAAAAAGTTCAGTACCCGTGATCGTTTGGTTGGGGAAAAGATTGATAATATCTGCCAGACGATCAACATGAATAAGTTGTAAGAATTCTGGTGTGTCTATATTAAGCGTCGTAACCGGTTCAAAATCACGATCTTCAATCGCAGTAATAGTCCGTAGTGGTGTTCCAAATGAATTAGTAACATATTCACCGCTATTTAGTTGCACACCATAGGTCGTATACAATTCTAACTGAGTGACTTTCACATTATCAAAACCACGGAAACCCAGAGTGAAATCAGAAAATTCACTTGGACCATAATCAATAGCAGGTTGTGTTATCGCAACTTCCGGATTGATTTCATCAGCCGCGGCCTCGATAGTGATTTCATGCCGAGCAACCGCATTATCCGAGTCACGAATTAATGCTGTCAGGGTAACTGATTCATTCGAGTCAATCAGACCTGATGGTACCGATAAAACAAACCCTTCAGTGAGTGCATTCGCGCTGCTTCGACGACCAAATTCATTGGCCAAATCGACCGTATAATTTTGCGCAATATCAGCATACATACTACTAAAGGCTTGTTGTATTGCTCCTGCACCGCCTATTTCATCATCAAGACGGATGGCATTGATTTCCTCCAGTAAGGTCAGCCGAACCCCATTTGCATAAACTTCGATATTTTGACTGGATAATACCCGATCATCCGTAGCCACCACGCCAACTTTAATTAAGAATGTACCCGCCACAATAAATTGGCCATCCGCTGGTGAGGTGATACGAATACCTGGCACCATATTTGTCAGAGGATGAACCAGTATTGTTCTTACCGAAGTATTACCATAGGTATCTTCCACAACCAACTCATATTCAGTCGGTTCTGTTTGATTAAAATTAATTGTATTAAATGCAGAAGTATGACGAATTGGTAACGATGGACAGCTATTATTATATTGCGCACTAAATTCCTCAATGCGATTACCGTTTCGATCAAGGCGGAAAACTCTGTAGTTGTTAAGCCCCGCATCATCATCCAGGTCGACACGAAGATTAAAATCACTGCCAACACGAACCCAAAATTCACCATAGTTCAGACGCTCAGGTTCAGTGATACTACGATAGGCATTAAACTCACGAAGATTTATAGTTGGATTTTCATTCGGTCCAATCGGGAAAATCAGGTTCTGTGTGGTACTTGCTCCACTGTGATCGGTTACAACGGCCAGCAACTCCAGCTCACCACCTGTAAGATCACGCGGAACTTCATAAGGTATCGAATATCTTTGCTGTTGATATTTACCTCCTAACTCACGAACCAGGTTGGTACGATTTTCATATAACTGAATACTGCGGATGCCTTCAGAATTATCAATAATATCAAAATCGATGGTAAACCGTTTCATTGGCACTACTTGTGTACCGGTTGCCGGTGAAGTAATGGTTAACTCTGGAGAGATATCGTCCGGGTTGATTCGGTGGTTAGCCAAAATATTTAATGGGACTGCAGCACGTTCATGTGAGAAACGATCAGTTGCATGCGCCAATATTTGCATAGCCTGGATATCGTACGGTATGGGCAATGGCAATACATGCGATGTTGTCTCCTGCGGCCTGACCGCAGCATTGTGCATACGACTAACAATAAATCCTGACGAAGCATACTCTTGTTGATCTTTTATCTGGACAACAAACTCCGACTCGACCTCTATCTGTCGTTGAGAATTACCCGGGTTATAACTGGTAACAGAACCGAGTTCAGAAGCATGAATTCGAATGGCCTGTAAAAATATATCCACTGGTTGCTGCGTACTATCAAGCACTTCGATGCGCAGTTGTGCAGCTGTTATGTCTTGCGCAAGGACTTCACTCAGCAAGATGCCTTGTGCGTCCTCAATCACGGACTCACTAACCTGCGCGCTACAGGCAGCATCAGAATATGTGGTTAGATGATATCGAACACTATATTCGGCACCAAAATCTACACGTAAACGGCCATTGGCTCGCGGTCGTGGCCAAACCTGCATTTGACCATTCTGCCAGACAAGATAAGGTTGATCGTCTAAATATAAACCGCCGTTATAACCTGAAGATTCGACATAATTGAATTGCACAAACGGTATGTTGTCACCATTGGTGTCAACAAAATTTTCACCGGTCGGATCGCGGTTACCCGTTTGCCCCAGCCCACGTAATGACGTGTATACAGGAAAATATCGAACCGGATTAGTCTCATTTACAAAATCATCGGTTAATAACAATGACTGGAACGCCAAACCACCTTTGGTTAAATCATTTACCGGCAATTGTTCGATAATGCTGACTTGTGGCGCCTGATCAGGTAATACAGTAATCAAACGGCTAACTTCAGCTACGTTATTTGCCGCATCAGTCGCCTCAATAATAAGCGTAAACGGTGTACCTTCAGGCGGGATGTTTGTAAAACCTGACAAATCGATCTGTATATTATCTGATTCGTTGATATTAATTTCATCGACATTCAATCCGGTAACATCCGCTAAGGGTGTCGATTCCTGACCCAGGATATAAGCACGATAACTTTGAATACCAATATTATCGGTAATATTTAATCCGAGGAATGCCGTTTGTCGTTCATATATCTGTTCAGCCGGATCCGTGATGGTAATACTCGGAGCTTCTTCGTCATTCAGGATGGTAATATTTACCGGCGAGGTTTCAGTACTGTTCACACCATGATCGAGGGCTCGCAGTTTAAACTGGTAGACACGTCCAGCCTCTGCCAGATAACTTAACGGTAATAAAATACGTCCTTCAAATGAAGTATAAAAACGACTTCCCGCGATAATGGAACCAAAACTGGACGGGTTGGGTACATTTATATTCTCAGTTCGATCAGTACGAGAAAATGTCTGCCATTGAAGTTCAATTTCATTATCCTGATCATCCACAAGCACGGGAACAACATCATTGATATAGAAATTATCATCACCCTGACCTTGCACTACAAAACTATCACCCGGCATGATGGAGAAGTCTGCCGCAGGTTGTTCCATTAATATAGTGGGTGCTTCTTCATCATCAAGAATTACTATATCAAGTATTTCAGGATCCGGGCTTAAGCCTCCATTGTCAGTTGCGCGCACACCGATACGTAATACACCTTCGCCAGCATCAGGTCTATGCGGCACTCTCATAGAGGCCGATAAATAACGGCCTGCTGATTGGATATCATCAATATCGGGTTGAGCGAAAGTGCGAGAGAAAATATTTTGTCCATCCTGCTCGACAAATATTTCAACACTACTAACCTCTCGATTGTCCGTGACTAAAACATTCATCGTAAACGCCTCACCTTCTACAAGGCGTGACCCTGCTGCTGGCGTGCGTATCGAGATAGTCGGCGGTTCGTCTGACGACAAACCATAAAGCCAGGTGGTGGTGGCAAGGTTGTTATATATATCCGTCGCTCGTGCTTCTATTATAAGTTCATTACCGGTTGCAGGTACTGTCAGCGTAAAGCTACCATCCGCTTGTGCCGTATTTAAATTACTGCGCGTTTCAATAACGGTATCCGCGACTAAAAATTGAACCTGGCTTATTTGCGCATCATCAACAGCTCGCCATTGAATTGTTGCTTCATTTCCATGATACAGATTGCTGCCTCGAATTGGCTGTGAAATACCCAGCAATGGCGCGGTCGTATCAGGTTGTATCGATAAATTAAGTGAATAAATTGGTGCGGAGTCATTCGAATTCTGTCCACGGTTATCGGTTGCAATAATATCAACCCGAATGGTATGAGCCGCATTACTTAAAGCCTGGCCAGCCAGATCCAGCATGAAACTGGTTTGCACATTTTCTGCTGGAATCAAACCCGATGCGACATTATTGGTTTGGGTCACTGCTGCAGTTGTCGCACCATCTATATAGTATTGAGCCTGAATGGATTCCACTGCCCGATCATCGCGCGCCTGTACATCAATAGTTATATTATCGAGCGGGAAATAAACATTACGTTCATGGCGCGCTTCAACAACAGATGGTGATTGATCCGAAACGACCGCAATGGTCATGCTGGCTATTGAGGTATTACCGGTCGCGTCTGTTGCCGAAACTTCAACCGGGTATAAATCACGAACCACATCAGGCGCATTGGTAAAGTTCGGAATCGTCATTATTTTCAGTGCCGAGAATGCATTTAGTCCTCCCGGTATTTGTTCTGGAGCAAAGGCATCACCGGATAACACATCGTCAGCGCTTCCAGTCAGGACATAACGCGCACCCTCCAGACGTACACCACGTAGTTCAAGTTGATCAACAGCCACATTATCGTAGCCAGATACCTTGATTACAACTTCACTATCTTCTACGACCTCAGCAATATCAACGCCACCTTCGGTTTGAGTAATAGCCGGCGAAGAAAAGTTTACCACTGGGGGCGTTTCGTCCCGTCCCAGGGTCACACTAACCAATGCACTTGTCGTGGATTGATCACGACTATCAAAAGCAATGGCGTGAATGTTTAACACCTGCTCCAACTCAATTGCCGCCGGTGTCTGGTAGTTCGTAGAAAAAGGCGTATTCGTATCAGAGCCTACAAGACGATCATTAACATAGAAGTCTACTCGCGCAACCTGCACATCGTCGGTCGCTTCTGCACGTAACTCCAATAATTCACCTGCAACCACACTGGACCCGGTTACCGGATGAGTGACGGCAACGCCAGGTGGTTGATCCGCACGAACTGGTAATCGAACACGTTCTGTTAAGGAAATTTCATTATGATAATCTCGCACCCTGGCTTGCAAACTAAGAGTTTGTCCGAGAAACTCTTCTCCAATCGGCAAGTTGAAAGTGTCTCTGGCCGCCTGCAAATTTAATGCATTTGTAAAACGGCTATCGGCATCTTCATAGGTGAAGCTATTTACAACATTATCGTTAACCAGTAGTTCAACCCTTGTCCCTACAGCCAAAGTATCATCATTAAATTCAACGGTTACTGGAAGTTGTTGCCCGACAGTAATACTGTCACCACTAGTTGGCGACGTGAGCGTCACTGTTGGAGAGCTGTTTCCAATTACTCTAAAAAGTCGTGAGGCTGAATTCCGGGTAGAACGATTGGATCCATGTAATACTGCATGAACGGCAACCGTTGTTTCCTGAGTGGCGATTGATGGTGCGACCGTATCCAGTCGCCAGATCTCATAATAAACTTTCCTGGCCCGGCCACCTGCACCTGGAATCTCACGTTCTTCAACTCGAGGAAAATAGGCGGATCCGATAACCCTACCGTCCTGATAAAAATCGATATAACTAATACCATAATTACTCGCCAGTAAATCAGTTCCTTCCGGTAACTCACGTGACAACTGGAATCGTATCGGCGCCTGTTCAACCACTCGCTGCATCTCTGTCGGTTGTTCCCAAATCACTTCGGGTATGTCCTGCTCATTTAGCGCAGTTACCACAACAGGTTGTATTGTCGTTTGAGATGATTGCCCTGCACTATCGATGGCAATGGCCTGTATCTGTAATGTGTTATTAATTAAATCATCGGTTATTGCTAATGACATTTCATACGGTGGCGTTAATCGGTTACCTATCAATGAGCCATCCATCATGAACCGGACATCCTGTACCCCGACATCATCGGATGCATCAACAGTGATCGTTAATGTTTGTCCAACTTCAATTTGGCGTGGCAAATCCAACTCAACAACAGGTAACGCATCTTGTGCAATGACCGGCACTACCACTTGAATGGTTGGCAGGTTTTGCAAACGTATTGTGACCGGCACCGGAGTCGATGTCGGTATAATTGCGCGTGAGGTTACATGTCCAGTCTGTTCAACGTCGAGAATACCTGTTGAGCCTGTCCCCGGAAGGTATTCCAGTGCAAATTGCTGACTTATCTCAGAGCGCGAACCATCACTAAATACTGCAACAACCTGAGGAAGAGATGTGCGTGTGTTTAAACTCGGCAAAACAAACTGGCCACTTGAATCCAGATTTTGGACTTCCAGAGACGTTAATTGTTTGCTGATATCCATTTCAACTGGAATAACCACAGCAGGCAGGCCGGGATAGCCAACGCTGATAGTTACACTCTGCCCTAACGTTTCCTGCAACGGATATACTAAACCACTGTCAGTCACGGCAATCAAATCCGGATGTGAGGACGTATATGTCATACCGGTTACATTACCGGGAAGAGCGGTCACCCCGCGGAATTGAAAATCAACTGAGGGTATTATTGAGGCAGTCTCTAATAAATTTGTAAACACAATACGGTTCGGAATTGCGGTCAGGCTATTTGCAGTTTCTTCAACATCAGAGCCAGTAAAAGCAATCGTAGAGAAACTATTTTGATTTCCTGTGGAATCCACAGCATACATATCCAGTAATAACACGCCATCATGGGCAATGGCATCTGCATCAAGTTGCTGCGTGACGGGTATACTAAAACTAAATTCCGTTTGTGATTCGCGAACCGGATAAACACGAACAAAACCATCAGATCTGGCAAAAGCATTTTCGCTCGCACGAGAGACAACACCACCGACTTGACGTAATGCCGATGCACGTATTCCAGTCACTGAAAATGCGATATACCTTATATCAATATCATCGTTCGCATTAGCGCGAACGATTAGATGTTGAATACCATCAATAAGCTGTAAGCTCACTCCGTCTAAACTTATTTCAGGGGGGGAGGTTTCCAGCGCAAAGGTTTCGACATGGACTTGACTGGTTGAATCGCGATGATTCAGAGTAATTTGTGGGGAGAATCGTCCTTCACCAACACCATTAAAGGCATACTGACAAGCGACGGGGGAATTTTCTGTGCGAATTGCATCACTAGGAGCCAGTGTTGCCTGATAAGCACCTGCAACAATATCAACCGTAACCAGATTGGTACAATCAGAAATAGCTGCAATATAACTGACTACATCCGCCTGCGATCCTATGTTACTCGCTGTACGTATATCAACGTCTGCATTGACGACGGATGAAAAGATTGACAAACAAATACCCGCGAGGATATTCGCCCCTAAGTATCTCACAAAGTCCCCCCTCCATTTGGATACAACGCAATCAGTTCTTAAAAATTATTTTCTTAATTATGGTTGGATAGTACCAGAACCTTTTCTGAACAAGCTCCTCATAATTACATTACAAATGGTATGTTCGTCGCGTCCATTTTGGTTCAAGACCAAAGTTCAATAAGTTATTACCATATGCATATCTATTATAAGGTTTGCTAAATTTTTGATCCACTATTATTGAGGTTTCTGTGAACTGAGTGTAAAAAAGTACCAGTTCTCAAATTGAGCCAGTTTATACTATATATACACAACAACTAACAACATTACACAGGCTAAGACAAGCCATAGATAACTCCTTTAAACAAAGTCTCAGATTTGCGCTAATTCCTTGAAATCAAACTTGAAAAAAAAATATTGAGTAGCCTTTAGCATAATAATAAGCTGGAATAAAATTCCCTGAGATCAGGAATTTTTTATACAAATTTACTGCTATCTTTTAACTTTTCAGGTAACACCCCAGCCAATCATGGGTGCTAAACATTAAATATAGTAAGGTTTGTGAGTTGGTCGTTAAAGCGTTCTTTATAACTTCACTATACGGTTTAATAAAAATACAGACCCACAACTAATAAATTAATTTACAGATTTATTAATTAAAACTAGAAAGTAGAATTCAGTCGCTATAAATAGCGAAAACCAAGTTTCAATTTTGACCACTCCTTTATCCATATCAGTTTGGGTTGGGTTGGGTTGGGTTGGGTTGGGTTGGGTTGGGTTGGGTTGGGTTGGGGGCTCACTGCCTCATCGAACAAGATACACATGATCTGGCGTTCAACCTTAAATTCGTTAAGCCTATGTTTATGAAATATGAAAAAGTTGTTCCGCTATCGAAAATTAATTATGACCTTTGTTGTAAAATAATTATTTGTAGTTTGTTTTCTCAGGCAGCGATGTAATAATCAAATTAATATTTAATAAGTAATATGCACTGATTATTTATATTTCTTAGATACTAAAAAGGCGGGTTGGTTAGCAACGACAGCTGCGAATCAACTCCTGTTACCGCCGTAAAAAAGCCAATTATCTAATTGATTTTAAATGGTTGCTACTGAGATTGTGCTATTAACTATCGCAGGTCATCACCGTTACATCGATCGTAGCATCGGTATCATCCACACACCCTGATTCGATACTTACCGCCGTTGCTGCATAACCAGGAATTGACCGAACACATTCTCGGTGAAATTGTCGCGGAAGTCGTTCTTATCATCGGCAACAGCAACACGGCGTCCAAATTAATTGAGCGATTGAGTGCAATTTTACTGTGTCCTGAATACTTCCCGTCGGTAAATAATCAGTCTGATACACCCAATAGCGAGTTTAATCATTTTTTTGTGGACACAAAGTATCGATTCTTTACTGACACCAAACTCAGAAAGACCAGGTATGGTAACTAATGGGATCGATATTAATACTAATTTACTTGTCACCGAACTTTCTATCAGTTTCCGAACAGAAACATAGGTTATAACTATTCAGGCGACACTGAATATTTCAAATGGACTAATGAAGTTGCATTCCATTTGCATCTCCAGTTACACCGGCATACATTCACCACGTAAATATTATCAAACCCTGTTAGATCTGGTATGTTTGTCCCGGTAAGCTACTGAATATAAGTAGGCACGGTATTACTGTGCCCTACAACCAGTACCTTTCTGCCGGCATTGTTGTCAGCTATATGGGCCAGCAACTGCTGTGTGTCATTAGCCGGTATCACTAATGTTGTCAAACTAAGATGTTGTGCCAAGTCCTGGACAGTTCGTTGTGTTCTTTTGAATTCTGTTACATATATAGCACTGATGTTCGATTGACCTGCCACATGTACCAGTTCTTCTGCACGGCGAATCCCCATTTCAGTAAGTTGACCTGCAGGCGTTCTTTCTGCATGCCGAATGAGCAGAACAGTCGTAGGAGAAAACCACCAACACCACCAAAACACAACCAAAACACAACCAACAGCGTAACAACAAATATTGCGATAACAAATATCGGACGAAACCGTAATTTATTTTTTTTCGCAAACTGTTCCATCAGTTATCTCCTGTTAGATTACTACAAACTATCTCACTAAAAATCACAGTAAAAGAGAATATATAAACCTAGTAGAAATATTATTAATATCGCTATGGCAAATATTTTCTGAATCTGTGGGGTTCCTGCCCCCATTAGTATCCTGATTAGTGCAATGACCGCCACGATCAAAGCAATAATTACAATTATTATCAGCAGACAGCACCACCAGCTACCCCCGCAAAAGACCGGGCCAATTTCAAAACCATGGATAGCATCTGTACCCGTCGCACCACGCAGGATACCAGCGGCATCGCGGTTATGATGATCAACTCCCATACTAGCGCGATCGCTAACGAGTAATAGTGCATTACCCGCCAGGTCAGAGCCGTTGATGGTCACCATATGAATACCATCATCTGAACCATCACTCGCTATATCCGCTTCGGCAATGATACCCTGCCATATTGTTCTGGCATGAGCCGGTTGGCTGGAAGTCAATGCAGGTGTTACGCCAAGTGGCGTAATGGCAGTAATCGAAGCGCTTTGCATTGCCTCGCTGAATTCCACTTCAATGGTGACGTCGTTATTACGTGATGCTATTCCCATAACTGCATCGGCAAAATTGGCGGGCTGGCTGACGAGTTGCGGTATACTGTTGTCCCAATTCCACTGGGATTGATATACAGTATCTGAATTAGAATAAACGGTTACGCGCTGCACATAAGGTCGTGAATTATCCAAAACAACCGCTTGCACAGAGTCACTGTTATGCAACTGGTCTTCGAGTAATACATGTATATTATAAGTACCGTCAGGAAATTTCGCCTCCTGGTTCTCACGAGCGCGGGTCGCATCCGAACCATTCGGTGCTGTACCACTAGCAGCCCTTGCATCAGTACGCCATACCTGATTGGCATCAAGGTTCGCCACAGCACCATCGGTACCTGTTGTATTGGTTAACAAGTGGTGAAAACGTTTGCTACCAATTGTTTTATCCGGATCATAGACCGCTAAAAAATTCGCCTGAGAACCCGATTGACCAAACCAGTTATCAAAATTATGTAGTATGTAAGGGGCCGCCGCATTACGTATGTCATCACCAGCCGCTACGGTACTTTCTACCCAATATCCGGATTTGTGCACACCCTGGCGAGGATCAGAACCCATGTTGTCAGTTACTTCTGCACTGATATCCACATCACCCCAGATAGCGCCAGTCGTGAAGTAAGAGTTATCAGGGCGCTTGTAAATAATGGTATTTCCTTCACCATCGACATCCTCCAGCCCTGGGGTATTACCCAGCGGATCACGATCGGCATTGGACTGGAAAAATTCAAACGGATTGTAGATATTACTGCCGTCTGCTTCATAACCATACGTACCCGTCCAGCTGGTATAGGCAAGCTGATGTACATGACGTCGCCCAGCGCCATATGCAGTTGTGCTGATCTCAGCCACCACTTCACCGGGCATCACCACCTCACCTTCTGCTTTTAGTGTTATATTTTGAATATGCAAATAGATATCATAAACAGTACCGGTACCATCAAGTACCTCGACTGAGAAGAATCCTCCGGAAAATCCGGCATCCTTTTTCTTTATGATGCCACCACGTGTTGCAAGTACGACCTGACCACCATTTCCATCAGCCTGGATATCAATGCCTTCGTGGAAACGCCAGATATTGAATATCGTGGCATCTTGCCAGCTATTCATCATTTCGTGGTTACCATTTTGCAGGGGCCAGACAATCGAAAGCTTGTTTGCACCTTCGTTACTAAAACTGGAATCACCATCTGCATTGTAGGCACGTACGCGATAGGTGTATTCAGTGTCAACGGCTGTGGTGTCATCTGTGAACTCGATGATATTCGGGCCAACTATTGCTATTTGTGTGAAAGAGGTTACGGTCGTTTTACGTTCAATTTTGAAACCTGATTCGTCTCCTGCATTATCAGTCCAGAATAAACGCATATCATTCGCTGTATAGACGGGAACAGCCATCAGTTCAGTTGGTGCATTTGGTATTGCAGCGAATACTGGCCAACTTATCAGGGCGGCTAATAGCATTATAAACCGGATAAAATACGTCTTCATATCACTTCCCTTTTTCTGTCAGTTTTACTTGACCCTTTAATCCATTTGTATTTAATCAAAATTTATCGTGTACTGTTTTTTGTCTGTCGCTAAAACATGGAAGGATCGGTTCGTAAGCCATTTAATATTGATTGGACGTCCAGGTTGATACTGATCATCCAGATCACGTTGGTTCAGTATTTTTCCTTCCCGCATGGAAACAACACGAGTACGCCAGGTGTATTTGGCTTTCTTAGCGTCGGCTAGTTCAGCTGTAATAATGGCCAGATGCGCATTGTCATTCGACACAGCCGCCGCATAGGGACTTGCCAGGCGATAAAAATTCATACTGCGCCAGAGTACCGCTCCTTTATCTGCATCAATATTTAGCAACGAACTGATAGCAAAAATGAATAAGTGGTTCTCATTCTTGCCTGAGAATATAAGTGTGTTTACTCTTTTTATTTCTTTGACTGTATTGATCGCCGTTCCCTTTTTATCATAGAGCGTTACGTCACTAATACCGCGCTTATCTTTTGTTTTTGTCGATAGTGCCAGCGCAATCGTACTGCCCTTGTGTCGTACTGCGGCATTTGTTACAAATTGCCCAGCCTCCAAGGCATTCATAAACCTTGCCTTGCCAGTTGGTGAATAAAAAGTCATATAAAGACGGTCGGTCTTATCCTGATCTCGCCGTGCACCAACCACCACAAAGTAACCATCCCTTGACATAGCAATAATAGAATTACTCGTATGTTTAGTACTTTCAGCTAATACCTGCCCCGTATTGGAATATAAAACCCAGCTCAATTCCCTTCGCGTATTACGAACAATATCGCCGAAATCGCCATACTTTAATATTGTATTACCTCCTTCAGAGACCATCGTGCCAAGGAAGGCTTCAACCATAAAACTTTGACCAGAGCCAAGACTGACAATGTTACGTACACCTTTTTTATCTTCCTGCAATACCTCACAACCCACTAGTCTGCCAGAGACATCTATCAAACGCTTAGAACCCTCAGCACATTCAACTGGTTTTGTACTACTTTTTGATTCTGAAATACGCAATGTTTTAGTCGATTGCGCATTGACCGACGCGCCAAAAAACATACTTATAAAGATAAGGACTAAAACACAACGCAAGCTCGAAAGCTTGCTTGTTAAAGTAAGATTCATTTCCATTATGCGATCCCCATCCTTAGTTAAGGTCATCAAAACATAACCTATTCTTCACTAATAATTTCCTAGCTATAAAGTCACGAACTGACTTGTCCTGAAAAATATAGATCATTATAAAAGTAGTACAATATTAAAGAAAAATGTATATTTGTTTGGGCGCATATTAATCAAACATATCGCAGGACCTGCTTAATAATGAATTTAATGATGTAGATCAGTTTTTATAAAATAATTATGGGCATACAAATCATCAAATCCTTATTAATACAAAATATCCTATTTTAAGTTTATGTAATTTCATACGAAAATGCTCACAGAAATATTATTTATTAACTTTAAACATATATTTGTAAGTTACGTGTAAGTTATTATAAAAAATAATAAAGCTATCCTGGAGAACGGCTAAATATAAACCTAATTTATAGTACAACTTAACTGGGAGGGTATGCCTTACGTTAAGCCAGAGGGACTTCCGTTAACAAAAAAACAATTACGAACCGCACCTTGCATACACGCTCGCACATCATTCCACTCGTGTAATGATGTTAATGTTAATGTTGATGTTAATGTTAATGTTAATTTTAATAATAGATAAGCTTGTTATGATAAAAAATCTTTGATTTGTAGAAAACAAAAAAGGGCTGCGAAAGCAGCCTTTGATAATTGGCGTCACCAAGGGTTCCGCTCCCGTACTTGGCCCAGACCAGACGCATATAGAAAAGAAAGATCTGACTATCTTACAGAACTCAACTCATAACTAGAATTGTCATTTAGTCAAAAATTCATTCCAATTTGTATTGTTTACTTATCCTTGCTCGGGAATACTCATTCTCCCTTCCAGTAATTGTGTCAGTACCTTTTCATCTGCATAATAATTCGCGCCGTTTCTGTCATCATGAATGTCCTTTGCTGTATTCTTCGCCTCTTTCTCCGAAATACCCAACGTGCCTTCCAGATAGTCTGCAAGAATATCCAGATTCTGGTAATAATCGGTACCCGCACGATCTTCCAGGATATGTTTAGCGACTGTATTTGCTTGTTGATTTGACATGCCTCTCTCCTTTTTGAATGAGTGTTTAATAACGACAGTTGTACTTTCATTCGAAAGTACCTAACCATTCCTGTGTTTGTTCATGATCCACAAAAACATTGAGCACCGTTTCTATTCGCTTACGCGATTCAGAATCAGCTAACTCAGTATCAATCGTGGTATAGAGGTTCCGAAGAATTTCTGGGGGAGACAGTTCGGGTAACGCCTGTCCAAAAGCAGACTCAGAAATCGATAATAAAAATTGACTCCACAGTGCATCATCCTCTAAATCACCGCTTAATCCAATATCGTTCAGGATTTTATAGGTTGCCGTTGATGTTTGGTTACCATAGATACCATCAATGAGTACTGGTTCAGCAAAGACATGGGTGAGTGCAGACTGTAAAAACAGGACTCTGGATTTTGAGGTCCTTGAAAATGCTACTGAAGAACCATCATCGATATGAAAATGATCATGATGAGCACGATTATAGAGATAACCCAATACCGTTCCAAAATGGCGCCTGATAATCGCCTCAATGCCTAAATAAAACACGGGATTTGATGGATAATCCAAGGTGATAAAATCCTTATCTGGCCAGAAAATTGCGTCGAGATCGAAGCCACGCCCCAGCCCGTGATAACCAGCTTTATTCACATACGCCCCGGCAGAGGTAATGACTTCCGCCTGACCATAAGGACATACTTGCCAGAGTTCTTCAAAACAGGCAGCCAGTTTTTGTTCGAATGCTTCCAGGCAATAAAACCGATAGGATCGTCCACGTGTTGCATAGGGCGCCACCGGTGGACGTGCATAGTGCACAGGAATACCGCTGAGTTCTGTAAAATAATTTTGTGGACGGCTCATAATGTAATTTCCTTATAAATTTTTCTTTTAAATAACAATTGGTTTCGCAACATATGGGCTATGTGATTGCTGGGGCCTGAACAGTGAAGTTATCTTGAGATGTGTCAGATTGAGCTTGACCATCCGCATTATTAGCGGAAGGTGATGTGGATTCGACTATTCCCTGGGTGACGCGCTCTTCCATTTACCCTGTTTCCGTATAAGTTAAACCATCACATTAGTAACAAATCTCCATTACTTTTTCTGTGATTAAGTTAAGATAATAATTTTAAAATCAAAACTCTATAGATAATGTAAATAGTATAGCCATACAACTTACTTTTGTTATTTGCATGAATGAATTATTGCCCTGTTGGGTTGATTTGTATCAACAAACGTTCATATAAGTAATCAAGAAAATACTAAATGGTATGAATATAATTAATTCAAGCGATAATTCATGCAGACTTAGTGAGGGATATTAATTTTTTATAACACTAAAATAATTTTTGTTACCGTTTGCCGTAGGCGAGCCACCCCATTGATTTTAAATTATTATTTCAATGCATCTGCTTAAATTGTGCTAACTAGCAATATAAAAAAAGGAAGTTTAATCTACTAGCTGTTTTTATGGAGTATTAGCTAGTAGAAAAAGTGCCCTGGTTCTTATCAATTATTTTTGGAACCTGAACCAATCCTTCCCCCATATCTTCTTTTGGAAGTTTCATGTCTTTCGCTGCCGAGAGCAGTTTATCTTTAAGTTCTTCTGCCCCAATACCAGGATATGCTTCGGCCCACAGGGCAGCAACACCGGCGACAAACGAACTGGCCATGCTAGTACCATCCAGACTTCGGTAGTTTTCAGGAGGTAACCAGGCGCTATAGATGTCCACCCCGGGGGCAACTAAATCCATTTTACCGCCAGCTGAATTAAAAGAACGGTTGCATCGTTCATACATCTTGCCGAGTTCATCGACAGCACCCACGGCCAGTATAGATGGGCAATTTGCAGGATGACTGATTGGAGATAGGCGGTCGATGTCACGATAACTGTCGTTACCCGCCGAAGCGATGATTAATGATCCTTGTGCCAACGCTTGCTGTGCCAGCTGTTCAAACGAGGGGGAATGGTTTTCGCCGTATCTAACTTTGTTACCTAGGGATAATGAAATGATCTGGCATTTCATTTCGAGAGCCCATTCCAATCCTTGTAATACATAACGAGTATTGGCCATACCGGAATCGGGCAACACTTTGGCAATATATATTTCAGCGCCAGGTGCTACACCATAACACAATCTTTTGCTTGACTTATCGGAACCAAAAACAATCCCCGCGCAATGAGTCCCATGGCCATTGCCATCATGAACAGTCTCATTGACGGCAAATGATTTTGAATGGATTACTCTAGTATTGAAGTCTGGATGGTGAAGGTTCAAGCCGGTATCTAGTACTGCAACTTTTATACCTTTGCCTGTATAACGTGTGTTACTAACGCCTGTTTGTTTCAGCCCCCAGGTCATTGTCAAATCACAATCTGTCCCGTTTGTGACTGAAGGTAGCACCGACTCTAATGTATTAAGCTTCGGCATATGACATCTGACTAAAGGTATTTATTTTATCCACTTCGAGAAATAACCCACTCAATCGTAATATAGGAAGATCATTATCTGCTAAAAGTGAATAAAACGTGGTATCAAAATGAAGCTTGCCATCAGTTAACACAGGTTGATGTTTTTCAAACCAGTTGGTAATAGCATTCGCCAGTGACTTTATTTCTGCATCTTTATTTGTATCATTAATTTCTTTAGGGGGAATCAGGAAACAAGGCAGCATAATTTCTGGACCAGTTTTTTCGATATTACGATAGCTATAACTTAGGATTATCTTGAGTGTGGTCGGCCTAATTTTATTCTGTGGTTTTACCGAAAGCAGCTCATTTAGCAAAGCAGCCAGAACTGTTGTTAAATCCGGTTCGCTTTGTTGAATGAGGCTTGAAATATCCAGTTCATTAGACCTTTCAACCAAGGGCGTCAGGGGATTCACAAAACGACTCATCGGTGTCTTATAAATGAACTCATCTGATGTTTTCTTTTCTTTATCGCTACTGAGATTTGCATTACGCTCGACGTGTAGGCCAGGCCAGGCATTTTGCAGCAGTAGTACATCAAGATAGTCAAACTTTATTGTTCTGGCAAGTGGTGGCACAGCCTCGTCCTCCCCATCGAATTCCAGATATTTTTTCCCACCAGGTTTTTCTTCATTAAAGAAATAAAAAACCACTTTATTTTCCTTTTCTATATGCTTAACTTCAGTATGATACTTCTCAATTGTTACGACCGGCTTGCTGATGTAATCAATTTTTTTCTTTTCTGGACCCTCGGTTGCAAGCCAGTCTGTCATTACAATTTGAAATCGCCCGGGTTTTTTATTATTGTCCTCCGACTCCATAAAACCTTCTTCCAGAACGAAGTTAACTGCAACAACATCTGGTTCTGATCCGCTTTGACCAGAAGCCTTATTCGGATTAAACCGGTCATGCCACGATGTCGCTACCGAATTGACTAATGTGCAGTATGAATCAAGCAATTTAACGAGATTAGATTGCTTGCTATTATCAGCATTGAACTGTGGCAATAGGTATTTCAGATCGTTGAATATTAGTTCTTTGGCCTCATTAAATTGGGCCAGACTTTCGTGGAGGAGCCTGTCCAGTTTAATCATATCGTAATTATTTTTACTAAGCAGGGTTGAACGTGCCAGGCGCTCTTCATCTTCTACATATTTGTTTATATTTTTGCAATTAAATAATACTTCCAAGTGCTGACGATCCTGTGCGACGTATTGTGGGAGCACATAGGAAAATTCATAATCAATTTTTTTTGCTTGCTCAATATTTAAAACATCATCTTTTTTTTGTATTTCGGCATTAAATTGCTGAGAAACCCAATCAGGAAGTTTTGGATAAGACCGAATCGGTATTGGAACAGGAGTAATGATATCCTTCGAGTCGGAAAAGGGTTTGATAAAAGATAACCATTTAGATACGGAATAATTTTTTATGTCATCAACATCCGTCTGATCAACTTTATCACCCAACTTTCGGATATCATATTCCAGGTGATTCACCTTATAATCTATTTTAAGTGAAATTTCTGACTGATAATTTTCAGTTTGAGTATTAAATAGATACGTCAAAAAAGAATTATTCGATTTTTGCTTATCTTTATCCGTTCCATTTAGAGCGACTTTACCTGTGGATAATGAAAAATTAGCGTCATCGTCATTATCTTTTATTTTTGAAGGTGATTTTTCATCTATAATCACATAAGGCTGTCCATATAAGTTTGGTGCAACCTCAAATAACGGATTACTCACATCAGGATATTTACTAACAATATCGGCATTGTACTGTACTATTGCATTTGTCTTATAACCATCAAGTAGATTAATAAGAAGCTGTTGTTTTAATTTTTCACGCGCCACACCGAGGCCCTTTTCATCCAGGTCCTTAAGAATCGGTATGGTTTGATAAGCTATGGCTTCTGCGACTTTGTGTTTGGCATTTAGCATTCTTCGTAGAAACGCATTCTCATTTTTATTATCAAGGTAATGATCTAACATGGTAATGGGTATACTATATTCCGGGCTTAATATGGTTTCCATAGCTTCCAGGTAATCAATAGCCCAGACCTCCGGGTCTATCATGCTGAAACTTTTTCTTTTTAGATCTTTTTGCGTTGGTGCTACTTTATATTCTGCATAGGGGTATATCGGCACATTCTCTAATGTAACGAGATGCGTAGATAGAGGTTGCGGCGCATAAAATGCTGCTTGTTTATATTTTATCGAGTAACCAATACCATCATGATTAGTGTTACTGCTTATACGCACCACCCATAACTCCTGTTGTTGTTTACCTTTTGTATATGCAGTACACAACTTCATACCTGGATAAAGATTTTGAAAAACATCCGCCATCGCTCTATATCCTGCTCCCGAGCGATAAATATTTATTTCTCGTTTATCTTCTCTAATAGTATAGGTTTGCCCAGCAGCATTTAATCTCCATTCCCTACCTTCTTGTTTAACCGTAATCTTGAATGGTTCTTCTTCTCCCCAATCTATATTTTGTAGTCCATTTACTTCTAGACTCTTCAGTTCGTCACGTAGTTTTTCCGGTAGTATCTTTTTATTTAGCTCATCGACTAATACTTTATCATTATCAGCAATCGATAATATAGCTTTGGACTCTGTTTTTGGCTTAATTATCGTATTGACTGTCTGAACTTCCGGCACATGCACGAATGCCTTGTCAACCAGCTTCTTATCGCGAGCTATGCGAAGTATTATCTCAAGCGGAAAAATATCATCCGGATTGAAAGGTTCGGTTATTTCTTCAGTCCATTCATACAATTTTTCAGTAATTAGTGGAATCGTATGATTCTTGACAGTTTCCTGCATGTTTATCTTGTCTTCAATTTCTTCAGATATTGTTTTTAATATTGCGAAGAGTGCACTAAGCTTGCTGACAATAACCGTCAACTGACAACCGATAGCATCCTTCAGTTTGCCTGCTTTATTTTTTGTTTGCGGATAGGATGAAAAGGAAGGAATCATTGTACCATTCTTCTTTATATACTGTTTTGACATCGAAACAGTATAGGAAAACTGCACGTCTTTCTGTTGAATCTGGTCAAGTGCTTTTTGGTATAAATCCAAATCTGATTCTACTTTATCTTTAAGACCGATAATGCTTTCTGCATCATACCCGGATTCTGTATTATCTGTTTTAGGCACATATTCATCACCAGGATTAAAGTGAAAATTGATCTGAATATTTCCTTTATTATTTTCCGTCTTCACAAACTCATAATTGACATAAAAATGCGGCCACTGTGACAGTGCTATCAGATAATCAAAGTACTTAATCTTAAAGTCCAATATAAAATCTGGTTGTTTTACTTGATTACCATAATTATCCCGCCAGCCAAACTCCATCGTTAACGACTGATTCAATCCTATATACCGGCTAGGGGATCTATGCTCCTTTTTTACTAATTTAATCAACGGGAAAACCCTTTTGTATTTCCAGGATGCAGTCAGATCATCGGTTTCTTCGTCGGGTTGAGATTTAGTAGCATCTTTCGGGCAATAGTCCTTTTCCGGTCCCACGGCTAAACCTTCGCCAGTTTCCTTAAAAATTCCGCCTTCTTTTATGGTAAAATCCAATAGATCATATTGTGTCTCGAACTGGTACTCGAACATCTTCGAGGGAACAAGTCTTCCTGCGCCATCACTGTATCGCACATGTGGATTTTTTCGTTCTATCTTAAAACCGGCATGACCAGGTAAAATAGCCGGCACACGCACAATCTTCCCCTCCTTCAGACGCGTTTCAGGCTCAATAATTTTTTCGTCTTCATCCGTCCCAACAAGCCACTCTGCAAACAGTACGCTTTGCTGTGTATCTATAAAATGGTTAATAGTGACACTGTTCATATATGGCGTAATCTGTTTGCTTTTCTGGTAATTGATCAACAGAAAGATTTCCGCCAGTTGATCATCATTAAAAAGAGTATCCGGAATTCCATCACCGTCGCGACTTTTAATATAAAGATAAAATCCACCTGTCCTGACCAATGATGCCTTCCACAAACGCTTAATCATCTCCTCGGCTGTCGTGCCTGGAGTACCCGAACCATCCGACGCATTGGTCGTTAGCGTGTCTGGGTTGCTTTCTGTAGACAAATTCGTATTTATTAAGAGCGTGGTACAAAACTCATTATAGGACTGCAAACCCTCCGTTTCGTTTTCCTGAGGATTGGATGGAAACAATATTTGCGTATTTTCGATGACACCTTTATTTAAATTGACCAGTTTTACCAAATCCGTTAATAACTCTATACCCGCCGCATCCGTACCATAGACTTCATATGTATTATTAGTAATCTCATTACTGGATCCATCCTGTGGAATCTTTCTTATGGTAATTGGTAATAAAGTACTCCAGTTGAATTCTGCTTCCTCTAGATATAACTTTTGTAATGCCACATCTTTACGAGGCTGAGTACCAATAACCATACTAAGTTCTGGTTTTTTATGTCTGGCTGTACGTAACCCGGGAGGAAACCGCCAAATATACGGAGTAATACTACTCTTGTTATTATCGGTCTTAGAGTCTGTCGACGCCTCACGCTGCCATAATATTGGATTACTAAAGGGGAAGGTTTTTAACTGATCGTTATAGAGTTTTATGGTCACCGGACCCAGTATAATTTCTGGTGAAAATGCTGCTATAAATTGTTGATAATTTTCGGCCGTTCTAAGCTCAATAGCTTTAGCTTTATCGCCATTTTTTTCAAACTTGTGTACCAATTGGGCAGATTGACGACTATCCTGGGCTGAATCATCTATTTGTCCATTAAAAATGACCCATTTAAGCTCTTCAGAAGTGTTTCTTGCCGGTGTCTTTGTGAGAATGACCTCATTTTGTACTGGTTTCCCGGACTCTTTCTGCAGATTAAATACAAATTGCTGGCCGGTCAGGTTATATAATGAACTAGTTCCGGCGTCATTTTGTTCTTTATCTTTGCAGATTTTATTTGGTAAGCGAAGTCCAGACATAAAAAATCGACTGGCCGTACCCGCAGCATGTCCGAATGCATCATTGAGATACATATTATGTAACAGCTCATCTACGGGTAAGTGACAGGCATGCTCAACAATCATAGTTTCGTCAGTTTGAAGAATATCATTGCGCTGATTTTCAAGGATTAGATCGCTTAAGGCGATGTTATAAACATTAGCAATCGATAGTAGTGTTTCGTTTTTGTTAACATTGTGCTTTATCCGGGGGAGGAGTATTTGTTTGAATTTTTTAAGTCTTGCATTTTTAAGTTCATCAAGAAGTCTATCAATAGTTGACTCTTCTAAGCGAAACCTTAAAAACATTGAGTCGAGAGTGACACCCTCTTGAATAAATATCTTTTCGTGCAAATTAAGCTCAAAAAAGTCATTGGCAAATTCATGGCTTATTGATTTTTTTTGCTTTATTCTACCATGCTTTTCTAATATACCGGCTAGCGTGTCCCCCTCTTCAATCTTATAGAGAACTCGCACATCAATATTCGCCTTTGGTATTAACGTTTCCGGTCTTTTATAAATCGCATCAATCAGTGACATTATTTTTGCGTCATCCAATCCATATCGATCAATAATCGATTTAAAGCTATCTCCTTCCTTCAGTACAACCTGCTCTTCACCATCGATTGTTATTTGTGCACTTAAAAATAACTTTCTATTCTTATTCTTATCAAAAAGCAGTTGTTTTACGAGATTTTTAACCTGCCTCTCCTTTTGAATTTCATCACCTGTCAGTTCTAAATTATATTTTTTTACTATCTGGGCAAGGGTGTCATTGGTTTCAACAGGGTGCTTTATTTTCTCAACAGTGAGTATTTTTCCGGCATTTAAAGTGTCAGGCTCATCTTTAATATTCTTGATTAGCGAGAATATTTTTTCACTTCTTAACATTGAATAATAGGTATCTGACTCTGTTAGTTTGCGATCAGATTCGTTATTACCATCAGTTTTTTTAAAGATCGCCTTATCACCATTTAATTCTACAATTAACCGCACCGAGTCTTCACTTATAGAACCTGGAATATCAAAGTCATATTTTTCTTTTTCAAGCACAGTAGCAATGGTGTCTCCGCTTACTACGGAATAATGGGCTGCTGGTATTATCAGGATTTCGCCAGGGTTCAATATGGCAGATTTATCTTTTATGCTATTTAACCATAGGCCTGTATGATGATCATTAAGATCAAAATCATTGATTATAGAATTAAGGCTATCATTTTTTTTAAAGCGGTATGGAGCCCCATTAATATCAATATTTTTATCGACAATGAACAGCTCTTTATCACCATTGAATACCAACAGCTGTTTCCTTAGGCTATCCTTTATTGATTCGGCATCTTTGAGCAGAGGTTCGGCACCGTTGAGCCTGCTGTATCTCTTCAAAACTGTTGCAAGCGTATCATCTTCCTCAATTCTGATATCTATTGGAAGTGTTATTATTTTATCAGCTTGTAAGATTCCTGGTTCATCTTTGATTTCATTCAGATCAAACACTTGAAGCACAGAGCTTAAGGTATCATCGACTGTTAGCTTATGGGTTTTACCACCAACATTAATAACTTTATCTTCGGTAAATATCTTTTTATCAATATTATATTCATAAACCTGGTCTAGCCGTATCTTTCCAACGGCCTCTCCTTCCTTCAATAGACCGTATTTTTTTAATATTCGAGAAAAAGTGTCACCCTCATCAATGACATGGTCGTCAGTGGAGATTGTCACTGTTTCTCCTGTCACTAAAATACCTTTTGTATTTAAATTTGCATTAAGCAGTAGGGTTGTCTGTGCTTCATCAAGTTTTTTATTTTCGATAATCGAATTTAAGGTATCGCCCTCCTTTATCACATAATCCTTATAATCATCCTCCACCTGACTAACATTTCTGACATCTATTTTCTCACCAGTAATAAATATTGGTTTAGCACCACTTAACGTTATGATCTGTTTTCGTAACATGTCAGAGATCGAGTCAGCACTTTTAAGCAGGCCAAACTTCTCGAAAATCGACGCCAGGGTATCATCTTTCTGGATAACATATTGAGTGCCTGAAACATGCATCTCTGCACCTTCTTTCAATATGGTATCGCTAATGGCATTCGTTATTCCAACGGAAATGACATCAGCGGGATTGGCATCACTCTCTGCCGGTGAGTATTTCTGTGTAATTGAATAGAGCGTTTCGCCTTCTGATATATTGTGGTGATAAGATTCCAGCGCATCACGTGCGCTCTGCAATAAAGATTTTATAAGCAAAAGAAAGTAATCACGAAACAATAATGTTGCCAATGACTGCGACTCAGGCTCAGGCTCACCCTCGCTTTCGAATCCTGGTTTTCTTTTGTCTTCTGGAAGTTCGACGGAAAACCGGTTAATTAACTCGTCAATAGTAGCCCGATAATTTTCACTTACCTGATTGTGAGTGGAAAATACAATTTCATCCATACCGAGCGCCTGTAATGTTAGCCCCGGTATCATAGGAAATAGCGCCAAGTGCAGAAGTGGATTTTTATCCTCATATTCAAGACCAGGCTCCTTTCTAAGCTCTTCGATGACGTCTTTATCATATGGATCAATGATATTAAGAATGAATAAACTGTGGATAAATTTACTCAATTGTCCGTCGGTAAAAGGGACTTCTCTGCTTTTTTGGGTTTGTTCCAGTGTAAAGAGAATATTGGCCAACTTCACCGCAGTCACGTTACTATCGAATAAATCAGCTAGCGTATTAATAGGCGTTTCTTTCGCTGCATTAAGAGCCCAACAAAATGCGGCCACCGCAATTTGCTCAAAGGGTAACAATTCACGGAAGTTATGACTGTTAATCTTGCTATCACTGATTGACTGTTTACCTGGATTATTGCTGTAGCGGGCGAAAAGCATCGCGATGGCTGCACTTTGTTCGTTTTTGTCGTCTGCAGTCGCGGTAAACTGGGTCAAGTAATAAATTTCGATTAATTCTGGTTCGTCCTGCTCAAAATTATGACGCCAATCCAGGGGAATAGACTGATGAGCCGCATGCTCATCCAATCGTTCCAATACAGCTGAGTGACTTCCATTTTCAATATCGAGCGCTTTCGTTCCCACTGATGGCAACGCTTTCCATTGAGCCTTTTCATTGCTATTACCAATTTTGAATTGATAACTGATACTGGTACTAAATGACAGCCTAATATGGATAGTGAATAGCCCGCAATTGATACTGAACCGTAGCGACACCGACACGCCGGCAATAAACGAAAGTTCAATAGGCTCACATGCCTCAATAACGACAGTGGCGGCAGCATAAACGGTCATATCCAGAGTAGCACTGATGATGGCAAAATTAACTGTACCCGAGATCCTGCCAACGATGGCGAAGGTACCGCTTAGTCGATAATAAAAACTTTCATATTTTTCCGGAATACTACTTGGCTTATTGAGATTAAACCAGGCCAGGGTTCCTTCGACCACACCGATAAAGGTTATAATCGCGGTCGCCTGCAGGATACCTTTATCAATGACTTTGCCGACGCCCAATTGCAGGCCGATACCAAATTCTAATACGGGATTAAACGTCCCATTACTGCTGACCGGCAGTCTACTGGATGTGGCGCCGTTCAGCACTGCAAAATAAAATCCGCCGAAGCCCACGAAGGGAAAGACTTGTACGGCAAAGGAACTGGAAAAATCTAGATCACGCGGAAAGCCGAAATCGGTTTTAAAATTTCCATTCGTGTAGATATCAACACCGATCTGTGGCAGCGTGACAGAGACTGCACCAAACTCCATGCTACGAATATATGCTGGCAGAACTAATTCTATCTGATAGACGCCAATGTCATCCGTAATCTTTTTATATAGAATCTCAAATTGCAGGCCAGCTAATGACTTTGCCTTTTCACCCTTAAGGCTAATAAATAGGCCGTACAATACCGGATCATTAAAGACTATGGATAGATCCACGGTCCCCATGATTTCAGCATCAAGACCGAACAACCAGTTACTATCGTTATCAAATACCAGGGAATTTTCAAAACGCGGGACCAGTGTCCCTTCCTTGGGGGGATCAAATAATGATTCCATGTCGGTAATGGCATCACTAACATGCTTATATTCAGATGCATTTTTCAAACGTAGTCGTTGACCAAGTCCTAAAAAATTGAGCTGAAACAGAAGATCTTTTTGTGGTGGAGGCGTCGGTGGCCCATCTGCACCAACCAGGTTCCAGCCTTTTTGATCAAAATTATCACCAAACACAGTACCGTCGAACTTGATTCCCACCTCGTGTACCGACTTTGCATCGATGTATACCCGTCGCAGATCGAGCAGGCCAGGTACTCCAAACTTAAAATCAGTTTCAAAACCGATAGCTTTTTTTTCCGTGTTATATGACAGAACCACATTTTGCAGCTCAACACTCAGAATTTTGTCCCATGGAAATGGCAGGTTGAGTTGATATGTTGGTCGCACCAGGTGAATAATATCTTCAATGATTTGCTTTAGCGACAAGGTTCCCAGACTGGCCGATAGAATTATTTCTTTTTTACCAGACTCTTTACCCTCCTCTTCACTATCTTTTATGGTGCCTGACAATATCACCTGCCGTTCGCCCAGGCTCAGGAAGGCATTAAGGGTAAATTCATAGTGATACCTAGGTGTTTTATCGGTCATGCGCTTGTGATGTTATACCTTGTTAGTATTTAGTTAATGGCTTGCCCAATATATTTTTGTTTTATCGGGTTTCCCTACCACGTAATTATGTAATTCAACTATGTTATTAATAATCTTTTATTGTTTCTTTTTTATAACCGAACACCTGTAACGTTTCCCTCTCTCAATTCAAACGTTGTTTTGCTCATCGGCGTTATCTTTGGGTGTAACTTCTACCAGTAATGCCACACCATCGATCTGAATTGGTCCAATCTTATTAGCGATCTTGATCGAGTTAATTTCCATTTCTTTTGATATACTCCAGCCGATCCCGAATTTCTTCTGTTTTGTCTCGTTGTTAATTACAAAATCAGTTATAGCGACGTTATAATTTGTCGTAAAAATCTTTAGGGGTGGTACAGTTTTTAATACTGATTCATTGACCGCGCCGATCATCTTTTCAGGTTCCACCCCCTTACTCGCCACACCCAGCTTTTGACTTATAATTTTGATGGCCTCTTTGGGCGCTCCCAATAAATACTTTTTTTCAAATTTATCCAGGTGCCATTCACATATTTTTTTGTAGATAGCGCTTAATTTAAGAGGAATTTCAATTGTGCCAATTGTGATCGTCCGGCATTCAGAAGACTTTTGCGTCATCACTTCTCTCTCGCCTTGACCAATACAGAAATACCATCAAACGACACCGGACCCAATTTATATTTGCTTTCTCCAGTAGTTTGATCGATAAAACGCAGACCTAAACCAAACTCGTAAACCTTGTCTTGAGTATTAATGACAAAATCCGTAATAACCAAATCATTCCCCAATATCACTTGTACAGCTGGGCCTACGAACTCTATTTTCTGTACAGATTCAATTTCTTTTCTTATCTTATTTTCTAATTCATATTTATTATCGGCACCTTTGTCTCCTAAAATATTACCGACCTTTCCACCTATCCTGGGGATGGCATTTTCCAATGTACCAAGTGATACCGCTGAATTAAAAGACTCGGCATGGTATATAAAAACCGGTTTTTTTATATCCTCAGCAGTTAACGCAATTTGTCTCTTATCGAATGTCAGATAGGCAGTGGCGCCGTAGGTCATATCATAGTTCATGGTGTATGCTCCTTTGTTCAGTCATTAGTCAGGTTGGTGTGGTAGTAATGTTGCATTGGTCTCACCTGATAGTGCTGCGTTATTGTTTGGTTTTTCTTCCTGTTCCGTTTTTTCACGTTTATAGGCACCAAACCAGGCCAGGTTTCCGGTGTCAGATGCATCACCAGTTTCTTTTTTTGTTGGAGTTGGATCACCAAATAAATAAAGCAAGGTATTGCCGGAACGCGGAAACTTTAATCCCAACAGGCTCACCTTGATATTGGTGAATAACATGGCATATTGCGACTGTTTCGGATCTTTCTCCAGGCGGATAGACTCGGTGACCAATTTGAGTACCCCTTGGAGGCTGAACTGCTTACCGCCCCCGCCTGAGAATGGGGTCTTGATCCAGACCTCGACGGCCCGGCTTTTGATTCCCGGGCTCCAGCTAATTAACAGTTTGGCATCAAAACCAGCCTTGGCCGCCAGGGCCCCCATGGTGCCCAGGCTCAAAT
The DNA here is from genome assembly GCA_947260005.1 of uncultured Ectothiorhodospiraceae bacterium. Taxonomy (GTDB): domain Bacteria; phylum Pseudomonadota; class Gammaproteobacteria; order UBA6429; family Thiohalophilaceae; genus SZUA-24. The sequence continues at coordinate 82,044 of CAMYOL010000010.1, forward strand.
TAAACTGCAGGCCATACCAGGTCGATTTAATCGCGTTATAATTTAGGGGCGCTTCGACACGTTGATAACCAAGAGAAGATGGAGTCATATCAGTTAATCCACTATCTTTCGATGCCCCTGGTATTGGGCTAAAGTGCTCGATGGATTCCAGAGTAATGGGAAAATGTTGCACCAGGCTGCCATCGCGCAGTTTACTTTCGGAAGGTTCCAGCTGCATCTCTGCGGGCTTGAATGTAAATTGCTTGCTCTGCTCGTCGAAACTCATATCGATGTAGAGCGAGAAAAAACTAATGTTGTCGTAAGACAATATATCAACATCTTGCAGCGCCTGCATGGCGATGTTCCCTGACAGGGCAAAGCGTGTTGTTATTCTTCCATCCGTATCCTCCGCTGATTCGTCCGAATTCAGCGTTGACAATTCGACGCTATGTATATTCACCGAACGCAGTGCAGTACTGTGTAATTCCAGGGTGTTTTCCGCCAGTTGCCTAAATGTGTAGGAGGTACTGCCGTCATGCTTGTCATACAGGCCATCCAATACAACACTGTGTTTATTGATAGCCAAGACTTCAATGGCCGGCAGCAAAAGCCGTTTACCTGGTTGCAAAATATCAGTCTTGTCTTTTATGTCGTTAAGCAAACCAATGGCTTGCGATTTATCCAGACTGAATTTTTCTGCAATCGTATTAAGCGTATCCCCATCTTCCAGTCCATATTGTTCAGCATCGATGTTAATCACTTTACTCTTCACAAAGATCGCCCTATGGCCATTTCTGTCAAGCAACTCATCGAGTACGCCGTCTCTCACCGGAACGTCTTTGTCAACGAACAGACCTTTTTCTTCTAGTATCTTACCGATGCTGTCGGTTTCCCTTATAACATAGTAAGTGCCCTCATTAGTCACCGGCTCATGGAACAAGCTGTTCATGCTTAATTGGATCTTGCAATTAAAATCAGCGATCGCAGAATGTTTGAACAACACCTGTAGCTGCAGGACTTTAAAATCATAGTCCCCTGGTACTTGGGGCAAAGAAACTGATCTCAGTTTTTGACCTGTCTCCCTTTGAGCCTGCAACTTTTTTTCATACATGGTGTCGACATAATTAATTAAACCAAACATCGAACTCTTGAAATGCTTATCCAGTTGACCGTCGGTTATTTTGATTTGATTAGAATTGATGCCGATGTGATGGGCCGCAAAACGGTTTTTATCAATGCCGGCGGCAATACCCTTGATAGCCTCCGGCATATCGCCTATAGGTATCGTGACCTGTAAGGCTAAAATTCCATTCCAATTTTCATCGTTAACTTTATCCCAAAAGTCTTTATAGGCTTGACGAACTAGAGTACGTTCATTTTGGTCCTGCACACTATCTTTTTCAGGGTCTATCTTTTCGATGTATTTACTTATCCACTCTGCGAGTTTATTTAATTTTGTTTTATCATTGAATTTATCTGGCTGTGTCCAGAGTGCTGGCTCCTTTAACCGTTCAACCAGATTATGACTGCAAAACTTGAAGATGAGGATATTACTGAAATCCTCGGATGAGTTGCCATCGGACTCTTCACCAATCACATCCAGAATAAATGGCCATTCTGCAATAGCAATCTGATTCTGGAATTTCTTCCTAAAATATTTCTCAACTTTTTCATCGATAGGATTACTGATGACAAGAAACTGTTCGTTGGTCTGGAAGGCGCTCTGTAAATGGTTCGGTGGTTTTTTAAACCTTAGTGGTGGCTGTTCTGAACTTTGATCATTAGCCAGGATAATGGATTGCCATTTTTTTTCTGGATCATCCTTAACAAAATCGACTAAAAAACCCTGTGGAGTCGTCGTCAGTTCAATATCAGCTTCGGCTGTTGTACTAACTGACTGGGCGCTATGAGTGTGTACGAAAGAATCATTACTTGTGAAGTAATCAATAGTCTGTTTGCGCATTGGATTGAGAATCTGTTTCTCGAACTGCAGAAATTGATCTGCGGTGCGATAATCGGGCCAGATCGGCGCTGCCGCTACAGGCACCAGTGGAAAACAATCCTGACTTGCATCGCTGTTTTTCAGGTTGGCTGAAGGTGCGTCGAATATATCCAATCGGTTATAACTATTGTCTGTCTCCATTTTGTCCGGTGCCTTGAACAGCGGTGCATCCTGTGGTTGGGAATAATAAAAATTTTCGTATCCTGCTTTATTTGGATATTGTGTTCGAATGCTGACCCAAGCGGTGGTACGTGTCTCCTTCAGTAAACGGCCTGATTTGTTATTACTAGCATTAGCAGGATCGAAGGGAATGATTGGAAAAGTCGGTGAAAATGCAGGGCTTCGTGGATGAAATCGAATAATGTCGCCCTGATTAAAGCTAATAGTCTCCGTACCAGATAGTCCACATAACAGGTGATGAAGGTTTGTTGTCTCGCCTTGCACATTTAAATTGAAATCGCCTTGCGGTACTAAATAAAAGTTGCCTTTCTCAACTAGTTGACTGAATACCAGCATGGCCGGATGGCTATCTTTTTGTTCGGCGGCCGGCGTCAAGGTAATGGGCTTACCGAAACGTGTACGCAAATAGCTGCTTAATGCGGCAACCTTTTCACCGCTTGAAAATACCAGACCGGTGCGCAGCGTAGCATAATTAGTGGATGCTTGAGTGACCGCAGTCTCGCTATTGAGTGGGTTAATAGGATCGAGGGCTACTTTAAAGTGCCAGTTACTTTCTTTGGTGTTTCTTTCAAAAAGCAGAAAGTGTATATACAAATTCTTCCAGAAATAACTAAAGCCAGCTTTCAGTTCATCCAGTTGTGTACCATTGAGTGAAACATTAAAACGAAAACAACCCTGTTGCGCATGCCCATCGGCCAACATTAATTCCACGTCCTTTTCTATAGCAACACCCACACCAATTTCAAAATTATTTTCACCTTCTTTTAAACTAAATATAAGACCATGGTTATTGAGACGAACTTCAGTCCCCTGTTCAAGATTTAATTTAAATGTACTAATAGTAATAGTATGCGGTCGTTTTGTTGTACCATATTTATTATCATCACTTAGCTCGACATTTAATATATCATATCGACTAACATCAGTTTCTAGATCACGGTACCAGGCAAAGCGCAGCATGTTCTTTTGTTTAGTCTGGGGATTATTATTAACAAACAATTCCTTTAATACCTTGTTGATGAATTTTTCTTTTGCGTCTTTACTATCCGGTAAATCGGGAAAAAAAAGATAAATTCCGGGATAATTTTTGAAATTAGTCCAGCTTTCTTCTAGTGTCAGTACAGACGGAGCCATATCAATTTTATCTGTAACCATTAAGTAGCCGTGACGAGCTGCTTCAGGGTGTTCCTTCGGCAGGTAAAACACTGCCTGATCTACGCTAATTATGCGCTTATAAAATAAAGCCTTATCGGAAGTGCTGGTGAGTTCACCTGTGGTCATGTCACCACCTGAGGTCATCGCCCTTGTACAGGGGCAGATCCCACTGACTTAGACCGGAGGCAGTAACCACACTGTGTGGTTCCAATCGGAGTCTGTGTTTTTGATAACCAGGATTACTGCACAACCCCGTTTGTATTCTACGCGTAAGCTCGACATTTAATTTTCCCGCCCGAATGAACTTTTGGTGATCAAGGAGATCAACATAGCGGGCCAACACGTCATGCAGTGAGGTGCCCAGAGGGACATAGTGCTCTTGTCCCTGTATATACACTATGATCTCGGGAATAATTAAACTGCGACCATTGAAATACTCTGAGAGCACATCGGGATTTATAGAAGAGGCAGCGGAATTATTAGATGTGGTATCGGTACCGGTACTACCTGGCCATTTGTTATTTATTATATCAGTTGTGGCATTGTTTAATTCTAATCGTGTGTTGGACAGAAGTAAAACCACCCTTTTTTGAGGTGTTGGTTCTTTTTCTTTTAGAAGTTCTTTCGAAATTGTAAATTCATTCGGAAAAACTAGGCGAGCATAACGCTTGCTAGTCTCGCAGGGCGGTGAATCTGGATCTTCGCAAAGGGCAAGATCTGGAGCGCCGCTAATCATTCTGTATTTTTTTTGTCCTCCAACATATTTCATAGGGGCCATGCTCGCAAGGAATGGTTCAAACCCAAGTAGCTGATCCATCCGGCGAATCACCTGCAGATACGAGACTCCCCTGCCCACATAGGCATTGAAATCGCTAGCATTCGGGTCAACCATCTGATATGCAGCATGCTCGATACGCAGACGCATTCCGGGGTGTAGATCAACATAACGATTTATTGCATCGAATCCGTATTTAAACGCCAGGGATTCATCCATGCGCATCGGCAGAACGTCGGCAGTGTGAGCAAGGATCTCTTGTGCATCGCCCTTATTCAGACAGTTGGCGTACTCCAGTTTCTCAAGTTCCAAACCAAAAGCCTCGAAAGATGACAGCAAAGCGGTCGACTTGCGGTACTTTGGTATGTCTGAATCTTCTTTCTTGCCAGAAAATATGTATTTTGCAGACACAGTAACTTGCGCGATATTTTTGTTACCACTAGACCAACGCAAGTTAAAGGCTTTATTGTCTTGATCCGCTGTAGAAATTATATCACAAGACTCTTTGCTGACTTTATCGGCGCCAACATCACTTACCTGGATAACTAAGTCCTTTTTCTTTTTTTCATTAAAGCACGCTGGTAAAAGGTAAGGTACATTATCAATGTCAGGGGATTTGTTAAAACTTGTACTGACTCGCGGTGGTGGCTTGGAGCAGCCAACCGTTAAAAAAGCCAAAAGAAAGGTGTTTATAAATATTATTATTATTCTTATCATACTGTCACCTATATTTTTAGATTAATGTTATTACTCTGCCAATACTCCCCCAACGAAACAATAACGACACAAAAATATATTTTATAATATGATGAATAAAACAGTATTTAGTTTTCAAATATTCTTTCTTAACAATTCAAAATGGCTAATTTATTTTAGCCAGGACGGATTCAAGCTCGGTTACATCTAAATTGATTTACTATTTATAATGCACTCAATTTAAGTCTAGTAAGTGAACGGTGAATGTCAATACGCCGGGCAGCTGACGAAACGTTTAGAAAGTCATGCGAACGGAAATATTGCATTAAAATACAATACATATTTGAAATTTAATGTTATATAAATCACATACGATTAGATTTACCTCCTTACGTCTAATCTTTACTCAATAACCCAAATAATAATCACGTTAGTTTCAGCTATAATGATAATTAACGTACGTGTAAGCAAATCCAAATACATTAAAATATATGATTAAACTTATAAGGTTTATTCTAGTGTGAAATTAAGACTTATTAATGATGGACTTTTAAAATGGCAACAATAAATCCTTAATGATTTTTTAGCTCATATTTTTTCGAAAACAAAATAAACAGGCATAACGGGAGACTCGATGATACCCGAGAAGTTTAAAAGCTTTCTTATCTTTCTGGATAGTCGTCTGCGCAGATTTGACTGGTGCAAAGACCGCAACTACGCACCCAAAAAGATCAACTTTATACATGTCATGGGACATGCTCCCACTATTAGTATTCTTATTATTCCATTGACAATACTAATCATAGTGGGTCCGACACTGGACGCCCTGGACCTGAACGCCATTCTATTATTAATAGTATTTATTAGCTTTCTTGTGGTTATGCAAAATAAATGGGGCAAGGGAACTCAGTTGTTTTGGCTGCAAAATAGCTCACTGTTACTGTTATCTATATTAATTTGGTTTTGGCTAGGCTCAAAGAATACTGAACACAGTGGCGAAGTTTATCAACACATTCTTATTCCTGCCTTTTGGGTCATGTTGGCGGGCATGTTCTTTGCGCGTTTCTTGGCAAAGGTATTGTTCAAAAGCTATGCTCATAAGTTTGCAAATCATTTAAAACAGGTTGAGCTGTTTTTCTCTACCAAAGATCATGATTTTAACGTGTCCTGGAAAGCCTTTGCGCGCTGTTTTTTTACCGCCCCCATCTATCATCCTCTACAACTCTTATTGTTGCCATCGTTTGCATTGTTAACTATTGCGGATCGTACCTGGATGCTCATTGTTGCAAGCGCCTTATTGTTAATCGTATGGTTATATATTACTGCAGCGGATGTACACAAACGCTTGTCACAATTGATTTACATATTCAAAGGCAAGTTTTTTATAGGCGGTCAGTTAGTGGTCAGTTTGATAATTATTATATTAGCCATAGGACGGCTTACCGAGAACGCCTACATTACTACGTTAATCGAATCCGATCCTGAGCATGTAAACTACTCTATTTTAGTATACATCATAGCGGCCTATGTGCTGTTTTGGTTTTATGAATACTGGATAAACCGGCCATTAGTAGAACGCATTATCGATACATTTAGGCAAAAAGAGGATGTAACCGAAGTCGGACAAATTAATTATCCAATCAAACAAACCCAGACCAGAGTTAAAAAAGATAGAAGGAAAATGCAAATCCATGGCGGCGCCCGATTTGCAGTTGTGGGAGAGCTGTCTCCACCTGAAAAAGAAGCCGAAGAAGATACGAATAAAGATAACCAGAGTGAAAATAGCTCCCCCGTCGAGTGCTGGCACACCTATACGCGCTTACATTTATTCGACACGATTTATCAACAATTAGACCAAACGAGTAAGTCTGCCTATGAATACTATCAGCAAGCACAAATAATAAAGCAACGCATGCGTTTTTATTTTTTAATGTTAAATCTTTATTTGATCGTCGCGTTAATAGTGATTGCGGGATTCTATAGATCTTTACCGCAAAAAGCGGAAGTTTCGGCCAATCAAACTCCGATAATTGGAGCTATTACACATTATGATTTGCATGATCATATTTTTGGAGACAAACGAGTCCAATCACAGATAGCCTCGCTAACCACACCTTTAGATAAGAATAAAGTTATTCTGCTATCTGCCTCTGGAGGTGGTAGCCGTGCAGCATTATATGCCACCTCGGTATTGCATGGGTTGGCCGATATAAAATTACTGGACAATGTTGTATTAACCAGTAGTGTCTCCGGAGGCAGCGCGTCTATGGCTTATTTTGGTGCACACCGACAGGAATTACTCTCTGCGAATAAAGAACGTTGGGATAAGTTCAGCGAAGATATGGCCCAACCTTTTATTCAGGACGTGCTAGATGGGGTTGTCGAATGGCGACTAATCGGCGGTGTTAAAAATGAGAATTCACTCGCAAAGGCCGGAAAGAAATATGGATTCCGTATGGGAGATTTATTAGCTGAAAGCTTCGAACGTCGATTAGGGTTAGATCCTAAACTTAAAATGTCTCACATAGGGCAACAACAGGATGTTGGTCTTATCTTTAATACAGCATTAGTCGCTGCATTCCCTCGAATCACATGCGAGACGGTAAAAAGTGCTATCAATGGAGGAAAGGTTAAAAATACTGAACGTCTTCAAGTATGGGAACAATGTCTGTGTACACCAGATGTCTTAATTGCCGACCGCGAAGCTCAATGTACAGATTTACGTACATCTCTAGGACAAGGTGGACGTTTGATCTTCACTAATCTTAATGACACATCTGCCTTTCCTAAAAAGGGTTTACCGAAAGCAGAGCATGAGTACTTAACGTATGTTACGGTACAAGACCCCAAAGTTAAGCTGGCCAAAGCCGCATCTCTTAGCGCAAATTTTCCACCTGTCTTTCCAAACTCGGCAGTTGACCTGGGCAATACAACACGTCACTGGGTTACCGATGGAGGCGCTTCCGATAATCGAGGTATATTGTCATTGTTGTACGCATTAAAAGGTGCAATAAAAAAAGAACTCGACTCCAAAAAATCGCTTCAAATTAAATCTCCGCAAAGAGATTGCGGCAAGCCCTCATCTGAAACAATGCCACCTGACATCCACGTGATCATCGCGGAAGCTTCGGCAACCAGTTTAGCTTACTCTTCAGGCAGTGGTTTGGATGCCAAGTTTTCCGCACCCACCAGATTCGCCAGTCAGTTAATGATTCACTTAAGCCAGGATATTGAAACCATGTATAAAAAGCTAGGGGGCTGTGTTCACTATCAGTATTTAGCCATGCCTTTAACCTTGCGTAGTAATGGTGGGCTGGGTACGCACTGGATGTTGCCCGCCAGCGTAAAATTTAAACCTCCCTTAAAAATGGCATTATACTCAGACACTGATAGCTTATCATCCGTACGTTTATCAGGCGAACAAACACGCACATTAATTGATTCCCTGCATGCCATGCAAAGTAAAAAAACCATAGAAGAAGATGAGCAAATAGTATGGAACTGGATATGTAATGATACATTCACCAATCACCAGAAAAAATGGAAAAATATCGCCAAAGAAATCGCTGGTGTTAATATTACTCAAAATTGTGAGGAATAAATTTTATTATTAATTTTGTAAAACACTACATTTAAACTATTTTATTTCTATAAAACAACTGATAATTTCTACTAAAAAATCGGGCTACGAATACCGTAACCCGCTTTTTTCATTTGTTTGGCGTCCCGAAGGGTTTTCCGTGTTCACCCTCGTTGTAAGTATTTGTAATTAAAGCTCGCTAATATGTTCTTTTATCCATACAGCCAAAGCATCCAGTTCCACTTTATTTGACTCCAGCAAATCTATTATAAAAATATGCGCAAATTTTGATTCCACCTGGATTCTATTAACAATAAAATAATTTTTGTAAACGTATACCGTAAATAAAGGGTTGTGCCATTAGGTGCCTTTCTCTCGGGTGGGCTCGACAGTAGTATCATCGCGGCGGTCGCTAAACAATATATGCCCACCTTGCATACCTTCTCGGTCGGTATAGACGGTTCGCGTGATCTGGAGGCCGCACGGCGCGTTTCCCAACATATTAGCTCGGTGCATCATGAATATATTTATAGTGCCAGTGAAGTCATCAAAGAATTACCCGAAATCATCTATCACCTGGAATCTTTCGACCAGGATCTGGTACGTAGCGCTATTCCCACTTGGTTCTGCGCCCGTATGGCCGCGGACAAGGTAAAAGTCATCCTGACCGGTGAAGGAGCCGATGAATTATTTGCTGGTTATACTTATCATAAATCAATTAACGATCCTGAAGCATTACACAAAGAACTCCGTCGCTCAGTCACCCGCTTGCACAATATCAACCTGCAACGGGTAGACCGTATCACCATGCGCCATTCCCTTGAGGCACGCGTGCCATTTCTTGATACCGAATTGATCGCCCTGGCTCAGACTATACCATCCGAGTTGAAACTGTTTAGCGACAATAATAGCCGGCGCATTGAAAAATGGATCCTGCGCAAAGCGTTTGAGGATCTGTTACCGTCTGATATTGTCTGGCGTGATAAGGAACAGTTTGATGAAGGTAGCGGCATGGTCGATCTACTGCCGGCCGTGTTAGAACGTACCGCGGCGGGCATCGATACCAAAGCTTATCAAACACAGTTTAGCGCCGATCGCCTGCGTTCAAACGAAGAGTGTTACTACCACAGTCTGCTG
>CAMYOL010000011.1 GCA_947260005.1 uncultured Ectothiorhodospiraceae bacterium
CTGATTTTGGTGGGTTTTTATTTAATCTATTTAATTGCCATGGCCTACCTGAAACCCGACAGCATGCCGGCCATCCCTAAAGAAGAACGCAATTTTGATCGTAATGAACTCCTGTTCAAAACACTAACCGCACTTGTACCCCCGGTGTTACTGATCGTGTTAGTCCTTGGAGCAATCTTTATAGGTGCGGCGGCGGCTTACGAAGCGGCATCAATCGGGGCCCTTGGTGCGATTGCGCTGGCGGCCATCAATAAGAACCTTGATTTAGCGATCTTACGTGAAGTCATGCGTGGCACCGTACGCATCACCAGCATGGTCTTTTTAATCTTCATCGGTGCGATGCTGTTTACTGCTACTTTCAAAGGCTTTGGTGGCAACGAAATCGTTGAATCCCTACTCGCCGACTTACCCGGCGGTGTGTTTGGTGCGATGTTGATCATCATGCTGATCATGTTCCTGCTTGGTTTCATTCTAGATTTCATTGAGATCAGCCTGGTGATTGTCCCCATCGTCGCCCCGATTATCTTCATGTTTGGTTTTGATCCTGAAACCGGGATCCAGGATCCAACGCAAATTATTCATCCGGTCTGGTTTGGGGTGATGATTGCCATTAACTTACAAACCTCATTCTTAACGCCACCGTTTGGTTTTTCACTTTTTTATTTACGTGGTGTAGCTCCTGCTGCGATTACCACGATGGATATTTATAAAGGCGTGATACCCTTCATCGGTATTCAAATACTTACCCTGGTGCTACTCGCACTCTGGCCCGAGTTAGCCACCTGGCTGGCCGATAAAATCTAGTCTTCAGCATGACTCGCTCAAAATGGTTTGCGATTGTATTTGTCATCTCAGCATTGTTCGTGAGCTATATCGTCGTTCAGCGCATACCGCACGATCTTGCCCTGCATATCAATGACAAATGGCATGTACGGCTTATCGGTGAGACCCAACCCGATCAGGTACGCTTTGACTCACAGCAGTTTAAGCTGATTAAACAAGACCAGGCCAACTTGTGGCTAAACGGTAAAGGCGAACTTCATTGGCAGGAACATGTCATCACGGTGTCTGACCTGGATATTAAATTCAACCATACCGAGATAGCGACGTCCGCAAAAAGGCTGAGTGTTAACCTGTTTTTTTATCCCGATGGTCGTGTGCTAAAAGGTAAAGCTAGTCTAAAATAATATAATAATTTAAAACCTTGTCGAAAAGGAATGAGCATGAGCGATAAGAAAAACATCAGCGACGAACAATGGCAGCAACAACTTACAGAAGACGAGTATAACATTACCCGTAAACACGGCACGGAACGGGCCTTTACCGGGAAATACTGGGACAGTAAAGAAAAAGGACAATACACCTGCAAGTGCTGCGGAGAACCACTTTTTCTTTCTGATACCAAGTTTGACTCCGGTACCGGCTGGCCGAGCTTCTTTCAACCTATTGATGAGCAGGCGGTCGGTGAGACCCGCGATAAGAGTCTGGGCATGGAACGCATCGAAGTCCATTGTAATAAATGCAATGCGCACCTGGGGCACGTCTTTGCGGATGGTCCACAACCTACGGGTATGCGTTACTGTATAAATTCTGCCTCGCTCAATCTGAAAGTTGATGATGAGTAAGCCATCCTTTATTAGTATTTTAATTTTTACCTTACTGGTATTTAGCACAGCAAGTTTTGCCGAGATCTATCAATGGCGAGATAAGGATGGCCAACTGCATTTTGGCGACCAACCCCCGGCTCAAGCCAAAGCCGAACAGGTCAATATTAAAATTAACAGTTATGAAAATGTTGAAGTCGTTAATGACCTCAATCTAACTAGTACAACAAAGAAGAAAAACAAACGTAGTGGTTCGGTTGTAATCTACACGACCACCCGCTGTAGTTATTGCAAAAAAGCAAAACTTTATTTTAATTCGAAAAAGATTGGCTACACCGAATACGATGTAGAAAATTCATCAAAAGGTAAACGTGATTATAAAAAAATGAATGGTACTAGTGTACCAATTATATTAATCGGTAATACTCGCATGAATGGCTTTTCCAAATCACGTTTTGACCAAATATATTATTCAAAAAAGAAAAATTAATCGTGCATCCCTTTCGGTAGCTCATCAAATGACGGGATATCTTCACTGGGCGTAAACCAGCTGGCCTTTGAACCTACATAGACATTCGAAACCGGTTTAGCATCAACCTCTCCATCCAGACAAGCCAGTGCAATACTCAAATATCGACTCTTCCGTGGTAAATAATTCATTAGTCGTGAACCGCATTCAGAACAAAAAGCGCGAACGCCTGGTCTTTCTTTAAATTCTGAAATCTTGTCTTCACCTTTAATAAATTTAAAGGTATCACCTTTGGCAAATACCTGAGTTGCAAAAGCAGCACCATGAGAACGGCGACAGCGGGAACAATGGCAGTTAAAGGTCATCTCAGGTATCAGCTCGACTTCAAATTCTATCGCACCACATAAACAACGTCCCTTTGCCATATTTCTCTCCATTTATATAATTTAAAATCCACTTAACTGTAACATAACCGTATTCTAATATTTATCCGCTGATTGTTTATATATCGTTATTTGTTTTTACGATTTGAGCTTAAGTTTCGTAGTATCAAAACCCTGTAGTCGTGGCCACCATTTTCGCACCTGTTGCTGATATCTAGTCCAGTTTTTATCTTTTTGACCGATTTGACAGCTACCATTACAAACGTCTTTAAAAACTATAAATAACATTAGTGCAACAGGACTGGTCATCGCCACCTCCAGACTACCAATGGCCAGCCCCCATCCCGCCATAAATAAAACAATACCTAATTGCATTGGGTTAGAGACATAGCGATAAACCCCTGAGGTCACTAACACTTTCGGTGGATCATAGGGAAAACCCGTACCCTTACCTCGCACGGCGAATTCATATAACGCAGAAAAAATTAACATCAGGGGAAACATCAAGATTACGGTCAACATCAGCATTTGCCAATACGGACGATTTAACAAGCCTGACCAGTCCTGAGCCAGGTTGATTAATATCATCGACGGTAATAACCAGGCCAAAGTAATCGCCCACATAATCGGTTGTAAACTTGCACGTAAATAAATACGACGATCTAAAGCTGTCCATTGTGCTAAATATAAACTGGGTACGACCACGAAAAATGAAGCCAGGCTTACAATGAAAATTGATAACAGTGTCATTTCAACAGGCATCCAAAATAATACCCAGGCCAGATCGACTAACGCAATCAAGATTGGTGCGATTCGCGAAAGGTGCATCGCCACAATCGAGCCAAACAAAATACTGCTACCTAACATAATGTCAATCGGTACAGAATATAATGTCAGACCGTTAATATTTAATTGTAACCACCCTAACTCTATAGCCAATGACATTATCATTAGTCGGAACTGAAACTGCCAGATATAAGCAAACAAATAACCGGACCACTGCCGGGCGGAGTATTTGTTTTTTACAAATTGAAAAACGATCCAGGCAGCAGGTAATAAAACGACTAAACTTCTATAAATCTCTAACTTGTTCATTGATGGATTCCCGCCTTCGCGGGAATGACGATAACCGCGGGAAAAGTGCCCTGTGGGTAAGGTGCCCTGCGGGTATGACGGTGGAGTGCTTTATCCGCAGTCTTTTTGTCATTCCCCTGGAGAGGGGAATCCATTCTTAACCCTAGATTCATTTCGCTAAGAGAAAAGTGCCCTGCGGGAATGGCGGTAACCGCAGGAATACCGGTGGAGGAAGCGACTACGCTATCAATTAAGGTTTCAGCCGCCATTTCAGTAACAAACTGTTGCAGTGGACCAAAATACCAGGCTGGATCAAGTTTACGCTGATACTTTATCTTCCAGGTGACGCGACTGGATTGATTATTAATGGCCAGCCATGATACTTCTGAAGTCTGCCAAACCATATAGGTACTTAAATAACTCGTATCTGAAACGACCTTCGATTTGATATGTGTTTCATCCCGTTCAGTCACTTCAAAAACAATATCACCTTCATGTACATTTCGATCACTCACAAAATGACGTCGATAAACAAAATGCATGGTCTGTTGATCGCCAACCTGAGTACCGCTGTGTTGTGTAATTTCGGGAAAAGGAAACAGTTTTAAAAATAATGAAGCATCTTTACCATATTTAACAGGCTGATTTAAGTTGTTAGCTAACTGCTCTGTCGACAAATTAACGACCTTTGACACTGTTATGATTGTTTCACGCGGGAAGGTTAAATTTGGATGTGTTCCTTCTAGCGACATTAACATGAGCACCACAAATGGAGTAAAGGTTTTGAGTTGATTTTTTTGTTTTGCATCCTGTTTACCAATCGCCCACGCCACCAGTGCACCCACGGCATAAAAGATCGGTGCCGCCATAAGCATACAAATAAAACCTTCCTGTAAAAGCGGACCGGATAATAATATCCCGAGCGTAATCCCTTTCATCGTTCGGGGCATGGGTTTCTCGCTGCGCTTTGACAGGATTAACCCTATCGCCAAGATAGCCGGCAATCCTATATAGAAAAGCGCCGTTTCAGTCTGACCATAGCTTCGAGTCAGTGTGATGAAAATCCCCGCTACCACCACAATAACCAGTGTCGTCATCAATATTTTCTGTACTTGTGTCATAAAATATGCCTTTGAAACAATACGTTAGTAGATACTTTCGAATATTTCTTTTATTTCAGTATTAACTGAAATTAGTGTAGACCATTAAAATCATAAGCTCAATAAATAAACTGGGTAACGCAGTAAATAAGCTGAAGTCAGTATGCTCATGTCGCCCATGCGCTTGCTGGTTATATATAGATATGCTATTCCTAAAGTTACTAAAACAACGATAAAGAGACCCTCATGTCTGACATATATCAAGCACCACAATCTGATTTAGAGAAAGCGCCTTCGGGGGAACAAGTTGGAGGATCGGTTGAAGACGGTCTGAGCGGAAACTACCGGTTTGATATTGGTGATGTCTTAACGGAGGCCTGGGAATTAACCTCCGGCTTCAAAGGCACCTTCTGGTTAGCCTTCTTAATTTTCATGGCGGTCTATATTGGGGCCAGTATCGTTGCCGGTATTATCTCGACCCTGTTCACCATGTTGTTTCCTGGTGAGGGGATGACCATTTTCATTGAGATAATCGTTAATCTTGTATTGATGTTGATCATCATGCCGATTGAGATCGGCTTTTTCATTATCGGCATTCGACGCGCTGCAGGTGAATCATCCGAGGCCTCATCCATTATGAGTTATTTTTCCAAAATGTTACCGTTGTTTTTTACCTATCTGTTAATGCTCGTCATGATTATGGTTGGCTTGTTACTACTAGTTCTTCCTGGAATTTATTTAATGTTCGCCTATTATCTTGCACTGCCATTAGTGATTGAGAAAAATATGAGTCCGTGGCAAGCATTGGAGACTTCACGTAAAACGATTACTCACCGATGGTTTACCTTCTTCTTCTTCGCCATTATTGTTTCCATCATTGTACTCGCTTCAATGATTCCGTTATTAATTGGTCTCATCTGGGCAATGCCGATGATTTTAATCGCTTATGGGATAATTTATCGGAATATGTTTGGTATAGAAAAAGAAACGCTGGCTTAATTCTCAAATAAAAAATAACGTTTAAGCCCGCTGCCATTCATCATGGTCAGCGGGTTTAAATATCCTGACTCAGCGCGCGTTGTAGTAAGCCAACTCAGAAACGTTGTGCCAGGCTTTTGCCTGATCACGAAACTTCTTAAACGATGCATAAACTTTTTTACCCATCTTGTCTTGGTTCGCCACCTCACTCACAACCTCGTCGGAGAGTGTTCTGATTTTCGCCAACACTTCTTCAGGAAACGGTTTTAAATTCACCTTGTGCTTATTAACGAGCGTATGCAGGGCGGCATTATTACGTGCCGTATATTCAGCCAACATGTCCTGATTCGCATAAGCACAGGCACATTCAACTATTTTTTGAAGATCTTTCGGTAATTTTGCGAATGCCGATTTATTAACAATCGCTTCCAGGGTCGTGCCGGGCTCATGCCAACCAGGGTAGTAGTAATATTTAGCGACTTTATAAAAGCCAAACGCCAGATCGTTATAGGGTCCGACCCATTCTGTGGCATCAATCGCACCGGATTGCAATGAGGTATAGATCTCGCCACCCGGCAGACTCACCGGCGTACCACCGGCGCGCTTCAGCACTTCGCCGCCAAGTCCGGGAATACGCATTTTCAGGCCTTTTAAGTCTTTAATCGACTTTATTTCTTTATTAAACCAGCCACCCATTTGCACGCCGGTATTACCGGCCGCCGCCGGGATTAAATTAAAGTCTGCATAGATCTCTTTCCATAACTTTAAACCGCCGCCGTAATAAAGCCAGCCATTCATTTCCTGTGCATTTAATCCAAATGGCACCGCAGAGAAAAATTGCGCCGCAGTACTTTTGTTTTTCCAGTAATACGCCGCGCCGTGACCCATTTGCACATCACCACTACTAACGGCATTAAACACTTCAAACGGGCCGACCAGCTGTTTTGCGCCATAAACTTTGACTTCAAGACGACCACCACTCATTTCGGTAATCATTTTGGCAACGGTATTGGCGCCGGTTCCCAAACCAGGAAAATTTTTAGGCCAGGTCGTCACCATTTTCCATTTATATTTTTTACCTTTAGCGGCGTTTGCCGTTTTTGCAGACAAACCTAATCCGGTTGCCGCCAATACGCCACCTGCTCCTGCTTTTGTTAAAAAATCACGACGCTTCATAGCGCTTGCTCCTAATTGTTGACATCAATCACAATTTTAGTGATTAAGTTTTTTCCACGATTAAAATGTGTATCTGACTATAAAAACTAATTTGTATACTCATCATAGACTTGAGTCCGATGGCTAATATCTGGCTCGAGCAATTCACTCTAAACTGACATCGGATTTTACAAATTTAATTTATATTTTTTCATGTCCTCGTCTAGATAAGCAACTACTATTCTGCCATTATCATTGCATAAGTTTGAAGTGATGATGGTCTCCTCATATCACTTTATTAGCTTTCTCTTAAATAATTAACAACTATAACAAAACGATAAGGATTCAATGGGCCAGGCAATTTCGCACATCCAGACGCGCTTAGCTCTGGTTGCTTTTGTTAGTTTTGCACTCACACCGATTTGTGGTTACGCCGTCGCTGCTTTCTTTGGCATGGTCGAACTCAATGATCTATTGCAAGCCGACACAGCGCTACCGTTATTCGCAATCTATGTCACCCTGCTGGTCTGGGTCGGCTGGCATTTCTTTAATTTTGCACGCCCACTAATAGACTGGCATGCTGAGCACCCTACGGGCCTGCCATTACCTGATCGCCTAAACCGTCGCCTGCAGCGTTTTACAACGAGTTACTGGTCATTTTTTCTGATCGCCGTGTTGTTATTACCGACCGCGCAATTCTGGATCACCGATAAGGCAACCATTCCGACCGCATCGACACCGTTAATAGAGTTCATGTTGTTGAATCTGGTGGTGGCCATATATGTTGGCATGCCGGGCTATCTAGTTTGTTTAAATTTGCTTGGTCACCTCACTCGTTACCTTGGCATGAACAAGGTACAAATTCGGATTCATACTAAAATACTGTTGATTGGTGGTTTTCTGCCACTGTTGACCAGTGTTGTGCTGCTTAAATACTACTGGTGGCGGACCGGCTATCTAACGAATGAAGTCCTGGTGGCCTCAGCATTGATTGGCTTTTTTGCCTTTTTGATTACGGGTGTCGCTATTCATGGTCTACATCAATCCCTGGCTCCGGTTAAACGAGTCATTAGTCGCAGTGGTGCCAGCAGTAACAGTGCCTTAGCCAAATTATTGCGCCCACAATCACTGGATGAAATTGGCTACCTGGTGCAAATGCTGGGCAATGTATTCAAACGCCTGGTCGAACAAGAGTCTCACGTTTCTGCGATAGTGAACCATGCCGCAGAAGGCATCATCGTGCTAAACGAAAAACTGTCTATTGATACCTTTAACCCAGCCGCAGAACGCCTGTTCGGTTATACCCACCAGGAAATACGTAGCAAACCCATTCGCTGGCTAATCCCTGAGCTCGATACCCAGTCACTGCAAAATGACGATCCTGACAATGAACAAGAGCTCATCGGTCGGAATCGCAACGGTAGCTCGGTCCCCATCAGGGTGCGCATTAGTCAGATGTTACGTGATGAACAGGTCTTTTATAGTCTGATGGTCGCGGATATTTCCGAGCAACAGGCCGCACAAAAGTTATTGCTCGATGCAGAGGCACGTTATCGTAACCTGGTGGAAACTGCACATGACCTGGTTTGGAGTGTCGATACAGAAGGACGCTGGATTTATTTGAATAACGCCGTGACTGAAATCTACGGTTATACACAAAAAGAGATGCTGGGTGAAAAATTCACAAAAATTCAGGCCCCTGAATCGACAGAACGAGACCTGATCGCATTTGAACAATTACTCGCGGGTAAAGACCTGGTTCAATATGAAACCGTGCATTTAGATAAAGAAGGCAACCATCGTTACATCAGCTTTAATGCCCGTCCTAAATTAAACGAATCGGGTAAAGTAACTTCAATCTGTGGAACCGCACGGGATATTACCGAACAAAAGCTGTTTGAAAAAGAGCTGACCTATCAGACCCAGCACGATAATTTAACCGGTTTACATAATCGCAGTTATTTCCAGAGCGAATTAGAACGTGTGATTTCGCGGATTGCACGTAGCGCTGCAGAGTGTGCATTATTGTATTTGGATCTCGATCAATTTAAATACGTCAACGACACCCTCGGTCATGCAGCAGGCGATCGTTTGCTAAAAGAATGTACGGAAGTGCTAACTAAAAATATTCGAGATGGTGACCTATTGGCCCGCTTTGGTGGTGACGAATTTACCATTATTTTATATAACATTGATCATGATCATGCGATACCGGTCGCCGAAAACATTCGCAGCATGTTTGAACACTACCGCTTTAATGACAGCGGCAAAACCATCAACGTCACCTGCAGTATTGGCTTAACGATGATTGACAGCGAAACCGAATCGGCTGAAGATGCCTTATCGCGTGCCGATCTGGCCTGTAATATTTCCAAATCTCAAGGCCGTAACTGTGTGCATGAATTTACCGAGCAAGACAGTGAACAAACCGCCATGGCCGAAGACATGGGCTGGGTCACACGAGTGCGCGATGCCATCGACAATGATCTGTTTAAGCTTCTTTATCAACCCATTGTCAACGTGGCCTCTGAAGAAATCCAGGGTTACGAGGTGCTATTGCGTCTACCAACAGAAGATGGACAGTCAATCAAACCCGGTGGCTTTATTCCGGCAGCAGAACGTTTTGGCTTAATCCATAATCTCGATCAATGGGCGGTACGCAATGCGATGGAACACCTGGCCGAATTACATTCCGATGATTTTGAAACGCAGTTTGCGATCAACTTATCCGGACGTGCCGTTGAAGATCCAAAATTACTCAAGCTGGTTAAAGGGATATTAAATACAACCGGTCTGAACCCTGCTGCTATTACCTTTGAGATCACCGAGACCACGGCTATCAATAACCTGCAAGCCGCGCGAAGTTTTATTGGTTGCTTAAAAGACCTGGGTTGCAAAATGTCATTAGATGACTTCGGCTCTGGATTTTGCTCATTTACGTACCTAAAACACCTGCCGGTCGATTCATTAAAGATCGACGGTTCTTTTATACAAAGTCTCGCGCATACCGAAGTGGATCAGGCCATGGTGCAATCCATGAATCAGGTCGCGCACGCACTGGGCAAAACAACCATCGCTGAATTTGTTGAAAACCATGAGACACTGGTCTTGTTAAAAGAATATGGAATCGATTTTGCCCAAGGTCATTACCTGGGCCGGCCTCGCAGCAACCCGGTGCGGGGACTTAACGCGGATAATATAGTGGATGCGCCGTTATCAGCTTAATTTAACAAAACTGTAAATTCGCATATTCCATTACCAGCCATTTACTGCCTTCCATTTCAAAGTTTACCTGCACACGCGCATGTCGGCCCTGACCTTCGTAATTTAAAACGATGCCTTCACCAAATTTGGCATGCATAACTCGTTGTCCCAGTTTTACCGGTGCATCCTTGTCTTCGACGTCGGCCACTTTGGCGTAGCTGCCATCATAGACTGGCGTGGCCACACTGCTACCAAGGCGGACTTCTTCTAAATATTCATTTGGTATCTCGGAGATAAAACGAGAGGCCCGCGCAATTTTTTCTTCGCCATATAAACGTCGTTTCTCCGCATAACTGATGACCAGTTTTTCCATCGCCCGGGTCATGCCGACATAACATAAGCGTCGTTCTTCCTCCAGCCGCCCTGATTCTTCGACGGATAGTCGATGCGGAAACATGCCCTCTTCCAGACCGCATAAAAATACCTGTTTGAATTCGAGTCCCTTTGCAGAATGCAGGGTCATTAACTGTACGCAATCATCCCACTCATCGCCCTGGCGTTCACCCGCCTCGAGACTGGCATGCGATAAAAACGCAGTTAACACATCGGAGGTATCGATCTCTTCTTCAAAGGCGTCTTCATCATAATTCTTACCGGCGTTGATGAGTTCGTCCAGATTCTCAAGTCGAGTGCGGCCTCGCTCACCTTTTTCTTTTTTATAATGATCGATCAAACCACTTTCGTGAATCACATGTTCGATTTGTTCATGTAACTGCAGATTTTCAATCGCGGATTTTATATTTTCAATCTTTTGCACAAAAAACTGTAAGGCGTTTAAGGCACGTGAGGTGAGTTCTTTGTTTTCAATTAAATGATAAGCGGCCTGCCACATCGAGGTCCCGCTATTGCGTGCGGTTTCACGTACGATCTCGACGGTGCGGCTACCGATACCACGAGTCGGGACATTGACGATGCGCTCAAAAGAGGCGTCATCCTCCCGGTTATTGGTTAAACGAAGATAGGCCAGGGCATCTTTGATCTCCTGGCGTTCAAAAAACCGCAGGCCACCGTATACCCGATAAGGGATGCCATAATTAATTAAACGTTCTTCCATCACTCGTGATTGCGCATTAGAGCGATACAACACGGCATTTTCACTGCGCGCCCCGCCCTTGTCGATCCAGTCTTTGATCTTATCGACAATAAACTGCGCTTCATCGAGTTCGTTAAAGGCTGAGTACAATTGAATCAGTTCGCCTTCACCATCGGCGGTCCATAACTCTTTGCCCATGCGATCCGAATTATGATCGATTAAGGCATTGGCGGCATTTAAGATGTTGCCAGTCGAACGGTAATTTTGTTCCAAGCGAAAAGTGGCGGTATTCGGATAATCTTTTGAGAATTGGTGGATATTCTCCACTCGCGCGCCACGCCAACCGTAAATAGATTGATCATCATCACCGACGGCAAACATGGCGGTGTTGTCACCGGCTAAAAGTTTTAACCAGGCATATTGAATGGTATTGGTATCCTGAAACTCATCAACCAGAATAAACTTAAACCGATCCTGATAGTGTTTTAATAATTCGGGGTTGCGTAACCACAACTGATGGCTGCGCAATAACAACTCGGCAAAATCCACCGCACCAACGCGCTGACAATAACGTTCATACTCAGCATAGATCTCAATCATGCCACGTTTATGCGGATCGTTATGGTGTTCCAGGTTTTCAGGACGCAGACCTTCGTCTTTACGCGCGTTGATATACCATTGCGATTCTTTTGCCGGCCATTGCCCTTCATCCAGGCCCATCTCTCGGATTAAACGACGAATAGCACGAAATTGATCCTCGCTATCCATCACCTGAAAATGTTGCAACAGATCCGCTTCTTTCCAGTGTGCACGTAATAACCGATGCGCGAGGCCATGAAAGGTGCCGACCCACATGCCGCTGGCCGGAATGCCCAGCAATTGCTCAATCCGACTGCGCATTTCGCCGGCGGCCTTATTGGTAAAGGTCACGGCAAGAATGCCATAGGGGGAAACATTTTCTGCTGCGAGTAACCAGGCGATGCGATGTACTAACACCCGGGTTTTACCACTACCGGCCCCGGCCAACACCAACACATTACCCGCCTCAGCACAAACGGCCTGACGCTGTGCGTCGTTTAACGGGTCGAGAATTTTAGATACATCCATCCGGCCATTCTACCGTATACTGCGTGCCGGATGAACATACTTATATATAGACGGAGAACCCATTGAGATTATTGATTTATTTTACACTTTTGTTTAGTGCGGCATTTTGCCATGCGGAAAGATCGGCAGAAAAATCGGCAGAAAAACCGGCAGAAAAATCGACTGAGCAATCGACGCAACAATCAGCAGAAATGACAAAGGCACGCGATCACATTAATTCCATGGAATATACCGAAGCAGCGGCGTCACTGCGACAGCACTTACAGACGAATACTGATGACATAAAAGCGTTGAGATTGTTAGCCAAAACCTATGCCTGGGATAATAACTATAAACTTGCGAACCAAACCTATGATCAGTTATTAAAAACAGAACCTGATCGTCCTGAATATTTATTTGGTAAGGGAACGGCATTGGTCTGGCTGCAAAAAAATGAACAGGCGATTACTTTTCTTGACCAAGCCTGGAATGCACAAACAAATAACTCGAACTATTTGAAAATATTGATCCTGACGTTAAACCAGACGGGGACGGAAAAAAATAAACAACGCGCAA
Organism: uncultured Ectothiorhodospiraceae bacterium; assembly: GCA_947260005.1. GTDB lineage: Bacteria > Pseudomonadota > Gammaproteobacteria > UBA6429 > Thiohalophilaceae > SZUA-24. The sequence goes on from CAMYOL010000011.1 coordinate 12,723, forward strand.
AAGAACTAAGCGCAATCGGACAAAAAGAATTTCCTAATCTACTTTGGGATTAATATATGTGGATTCCCTTCTCCAAGGGAATGACATAAGACTATGTGCAAATCACTCCCGTCATTCCCGCGAAGGCGGGAATCCAGGGTTAAAAATGGATTCCCCTCTCCAGGGGAATGACAAAAAGACTATGTGCGTATTACTCCACCGTTATTCTCTTCAGTCCCGTCATTCCCGCGGACGCCTACATGGACGTAGGCGGTAGGGCGAAGCAGGAGCCAGAGCCGAGGCGGTAATCCAGGATTAAAATAGATTCCCCTCACCACCGTCATTCCCGCGGAGGCGGGAATCCAGGAATAAAAATGGATTCCCCTCTCCAGGGGAATGACAAAAAAGAAAATGTGGGAATGACATGAATGAAGAGAATCCAGATATTCGATTAAACCTAAATTGCGGATGCCATTAACGGCACCCACAACCTATCACCCAACCAAACTCAGGCAGTAGCCGGAACCCTATTTAAAAACGGCAAAGATACCGCATACTTACCCGAGCCTAATAACGCAACCACAACCGCGATGACGGTCAAGAACGCAGGATACTCCCAACCACCATTGGCCGCTGAAAATACCCAGCCATTACCAAGGTGCACGGAAAGTGAACCAAGCAAAATCGGTATAGTGGCCAAAGCAACGGCACGAGTATAAACACCGGCAACCAACAAAATACCACCACCAATTTCACTGTAGGCCACCACATACGCCATCCAACCTGGGAAACCCACCGACTCAAAAAACTGCACCGTGCCCGGCAAGGTAAAGACCAACACCTTCAATAGACCGTGGGCGATAAACATAATACCCAGGCTGCTACGAAGAATAAGCGTTGCGATATCAAATTGTTTTGTATTCATGATGTTCTCCTTTTACGATAAATAGTACTAATACGTACTATTAGATTAAAAAAATACTAACTAAAAATTTCCCTGATTTTGCGTAAATGCACCAGGGCCTCTTTCTGACTCTTCGCATCCATTCGATCAAAGCGTTCCTTTATATAAGCGATCTGTTGAGGAAACACCTGGTTAAACATTTTCGTTCCCTTCGCGGTGAGTACGACCCGTGTACAACGACGGTCATCCGACAGACTCACACGCTTAACCAAGCCCTTGTCTTCCATGCGATCAATCACACCCGTTAGCGTACCCTTGGTAATCAGGGTTAGATTGCCAATCTCCTTAAACGTAAGCCCCTCGGTATTACCCAGCGTAAACAGCACATCCGCCTGTGACACCGTCAGGTCAATATCACGATACCCATTGGCATCATAAGCAGCAAAGGCCTGATAGGCCCTGACCAACGCCCGCATTAACGGCATAAAGTCCTGATTTGACTCACTTTTTGTAGAAACTGATTCCATATCCCTGCTCTTTTGTACTAACTAGTACTAGTATAGTCCTAATTAGTACTATGTCAACAGTTAAAATGAAAACTAATTCTGATCAAGCTATGGCAGCACTATAATAAATAGAAGGAATTTACATTTGAACAATATGACTATAATTTATTCAGCAGCCGTATTTGTAGGCTATATCAGGGGATATACTGCACGCTGTATATATCGACTTAAAGGGACAATTACAGCATGCTGTATATATGACTGTTAGGGTTTCGAACAAAATCATATGACATTACTTGTGATTGAAAAATGGAATGAAGATCAACGGTGGGCCAGTCACAATAGCTGGAATTTAGAGTCCTTCTGTCACCGTATAAGTCTATGTACACAATTACGTGGCACGGAATTGAAACGTGTAGCCAGAAAAATTAAAAATCATGAACTCAATGAAATTGAAGTTCTTAATAAAGAAGCAGCAAATCCACTAATACATACATTAGAGTCGCTAGGTGCAAAAGTTGTATTTAAATAAGGCAAAAAACCCTAACAATGCGGCCCAATCGGACGCCAAAACCGCTGCGCGGTTTTTTGGCGCCGTTGGCCTTAAACGTTATATTTCAAAAATAAATGAGTGAAGAAATCAAAATAACAGCAGCAGCAAATGTAGAAATTCCTGCTTATTTGGCCCTGAAAGAAAAAGGGTTCGAGGTCTATTGGAAGAGAACCGATAACGATAAGGAATATTGGTACGCTGAAAAAGATGAATTACATTTTATGGCAGAAGGCCCAATAGAACTATTGGGTGTTATTGGCGTTTACGAATTACGTGGTCACAACTGGAAAGCATCAGATTCTGAAATAGACGAATTCATGGAAAAATACAATAAATGAAATATAACAAGTCATTCAAAAACGCAGGGCAAAAATCCGCCCTGCACGGACGCCGCAAAAGACGCGGCGCCATTTAATTCTGACGTTAACCATCTAAAATTATGAAAATAGGTTTTTTAAACAGTAAATTACAAAAAATGTTGTGTGATCTTCTAGACACAGCAGGAATTAGTTTTTCTATCGAGAACAAGCAAACTATCGTACCTGAGCGATACGTAGATGCATTAATAGACTTAGCAGATGCTGTCAGAGATGTGAGATTTTCAGAGTGGCATAATTTTCGGCCTATAGAACCAAGCAACTATATGGCTTACTTAGAATACATGAAGAGCAATTCCATTGAGTTTGAGGAAGAATTAATTAATGATGTTGGGTGGTTTCTAACTCCCTCTGGAAATAATCATTACAAATGGGGAATTGAAGAAATTGCAGAGTCCAATGGTTAACAAGGCGGCCCATCGCGACGCCCTACCGCTCACTTCGTTCACGGCATTGGGCGCGCATGGCCTTAAACGTTAGAGGTAAAGAAAAAACATATGCTTTATTCAATTGACAGTGGAAGTTACATAAAAACTATTCCGCATCGAAAAGACTATGATCGTTGGCGGAAAGATATAAGTGATGAAGATTATCAGGCAATCTATGATGAACTTCGCTCTCGTATATCTGGATCGGAAATAGAAACATCTAGCTGGATTCCTGGTAGCGACTGGAGTGGAACTGTTTTTGAACCTATCTATTTCAATGCATGCCACGAAGACGAGATTGCCTCAGCAAAGTTTTTTGGGCTTATCTTATGGCATGTGTTCTTGGAGCATGAAGAAGTTTGGTCGTTTGGGCGGTATAAATTAGGTGATATACCAATCGAAGGATTGACATACTTCCGAATCAACAGGCCAGATTGATTCATGTGCGAGCAACCTCTAACAATTAAATCAAGCGGACGCAAATACCGCGCCGCTTATTAAAACGTTATACACAAAAATATGTCCGAGCGAATTAAATGTACTGCCTGCAATTCAATGATTCTTGTTTCTACAGCTGATAGAAACAAAGGGTTTTGTGGGTTATGTAAGCGTGAAGCAGAGCATCTCGCTCATCTAATTGAAATTGGCAATTTCAGGCAAGAGTGGGAAAATTTTCTATCGGAAACTAATAATGAGTATTTCAAAACAGAAGATGGTAAAAAACATTTTCAAAGCTTTATTTATTCTCTAGTTGATGAAAACTTAAAAGAGCAGCTGAGCAAACCAGACAGAGAGGATGATATTCCAGTCTGTTTCCTTTCAACAAATGATGCATATGATGAAAAACTAATTGGAGAGTATGATAGAAATACAGAATTTGATGTGTATGATTTAATGAGTTGTAAACGTTTAAGTGACGACTGGGTTTGCCCAACTATAAGATTTTTATGTAATTTTAGCGAAATTCCTAACTTTCCAAACATAGCAGGCCCATTCATAATATTTTCGAAAGTCGTTCTTGATTCAGTTGAACAGCTAATTCAAGAATCTGTGCAAATAATACCTGTAAAAGTACGAGCAAAAGACGGCATTAGAAGTGATTTTTATGCTATTAATATATTAGCAACCCATGATGTATGGGACATGAAAATATCAACATGGAAAGGTCTTGAAGGTAACGATAAAACTCCAATGTTTTGTGAAAACATGATGGCGAAAGATGAAATATCAGTTACTGACAATATATTTAGAAATTCACAATTTAGTCCATTAATAGTTGTATCAAAAGAACTAGGTGCTTTAGTGGAGAAGTTTTCACCTAATTCGGTAAAACTAGAAAGTATAAACAAATGGAGCAATTGATTGTGTATAACAAGTCAACCCAAGGCGACCGCTAACGCGGCGCTTGGTTTCAAACGTTA
>CAMYOL010000012.1 GCA_947260005.1 uncultured Ectothiorhodospiraceae bacterium
TTATCGGCCTATGAAAATAGTTATCCTGGCATGTTGTCTGGTGGTATGAAACAACGTGTTGGTATCGCACGTGCCTTGGCAAATTATCCCAATGTTTTATTGATGGACGAACCTTTTGGCGCATTAGATGCACAAACTCGCGCCATGATGCAGGAGAACTTGCTACAGATTTGGGGTGAGTTTGGTATCTCCGTTATTTTCGTAACTCATGATATAGATGAAGCAGTTTTTCTGGCTGACCGTGTGGTTGTAATGTCAGCGAGTCCTGGGAGGCTGATTGCAGATATCAAAATTGATTTGCCCAGACCCCGCGATGCTTCAATGGTAACCAGCAGTGCATATGTAGAGACTAAAAAGAAATGTATGGAACTTATACGGTCTGAATCATTACGTGCCTTCGAATTACAAAGTAGTAAAAAATAAATGGTTTATTCTGGGTGCTTGTCTTGACTAAATTAAGAAACAAAAAACGCTACTTTATTGTTGTTGCTGCTTTTATCTTGGCAGGGTTGATTGTTAGTTTGGTGTCACGGGTAAATAATTCGGATCCAGATCTATTGTCCGAAGTAAGTATAAATTCACCTGGTATTATCCAAGCTCACAAGTTGATTGATCATAATAATATTGAATTGACGCAAGACCGTTTTACTGGTCAATGGTCATTCGTTTTCTTTGGCTTTACGAATTGCCCCGATGTATGTCCAGCAACATTAATGCAGTTAACTCAAGTCAAGAAGGCAATCGAAAAAGATCCCCGGTTAAAAATAAAGCCTGTGTATTTCTTTGTTAGCGTTGATCCAGAGCGAGATGGGTACGAGCATCTTGCGGATTACATTCGTTATTTTGATTCCAGTTTCGTCGGCCTTACCGGCAATATTTCAGATATTACACGTTTCGAAAAACAGTTTGACGCCTATCATCGCTATGACAAAAAAAATTCATCAGGTTTTTATACGGTGCAGCATAGTTCTGAGGTGTTTCTAATTAATCCAGATGGGAAGTTGATTGCTAAGTTTGCACCGCCGATGGATATAAGTTTGGTGCTAAACCAAATGAATATAATAGTTAGTCAATATAACAATGCAGCTGTCTAAATTGAAAAATGACTATGACAAATAACTCAATTATTGCGCTATTCATGATGATCATGTCAATGCATAGTCTTGCAGATACAATTGATACCACTGGCCAAGCACCTTATGAACAGTGCGGCTACTGTCATGAATATGATGGTAATTCATTGATGCCCAGTTATCCACGGCTGGCGGGGCAGACCTCTGAATATATTAGCAAACAGCTACGTGATTTCCGCGCGGGCAAACGTCATGGACAAATGCAGGCAACGGCTGAGTTGCTATCGGATGCAGATATCCAGATCGTGGCCGAGTATTTTTCTTCACAACCGGTGATCGTTCGTTCACATGAAAAATTAACGGCCAAGCAAACAAAAGTCGCGCAGCAACTCATCCAGCAGGGTGATGGTGATCGAAACATACCTGCCTGTGTAAGTTGTCACGATAAAAATGTTGAGGGTAAGAAAACATTCCCACGCTTGGCTGGGCAGCATCAGGTCTACCTGTTAGGGCAGCTTTTAGCTTTCAAAACAGGCGAGAGGGCCAACGATGATCAACAACAAATGCAGCAAATCAGTCGTGCTTTAACGGAGCAGGAAATGCGACTTTTGGCGAAGTATTTATCTTCATTAGAGGCTCCGGAAAGTCAGCGAAAACAGTCTCTTAATAGGCAAATAGGTCAACAGGATGGTTGAGAAAACTCTATATGAAACAATAAGTAACGCAGGCACTAATAATAATGTCCCAGCGAGGCAAAGTAGTATTGACATGGGCAATAATCAACATATACTAACATGTTATAACAAGTCATTACGAGTGAATGAAATGAATGCTACGAAAAACAAAGATAAGACGGTTCGCAATGAATCAATGCAGCCCCTGTATGCACAAATAAAAGACATCCTCAAACAGCGCATTATGGATGAAGACTATGAAGTACATGAGCGCTTACCGTCTGAAAGCGAGATGATGAAGCTGTTTGGTGTTAGTCGTATAACTGTTCGTCAGGCTTTACGGGACTTACACACTGAAGGGCTCGTGTTTAGCGTACAGGGCAAAGGTACATTTGTTTCAAGACCTAAGGCAGTTCAAGATGTTCAACGCCTGCAGGGTTTTGGTGAAGCGATGTCTCCTCAAGGCTATGAAACATCGGCACGAGTGGTGAGCGTGCAAGAAACACACCCTAATCAGGAAGTTGCTGAAGCACTTAAGTTGCCACAGAACGCAAGCGTGATTGAGCTCACACGCATCCGTTATCTCAACCGTGAACCTATTTCATATTTTCCACATAATGTCGGCCAGGGTTTATTAGGCCGTGACCTGACTCAGGATATTTTCCCCATGCTGGAAAACGAATTTGGGGTCGGACTCGGTCACGCCGATTTAAAAATTGAAGCGATTGGTGCAGATCAAAGTTTAGCAAAACATCTAAATGTAGAAGTGGCTTCTTCGATATTGCGTATCCAACGCCTGGTGTTTTCTGAGGCAGGTGATCCTATCGATTTTGAATACTTATCGTACCGAGGTGACGCGTTCCAGTATCAGCTACGCGTTGAACGAAATTAATCTGAACAAACAGTTAGGACGAAATTATGAATGCTGAATCAACAAATGATGAAACCTTAGAGGTAGATGTTCTGGTAATAGGTGGTGGTACGGCTGGCCCAATGGCCGCCGTTCGAGCCAAGGAAATGAATCCAAAGCTTAAAGTGGCTGTATTGGAAAAGGCGAACGTCAAACGCAGTGGTTGTATCAGCATGGGTATGGACGGTTTGAACAACGCAGTCATTCCTGGCCATGCTACACCAGAGCAATATGTCAAAGAAATTACGATTGCGAATGACGGTATCGTTAATCAAAAAACTATTATGGCCTATGCGACGCGTAGCTATGACATGATTAATAAGCTTGATGAGTGGGGTGTCAAGTTTGAAAAAGACGAAACTGGCGAATATAACGTTAAAAAAGTACATCACATGGGGACCTATGTGTTACCGATGCCGGAAGGACACCATATGAAAAAAATCCTTTACCGGCAGTTACGTAAGAAACGGGTACAGGTCATTAATCGCTTTATGGCAACCCGTTTGTTTAAGGGCAAAGATGGTCGTATTGCCGGTGCGCATCTTGTTAATCCAAGAACAGCTGAGACAGCGGTTATTAAAGCTAAGACGGTGATTTTATGTACCGGTGCAGCCGGGCGTTTAGGCCTGCCGACATCAGGTTATCTATTTGGTACTTATGAGAATCCAACCAATGCAGGTGATGGTTACAGTATGGCCTATCATGTTGGTGCTGAACTTAGCGGCCTTGAGTGCTATCAGATTAACCCATTGATCAAAGATTATAACGGTCCTGCTTGTGCC
>CAMYOL010000013.1 GCA_947260005.1 uncultured Ectothiorhodospiraceae bacterium
AAAAAAGTTGCGAAAAGATATCTGATACTGAGAAATCATTATCGTGTTATCGTGCGGCATCTAATGATTGCGCAAAAAGAAAGGAAGATGAATTTGTCAGGAATAATGATGCGGTTAATGCTATTCATGAAAATTTCCCAGTTAACCAAGGAATGAGAGATCTATGCGATGCGTTAAGCCAATGAAAAATTCAAATAAATTTGTAATGCCAAATAAGTCCACAGTAAGGGCGCTTTTGTTTGTGATGTTGACTTCATTCAGTTTGTTAAATTGTAGCTTGGCTGATCAGCCAGAGAATAATAGCTGGCTGAACAACCAAGTAGCAGAAATCGATAGAATTCAAAATTTGATATTGAAGGATATGGAGTTTCTTGTAGTGAAAGGTAAGTTTGAATCACTAATTGATATAAAAACTTATACAAATGTAAAAAATAGCATAACGGCAAGACGAGACGTTATTCAAGGGTTTGGATTAAAGGCACTTAAATTGTCAGAAGATGATAAAGCTAAATTAGCGTGTGATTACTTTAATTTAGGGGTTTCATTAGACTTAATTGCATCATCAATAGAAAAGATACGAGCATGCTTGATTGGGAATTGCGATTCAAAAGAATTGACTGATAATAAAAATATTTTTAACCAAAAAGTATTTTATTTAATGAAGCAACTGGATGAGTGTACCATTTAGTTGTGATAAAAACATTTCGGAAACTGGGGACAGACCCTGACCTATCCCCACAAAAAGGTGATCAAAAACAATGATTTAGGTATAAAAAGGATCAGGTGGACACGCATGGCATTTTTTGATCTTGTATTAAGTGTCAAAGTTAATATAAGGAAAACACCATGCATGCCACCCAGATACTTGATACCCATTTAAAGAAGCACTGTCAAGGGGTCCATAAGACACGCATGACGGCATTACTCACACTTTGCACCGCGCTAATGATCGGCAAGAAATTGTCGGTGACCGGGTTGGGCCGTGCCATCTGTAATCACACGCACACCAAACACAATATCAAACGTGCAGACCGTTTGATAGGTAGTGCGGCGATGAATCAGGACCGTTCCGTCATTTACAAAGCTATGGCAAGTCTTATTATGGGCAAACAACGCCGTCCGGTGATTTTAATAGACTGGTCAGACTTAAGCACTGATCGCAAATTTCATTTATTGCGCGCATCGATACCAGTGGATGGTCGTGCATTAACGATCTATGAAGAAAGTCATCACCAATGCAAAGATGGGAATCCGCATGTGCAAAGGCGTTTTCTTCAGACCCTAAAAACAATCATCCCACGCCACTGCCAGCCTATCATAGTGACCGATGCAGGTTTTCGCACACCCTGGTTTCGTTCCGTTGAAGAGATGGGCTGGGATTTTGTCGGACGTGTGGGTGGTCATATGATGCTGTCCCCGCAGGGTGAAGAAGACTGGGTACGAGTGGAACAGGTGTTTGAGTGCGCGACACCGCGAGGCTGTTATTTAGGTGAAATCGATCTGGTACGCAAACATCCGTTAACCTGTCATGCCTATCTATTAAAGCAAAAGAAAAAAGGTCGTGTGAAGAAAACCGTGTTTGGTGAACGTTGTAAAATGAAACACAGTGAAAAGAACGCACATCGCGAACGTACGCCCTGGCTGATTGTGACCTCACTGGATAAGGCGTATGTGAATACGAAACAGGTGATCAACTTATATAAAACACGCATGCAAATTGAAGAAGGTTTTCGTGATATTAAGAATAGTCGCTGGGGTTTGTCGTTTAATGAAGCGCGTTGCACCACCACGTATCGTTATGAAAATCTGTTACTGGTGGCCCACCTGGCGACCTTTGCTGTGTGGATGATCGGCAAGATTGCCGAGATAAAGCAATGGTATCGCCACTATCAGGCCAATACCGTGAGAACGGAAAAAGTATTATCCACCTTCTTTCTCGGACTTGAGGTGATTAAGCGAGGTGCAGATGATTTCCTGAAGCAGGAATTTACCGAAGCCATAAAACAACTTCGGTTACACCACAAAGAGGCTTGCGGTTATGTGTAATTTTGTGGGGATCGGTCAGGGTCTGTCCCCATTTTCCCCAATCGGATCACTAGTAATATACCGCCCCGTAGAGGGATCGTAATACCGGAAGTAGTTATATACAGAATGTCCCTACAAGGAATCGTAGTGCGTTCTGAATAACTTAATTGAAACAAGACTTTAAAAGAACAGGAGTTTTAAATATACAAGACTCGATATAAATTTTCTAGTGCAGTTTTGCTATTCAATAGAGTCTGCT
>CAMYOL010000014.1:0-116857 GCA_947260005.1 uncultured Ectothiorhodospiraceae bacterium
GTCGAATGACATCACCGGCCTGATCTTTGGCTTCTTTCAAGATTTCAACGGCACGGTTCTTGGCCAACTCTTCTTCATGCTGACCTTTTTCCGCAGCAGCCAAGCCATCCGCAATCTTTGCCTTACGGGTATGCAAGGCATTCATGATCGGTGGCCATACAAACTTCATGCAGAACCAAATAAAGAAAAAGAAGGTTATGCTTTGTCCGATGAGCGTGTAATTAAAATTCATACGCTTTTCCTAATCTGTCGTCTTTATCAAATAGCAGGCTTTGCTTATCTTAGCCGCCCGCACCTGGAGCAACCGCAAAGATCACGTAGAAGGCAATACCAACCGCAATCATTGGAACCGCGTCAGTCAGACCCATCATGATGAAGAATTGAGTACGCAGTAATGGAATCAGTTCCGGTTGGCGTGCAGCACCTTCTAGGAAACGGCCACCTAATACACCAATACCAATCGCGGCACCTAATGCGCCCAGACCCATCATTAAAGCGCCAGCAATAAATAAGGTTGCTTGTACTTCGTTCATTGTTTTCTCCTATTTCAAAATTCTAAAAAAAAAAATTAAAAATCTGTTTAATGTGCTTCGTCTACCTGATGCGCCATATCCATATACACAATCGCCAGGGTCATAAAGATGAACGCCTGCAAGGTAATAATCAGGATATGAAAAATCGCCCAACCCAGTTGCATTAAGCCACCTGCGCCAGCGCCCAACCAGCCACCGATGGTTCCTGAGCTAGCCATGCCAAACAACAGGGCAATCAAAATAAAGATCATTTCACCGGCATACATGTTTCCGTAAAGACGCAGTGACAAAGAAAGCGGTTTCGCTAATAGCGAGACAAATTCCAATACGAAATTGATTGGAACAAAAATGAGGTATTGCAGAATCGGGTTCTTAGAACTAAATGGATGCATGGTCAGCTCAGCGGTAAAGCCACCGACGCCTTTCATTTTTATACTATAAAAGAGCATTAAGCCGAACACCGCAAACGACATACCGAAGGTCGCATTTGGATCAGTCGATGGCACCACCTTGAAAAAGACATGATGAGGATCAGCCCCAAAGAAAGTATGACCGACCCAACCGGCGAGGGCAGGCAACCAGTCAACGGGTATTAAATCCATGAAATTCATCAAGAAAACCCAGATAAAGATAGTCAGGGCCATGGGCGCGACTAAATCGTTTTTACCCGTGAATGAACCGCGAACGGAGGTATCGATAAATTCACACACCCATTCGACAAAGTTCTGTAAGCCAGATGGAACATCGGCGGTGGCCATTTTCGCCGCCTTACGGAACACCCATATAAAGAGTAGCCCTAAAGACACAGACCAAAACATGGTATCGATATTAATAGAATTAAAGCCCATTGCCTGAGCTTCCGCACCACAGTGGGCAAATTGCCAGCCCGCTTTTTCGACCGCGCCCATGCCTTCACACAGTGTTTGTCCGACTGCGGATTGCGGCATAACATTCGTGGTTAATTTCCAAAAAGTTTTAAAATTCGTTTCTTTTGCTTCAAGCTATCTCAATAGCGAAGCCAGGGCCAATAAGCCACCGTTTTCGGTCTGAGCTTACTGCCCTGTCTTACTTCCAGGTTTGGAGCGAGGAGCATAACCTCCGCTAAACACAAACCCTATATACGCGACAGTAAATCCGATCAGCACTGCCAGTGGTTCCAGCTTTAAGTAACCCATTCCGAGCGCTAATAACACCATAATGGCTGCATATTTAAGCAGGGCACCCTTAAAGACTTCAATCCCAACATTTCCCTGGTTGGTAAGCGGGTTGCCATCTGTAGCGTCACCTGCCGCCGCGATCTTTAGTAGTCGCCAAGCGTGTAATCCTGTCCCGATACTGGTTACTGCGCCACCGTAAACCAGAGCCACTGCAAAACTGGGCGATTTCACCAGTAGTGCAACGATAGCAGCGATTCCTGTCAATGCTGCCTGAATTTGGAGTGTCTTGCGTAACGCTAAAGTTAGGCTATCTCTGGCTTTCAACATGATGAAAAGTCTTATAAAGACGGCCTCAAACGCAAGCTATCAGGGCGGCGAAGTATATAAGTTCACACTGAATTGGTCAATTAGAGCAGGCAGATTTGCCGGTTATTTTTCGCTGTTTTCAGGGTGTTAACTAAGGCCTGGATTAAGGTCGAGAAAGATCCATTCATTCAGTTAGATGCCGAGCTTTCTTCAGAACCATCCTCAGGCGCAGACATGCTTGCATCAAGATATTTTTGCAATATCCTAAGCAGCATGGCCTCGCTAAAAGGTTTGGACATATAATCATCCATACCCGCCTCAAAACAGGCCCGATCATCTCCATTCAGCGCATTAGCCGTCAGTGCCACGATCGGGGTTGCTGCCAATTTAGCGCGTTTTTCATGATTGCGTATCTGCCGGGTGGCCTCATAGCCATCCATCACCGGCATCTGGATGTCCATCAGGATCAAATCAAAATGAGTAATGGAGGATTCCATTACCGCCTTATAACCATTTTCAACCAGCACAACCTCAACACCATGCCGACGCAGCATCTCCTGGGCTAACATTTGGTTGACCGCATTATCCTCGACTAACAAAACGGTTCCCTGGAACAATCTCAGCTCTGGTGGACTTTCAACATCTGCACCGAGCTGTTGACCGTTCAATACATTTGCAAGCGTCTCGTATAATGTTGTGCGCTTAACCGGCTTGGTAATACTCGCATCGAAGTACTTGTCGATCTCCATAACGTCAGTGTGACTTGCAGAGCTAACCAGTACAGAATGTTTAATTGGATTCGTCGAATCCTCACTGATCAAGCGTGCCAATTCTACGCCATCGATCTCAGGCATCTGGTAATCAATTAATGCGAATGTAAACGGCCGCTTTTCGACATGACTCTGCTTTATCAACTCAAGTGCCATCACTGCACTGAATGCAACTTTCGATCGGATACCTATATGTTCCAGGTAATGTTCCAGAATCGTACAATTCGTTTTATTATCGTCGACAATTAAGACATCAATCTCATCCAGCTCATACTCGAGTAGCTCTGGTCTTTTACTTGCAGGAAGATAAGGTATGGCAAAACTAAAAGTAGAACCGACTCCTTTTTCACTTTCTACCTTTAACTGTCCATGCATTAACTCAACCAGTTTATTACTAATCGCCAAACCTAATCCGGTTCCGCCAAAACGGCGCGTTGTTGAGGTATCTTCCTGAGAAAATTTTTCGAATAAATTAACGATACTATCCTGATCGATGCCAATTCCTGTATCGCTTACTTTAAAGCAAATAGCCGGTTGATTGTTCATTTTCACCATGCAAACACGCAGCACCACTTCCCCCCGCCCAGTAAACTTAACCGCGTTGGAACATAAATTTGTTAATACCTGCGCCAGACGTGTGCTATCACCCTTAACAAACGTAGCAACATCATTATCAATATAACTGCTTATCTCGATGTCCTTTTGCACTGCAATCCCTGCTAACATTTGTGCGACGTCTTCAACCACCTGATGCAGATTGAAATCGCTGTGTTCCAGAATGAGCTTATTGGCTTCGATTTTAGAGAAATCTAAAATATCGTTAATAATCGATAACAGTAAATCTGCCGATACTTTCCCTGCGGATAACCACTCCTGTTGTTGCCTGGTCAGGCGCGTATCCGATAACAATGTTAACATTCCATAAACACCATTTAACGGTGTTCTGATCTCATGGCTCATGTTGGCCAAAAATTCTGTTTTTGCCTGCGTTGCTGCATTGGCTTGTTCAAGTGCATCGTGTAAATCATCATAGGTTTCCGAAATATGGCTCACCATTTTATTAAAGGCCCGTGCCGTGTCAGCCAGCTCATCATTACCTTTAACCTCAATCTGGTGTTTGAAGTCACCTTTGCGAATGTAATCCGTCGCCTCCTGCACGCGCGATAATTGTCGGGTCAGATAGGTACCTAAAATAAAGGAGAAAAGCGCCGACAACACTAAACCTATACCGGCAATAATGGGAGCTTTACGTAATACATCGGCATAACGTTGTTGAATTACCTCAGTCGATAATCCTATCTCAACTCGGCCGAATCGTTCACCCTCAACAATCACCTCTGCTGCAGTATCAAAAATATCATCATGCACATCGGCTAATCGATTGTCCATCTGAAAGGGGAATGCAAGTACTGATTGATCTCCTGCTTGAGCCAATAATTTATCGTCATTGTAAACACGTATGTATTTTGCTTTGGAATTCTCTATAAACTCTGTTGCAAAACTTTCGATGGTACCTATATCCATGACCAGTACGGGATCTTTTAATACCGCAGCAGAGGTTTCAACAAGGTTTTGTGCACGTAATTTTAAATCATTCTCAATTGATGCACTAAACCACTTTAATCCACTAGTGATCAATATCGCAACAAGAATAATTTCTATTATTGCGACACCCAGAATTGTTTTTAAACGAAAAGACATGTGATTGGATTAGTCTAAGCTATGGGCTCAAATTTAAAGCACGGACATCATTCCAGTCTGAATCCACCGCTTTGGTCACCCCTTTGATTTTTATTTTTTTAAGGATGATCGTATTCTCTTCTTTATTTTCTAATGCAATGAGCGCCTGCTGTACCTTGGTGACAATTTCAGTTGCAACGGCAGGGTGTGATGCGAAGGCATGAGGTGTATAACCTTCCGTTGTATGTAATATATGTAATTTATCGTGAACACTTTTTTCGATCGCCCGAAACGTTCTTAATACTCCACCACCTGCAGGGTAGTTTCCTTGCGCGACATTTCGATAAACCGAATCATGTGAATTTACATATTGTGGTGTGAAACGAATATTTTGATTCGCTAGAATTGCCTGCGGTAACATACTCGCTGCAAATGCCAACGAAGAAGGGAACGCAAGAGTTTTAGTATTAAGATCTGACAGCGATTTAATATCGCTATCTTTGCGAACAACGAAAATACCTTTGATTTTTTTGTCGCGCGCTTTAGCGAATGCCTGATAACCGGAACTGCGACTATATATGGTGTAATGATAAGGATTCATATAAGCAAAGTCATATCCGCCCTCTGATAATTGTTTTTCAAATGCAGGTATGTTTTTTGCGGTGGCAAAACGAATAGAATAACCGGTGGTACGTTCAAGATATTGGGTCAAGGGCAACCAACTCTGGGCTACTTTTCTAATTGTCTGCTGCGGTACGACACCGAATGTATATACCTTTTGTGTTGCGCCTACGTATAGCGGAGTAGCCAGCAAAGTCATTGCCAGCATCATTAGTAGTCTTGTGTGGAATCGCATTTAACTAAACCAGAGAAAATATCGACCTCATTAGTATCGACTAATGAGCCGCCACGCTTTAGACAATCTATATATTTGGTATTCGTTAAGCCTGGTGCCAGACATTCTATCCGGATCAAAACTGAATTAAGAATCCAGCCCAAAACCCTGGTCTTAAATAATTATCATTATAAATAATAACTTAGCTTGATATGACGTGGAGTGCTATTTGATGTGATCTAGAATTCCATCCAGCTCATCAATGGAATTGTAAGAAATGACCAACTTGCCCTTACCACCTTTACCTGACTGGAACTGGACCTTGGCGCCCAATTTTTCGGACAGGTCCTGCTCAAGGCGTTGTGTATCGGGATCAACAATTTTAGCTGTGGAAGACTTGACGGCATCAGGGGAGCCAATCTTCTTAACCAGGCGCTCCGTTTCCCGTACAGACAGGCCTTTGTGCTCAACTTCTTGAGCGGCTTTAAACTGAGCCCCACCACGCAAACCCAGTAAGGCGCGGGCATGACCCATCTCTAATTTGCCTTGCTCAAGCATGGCTTTTACTCCGGCTTCAAGATTGAGCAGACGCAACATATTGCTGACAGCGGCCCGCGAACGACCTACCGCCTCGGCTGTTTGTTCGTGGGTTAATCCAAACTCATCAATCAAGCGGTTAAGCGCGACGGCCTCTTCAATTGGGTTTAATGCCTGGCGTTGAATATTCTCAATCAAGGCCATGGCCATGGCGGCTTGATCATCTACCTCACGAATAACCGTTGGTACTTCGTGCAAACCTGCTAGCTGGGCAGCACGCCAACGGCGCTCACCGGCAATCAGTTCAAAACGGCCTGGCTTGCCAAGATTAGGGCGCACGACAACGGGTTGGATCACGCCCTGAGCACGAATCGAATCAGCGAGTTCCTGTAAGGCATCTTCATTAAAATCTGCGCGTGGCTGGTAGGGGCTGCGATCGATTAAATCAAC
The DNA here is from genome assembly GCA_947260005.1 of uncultured Ectothiorhodospiraceae bacterium. Classification (GTDB taxonomy): domain Bacteria; phylum Pseudomonadota; class Gammaproteobacteria; order UBA6429; family Thiohalophilaceae; genus SZUA-24. Next base: position 6,269 of record CAMYOL010000014.1, read on the forward strand.
CGCGATCTCACGCAAACCCGCATCGGCATGAGTACCCACAGGGGCATCGTCAACCGAGCTGCTGCCTAATAAGGCATCGAGACCTCTTCCTAATCCACGTTTCTTCATAGTTGCTAGCTTAAAACAACCAGACCATAAATGCATGCGCTTTAGTGAACGCTGGCTTGTCCTTCACTCAACCAACCGGCTTCGATTCTTATCCAGATGTTTTATGTGTCCGAGGCACTACCCAGCGAGCCAACATGGCTTCCATCTCCTCCATGCTAACTGGTTTTGACAAATAGTCATCCATACCCGCAGCCTTAAAACGTTCCATCACCCTTCATCTTTAGTGTTGTCCGCGATATCAGCACGTTCTTTGGAAACGACTAACTCCTGCATTATCCGTTTTTGTTCTCGTACCTGATTGATGTCTCCATATAAGCGTGTGATGGTTGAAATCATCGGCTGCAAAAACTCAAGCAATTCGTAATCATATCCCTTGCGACGATTTGCAACGCCTACAATGCCCAGTAATTTTTTTGCCAAGCAGCAAGGGCATGCCAAGAAAAGTATTTATAGCAAGATGCGCCTCTGGCAAATCCCCTCGACGATCTTCATGTTGCGGCCCGTAGGCAATCACCACTTGCTTTTCTTTAACGACAGAACCAAACAAGTTATTTAAATTATGAAATTCAAATTCAGTTGTTTCAACTTTATCGTATAAAGCCTGAGTCTCTTCGCTCCATGCAATGTTGGTAATCGCGTTAACTTTAATAAAAGGAATATTTTGTTCTTTATATTTGACTTCGCCAAAGAATTTCGAGTATCCCAGACATAGGATATCGGCTTGGAACAATTATGATTAGGTGATTAGTTAACCTTGCTAAGCAGAGTCGCGCCTTCGTGCTTACGCAAAATCTCACCGGCGAGAGCCAGATAGGCGCGTGCTCCACGGGAAGTTTTGTCATATTGAATAACGGGGGTGCCATGGCTTGGCGCTTCGGCCAAACGAACATTACGTGGAATAACCGTCCGATAAACCTTTTTTGGGAAATGCACTAATAATTGGCCGGACACATCGTTAGCCAGATTATTTCGTGGATCAAACATCGTTCGCAACAGGCCTTCCACATTAAGCTCTGGGTTAACAGAGGCTTGAATTTTATTAATCGTTTCAAGCAAGGCCGTCAGACCTTCCAGGGCATAATATTCACACTGCATTGGAATCATCACAGACTGTGCAGCAACCAGTGCATTTAAGGTCAACATGTTGAGTGAGGGTGGGCAGTCAATCAGGATATAATGGTACTTATCCTCAACGGTTAAAAGCGCCTCGCGTAAACGCGCCTCCCGATGTTGAAACTCAATCAGCGACACTTCCGCAGCGGTTAAATCGCCATTTGCTGGCAAGATATCAAACTCCGCCTGTTCGGAGCGAACAATGGCATCCTGGATGGAACATTCATTCAGTAACACGTCACATGAGGTCAGGCTGAGCTGACTTTTATTGATGCCCGAACCCATGGTGGCATTGCCCTGCGGATCCATATCAACCAGCAACACCTTGCGCTTGGTCGCGGCCAATGATGCGGCAAGATTGATACACGTGGTGGTTTTACCCACACCGCCTTTCTGATTTGCAATGGCAATTATCTTGCCCATTTTCCTCACCCTGTCGCTTGTGTTCTTGAAATATCCAATAAATAACGTTGGCCAGCAACGTCGGGTAGATTAACCGTAATGGTCTTGTTGATGACCACTGGCATGCTGACCTTTTCTAATTCTGATTTCAGTCTGGCCCCTTTCCAGGCTAACCAGCGGCCCTGTTCAGCAAGCAGATGTTGGGTACTATTTAAAAAGACATCCAGCTCGGCATAGGCCCTGGAGACGATCAAAGCATAACCAGAGGCTGCTGTGAAGTCTTCTATTCGCGACTGTATCACATCCAGGTTAGTCATCTTCAGGTCAATCGCTACTTGCTTGATAAACCTGGTTTTTTTCCCATTACTGTCGATTAGTGTGAAATCCAGATCTGGTCGAGAAATCGCCAAAGGGATACCGGGTAAACCCGCACCACTGCCCACATCTAAAATAGGGCCATAATCAATATAAGGGAGGGCGACGAGTGCATCCAAAACCAACTCAGTTACCCAGCATGAATCAGGAATCGCCGTTAAATTATAGGCCTGGTTCCATTTGGCTAATAATGACAGATAGTCAATGAGAGTCGCTTGTTGGGAATCACTAATATCAATCTTTAGGTCAGAGCAGGCTTGCCCCAGCTGAATTGCCAATTCCTTCATCGAACTCAACTGGTCACATTAGCCTGCCTGCAAATCTTACTTACCTACCGCCTTGCTAGTAAGTTTATCCAGTGCACCAGTCATTTTGGCAAAGACTTTGTCTTTATCAGTAATACCATGACGTTTTTTCAAATAAGCAGGGTCGTTATAAGCCAACCAAACCTGGCCTTTATCATCTTTATAAGCCAACGCTTTCATTGGTAAATCGATACCAATTTCCTGATTGCTTAACATTAGCGGTGAACCCATTTTTGGATTTCCAAAAATTAAAATTTGCGTATCGCGCATCGGCATGCCGACCCCTTTCGCTTTTTCACTGTGTTTCCAGCGCAATGCAACGGTAATTCCTTTTTTGGTCAAAACATTCTCAAGGCGATCCAGGGTCGCTGTTACAGAATGCATACTTTTCTTTTTTATAATGCCGTTATCAGCCGCCATTACCGAGCTTGCAAATAAAGCACAAACCAAAATAAATAGAGATCTCTTCAACATGATTAGGGTTCCTCTTGATTCCGTCTAAGTCTGGGTTAACCCAGATATTTTTATAATCGAATTAGTTTATTGTGTACTACTTAACATAAAGACAGGCTAGTTTAACAAAAATACAGTCACTCACTATACGTTATGACTATAAATTGAGTTGCCAGTTCAATTTCACTTTTAATTCCTGACTGAATTACTGGTTCAATTTTTCTCTCATTCGTTCACTAGTATAGTTCAGGCGTGATATATGATATTACAAATTGTTTATCAGGCGGATTGGCGACTATTGGTAGCCTTACGCTTCTTTAAATAGACCAGCAAAATAGAGATTGCCGCGGGTGTCACACCCTGGATACGAGCGGCTTGTCCAATCGTTTCTGGTTGGATTCGTGTCAGTTTTTCAGCTACCTCAGCAGATAATCCTTTTACCTGATCATATTGCAACTCTGCTGGTAAAGCCGTTTGTTCATTACGTTGTTGTTTCGCGATCTCATCGTGTTGACGATCGATGTAGCCAGAGTACTTGGCTTGAATCTCAAGCTGCTCGACAATAGTGTCATCCGTTTGTAAATCTGCAATCCCCGCTAATGCCATAACATCAGCATAACGAAGACCGGGGCGGCGCAATAACTCTGATAGTCGTGCTTCTTTAGACAACGGTTTTTCTAATACCTGACTTTCTATTTCAGCATCGACCTTACCAGGATGCACGAAGGTTTCCTGCAAACGTTGTTGCTCTTTAGCAAGTATCTCTTGTTTTTCATTAAAAGCCTGCCAACGGAGCCCATCAACCAGACCAATATTTTTCGCCTGTTCGGTTAAACGCAGATCAGCATTATCCTCCCGTAATAACAAGCGATATTCTGCACGTGAAGTAAACATACGATAAGGTTCATTTGTACCACGCGTAATCAGATCGTCAATTAATACTCCGATATAAGCTTCATCCCGTCGTGGCGTCCAGGCATCCTTTTCCTGTACATAACGTGCCGCATTCATACCCGCAACCAAACCCTGCGCGGCCGCTTCTTCGTAGCCGGTTGTACCATTAATTTGGCCGGCGAAAAATAAACCTGAAATATATTTGGTTTCTAATGATGCCTTTAAATCACGCGGATCAAAATAATCATATTCAATGGCATATCCCGGACGGGTAATATGAGCATTTTCAAAACCTTTTATAGAACGCACAAAATCATATTGCACATCAAATGGAAGACTGGTTGATATTCCATTTGGATAAATTTCTGTGGTCGTTAATCCTTCCGGTTCGATAAAGATCTGATGCGCATCACGCTCAGCAAAGCGTATCACTTTGTCTTCAATTGAAGGGCAATAACGTGGACCAACTCCCTCAATCACACCACTGTACATGGGGGATCGGTGCAGGCCATTTCGAATCACATCATGGGTCTTTTCAGATGTATAGGTGATATGACAGGCCACCTGTCGAGGATGATCCGCAGTGGAACCCATGAATGAAAATACTGGCGTCGGAGTATCGCCTGGCTGCGCTTGCAGCTGCGAATAGTCGATGGTCTTTCCATCGATGCGCGGTGGAGTGCCGGTTTTTAGACGCTCAACAGTAAAAGGTAATTCACGTAGCCGTTTCGACAGCGCATTTGCCGGTGGATCACCTGCACGACCGCCTTGATAGTTGGCCTCACCAATATGAATCAAGCCACCAAGAAAAGTACCCACTGTGAGTACGACCGTAGGCGCCTGAAACTTCAACCCCATCTGAGTTATTACACCAGTAACTTGATCACCCTGAACCACCAGGTCATCGACTGCCTGTTGGAACAAAGTCAGGTTAGCGGTATTTTCCAGCACCTGCCGAACCGCATTCTTATATAAGACACGGTCTGCCTGTGCCCGAGTTGCCCTTACTGCGGGGCCTTTGCTGGCATTTAAGACACGAAACTGGATACCAGCCGCATCAATCGCCTTCGCCATTAACCCGGCCATCGCGTCCACTTCTTTCACTAAATGGCCTTTACCAATACCACCAATAGCCGGGTTACAGCTCATTTGTCCCAGGGTTTCGATGTTATGGGTGAGTAATAGCGTTTTACTACCCATCCGCGCAGCCGCCAGCGCCGCCTCAGTACCTGCGTGGCCGCCACCGACTACAATCACATCGAAGTTGTCTTGATATTGCATGAATTAACAATAGCTTAAGAAATTGAAAGCGCGCTATTGTACGCGTTAGTCTATTTTATAGCCAATGCGATTTAAATAGTTCGACCACTTTATCGCCACATGTGCGGCAGCCATTCATACGAATAACGACTTAAACATAACCATTCTGTGAAATTACAATATTATTAAGGGTTTTTTAAGATTCACTCGATATACTTCCTTCTGCTATAGAGATCAACCATTATGGTATTAGGTTAAACTGATTTTCCCATAATAAACCACTAGTTATGTGGTTTATTTCATCAGTAATCTCAATTAGTTAGCGTAACTGTTGACAATTTGTAACCAAAATTTCATGGAGCTTTTTTTGAATGTCCACTACTCTCTGTAGTAAAATGTGAACTGAATCACACTTTTTGTAGTGATTTGGGGGACACGTTTTTTTGGCGTGCAGAATGATAAATAAAAATAAAAATCCTTGCTAATACCGAGACTGGTGTTTGGCAAACGTTTGCTGTCGATTTTTCTCACCCCCCAAATCAAAAGAAATACGCATTGTCGTGAATATCGTAATTTAGATTGACTCTGAATTCGTGATGGAAGTGGCAATTAAATTGCATAGTTACAATTAGGTTAAAACTGAGTTGAATAATGAGCACAAGCTTTTCACAATTTGACACTGAGCCCGCTGCTATCAACAACTGGCTGGATAACCTACCGATAGCCTCGGTGGGTGAGACCGCTCGTCAATTGTATATGGCTATGCGTGATGTTAACCGTCAGGATGCCGTCCCTGTAAAACAACATTTCCATCTACTTGAAGGTATTGGTGAACCGCTTGAACTCATTTTGCCTGAGCTACATCGTCACTATGCCGGCAAACCGCTTCCTTTATCGCAAAAACGCCGTAAGGTTGCTGATCTGTATACCCAGCTCCTGCGTCAGGCCATTTTAGGTTATCAACAGGTCATCGCCCACAGTATTGAGCTGAGCCGTTTTGGTTGGAAAAAAGTCGTGACCACATCCGTGCACCGTATTTTTTATTATTCCAGCTTCCTTTTATGTAATTATCGTCAACTCTACATGCCGTACCAAAAAGGCATGTGGCAACAGTTATATTGGATCTATCAACTGGTTGAAAAATATAATCTGCTTAATGCAAAAGTATCCGGGCTGGGTGAAGCCCCAGGCAAAACCAGTATTGGCGTTGAGTTTAAAAAACTGTTATTACACTCATTGTTGTCACCAAATTTATTTAAGCCATCTGAATTAAAAGATGTATTGAACAATCTCGATTTGTGGGTTCAGCATGCAACCATAAAAGCAACTCGTCCAGGTGAAACTAATACAACCTACGCCTTCACACTAGAGACTGACTATCCACCGGGTTTAATTGCTGAAAACATATCTCAGGGTGAAAACCAACTTATTGATGTCCGCTATTTAGATGTTTCAAACTTACTCATACACATCAATAAAGTGATGAATAATGCGAAGCCGGGAATTGAAACAATCAAACTTGGAAGAGGTCGCTTCACATCACCTCGTTCCTTACTCATACTGATTAATAATTGGGGACGTCCGCCAACTCGCGATGGAGAACGTCGTCTTATTCAGGGTCATGCTGAAGTTGCCATCGGTGTTAGCGCAATTCACTACGTTGTTTCCAATGGCCGGAATGCAAACCAATCAACTCACGAACCTGAACATCATGTTGAACCTGAAACTGATGACGACAATTTCAGTATCACTATCCCACCGATAAAACCCGGCGAACTAGGCAACCAGGACTTCAAGGCAGAATCTAATGCTAGTGATGATATCTGGGATAGCGCTTATCTTGAATCCGATACACCGGCACCCTCGTGGACGGAGAGCATGCGCATGAAGGTTTATAGCTACCTGAATGCCAAGGTCATGAATATTAGTAAAGGTGGTTTCTGTATTGCCTTACCGCAAAATGGTGTCGAGCATATTCAAACAAATGAACTGGTTGCTGTACGCGGTATAACCGGGCAGTGGCAACTTGGTGAAATTCGCTGGATGGTTTGCCCTACAACCGGACCAATCAGGGCTGGAATTCAGAAGCACAGCCAGATTGTCAAACCCGCTGAAATTAAATTAACAACGGGAAAAAAATCTCAGCCAATAAAATGTTTGCTTGGAAAAAATGAGAGTGGGCATATTTTATTTTTACCCATCATGCCTGCTAAGTTCAATAGCGATGAAGTACAGTTGGTTCTTGATGGTCAAACACAGTCGATCCAAATACAAGATTCTTTATTCACAACACCCGTTGGTTCAGCACACCAAATTGAATTTACAGATTCACGCCCGGTCAGCCCACAACTTGCCGAGAACGCTGATGAATACGAGTCAATTTGGGCAAGCTTATAACCACCGACATGACGTCTGGCCAACTAAATACTTAACAAGGCCCGATCACGCTTTAGGTTTTTCTCAAACGCAAACTGCTCATTCAGGTAGTCGATCAAGCCCTGCTTTGCCATTGCTTTAGTAGTATAGGGCCCTTGATCACCTCCACGGCGAATCGCAAACCACCATTCATTATCGACACTATAAAAACGACCACTACGAAATGGAATGGCTCCTTTTTCATCATGTCGGCTACGTTGTTGATACATATTCATTCCCTCCCATTAAGTATGAATGAGGGCCATCCCTAGCCGTTTGCATTGCCAGGCAATGCGTCCTACCCCAATGTCTATTTCAGTGAATACCTCTGATTCATTGGAAACGATCGTAACGAATCCGGCTTACATTCGTCTGTCAGACAGGCCTGATCTTGCTGTAAGTATTCACCTACATGTCTGAATCACTTGCTGAGTATTAAATAACGCCAGGATGGGTGAGGGGGGGTTTTCTATTATTTAATGAAATAAATTACATTTTAACTTGAAAGTTCTCTGAATGTTCTCTACTATAGAGAACGTATGGAGAACATTTTAACGCTCACTGCCCTTGAACAGAAGATGTTGCGATTTATACGCAATTATCTGGCCCAGCACGGTCAAGGACCGACCTTGAACGAGATAGGAGCTTCGCTCGGGATCAGTTCAAAAGGCACCGTGCATCGTTATGTGCAAGCCCTGGTTGAAAAGGGCTACCTTCACCATACCGAACGAGGCTGGCGCGGTATCCGACTTACTGATATCCCACACTCCCACACGACCCTCCCCTTGGTAGGTCGGGTAGCCGCGGGCCGACCCATCGAAGCCATTCCAGATCAAGATGAACTTAGCTTTGCGGAGTTTTCTAATCCGGATAATTATGCCCTGGAAGTTCAGGGTGACTCAATGTGCGATATCGGAATACTTGATGGCGATATCGTGATCATTAAAAGCCAGGCAGCCGCTAAAGACGGCGATATCGTGGTCGCACTCATTGATGATCAAGAGGCGACCCTGAAACGCTTTCGTAAACTTGATGGTGGTAAAATTAAGTTGATACCGGAAAACAGCCAAATGCAAGCCATGGTATACGATGCACAACGAGTTCAAATTCAGGGGATATTAGTTGGACAGCTACGACGTTATTAAGATTAAGGAAACGGTTTTAAACTGTTAACGACCAAAATAGCGTAAGGCATTTTCACTGTTTAAATAACCTCGAAGCCCGATCAAAAAAATAATCACAACGACATTTAAAATAATCGTCAATATTCCATAGCCCGTGGTTAAATATTTAAGCATTAATAACACATCCAAACCCAGGCTCAATAAAAGTACATAAACCAGGACTCTCGCAAAACCGACAAAGCGACTAGCTCGCAATAATAAAACCAGGGTAACCACAACCAATACTCCCACAGCAAATAAATTGATAAAGCTTAACAGTGGAAGACCAGTAACCGGCAATGAGATCTGTGATTTATGTATGAACATCAAATTTGCGGCAAATACACTGGTAAACATAATGCAGAGGGAGCTGAACACCTTAATAGCCGTCGGCATGATCATAGCCCACAAAAGCTATCGAGCTTAATGCTAACGTCACGGCAGTGTAACTTAAAAACCTCATTCGCCCGGCCAAACCTGGGCGAAGTACCCTTGTTAACTAATTTATGTGGGCACTGCAGGACAATACGTCGACCACAATCAACGACAACCCAGTTTCCAGCGATATAAGCACGCTGCATTGGAACACTGTTAGTAGCATTGGGTTTGATAGTTGTTTGACTATTATTATACTTAGTAGAACCCGAATTATTATTGGCCGCTAAGACATTAGACTCAGTGCTTAGCACTTTATTGACCGGCTTCACAGCAGTAGCATTATTGTGTTCAACAGCATCGTCCATAGCGTTCACTTCATCGGGCGGCACTGATTTAATTAAAACGAGAATCGCTGGGACGGTCAACAGAGTAAATGCGATTAAAAACAAAAATAATAAACGTCGTTGTTGCCTGGAAATTACTAACATATCGCCATCGACTATAGTGGATCTTTTTTGTTGATTGTTTCTTCTTCTTCAATCGCACGCTCAAACTCATCATCCAGGTCTTCTTCAGACTCCGCCTCGGCTTCTTCGTCTGCATATTCCTGTTTTTCTTTTCTTAAATTTTCAATTCGATCTTTTAAAAATATACGTGCGGTGACGATCCCCGCTTCAAATAAAAGCCACATTGGTAATGCGAGCATCACCTGAGAAATAAGATCTGGCGGAGTCAGCAACATACCCAACACAAAAGCACCAACAATGACATAAGGGCGCTTTTGAGCCAGGCTATCCGGATCCGTTATCCCAGCCGCAATCAAAATAATTGTTGCAATGGGAACCTCGAATGCGACACCAAACGCAAAAAACATCTTTAATGCAAAATTTAAGTAGTCCGCAATATCCGGACGATACTCAATGCCGGTAGGAATAAAGGCCGAAGTAAATTGAAATACTAACGGGAATACAACTGTATAGGCAAACGCCATCCCTAAATAAAATAAAACAATGCTGGAAATTATTAACGGTACCGCAAGTCTTTTTTCTTTCTGGTAGAGCCCGGGAGCGATAAAACCCCAGAGTTGATAAAGAATAAAGGGAATCGCTATAAAAAAAGAACCGATCAACGCCAATTTTAACGGCGTAAAAATAGGCGAAATTACCCCTGTAGCAATCATTGCTGTATTTTCAGGAAGGTAATTTTGTAAGGGAATAGAAAAGTAGTAATACAAATCATTGGCAAAGGTCATTAAACCAACGGTGATAATCGCCATCACAATAACGACACGAAGTAAGCGATCCCGCAACTCAATTAAATGCGAGATAAAGGTCGCTTCTTTTTCGCTAGAGGGATTATCCGTTTGATTTGTTGTTTCGTCGGCCATCGTCTGTGTTTGTTTTATCTGACTTCGCCAGGCTTGCTTCATATTCACGATCAAGCTCTTCACTATGATCTGTATGATCAGTCAAACCATAATCATCAAAGTCATCTTCTTGATCTTGAATTTGTTTTTCTTGACTAGATTCATCCTGATTGGATTCTCGACCAGGATCGTCATCGCGCGCCGCAACCACATAGTCATCTTTGGCCGAGGCCACTTCATTTTCAATTGTGTATTTGCTGTCATTAATAATATCTTTAATTTCATTGAGATCAGCATCGCGTCCAAGTGCCTCACGAATCTGTTCCTGACGCATTTCACGATCAATGTCATTTTTAACATTACTGATAAAGTGGCGTGCACGACCTACCCAACGTCCCAAGGTGCTGGCAAGCTTGGGCAGGCGCTCAGGACCCACCACCACCAGTGCGACTACACCGATAAGTAGCAATTCTATGAATCCAATATCAAACACAAGCGTTTTCTATTTTCGTAGGATAGTCAAAGATAAAATTAAACTTTATCTTTGTCTTTTTCTGTGGCTTCACCTTCGATGACAGACTTAGCCGACTGATCTTCTACCTTGTCTTCAGCCGCAGTTTCATCTTTTTCAGCTGAGCCATCTTTTACTGACTTTTTAAAATTTTTCAATGCCGAACCCAGGTCTGATCCCATACCGCGCAAGCGCTTGGTACCAAACAAAAGAATGACAATAACGAGGATAAGTATTAATGAAGGTATACCGATTCCACCGAGACCCATAACGAACTCCTTAAAATCTATTTCCGGGCAAAACAATTACGCCCAATTAGTCGTACAAGCTAAATGCATCTAGCAAGACACATATCAGCTTAACCAAATTGGCGATGTGCTCCTTGGGTATCACAATCGTGTACCGCCGCCCTTGGGTGGGAAGTTCTGCCTGTTGGCAAACTTCTTGGGATCACCGTCTCATCGACCTGTAGACATTGGGATAAACCCAACAGCCTTTATTTTACACTAAAATGCAGGAAGATCTTAAGTCTATGTAGACAATTTATCGATAAAGATGTGATATATCGCGATCGTGCAAGAAAATGTGCCTATTTGCCTCGATTTGCCTTTTCTTCCAGGCCTGACAAGCCAAAGCGTCGGGCTAATTCGTTTAAAACATCATCCGGGCCAAGCCCTTGTTGAGCCAACATCACCAGGGTATGGAACCAAAGATCGGCTGTTTCATAGACGATTTGCTCTTTATCACCATCCTTTGCCGCCATTACTGTCTCGGTTGCCTCTTCGCCAACCTTTTTCAAAATGGCATCAAGACCTTTGTCATATAGTTTGGCAACATATGAACTATCCGGAGCGGCTGATTTGCGTTGTTCCAGTACCTCGGCCAGTTGTGTAAGGATGTCACTCATTCAATATCTTTCCGTATAAATTTTCTAAGCAGTATAACAAGCCGGGGAATACAGGCGAATAGAAAACTATTCATCATCATCTATGGCGCGCGTCTTTATTAGAAAAGCAAGATAACCAAACCAGGAAGTCAGTAAGACGATTGTCGCCCAGGTATATTTTGCATTACCTTGTACGCGAGTTGAAAATAATACGTGCACAACGGGCCAAAGAAACAAAACAGCGATAAACAATATTCGAATCATGAGCGCCTATGCCTCACTATCGTGTCTCTATTTGTAAATATCACTTGGATCTTTAATCACGGCGTCAACGGTTTGCCATTGTTCATTGTTTAACTGTTTGAAAAAACAATTGTGGCGGCCGGTATGGCAGGCAATACCACCTAGCTGTTCAACCTCTAACAGGATCACATCGTTATCGCAATCCAGGCGTATATCTTTTAAGGTTTGAACATGACCTGAGTCTTCGCCTTTTCGCCATAGTTTGTTACGAGACCGCGACCAATAGATTGCCCGGCCTTCCTTCACCGTTAACTCAAGTGCTTCTCGATTCATCCAGGCCATCATCAGCACTTTGCCTGATCCGGTTTCCTGAGCAATGGCTGGCACCAAACCCTCGTCTGTCCATTTGATTTCATCTAACCAATTGCTCACAGTAAGCCTCGAATTTAAAATTTATTGTTAAGCAGCTTAATCAAAATCACAAACGAACCTCAATACCCGCATCCAACATACATTGTTTTGCTTCTCCAACAGTGTGCTCTCCGAAATGAAATATACTCGCTGCGAGTACGGCATCCGCCTTCCCCTGATTCACACCTTCAACAAGGTGATCAAGATTACCAACACCACCCGAAGCTATCACGGGTACATTAACGGCGTCAGAGATTGCGGCCGTTAACTCTAAATCAAATCCTATTTTAGTACCGTCTCTATCCATGCTGGTTAACAAGATTTCACCGGCACCAAAATCGACCATTTTAGCGGCCCATTCGATTGCGTCGATGCCAGTGGGTTTGCGTCCACCATGAGTAAAGATTTCCCATTTATTTTTTTCGCCCGCCTGGCTGACTTTTTTAGCATCGATGGCAACAACGATACATTGTGAGCCAAATTTCTCTGCGGCTTCTTTTACAAATTCTGGATTGAACACGGCGGCCGTATTAATCGCCACTTTATCGGCACCCGCATTCAGCATGCGACGAATATCTTCAACTTTGCGAATGCCGCCACCCACCGTTAGTGGTATAAATACCTGACCCGCGACTTCTTCAACGACATGCACCATAGTTTCCCGATCATCCGACGAGGCGGTTATATCAAGAAAAGTCAGTTCATCGGCACCTTGCTCATCATAACGTCGTGCAATCTCGACAGGATCACCTGCATCTCGGATATCAACGAACTGCACGCCTTTGACAACACGGCCGTTATCAACATCTAAGCACGGAATGATTCTTTTTGCTAAACCCATAACTAGCCTATTTGGTTGTAAACTATTTTCACTATCACTCAACTATTACGTTATTACTGAGAAAGAGCAGGACAAAAAATTAACCACGTCATTCCCGCGGAGGCGGGAATCCAAAGAATTAGTATGGCTGGATCCCCGACTTCGCGGGAATGACGGGCCGTGTTCGTTTAATAGAATATTAATGAAATAAAATTAATCTATTTAGCAACTAACTCATCTGCTACTTTTTGCGCCTCAACAAAATCCAAACTACCTTCATAAATTGCCCGGCCTGTGATCGCACCGATTATACCTTCTTCTGCAACCACACTTAACTGCTTAATATCATCTATGTTGGTAATACCACCGGATGCAATCACGGGTATGTTAATGGCTTGCGCCAATTTAACGGTTGAATCAACATTTACACCATTCATCATGCCATCACGACTAATATCAGTATAGATAATGGCTTCCACGCCATCTTTCTCAAAATGTTTCGCCATGTCGATCACATCATGCTTGGATAATTTAGACCAACCGTCGACGGCCACTTTACCGTCTTTCGCATCCAGGCCAACAATAATATGGCCAGGGAATTCCAGACAGATGTCATTAACAAAATGTGGCGCAGCTACCGCCTTGGTTCCAATAATGACATACTGAACACCGGCGTTAAGATAGGTTTGAATGGTATCTTCATCACGGATACCGCCACCGACTTGCACGGGAACATCCGGATAAGCCTCACAAATGGCTTTCACCACATGGGCATTTTTCGGTTCGCCGGCAAAGGCACCATTTAGATCGACTAAATGAATTCTGCGTGCACCGGCCTCAACCCATTTTGCTGCCATCTCAACCGGATCATCGGCAAAAATGGTTTCTTGATCCATATCGCCCTGGCGCAAACGCACACACTTGCCATCTTTAATATCTATTGCAGGAATAATTAACATGAGGATGATTTTCTTAGTAGTTGATTAAACTCGACCGTTCCAGTTCAGGAAGTTTTTATAAAGTTGTAGCCCGTCATGCTGGCTTTTCTCAGGGTGAAATTGAGTTGCAAACACATTACCTCTTGCTATCGCCGCCGTAAACGAGATTCCATAATTTGATGAGCCCGCAATCATTCCAATGTCTACCGGTTCAACATAATAACTATGTACAAAATAAAATCGTGCATCCTGATCTATACCATTCCACATCGGATGATCAAAGGTTTGGTGTACCTGATTCCAGCCCATATGTGGGATCTTTAACCGAGCACCCGTTTCAGGATCATGCAAGTCATCTCCGAAATAAGCAACATGCCCAGGTAATATTTTAAGACACTCTACACCATTATTCTCGTCACTTAAGGTCATTAGTGCCTGCATACCAACACATACTCCAAGTAATGGCTTATCGGCAGCAATCACGTCACGAACGACTTTGTCGACATCCAGGCGCTTGATCTCTTTCATACAATCTCGGATGGCACCAACGCCAGGCAATACCACCCGGTCGGCCTGCTCAATCTTACTTCGATCGTGGGTTACGACCACCTCAACCCCATCCGCCACGCACTCCAATGCTTTGGCGACTGAGTGAAGGTTTCCCATTCCATAATCTATTACAGCAACACTAGTCATATCATTTTAAAAATGTGTTATCAATACAGAGTTACAAGCTGCCCTTGGTCGATGGCGTCATGCCGGCCATGCGTGAGTCCGCCTCGATTGCCATGCGGACGGCCCGGCCAAAGGCTTTAAAAATAGTCTCAGCAATATGGTGAGCATTGTGCCCGCGAATACTATCGATATGCAGGGTTGCCAGAGCGTGATTGATAAAGCCTTGAAAGAACTCATGAATCAAATCAACATCGAAGTCCCCGATGCGCGCACGCGCATACTCGGCATGGTATTCCAATCCTGGCCGACCTGAAAAATCAATGACCACACGTGACAAAGCCTCATCCAGGGGTACATAGGCATGCCCGTAGCGACGGATGCCTTTTTTGTCACCCATGGCTTTGGCAAAGGCCTGGCCAATAACAATACCAATGTCCTCAACAGTATGATGCGCATCGATATGCAGGTCTCCCTTGGCCTTGACGCGGATATCAATCAGGCCGTGACGGGCAATCTGATCCAGCATATGCTCCAAAAAGGGCACACCAGTCTCAAATTCACCCTTACCCGTGCCATCCAGGTTAATTTCGACCTGGATCTGGGTTTCAAGGGTATCGCGTAGCACTTTTGCACTGCGTGCAGCCATGTTTTCTCCTAAGTTTCTCTTTTTATTGAATTATCCTGTAAGTTGGGGATTATAACAACGATCCGGGCTAGACACTTCCTCAAAACAGGATTATTGTCGAGTATCTTAGTAGGGGAATGTAGTTGCAATGAGTAGTCAGGTCGTCAATCTCAGAAAAATCCAAAATGTATGCGAACAATGTGGAATCTATCGTCTTTGCTTACCGATGGGACTTAGCAGCGGCGACATTGATCAACTGGACGACATCATCAAACGCAGCCGCCCATTAAAAAAGGGGGAGCATGTATTCCGTGCTGGTGAAGATTTCGGTGCCATCTACGCACTACGTTCTGGCTCCATTAAATCTTACTTCCTCAACGAGCGCGGGGAAGAACACGTCATTGGCTTTAAAATGCCCGGTGATCTGGTTGGCCTTAATGGCATTAATGGTAACCATTACCAAAATTCAGCCATCGCCTTAGAGACCAGCAGCGTCTGCGAGATACCTTTCACGCAACTTGAAGAACTGGGTAAAGAAATTCAGGGGCTTTCACATCATTTAATCGAGATGATGAGCAAAGAGATCCAGGAAGAGCACCACAAAGTCGCCATGTGTTCCAAGATGCCGGCCGATGCCCGTCTCGCCAGCGTTATTCAAACCCTGTCACAACGTTTTGAAGAAAGAGGTTTTTCCGCATCAGAATTTCATCTCAGTATGTCACGAAATGATATTGCTAATATGTTGGGCCTTGCGGTTGAGACCGTTAGCCGATTATTCACCCAGTTTCAGGATCAAGGCATATTAAGCGTCGATCGAAAACACATTCGAATCATCGATGCCAAAAAGCTTGCCAGTCTCATCCGCATGGACTAAATCATATATCCTATTTAGCTTTATTATCGACCGTTGGACAGGGCCCCTGGAAAAAACAAGTGAGCACACACGAACTGGCCGTCAACATCCAAAATAAGAAGAAGCCAACACTATAGCCGCCCAGGCGTGATATTTCTCCGTAACCACTGACGGCCATAATTAACTGTGGATCAAAGGCAGTAAAAAAAAGGATCGTAGCGGCACCCGCAGTTAAAAAAGACGGCCATAGAACCGAAATTATTCGTTGTGCGCTGAAGGGATTTTTTAATGTCGGCATTGTTTTCTCCTCACTTCGCTACCTGTCAAAATTTGCCATTAAGGACCTGGTTGTATTAACTGCTGACCTTGCATTGGGAAATGTATGCGCTGATTAATTTGCCAATTTCCGCTCATAGATTCAATGAATACATTCCACCAACCCTCATGGATGTCATCCACTTGAATAACGAAATCGTTCAGATCATTACGTTTTAGTAATAAGACCCGGTCTTTTTCTGCCTGCGTTACATGCACCAGACGAACTTTTAAAACCTTATCTGTTTGGGTTAGGCCTGTAGGTATATGGATTTTTAATTCAGAGGTTAACGCATTAAAATCCATCACTGCGGTTACCCCAAGCTCATGGGCTACACGTTGCTTGGTTAGCACCTGATTAATGGCCAGCCCTTCTTTATAATAATTATCAACGACCAGACTGTCATCATTCTTAACGGCAATATAGACCGTGGTTATACCTGCTATCACCGCTGACGCAGGCAATGAGATAATAAACCAGGGCCAAAACTGTTGATACCAGGGTGGTATTGTTTCTGATATATCGAGTTCGCTTTCGCTCATAGTTGATGTACCTGTCATTTTAATTTTGGCCCTAAAAATACCGCCTTCGCAGTCGTTTTTAATTCCGGCTTGTCGATGGCAATAATTGTAAATTTAATCTTTTGACTCATTGCGGTGATATTGACAGGGTCCACCTGAATTCGTGCAGAAACATTGGCTGTTAAATTTGCACTTACCTTGACCTGCTCATCACGCAAAATAAATTTAGACTCAAAAGGTGCATCCATTAAGATTCGGTAAGTTCGATCCACCATATCTTTGTTAGCAATCTTTAGGGTATAAATATTCTCAATATAACCAAGCGGTGTAGTTCGATACAAGGCATTACGATCACGAACCACATCCAGCTCTAACGGGATACGGGTTGCCATGCTATATAAGAGACCTGAAGTTAGTACCACTAACAATACAAAATAAACGATCACTCTTGGCCTGAATAATTTTGTTTTAATGTTGTTGAGTGCATTTATCGTGGTGTATTTAATTAAATTTCTTGGATACCCCATTTTATCCATTACTTCATTACATACATCTACACAGGCGGCACAACCAATACATTGATATTGCAGGCCCTGGCGAATGTCTATTCCGGTCGGGCAAACCTGGACACACAAAGTACAGTCAACACATGCCCCCAAACCTTTTGATTTAGGATCCAGTCCTTTTTTACGCGAACCACGCGGCTCACCACGCACAGAATCATAGGAAATAATAAGCGTATTATCATCAAACATCGCACTTTGAAAGCGTGCATATGGACACATATAAATACAGACTTGCTCACGCATCCATCCGGCGTTTCCGTAAGTCGCAAAGCTATAAAATATGATCCAGAACCATTCCCATGGTCCCAGACTCAAATTCCATAATGAACTTGCCAGCTGATCGACCGGCGTAAAATAAGCAACAAAAGTAAATCCTGTCCAGGCGGAAAAACTAATCCAGATAAAATGCTTAAGCGCTTTGCGGCCAAACTTGTATCGGCTTAATGGGGCATTATCTAATTTAATTTGTTTGTTACGACTGCCCTCAACTTTGCGCTCAATCCATAAAAAGACTTCCGTCCATACGGTTTGTGGACAGGCAAAACCACACCATAAACGCCCGGCCAGCGCGGTAAAGAAAAACAGGGCAACCCCGGAAATAATTAACAGAACGGCTAAATAGAAAAAATCCTGCGGCCAAAAGGTCCAGTCAAAAATATAAAAACGTCGATTAGGTAAATCAAATAATACGGCTTGTTTGCCATTCCAATAAATCCATGGCACAAAATAATATAAGCCCAATAATAGCGTGACACCGAGAACCCTTAAACTGGCATATAGGCCATGGACTTCACGGGGGTAAACCTTTTTGTGTTTAGCGTAGAAGCCGCTGTCTTGATCGTCTTGCGATACAGACTTATCCATTTTGATCCAACCAGGACATATAAGAACGTATTACTGACTTAAGCTATAAACATAAGCGGCTAATAGATGTGCCTTTTCTTCACCAAGCAGATCACGGTGTGCAGGCATTTTACCGTTACGACCCTTCTGGATTGACTCTTTAATTAATCCCGGGGTACCACCATACAACCAGGTGTTATCCGTTAAATCCGGGGCACCGAGTGCCGGGTTACCTTTACCATCAGCACCGTGACAGGCGACACACATCGAATCAAATTGCGTTTTACCCTGGGTGACTTTAGCGGCATCCGCTTCTCGCCCACTCAAACTCAATACATATACGGTAATTGAATCGAGTTGTTGCACATTCATGCCGGCACCCATTGGCGGCATCACGCCGTTACGACCGTCTAATATAGATGTTTTAATTGTTTCAGGTGCACCGCCATACAACCAGGCTTTATCCGTGAGATTTGGGTAGCCGGCTAACCCACCCGCATCTGAACCATGACAGGTTGCACAATTATTTAAAAACAGGCGGTACCCTGAATCCATCGCCTGCGCATCTTTGGCTAAATCAGCTATCGATTTTTTTGCATAGGCTTTAAAAATAACACCATAACTTTTATCCGCTTCATCCATTTCAGCCTGGTATTGACCGATCTGGGTCCAGCCTGTCATACCAGCATAATTACCAGCAGTTGGATATATCACCATGTAAACCAACGAAAACACAATCGTCAGGTAAAACAACCACAACCACCAGCGCGGCAGTGGATTATTATATTCTTGTAAGTTTCCATCCCAGGTATGGCCAGTCACATCACCTTGATTGGCTTCTTTTTTGCGTTTTTTTGTTGTCCAACGTATCAACCATAAACAGCCAAGAATATTGGCAAGAGTGATAACTATGACATAAATACTCCACGCGTTACTCATGTTCGCCTCTTCGATGTTCATTTAATTGCATTGGCTGCTCAAGTTCATTCAATGGTAAATTCTCAGCTTCTGAAAAGTCTTTTTTACGTCTACGACTGTAGGCCCAAACCACGATACCTATAAATAGGATAATCCATAGCAGTGTTACGAATGATTGAATAGTATGTATATCCATGTTGATCTCTTAAGCTTTAATTTCTCTGGACGTTAATTTCTTTGGGTCTTAATCGCGGTGCCCAATACTTGTAAATAGGCAACCAGGGCCTCGAGTTCTGTTTTACCAGTCACCGCCGCTTTTGACGCTTCTATATCAGAATCTTTATAGGGCACACCTAATAACTGCATTGCGGATAATTTTTTCGGCGTTAATTCTGCATCAATCAGATTGTGCTCTAACCATGGAAATGCCGGCATATTTGATTCCGGGACCACCGTACGTGGATCGATTAAATGCGCAATATGCCATTCATCGGAATACAAACCGCCAACCCGGGCTAAATCCGGTCCGGTACGTTTTGATCCCCATTGAAAGGGATGATCGTAAACGAACTCACCGGCAACCGAGTAATGACCATAACGTTCTGTTTCGGCGCGAAACGGCCTGATCATTTGTGAGTGACAGGTGTAACAACCCTCACGGATATAGACATCCCGTCCCTCTAATTGTAACGCTGTATAAGGTTGCAAACCTTTCACTGGTTCAGTGGTATCTTTTAGAAAAAACAAAGGCACAATCTCGACCAGGCCACCAAAACTAATCACAATAACGATGAAGATGGCCATCAAGCCAATATTCGTTTCTACTTTTTCATGCGACATAAAATGATTCCTCTAATCACTTAAGCTTGGGCAGGTTCAGCTGAACTTTGCTTGGCCGGTGCGGGCCCCATAATGGTCATGTAAACATTCCATGCCATGATTAACATACCAATCAGGTATAACACCCCACCAAGGAACCGGACAACATAATAGGGATAACTTGCTTCGAGCGATTGCACAAAACTGTAAGCCAGGGTGCCATCGGCATTGACTTCACGCCACATCAAACCTTGCATGACACCGGCAATCCACATTGAGGCAATATAAAAGACAATTCCAATAGTCGCGATCCATAAATGCACATCGATCATTTTTGTTGAATACATTTTTTCACGATCGAACAACTTTGGAATCAGGA
This sequence comes from uncultured Ectothiorhodospiraceae bacterium, assembly GCA_947260005.1. GTDB lineage: Bacteria > Pseudomonadota > Gammaproteobacteria > UBA6429 > Thiohalophilaceae > SZUA-24. The sequence goes on from CAMYOL010000014.1 coordinate 26,825, forward strand.
AGTAGATACAACCCATAGTGATAAAACCAACCCAACCTAAGGCGCCGGAATGAACGTGACCAATTGTCCAGTCGGTATAATGCGACAGGGCATTTACCGTTTTAATCGACATCATCGGCCCTTCAAAGGTCGACATGCCATAAAACGATAAGGACACGATCATAAATTTCAGAATCGGATCACTGCGTAACTTGTGCCAGGCACCGGACAAGGTCATTACACCATTGATCATCCCACCCCAACTTGGTGCCAATAGAATCAGTGAAAAGATCATACCGAGCGATTGCCCCCAGTCAGGCAAAGCGGTGTATTGCAGATGATGAGGACCGGCCCACATATATAAAGAAATTAAAGACCAGAAATGAACAACCGATAATCGATAGGAATAAATAGGGCGGTTCGCCTGCTTTGGAACAAAGTAATACATCATTCCAAGAAAACCCGCAGTCAGGAAAAAGCCAACTGCATTGTGGCCGTACCACCATTGCACCATCGCGTCGATGGTTCCCGGATAGGCCGAATAAGATTTCCAAAGTGAAATTGGAACCGCGGCACTGTTAATCAAATGCAAAACGGCAACCGTTAAAATAAATGCACCGAAAAACCAGTTGGCGACATAGATGTGCTTGACTTGTCTCTTGACGATTGTGCCAAAGAACACGATTGCATAAGACACCCATACCAGGGTAATTAAAATATCAATCGGCCATTCTAATTCCGCATACTCTTTACCTGAGGTAATCCCAAGCGGCAGAGTAATCGCCGCCGCGACAATAACCAGCGTCCAGCCCCAGAAGGTAAACGCTGCCAGCTTATCGGAGAATAATCGGACCGAACAGGTTCGTTGAACAACATAATAGGACGTGGCAAATAAGGCAGAGCCGCCAAAGGCAAAGATGACAGCATTCGTGTGCAAGGGTCGCAAACGGCTATAGGTTAGCCACGGCAGATCAAAATTTAACCCTGGCCAGACTAATTGTGCGGCAATCACCACCCCGACTAATATACCAACGACTCCCCATACCACGGTCATTACCGCAAACTGTCTGACTACCTTATAATTGTAAGTCTGCGCGTTGGAACTTGGTTCTGACTGCATAAAGCCGCCTCACTAGCTAAACATGATAAACGTAACTTTAGCAAATGATGGCAAAAAGTATTGCTGATCTGGATCAAACAACGATCAAGTTACCACTACACAACCGAATTTAAAGCATTAGACATCAATGCCGAGACATAAATAAATTAGACAGCAGATCTCAAATGAAAAAATCCCTCGATCGCTGGTTACGGCGACGCAAATATAAACGCTTAAAACGCAAATCTTCAAAGACCTGGCGTTATATACGTTGGGCCTGGCGCATCGGATTGCTGTTATTGGTCGTTGATATATTTTATGTGATGATAATTTGGCCAGACTGGGACGAATTCAAATCCGGCGCGATCCCAAAATCACGATTTATTCGTGATTATGAAGTTCAGATGAAAGAACAAATGTTTCATCCGGGATTAAATTGGCAGCCGGTCTCTTTTAAATGGATGCCACCACACCTTCGTCGTGCCGTCATTGCCGCCGAGGATGCACGTTTCTATCATCACAATGGATTTGATCTCATCGCTTTCAAAGAAGCGATGGACACCAACCTGGAATTGATGCGCTTTAAATACGGCGCCAGTACCATCTCACAACAGACGATTAAAAACCTGTTTTTCACCAGCTCACGTAACCCTTTGCGCAAATGGCATGAATTACTGTTGACCCTGGGTATGGAATGGAACCTGGAGAAAAACCGGATCCTGGAAACTTATTTAAACATTGCTGAGTTTGGTGAAGGTATCTATGGAGTGCAGGCGGCGGCAAAACATTATTATGGCGTTCCGGTTTATTCATTAACTGAACGGCAGGCAGCAGAGATTGCCGCAACCTTACCCAGCCCAATCAAACATAATCCGGGCACAAGAACAAAACGATTTATTAAACGCTCGCATCGCATCTATCGATGGATGCAGGTACATAAAGCTAATAAAAATAAGCGTTAGTTTATTCGGGCTTCCAGATCCCAACCGCAGGATCATCGGTAGCAACACTTTTACCTGCAGGCAAATCAGGTGCTGCACTTTGTTCGTTTGCGGCTTGAGGTTTTGCAGATTCAGCACGGTCATCACAAACGTGTTTCATAAAGGCATGGAGCTGGTCTAATAATTCATCGCGCTCATTGGCCGGGCCAGGATAATCCGCACAAAGATAACCTGCGACGGCGACCAGATACTGTATGTTGACCATCATGTCTTCCTGCGCGGCCGCATCATGCTCGACAATTCGTTTTAATAAATCTGTAATTAATTCCTGGGAAAGACTGATGTTGCCTGACATGGATATATCCTCGGTAAAATTTTGCGCTAGTTTACAGGTTAAAATACGGCTAAACCACCCATGAACCAGGTGGTTATTCGTCTGTAATAAGGTGTAAAACGAAAATTAGCGTAACAATCAAGTTGTACTTTGGATGGAAGAGGAGATGGATTCCAGATTCTCACTGATTGAATTGAGCCCATCAAGCGTTTCAATCGTTAACTCACAAACATCATCAATCACTTCCACTTTCGATTGAACGTCTTGAGCCAATGACACCTGTTGATCCGCATTTTCAGAAATATTCGAATTCATTGAGCGTATACTTTCTACTGCGGTTGTTATCTCAGCTAATGACTGAGTAGCATGATTTAGTTGTTGAGCTGCGTTGTGTGCAATCTCCTGGCCGCCATCCATCGAGCTCACCGCAGTTTTTGCTGCCAGTTGTAATTTTTGAATCATGTTTTCAATTTCTTGTGTCGACTCATGTGTACGACTCGCCAGGGATCGCACTTCATCTGCCACCACGGCAAAACCACGACCTTGCTCACCAGCACGTGCTGCCTCAATCGCTGCATTTAAAGCCAGCAGATTGGTTTGTTCAGCAATCCCTTTAATTACATCCAGGATCGCCCCAATACTGACGCTGTCATCGGCCAACTCTTGAATCACGGTTGAAGATTGATCGACCTGTGACGCCAAACCCGTAATCGCTTGCGTCGCTTCTTCTAGTATTGTCACACTTTGCTTGGCACTCGTATCGGCAGCCGTTGCGGCCTCAGTGGCATCGTGTGCATTGGATGATACCGACTCTGAGGTCGAGAGCATGATTTCTAATGCCTGATTTAATTCGGATGCTTCCGACTTTTGATGTTTAACACCCTGATTGGTTAGGGCGACAGAGTTTGACATGCTGTTGGCGGTTTCATTTACGTTATTGGCAAAAGCCGCCATTTGTTCATCAAGCTCATTAGATGGATGGGTAACGACCTCAACGATGGTTGCCATTAATTCAGCATCACTGCTTTTCGTCGTCAGCTCACTGGTCGATTGCAAATAATCTTGTAATATCGCCTTATGGTCTCGCCATGGTTTCGTCGACCAAATAGCAAAGCCCACTAAAACCACAAGGCCGACACTCACCGCTATATATAAGTGGTATGAGCTCCAGGGCGCACTGATACGATCGGCTATAATGACTAACACCATAGCCACAAATGCACCAAGCACTAGCTTGTTTCGCATACCCAGCCAATTAGCCAGTTTGATTTTAATTCCTTTGCCCACTTTTAAGGCTCCAGTACAAAAGGATGTTACTTAATGTTTCGTCCTGACTGGGAATTATCTTTAATTAATTAGGGCCTTTATCGATTTCATGATTGATAAATTGTGCTTTTCCCCCATGAAAGACTACTATTGCGTGGAAATTTGAGGAGCACACCCTATGCATTACGACTTATTAGCCATTGGCGCCGGCAGTGGCGGCCTTTCGGCAGCAGAACGCGCCGCAGAATACGGCAAAAAAACTGCTGTGATTGAAGCAAATAACAATCTTGGCGGAACGTGTGTGAATGTGGGTTGTGTCCCCAAAAAGGTCATGTGGTTTGGGGCGCATCTGGCCGATGCGATAAAGGATCTGCCGGCCTATGGCTTCGATGTTTCACTTAAATCCTTCAGCTGGGGCAAGCTAGTTGAATCCCGTGAAAGTTATATCAAGGGCATAAATGACTGGTATATCAATTACTTAAAAGACAGCAATATCGACCTCATCCAGGGCTATGCACGTTTTATTGATGCTAAAACACTACAAGTGGGTGAGCAAACCTATACCGCTGATCACATTGTGGTATCACCCGGTGGCTACCCCATCGTGCCTGATCTTCCCGGTGCAGAGTATGGCATTACCTCCGATGGGTTTTTCGAGTTAACCGAACAACCTAAACGTGCCGTTGTGGTTGGCGCTGGTTATATTGCCGTTGAACTGGCCGGGGTCCTAAACAGCCTGGGTAGTGAAGTGAGCATGCTGTTGCGTCGCGATCACTTTCTCGGTGCCTTCGATTGCCTGTTGCGTGATACCTTGATGGAAGAAATGAGTAATGCCGGGGTTAACCTGATGACCCAGGTTAGCGTCCAGTCAGTTGAAAAACAGGACAATGGTCAACTGAAAATACACTGTAACAACGGCATCGTGCTGGAAGATGTCGACAGCCTAATATGGGCGATTGGTCGCGCACCGAACACTCAAAATTTAAACCTCGCATCTGCAGGTGTTCATCATGATGAGCAAGGATTTATCCCAACTGACGAATTTCAGGTCACCAATGTTGATCAAGTATATGCCATTGGCGATGTCACCAATCGCGCACCGTTAACCCCGGTTGCGATTGCGGCAGGACGTCGTTTATCTGATCGGCTTTTTAACCATCAACCGGAACGAAAACTCGATTATGAAAACATTCCGACTGTGATGTTTTCACACCCCCCCATCGGCACCATCGGTCTGACCGAAGAACAGGCGCGTGCAGAACATGGCGATGCCGTTAAGATTTATCAAACCAGTTTCACCGCGATGTATCACGCCATCGCTGATCACCCACAACGTACCGCAATGAAACTGGTCTGTGTCGGTGCTGATGAAAAAGTTGTTGGCTGCCATATCATTGGCATGGGTGCGGATGAAATGCTACAGGGGTTTGCGGTGGCCATTAAAATGGGTGCCACTAAAAAAGATTTCGATAACACCGTTGCCATCCATCCAACCAGCTCTGAAGAGTTGGTGACGATGCGCTAAATTTACTTAACTGATCTGAGAAACTATTTAACTAAACATTCAGGACGATAAACAAAACCAATGACCATTCGAAGTTTCGAAGCTACAAAGCCCGAGATCAAGAAGGGTGCCTACGTCGATCCACAAGCGGTGGTCATTGGCGATGTGATTTTGGGTGAAGACAGCTCGGTATGGCCGTTGTCCTCCATTCGTGGTGACGTGAATACAATTCAAATCGGCGAACGAACAAATATACAAGATAACTCCACCCTGCATGCCACCCATGATAGCGACTACCATCCCGGTGGCATCAAAACGATCATCGGTAACGACGTTACCGTTGGCCACCAGGTGATCTTACATGCCTGCACCATTGGTAATCGGTGTTTAATCGGTATGGGCAGCATCATCATGGATGAAGCTGTTATTGCTGATGACGTTATTATTGGGGCCGGCAGCCTGGTCACCCAGAAAAGCAAATTAGAATCCGGATGCCTATATATAGGGAGACCTGCGCGAAGGCTTCGTGCACTGAGTGACGAAGAGAAAAGCTACATTCAATATTCAGCACTAAACTATGTGCGCCTTAAGGATCGATACATGCAAGATAATGCCTAAACTAAGGCTAAAATATTTCTAGATAATGTCCAGGCTTTAAATATTAACCTAGATGCAAGCGTGCCTTCATTTGCTGATGAAGGACTCGGACAATATAAATTGAAGATTTTTTTTCAATAAAATAGATCGCGTGCTCCTGATAGAGGTAACGTTTGTATTTTGGACGTATGTCATCAACTTTTTGTGCGATGTCTGGGCTATTTGCAAGCTGTTGAATGCTTTCTTCTAACCCGGTTAAGTAACTCGCCGCCTGAATATCACCAAAATTTAATTCGGTGTATCGATATATTTTTCGTAGATCACTTTCAGCGCCGTAATAGAATCAATGGTGCCTGACCACCGTCGATATAAATTTTATATTTTATTACCTTTCTATACTGCAAGATTCTTCGCTATGCTCAGGATGACAAGATTAAAGCAGTCTGGATGATAGGAGCCAAGTACTAAGTATGACAACAGTCAATAACAGGGATTAAACGGTCATGGATAATCGCTATTAGGATTGCTATAGCGATTAAGCAAGGAAACACTCTCTACTAAGTTTTAACCCAAATCTAACGTCGGTTGATGACAACGTTCAAGTTGTTCACGGAAGGTAATTATTTGTTCTTCCCAGTAACGTGGCGTGTTAAACCAAGGAAAGTGTTGCGGAAACGCGGGGTCATCCCAACGTCGTGCCAACCATCCGCAATAATAAACCAGACGCAAGGCACGCAAAGCTTCGATCAAGACCAGCTCACTGCGATCAAACTCGCAAAACATTTCGTAGCCTTCGAGCACATGATTAAATTGAGTCGCCATTTCATGTTGTTCTCCGGAGAGTAACATCCACAAATCTTGCATAGCTGGCCCCATGACACAGTCATCCAGATCAACAAAATGAAACTGCTCACCGGTACTCAGGATATTACCCGGGTGGAAGTCACCATGAATTCTGATATTGAAAGGTTGTACGGCTTCCATCATGTTCTGCGCTTGATCCAATAACGACTGTGCTGCGAGGGTGAAGTTGTGCCGCAATTCGGCCGGCACAAACTCATTTTCAAGAATAAAATCTAGTGAACCCTGACCAAACCCGGCCACCGTTAACGTTTTACGATGTTCAAATCGCGCGGTACGACCAATGGCATGGATGCGACCAATGAGCCTGCCAAGTTGCTGTAAAATATCGGGGTCACTCAGTTCCGGCCAGCGCCCACCCCGACGCGGATACAAGGAAAATCGATATCCCCCATATTCAAACAGGGTGTATCCTTCGCGCATAATCGGCGGGATGATGGGAATATCCTGAGCCTCTAATTCATAGGCAAATTGATGCTCTTCCATAATGGCCGCATCGGTCCAACGGTGCGGCCGGTAAAACTTGGCGATAATAAACTCACCTTCACTCAACTCGATTTGGTACACCCGATTTTCATAACTGTTGAGCGCCAGCAAGCCCCCGCTGGGATGCAGTTCGACCGACTCGATCGCCGTTAAAATGAGTTCAGGAGTAAGCTGTTGATAGGGGGCTTGTTGTTGAGTAACCATAAATAATACGTGTTAATAAACCAGACTCGATGCTTACCGGCTCCCTGTTATATGATACAGCTTATATGATATAAGCTATCGGCTATCGCCTAAAAAGCGAACCCACCATAACACGATATGAGGTTGAGAATGAGTAATCCTTTGTTATCTTTTGACGGACTACCACCCTTTTCAAAAATTAAACCTGAACAAGTTGAGCCCGCCATTGATCATTTACTGGACCACAATCGTAAACTGGTCGAACAACTTATCAACTCGAATGCTAAACCGAGCTGGGATAATTTTGTACAAGTGCTTGAAGATGCCGATGATCGACTAAACCGTGTCTGGTCTCCGATTAGCCATATGAATTCCGTCGTCAACTCAGATGAGTTGCGTGATGCCTATAATGCCTGTCTGCCGAAACTCAGTGAATACGGCACCGAAATGGGGCAAAACGAAAATTTATTTAAGGCTTATGATTCCATAAAAAAAGATCAGACGGAATTCAATAAACTTTCCACTGCGCAAAAGAAGATCATTGAAAACGCATTACTGGATTTTAAATTATCTGGTTTCGACCTGCATGACGATAAAAAGAAACGTTTTAAAGACATTCAACAACAACTCTCAAAATTAACCACTAAATACGAAGAAAACGTCCTGGATGCGACCCGGGCCTGGAACAAACACGTCACTGACGATACTTTGTTAAAAGGTCTGCCAGATTCCGCTATCGCCATGGCAAAACAAACCGCTGAACAAAAACAGCTCGACGGCTGGTTGTTTACACTAGATTTTCCTTCTTATTATGCGGTGATGAGTTATGCAGATGATCGTGAGTTTCGTTTTGAAATGTATGAAGCCTACGTCACGCGCGCCTCCGATCAGGGCCCAAACAAGGGTGAGTTTGATAATTCAGCGGTCATGGAAGAAATCATTGCGCTACGTGATGAGTCGGCAAAATTACTGGGGTTCGATAATTACGCCGAGCGTTCTCTTGCGCGCAAAATGGCTGAAACCCCTGAACAGGTTATCACTTTTTTAAACGAGCTTGCGGATAAATCGCATGCAATGGCTGAAAAAGATTTTCAAGAACTAAAAGACTATGCACACGAGCACCACCTGCAAACCGAATTTGAACCCTGGGATGCAACTTACTACAGTGAAAAATTACGCGAACATAAATACTCCATTAATCAGGAAACCTTAAAACCTTATTTCCCTGAAACCAGGGTCATCCCTGGCATGTTTGAGGTGGTGAATAAGCTATATGGAATTGAGATTACTCAAGTCGATGGTGTCGACAGCTGGCATAAAGATGTCAACTTTTACGAAATCAAGGATCAATCCGGCCAGCTACGTGGCCAGTTCTATTTAGATCTTTACGCCCGCGAACATAAACGCGGTGGCGCCTGGATGGATGATTGCATGGGTCGCAGTGTTCATAAAGACGGCTCCAGTCAGATTCCAGTGGCTTACTTAACCTGCAACTTATCACCACCGATTGGTGATCAACCGGCACTGTTTACTCACAATGAAGTCACGACCTTGTTTCATGAATTTGGTCATGGCCTGCACCACATGTTGACTAAAATAGACTATATTGGTGTTTCAGGTATTAATGGCGTTGCCTGGGACGCCGTTGAGCTACCCAGTCAGTTTATGGAAAATTGGTGTTGGGAAAAAGACGCGTTAAAACTGATAACCGGGCATTTTGAGACTGGAGAGACACTTCCAGACGATCTTTTTGCTAAGATGTACGCCGCCAAGAATTTTCAGTCGGGTATGCAGATGGTCCGGCAACTGGAATTAGGGCTGTTTGATATTAAGCTGCATGCAGAGTATCAGCCAAAACAAGGCGCACGAATCCAGGAGACACTGGACGCCGTCCGTGAAAAAGTAGCCGTAGTAAAAGCGGCTGCATTTAACCGTTTTCAGCATGGATTTACGCATATTTTTGCAGGTGGTTATGCAGCCGGTTACTATAGCTACATGTGGGCCGAGGTGCTCTCTGCCGATGCCTTTGCTAAATTCGAAGAAAACGGTATTTTCGATCAGCAGACTGGCAACGACTTTTTGCAAAATATCCTCGAAAAAGGTGGCAGCCAGGAGCCAATGGAATTGTTTATCGCCTTTCGAGGTCGGGAACCAGAAATAGAAGCCTTATTAAGGCATAGTGGAATAGCAGCATAAAATAATGAAAAACATCTTTACTAAAAGTACATTTTTATTCTTATTAGTCATTTCAGTAACCCATGCCGAAACCTTGTATGTAACCGATCGAATTTTATTGGGCATGCACCAGGAAGCCAATGAGACCAGCCCAATCATAAAAACGATCACGAGCGGTACCGCAACGACCGTACTACAACGTAACGAAAACTTTATAAAAATAAAATTAGCCGATGGCACTGAAGGCTGGGTTAGTAAAAATTTTCTCAAAAAAGAAAAACCTGCCACCGCTGAACTTGATGTTGCAAAGGCCAGGTTAAAAAAAGCGGCACAGAATAATAAAAAGCTAGCTGACGAACTCGCCAGCAAAGAACGTGAAATACAAATTCATCGTGATGAATTATCCAATGCAAAATCCTCGATAAAAGGCTTAAAAAGTGCGCTCAAAGAAGCCGGTAGCCCAGCCGAACCAACCGGCAACCCCGAAGACCTGACTAAGGCGCAAGCAAAAATAAAAACACTGGAAGAAAAGATCACACAATTAGAAGAAGAAAAAACAGAAGTTGCCAGCACGTCAGGAAGTGATGCGGTTATTGAGCTTGAAAAACTGCAAAATCAGAATAAAGAATTCCAGGTTCGAATTGAAGCTGCGTTAGCAAACCTGAGTGGTGAAACTGTACCTAGCGCTGCAGAACTGGCTGCAATCAGACCTTCATTTCCATTTTGGTATTGGTTGTTGCTGGTTGCGTTGATGATAGCAGGCGTCGCCGGCGGTGTTATATGGATGGATATTTTGCATCGCAAAAAGCACGGTGGTTTCCGTTTATAATTAATAACCGGTAATACTGAAGTGCATAAAATCTTTCTGGCGGCCTTTTATTTCACCGCCCCATTTAAAGCCTATGCGTTTTAACTGACCTACGATTTGCCCATTTAATTTTAAACTCAATGGATCCTTATCAGGACGCCAATGACCACCACGCAATAGCCGGCATTGTTCACCAAAAGTAAAACACTCCGTATATAAGCCATTGTGTTGCGCATTAATATCAAGCGCAATACCAAATGAGTGATTACTAAAACCCGTTCGATTTCCATTATCATCTATTTTGCCGCGCGTCTGACCAACACGATATCCAATCACGGTCTTAATCGGTTGACCCAATTTTATAAGTTCACGTAATGTTGATTGCAGTTGCGGAGCAAGTTGTCGGCAGATCAAAAAAGGTTTTATGTTGGGTAGATTAATTTCTACTTGGTCTTCTACACAAATACTACAACCCGTTACGCGATCAATCTCATGCTCTTTTAGTTCTTGATAGGGTTTACGTACATCTCGATAGGCAACGGCTTTTTTTAGATTAACATTCCAGCTCCAGGTCGAATAACTGCAAGTTTGAGCCAACCCGGGCGAAGCCATTAACATCAGGCTTAAGCACATCACAATAAATCGAATAAAATAAGTCGCCATCAGCTTATTTTCCGCTAAAATGCCAAACTATGAAATATAAAGACTTGCGCGACTTCATCGATTTATTAGATAAACGCGGCCAATTAAAACGCATTCACCAGGAGATCGATCCTAACCTGGAAATGACAGAAATTTGCGACCGTACCTTACGCGCTGGTGGGCCGGCCATCTTATTTGAAAATCCGAAAGGATCCGACATACCTGTGCTGGCGAATCTGTTTGGTACCCCTGAACGTGTTGCCCTCGGTATGGGCGAAGAGTCGGTCGAGGCCTTACGTGAAGTCGGCAAATTACTGGCAATGCTCAAAGAGCCTGATCCCCCGAAGGGCATGAAAGACGCATGGGAAAAGTTACCGGTCTTTAAGCAAGTTCTGAACATGTCACCAAAAGTGGTTAAGAAGGCCGCCTGTCAGGAGAAAGTCATTGAGGGTGAGGACATCGATCTTAATCAACTACCCATCCAGACCTGTTGGCCCGGAGACGCTGGCCCGTTGATTACCTGGGCGCTGGTGGTTACTAAAGGACCCAACAAACCTCGCCAAAACCTGGGCATCTATCGCCAACAAGTTATTGGCAAAAATAAGGTTATTATGCGCTGGCTAGCCCACCGAGGCGGTGCTTTGGACTTTAAAGAGTGGTGTGAATCCCACCCTGGCGAAGCATTTCCGCTCAGCGTTGCACTGGGGGCTGACCCCGCTACGATCCTCGGTGCGGTCACACCGGTGCCCGATTCATTGTCCGAATACGCCTTTGCCGGTCTCTTACGTGGCGATAAGACCGAGGTCGTCCAATGCCTGGGCAACGAGTTACAGGTTCCTGCCTCAGCTGAATTCGTGCTCGAAGGGGTCATTGAGCCAGGTGAATTGGCCGATGAAGGTCCGTTTGGTGACCATACTGGTTATTACAACGAAGTCGAGCAATTTCCGGTTTTCACCATCAAACGCATCACTCACCGTAAACAACCTATTTATCATTCTACCTACACAGGTCGTCCACCCGATGAACCGGCTGTGCTCGGTGTGGCACTCAATGAGGTTTTCGTGCCCATTTTGCAAAAACAATTTCCTGAGATTATTGATTTCTATCTACCACCAGAAGGTTGCTCTTATCGAGTTGCGGTGGTCAGTATGAAAAAACAATATCCAGGACATGCCAAACGAGTCATGTTGGGCGTATGGTCTTTTTTGCGGCAGTTCATGTACACCAAATTTGTGATTGTCACCGATGACGATGTCAACGTAAGAGATTGGAACGATGTGATTTGGGCCATGACCACCCGCATGGACCCTGCCCGTGATACCACCCTGATCGAAAATACGCCCATCGACTATCTGGATTTTGCCTCACCGGTCTCCGGTCTCGGCTCTAAAATAGGCTTTGATGCCACCAACAAATGGCCCGGTGAAACCACGCGCGAATGGGGCAAACCCATTAGTATGAGTGATGATGTTAAACAACATATCGACGCTATTTGGGATGAACTCGGCATCCTATAATCTTTCAGTTCTCATATTTTGAAATAAATCCATCATTTTACTCAATCGATCCACCACCAGGTCCGATATCTATTGGTAACTACTTGCAATGATGATTTGAGATGAGTGAAGAAGATAAACCACCCGTCACGGCTGATGAAGAGGCCACCAAAAAAATTGACTTGAGCAGAATGAAAGTATGACTGACGCAACCGACACATCTGATGAAAAACCAGTAGACGACGTCACCAATGACGATACACCCGACCTCGAGCCGTCATCAGATAACCGGACTAATGCGCGTGTAAATCTCGATCGACCCTTAATCATTCGCTTATCCAGTGGCGAGAGCATTAAAGCACGTCTGGTCAATTTATCTTGCGGGGGACTTGCCTTTGAATATCCAGCAGCCGCAGAATCCGGCGCGACTTTTGGTTTACTCTTTCAGCTTTCGACTAAAACCGACACCATCAATATTCAGGCCGAAGGGGTTGCTCGACATAGCCACGTTAAATCTGAGTCGTTTGTGACGGGTATCCAGTTCACAAAAATTTCTGAAGAACATATCGACATTATCGAAGATTTTGTTGAGTATAAACTTTCAACGGCCGAACAATTAACCGGTTTTGCGGTAAGCCACCGGCACCGAAATTAGATCAATCTTTTTTTATTTCCTCTAAAGCAGCCTCAAGGTTCGGGTAACGTAATTTAATATCCAACTCAGCTAACATGCGTGAATTATCAATTCGACGCGATTCTTTTAAATAAGACAACATACCCTTACTAATTTCTTGCTCGGCCTGCTCCCACTCTAAAGCCGGTGGCCGTTTCAAACCAAAATGATCAGCAAGGGTAAAAAAATATTCTGTCATATTTGAATCGGTACCATCGCTGACGTTATAGATTCGAAAGTCGTGTTGACTATGCGCAGCAGCTACACAGACCTGAGCAAGATCATCTTCATGAATGCGATTCGTTTTTGGCGCAAGCGCTTCTTTTAGGACGGGTACACCTTGTTTAATCCTGTTTAATGGCAAGCGCCTTGGACCATAAATCCCTCCCACCCTTAATATGATCAGGGGTACATTGTTCCGCTCACACCATACTTTCAGTTGCGATTCCATATCGAATCGTCGTTTCGCACGATCCGCCTTCGGCTTAACAGGTTGATCTTCACCGATTAAGTCGCCTGCACAATCGCCATAGACGCCGGTGGTACTTATCGCAATGATTCGTTTCGGTTTCACGAGCTGAATGGCTAATGAAGCTAAAAAATGTTGGCAGCGATGGTCTATAACCCCGCTCGATGGGGGGGGAATGAAATAATAAACTAAAGTGGATGCTTGCAACTCCGGTAAAACCGGTTCCAGGTCATCCAGATTACATTGTGCCGAGGATATGCCGACACGATTCAGCAATCGCGCTGACGGCTCACAACTTACAATACCGATGATTTCATTGGCCTGGCCACGCCACAGGGCCGCAACACGTCGCCCAATGTCACCACAACCAACAATCCAGACGCTGTCATAGCTTGTAATTGACGAGTTCATTAAGCGATAATGCCGTGCCCTGAGGCGAAACCCAAGCATTATTTCAATCCCATGACCTTCCAAATCACACTCAACAAATCCGGCCATCAATTTTCTGTTGAAGAGAATGAGACCGTACTCGATGCGGCCATCCGGCAGGGCATTGGCTTACCTTACGGATGCCGTAATGGGCAATGCTGGAATTGCAAAGGTTTAATTACCATGGGCAAAGTACGCTATGCCTCTCCGCTTACAGCCTTAAGCAAGCAACAACAGGCAAAAGGTGAGGCCTTATTATGTCAGGCCTTTGCTGAGAGTAACCTTGAAATCAATATCAACGAACTCACTCACACAAAAGAGGTCCCAACACGACGCTTCCCGGCGAAAGTCGCAGAAATTAACCCAATCAGCCATGATGTGCTACAGATTATTTTAAGCCTGCCAAATAATTTTCGTCTTCGATTTTTTGCTGGCCAATACATTAACTTTATTCTCAACGATGGTCGCCGTCGCAGCTTTTCAATTGCGAATGCACCGCATGAAGATAAATTCATCGAACTTCATGTCCGTCATATTGAGGGAGGAGAATTTACCGGTGAAGTGTTTGACGGCATGCAGGTCAAAGATATTGTCCGCATTGAAGGCCCATTAGGCAGCTTTTTCCTGCGGGAGAAAAGTGAACGCACCGCTATCTTAATGGCAGGCGGTACTGGCTTTGCGCCGATAAAAGGGATCGTCGAACATGTGCTGGCAAAAAAACTACCACGAGATTTACACATTTACTGGGGTGCCCGAAACTTTACTGACCTATATTTCCACGAGCAGGCTTTACGCTGGTCTAAAGAGCATGAAAACATTCAATACACACCGGTACTTTCTGGTAACGAAAATCTTGAAAACTGGTCAGGACAAACCGGCTTTGTACATGAGGCCGTGTTACAGGACTTTAACGATTTAACTAATATTGAAGTCTATGCCTCAGGCCCACCGGTAATGGTTTATGCCGGGCGTGATGCCTGTGTCGAACGGGGAATGGATTCAGAGTATTATTATTCAGATGCGTTTGAGTTTGCTAATGATAAAAAATAAATAGGGGTCAGAGACGGAAAAAAATAGGGGTCAGAGACGTATTAATATTTTTCGTTATCAATTCCTAAAAATATTAATACGTCTCTGACCCCTATTTTTTTCCGTCTCTGACCCCTATTTATTTCTATTTTTTAAACTGATGCAGGCAAAACAGGCAAATTAACGGGTACAACACTTAACATGTCATCCATTTTTTCTTCTTGAGCCAACAGTAAACCTTTACGAAAACATTCTATCGCACGCTCGGGTTCATCCAGCTGTTCCATTAATTGCCCTAATTCTTTATAGGTATCTGAACGTGGCTGAATACCCAGGCTGGCTTCCAAATAGGATTGCGCCTTGCCCCATAATTGATTTCGTTTACACAGGCGACCTGCGGTTAACAATAAGACAGGATTGTTCTCATTTGTTTTCAACCATTGTTCCGCCATTGCCAGTTGTTTGTCGGAATCTTTTGCTTCAATCAGCCCATATAAATAAACCAACTGCATTTCCCAATGACGCTTTAATGTTTCACGCACTACTGCTTCAGCAGAATCGTGATCGTTCAGGGTTAATAAACAACGCACGTAATGTTGCGTCAGGTTAACATCCTGACGTAACCCTTTGGGCACCTGTTGCCAGACGGATCTCAATTCTGCTACTTTGCCATGTGATGTAGCTGTGGTGATGAGCTCACGATGTACGACTAACTCCAGCTGCTGTAATTGTTCCTGATTAATAATGCGATATTTTTTTAGATCCGGAATAATTTTTTTCAGGTCAGACCAACTTCTTAACATCTCATAAATGCGCGCTAACAAAAATAAGACATGTGGATGTTTGGGGGACGCCGAGTGCAATTGCACCAGTGTTGCCAGAGATTGTTCTAGCTGACCCTGAACCAATTGCAATTCTGCCTGCGTTAATTGCACGGCAAAACCTGAACCCTGCATGCTTTGATGGGCAAGCCCTAAATAATTATCACGCCGATCGGAAGCAGAAAGTTTTTGTGCGGCACGAGCAGCGGATAAATAATTTAGTAATGGTGTATCGCTGGTGTTAACGTGTCGAAGTAAAAAACGTTCGGCACGTGACCAGTTGCCTTGCGCCAGTTCGATTAAGCCTTTATTGGTGTCGCGACGCGCACGCAACACTTTTTGTCGATTTCGCCACTCACGAAACGAGGTCGGCATATTCCAACCTACAACCAGGATGCGTAATATAAAATACAGCAGCGAGAAACCTATAACGGTAAGAATAATAAACAGGGACAAACTAAGCTCGGCAGACTTATAGCCCCAGGCTATGATCACATAACCCGGATCTTGATACGCCAATAAACTCAACGAAGCTGCAATCAATAATATGAATAATGTACCGAATAACCACTTCATTGTTTTAGTTAACCTGCTTTTCCGGCTCGTTGGTCACTGCATTCGGAGTAGCAGATGGTATACTCGGTGCGCTGCCGTCGGGGCCAGTTTCTCGTCCTAAACGGTATTTTTGCAGGGCCTGATAGGTAAAGGCGATATCCGGTAAGGGTGGTGCAATTGATTCATCCAATAACTTACTTAAACTTTCAAGCGTCGCTTTGGTAATGCTTGCCTCATTGTCAAAGTGTTTGGCAATCCAGTCCATTGCCGTGGTAATACGTTCTTTATAGACATCGGGTTGACCAGATAACATCGCAAGCCGCGCCTGTTCCAATTGCAGACGTACATTTTCTATCAGGAAAAAACGTTCCTTCGGAGCAAGCATGGGTTGTAATGGCGCCTCGTGATCACGTATTTCAATCAGACCTTTAAGGTCCGTCCAGATCGCCGAAGGTAATTGCGACCATGTTTCTACATTTTGACTGGTTGTTTGCACATTATTATTTTGCTGTGCTTTTGATTTTGGATCGGGTGTCGATGATGGAAGTTTATCGATCTCTTTATTAATCGCACTTATCTGTAATGACAAGCCAGCCAAATCGGCTTGCGGGATCTGCTTAAGTTGTTGCACGGCTTCAGCGATGACTTTACGTACACCGACAATACCGGGGTCACCCGTTTCACGCAGACGTCGATCGGCAGACTCAAGCGCAACAATTGAGGTGTTGATGTCACGCTCGAACAGCAACCGATTATTGGCCAGTTGAATTAAATATTCTGATTCCATTAGCAACCAGTCTTTGCGTAAGTGCTGATTTTTTTCACGCAAGACCTCAATGTAATCGGTCATTTCTTTTTGTCGGGTTTGCATTTCGTTAACGCGTTTATTCACACCATCTTCAAATTGCTGACTTTGTTCAACCAGTGCGGATTGTGATTGCTGAAAATTCGTAAAGGTATCGGTTGTTTGCAAGTAAAAGCGATACGCATAATTTCCGCCGGCAATCATCACCCCCAGCAGGATGACAATAAAGACAATCGGGAAAATACCTTTTTTATTCGGATGTTTCGCACGAGCGCGTTTATGCCGAGCTTTCGCCGGTTTTTCGGCATCCGGCTTTGGCGGCTCACTCGTATTGGCCATTGCTTTGTCGTCGTTCTGGTCTGTCTGCTCGTCACTCACTTCACTTAATACTCCACTCACTACCGATGGCTATCAAATCAGCTTAGGATTTTAAAACCAATTTTAACGCGATCACAATCGCCGATTCCAAACCCGTTTCATGAACCCGATCAACTACTACGGGTTTAAGTGTAAACCCTAGCTCACATGCTTGCATCGCGATCCTTGGGTGAATCGCAACAATCTGCGTGTTGAATATCCAGTTTTGCTGATCACGGACCGCACATTTGGCCAGATGTTTGATGGCCTCAGAACTGCTGACCACAATTGCATCAATATCGGCATACTCGTCAGTTAGCGCTCGCTTCGTTTTAAGCCGTTGATATACTTCAACATATTCAACTTCAGCACCGCGTTGCTTTAACACCGAGGCCAGATGCTCACGGCCAGATTGGCCCCGAACAATCAGAATACGCTGACCCTCTAACGACTGGAAAGCCTCCAATGCCAATAAACCTTCTGAGTCAAAAGACACGCTGGGAAGGTAATGTACCTGCTGATGGTGACTGTTTAACTCATCCGCAGTGCCTTGCCCCACCACTGCCACTTTGATATGCGAGGGTAAACCCGTGCTTAAAAAAGGCCAGGCATGTTTAACCGCATTACGGCTAACAAAGATGATGACATTATATTTATCCAAATGATCAAGGGCAGGGGGTTTGGTGCTAACCGGCTCAATCTCTAATAATGGAAACTCAACAGGGATACCGCCATATGAACTGATCGCCTCCGTTAATGGCGCCGCCTGTTCCTTGGGGCGAGTGACGAGCACCTTTAAGCCGTTTAGTTGAAGACGATCAGCTTTGTCCATACAGCGATTCCAGAATTCTACCCGCACCGCGTGCTAATAAATCTTCTGCAAGTACTTCGCCCATCTCTTGTACATTGTCAATTGGCCCGGCAATCTCTGCACGAATGATTTCACTGCCATCCACCGCACCGACCAGCCCTCTCAGTAATAAGGCATCGTGTGAAAGCTCTGCAAAACCGGCGATCGGCACCTGACATCCGCCATTAAGTCTTGCATTCATCGCTCTTTCAGCCGTTACTCGAAACGCGGTTTCTTGATGGTGCAGGGGCTGAATAAGGTTATTCACGCGAGCATCATCATTACGACATTCCAGACCAACCGCACCTTGCCCAATGGCTGGCAAACTTAGCTCTGGTGACAGGCGCTCGCTGATCCTGTCTTCCATACCCAGTCGGATTAAGCCCGCAGCAGCCAAAATGATGGCGTCATAATCGCCCGCATCCAGTTTGGCTAAACGTGTATTGACGTTACCGCGTAAATCCAGGATCTCTAAATCAGGTCGTTCTGCCTTGAGTTGGCATTGGCGGCGTAAACTTGAGGTACCAACACGCGCGCCCTGCGGCAAAGAATAAAAGGTCTCATGCTCGTTGGAAACAAAGGCATCACGAGGATCTTCACGCTGACAAATGACGGGCAAATGCAATCCAGTAGGCAAATCAACCGGCACATCTTTCATAGAATGCACGGCAATATCGGCCTGACCTTCGAGCATGCCGACTTCCAATTCTTTGACAAACAGGCCCTTTCCACCGACCTTGGCCAATGGAGTGTCCAGTATCTTGTCACCCTGGGTCGTCATCTCGATCAGCTCGATTTCGAGCCCAGGATGAGAACTTCTAAGTAAATCAGCTACATAGTTAGCTTGCCACAGCGCTAACTGGCTCTTGCGCGTCGCAATACGGAGTAATGAATCAGTCATATTAATATAGGGATAAAATCTTTTTATTGAACAAAAGGCCTTAGATGTCGACCAACGACTTATAATACACTAAATTTTTACGGACTGTGGTAATGATATTAGGTAAGGGTTTGTTTGTTCAGCTTTTTCTAACAGGTGCTTTATTAGCCAGCTTCTCGCTCAGCTATGCAACTGAGGATTATAATTTCGATGATTTACCGCATGTCGAAATCATCAATACCGAGGACTTTCGCATTGATAGTCACCTCGCCGCCCAGAAACAAACACCGATACTGATCCTTTTCTCAATGGAAGAATGCACCTATTGCCATTACGTCGAAGAAGAACATCTCAAACCAATGTTACGCAACTCAGACTATAACGAGAAAGTCATTATTCGTCGTGTGATGACGGATGACTTTGACGACTTGATCGATTTTAATGGTGAAACGGTATCAAGCATGGATTTTTCATCACGTTATGGCGCATTCCTGACGCCAACCGTTGTGTTTCTGGATCACAATGGTAAACAACTCTCACGTATCTTAGGTGTGCGCAATACTGAATATTACGGTGGTGATCTGGATGATAGCCTGGATCTATCTCTGCAAATGATTCATGAACAACTAGCCTCGTTAAAGTAAGCAAGTCACCCAAAAAGTAAGCCCGCCACCTATAAACACTACATCGACTTCATTACTTTACGCACCGTCGGTAAGTGTCGGCGACTCACCTCCAGCGTATCATCGATTCCAAGTAATTTTATCTGGTGACCACCATCTTTGAGTTTATCCAGCGCCGCAATCGCGTTGAGTGCGACTAAGGCATTACGATGTACGCGCAAAAACACATCCGCAAATTCTTCCTCCAGTGAGCGTAGTGATTCCTCAATCAACACGGTCCCGTCTTTATAGCGTACGGTCACATATTTGTGTTCCGCAAATAAATACAAAATATCACTTACATCGATCAGGCGTAACTCATCACCCAAACGTGCACTGATATGCTGGCGCCTTTTATCACCCTCTTGTTGCAAATTGATTTTTGCTAATTGTGCTTTTGTCAGGCGTTTTGCAGACTCAAGTGCGTCTTGTAGGCGTTCCTTACGTATCGGTTTTAGCAAATAGTCCACCGCATGGGTATCAAATGCCGTTAACGCATATTCATCATAAGCAGTAGTAAAAATAATCGCCGGTGGCTCTTCGAGCTTCATGATATGTTGCGCCGCCTCAATCCCATCCATTCCAGGCATGCGAATATCAAGTAAGATCACATCTGGTGACTGTTGTTGGCAAAGCATCACCGCCTGCTCACCATTAGAACCCTCAGCAATACATTCACCAAGCGCTTGATCACTTATGATCTGTTTTAATCGTTCGCGCGCTAATGGCTCGTCATCAATGATCAGTATCTTCATCCGGCTCATTCCGATAAGGCCAACTCAGTGTGACCGTGTAACTCGTGTCGTCTTCAAAAACATTTAGATCGCCCTGAGCTGGAAATAAGGTCTGCAAACGATCACGAATATTTTCCTGGGCAATATGATTACCGCTATTGGCATTGCCACGAACCACCGGCACAGGATTGTGAATGATCAAACGTATCATGCCTTTTTCTTTATCCCCGCTGATATTAATGACCCCACCTTCTGTCCGCGGCTCGATACCGTGATAGATCGCATTCTCCAGCAATGGTTGAATTAATAAGGGCGGTACGTAACTGTCAAGCGGGATTGAATCCACATCCCAGTTTATTTTTAAGCGATCGCCTAGTCTCAGGTGTTCAATATCCAGATAACGTTTACACAGATTAAGCTCATCACGAAAGCTGTGAAACTGGCGAGCGTCCCCTAACGAGGCCCGAAATAAATCAGCCAAATCATGCACCGCCGCCTCAGCCTTATCGGCATCCGTCTTGGTCAAGCTGGCAATGGTGTTCATACTATTAAAAAAGAAATGTGGACGTATTCTCGATTGCAATGATTGCAGTCGCGCCTCAGCCTCAGAACGAATCTTCAACTTCCATTGATGTTGCACATAAAAGTAACGCAAGATCGGTCCGGTCATCACAAACGTAATCAAAATGGTATGCGATACAAACGAAACATGGGAAAGCTGTTGTGGGGCACCCGGATAGACATACCAGTAAGCAATTTCGCTTAAGGCAAAAACTACCAATAAAACAATAAGATAACTCATTGTCGCCACCACTCGATTTGAGTAACGACACAATATTGGTCTGACTGCACAGAGGGCATAACAGCTGCTCAAGGCACACCATTGTACATAGAGGGAAATCAGCCCCAAATCCTCCCAGCGAGTATAATAAGCACCTGTTTGAGGAATAAGCACGACCAAAAAGGCAAACAACTGCGTGATCACCACCACAAAAAACACCATACGTAGTGAGCATAAATTCGGTAAAAAGCAGTCGTTTAGATCTGTTCGAATCGGACTGTTCACAATCTTTTTGGTATTCCTTTAGAAAACCTCAAAACACAACATTAAACATAGCGTAAGCTCGCCTGAATAACGAGGAAGAAATCTACATTCCGCTGGGAAGCCCTGCGATATTGAGGTCGACACTGATATACTTTATAAAGGTAACTTCTTTGCAGCATAATTAAACTGGATATTCAATGAGTCAAAAAGACGACAAACCCTGGGCCGGACGTTTCAACGAGCCGACAGATGCCTTTGTTGAGGCCTTTACCGCCTCGGTTGGGTTTGACCGGCGCATGTATAAACATGACATTGCCGGGTCGATCGCACACGCCAGCATGTTAGCCAGGGTTGGGGTGTTAACTAAAGACGAATGTAAATTGATCATCGACGGCCTGCAAGGCATCGAAAAAACCATCACGGCCGGAGAATTCAACTGGTCAACCCGGCTGGAAGATGTCCACATGAACATCGAGTCGGCGCTGACGGAAAAAATTGGCGACGTCGGTAAAAAATTACATACCGGACGTTCGCGTAACGATCAGGTTGCGACTGATATACGTTTATATTTGCGCGACGAAGTGGTATTAATTTTAGCCGAGCTAAAACGCCTGCAAACGGCACTGGTCGATCTGGCAGACCAGCATAGCGACACTATCTTGCCTGGCTTTACCCATTTGCAAACGGCACAGCCGATCACTTTTGGTCACCACTTGTTGGCCTGGTTTGAAATGTTGCTGCGCGACCAAAACCGGCTGGAGGATGGCTTGTTAAGGATTAACGTTATGCCACTCGGTTCAGCGGCATTAGCGGGAACGACCTTCCCGATCGATCGCGAATACACCGCGCAATTACTTAACTTTGATAATGTCAGCGAAAACTCATTAGACTCGGTCAGTGATCGTGACTTCGCGATCGAGTTTTGTTCGACCGCCTCTATTTTAATGATGCATTTATCACGCTTCTCAGAAGAGTTAATCGTCTGGAGCTCGGCTCAATTTGATTTCATTGAACTTGGTGATAGCTTTTGCACCGGCTCATCGATTATGCCGCAAAAGAAAAATCCAGACGTACCCGAACTTATACGTGGTAAAAGTGGTCGTATTTTTGGGCACTTAATGGGTATGTTGACCTTAATGAAAGGCCAGCCCTTAGCCTACAACAAAGACAATCAGGAAGATAAAGAACCTTTATTCGATACTATCGATAACTTAAAAGGGTGCTTAAAGGTCTTTGCGGATATGGTCCCGAATATACATGTGAAAAAAGATAAGATGTATCAGGCTGCCTTTAAGGGTTTTTCAACCGCCACGGATTTAGCCGATTACCTGGTTAGAAAAGGCGTGCCTTTTCGTGACGCCCATGAAGTCGTCGGCAAGGCCGTTGCCTTCGGTATCGAACAAAACAAAGATTTATCAGAAATGAGTTTATCTGAATTACAAAATTTTTCTGATTCAATCGAACAGGATGTATTTGAGGTATTAACCCTGGAAGGTTCCGTTGCGGCAAGAAATCATATCGGCGGCACGGCACCGGAACAGGTCAAGGCAGCCGTAAAGCTGGCGAAACAACGGATTAGCTAAATCAATGAACCTACGGGTTCATTCGTCATACCCGTGGGGGCACTTTTCCCGCGAACGCCTACATGGAGAAGGTGAGACTGGAGGTCGATAAGCTGGCCTGGGCCACGTAGGCGGTAGGGCGAAGCAGGAGCCAGAGCCGAGGCGGTAATCCAGTTCTTCAAACCAATAGGTTTATTAAATGGACGCAAGCAAAACATTATTAACCAACTGGGACAAAAGCCTGAGCCAGGCTCAACATAAAACTCTGGATGCCAATCTAGAGCGGCGACATTTTTTACACACCGCCTGCAAAGCAGCGGCCGGCACTGCTCTAATCCCATCCATCGCGTTATTTACGGCCTGCGATCAAAAAACGAAGACACAACAGAATAAACAACTCAAACAAGAACCCTGGCCCACATTTGCCGCTGTGCAGTTAATTTTATTCCCCAACGATGGCAACGGCCCCAGTGCAACTGATCTGAATGCAAACGCTTATTTACATTTTGTCCTCTCAGCAAACGACACCGATCACGAAGAACGCGATTTCATATTAAAAGGCATCGACTGGTTAAATCAATTAGCGAATACCGAACATAAAACGACGTTCATAAAAGCCCGCCCCGAACAACAGGAACAACTTATTCATAAGATAGCAATAAGCACCTCTGGCGAACGCTGGTTGTCGTATTTACTCTTATATATATTCGAAGCCCTGCTCAGTGACCCTGTCTATGGCAGCAACCCAAACGGCATCGGCTGGCAGTGGTTAGAACACCAGCCTGGTTTTCCGACCCCCGACAAAACTAAAACCTACCCAGAGCTGTTAAAACGATGAGTGAATTTGACGTTTGCATCATTGGCAGTGGCGCAGGAGGGGGACCCGTTGCCTATCAATTAAGTCAGGCCGGATATGAGGTCGTTGTATTGGAAAAAGGACCCTTTCTAAAACAAGATGATTTTTATAAAGACGAACTCGCCTGCTGCCGACGCAGTGTTTACACACCTGCGTTACAAGACGAATTCCATGTTATCGAAGATTATAATGGCAAAGACGAGCAAGGCAATTATAAGTGGCTAAGCGAATCGACGTTTGACTCCGGTTGGGACTTTTGGAACGGCAACATGGTCGGTGGCGCCAGCAACTTAATGAGCGGCTTCTTTCATCGTTTAAAACCAGAAGACTTTCGTTTAAAAAGTGAGTTCGGTGAAATCAAGGGGGCCAATGTGGTTGACTGGCCCATCGAATATAACGATCTCGAACCCTATTATGCACGTGTTGAACAGATCGTTGGTGTCTCCGGTAAAACCATAGCCCATCCGAATTTAGAACCCCGATCAACAAACGATTTTCCGTACCCACCAACAACTGAACACCCGATCACAAAATTTATTGATCAAGGCTGTGAAGCATTGAAATTACATTCTCTGCCCACCCCACGCGCCATTTTACCCACTGCATTAAACAAACAACGCACAGGTTGCCAATATTCCGGTTATTGCGGGAGTTATGGCTGTGCCAGTGGTGCCAAGGGCAGTTCCCGTGAGGCGTTATTAAATCCGGCCCTGGCGAGTGGGCATTGCACAATCCGAGATCGCGCAAAAGTTACACGACTGATCAGTGATGCCTCCGGTAAAGTAACACAGGCAGAATATATCGATAAAAACAATCATAAAAAAACCGTGCGCGCTAAAATATTTGTCGTTGCCTGCCAGGCAGTTGAAACATCACGTTTATTGCTAAGTTCAACTGGCCCTAAACACACTCAGGGACTTGGCAACGCTTATCATCAGGTTGGTAAAAATATGTTGTTCTCAGCCGGTGGTTCCGGCTCAGGTGAATTTCACTACGATGATTACAGTCCGGAACTTGGACAGCAACTCAAAATTCGTGGCCCCTTTGTAAACCGATATTTACAGGACTGGTATTTTATAAACGATAAAAAACTCGGTCGCGCCAAAGGCGGCACCGTTGAATTTTTACTATCACATCCAAATCCCATCTCGCGCGCCAATGGCGTCAAATGGGGTGATGACAATAAACTGTTATGGGGGAGTACCCTCAAACAAAAACTCAAATCGGCGTTCACCCAATCGCAACGTTTAAAATTTGAAATCTTTTGCGACTGGTTACCGACCGATGACTGCTTCGTTAGCCTGGATACCCAACATAAAGACAAATGGAATAGCCCGGTCGCTAAGCTTAGGGTTGGCTATCATGATCACGATCTTGAAATCGGTAACTACATTCTCGAACAAAGTAAAAATTTATTTGCAAAGATGAAAGCGAAAAACATCAGCGGCAGTGTCAGCGGTTCACCACCACCAAACTTACAGGCAGGGGGCTGTCGATTTGGGAATGACCCCTCAACCTCGGTACTCGATAAAGACTGTCGAATTCATGATGCTGAAAATGTATTTGTGACCGATGGCTCCTGGATGCCCACCGGTGGCAGTGTGCCTTATACCTTTACTATCTACGCCAACGCTTTTCGCGTAGCCGATATTATAAAAAAACAACTTTGAGCTATGCCCCTGGTAATCACGGACCTCCTGCATTGTTCTAATAAATTTGGCTAATCCATTATCGTTAATTATAATATGGTCTTACTTATCACAAAATCACATCATTTAACTGATAAATATTCTAGCTCGATAACTAAATTTGACATGAAAACAACCAGACAGCTCGTTCCTCTTTAAAACCACCAATCGGTTAACATAATAATGCTCAAAACATCCCCAGCACTCATCTTTATCCGCTAAATCGGGTATTATACAGATGTCAGTATTAGTCGGTTTAAAGGGAACAAATACGGACGTCCATATATATAACTATTTTTTGTGTTTAATAATAAATAGAAATATCTGTGCTCAATGAACAGAGAATGGTTGGCTTTTATTTATGAGCCTCTCTCTCTTTATTGTAGGTATTAAAATATACGTAAAGGATTCGTATGAAAGCCCTATATATGGGCTAACTAAATTTTATGGCCCGTATCATGAACAAATTGGGGTCGTTACCTTCATACTAGGAGCTTATTTTTTTAGTAAATTGTTTAGGAAAAAATAGTTAACCACCATATGAAAACGCATCACAAGGCAATTAAAATCATGTGCACCACACTGGGCCGTCAACGTGGTCCACGCGTTAGTTGTAATTTGTTTTAAACGTTGAGGTTTTCGAATGTTCACAAATTTTAAAATTACAAGTCTATAAATCTTTCAATCTACAATAGGAATACCATGTTAAAAAGACACAGAATACAATTTCCAAAACCAGAATCATCTGATCTTAATCAAGATGAGATACGAGCAGGTTTTTTATGATCGCTTAAAATGCACCTCACCTGTCAAGGTAACCACTATTCTTGAGTCCGCAGTAAGGCAATCTCAGGATAATTTCACTGAGCTACGTGTACTAGATTTGGGTGCGGGTAACGGCATGATGGGTGAGGAACTCAAAAGGCATGGTTTGTCTCGCTTAGTTGGTGTGGATATTATTCCTGAGGCATATGAAGCAACGGTACGTGACCGTCCCGGTTTATATGATGCCTATTATATAGAAGACTTCACTCAATTAAGTGAAGAGAAAAAAGAAGATATTGCCTCATGGCAATGTGATTGCATGGTGACGGTTGCCGCGTTGGGTTTTGGTGATATTCCAACAAAGGCATTTATTGAGGCATTTAACATCATCACAACTGAAGGCTGGATAGCATTTAATATAAAAGAATCCTTCTTTGACAATAGTGATGATTCCGGTTTTTCAAAAATGATTCGTGAATTAATTTTCTCTGAATATCTTGATGTCTATCATATCGAACGTTATCGACATCGATTATCGATTGAAGGTGAGCCACTTTATTATTTTGCCATTGTTGGCAGAAAAAATGCTGATGTCCCTGACGAATTCCTGGAATCTAAAGGCATTTTGGCCTAACCAACGCATAGACTCTGGCAACAAAAAGCACTGCAGCTCATTACTCGTTGCTTTACTTTTTGTTGCCAGTCATGCGAGGCGTTATGTTCCACCGGCATTAATTTAGTTTCTTATGGAATAATTTGAGTTAAATAAGCAAAGGAAGGTAATATGAAAAAACTGTTATTGGTTATTATTTCACTTATTTTAGTTGCTGGCGTTATATTATGGATGATGGGGAATACAACGAGAGAGATTAGTACAGAAATTGAAATTTCGGCCCCACCTGAAAAGGTGTGGAACATTCTGACAAATATTAATGATTGGCATAAATGGAATCCTATTGTCGTTCAGGCAAGTGGTAGCCCATCTATTGGATCGGAATTAACCATCACTATGCGAGGTGAGGAAGGTAAAGATGGCCCAAAATACATGCCTGTCGTTACACGCTTTCAAGAAGCAAGTTCATTTGAGTGGCGAGCAACCATGATGGCTGGGTTTATGTTTACGAATGGCCGGGGCTTTAAGCTTGAGAAAACAGATTCAGGCACTCGCCTAACCAATACAGAGACATTCAAAGGAATGATGGTACCCCTGTTTTGGAGCAAGCTGAATGATCATGTACCTTCGATGTTGACGGAAATGAATAATGCGCTTAAAAACCAGTTGGAGAAAACACCGTAATAATAAAATTTAGTAAGTAAAGTGCACATTAGGATAGTTTAAACAACACAAGCTTTTCAGATTTATTAAGCACTTTAGTATTTACAAAAAAAACCAGGACGGTGTCCTGGTTTTTTTAATAACATATTTAATTTAGCCGGCCATCTGCTCGCCAGTACCATCCAGACTTTGGCGGGCTCGTTGCATTAACATACCCACATCATCACCTTTGCGCCATTGAGCCATGCCAAACTCATGCATCAAATCAAACTCGCTATCATCCGTTGTCGGAATCACGACTTTAGACATTTGCTCTTTAATTTTATCACGCAGTTCACTGGTCGCGCTTTCTTCTGTCTCTGGCATAATGAATAAAAATTCATTTTTATCCAGCCGGCCAATAACATCCGCCCAACGCATTTGATCGTTTAACATCTGACTAACATTCAACAGCACTTCGTTGGCATTATCATTACCATGGGAACGAATCAGTTCACTTAAGTTACCCAGGCGCAGAATCATGACGGACATGGTATTACCATAGCGGCGGCTGCGAGATGCCTGTTGTTCCAGGTTCTGAAACAGGGCACGCCGGTTAGGCATGCCGGTGATTTGATCGATGGGATTGAGCTCAGCGACTTTGGTTTTGAGCCCTTCACGGTCTTCGATTAAATTCTGTAGCTGGGTCACATCGCTGCAATACTGCAAACGGTGGTCGCCTAAGGGTATGGTCATACACGCCAACCAGTAAGCATCGCGTTTGTTGGTGGCAGTCAAATAAACATGACCTTCACCAAACATATCCTGGATTTCACTGGATAGATCCTTCAATTGTTTGCCCACGATATTTGAGCTGGACATGGTGGTTACACGAAGGAAGCTATCATTTACCCAAACAACCTCATTATCACTGCTCACCAATGCCAGGGCGCCAGGCAGGGAGTCGACAAATTGCTGCACTAGATTCGATGCAAGATGGTCCAACATAGTAGGCTTTCCTCTGGTCAATAAATAACCGCTTAATTCAAGCGCGGGTATTACAAATCATAGCCTGCATTTAAGATTTTTCACCCGTGCAAATGTGAATCAATCGATATTTTGATGCTTGCTACTTATCATATAAAATTCTCAGTTAAAACAATGGCTTAAATAGTGACGAATATCTCTATTTATATTATCGTGATCCCCAGCATGTTATTGTAATTGCTAAAGATTTGAAGAAACACCCTAGCCAGCCGATAACCCTAATAGCATGGTAAGGCTGGCCCCAACCCTAGATCTGGACCCCACTTTTGATTTCAAGCAAATCAAACAGCGTTTTTATGACCTAAATAAAAGCCGGCTCAAGCGTTCGATGGCTGATATGCGTGAACGCCAACGCCAATTTGTGGAACTTCTGCCATTGCTGTATCACAGCAATCACCCAATCTTACCGGGCTATGTTTCTAAATCGACACCGGCGGGCATACCGGAATATTCACCCAGCAATACCACGCTCAATCTCGCTAAAACGTTAGCCAAAAGTTTCACCTATAAAAAACGCGCTTATCGCAAGTACCATATTCAGGCCATCTATATGATGGGCAGTACCGGCACCATTG
Source organism: uncultured Ectothiorhodospiraceae bacterium (assembly GCA_947260005.1). GTDB lineage: Bacteria > Pseudomonadota > Gammaproteobacteria > UBA6429 > Thiohalophilaceae > SZUA-24. The sequence continues at coordinate 56,253 of CAMYOL010000014.1, forward strand.
CCTACTCAAGTAAAAATAGTGATTTTGATATATGGGTTTGTTACGACAGCTCGTTAAAAAATGATCAAATAGAAAATCTGAAACTAAAATCACAGGCGATTGAAGAATGGGCCAAAACGCTTGATGTTGACGCACATATTTTCTTGGTTGATCCAGTTTCATTTCGCGAAGGCAAACATGACTCCCTTAACTCCGAAAGCAGTGGCACCGCCTTTCATTATTTATTGCTAGAAGAATTCTACCGCACCAGTCTGTTGTTAGCGGGCCGCTATCCAACCTGGTGGCTCGTACCACCAGAGCATGAACATGAATATGACGACTTTGTTTTTAATATAAAAACGAAACGCTTCGTTCACGCCAGGGAAAACATCGACTTTGGTGGCTTAAATAAAATACCTGCTGAAGAATTTTATGGCGCAACTCTGTGGCTGCTATATAAGGGCATTAACTCGCCCTACAAATCAGTTTTAAAGACCGCCTTAATGGAGGCGTACGCTAGCGAGTACCCCAATATTGATATTCTAGGCCTGCGATTTAAGGCGGCTGTTTACAACGGCGAAAATGAAATCAATAAACTTGACCCTTATCTAATGATGCTACATAAGGTTGAAGAATATTTTAAGAAAAAAAATCAATTGAAACGCCTGGAATTAGTTCGTCGTAGTTTTTATTTCAAAGTAAACAAAAAGCTTAGTGAAAATACAAATAAAACACCACACTGGAGAAATGAACTTTTAGTTGAACTCACCCAATCCTGGGGCTGGTCTACGAGCCAGATCTTTTTGCTCGACAGTAAAAATGACTGGAAAATACAACGCGTCCTGGATGAACGAAATACGCTTATGAATGAGATCACTCATAGCTATCGTTTTTTGTCCGAATTTGCCCGGAACAATTCGAATGCAAACTTAATTGACGCAAAAGATCTGCATTTATTGGGCCGTAAACTCTATGCGGCGTTTGAAAGAAAGGCCGGTAAGATTGAAATCATTTACCGTGGCATTACCAACAATCTTTATGAATCCCATATCTCGATCCACAAACTAAAAGGTGAAGACAAAAAGTATTTCTGGGTCGTTTACAATGGCACAGTCACAGCCGAAGAGGCCGGCTTATTCCCACCGCTAAAACGGGCCTTTAGTCTTATTGAACTCTTGTCCTGGTGTTATTTTAATAAAATAACAACGTCCACCACCATGACGGCGCTTTATGCGCCCGGTACAAATTTATCAGATAAAGAACTCAAATCCATTAACGCGATTTTTGAGCAAACATTTGATCATGAACAGCTATATGAAAATAACATCAACGAACTCCGGCGACCGGCGGCAATTAAAAAGGTGGTTAGTATCATTAATGCCGGTGTTGATCCGTTCTCACAATACACTCGTATAGGTAATCACCTGGCCAGTGATCGCACCGACTCGCTTCGATATGGTGGCCGGCTCGAAAATTTAACCAACTCCATCGACCAGGTCATTGTCACCTCCTGGCATGAAGTTCTAACATTACGATATACTGGTATCGAAGGTATTTTTCAGTGCCTACATGACTACATGCAATGGATGCCACCCTCAATGGAAAGGCGCCCGCCATCAATTAATTCTGTTAGCTTTTCATCATACCGCAGTAATGCAATCGCCAATCGAGTTGAAAAACTCTTTCAAACGGTCATGGATTGTTTTTATAACAAAAATAATCCACCTGGTACTCGATATATCCTGGCAGTAGAATGGAATTATTATGTCCTTTATATGCAAGATGATTACCTGCAATACCATAAAGCCGGTAATCAGGAAGAACTAAAACGATATTTATCAACACCAACTCTAAAATTCCAGCATGTCGTCTTTGATTCAGAGACTCTCAATGATGATGTTTTACCATTACTATACACACGAAATAAACCCGGAATGATCCAGGTTTATTTCCACATCGTAGAGAAATACGTTCATACTTATATACTTGATGAAAATGGCGCCCTGTTTCACCATGACACAGATTTTTTTGATGCCATGTCACTGGTCAATCACTATCAACAGTTTTTCGATTCTGTCGCAAACAGAATGGCTTTTTTGAAAGGGGATCATGGAACAGAAAACACAGCTCAAAATTACAGCTTTCACTATGTTCAAAAAAACATACGTGGTGAATGGGAGTTCATTCGGCATAAAACAAATTCAATGTTCAAACCCGTTGAATATTTATCATTACAGGTTATTGGCACAAAAGTAGACGAAGATATTCATTTTAAGGTTTATTGTGAAGATCAGGAGTACTCTACAATTGAACATGGCCAGTCTTTATATCAGCTTATTTGTAGCCAAATTCTTGAAAAACGTAACAATCACACCAAATACCCCATCTATATCACCGATATCGACTTATCAAAATCCATGTTAGGGCCAAATTATTCCGAAACTCAAACCGTGCATTTCCTGAATTACAAAAAGTTTTTCGAAAACAAACTGCTCGAGATACTGCATCATAAAAGCCAATAGTTTATATTCGCATTAAATTCTACTAATTTTAATTTCAGGGCATCACATTGAAACCTTATTCAGAAGCTTGCGAAGAAAATAAGCAGCCTATCCTGGCTGTGATAAAAAATTATTTTTCAAACCATCAACACATTCTCGAGATCGGCAGTGGCACCGGACAACATGCTGTCTTTTTTGCTGAAAATATGCCTGAACTCACCTGGCATTGCAGTGATGTTGCTACTTATCACCAGGGTATCCGTGCCTGGCTATCAGACTACCCCAATGAAAATATCAAAGGGCCTTATGAACTTGACGTCACTCAAAGCGATTGGCCAATGGAGCAGGTGCAGGGTATTTTTAGCGCCAACACCACCCACATTATGTCCTGGGAAAATGTTAAACAACTGTTTGCGGGTGTCGGGAGGATATTAGCTTGCGACGGATATTTTTGCTTATATGGCCCGTTTAATTATCAAGGTCGTTATACAAGTGAAAGTAATGCTCAATTTGATCGTTATCTCAAACAACGTGATCCCAGCAGTGGCATACGTGAATTTGACGAACTACAGATACTGGCAAATGCGGCGAACTTATCGTTCGTTCACGATCATGAAATGCCGGTGAATAACCGCATTCTCGTCTGGCAGAAAAAACAGACTTAGACTGTCGCCTCCATACCCAACTCTTTTATTTTTCGAGTCAAGGTATTACGCCCCCAGCCCAATAATTTGGCCGCATCCTGTCGACGACCACCTGAATGCCGTAGAGCGGTTTCAATCATCACCCGTTCAAATTGTGGCATTGCCTGATCAAGTATTGCGGTATCACCTTGTGCCAAATGGCGCTCGGTCCAACGGCGTAATACCTCGATCCAGTCACCACTGCTTGATTGTTCAGCTTTATTGGCCTGCAACTCAGGCGGTAGATCTTCAATGTTAATCACCTGACCTGGCGACATGACGGTTAACCAGCGGCAGGTATTTTCAATTTGCCGAACATTACCGGGCCAGTTTAAACGTGACATATATCCTTCTGCTTCATCCGACAAGGTTTTCACTTCGACATTTAATTCATTAGCGGCCAGTTGTAAAAAATGTCTGGCCAATAAGCCAATGTCCTCACTACGTTCACGCACCGAGGGCAAATGAATTCGAATGACATTCAAACGATGATACAAATCTTCGCGAAATAATTTTTCTTCGACTCGTTTATCCAGATCCTGGTGGGTCGCGGCAATGATTCTGACATCGACTTTAATCGAATTATGACCGCCGACGCGATAGAACGTGCCATCCTGCAACACCCGTAACAGGCGGGTTTGTAATTCCGCAGGCATATCACCGATCTCGTCAAGAAATAAGGTGCCACCATCCGCTTGCTCGAAGCGTCCTTTCCGAGCAGCTTGCGCACCGGTAAAGGCCCCTTTTTCATGACCAAATAATTCTGACTCTAATAAATCTTTTGGTATTGCCGCAGTATTAATGGCAATAAAAGGTTGATTTGCACGTGGGCTGTGTTTATGTAGAGCATGCGCAACCAGCTCTTTACCCGTGCCTGACTCACCATTAATCAATACCGTGATATTTGAGCGCGACAGGCGACCAATCGCACGGAACACTTCCTGCATTGAGGCAGCCGCCCCGATGATCTCTGTGTTTTCATTCGTTTCAACTGATTCAACAACGTCGGCCTTCACATTCACATCAAGTGCACGACGGGTTAATTCTACTGCCTCATCAACATCGAAAGGTTTAGGTAAATACTCAAAGGCACCACCTTGATAGGCATTGACGGCACTGCCCAAATCAGAGTGGGCGGTAATTATAATAACAGGCAGATCTGGGTTGATTGAATGAATGTTTTCTAATAATTCAAAACCATCCATACCCGGCATACGGATATCCGAAATGATGGCATCAGGCTGGGTGCTTTTCATTTTATCTAAAACACTTTGCGCATCCTCAAAGGTTTGCACATTTATATTGGCACCTTTAAGTGCCTTTTCTAATACCCAACGAATCGAACGATCATCATCGACTACCCATACCGTATCCATCCTTAACTTTCCCCATGCTCATTTAAAATCGGTAAAAAAACGGAAAACGTCGTTTTACCAGGTTCACTTTTACATTCAATTAATCCTGAATGCTGATGTATTAATCTTTGCGCAATAGATAAACCTAAGCCTGTGCCATCTGCCCTTCCTGTAATCATCGGGAAAAAGATCTTATCTTTAATATCTTCAGATACACCTGGCCCATCATCTATCACATCAAGTTTTATGACTAAACGATATGTATTTTCTCCGATGGTGAAATTTCTTAATACGCGAGTTTTAATTGTTATGTTGCCATTTTCATCAACCACCTCGACCGCGTTATTAACAATATTTAAAACGGCCTGTATCAACAGGTCCTGATCGCCAATAATATTTGGAATGCTCGGATCGTAGTCACGTGAAAAATTGATGCCTTCTTTATTTTGAAAGGCGATATTGGCGACATATTCAATCACTTCATGGATATTCAACTCAATATTGTTTGGCATGCCACTCGGACCGAGTAATCGATTCACTAATTTCTGTAATCGATCGGCCTCATCAATAATCACGCGGGTATATTCTTTTTGGTCTTCGCTGTGAAGTTCACGTTCTAACAGTTGGGCTGCGCCGCGCAACCCACCCAGTGGATTTTTAATCTCGTGCGCAAGGCCACGCAATAAATCCTGAGTGGTGTCCTGTTGCGACAAAATGGCATCGTCACGCAGTATTCGCCGTAAACGATCAATCGGGAACATCTCAAACAAAATCTCTTTTTCGCTAAACGCCGACAAAAGAACGTTAACCGTAAAATCAACCGTCACTTCTTTTTCACGCATCAGGCTGATGGCTTGTTCGTGCCTGGAGAACGGATGCGTTGTTTTCACCGCGTTCGCCACCTGTTCTTTAATCGGCTCTCTAGCCGAAATCAGTTCATCGAAACTTAAACCGACTAATCGATGCATACTGGCGCCCAGTAACATCTCGGCAGCCGGGTTCGCATAAATCAACGTCAGGTCTGCCTTAAAAAGCATGACTGCGGTGTTGATGTTATCTAGGATACGCTGGTGCATCTCTGAATATGTGTTGGGAACGGCTGCCATGACCTCTTATTTAGCAAGTATTAAACCAAGTTTGTGCACAAATTATGGGCATTCCACCTATAGATTCGATCTAAATTATTATATAAATAACAATGACTTAGGATGAGAATGGCAGGAAAAAAATTATAAGCCGAAACCTTAAGCAGCCCAATACAGTGCAAAACCAACCATTTACACAAGAACTGCACTATTATAGTGCATTACCAGATAAAAATCAGGTTCGATAATTTGGGCAGTCAGGAGGGAATTCTATTAGTTTGGGTAACCGATTTCGTCCAGTACCACTAAACGATTATTGGTGAAACGGGCAATGTCATTATGTAAGTTACCACTTTTAAGAGCCTGGGAATAAGCCTGGCTGGCCTGTTGTGCCTCACCAAGCGCCTCTAAAGAAATACCTAAGCCAACCCACCAGACACCGTTCTGTGGTTGTGCCTCAACAATTTTCTGATATATTATTGCGGCTGAGGTGTGATCTTTTTGTCGCTGATACAGGGCAGCTAAAATAGCGTAGTACTCCGGATCACTTTTTATTGGCGGAGCATGTTGCCGTAAGACACTAACCGCAAGCTTATCCTGATTTAATTGCATTAATGCTCGCGCGTAGAGTTTTCTAAAGGTGCGATGCCCCGGCGATAAACTCAATCCATGTCGTAATAATTCACTCGCCTCAACCCAACGCCCCTGTTTAATATAAACACCGGATAATAATTCTCTTGCTTTAACATGACCGGGCTCAACCGCTAAGGCCTGACGTAGAAATCGTTCTGCTTTCTGCGTCTTACTGACCTTTAAATATTCATAGGCTGACTGATAGGCGACTTCGGCGCGCTGCTCGGAGCGCATTGGCACGGTACTTTTACTAAAATTAGAATCCTTCTCAGGCCTGGCAACCACTGTCGTCGCCTTTTGTGGTTTCTTTTTAGGTATTTTTACAGGTTTGCTATTGCTGGCATTAGCAGCAGATTTAGTGACTACTTTTGGTTGTGGGCGCCGAACCTCAACAACCTGTTTCTTCGTATCGACTGGTTTAGGATTTATTTTAGTTTTTTGGACGTTTTGAGTTTTAGCAGGCACGTTTGTTGCGCGATAATCTGTTTGTGCAGGAGCTGTCTTTCCGGCGTTGACTAATTCCTGCACCACCTGGACATTGCTAATTATGTCTTCATTTTTGAATTGACCTAATAGATAGAATCCTGACACCCCACTGATAACGAGAACCGCAACAATAATGCTGCTCACTATTAAATAACTGGTTTTATTACTGTTCTGCTGCGGAACCTGTGAAAAAGGTAAATCATATAATTTTGATTCTTCCGTATCTGGGCCTGGAGAACCATTGACCGCACCACGCTGGTCCAGGTCAGTTAATACTTTATTAATTAGACTCATGGTTAACCGGCATAACTTACGTAACCAGACACCGACGCAATCACGGCTATCGCCGCAAAACTAGCGACAAGTCGACGCCACCATGGGGCTTTTGTCGAACGCAACTGTGTATCTTCGGTATCACTTATCGCTAATTTAATAATGTCTTCCGTAATCACACGAGCACCTTGTCCATAAGCCACCATTAATGACTTGTGGCAGAGAATATTGATTAAGCGGGGAATCCCCTGACTGGCTTTAAATAGATGTTCTAAAGCCCTCGATTCAAAAATATTCCCATGTTTGAACCCAGCAACAACCAGGCGATGCATAATATAGGCATCCATGCCAACCCGCTCCAATGGTTGTAACTGGTATGAAAAGGTAATCCGTTGCTTCAACTGCCGAACCGACTTTTTATTTAACAGTTCATCTAGCTCAGGCTGACCAAACAATACTACATGCAAAAGCTTTGATTTTTCCGTTTCCAGATTAGTTAACAGCCGCAATGACTCCATGGTCTCTTCAGGCATCGCTTGTGCTTCATCAATGCACAACACAACTCGCTTACCTTCCTGGGCCAACTCTAGCAACTTGTCGGTGATCATATTATTAAGGCGGTGCACATAACGGGTAATCTTAAGCCCTAATTCTTCGGCAACGGCGACCTGTAATCCATACGATGAAAGTTGCGGGTTAGGGATATACACTAATTTAAAATGTTCGCTCAGGGTACGCATTAACTTGCGACAAAGCAGTGATTTACCCGTCCCAACTTCACCTGAAACTTTTATAAAACCCTCACCAGTGCGTAAGGCAACTAACAAGGTATTAAGCGCATTGGCATAATGACCATAAGCAAAAAAATAACTCGTATCAGGTGATAACGAAAAGGGCATTTCTTTTATACCAAAATACTGTTGATACATGCTTTACTCTTTGGCCTTGGGTCGATTCAGCATATTGTGAATATTTCTCTGGCTACGCTTAATTCCTTGTGCCCATTGTTGTGAGCTCTCAATCACCGTTGGTTTTAACAAGATCACTAATTCACTTTTCACGGTTAATTGTCGGGTATGTTTAAACAGGTTTCCAATAAGCGGTATGTCACCTAAAAAAGGAACCGACTGCTCGGTATCGGTTGTTTTATTTTTCATCAAGCCGCCAATGATCACGACCTGACCACTTTCAGCACGAATTATAGAATCAGATTCACGAACTGTACTTTTCGCCAGTGGTACGGTTAATGATTGGTCTTCCGTCACCGCGATATCTTTAACTTCCTCCGTTACTTCAATCACGGAAGGATGAATATGCAAGGTAATCGATTTGTCATCACTGATCTGAGGAATGACATCCAATGCGACGCCGGAAAAGAAAGGCGTTAATTCAACGTTATTCTGTGTGTTGCTGGTCGCCGTATTGATATTGGTATTGGACTCAATGTCCGTAATAAAAAATTCATCCGTACCGACCTTAATAACCGCTTTCTGGTTATTCAAGGTTGATACCTGCGGGCTGGATAGAACCTGCACATCACCCTGCGTTTCTAATAATTCGATAAAGGCGGCAAAATTACCTTTAATGTTAAAAGCGGCGGTAAAAATGCCTCCGAATGCCGTATTAAATAACGCTCCTGGATTTAACTCACCCGCACCACCTATGATTCCTTCACCTGGTTCATAGGGCGTCGCAATCCCGGTTTGTGCAATCACACCTGAACTGCTGGGTGTCTGTTTTAAGGCCGCCCAGTTAATCCCGCTTTGAAAACCATCCGCTAATGATACCTCAATCACACGCGCCTCAAGTAAAACCTGGCGATGCATAATATTTTGAGTGGTTTTTAGATATCGATCGATCGATCGTAACTCATTTGGCATCGCACGCACGACAATCACACCAGAATGTGGACTCACGACTACGCTGCGACCTTCACCTTTTCCGATAATCGCATGCAGTGATGCTCTTAATTCTAACCAAAAATCGGATTCACTGGTTGTATCCAGGCTGCTTGATGCAACCGTATTCCGAACACGTCCGGAATTATTGTTATTGTTGTTTGAACGTGAATTATTATTTCGATTATTGTTGTTACTGGAACGTTCCGTCACCTGACCCGAACTAACCCTGAATCTTGAACGTCCAGCCCGCTTTATCGCCAGATAGTCCAGCTTAAAAATTTTACTGCGTATCGCATCGGGAAAGACATGAAAGGCCGCATGGGTGTGTTCATAGTCAAACCCATAAATATCCCGGGTAATTTCCATGACATCATTCACACTGACGTTTTTAAGATCCAGAGTGATACGACCTTTAACCTGAGGATGAACCACCATGTTATAAGCCGTACCCTCAACGAGGCCAATAAAAAATTGCCGTGCGGGTGTTTGGTTAACCTTGATATCAAAGCGTGGCTCGACATCAATACCGGTCTGACCGGGTAAATCTAATTGAATCTTTGGCAACAATGCCTGGTTGATTTTATCCGGTACGGCCTGAGGCCCATGCATTTGGTTGGCACTGATGCTGTCATCCAGGGTTGAATCAATAATGCTGGTCGTACGATTATCTCGAGGCGAAGGGGCGCTGCAAGCCAGTAACAAAACCGGCACCACACTATAGAAAAAAGCATTTTTTAACCGAACCATCATCAGTTAACGTGCTCTTTTGATCCCATCAGGTAGTAAATGTAAAACAATTTCTTTATTCCCTTTTATTAAAGCAACTTGTGATCGTTCAATTGAAACCACCTTTGCCGATCCTATATATTGCCCTACACTGACCGTTTTGCCGTTTATTATCGCCAGCCGGCGAGCAGGAGCGATCAATGTCGAGGACAATACCAATTTAGGTGCAGCATTTATGCCAGGCGATGCTTTTGCCGTTAAACGGTGGCTGGGTGGGCGTGTCGGGTCCACCAGCACTTCAGCAGTAACACTGTTATGACAAAATATTGCCGCTATTAACGAAAAAAGACGAATAATATTAGGCTTTTTGACGCTGACCATATCAAACCCCAATCCAGTAATCGCGCAAGCTCAGGGTGTGAACGGTTATGACGATGCGGGCCCTGGGGTAATCCGTCACGTCTAATACCACGGCGTCCCAATAAAACTCCCAGTCTAATGCCTCAAGCGTCTTCAAATATTTAAGTGCTGCCAGGTAATTCCCTTCAAACTCAATCTGTAAACCATGCCGAAAGACCTCAACCTTGTTTTCTTTTTTTAATTCAGCGGCCTCAATTTCATCATCAGTCTCTGGTTTTTGGATCAATGGTTCTGACTCCAGGCTCCTGACACCCACCAGTTTTAATGCACTTTGTTGCCGTAATACAGACTCTAATACTCTGGCCATTTTTTTAGGCGTTATTAAACCATGAAATTTTTCATCCAGTTCTTTGTTTAATTCCTCAAGCTCATTCGTAACCAGGGTAATTCTTTTTTTAATCTCAAGATGTGGATCCGTGTCACGCCTGGATTTTAGCTGTTGCTTCTGCTCGACAAGCTTCGCAATATTGCTTTTTATGGGGATCAGATCCGAACTTAACGACTTCGTCTTTAAGTATAAAGGTTCGTATAAAAACAGAAACCAAATCATAACCAGTATGACTACTAAACTAGCCATTAACATAATCTGCTCACGCAAACTGAGTTCTTCGTATTTATCCCTATATTTAAGCAATAATTCGTTCATCAACCCGTCTTTTTTCGATTAGAGCGAATATCAAAATCGATCCGGTTAGTTTCAGGGTTACGTTGCATTAAAAAAGTTTTGAACTCAACACCATCGAAACTAGATTCTTTACTCAAATTTTGTAGATACATAGGCACGTGCTCAGGGCTAAAAGTGCTGCCCTGCAAATTTAACTTCTCTCCACCCTGGTGAATACTTAAATTCGTTAGCCACATGCCTTCAATATGTTGACGTGATAATCCGATTAAGTGCGATGCAAATCCATCGGTATTACCAAGCTGCTGACCGGACAACACTAGCAATACATTGTTTTTGTTTGCCAACTCGGATTCTTTTTGGATAAGCGTTTTTTTTAACTCTGAGTCATCACCAATCCTGGCAATTTCAGCACTAATGGTTTTAATCTCTAACAAAATATCTTTCTGTTGTTGTTCGACGAGCTGTTTTTCACTCTCTTTACTCGATAACAACCACCACTGCACACCCGTTATTACCGAAAGAAAAGCAACAGCCGCCACCAGCACATAACCGGCCTTTTGTGCTGACCACTGCCTATACGTAGAACGCAAATTTGATTGAAGCAGGTTAATCTGTTGCATTTTCCTGAGCCTAAATACCGCGCCTATTTTTCCGTGTCACTAAATCGCAAGGCGGCGCCTATTGCAGATAAGTACTTAGATTGCAATCCTCGTTCCAATTCCTTATCTTTAACCGTCAATATATTATGCAAGTCCAGTTCATATACATTAATCCCTAGCTGGCTTGAGATATAATCAACCACGCCAGGGACCTCAACCGGCAGGGGTGCTATCACTAAAGTCTGGATCGGTGCCTGAGCAAAATAACGCCCGTAATAATCAAGCGATCGTTGAACCTCAAGCACAATATTCTCAAGACTTAATTCAATTTCAGATGACAGCTCAAGTGATCCACCCGCAGTTTCATCGTTACCTGATTCAACTTTTTCTGGCTCAATAATTTGTTGATAACCAACTTCAAGATCTCGCGCCAAAAAGAGATTCCCCTCACGAGAGATGGATAACAATCCAGAATCATGATCAAGCTGCAGTAGCGCCACACCATACTTATCTTCTGGCAACAAATGGGCAATGTTTCTCAGCGCCAATGCTTTAATATCAATACTTCTCAGGGTTAACTGATTCTTCTCAACCATGCGCACATAGGATTTTAATAATTCCTCTTTTGCCGTCACAACATATGCCATCGCCTGACGACCCCGTTCACGTTGACCTGGAATTGAAAAACAATCGATTATTGAATCATGGATATTAATCTCAGAACTGTCTTTGAGCTTCCAGCGCATTGCTTTTTGTAACTCAGAATCGTCTACTTCAGGTGCTTCGGTCAGCAGAATAGTGGCCTCGTTGGCCGCTAAAACAAAATTCGTACTGAGCCGTTTTAAGTCATACTCATCAACCCAACCAGACAGCGTGCGATCTAGCTCGTTAAGATCACGACCATAATTGAAATCAACATCTTCCAACGTATAGGTGTCGCCTTGCTTAGAAATATGCGCCATACCGACGCCATCATAACTAAGGCCTAAACCAACAAATCGGTTAACTGAGATGTGCTTTTTGTAAAGGTTGAAAATGCTGACCTCCTGTCAGGGTGTAGACCCGCAACTGCTGCAGCTACTCTGATATAAAAAGGAGATAGCAGCGATCTTCCATGTTCACCTGTACGTCCTGCTCGACATAACTAAAAGGCTATCACTACCCATGGATTCGGATAGTGGAGATAAAACTTTAACTAATGGCCAAAAATCACTGAATTTAGGTTAATTACGGCTATTTATTAATCAAAAAAAGAATAATATAATTAGTAATTGTGTGCTTATTTATCAATACCCAATTCGTCTTCTTTCATCGAAGTCAGTATTTTTTGATTTAACACTATTAATTAGTATCACTGGTTTTATAACACACCGATTTATCTTCTCCATTTGCAAAAAAGCAACCATGAACCCTGTGCTCCCTGGCCACCGTCAGGATGTGGCTTGTTATCAATTATCGATAGCCCATCCAAATTGAAAAAAAAGCACCAACAATGTGCATTCCAATGCTTTTGTTTACCATAATAGTGCATCCAAACGGCGGATAGATACCCGAATTCTCACTATCTTCTTGTTTTATAAGAAAATTATGAAAGTGGCACCGATGATGCTTATCAAACTCTATCAGGCTCTACATACACAAAGGTTGGGGGCATTAAATGCCCGAAAATGGGCACGCAGGGGATGAGGATCGCCGTTTGAACACGACCTTGGAATACGAATAGAGCTAACCCGTTTTGTGTCATATGCCGGAAGACCTGCAGGTTCTCGTCACATGATGGTATTTAACATTACGCGATGGCGTAAAAATTTATCTTTAAGCTTGGAGATTATAAAAACATGAAAAGTAAGTTGGAATATATCTGGCTCGACGGCTACAAACCGACACAGAGTCTGCGCAGTAAAACCATGGTTCGATCTGATTTCGGCGGCAAACTGGAAGATTGTCCGATGTGGGTATTTGACGGCAGTTCTACTGAACAGGCAGAAGGTAATGCCTCTGACTGTTTGTTGAAACCGGTTGCCATCATTCCTGATCCAGCTCGTCAAAACTCTTACTTAGTTATGACTGAAGTACTGAATGCGGATGGTACTCCGCATGAATCGAATGGGCGTGCGACGATTGATGAGAGCGAAGATGATGAAGATTTCTGGTTTGGTTTCGAACAGGAATATTTCCTCTGGAATCCAGACACGAATTTACCACCAGGTTTCCCTGCAGGCGGGTATCCACCACCACAAGGCCCTTACTACTGTTCAGTCGGTGCACGTAATGCATACTGTCGTGACCTGATTGAAGAGCATCTTGATATGTGTTTAGAAGCAGGTCTTAACGTTGAAGGTATTAATGCCGAAGTCGCAGCGGGTCAATGGGAATTCCAGATCTTTGCCAAAAGCGCAAAACGTGCGGGTGATGAAATCTGGTTAGCACGCTACTTATTAGAGCGTACTGCTGAGAAATATGATCTTGCAATTGACTGGCACCCTAAACCACTCGGTGACACTGACTGGAACGGTTCAGGTATGCACGCCAACTTCTCTAATGGCCCAATGCGTGAGTCTGGAGATGAAGGTGTCTTCACCAAGATCTGTGAAGAATTCGGTAAGGGCCCGAACATTCCAGGATGTATTGCCGTCTACGGTGCGCATAACGAGCAACGTCTGACAGGTAGGCACGAAACACAATCTATCGATCAATTCAGCTACGGAGTTTCTGATCGTGGTGCATCGATTCGTATTCCAGTGAGTACGGTAGAAGATGGTTGGAAAGGGCGTCTTGAAGATCGCCGCCCTTCATCCAATGCGGATCCTTACAAAGTGGCTTCGATCATCGTTAAGATCACCAAGGAAGCCCTGGCGTAAATTAAGCGCCTAATTAAGTAATAACAGGTCTAAATAAAAACCGGGGTAGGTGACTACTCCGGTTTTTTTATGCCTGGATTTTTTATTCAATAGTTTTGCCCAACATTTTTTTGGCATCAACGATTACTTTGTAACAACTCGGCTGCCCAGTTCTGTTGCAGAGTTTGCAAGACATCTTCCATGGAAGCCGGTCGCTCGGCTGGACCTTTATTGAGGCACTTCAAACACAGTGCCTCCAGGATTTTCGGAACCGGGTATTTACTGATCTCTGATGGTTTGGCGGGTTGCTGATTTTGCACCATGTCCAGTATCTCGTAAATTTTGTCGCTATCGAAGGGAGGCTGGCCGGTAAGCAACTCGTAGAGTACGGAACCGAGGCTATAAATATCGGTGCTAAAGCTGATGTCCGAGTCGCGGCGTATTTGCTCTGGTGACATGTAACATAACGTACCCTGTAGCTTGCCGTGACCGGTTATTGTTTTATCAGAATCCGCAATGGACTTAGTTTCATCGCTATCTTCTACAAATGTCGTTCCGTCTTTCCGCCACACCTTGGCCAATCCCCAGTCAAGCAGCATGACCTCGCCATAAGGACCGACCAGGATATTTTCAGGTTTAATATCTCGATGAGCCACACCATGCGCATGGGCATAGGCCAGTGCACGTGCGATATCGATAATAACTTCAATCAGCTGTGTTAGATCGTAGCGTTCACGATAATCCATAATCTCGCGCAGGGTATATCCGTGCACCAGCTTCATCGTGAAGTAATATTGGCCCCGATTATCACGACCCACCTCATAAACCGGCATGGTGTTCGGGTGCTGCAACATCGCTGATACCCGCGCCTCTCGCAGCAGGCGCGTATTTTCAATTTCATCGTCCTGAAATTCGGGACGTAATGTCTTGTAAGCAACCACCCGGTTTAGATGCATATCCTTATAAGACTGGATCAGCGATTTCCCACCCTTGGCAATCGTGCTGAGGAATTTATAGCGGGTATTCGGGTTTAGTTTCTCTGGAAGAGGTTGGTCGGTGTCTTCCAAATAGACATGTTCGTATTCTTTTCCGGGCTGCTGAAACTTGAGCATGGTGAGCCACCTTTATTCTCTGATGCTATCAAGTGTAACACTCATTTTGCCTTATAAAACCTGTGTTTGAGTTAAGTGACGCCCCAACAGCCAGGCTGTAGGGTGTCCTCGCATGATCGGATAAGGTTCAGAGTGTTCCTGGCTTGCTGGTTAGGCGCTTTCATTTTGGCGCTAAGCCCATATCATCGAGCCTGATTAGAATTTCTTCTTTGCGAGTCCTTGATACCTCCTGCCAATGAACGTCTTCTCTTGCACCAATAATTGCATAAATCGAGTTTAGCCCTGTTCCTTTTACTTTCTCTTTTAGCTTCGCGTATAAAACATATGGATCAATATCCATAAATTCATCAACAGAGTGAATCCCAACTTCCGCAAGAATATCTTCACTCTTCGGACCAAAGCCTTTGAGGTCACGGAGTCTCATTATCGAGTGAGACTTAAACAGCGAAGCTGTTTAGCGTCCACGGACCTGGAAGAATTGCTAGAAGTCTTTCTAGTCATTTACCTAAACATCCAATAAGCACCCAAAAACATAAAAATTGCAGAGACGTAAAGTCCTAAAAATCCAGTAAAGTGAAACCCTTTTTCAATAACGGCTTCAGCAGGTTTCCTTGGGTTATAATATACTATCAACATGGAACCTTTCGGATATTTATCTGGGTACAGCACGGCTTCATTTGCTGTCCACCCTCGTAAGATATGTATTTTTTTAGAAGTGTACTTTTTACCCCCTACCTCATACTCATAAAGCAGATGAGGAAGAATTGTTTTATCTGAAACTTTATTACCGCGAGAAATATCAAGTGTAGATTCAAGCACTTTGCCGCTTGCGACAGGCCATGATGCGCTTTTTATTGCTTTGACGAGTTTTGGTAGTGATGCAAGGACACCTATACTGCCTAATAAAAAGAAACCAACTGTTAACGGATTAAGAAGCATCCTGGTTTATAAGACCTCTAGCGTTTGAATCAAATCGCGACGTCTTTTGGAATCGATTTGGACGATTTGTTATATGCATTTTTAACTCTTTTAGATAACATTAAACTCAGCCAAAATGTACATGAAATTATGCCAATTGATAAGTGTATAGAATAATTAGTAATTGAATCTACTAGATTTATCTCTTGCCATAGCATGATTGTACTCGCAATAAATATTGTTATCGGCAGTAAAGTAAAGGATGCATTTACCGCTATTGCAGATTGATATGCCCATTTTTTCCTTAAAATCATGCCGACTAAAGTAACGGCAACCCACAAAGCAATAACCCCCCAAATTAGATCGTATTTCAATTTTACATCAGGCATATTGTGCCAAATGCTAGAGTTCAATCTATCAATAGCAGCACCTACTAAACCATATATTAGCAACGCAAAATAAATTAAATTGGTATAAACTATTTTCATTTAAATGAATATAACATTTGAGTTAACGGGCTCCCGAACGCGACAGCGGTTGGAGTCCGAGCCGTGCACCGCACGGCGGTAGTTTAACGATTTGTTAGAAGACATTTAACTACCATCATATGTTACTTTTACATTAAATGACCCAACCGCACCTTTTTCCGGCAGATACTTTAACGTACAGGTTTTATTCCAATATTCTAGTTCATCAAAAATAAATGAAAAATCACCGGGTCCAATTGGCTTTGTCTTTAAACTTTTCGCTGACTTCGGCGATGAAAAAATTGATATAGACGCTTTTCCATTAATACTGCCAGTAACTTCAACTTTTATCTGGCTTCCACTAAATGGCAGACTAGAGCTTTTAAACTCTTGTTGCCATGCGCTCGATTGATTTTCTAAAGTTACTTCATGCACTTTTGTGCAGCCAGAAGAAAGTACAGCAAAGCCAATTAGCAAATATTTAAAATCTAAAACAATTTTCATTGTCTTCTAACATTTGTGTAACAGGCGCGACGAAAGGAGCGCCCTTGTTGTCACACTTGTTATGCCTAGTTGCGCTTCACAATAGCTAATGCATCTGACCATATTGTATTTGCCTCAATATGTCTTTTTATTAATGCGCGATTCGAAGCAATTATGCCACCCCATTTATGGCTCCAAGACTTATATGCATGCCAAGAATAACCAATATATAATTCTCGACGCATAGTCGTCATAGATCGGAGAGTTACTTCAAGAAATGCAGCTTCTATAGAAGTTTCTTCTATTTCCAATATACTAGCTAGATAAATCAGCCACCTGGCGAGATGCTCATATTGTTCCCATGCATTATTTTCATGAGTTAATTCTGTTTTTAGTTCGATTATCTTACCCAAAGCAACAACAACTCTTGGGTGATTAATACTAACGCCAATAGCAGCTATTGACGATATTATTTCAAAAAAAGAATTTTCTACCCTTAAGAAGTCCTTGGTGAAGCTATGATTTTGGAAGATGACTTTCCTGATATTATCTACTGATGATTCAGCGCACCCCTCTGCGGCTGGAATTTGATTGTTTAATTGCCTGAAAAATTCGTGCACATCTATATTATCTAATACCCTGATGCCGTAACAATGTGAATAATAGTCTTTGACGTGCTGTACAACTTCGGATCTAGAAACTAGGAAAATATTCGAACCAATAACATGGTTTCTGGAAAAACCTTTGTAGTCGCTAATTATGGCTTTCAGATTTGTATCGCCTAGTGAGTAACCTAAAATTACAACAGTGTTTTCATGCAAAATAGTACTTAGTTTTCTTGAGAAGTAAGATTCGCCATTAATAAACTTAAAATAGTCATCGGAAGTAATAACCATATTTTCCGGTGAGTCTATAGAGCCGTGTACATGATATATTTTTGCTCTTGCTATAGATCGTGGGATTGGCAAACCTGGAGTTAATGAATGAGACTCCGCCTCTCCAGTGAGTTTTTCTACTAATTTATCGTAATTCGTAGTAATAACCCTAAATGATTTACTTTGCATAAAAGATGCTATTTGTGAGTTATCGCCTTTAAGCTCTAAAGCTCTAATTATGCTTGCTACTTCATCGTGGATTTTTTTATCTTTCTTTAATAACTCAATTGAAATAACCTGTGCCGCTTCATCAAGGCTTAATGGGTGCTTTTCTGTACTTGGGAAAAGAGCGCTTTTTAATGTGCCAGGATCATTACATAAATCACAAAGAGACTCGAGCAACCCCTGCCAAGTAGGGGCATCATTATTAGAAACTGCCTTTGAAAAACCAGTGCCCGTAAATAAGCAAAGTCTGTTTGATACAGCAGCATATGCGATCTCAAAAAACTCACTCAATCCATTTTCTCCTAGGCATAACGCTGAGATAAATGGCGGCCAAACGCGACAGCGGTTGGACGTCCAAGCAGTGCGTGTTTTTTGCACAGCGATTTTAAGCGACTTGTTATACGTACCATTCCCTTCATATTTTAGATGTCTTAGCATTTAAAAGGTCATTTAAGTTTGTATCAACACCATCTATATCACCAAACTCTCTTTGCATAACAGGAAGTTCGGATTTAGATAAATCTAGAATTAACTCATGGCCATCTGTATTAATTGCAAATGGAAATAATAGCGCCTGGACATCTAACGGTTCAATATTATCTGCCCCAAGAAAATATTGGATTTCTTCAATAAAAGGTTTATTCAAAAATTCAAACCTTATTGGGCATGGCAACTTATATAGCTCCCCAAGCCCCTTTGGGAAAGAACAACCATATAATGTTTCAAATTTTTCTTTATCTATTTCCATTACTAAACTCAAAACGTATAACGGCTGCCATAAAGCGCGCCGCTTTTTGGCGTCGCTTTTGATGGCATTGTTAGGGCTTTAATGGTTATCAAAATCATTGTGCGGTGTTCCTAAACTTACTGACACATACATTTCCAGCAATGCCTGGCGCATTGGATCTGGTTCAGACACATAACGAACGCCCATATTTCTTACTCTTTCTTTTTGAGCTATAAATACTGGCCCAAATTCATGATGTGATTGCAGAAATGAACGCGAGCCTTCAGGCGAATAAGTTGCATTTATTTGGCCGGTTAATTGCCTTGCGAGCCTAAATGCAAATGTGGCCGAGTTATGTCCAGAGCTAGGCCTGCAATGATTCTGAAGCCTTTTACGAATTGTATTAGTGCGACCAACATACAAGTGTTGATTTCCTTCAGAAAAAAGATAAATGCCAGAGGTTGGCGTATCTTTCGGTAGTGTAGCTACAGTAACCGGCTCCATTTGCATTAGCCTTTGATAAGAAGGTTCTAATGATTCGATGAAGTTTCTGAATGTCTCGTTCATTCTTCTATAGCCCTAACTAGTATATAGGTCTCCGAACTGCAATATATCACTCCGGCTTGACCTGTTGTTTAAGTATTTTGTTGTTCAATATCAATCTGTTATGCCCTACAAACTTCCTAATTTTAAGGGGATACTAGTCTGCAATGTGCAGACTAATCTTTTTAATTCTTATTAAAACAACACTTTACAGCTCGAAATGACTATTTTATAGCGTCAGAGTTTGGATTTCTGCTAACGCAGAATCATTGTAGTAGTCGCTAGTTACCAATCACGTGGCTCACCGCGATCGCATTTCACGCAATTAAGTATAGAGCCAATCTCGCTGGCTCGGCCTTCTGGTGTAATAACCCAGGGACGATTTATCCAGGGCGGGTTATGGCGGACATGCTGGTTATGGCCGCACTCGAGTTCTGCAACCCAGTCCTGTTCTTCGTCCTGGTGATATCCTGTGATTCGTTTTCGCAAATTACTTCTAGCTATTATGGATTATGTTAACGGCTCACTTTACGCAACAGTTCAATGGAGGCATCGACCTCGACCTTTCTGATGGCAACGCTTTCGATGTTACAACCAATCGGGATGCCTTTTTCATCGGCAAACTCTTTTAATTCTAACCAGTTCTTTTCCGACACCTCGATTGATTTCTCCAGGATATCTTTTGAATGCAGTAATTCATTTTCCAGCCATTTTGGAAAGCTGATACCTAACCATTTCATAAACTGCAAGGTTTTAACCGATCCACATGGAGTTAAAGTAAATAGAATCGGCACCAATGGAATATTATGCTCTTGTCCATAATAATAATATTCGGACAAAAAATTCCTGGAGGCATTCACATCATAAACTCCTTGCGATACAAAAAATTGGCAGCCCTTTGACATCTTGTTAAAAACTCGCAGGTGTTCATCCCCTTTACTTTGATGTCGCTCGGGTATGGTCACCCCGCCCAGCAATAGCTCTTTATTAACCTCAGCCTTTAACGCATAGGCTTCACTGATTGATAGCGAAACGTCTTGCGATTTTGATGCGGCACCGACAAATACAGTCAGATTGTTTTTTGTCGATGCGTTATTAAGAAACGCCGTTAATTCCTGTTTACTGTATTTACCAACTGCGCGGTAGATAATCTTTGGCATCGCCAGGCTGCTTAGGTATTGTTCGCTATAAGAAAAGGCGTCGAGGGTTTCTATAAATGGAAATGGTCGTTCTTCTGCAGTGCGTGATTTTTCATCCTGTATGTCATAAAGAATTAATCCATCGACGCGCAAAGAATCGAGCCGCTCTATTTGACGAGTTGCTATTTCGACTATTTTTTCAGGATCGGTTCCCTTTTTTGGCGGCGTAATACCATAAACAACAACACCGCTTTCTCTTTTTTTAATCTTTTCGACCAGCATGATTCATACTCTAATTATCCACTTTATTGAAATATAACATTGCATTCTGTTGATTCCAAAAAATAGTCACCACACCATTTATATCCTCACGATCAGGTAAATACCAGTGGCCATCATAACGCTACCAGCAAAGATGTTAATCCGTTTTCTGGCCTTGCTGCTTTTAAACAGATCTCGCGCTTTGTCTGCCATGTAGGCATAACCGAGCTTAACACTAAAAAGCGCGATGGTTACTAATATTATAATCGTGAGCGCATCAATGGCCGTTGCTGTCGTAATGTCTAAAAAGGCGGGCAAAAAACTCATATAAAAAATTATCGCTTTAGGATCGCCCATGGTGATGAAAAATCCGGTTAAAAAATTGGATAACCATGAGAACTCTTTTATTCCCTCAACTTCAATTTGTTCTGGTTTTGATCGCCATAACAATACACCTAATATTATTAAATATGCACCACCCAGGTATTTGACAATATCAAACCAGGCACCCATTGAGTTCGCCATACCAGCCAGGCCATATAGGGCGATTAGAATAAACAGGTAGTCACCAACAGCAATGCCGACAATGATCATTACCGCATGTTTTATGCCGGATGCCATTGATCGTGCCGCTACGGCGATGGCGCTTGAATCCGGAACAAGGGCCAGTGTCACCATCGCCGCAAACATGGCAGCCATATTAATTAAGGTTAAGCTGGTTTCCATATAGAGCAATTTACGCTATACAATATGAAATTGCATCGATAAGTAGGATAAGGTCAAAGTAAGATAAGATCCTGGTGGACTCTACCTTTTAATTTCAGCGCGAAATTCTCCTGAAGCGTTTTAGATGCCTCTTAATCGATACAATGTAACTAGATGCAAATAGGCAAGGGTGTTACTTTTGAGGCGACGTTCGTAGTATCGTAAAAAGCACATTACGGTGATAACGATCAAAACGATCCCTAACCAGTCGTAAGAATTCATGCCAATAAAAAAGACCGCTAAAAACGAAATAACACTCAGGCTACGAAAAAGTTTCGAGTCTGCTTCTAACCGGTTTACTTCGGAGATCGCGTCCTGGTCTTCCTGCACCAACACCGCTTTAGCCCATTGAAAATTATTTAACGGTGCGGGAGTGAGTTCATCTTCAAAGGTTTTGTTTTTTAAAATTTGCACGGCAAAATAGAGTTGATCATTATCAACTGCAGATATCGCGCCCTGAGCAAGTCGCCATTTACGCAAAGATTCAAACCATCTATCTAAAAATGAACCTGTGAGGACAATTAACTGGCCAACAAAATATGCTGCAACAAGAAAAGCAATCCATTCACCAGCAGTACTATCCGGCAGACTGATGAGTTCGTCAGGAATATCGTTGCTTATGGCCTCTAAGAGTAAGGAAGTCGCAATGCTACCAGGCAATAAAATAGCAACAAGATCGATCATGCTGACGTAAAAATTTCCAGGTTTTGCCACAAATGTCCCCTTACTGATGGTTAATAAACTAGTCTAACAAATAGTACATTGTCACTACAAAATCTATACTTATTTTTTATTACTTCATAAAAAACGCCCCTTAAAAGGGGCGTTAATTGCATGTTTTGTAAGGTATTTTTATAAGCTGTAATACATATCAAACTCAACCGGATGAGTCGTCATGCGCATGCGCGTGACTTCTTCCATCTTAAGATTGATATAGGCATCAATCACATCATCGGTGAAGACACCGCCAGCGGTCAAGAAAGCACGATCAGCACTGAGTGCATCGAGCGCCTGCTCAAATGAATGACATACGGTTGGGATATCAGCTAACTCCTCTGGCGGTAAATCATATAAGTTCTTGTCCATTGCATCACCAGGGTGAATCTTGTTCTGGATGCCATCGAGACCCGCCATCATCATGCCGGCAAAGGCAAGGTAAGAGTTTGCGGTAGGATCCGGGAAACGAACTTCGATACGGCGTCCTTTAGGATTGGCAACATAAGGAATACGAATGGATGCAGAGCGATTACGCGCAGAGTAGGCTAATAATACCGGTGCCTCAAAACCTGGAACCAAACGTTTGTATGAGTTAGTCGATGCATTGGTTAACGCATTCAATGCCTGAGCGTGCTTGATAATACCGCCGATATAAAACAATGCGGTATCAGATAATCCAGCATATCCGTCGCCAGCAAAGATGTTATTACCATCTTTTGATAAAGACTGGTGGCAATGCATACCCGAACCGTTATCACCCACAATTGGCTTCGGCATAAAGGTAGCTGTTTTACCGTAGGCATGCGCAACATTTTGCACAACGTATTTTAAACGTTGGTTCCAGTCTGCACGTTTAACCAGGGTATTAAACATGGTACCGATTTCACATTGACCTGCCGTCGCCACTTCGTGGTGGTGCACTTCAACTTCAACGCCCATCTCTTCCAGAGCCAAACACATGGCAGAACGAATATCATGCAAGGAGTCTACAGGAGGAACCGGGAAGTAACCGCCCTTAACACCAGGACGGTGACCGATGTTACCTTCTTCAAATACTTTTTCTGAGTTCCATTCGGCCTCTTCTGAATCAACCTTTACAAAAGAACCACTCATGTCAGAACCCCAACGAACATCGTCAAGGATAAAGAATTCAGGTTCCGGACCAAAGAAACAAGTATCCGCAATACCGGTTGATTGCAAGTAGGCCTCGGCACGTTTGGCGATTGAACGTGGATCACGTTCGTAACCTTCCATTGTGTTTGGTTCGATAACATCACAGGTCAATATTATGGTGGGTTCATCGGTGAACGGATCCATAATAGCGGTATCCGCATCAGGCATCAGCAACATGTCAGAGGCCTCGATGCCTTTCCAGCCCGAGATTGACGAACCATCAAACGGCTTGCCATCTTTAAACATATCTTCATCGACTTGTGAGGAAGGAACCGTTACGTGCTGTTCTTTTCCTCGTGTATCGGTGAACCGGAAGTCAACAAACTTGGTGTTGTTGTCCTTCATTATTTTTAGTACGTCGCTAGACATTGGGTCTCCTCCAAAAATATGCGTTTATTATTACCTCAGCACAAGGCTGTAGAGGTCTTGTGCGATCACAACGCGCACGAACCATGCCTCAGGCTAAGTACTTGAAATAGTTAAATAAATAAAAGTTTTGGCGTCCCGAGCGCACTATGATTGTGCGTTATTGTCGTGCATGCAGTCATCGAATTCACTAACGATAGTAGACAACAATGTCGTCGATATCAGGCAAGTCCGTTACGAGCCGATCAAACTGGCCCCTAATTCTGTCGCGGGTCGCAATAGGCCCATTTTCTAACAAGGTGAGGGGTAATACCAGATCTATTCGTATCTTTCCTTCAAGATAATGCAGGGTAATGTCCTCATCACGAATAAGGCTTGTGCCCTCAATCGCTGACCAGCTGGCCTTGAGTTGCTTGAGCACATCGCGGCGCAACGGCAGGCCGACACTTGAAGCGACCTGCTCATCATCTTCCGGGTCAATATGCACCATCACATCCGCGACTTCATCAATCGTTTTTACCACTTGCTCTCGAACCTGTTCACTGATGTGATGTCCTTCGGAGACACTTAAGTTTGGCTTCACCTGAATGTGCACATCGACCAAGGCATCTCCACCCATGCGACGGGTACGTAACACATGCAATGCCTGCACACCGTTTACGTCCATAATTGTTTTACGAATAAGTTCAACGCGCTCAGGATCCAGACCCGTGTCAATCAGTTCACGCAAACTCTGGAAGGTTAAGTCCCAACCGATCTTGGCAATCATCACCGCGACACCAACCGCGGCAATGGCATCCAGGTAATTTAATCCCGCCATACTACCAATCACACCAATCACAACGATAATCGAAGAGATGGCATCTGTTCTTGAGTGCCAGGCGTTAGCCTTTAACATTTCCGATCGGAATTTACGCGCAATGCGCATCGAATAGTGGTAGATAAATTCTTTAGCGACAACCGATACCATCGCAATATATAAAGCGAGCATGGTTGGCTGTAAAAGTCGTTCAACATGGAACAGACGATCAATCGCATCGATACCAATGCCTATCGAAACCAGAACCAGTGCAACACCTAAAACAACCGTCGCGACGGTTTCGATACGGCCATGGCCATAGGGATGTTCTTCGTCTGCTTCGCGGTGTGAATGTTTTGCTGCATACAAAACAATAATATCGGTTACTAAATCGGAAAGTGAATGCACACCATCTGCAATTAACGCCTGCGAAGAGGCCACATAACCACCAATGATCTTGGCTAGCCCTAATGAAAGATCAACGGCTGAACCAATTAATGTGACGCGCTGTACTTCTTTATAACGCAACTCAGGACTATGAGCATGATGTGAATGATTATGACCCACTGTTGACCTCGATAATTATGATAACTTCATCATCATTTTGCTGACTATCAATGACCTTATGGCCATTTATGCGACACCATGCCGGTATATCATTCAACGCACCAGGATCGGTGCACACAACGGTCAGCTGGTCGCCGTTGTTCAGTTCTTTTATTTTATCCTGAGTACGAATGACGGGCATAGGACAGAGTAATCTTTTTGCATCAAGTGTATACATTATTTATATCTATTTATAATCATATTTATTTTGCTAAACGATATTGTGAGAAAAATTTCCACATGATCTCACTGGCGTTGATGACTTCGGTACTGGCGCCCAGGATCTCAGTCATCACATCCTGTTTACCGCCCGGCCAAACGTGACCAACTTCATGTAACTTCCAATGTACAACCTCAGCACGATGATCACAGGCCGTATATGCCCACTTCTCTGCGCGTTGCACACCTTGTTCAGTTTTAAAAGCCAGATCTTTATATTTATACGGTCCTTTTTGACAGCCATTAAATTCCGACCATAAGTCCATCACTTCCTGTACATCACGATGTTCAACCCGATATTTCGTCAACGGAAACGCGGGACCCAGGCCACCACGATAAAGCGCACGCGGATCATCGACACTGTGGATATGCATTATGGGTATGGGACGTTTTGGATTAAACTCCTCGACATGCATATTGCCAGCAACCGATGCAATGGCCGCTATTTTATCCGATAATTCCAGTGCTAAACGATAACTCATCATACCGCCATTCGATAACCCTGTTGCATAAATACGAGACTTATCGACTTTTGCATATTTTGGTAAATCATCGATTAACTTACGTATAAATCCGACATCATCAATCTTATTTTTATTCGCATACGCACAACACGTACCCGCATTCCAGGTCAGCAGGCGATTTTTATATCGGCCAGTTCCATTTGGATATACAACCATAAACTTATATTTTTCAGCTGTCGCATCCATCTTGGTATAGGCACGGTAATTTTCAGCACGTCCACCACCACCATGGAAATTAATGACAACCGGTAAAGGTGAATTGCTATTAGCCGACTCTGGAACATATACGATAAATGAACGCGGCAAACCATCATGCTGTAATGTTATGGTTTGCTCTGATGCATTTGAAAAGCTACTCACAAAACTGAGTGCTCCTGCCAATACCAACATCCATTTTAAATAATTTTCCATTATTCTCTCAATGTGGTTTGTCACCTTGTCTGAAGCGCAGCGAGAGGATTTTGGGTGCCCTATCGTAGATCATTAAGATCTTTCCAATCCACTTCGTTCCAGTCAAGATGACATGGTTGAATTAACAAGACTGCAAACTAAAAATTATATATACCACGTCGGATCCATTTTGGCAGGCGAGATCGGGCTCACCGTCAGCGCTTTAGTATTACCATCGGTGAAGGTCGCCTCAATATCGACCTGTTCAGCGGTTTTGCCACCACCAAATCGCGCAGTAATTTGCGCGGCTAATTCAAGATCATCATCGCCTAACTTGCCATCGATTAAAACCAACGGTCCAGTGTGACTGGTGCTGCGTAAGTGAGTAAAGATCTTACGATAGCCTTCTAAGAATTTATTTTCTCCTTCTTCACGCCCAACGATTAACTTAAAATGCGGACGAGGGCGAATATGGCGGCCAACTTTCAACAACATGATATCATCAAGTTCATAATCACGATCCGAACGTGCCTGCCACATATCGACTAATTTTCGAGAATAAACTTCATCCGTTAAAAAACAACACCCACCCGCAGGCGTGGCATAATCTGTGAAATTATATTCTTCTGCCAACGCCATTTGCGGTTTACGGGTTCGCCCACTGAACTCAAACAATTTTTCTCGATCTAACCAGCCTTCTCGTTCTGGCAACGTCGGGGGTAATTTTTTTGCACACAAGGGACGAACCAATAAATCACCTGCACCGGACTCTTCCTGTATCACTGGCATGGTCTCTGCGCGTTGAGACTTAGGTCGCTGGCCAACCACTTCGCCGGTAATAATAAAATCAAAATCATTTTCTTTGATCCACTCAAGTGCCTTGCCAACCATGAAACATTTACAATCCAGGCATGGATTCATGTTGGCACCGTAACCATGTTTTGGATTTAGCAGGACGTCTTTATACGGTTCAATTACGTCAACAATATGTAATTTAATACCCAACTGTTCAGCTACCCACAATGCATTGTTACGCTTTGGTTTCGCTTTATCTTTTTTGCGAATGGCATGAGTATGGCCTTCCACACAAAATCCGGTGAAGAAATTTATACCTTCAACATGAATGCCTTGCTCCATAATGGCCCTGGTGGCTAACATTGAATCCAGTCCACCAGATATTAGTGAAACGGCCTTGCGTTGCTTACTCATGACTTAATCTCTTTTTGCTGACAGTTTACTTCGACGTGCTGGCCAACACGCTCTAACAAATTCACCAGTTTATCTACGGTGAATAATTCACATTTCCCTTGCACGATCTCACTAATCCGCGGCTGTGGCACACCAAAACGTTCCGCCGCTTGTTGTTGAGTCAATTGGGCTAAACCAATATAGTCGCGAATTTGTTGCATCAAATCCGCCCGAATTCGTAGATTTGCAGGAGCCATTTGCGGAATTTTACCTGTATAAGCCTAAAATGGGTCGCAAGTATACAGAATTCTGTATAGAAGACCAACACATTGAATTTCTACCAGTCAATTGTCTAAGCTATAGGTATGACGATAAACTGTAATCACCCTGTCACTTCCGCTGAATTTATCCTGTGTCAAAAATGTGGATTTAACCAGGAAACTATTAATGATCGCATTGATCAAATGGGCCTGACTGCCCATGACAAGCACAGAATCAAAGTCTTATCGGTAGAGGTTTTTCAGTTACGAAGTACAGAAATAATCGACAAATTTTATGATTTTTTGTTGCAACAAAAAGAAATGAAAAAATACATAAAAAACGATGAATCTCTCACACGACTTAAAATTACCCAGTCTGAATACCTGGCTCATTTTGGTGCTAATTTTGATTCACTCGATTATTTTGAATACCGCCTGCGTATCGGTATCGCCCATGCCCGCATTCAATTACCCTTGCATTTATATCTCGCTGCTTTCACACAGATACAAATACTCTTACAAAATGCTGTTCTAAACTCCAGCCTGGGAGAAGACTCAGAACTCATCGCCGATTGTTATGCCTCCATTGCTAGAATTATTATGTTGGATATTTCTTTAGCCGTTGACTCATATAACCACATGACCTTGATTACTCTTTCCAGTTCTGTTGAAAAACTTGAACACCAAAAAGATTCACTAACAAACCAGTTGATGCATGACAGCCTTACCGGCGTCTTAAGCAGGGCCTACATCCTTGACGTGTTGCACAAACAGCTCGGGAAAAAACAGCGGGACAACAAATTTGTATTTAGCTTAGCTTTAATCGATATCGATCACTTTAAGAATATTAACGATCAATACGGACATCCCGTAGGTGATCAAGTTTTACAACAATTCTGCAAAACGGTTCAATCTGCCATACGTCAACAGGATTACTTCGGCCGTTATGGTGGTGAAGAATTTTTATTAATGATTAATGATGCTGACTCGAATAATGCCCTGATACAGGTCGAGCGAATTCGAATTTTAATTGCCAAACAATCGTATAAAATAAATAAACACGCTATTCAGTTTACAATAAGCATAGGCTTCTCACAGGCAAAACAAAATGACAGCGTCGATGAATTTATCGAGCGGGTTGATTCTGCCTTATATAAAGCTAAATCAGCAGGTCGTAATCAAACTGTAACTGCTTAAAGCTAATTATACTCATCAACTGGTTCAGGTAAGTCTTCATCCAATATTGGTATCTCGACGGGCACAGGTTTATTCGGTTGCGGTGCCTCGAAAACCTCGAAACAGTTATATTTTTTATAATACTGTCCGATATTGCGGATACTGACACTATAAATACTCATAAAGTCATCGTCATATTTATCGCGAATAGTATGTAAGGTTATTTCATGCGGTTGCGGCTTACATCGAATAAAAAAACTGAAACTATTCTCCGGTAAAAGTATAGTTTGCTTACCTTTACGCTGATCCAGGAATTCATCAAATCGCAACACACCATCTAACTCAACCCCATCGAGTAAAATTTTCCCTGGGAATGGGTATCGCGGTTCATGTGAATATTTATTTTCACGATCTGGATAGGGATTATAGCGACGCACAAATAAGGTAATCGACTCAACATAATCCTGCCTTGTAGCCTGCTTTCTGTCGGCATCCGACATGTACTGAAAATCTTCCGCGACTTCTTTCTGTATATGGCAACCATAACAGGTTAAACCCAGCTCATCCCAAATTACGACGGTACCGGCTGTGTTGTATATTTCCCGACTGGGTTTGCCGAAGACTTTAATTAACCTTTTGCGGGTATAAGGTACCGGCACAAACTTACCTTTGTACTTCAGGCGTTTGTTTTCGATACTCAGTAATTCATCTACGACCGGTGAGGAAAATGATTCTTTTTCCTTTGCCAGAATCAAACCCATGTGACACGTAAAAAGGGCGTAGATAAGAGGCAGGGTGATGGATGTTTTTAACATGGGCAATTCGATTCTTTTAATTATCTACAGTATAAACCATAGAACACCAACGAGTCTGTGAATCGTGTCGATAGCCAACCGAGTTTGCTTGAAATATTAAGGTTATCAGATAATCAATGCTTGATCGGTTTTTCGTCGGTAATCGGTATAATTTTATGGTCTATCTGGCCTTGTTCATGTGACATCAAAATACGTCTTGCCTGCTGACTTCGGGTATCCTGCCACAATTCATATGCCATAAGGGGTTCCAGTTGCATCGAAGTATCATGCATATTACGCATTGCCTGCAGGGTATCCATTAAAGAAACAAATGATTCTGCTAAATGTGAATACATGTTAGATATGGCTGACTGAGTAAAAGCGGACACACTTGAGTAGGCGCTGCGGCCCATTTTGACGTAATAACTGATCTTAACCTGGCGACGTTGAGCGAGTTTTGGGTAAAGTCCGGAATATAATAAACATTGATCGCCCACATCACGCATGCATTCATTTCGCTGTGACGCAGGGCTTTGTAAACCTTGCAAGTACTCGAGGGCCATCACCTTCGAGGTCAGGGTGGTTTCCTGCATATAGCGCATCAACAAAAACACCAGGTAACTCTCGAGCTCCTCATCAAGGCAGACCCCATTAAAGTCGCTTGCCTCTTTAACTAAATCACGCCATTGCTCGGTCGCTGTCACTCGTTTTGGAATTTCCGACATACATCACTCCTGTTGCTATTGTGGGCGACAAGAAAATCTTCTGAATCCAGAATATCTATATATATAGTATCGTCCCTATTAAAGTATGGCTTGAGAAGTCGTATTTACAACCAAACGAAGTTCAACAAACGCTTACAGATATGCGCCATGAGGGTATAATCCGCTGTTTTTAGCGCTTTTGACATGCTGGGGCTGTATTTTGAGTCAATCACCACAATCTTTTCAGGGTCTTATACTGGCTTTACAGCAGTATTGGGCCGATCAAGGCTGCGTATTGCAGCAACCATACGATAAGGAAATGGGCGCCGGGACCTTCCATCCCGCGACGTTTTTGCGCTCAATCGGGCCGGAACCCTGGAGCTCGGCCTATGTACAACCCTGTCGTCGACCCACTGATGGCCGCTATGGTGAAAACCCGAACCGACTTCAGCATTACTACCAGTTTCAGGTCATGATTAAACCATCCCCAATAGATATCCAGGAATTATATCTAGACTCGCTTCGTGTGCTGGGCATTGATCCGCTGGTTCACGATATTCGCTTTGTCGAAGACAACTGGGAATCACCAACTTTAGGTGCCTGGGGTCTGGGCTGGGAGGTCTGGCTAAATGGTATGGAAGTCACTCAGTTTACCTATTTCCAACAGGTCGGTGGAATTGAGTGTAAACCCGTTACCGGTGAGATCACTTATGGGCTCGAACGCATCGCCTTATACCTGCAGAACAAAGAAAGCATTTATGATCTAATCTGGACCGATGGTCCACTCGGGCAGGTGACTTATGGTGATGTTTACCATCAAAACGAAGTTGAGCAATCGACCTATAATTTTGAACAGGCTAATACGAAATTACTATTTAACACCTTTGATCAGTGCGAAAGTGAAAGTAACATTCTGATCGAAGCTAACTTACCCTTGCCGGCTTATGAACAAGTCTTGATGGCATCTCATGCCTTTAACCTGCTGGACGCACGGCATGCAATCTCAGTCACCGAACGTCAGCACTATATCTTAAGAATACGAAATTTATCCCGCAATATCGCGCAGGCCTTTTATGACTCGAGAGAGGCACTAGGATTTCCATTATGTCGCGCAACAAAAGCAAAAGGGGGTGCGGCATGAGCAAACCCCATGATCTATTAATTGAACTGGGTACTGAAGAATTACCACCTAAAGCGCTGTTAAAACTTATCACTGCATTTAAAGAAAATTTCGCAACCGAATTAAACCAGGCTAACTTATCATTTAAAGAGATAAAAGAATTTGCGACACCACGACGCCTGGCATTAATCGTTAACGAATTAGCCTCTAAGCAGGCTGATAAAGAAGTTGATCGACGTGGCCCACCTTTACAAGCCGCATTTGATGAGAACGGTGAACCTACCAAGGCTGCTCTGGGTTTTGCACAATCCTGTGGCATCGACATTAACGATGTCGAGAAAATTGAAAATGAAAAAGGCGCCTGGTTGTTTTATAAAGTGTCTCAAAAAGGCCTTGAAACAAAAGCTTTATTACCTGATATGATTAATAATGCATTAAACAAATTACCCATCCCTAAACGCATGCGCTGGGGTGATCTGGATGCCCAGTTTGTGCGCCCTGTGCATGGGTTAGTCATTTTATTTGGTAAAGAGCTGGTCGAGGCTGAGGTATTAAGTGTAAAAAGTTCTGCAACCAGTTTTGGCCATCGCTTTCATAATCCGGGAACCATTAAACTAAAACAAGCCTCAGACTATGTTAGCAAACTGCAGGATAAGGGTAAGGTCATCGTTGACTTTGAAGTTCGTAAACAAAAAATTGTCGAACAGGTTGAAAAAATAGCTGCACAAAAAAATGCTAAAGCCGTTTTAGATAAAGGTTTGTTAAACGAAGTGACTTCTATGGTTGAATGGCCTGTTGCCATTCTCGGAAATTTCGAGGCTCGCTTTTTAGATGTCCCACAAGAAGCCTTGATTTCTACCATGTCTGCTCACCAAAAATACTTTCATCTCATCGATCAAAAAGGCAACCTGTTACCTAACTTTATCACCGTTGCTAATATTGCCAGCAAAGACATGAACAAGGTAATAGAAGGCAACGAACGTGTGATTCGCCCACGTTTTTCCGATGCTGAATTTTTCTGGAACCAGGATCGTAAACACACACTGGATAGCCATATTGAATCCACTAAAACGGTTTTATTCCAAAAGCAGATGGGCAGCATCTACGACAAAACCCAACGCATCGCTAAATTAGCTGAAATGATCGCAGAAAAGATCGGTGCAAATACAATATTAGTACAACGCACGGCGGAATTAGCCAAATGTGATCTAATGACGGAAATGGTTAATGAGTTTCCTGAACTGCAAGGCGTTATGGGTCGTTATTATGCCTTGCATAACAAAGAAGATGCCGAAGTCTCACAAGCCATTGATGAACATTATATGCCACGTTTTGCGGGTGATGAATTACCACAAACCAAATCTGGGCAGGCTGTTGCCATTGCCGATCGACTTGATACCTTGCTCGGCATTATCGCCGCAGGCCAGTTACCGAGTGGCGATAAAGATCCATATGCTCTACGCCGGGCCGCCCTGGGTGTATTACGCATAATGGTAGAATGTGATTTGTCCCTGGATATTAATGACTTACTCAAAGAACACGCAAAACATCTGCCGACAGCGCTCAAGGCGGATGAAGCGGTCGATACCACCGTCGACTTTATTTTAGAACGATTAAAGACCTATTATCTAAACAAAGACATTAAGGTCGACGTCTATGATGCCGTCAGGTCACAGCGGCCTACACAACCGAATGATTTTAATGCCCGCATTCTTGCCGTCTCGGCCTTTCAGAGTGACGCCTCCGCCGCCAGTCTGGCCGCTGCAAATAAACGGATCTCTAATATACTCAAAAAGTCTAACGAGGAAATTCCCGGCACTATCGACCTGAAACTGTTAACTGAACCAAATGAAGAGAAATTAGCTAAACAGGTCGTTGATCTTAGTGAACGGATTTCTCCGCTAATTGATTCACGTGATTACAGCAATATCCTGGTGTTACTGGCCGCACTTAAAGACAACGTTGATAGCTTCTTTGATCACGTCATGGTGAATGACGAGGATAAAAAGCTCCGTCTAAATCGTTTGGCGATCTTGCATCAGCTGCGCAACTTGTTTTTAGGCGTTGCTGATATTTCAAAACTACAATCCGTTAATTAATATGAACGAAATTAATCAAGATTCTTACCAGGCCATGCTTGATGCCGTACAGGCCTTTCATGACAAACATGATTTTAAAAATACGGGTGGCGAAGAATTAACATACCGTATTGCTTTAATGGCAGAAGAACTCGGTGAAGTGTCAGAATGTGTTACTAAGGGCAAACCACGAGAAGAGCTGGCTGAAGAAATCGCAGATTTATATATCTTATTGGTCGGTACCGCCATTGCGGCTGACTTTGATTTGAAGCAGGCTTTTTGGAATAAAATGGATAAACTTATGCAACGCCAGTCTAAAATGATCGGTGGCCGCATTCGCGTATCTGAATTTAGAGACAAATAACGAATCAACAGGATAAAATGAAATTAATCATTTTAGATAGAGATGGTGTAATTAATCAGGACTCCGATGAATTCATAAAATCGGCAGATGAATTTATACCTATTCCTGGTTCTCTCGAGGCCATTTCACGCTTAAACCACGCTGGTTTCTCTGTCATGGTTGCCACTAACCAGTCCGGTCTCGCCCGTGGTTTATTCAGCGTTGAAACACTTAATATGATGCACGATAAATTGCGTCGTCTGTTAAGTGCATTTGGTGGTCATATTGATGGAATTTTTTACTGCCCACATGGACCGGATGATGCTTGCGAATGCCGTAAACCAAAGACTGGTTTATTTACTGATATTGCCCAACGATCCAATTGTGATCTAAGCGATGTCTTCGTAGTAGGAGATTCACTTAGAGATTTACAAGCAGCTGAGGCCGTTGGCGCTAAACCTGTGCTGGTAAAAACAGGTAAAGGTTTACGCACACTGGAGCATGCGGATACAATTAAACATATTCCGGTTTATGATAACTTATCTCATTTTGTCGATAACCTGTTAACAGAGTAACGGTCGTCACCATGGCTTTCATTGGTTCAGTTCTATTTAGTCTATTCACTATAATTTCAACGATCATCACCGGCTTGCTTGTCCTGCTATTATTTCCGTTTCCGTATCACTTACGATATTTAGTCATCAATGCCTATGCAAACGCGGTTGTAAAAGTTTTATCTTTATTGTGTGGTGTTAAATACCATGTTGAAGGACGAGAAAATATCCCTGATGAACCGGTTATTATTTTTTGCAAACATCAATCCACCTGGGAAACCTATGTTCTACAAGTTATCTTTCCGGCCTTGAGTTATGTCTTTAAACAGGAATTATTCTGGATCCCCTTCTTTGGCTGGGGTTTGATGGCGATGAAGCCTGTTGCCATTAAGCGTGGCACGGGTAAAAAAGCCGTTAAACAAGTTGTGACACGAGGAACTAAACGCTTAAAAGAGGGCTTGTGTGTTGTTATCTTTCCTGAGGGCACGCGCACCAAACCTACCGGACCCGGTCGTTATCGAGCCGGCGGAGCCATTTTAGCCGCCGAAAGTGGTTACCCGGTTATTCCCGTTGCCCACCACGCAGGTGAATTTTGGCCGCGTAAAGGTTTCGTAAAACATCCTGGACATGTCACGGTCCGCATTGGGCCAAAAATTACCAGCAAAGGGAAAACACCGGACGCTATCTTAGCTGAAGCAAAAACATGGATCGAGACTCAAATGCCCGAGATCACCCAGGGGCCTTACGCTTCCGAATAAATAACTCACTGTATTTACAGACTATTCTCTCCACACAACCCTTTAATAAATGTGTATAATTTCACCATAATCTGGGGAGGTTATGACATGTATACCGATACGCGACTTCTTGGTCCCGATACAGATCTGGACGAATTCCTGAGCAATCTCAAAACCCCATGGAAAACCATGGACTCTGATATGAATACCGCGCTTGGCATTATCACCAATCATGCCAAGACGGAGATTGAAATCGAAACCACCCAACTGCTCACAGCAATCGAGCAAACTGGTGATCAAATTTCAGTAGAATTTCCCAGCTGGCAGTCTGATGTTGAAAAGACGTTTATAAATCAATATGGCCTGATTGATGGTAAACTTATCTTTAATAAGGTCCTGATGCGCCTTTTTCAGATAGCAAAAGGAACTGAACAACAATTACACTGACATCGGGTGATTGACAAACCCGCACCAATTATAAGACGCTTATAAAACCAGGCATATAAATAACTTAATAAAACAAAACTTATATTTAAGTACTATCCAGATGCGGCTCATGCTCTTTGATCAACAAACCTTTACGACCACTTAAAAAGCTGGCTGCTTTTGCAATTAAGAAACCCAGGCCAAAACGTAATAAACGGAAAAAATGGTTAGGGTACGACAAGGTTAGTTTTGTGAAATACCAGCCAATTTTTGGTCGCTGATAGAACGCTTTAAGAATTTCCTGATAATGTCGATCCAGTTCTTTTACTGAAATACCATCCGGTGCCCAGACAAAATTCATCCCATTCATTTTTTCCCAATGATCGTCACGTATATTAGTGCCATAAATATCACGATAGATTGGTGATCCCGGATAAGGCGTAAACTTAGTCAGGTTCATTATGGTCATCGGGATGTTACGAATAAAATCTTTAGTCTGGTTGATAGTGTGCTCATCTTCACCAGGGAATCCAAGCATAAACAAACCTTTGGTACGAATGCCTGCATCATAAGTCCATTTCACTGCCTCAGCCGATTTTTCAACTTCCGCCAGCTTATCCATTTTTTTCAATAGGTCATTCGAGCCGGTCTCCAAACCAAAACTAATCTCCCAACAACCTGCTTTTTTCATTAATGCCAGTACATCCGGCTTCACCGTGTCAACGCGCGCGGTACAGCTCCAGGTCATCTGCAAACCATCTTGCAAAATATAATTACACAATTCTTCAACACGCACTTTACTTGCTAAAAATAAATCATCGACAAAACCAATATGATTGACACCATACTTTTCATTTAAGTGTTTCATCATGTCAAATACCACCTTCGGCGAGTAGTGCCTTACTTTTGCTCCAAAGGTCGAGGTATCGCAAAATTTACAATGAAATGGACAACCACGCGAAGCGGCAATAGTGGCAACCGGGCCACGTGGAAAATCATAAATGGCCGGTTTGTAGGCTTTTGGAAAATCCGGCAATAAATCCCAGGCCGGGTAGGGCAGGTCATCTAAAATTTTGTTAATTGGTTTTCCTGGCGTCTTACGTACAAAGGTTCGGTCACGATAAATAATTCCGGGAACTTCAAACAGATTTTTATCCTGCTCAAGTGCTTCGAGCAATTCCATTAATACTTTTTCGCCTTCACCATCAACCGCGTAGTCAAACTCTTTAAAACGGGTAATGGTCTCTGTGCCCATCGACGAAATATGCGGACCGCCAACAATGATCGTGGTATCCGGCAATTCGCTTTTGATACGTCGTGCAATCTCGGCGGCACCCCAGACACCCACCGTAAATAAAGTAATCCCGACGTATTGGGGTTTTTGCTTGATGACTTTTTTGGCAACTTGTTTGGCATCAAGATTAAAAATGTCGCTCTCAATGATAGAGGGTTTATAACCGTGCTCGCGAACCTCGGCCGCTAAATGCAGCAAGCCTAATGATGGGGAGTTATTGGTGATGTGCTTTACAAACTCATAACCTGGAGCTATTCGCTCGTAGGGCGGGTTTATGAAAATAATCTCTTTTTCGGCTAACACGATTTACACTCTTAACGGACAGTTCTTTATTATATGATCCCCTGAGCACAAAAGTGACTGATTCACTCAATTATTCTACCTAAATGAACGATTCTGAACTTGCCTCAGTATTAATTCAATAAAAACAACCAGTTACCAGGTATACTATATGCTAGGCCTCTAAGCTGTTGATATTGCTAAGAAATTAAAACTTAAGCCGAAACAAAATTTCATACCATATAATACTATCAACTATTTATTCTTATATTTTAATCAGCATAAAGGGCCGCAATAGCGACCCTTTATTAGTTAGCTCCTTGGACTGCTTATGGCGTCGCTCTTAGCACATCAGATAACTCCCACATTTGATAACGACGACTGGCGCTGCTATCAACAGGGTAGGTATTTACCTGCACTCGCTTCACTTCTCCAAGACCCGGACAATTCCATGAGGTTCTATGGAATTCGCCAAAACCAAGTGATTTCCGTATGGTGCTTGTTTTAAGACAACCCAGGTAATCAGTGCTTCCGATTTGTATATCCTCCAAACCGACGATGATTCGAGCATCGACTAACACACCCAAAAAAACTGCTGTACCACCGGCTGGTGTCGTATCCACACTTGTACCATTCGCAATTGTTGATCCTTCTCGCATGCTTGATGTTGCAACAATAATTGCATCAGCAGGTGAAATTGTTGATTCCAGACTGTCATCTACAGCTGAGTAACCATTTCTTCCAACTACCTGGCGCTGGGTTGGTGTATTTACATAGAGTAAATCTGATAATTGGCATGTCGTGACACCATCAGCCTCGAATCGACGTTGAGTTATGGTTATATCCGTGTTGGCTCCATTTGGGGTAGCTGCTCGCGTTCTAACTTCTGTCTCCCCGCACAAACCTGTTGTGGTAAATGTTTTACTAACTACATCAGCATCAGCAATAAAATTACGATAATCATAAACAGCAACCGAATTGTTTGAAATTTGTTGTTCAACATCTGCAAAGTTCGCGTTCACATCCGCAGCACGGGCTGGTTGACCCGCTGAAAAGATGTTTGGTACTGCATAAATATTTGCAGCGAGTAATATGCTCGTTGCACCGATAGATAATGTTAATAATTTTTTCATTACTTCTTCCCCGAAACTTATATTTGATTGTACTGGCTATTGCCAGGTCATATTATCCCATGTGGTATTTTCCCAAACGGCTGGTTCTGGATCGGGTGTCGTGTCTCCACCACCTCCGCCACCACCACACGCGGTTATTACAACGGCAAACAGCACAATGCTGATCAGCCTGAAATTAACAATTTTATTCATCTTATTCGCTTCCTCCTCATACCGACATATAAATATATACCGTAAAATTATTATGTGAACGTAAGTTGAACGATACCATGATGATTTGGGTCTAACAATTTTCGACTCTTAAAAAAACCCGGTTAAACCGGGTTTGGGGGAACAAATTAAAAAGTTATTTTGAAATTATCTATTATGGCTGTACGTAGCTATACCCTAATGCCTGATAATCCGCTATTGCAGTCACACCTGCAGTAACATATTCCACACCCAGAATAAGTTGGTCGGTCACAACATCCTTGCTTCGTGCCGTGTTTTGACAAAACACAACTTTAACACCATTGGCAATGAGTGCTTCCATTTGTGCCTGAAACGAGTTTGTTCTTGCATGCGGATTGGCTGAAGTATTATCTAATATCAACGGCCATCCTCCGCTGTGCACGATCGCCACTATTTCATACTCATCCTTTGACATGCCATGGGTGATTTCATAATCCTTGATGGCATTATTAATGTTGCCGATGGCATACGGTTTTGTACAGTTTGAATCTTTACATTCCGTATTGATTTGATAAACCACCTTGACTCGATCACGTTTCTTAATACAACGCGTTAAATCTGACGTTCCTGCTCCAAACTCATCATCTAATGTCATTCCATTAAGCAAACCAACTGGACATTCATCTCCATCGCCTGCAAGTACGGTTTGAGACGTCACACCTAAAAATAAACTGAAAAGTAAAATGAAAAATGATTTCACGATGTTTCTCCTTGTAGTGAAGTTTCCCTAAATCAAAAGTTATTGATTATTGTTGTACTTAAAAAGCACGCTGATTATGTACAGAAGGTTTCAAAAAAAGAGTGAACAACGAGGGTAAATGTATGGCAGAGTGTAAATTCTTAACCCTGATTTAACTGGCGTTAGTTAATAACAAAGTTAAGAATGATTTTACTCTATAGATATTTTTCGATATTAGAAACCGTTTACGTATTTTGACGCTATTATACGTCCAGGTTCATGGTGTTGAGTGCGTTACTTTCAATAAACTCTCGACGGGGTTCAACATGATCACCCATCAATGTCGTAAAGATTTCGTCCGCCGCGATGGCATCTTCTATCTGAACATGCAATAAGCGACGCGATTCCTGGTTTAATGTCGTTTCCCAAAGTTGATCGGGATTCATCTCGCCCAAACCTTTATAGCGCTGAATATGTTGTCCACGTTTGGCCTCATCCATCAGCCAACCCATTGCCTGTTTAAACGAGCTAATTTCCAGACTTCGCTCTCCGCGTTGAATCATCGCGCCTTCACCCAGCAGATCCTGTAATTCTTCAGATAGGGTGCTGATCGCAGCATAATCACTACTGGCAAAAAATTCATTGAACATGTGGGTATCGGTTGCGATACCGTGCCGAATAGTCGATATCGTGCAATCCCATTCCTCAGTCTCACCTTCTTTGGGTGCCAGGCTAAGTTGATAACGGGTCGCATCCAGCTCATCACTGGTCGTGCGTTGTTGCAATTCTTCAAACCAGGCACGTGCCACCTCTATGTCCGCATCTGACGATAGCGAGGTCATGGTCAACATTTTTTCCAAAATCTCAGCAGGATAGCGGCGTGATAATCGTCGAATACTCTCGGTCACCTGAAAATATTGATTGGCTAAGGTTTCAACGGCCTGGCCAGTCATAGCCGGCGCGCCTTCGGATACGAACAACTGGGCGCCATCCATCGCGACCGATAACAGGTAGTTCGTTAACTCCTGATCATCTTTGACATAACGCTCCTGTTTGCCTTTTTTGATCTTATAAAGGGGAGGCTGGGCAATATAAACGTGGCCATTTTCGATTAACTCAGGCATTTGCCGATAAAAGAAGGTCAAAAGCAGGGTGCGAATATGGGATCCATCCACGTCCGCATCCGTCATGATAATAATTCGGTGGTAACGCAGCTTGTTGATATCGAACTCATCTTTACCAATCCCACAACCAAGCGCAGTAATTAATGTCCCGACCTCAACTGAAGAAAGCATCTTGTCAAATCGAGCCTTCTCGACGTTTAAGATCTTACCTTTGAGCGGCAATATGGCCTGGGTACGACGATCACGACCTTGTTTAGCCGAGCCTCCAGCTGAGTCCCCTTCCACTAGAAATAATTCAGACTGAGCAGGGTCTTTTTCCTGACAATCCGCTAGTTTGCCTGGTAAACCGGCGACATCCAACGCGCCTTTGCGTCGGGTCATTTCTCTTGCTTTACGGGCAGCCTCACGCGCACGGGCCGCATCCACTATCTTTGAAGCAATGGATTTTCCATCCTGGGGGCTTTCCATTAAAAACTCACTGAATTTCTCGCCAACAATGGACTCCACGATGCCTTTTACCTCTGAGGAGACCAGTTTGTCCTTGGTTTGTGAAGAAAACTTCGGATCAGGTACTTTGACAGATAATACAGCGGTCAGTCCTTCGCGGGCATCATCACCGGTTGGACTCACTTTAGCTTTCTTACCATAACCTTGTTTTTCAATATAATTGTTCAAAGTCCGAGTCAGTGCACCCCTAAAACCAGCTAAATGGGTTCCGCCATCTCGTTGCGGGATATTATTGGTAAAACAGAAGATGTTTTCCTGATAAGAGTCATTCCATTGCATCGCAACCTCAATTCCACAATCATCTTTATCCGTATTCACGTAGAAAACGGTCTGATGAAGCGGGGTTTTATTACGATTGAGATGCTCAACGAAGGCACGGATACCCCCTTCGTATTCAAATTTATCCTGCTTTCCATCCCTCTCATCGTGCAAATTAATACAGACACCTGAATTCAGGAACGAAAGCTCTCGCAGCCGTTTGGCCAGAATATCATAATGGAATTCTGTGTCAGCGAAGATGTCCTTACTGGGTAAAAACCGTATCTCGGTACCGGCATTTTCGGTATCACTTATCGGTTTTAACTCACCTTGCGGCTCACCAAGGCTATATTCTTGATACCATTTTTTACCTTCACGGCGGATGGTGAGTTTTAACTGCTCTGATAAGGCATTAACGACCGAAACGCCCACACCATGGAGGCCACCGGATACTTTATAAGAATTATCATCAAATTTTCCGCCGGCATGCAGCACGGTTAGTATCACTTCTGCCGCAGAGCGTCCCTCTTCTTCGTGGAAATCGGTTGGGATTCCACGCCCATCATCGCGTACCGATACGGATTTATCGCTATGGATGGTGACATTAATCTTTTTACAATGGCCCGCGAGTGCCTCGTCAATGGAATTATCAACCACCTCAAATACCATGTGGTGCAAACCCGTCCCATCATCGGTATCACCGATGTACATACCTGGGCGTTTACGGACCGCATCCAGTCCTTTTAAAACCTTGATATTGGAGGAATCGTAATTGTCTTTATTGGCCATTTGGCGCTCCTTGGGCTAGGCGAGCATTATATCACGTCCTGAAAAGAACCATGTTTCACGTGAAACATCTTGCTATCAGGCCAGTCCGAAACATCAATCAAGTCAGGTTCTGTCGCGGTCACAAATACCTGTGCACCCGTATCCTTAAGTGCACTCATTAATATGGTCCGTCGTTTCGGATCCAGCTCGGCTGGCAGATCATCCACCAGTAAGATACTTTCAGCAGGTTGTAATTTGAGTTGGGCCAGGGTCATTGCGCAGATTAGCAACTTTTGCTGACCTCGTGAAAATACCGTTTGCACAGCCTTACCCTTAATCTTGATCTTAATATCGGCTCGGTGGGGGCCCAAGCGAGTAAAACCTCGCTCCAGATCCTTGTCAAAGCCATCCGTCAGATGCTGAGTATAACTAATCGTTGGGTCTTTCAAATCCCAGCCTGGTTGATAATCGAACTTTGGGTTCTCGCCAATCAATTGCTCACCATATCTAGCCAGGATTGGGCTTAATTTCTCAATATAAGTTTTACGCAGTTGGTGTAATACCTCGGCTTTTTCGACTAATGGTTGGTCCCAGGCCTGAATCTCCTGTTTTGTTCGGTTTCGGCGCAAAGCACTGTTTCTCTGTCGGAGGATACGGTGATACTGTTTCCAGATATCCAAATACTGATGTTCCACGTGAAACACTCCCCAATCTAGATATTGGCGTCTCATTTTGGGGCCAGAATCCAGTAATTCATGTGATTCCGGAATAAGAACAAATAAAGGTATTCGACCAGCCAATTCGGTCGTTTTAGAAATATTCTGACCGTTAATTTTTACCTGTGTTTTTCGATTCTCTCGAGAGAGCCCAATAATCTGCTTTTCCTTATCTTGATAATAGTGACCAACCAGCAGCATTCC
Source organism: uncultured Ectothiorhodospiraceae bacterium (assembly GCA_947260005.1). Taxonomy (GTDB): domain Bacteria; phylum Pseudomonadota; class Gammaproteobacteria; order UBA6429; family Thiohalophilaceae; genus SZUA-24. The sequence continues at coordinate 99,241 of CAMYOL010000014.1, forward strand.
GGTAGTGTCATGTTGGATGAGCTGGTCAATGCGGGTGGTGCGAAAAGACCGCCCCTGACTTATCAAGCTAATTGCTTCCAAAAGGGACGTTTTACCACTGGCATTGGGTCCAATGATCAGGTTGGCAGTAGGACTAAACGCTAGTTTTGTTTGCTCGATATTTCGCAGGTGTTGAATATCAAGTTGCTGTAAAGCCATTTGAGTAAATAGCTGACCGGTTTAGACGATTTAAAGACGCATAGGCATGATGACGTATTTTGAGGAGTCATCATTTAAACCTTTTACCAGACAGGAGTGGTTAGAATCCTTAAGTTCAACACTGACTTCATCCGTCTTAATCACGGATAGGGCATCCATGAAATAACCGATATTAAACCCAATCTCAAAGCCGTCGCTATCATACTGAACTTCAATTTCTTCTTCGGCTTCTTCCTGCTCCGGGTTGTTGACACTGGCGCGGATTAAGTTGTTTTCAAGTTGTAAACGCATCCCGCGGAATTTCTCATTAGATAAAACTGAGATGCGATTAAAGGCCTGAAGTAACGTTTCGCGGCTGACCACGAGTTGTTTATCTGGGTCTTTCGGAATGACTTGTTGATAGTCTGGAAACTTGCCATCAATCAATTTAGACGTGAACGTGACCTGCGGTAAGACCACACGGATATGATTCTGGCTTATTTGCAGTTCAAGCACATCATCCTTGCTTTCGAGCAAGCGAGATAATTCAATGACTCCTTTTCGAGGAATAATAATTTGCCGCGTTTCAGTGACGCCAGTATCGGCCGCAACAGTACAATGAGCCAGTCGGTGTCCATCGGTCGCAACGCACGTGACAGTATTGGTTGCGATCTCCAACATCAATCCATTAAGGTAATATCGAACATCTTGTTGTGCCATTGCAAATTGGGTTTGATCAAACAGTTGTTTTAATTGGGCCTGAGTTAATTTGATAGAAAGGGCGTCTTCTATCGGCTCAATGTTTGGGTATTCGGCTGCCGGTAGTAGCGATAAAGTAAAACGGCTTCGCCCAGAACGAATCACCGCTCGTTCGTCTTCAATTTGAATGGTGATATTGGCTGCATCTGGCAGGGTTTTACAGAGATCCATTAATTTGCGAGCAGGTAGTGTAATGTCACCATCTTCATCACATTGTACTTCTGCTTTTGCCACCATCTCAACTTCCAGATCAGTTCCCGTCAATGTCATCTGGTTTCCAACCACACTGATTAAGGTATTCGCTAGAATGGGGGATTGTTGGCGTCTTTCAACAACACTTCCGACAATTTGCAGAGGTTTGAGTAGGTCTTCGCGCAGTGCTGTGATTTTCATCCTGTTCCTTCTTACTTATTATTAAATAATATATATTAAATTATTATTGTTATTATTAGTCGAGCCATTTTCGGTGCATAAGCCCTTTTTTGTTTTTTATATCAAAAAGTTAACCAAAGTAAAAGCCTCTTTGTAAGTAGGTCGTTTGTTCGGTATCAGCTGTGGATAATATGTGATTAACCGTGATCACCGAAGCCACACTCTATTCTATATACAAGTTATCCACAGTTGATACGCAACTTATACTGGCTTGATATCAAGTACTTAAGGTTCGCAGTAGATTTGCGTGATCCTCACTAATTCGAGAGTCTTCATCACGAAGTTCATTAATTTTTCGACAAGCATGCAACACGGTGGTGTGATCTCGGCCACCAAAGGCATCACCAATTTCGGGCAGGCTGTGATTGGTTAGCACTTTGCACAAGGCCATGGCCAGTTGGCGTGGGCGTGCAATTGAGCGGTTACGTCGTTTTGAGAGTAAATCAGCGACGCGGATCTTGTAATACTCGGCGACCGTCTTTTGAATATTTTCGATGGTGACCAATTTGTCTTGTAGGGCAAGTAAGTCTCGTAGAGCTTCTTTTGCAAAATCCATGGTGATTGGACGACCCGTGAATTGTGAGTTAGCGATCACTCTGCGTAGAGCACCTTCTATTTCACGGATGTTAGAGCGAATACGTTTTGCAATAAAAAAGGCCACTTCATTGGGCAGTTCGACACCAGAGAGTTGAGCCTTATTCATTAAAATTGCAACGCGCGTCTCAAGCTCGGGGGGTTCAATCGAGACCGTGAGACCCCAACCAAAACGTGATTTTAACCGTTCCTCTAAACCATCGACCTCTTTCGGGTATCGATCGCAGGTCATGATGATCTGCGATTCGCCTTCTAGTAAGGCATTAAATGTATGAAAAAACTCTTCCTGTGAGCGTTCTTTACCGGCAAAAAATTGAATGTCATCGATCAGTAGCGCGTCGACAGAGCGGTAATAGCGTTTGAATTCGTCAATGGCATTATGTTGTAGAGCCTTGACCATATCGGCGACGAACCGTTCGGAATGCAAATAAACCACTTTTGCACCTGGTTTGGTTTGTATAATGGCATTACCGACCGCGTGCATAAGATGAGTCTTACCTAATCCTACCCCACCGTATATAAATAATGGGTTGTAGGCGCTGCCTGGATTCATGGCGACTTGGCTTGAAGCGGCCCGCGCGAGCTGATTCGATTTACCTTCAACAAAACTGTCAAACATGTAGTTTGGATTCAGGCTGTTATTTTTATTTGGGTTCGGGGTTCGAGTGATGGTTAAAGGGATATCGTCTGCAGGTTGATTAACAGGCTTGCTAATCTCGATTTGTTGAGTACCTATCTCAACCCGTAAATTTGGTTGGGGTTGTTCAATTTGATCGAGAATTTCGCCAATGCGGTTGAGAAAACGTTCATCGATCCAGTCTTTTACAAAACGATTCGGCGCCAGTAAGCGCAGACCATCTTGATCGGAGACAGCATGCAGGGGTCGGATCCAGGTATTAAACTGCTGCGGAGAGAGTTCTCTTTCCAAATGTGTAAGACATTGATCCCATAGCGCCTGCGACACTACCCACACCCCTTTAATATTTATTGATAACTGACTATTTTTAGCGCGTTTGACGATATCCGGCGAACGCGGACGAACGAGTCTACGCCTTCTTTTACGACTTATCCACAACTTTGCTAAGCCGCTGTTTGGCCTCATTTTAAAATCGATTTAGGTTGACAGAATGCGGGTTTGCCAGTAATCTTGCCGCCTTTTCCGCCAAAGCAAAAGGCGGCGGAATTTAACTAACTTAATATCGGTAGCGGACATGAAAAGACCCTTTCAGCCAAGTAATTTAAAGCGTAAACGTAGTCACGGTTTTCGTGCTCGTATGGCCACTCGTGGCGGTCGTGCCGTGTTAAATGCCCGCCGTGCTAAAGGCCGCAAACGTTTAAGCGCCTAAGTTGGCTTTGGCCTGGCTTGCCATAAAACTCGCTTGCTATAAATAAGAATTTCTCAGATCCCCATTCCGTCGGTCGATTTTCTCGACAACAACGGTTAATTCGCCCCGATCAGTTCAAGCGTGTTTTTACCAGACCGACACGAGTCAGTGATTCGCATTTTTCCATATTAGCTCAGCCTAACCAGAAAAATTCTGCCCGCCTTGGCCTGGCCATCGCCAAAAAGCACATTAAAAAAGCCGTCGGCCGGAATCGCATCAAAAGGCTTGTTCGAGAGAGTTTTCGGCACCATCAAGAGTTACTCGTTGGTGTGGATATTGTAGTAACATGTCGCGGCGACGCGAGTCGTTTGACGAACCAGGCCATTCAAGAGCGATTAGTCCAACACTGGCATAAACTGGTTAGCAAAATTAAATAACATATGCGAAAAATTTTAATCTCATTAATCAAAGTCTATCGCTTTACGCTTAGTCCATTTATTGGTCAGCATTGTCGGTTTACGCCGACCTGCTCGCAATATGCAACCGAAGCGATTGAAGAATATGGCTCACTCAAGGGTAGCTGGATGGCGATACGTCGTTTATCGAAATGCCATCCATTTCATACCGGTGGTTGGGATCCCGTCCCTGAAAACCCGGTGTCACACTCAACACAAAATAAAAATCTAAAGTAGTTAAATATTATGGAACAACAACGTTTATTTTTAATTCTTTTGCTGGGCATGATTTCAGTCATGATGTATTTCGAATGGCAAAAAGATTATGGCCCGAAACCGGCGACCAGCGTCACTAGCCAGTCTGGGCAAACGGATTCAAGCGGATTGCCGACACCTAATGCGCAAACCAACACAACTGATGATTCAGGTATGCCCATACCACAATCACAATCAGGCACAACGCAACCGACTCAACAGCAAACCATTAAAGCTACAGCAGAACGCATAGGAAAAATAATAACAATAGAAAGCGATGTGCTGCGCGTACATATCGATACGCAAGGCGGCGGCATTAAGTTAGTCGATCTGCTTAAGTATCCGGTTTCAGTAGAAGAAAAAGACAAGCCATTTCGTTTAATGGATATCTCAGCACAACGGAATTTTAATGCCCAGCATGGATTTCATATATCGAAAAATGATCCGAAGCTTCGTTCGATTACGCCAACCTCAAACACAGTCTATAGCACCGCACAAGATACCTATTTGTTAGATGGTGATGAGCTGGTTGTGGATCTCAACTGGACGAATCAACAGGGCATTACTTTTACCAAACGATTCAAGTTCACCAAATCCAGTTACTCTATTGAATTAACACACCAAGTTAAAAACCAAAGCCAGCTTACCTGGGATGGGCACTCTTATGTTCGACTGGAGCGGGTACCGCCAGAGTCGCAAAGTAGTTTGAGTATGTTACCGACCTATACCGGACCGGTATTTTATAGCCCAGAGAAAAAATACGATAAAGTCGATTTTGATGATATCGATGACAGTCTGGAAGCAAATCAAAAAGGGACACTGGATGCGATAAACATGGAGTTCGCCGGTGGCTGGATTGCGATGATCGAGCATTATTTTGTCGGTGCCGTTATTCCTGCAAAAGAAGATGTTTTTCGTTATTTCACCCATAAGCCAAGTCGATCAGGCAATCGTTACTGGATTGGAATGATGTCAACAGGTAAAACGATAAAGCCAGGTGAAACTCAGGTAACCAGTTTGCAACTTTACGTTGGCCCCAAGATTCAAAAGAATTTAGAGGCAATGGCACCCGGTCTGGAATTATCGGTTGATTACGGCTGGTTAACCTTTCTCTCTAAACCTTTATTCTGGCTGTTGGATTTCATTCACAGTTTTGTGGGTAACTGGGGTTGGGCGATTATTTTATTAACGCTGACCATTAAGCTGGTGTTCTATAAATTATCAGAGACTAGTTACAAGTCGATGGCGCGCATGAAAAAACTGGCACCTCGTATGAAACAAATCAGTGATCGTTACGCTGATGATCGGCAGCGTAAAGGTCAGGCGATCATGGAGTTGTATAAGAAAGAAAAGGTCAACCCGATGGGCGGTTGTTTACCTATACTTATACAGATTCCAGTCTTTATTGCGCTTTATTATGTATTACTGGAAAGTGTCGAGTTGCGCCAGGCGTCCTGGATATTCTGGTTCGATGATTTATCGATTAAAGATCCCTATTTTGTATTACCGATCCTGATGGGTGCTTCAATGTTGTTCCAGCAAAAGCTGAACCCACCGCCACCTGATCCAATGCAAGCCAAGATGATGATGATGCTGCCATTTGTATTTACGGTATTGTTCTTATTCTTCCCCGCCGGTTTGGTATTGTACTGGGTCGTGAATAATGTCCTATCGATTGCGCAGCAGTGGTACATTACGCGTATCGTTATGGACGAAAACAGTAAGGCAAAAACGTAGCCAAGCTCTCCCAATGGAGTCTGACCCCATTGAAGGTAAAACAAATCGAAACAATTGCGGCTGTGGCCACACCAACCGGTCGGGGTGGTGTGGGCATTGTTCGAGTTTCGGGTCCCCTCGCTGCGAAAATCGCGGTTTCAATTTTGGGCCATTGCCCCAAACCGCGTCATGCGGAATACCTTGCCTTTAAAAATTCAGACCAACAAATAATCGATCAGGGCATCGCGCTGTATTTTCCCGCACCCAATTCCTTCACCGGTGAAGATGTCCTTGAACTACAGGGTCATGGAGGACCCGTGGTGATGGATATGCTGCTAAGGGCAGTAACCAACGCCGGTGCCCGTTTGGCCCGTAGTGGTGAATTCAGTGAGCGGGCCTTCTTAAATGACAAACTGGATCTGGCACAGGCCGAGGCGATTGCGGATCTAATCGATGCCGGATCCGAGCAGGCGGCCCGAAGTGCGATGCGTTCGTTGCAGGGTGTATTTTCGAAGGCCGTTCATGGATTGGTGGAGGAGGTGACCCGTTTGCGGATCTTTGTCGAGGCATCGATTGACTTTCCGGAAGAAGAAATTGACTTCATTAGTGAAGGTAAGGTTTCGAGTCAGATCGAAGCACAATTAAAGACGTTAGCCGCAATTAGCAGCCAGGCACAACAAGGTAGCCTCATTCGCGAAGGGATTAACCTGGTCCTGGTAGGCCAGCCCAACGCCGGAAAGTCATCACTGTTGAATGCCCTGGCCCAACGCGATGCGGCGATCGTCACGGAAGTGCCTGGTACGACTCGCGATATTGTCAAAGAAGCCATCCTGCTAGAAGGTCTTCCTGTCCATTTATTAGATACGGCAGGCTTACGCCACTCAGAAGATTTGGTCGAAAAAGAAGGCATGCGTCGAACCTGGGAGGCCATTGAGCAGGCCGATGTGATGTTATTAATCATTGATAATAATCAGGGCTTTGGAGAACAGGAACAGGCTATTCTCGAACAATGTCCGGAACAGATTTCGACCATCGTGGTCTTTAATAAGAGTGATTTAGAGAAGGATTTAGATGGGCAGCCAAAATCGGGTTCGTTTGATCTGTCGCAAACACAGCAATGCCTAATATCGGCAAAGACCGGGGCGGGCATTGACGAGCTAGTTGATCTGATAAAAAAATTAGCAGGCATGCAAACCAGTGGCGAAGGCGCGTTTATGGCCAGGCGCCGACATTTGCTGGCTTTAGATCATGCGCAAACCCATTTACAATTTGCCCTGGATCAAACAAACCTACATCAGGGTGAGTTGATTGCTGAGGAATTAAAACTGGTTCAACAGTATCTTGGTGAAATTACCGGTGAATTAACTAGTGATGATTTACTAGGTAAGATTTTTAGCGAGTTTTGTATAGGTAAATAAATTCAACTATATGGAAATGCAATTAATTAAGCACCGACTTATCGGAAAATTAATATTATTAGTTGTGCTCATTGCGGCGGTCTCATCGTGCAGTACCGTTGGTTATTATTATCAAGCGGTTTCTGGCCACCTAGATTTGGTTTCCAAAGAACGTCCGATTGACGAGGTTTTAACAGACACCGATACCACAGACGAATTAAAACAAAAATTAAACCTGGCCAGGCAAGCTCGGGAATTTGCAACGATTCAATTAAGTCTGCCGGATAATGACAGTTATAAAACCTATGCCGATCTGGAGCGTCCCTACGTCGTCTGGAATGTGATCGCGACGCCAGCCTATTCGATAAAACCAAAAACCTGGTGCTTTATGATCGTTGGCTGTTTAAGTTACCGAGGTTATTTTGAAAAACAAAAAGCACTAGACCTGGCAAGCGAACTAAAAAATGAAGGTTTGGATGTGCAGGTAAGCGGTGCCTCTGCCTATTCGACGTTAGGTTATTTTGATGATCCGCTTTTGAACACTATGATGGCGCATAACGATGCCAGTCTGGTTGGCATTATTTTTCATGAACTTGCGCATCAGATCATTTATATCGATGGTGATACTGCGTTTAATGAAGCCTTTGCGACCGCAGTAGAACAGGAAGGATTACATCGATGGTTTAAGAGTCAATCTGATTTAGCCAAATATAACGAGTATTTAAGCCATAAACAGTCTAAACATGATTTTTATCAGATGTTAAAAAATACTCGTCAGTCATTACAACTGGCATTCGAACAGGCAGAAGATGAGCAACAAAAGCAGTCGGCGAAACAAACAATTTACCAGCAATTACAATTAGATTATAAACAGTGGCGTGAACAAACTCAGTTCTACGGTTATGACCAGTGGATGCAGCGCGATTTAAATAATGCACACCTTGCACTGGTGGCGACTTATCAGGATTTAGTACCGAGTTTCCTAAACCTGTTGGCGACGGTAGAGGGTGATCTACCCACTTTCTATAAACGAGTAGCTGAACTTGGTGATATGGATAAGGAATTAAGAGATAAACAATTAGCTGCGTACAAAACGCAAAGATTAGGGATGAGATGAATTTAAAAATACTATTTAATTTATGTGTTCTGGCTCCGGTTATTTTACTCGGTGCCTGTACGACAAACCCGGTGACAGGCAGAAGTGAAATGGGTTTTGTCTCCACAGAAAAAGAAATTAGCATGGGGGAAGAAAATTATGTGCCGATGCAACAAGCACAAGGTGGTAGCTATGTCGTCGATCAGGATCTGGTTGCCTATGTGCAAAAGGTTGGAAATAAATTAGCAGCGCAAAGTGATCGAAAATTACCTTACGAATTTGTGATTATAAATGATTCAGTGCCAAATGCCTGGGCCCTGCCCGGTGGTAAGATTGCGATTAATCGGGGTTTGTTGCTTGAGTTAAATAGCGAGGCAGAATTAGCTGCCGTGCTTGGACATGAAGTTGTGCATGCTGCCGCGCGCCATAGCGCCAAGAAAATGGAAACCGGCATGGCAATGAGTATTGGTTTGGTTGTATTAGGTGTTTCACAACGAGATAGTGATTATGGTCGTGCAATGATGGCAGGTGGAGCAATTGGTGCAGCGTTACTAGGGCAAAAATACAGTCGTGATGCCGAAAGCGAGGCCGATGAGTATGGCATCAAGTATATGGTCAAGGCAGGTTATGATCCTTATGCCGCGGTAAAACTACAGGAAACGTTTGTTCGATTATCTGAAGGTAAAAGTCCGAGCTGGTTACAAGGTCTGTTCGCCAGTCATCCACCCTCCCAGGATCGGGTTGAGGCAAACAAAATCCTCGCTAAACAATACTATAAACCGGGACTCAAAACCGGGACAAATATCTATCAACAAAAAATCGCACAATTGAAACGCAGCAAACAGGCGTATAAAGATTACAATAAAGCCGGAGCGGCTCTGCAGAAGAAAGAATATAAAAAAGCGACGAACCTGATTAACAAGGCGATCAAACGTGAAGATCGAGAGAGTCTGTTTTATGCCTTGAAAGGTGATATTTCAGAGGTGCAAAAAAAATACACCAAGGCAATTCCACAATATGACCAGGCAATAAATCTAAATCCAGACCTCTTTTATCATTATCTGCGCCGTGGTACGAGTTATAAGGCATTAAACAAAAATGAAAAAGCCAAGAAAGATTTAAATAAAAGCATGCAATTATTACCAACTAAACAAGCGCAACAGGCACTGAAAGAATTAAAATAAAGACTATGTTCTAAAGATTTTTCCGTGGATGTAATTTATACATTGCAAATGACAACTTTGTCGCAAATAGGTGACTGAAAATTGCTTTTTTATCTGTTCCATTAGGTATACTTCACTATTGAGTAATAATTAAAGAAACATATTTCATATATTTTTTATCAATTAATTAAGGATACTTATTATGGTTAGTATATTAAAAGTTGGGGTATTGGCTACGATTGTTGCACTATTTTCGGCATGCACAGTGATGTCGCCACATATGTCAGTGGTGGAGAGTAATGCAGAACTAAAACCAGATGCCGGTAAAGCACTGCTTGTTTTTGTTCGACCATCTAGTTACGGTGGTGCAGTGCAAGCAACTATATATGATGATACGACCTACATTGGTACGATTTCCGCCAATACAAAAATTGCCTATCAAGCGAACCCTGGCAAACACATGTTTATGGTTATCGGTGAAAGTGCTGATTTTATGCAGGCCGACTTAGCCGAAGGTAAAACTTATTATGCTCAAGTCGCGGCTAGAATGGGTGTGTGGAAGGCTCGATTTAGTTTTATTCCTGAAAATGGTCAGACTTCTGATGCGGAAATAAATCAGTGGTTGAAAGAATCAAAATTAACGGTCATTAACGAAGAAGGAAAGAAATGGGACAAAGAAAACCGTGCAAGCATTATGCAGAAACATGATGAATATCTGGTTGCATGGAAAAATAAAGAAGAGGCAGGTAAGCAGACATTAATGAAAGAAAGCGGTAAATGATCTTAATGTCATGAATTGAATAAGTCTTAAAGCCCGGGTAACAAGTTTTCATATTTGTTGCCTGGGCCATAAAAGTCGTAATAAAGTAGCATCCCCCTATCAAAACTAACGACAATGAAGTATAGATTTAATAAGACATACTTTTTATTGTTTCACCGATCAGTGCAGGATCCTTATATTGTAAGTAATGACCTGCATCCTTAATTTCAATTAATTGAGAGTACTTAATATTTTTTTCTAATAAGCGGCAGCCGAGACTGATATCCTGATGATTTTCTTTATCGCCAATCAGTATCGAGACAGGTAGTTTGATGGCATGATAATGTGCCTGCATTGCATTTAATTCAGCAGTGACCTCGTTTGTTTGTTGCGTGCGGGTAAACAATACACCAGGGTTGTTCCACAGTGCGATCCGTTTTTCAATAAAATCGTCTGGAGCTAATGATTGATTAGGTTCGAGTGAAGCGTTTAATCCCTTGCGAAGTCGGGATTCTGCGATAAAGGGTCTGAAAAGTCTGAGTAAGCCTAGGCCAAATACCGGAGTCGACAGAATATGTTCCAGCTTGCTGGTCGGGGCAAGCGAATAAGCTGCAGGCGCAAGTAAGACCAAGGAATGAATATTAGGATCTTTATTAAGTGCCATTTTTAAAGCGATCGATCCACCATAGGAGTGGCCGACAAGGATAACATTTTTTAAATTTAGCGCTCTTATCAACGCGCTGGTAAATTTTGCATTGCTGCTGATTGTGGCTTTCTCAGTTGCCATCGCACTATAGCCATGGCCGATTCGATCGAATGACGTTACACGGTATTGTTTTAAATAGGGTTGTACTGCCTCAAAGTCTTCAAGGTTACCAATAGAGCCATGGATAAATAGAATGTCCGGGCCGTGCCCCGTCTGGTGTACGCGAAGTTTGACACCAAGAACTTCCAGGTGTTTGCCAGCCAGACTGGATGGAATAGATATATCTTTGTTGTAAGTATTGGTTAATGTAAAAAGGATTGTGGAAGCTAATACTAGTAGATAAAGAGTATAACGAAGTAATTTCATGATCATTGTTCGGATATAAATATTGCAAATTCCTTGTAGGCAATTGCTATCGGGATAGCTATACCCAGCCCCTCAGCGTTGATAACCTCGGAGACTCGAGCAGTATTAACGCCAATAGCTGCGCCTTCCTCATTAAGTAGTGGGCCGCCACTGTTCCCAGGAAGTATCTTGGTATCGGTTAGAACGTAATCATCTTTAATTCCGGTGATGATACCAGAGGTTACTGAGTCTGTTATTCCAAGTGGACTACCGACCGCATACACGACCATAGTTTGATGCACTCGGAGCTTATTCGTCTTTATATATGGAGTAATATGTTTATCGAGTTTCAACAGGGCCAAATCATACTCTTCGCTGACGGCAATAAGTCGCGCCGATAAGGTTTTTTCATTTTTTAGAATAATTTTAAAGTTTTTGGTAACATTTGCCATGCTACTTTTAATATTAAAGTTCGAGTATTCTTTATTAAAGGCGCGTTTCTTTTTATCAAACTTCGGTTTTGTTTTATTATAAAATTGTTTCCTATCCTCGTACTCGGCTTTTAAATTTTCATAACGAGCCGTTAAATATTCTACCGGGGATTTTGTATAATCTCTTTGTCTCTGTCTCTCTTGGTCTTTCTTTCTCTCTATTTCTATCTCTTGTTCACGCTTTATTAACTCTGCATACATAGCTTTGAGTAGATCTTCCTCTTTGTCTAGTTTTTTTTGATTTTGTTTAAATTTAATTTTTTGTTCATTAAACTTGTTATTTGTTTCTTGCCAGGAACCAGATGTAGAAGGTCTCACTACATGTTTGTTGGTAAGAATATATCCGTCATTAGAAATAAAAAAACCTGAGCCAATTCCAAGGTGAGTTTTAATGGTAATGGTCGCTAATGAGGCGCGTTCGATTGCATTACCAGAATTGTATTTTTTATACAGTGAGGCTTGAATATCCGTCTTGTGATAATCGTTATCGGGAGTCGTTTGTTTTTTTTTCGGGAGATCGTTCTTTTCCCCGATTATATAAACTTTGGTGTTTTCACTTTTTGGAGGTTTATCTGAATACTGCCAATTTCCCTGTTTGTCTTTGTATTTGTATGTTTGTGCATAACAAACACTATTGAGAATAGCGGTTAGCGATATACTTAATATAAGCAAGAATTTGATGATCATTGATTTCCTCCTAATCAATATCATTCAGTATATCGTGATTTGGCCTGGATATTTAGATAGTAGTTAAATTTCTGAATAAAAGTGGCTGAGATTTTTCAACAACTTAGCCGGCCATCGCAGCCACAATCGCCAGCTCGCCCGGTTTCACAGAGTTGGTATCAAATTTTTTCACCGCACTGGCCATTCTAGTTAGTGCGGATTTAATTGGCATGGCAGGTTTAGTTTCACCTTTTTTTGCACGATGAAAACGCACAGGATTAATGCGGGCGACAACGTAGGTGCGCAGGTAAGGTGATTTGAAGCCTTTCTTTTGTAACTTATCGATAATCTTTTTAACGTGTTCATCGATATCCATTAAGCGGGCGGCAATATCCTCGCGTTGGCGAATGCTGACCGGCAGGCTGCGATCGCTGAAGCGGTCGACCTTTTTCAAAAAAGAAGTGTAGGCACCGCCGGCAAAACGTTTATTTTGCTCGTAGATGATGCCAAGGGTAAGAAACTCGGCTGCTTCAAAGTGTTCGCTGAAGGCCATTTCTTTGGTGCGCGGTTTGGAATCGGCCAGATTTCGGGCCATTCGAATAACCTCCAGGCTGCGATCTTTGACGTTGTGGGCCTTTTCCGTATTGAGCGCTAATATACGGTAGGCCAGCGCATCATCCGGCGAGATAAGCGCGGTAATCTGTTGTAATCCAAGGACTTTTGCCGCAGCCAGGCGGTGGCGACCATTTGGGGTCCAGAGCCGTCCGTCTTCTCCTCGTACAACGATCAGGGGATCGAGAAACGAGCCGGCCTCATCGATTTTTTCAGCCAAACGCTTGGTGTGGGTGGGCGAGAGGTCACGCTGGAATGGGGTCGGTTGAACGGCTTTTAACGGAATGGAGGCCAATAGCACCGGCCGGCCAGAGAGTGGTTCGGCATAGGCGCCGATGGCCGCGCCACCAACGGCATTCACTTCGTCAACTAAAGGGGCCACACTGGGGGCATCGAGACCCAGCACAATTTGTTCTGCCTTTAAGCCGCGCCGGGTTTTAGCCGGTGCGAGTTTACCGCGCGTGCTTTTCTTTTTTGACGCTTTTTTGCGGCTGGCTTTCTTTTTGGCAGCCTTTTTTTTAGCCGTTTTCTTGCTAACCTTTTTCTTTAGCGCCATTAGTTGTTCAACTTTTTATGAGAAATAGAACTTAACATTAAGTGAAAATACGCAAGTTTGGAATAGTTGAGATGAAATTAAGTCACTAAGCTTAGCTGAACATCGAAGAAGGGAATGTATGCTCAAGTCGAAGACGCAAAAGCATTATCAAAATCGCATTCATATTGTGTGGCAATATATTCAACACAATCTTGATCGGCGTTTGACATTAGAAGAACTTGCTGAGGTAGCCTGTATTTCGCCTTTTCATTTTCATCGTGTGTTTCGGGCTTATACGGGTGAATCGCTAAGTCAGTACAACAAGCGTTTACGACTTGAGCGTGCCGCTTCACAGTTGCAATCTAATAAAATGGGTATCACCGACATTGCCTATGGGTGTGGTTATGAAACCCCAGCGGCTTTTAGTAAGGCATTCAAGCAGCAATTTTCAGTAACACCCACGGTATTTCGAAACGATTGGCAGACCTTTCTTTCACGTTATCGTTATGAACCTGAAATTAAAAAGGAGCTTAGTATGGACTACAAAATCGAAAATAGAGAAGCACAACGTGTTTTATATACTCGACGCCGCGGTGATTATATGGAATCAGCCCCCCTGGCCTGGCAGGCCATGGATGAATATGCCGAAAAAGAGAATTTATATAACGAAAAAACGCAAATGATAGGGGTGTGTCATGACTCTCCCGAAATCACCGATAAAGATAAAATTCGATATGATGCCTGCATACCCGTCGATGATACGACTCGTACTGATGGTGAGTTTGGTATTCAAACTATTCGAGGTGGTGATTACGCGGTATTTATGCATGAAGGGCCCTATGAAACACTCATAGATACGTATGATCAAATCGCACACGAATGGATCGCCAATCAGGAGCGTGAGTTAGATGATGCACCGGTGTTTGAGATCTATTTAAATCCGGAATTAATGGAGAGTGATCCAGAGAGTCTTAAGACCAAGATCTATTTTCCACTAAAATAGTAAATTGGGTAATGAAGATAGGGATCAAAAGAGGTATGGTAATTTAGCTAAAGAAATAGTTAATATCTTTTTAGATCCCTTTTTTATTGCTTACAGCCCCATACTATAATGGTGTCCAACATTATTTAAACCTTCACGCTCATAAAACCGATGGGCGTCCTTGCGCTGCACGCCCGAGTCCAGATGAAATTGCCGACAAGCTTGTTGGCGGCCATAGTCGATTAGCCAGTCGAGTAATTGTTTGCCATAGCCTTTAGAGCGATGTTTTTCTGCGGTCACCAGATCATCGACGTAGAAAAACTTTCCCCAGGCAAGATTGTGGGAGATTCGATGCCCGGCCACGGCGACGACCGTGGAATCACTTTCTATATAGCTGAGCTGGTAACCAAAATGCTGCTGCATCTGAACTTGATTTAGAAATTGCTCAGCCGTTAAATGCGGACGCAATTCAACCATGACAGGGTAGCAGCTTTCGATTTGGTGATCAGTTTCGGCGGTTTTAACCATTATTCGTCTTCAGGAACGCCCTGCCATAACATTTCATAACCCAGTTCATAGGTTTCTTCACAGTAGGCTTGTAGTGCGTCAAATTTAGTTTTGAATGTTTTGTCGGCATGGGATTCTTCGTGTTGTTCAAATGACTTCCAATAGGTCATGATAACGATATGGTCCTCGGTCATTTTTTTTGAGTCAAACGAACCTTCATCAGAAACAAAGCCGGTGTATTTATATACCTGCCCACCAATAAAGCCGCCTTCATCATCACCGTAGGTGTTTTTAACCACATTGCACATCTCGCCAAGTGCAAGCTCGACATCACTAACGGTTACGCCTTCTTTAAGTTTGACCACATTGAATAACATGACGCAGCCAAAGGGAATGGTTATTGGGTGAAACATAGGGACCTCCAGGATCGCTGTTTAATGATAAATATTAATTTAATTAGGGGTTAGACATAATAGGCAGTTAAGCGTTCAGTTTCAATTTTCCTGAAAAAGATTTCGCTCTTGTATCAGCTGCGCAATTTGGGCGGGAACATATTGAGTCCAGTTTGAATCGCCGGTTTGAATCATCTTTAGTACTTCGTGAGACAAAATCGGTAAATACTCATGATTGATGGAGTTTAATGGACGTAAGTGACGATTTTGTTTTAAATGATCAAACAGGTGCTTTAAATTCTCGGCAACTTGTAGGGTTTTTAAGTCAATAACATGATTGTGTGAGTCAACCAGTGCGGGTGAGACATAAATCGATAAATCATTTTTAAACAGCCTTCCGAACGATTCCAGGATCCCGCCGGGTAGAGTCTCATAATATTTTTCATCAAAGATTTCACGTACGGACAAAATACCCATGGCTAAGGCAATGGGCTTGCTGGTGTAATTAAATAAATATTGAGCAAGTCGATAATAGGCACCGTAATCTGAAATAAGTACGTTTTTACCCAGCGCGCAGAGTAAATCGATCCGGTTCAGGTAATCGGTGACGTCAATTTCCTGTTCGTTGAGTAGATTGCTTAAGGTAATCTCGGATAAAACAATCACGTCATCCGGCTGCAGGCCGGTGTCTGCAATAAAGGCATGTTGCGCGCAATCAAGTAAGTCCATGGTGAAGTTGGTGGGAGGGCGAAAACGGCTGCGTTCAACAATCACGGCCTTGCCCCATAAGGCGTCTGCCACCTGGGCAATCTGGCCATTTGGATAAAAAAGCGCAGCGTTACTGAGCCCATGTTGGACCAGGCGCAGGGCCATCAGACGGTTATCGACCTGAGTAAAAGCGGGGCCGGAAAAGTCCACCATATCGATTTCAACCAGTTCAGGGTAGAGGCCATCACGTAGTGAAGTGAGTAGTTGCTCCGGCGTAGAGGTAAGCTGGGTCGCACCATAGATCAAGTTTAGACCGAGACGCCCGAGGGTATCCTGATCTTGCAGGCTGCGCTGACCAAAACAATTTACGTGTAATTCGATTTGTGAGCATTCGGCGCCAGGCCGATGTTGAAAGCGGATACCGAGCCAGCCACGTCCATTGATTTTCTTCGCATAATTATGAGTCGCGACGGTATTGGCAAAGGCGAAGAAACTGGTGTTAGCGCCGCGTTTTTCACTCAGTCTATCCACAACCAGTTTATATTCATGCTCAAGCATGGCCTGCAAACGTTCGCGACTGACATAACGAGGACTGCTTCCATAAATCGCATCCGAAAAGGTCATGTCGTAGGCCGACATCGCCTTGGCAATGGTACCGGCCGCCCCACCCGCCTGGAAAAACCAGCGCGCCGTTTCCTGGCCAGCACCGATCTCGGCAATCGTGCCATAGACCGTTTTGTCCAGGTTAATGGCTAAGGCCTTGCCTTGGGGATCGGTTATATCCTTAGGGTCGCATGAGGGGTTGTGCGTTGGCATCCAATCTCAGGTTTATGTTGTGTTGATACTATTTAATATAGACCAGAATCTGGTAATTAATGCGACAAAAGACAACAAGTCTTAGTGTTTCTATTTTACGTTTGCCCGTAACACAGAAGTGCTTGTCCTTGTCTAAAAGACAAAAAAGACAACATCAATTTTTGTAAGAAGTTGATAGTCAGGATGACCAAGTAAACAGGTTAAAAAAAAGGGGGGGGGATGAAATTAAATCTGTTACAGAATTACCGTTAAGGGTTGAGTAGCGCCTGTTTAGAAAGTATTTCAGTCGGGCTTGAAAATACGGTCCATTGATTTTTTGGTAGGTCGGCAAAAATATTTTCTACACTGTTTTTATCACCCTTTACATCACGTATATAGATTTTAACAATGCGGCCAGGATATCGTTTGGCAATATCAGCGTAAATGTTGGCATCACGTTCACCGGAATCACCCACTAATATAAAGCGTCGCTTAGGGTAAGTGGTAAGTAGTTTGGTGATCGTCGGTACTTTGCCTTCTTCAGGGGTGGCAAATAAATTGAATATGCTTTCATCTTTTACGCGGATGAGTTTTAAATGCATACTGCCACGCGGGTAGGCTTGTTTATCAATGAATTCACTTAACACCGGGTAGAGCTGCCAGGGTGATGATGACACATAGTGAAAACGATAGCCTTTATTATGCCAGTGACGGTAGATCTCAGGCATGCCCTTGACCGCTTGAAATTC
>CAMYOL010000014.1:117020-141600 GCA_947260005.1 uncultured Ectothiorhodospiraceae bacterium
AAGTGACCGTTGGAGCCCGTGCTCGGAGAACTAAAATGTTGCGTTTGTGCTTTAAGCACAATGGTTCGATTACTTTTATTATCGACCAGAAACATCGCACTGCGTTGTTCGAAACGATCACCATCCGGTGTGCCTTTTTCAGCACCAATAAAAAAGGCAAGGGATTTTATTATACCGTTTCGCCACACGGAATCTGATTCGGGTTCATACACCCAGCCATGAACATCCAGCTTCCACTGTTGTGAGCCTGCTTCAAAGACCGCATTGGTTGGAAACAACAACACATGCTGGTCGGTTTTTAAATTCGTTTTCGGAACGAGTGTATTTGTTGTTGGAGTAGCTGGTGAAGTAACCGGTGGCGGTGTGGTTTGAGTGACATCGGTCGTTGGTTGTGTTTGCTGGGGCGACGTATTCGTCTGGGTATCTGTCTGGATATCTGTGTGGCGAGTCGGTGCTTGAGCAGCAGTAGTCTCAGCATGTTGCGTCGCGGGCTGAGGTTGTGGCTCGATAGGTTGATTGCTGGCACAGCTGAACAAGGCCACCGCAATCAGGCTCGGAAACAGGTATTTAGTTACCTCTACTATAAATCGAGATTTTATCGTCATTTAACCTACACACTTTTGGCGCTTTTCCCATATGAGCTTTCGAGTATAAGCCCTGGCATGCTTTGTCGCCAAGTTATGGGTCACGATTGGGATGTAAAAATACCAAGCTAAGTCGTTGTATTTACAGCTATATTATTGATAAATTGTTATTTATCGGATTATTTCGAGAGGTTAGAGAGTGCTGGCCGGTTTGACCACCCCTGATAATCGTAACAACACATGGATTGTTTGGATCATGGCCCGACAAACGTTTAAAATTGTCCTAATTGACGAGATGCTCGCAAAAAATATGCTGAAGAAAATAGGCTAGCGAGACAGATAAAGACAACATTTTTTGAATTAAACAAGTGAGTAAAATATGAGTGAAGCAGATAGCTTAAATATCACCATGGACCCCGAATCACTGTATCGTGAAGAGGCGTATACCGATCGCAAGATAGGCAGCATTCGCGTGATGATCCCAATCAACAAAGACGGCAGTGACGATAGTACTCGCGAGAAGGTCTATGTCGGTTCCGCACAACTAATGACGCCAATGGGCGCGTTGCCGCTCTCCTTTGAGCTTGATGGGGTAACATTAGAAGAAGCGCTGGATCAATATGCCGATGCGGCGAAGCTAGCCCTGGAAAAAACCATGGAAGAATTAAAAGAAATGCAACGCCAACAAGCCTCTTCCATTGTGACCCCAGATAGCCCCGGAGGATTAGGCGGTGGAATACCTGGCGGTGGTATTAAAATGCCTTAACCGTAAATGGGAATCCAGAATCACTGGATTCCCGTTTGTACGATCTAAAAAAAATCCGATTAAAAGTTCTGATCGATCTTTCCTTATTTAAAGCGCCCAGCTTTAAAGATCACATCTTTAAGTTCTAACAATTCGTTTGTTAAATGCGCGATTGAACTAGTAAAAGAAAAGATAAATAAGATAGACAACACTAACGACAAAAAGCCCCGCGCCCCAACTGGCTAACCAATATTGTTTTGCCCGCAGACCCACAATGTTAAAGCCGATACCAAGAAATAAACCAAAGATAGCTGCCGCGATAAAAATATTATCGCTAACCGGTTGACCACCGGTTTCAGGGTTTTCGCCAATTCGATAACGGGCCATAAGACTTCAGTTTGTAGTTAGACGAACTTAGACCGTAACATGAAAAAGACATCAGGCAAAATGTTTGTATTTAAATGTATCTGTAATAGGCCGATGTTTGAAGAGAGTAACTTTGTTACACAAATAAGCTTATCTTACATATACCAATAGAATTATTAATACGGACCGAAAATTAATTTGAAAAAAACCAACAAATGAAAAGCATGTTCTGTAACGCAATGTTTTCTATGACATTTAAATTATTACATGGCAGTTGTGCAACATAATAACCACTTGATATTACCAAGGTGATCGTTCTAAAGTATTGAAATGAAGGAATATAATCAAATCCAGAGTGTTATATGGCATGAATATAACGCGTTTATGAGATATAAATACTAGTTAGGCATACAAAAAGATATGAGTGATGAAGCTAAATTAAAAGATGGTGCTGAGTGGGTAGATCACGAGGATTGTCTTATTGCGGATAAGCAAGGATTAGAAAACTTAAAAAAAGCATGTGAAGTAGCTCTAGAAAAAGGTGAGTATTTTGGTAATGATCTTGGTGACTATGTTGGGGTGAAAAAGTTAGAAAGCTCATGGTTCAAAGACCTACAAGATTCTAAATCAACAAAACTAGCAAATGGTTTTCTAGTAATCGGATTAATTTTAATAGTAATGTTAGTGCTGGTTGGGGGGTACACTTTATTTTCATGGATACTCTAGTGTTCATGCCTAACAAGCGCTTAAATTTGACGTTTAAAGTCTCGTTTCACTCAACTTTAACCGCAAATTAAGCTAAACGTTATATGAAATTAACGATATGAAGAAATTAAAATTCTGGATGAAGAGCTGCCCGAATTGCGGTCATATGGTAGATGCTATTGGGTTTAATAAAGAAGTCTCTTTTAAAGAGACTAGTATAACATGTCCTAATTGTAGTGCTGAATTGAAAAGTGTATTGAGACCCACGGCTACATTAAATTTCATGTACAGAATTTTCATACCAGTCTCAATAATAATTCTCGGCGCATCAGTTTATTTCGAAAAACCATATAGTGAATTATTATTTTATCTGTGGGGAATATTTGTTGGTTTTATAATCCTGAGGGCCTTTAGTTGTTTTATCTTAGAGAAAAAATAAAGACTTATGACAAGTCAACCCAGGCGACGCCAATAAGTGGCGTGCCTGGTTTCAAGCTTTAGCAATACATTGATAAAGTGAAGAGACATTTAAAATTAGCAATATACCTCATCCTCTTGAATTCGATTAATCCCGTTTATGGAAAGGAGAGTACTTGTTACGGAACGACTAGTAATGGACGATTGGAAAATGGCGTCGAATTACCTAAGGAAGGGAAAAATTTCGTGGCATATAGTACGTTAGCCCGTTCTCTAGGGAGAACCTACGTTCATAGTACAGTCCAGGATGTGTTTCTAGAGGCCTATCAATCTCTTGAAACAGACTATCCTGATAAGCTCTTTAAATACGCCGAAACAGGCTTTGAGGAAGGTGGCCGCTTTAAGCCCCATAAAACTCACCAAAATGGCCTTTCTATCGATTTCATCGTCCCGGTTGTAAATGAGAAAGGAGAATCTGTGTATCTACCAACACATATTCTTAATAAATATGGATATAACATAGAATTCGATAAAATAGGAAAATATGATAAATATACAATCGATTATGAGTCTTTAGGGGCACATATTGTGGCATTACATAAAGCCGCAAAAAATCATAATATTGGTATTTGGCGAGTGTTATTCGCCCCTGATTTACAGCCGTATCTATATAAGACCAAATACGGTGAATATATAAAGAATCATATTCAAATTCCTAGGAAAAAGTCATGGGTACGACACGATGATCATTATCATGTGGATTTTGAAGTTAAGTGTGATGCAATGTAGTGCTAACAAATCGTCTATGGACGCCCCCACAATTGAAACGTTATAAATTCATCTAGAAATAGCGCCGAAGTTGTACTAACATGTAATACAAACCACTACAATTAGGTCGAGCGATGAGTATTACCAGTATTCGTATCACAGATGACGTGGACAAACCGCTTGAGGCCCTGTCCAAAAAACTTGATAGAAGTAAAAATTATCTGATAAATCAGGCTATTAAGGAGTTTCTGGCGAGACAGTCTGTCGAAGAATCACGCTGGCAAGATACGCTAGAAGCGCTTGAATCCATAAAGCAAGGCAAGACTCTTGAGGCAGATGATGTGAATGCCTGGCTCAACAGCTGGGGCACTAATGAGCGTAAAACTCCGCCTAAACCATGAAGATAAAATATTCGCTTGAATCTATCGATGATCTCGAGCGGGTTGTGGAATTTGTTGAGGCTAAAAACCCATACGCAGCACGTCGAATAGCCATCGATCTACAAGAGGGTGTCGATAAACTAAAACAATTCCCCAAAATCGGGTTACCAGTCTTAAAAGCTTCTGATCCGGAAGCAGTCCGTGATCTATACATTAATAATTACACAGTACGCTATCTTATAACTGAAGAAGTCATTTATATATTAAGAGTTTGGTATAGCAAAGAAAATGAAAAGAATTTATAACAAATCATCCAAATCGTCGTCAAGAGTCGGTGCGATTTAAATTAAACGTTAGTGTCATAATTAAGGACAATCAAAATTGTTAACTAATATTTTAATTTCTATCTTTGTTATTGGGTCTATTATTGCCATTTGGTTTTTTTATGATTTATTTTCAAATTTAATCAAAGCAACAAAACAATGGGATGAGGAACGAAAGAAAAAAAATGAAATAAAATTGAAAAACTTAAAACCTAAGAAATTTAAAGAATAAAACCATTTAATTATGCTAACCAGTAAGTCAAGATTATTCGCTCTCGCTTATGTGGGCAGGCAAAAGCCGTGCTCTGCACGTCTTGGTTGTTCTTTACTTAAGTCGTTAGAGAATAAATAATCAAAACAAATCGGGATAAAGATTCTAATGATATTTAAACAACTATTTGAGACTGATTCATCCACTTTCACCTATCTGATAGCAGATAGTGATTCAGGTGCGGCTATTTTGGTTGACCCGGTGCGAGAAACGGTCGAGCGCGATTTACAGGTTTTAAAAGACATGAATCTGACGCTGACCGCCACATTGGAAACGCATGTTCATGCCGACCACTTGACCGGTGCCAAATTACTGAAAGCGAAAACTAATTGCAATATTGCTTATCCTGCCATGGTGAAATCTTCCTGTATCGATATCGGTATCAAGGAGGGCGAAGCATTCAAAGTTGGCAATATCGAGCTCAACCCATTGTTTACCCCGGGACATACCGATCACCACCATGCCTATCTGATTGATACCCCGGTACAGAAGTTACTGTTCACCGGCGATGCATTATTAATAGAAGCCTGTGGTCGGACCGATTTTCAGTCCGGTAGTGCAGAGGCGCTGTATAATAGTATTCATAATAAAATTTTCTCTTTACCTAACGAAACGCTGGTATATCCTGGTCACGATTATGAAGGACGGTTTATTACGTCTGTGGCACAGGAAAAGGTCCGTAACCCAAGGCTGGGTGGTGGTAAAAGCAAGCAGGAGTTCGTTAAGATAATGGATGGACTTGATTTACCTTATCCGCGAAAAATCCAGACAATGTGCCGGACGAAATTAAAGGCAGTTGCGCCATTCACGACCAGGGATAAAGAAAGGGATAAATATAATGAACATGCTTCTATGGTATTTGAGTGGTTCGCCGTTAATATCCAATATTTGATAATGAGTTAATAGGTTATCGCTTTAGCAATGAGCAGATAGCGCATGAACATAATTGTCTAACAAGTTGCTCGTGTGCGACATGAACCTCACCCGATAAAGTGTGCACTCAAGTCTAATATTATTTATAAAAGGTTTCTGGAATAGGAATAAACCAAGTTTTGTTGGAGAATGAGAGACTTCAATGTATTTTTTACTGAGTTTGCTCAAGCTGTAATTTATTTCTGTGTCATCGAATCTAGCCCATAAAGAGGCACGATCGCATTCAAACGTTGACCTACATAAATAGCGGAGGTTTCAGTATGGAAAACACAAATAATCAAACCATTAAATTTTTACCGATTTGGGTATGGGTAATCGTACTGCTGCAAATAGTCTTAGTGCTGTTCTTTTCTGTGGGTACGGCAATGAACCCAGGTAATTTCATACCAGAGGTCACCGAGTTAAATTATATTACGCAACTTTACATCACTAGAAACGTAACCGTGGCGCTAGGAATAATAATCGCATTGCTGATTAAATCTCATAAAGCGCTGTTATTAATTCTCACTATTAGGCTATTAACAGATATATCCGATGTCATAACTGTCTATGCATTAAATGTAGAGGTTATTAAATCAAGTGTGCCGATGGTGATTGTATTGTTAATTATTCCTGCTTTACTTGCTATCCTACATTTATGGAAAAGAATTCGTTAACATATTTTTTTACAGGGTGCGCTGGTTCGTTGCACTAGAACTATAACTTAATGATGTCATGGAGACAGAGATGCCAAAAGTGATCCTGGAAGGTTATGTTCTTGTCGCTGATTCTGATATCGCGGCAGTAAAAAGGGAGCTTGCCAATCATATTCAGTTAACCCGGCAGGAAGAAGGGTGCCTGGTTTTTGAGGTATCATACGATGCTAAGAATATGAACCGGCTTAATGTATACGAAGAGTTTATTTCACAAGAAGCGTTTAATCTTCACCAACAGCGATTAAGTGGTACCGAGTGGGGTAAAGTTTCTTCAAAATTGGAGAAGTATTATAAAATCAGTGGTAACGATTAAAATGGGAGTCTCGGCGTAGAACGAATTACTGCACTGTATGCCTATACCAGCTATGCATTTTTTCAGGGTAATAGTTTTGCCAACCTGCGTTAGCCGCTTAGCTCAATTGTGATATGCAATTTACAATATGAAAAATATAAACATAAAACTATTCAAGATCTGCCTATCAGCAAGGCATTATAAATTAATAAGGAGTTGTAAGTGATGGATGCAATTGTAGTTTTTGCTAGTGCGAGAAGAGATGGTAATACTGGAAAATTCATCGATTGGATTGCCAATGAGCTTGAGATAGAAATTATTGATCTTTCAGAAATGAACATATCACCCTATGATTACGAACATAAAAATCTGGATGATGATTTTATACCACTAATGAATAGACTATTAAATTATAAAAAAATCATCTTTGCCACGCCTGTTTATTGGTATGCGGTGAGCGCGCAAATGAAGATTTTCATTGATAGAACCTCTGACTTTCTGGATGTTGAAGAGCTAAAAAATATAGGTCGTAGGCTAAGAGGAAAGACGGCTTGCATTGTATGTACGTCAATTAGTAGCGAAGCGGATCATTCGTTTTTGAATTCATTCAAAGATACGTTTGAATATCTTGGAATGAACTATGGAGGACATGTTCATGCCAATTGTGAGCATGGTTATCGTCCAAATGACTACAAAGAAGACGTTAATAAATTTTTACAAGCAGTTAAAAGTTTAGATGTAGAAACTGCTGTATAAGGAATCAATTAAGGTCATTATTTCGGCATCGGGTACAGTAAAATTGCGCCGGTTATTGATATGTTACGCATCATTTAAAAGATGATACATATACGAAAAGCACAGGGGCGAGAGGCGCAAAGCCTAAGTAAACTTGCTATGTATTCTAAGGCATACTGGGGTTACTCAGACGCATTTATGCAAGCCTGTAGGAATGAACTTTTGGTAACAGAAGAGATGATTAAAAATAAATCGAGTTACTATGCCGTTGCAGAAGAACAAGGAGAGTTAGTTGGTTTCTATTCTCTTGAGGGTGTGACCGAGTCAAGTGTTGAGCTAGGTTTGCTATTTGTTGAGCCTAAGCATATCGGCTTAGGAATTGGGCGTAAATTAATCGAGCATGCTAAAAATCATGCTAAAGTCTCAGGTGGAGTGACGCTATATTTTCAGGGTGATCCGAATGCAGAGGGTTTCTATAGGGCGGTTGGTGCAACAATAACCGGTAAACAAGAGTCATCGAGTATTCCCGGCAGGTTTATTCCGACCTTTTCAATACCATTAACCAAGAAAATCAGCAAACCGACAAAGAAAGATTGAGCGCTGGCAATATCCCTGATTTAAAGACATAGGTATTCTGAATAGCGATACATGATGTAGTGGTACTGGCACCAATGGAGAAGAACATGGCAGGTAACTATCCGGATAGAATTAAACAACTACCTGTTTTTGAAGGTCGCTTTGATGCCTATCAATTAAAAGCGGAAGAGTGTGATATTTTGTTTGCTTCCTACCCGGCCGGAACATCCATTCCTACACATACCCATGAGACTGATAACCATGGGCTCATAACTCGAGGCGAATTAACATTAAAAATAGGCAAAAAAGAGCTTATAATTCGTGCCGGCGAGTGGTATCACGTTCCGGCTAATACACCACATGCTGCCGAATTTAATATCGACACCGACGAAATAGAATTCTGGTTTAACGAATAGATAGAATAATGTGAAGTAAATTTATCATGACTGTTAATATTGATATTGAAAAGCATTTGAAGTCATTCGGTGATATCACCGATTGCTTTTTTCATAATGGCTGAAATTTCGTTTGTGAGAAGTAAGTGATCCAACTACGAAAATCCATTTCGTGCCAGAGAATAAAATACTACAGATTGCGGCTTATTAATCTATAAGGTGATGACCTGATCGGGCATATTACCTGACAAGGCACCATAGAGATTAGGAAAACAACCAATGGTCGCTCCTTCAACGAGCTTTCCATCGATCTGTCGTTCATAACAGCATTTATCACAGCCCATAAGCAGCATCCCCTTTTCTTTTGCCACTTTGGCCAGGCGTTCACCGATAGGATCACCTTCTACCAGCACGTAATTGTTGTCTTCAAAGAAGAACATACCAACGACTTCAACTCCATGCGCGTCGTCTTCAAGTTGCGGTAGAATCATCTGGCCTAATTTGTAGGATACTGAATGTCCTTGCGTCGAAAAAATATAAGCAACTTTCATGTAGTTCTCCTTGATTATTTTATAAGTTCTTAACTCGATCGAGCATCGCCTGGGCGTGTCCTTGTGGGGTGACGCCGTATATTGCTTCTTCTATAACGCCTTCTTTGTTTATTAAAAACGTTGAGCGCACAATGCCCATTTTTTTAACGCCATTCTTTTCTTTTTCCTGCCAGACACCATAGGCCTCGCATAGATCACCAAAGGTGTCGGCAAGTAATTCAACTTTCAGGTTAAACTTGTCAATAAAGGCCTGGTGACTATCACAGTCATCTTTGCTCACACCCATGACAATGGTATCGGCCTGGGCAAAATCATTCGCCAGTGCGGTAAATTCATTGGCTTCGATGGTGCAGCCGGGTGTGTCATCTTTTGGATAAAAATATAAAATAATGTGGTTTTTACCCTTGTAGTCAGCAAGCTTGATGGTTTCATTCTTTTGATTAGGGACAGAAAAATCAGGTGCAATTTGGTTTGCCGTTAGCATGTGTGCTCCAGTGCTGTGAATCCAGTGATTCTAGTAAGTTAATTGAAACACAGTCTAACTAAGAAACCAAAATTATCTGTAGTTCACCGGTAATTAGAAAGGTTTCTCAGCTTAAATATTAAACGACTTGCTTTAATATTTACCAACTTAAGATTTTGGTGAAGAATATTCTGAGTATTGGATTGAACGAAATGTGGACGAACGATAAAAGAAGGGCGACTAACTTTTTGCAGATAAGGCCTTTGATTTAAACTGGATACCTTCCCAACCCGATTTAATAAAGTTTCGAATATTTTGATGGTTATCACCATCCGGGTTAGCCAGCACATCATCGCGATAATATGAGCCAAAACAAGCCAGTGTTTCTTCGACGCTGAAATGATTCAGTTGGGCAAAAGCGAAGAGTTTGCATGAACCTGAGTTTTGGCCAGCGAGGTTGGTTAAGTCACCGTTACTAAACTCGCAGGGTTCGAAGTCGTATAATTGCTCAATCAGCAACATGGTATCGTCAAATTCGATGGTGTCTGGCTGATCACGTAATTTTTTTGTGAAACTCTCTAAGTCCATGACGATAAGATTATAGCGTTGGATAAAAAAAGCCAGCATTAAAGCTGGCTTTTAGAATAAACTGGATTTTACTGATTAGGTAGTTGGCGTTAGCTCGTGATCGCCATTGCTGACACCGATTTCATTGACGCGGCGATATATCATGTAGCAACTCGCCGCGACTAGTGCCAGACCAGAGAGCACGGCAAGAGGATGATGAACAAACGTCACGAGTAAGATACCGGCTGCGATTAGTGCAATGGGTAACGTCTCAAAAATTGGTTTACTGAACATCTTCATTTCTCCTTAATTAAAGTGTGCTCTGGTTCTCAGTAATGATGTGAACTCTATCACATAGTTAGTTTTATAGCTCGTTAATATTTGCATGTCAAATGGAAATTTATCGTTATATTACAGACATATAGAGTTCATACTTCAAGTATGATCTGATTGGTAACAAAAAGTAACAAAATTTAGCCAATGATTTAGTATGTATTGGCTAAATTTGGTACGAATTAAGGTAAAACGCGACGCGTGAAGATAATCTCAGGATCAAAAACAACTCCAGCGGCGGATACTGAACTGGCGGCGATAGCTGAAACCGTCTGGGTTGATGGCAGCCATCGAATTGTGGCGCATAGTCATGATCGTGCTCAATTGATTCACAGTCTTGTTGGTCATCTTGTGGTTGAAGTTGAAGACCAGGCTTTTTTACTGACACCGGAGACGGCTTTGTGGATTCCTGCGAATGTTGAGCATGCGGTGTTTGCCCAGGATAGCGTTCATTATTGTTCGGTTTTTATTAGTGTTGAATTAACAAAGGGTTTAAACGATGAGGTGCGTACCCCACCCAGTCGGGTGCATCGAGTTTATATGCGCCCTTTATTACAACAGCTGGCAATTAGTGCCGCGACATTTTCGCAAGCAAAAGAACTGGATGCACAACAAACCCGCTTACTCGAAGTGTTAGTTGACCAGATAGGTAACATCGAGCCCTGTGATCTGGTGTTGTCTTTGCCTCGCGATCGTCGTCTGAATGCGATTATTCCCGGGTTAATTGCAGAGCCGTCATTAGCAGATGATTTGACGTCGATAGCAGACAAAGCGAATGTCAGCGCGCGAACAGTAGAACGAATATTTAAAAAAGAAACGGGATACAGCTATAAGCAATGGCAGCAACGACTAATTCTGTTAAGAGCGATTGCCATGTTAAAAAACGGTACTGCGATTAAAAGCATTGCGCTGGAATTAGGCTATCAAACCAGTAGTGCCTTCATTACGATGTTCAAACGTATTATGAAACTGACCCCAAGTCAGTACATAAAATCTCTCCATCCATAACACCTGTCGTATTTTCACGACTGGATGTCGGTTATTCGCGACATCAAATAAATAGCGTGCGTAACATGATCATCAAGCTTAGCTGTATTGAAGCTTTAATTTTAACTTGATTTGATTTCACGCCAGGAGTGATTTTATGCGAGTAAGTTTGTTGATGTTTTTAATTGTAATCTTTGCTTCTGTTCATGCTGAAGACAAGGGGGTATTTAGCTCCCGGTCGATGACGATCGAGACTGCTTCAAAAGCGGCCTGGCAGGCGGTGAAGGGGTGTCGTGATGACGGTTATTCAGTTGCGGTGGCGGTCGTGGATAAGTCCGGAATTTTACAAGCTTTCCAGCGTGATCGTTTTGCTGGCCCACATACGGTTCAAACCGCTATTAGCAAGGCATGGACGGCGGTCAGCTTTCATGTCAATACGGGTGAGCTCGCTGACATGTTAAAAAGAGGCGAGATACCTCAACAAGTCCAACATAATCCGGGTGCCTTGTTAGTTGGTGGCGGCGTTAATATCTATTCACAAGGTGAACTAATTGGTGCCATTGGCGTGTCAGGTGCCCCGCCGGGTAAATCTGAAAAAGACAGTATCGATGGGGCCTGTGCAAAAAAAGGGGTTAAGAGTATTGAAGAAACGCTTGAGTTTGCGGATTAGTTTTAACTAGAAGTTGATAATTAGTTTTGTAATTGAGTTAGAATAATTCAGAGGCCAGTTGCATTGATCATTATTCTAAAACTTCACGCCAGAAAATAATCCGATCGTCCCCTCTGAATTGACCGAATGAGGCTACACCATCCACATGCAACAGATATGGGTGAACAGTCGTATCGGTATTAAAGGGAAATTGAAACGGAATCGTAAAGTTACCACCATTACCGCCTGCGGTATAAAATAAGCGCCAGCCTGCACTGTTATCATTGCTATCCGGCACATGAATGCGTGCATAACTGGTCGCCGTACCATCATCATTAAAGGTAAAGGTTGAAGAGCTTACGGTAGGGCTGGCACGTAAGTAATACCCTGGCGTGCTGATGGGAGTTGGGTTTATACCCGTGCCTAAGCTGACTCCTGCTGGTGGGTTTATATTATATAACGTGCAACTGTCATCGGTTTTATGTTGCCAGTTTGTACAGGTACCACTGCTTACCGCCGTACAGTATTCTGTGCGTGCATACATATCTAAGCCGACATCAGTTTGGTTGGTGCCAAAAGCATTCTCAGCAGTAAGGCGCCCGAAGAATAAATTCGTATTGCCAACTTCCCGATAATTATCTGTGCCGATAATAAGATCAGTAGTATCGATACTTACATTATCTGTATCGATTGGATTGATACCGATTCGAACATCAGTAAATGGTATTTCTGCTGTATAGTTGGGCGCCGATCCGATACGAGAAATATTGAGTCGGGCATCGATTGTCGCGGTACCACTGGTAAATTCAGTCGGAGAGCTATTAATGATATCCAAATCAATGCGGTTACTCAGGTTGGTGGGTGATGCGGACGGGCTGTTGACTGCAGCAAAATTCCATTTTCCTGATTCAGTTGCATTGGATGTATCTTCAGAAAAAGGCGAGTTAAATTTGCTCCATGTAGAACTGTAGTTTTGGGTAATACCGCCGGCAGAACAGCCGGTTCCAAAGGCCTGTGCCGTTAAGGTAAAACCAGTATTGAATTCTTCATCGAGATAACTAAAGGCATCACTACAGCTAGTTGCAGTGTTGTTATCGGTACGGTTTGTGATGACTGGAGCACTAAGACAAAAATGGGATGGATAAAAACGACCGAGGATAGCACTGGTATTTAAGGTTGGATCACCTATCGTCTCAGAAAAATAACCACCAACTGGCAGCGCAGCGGTAAACGTAAAGGCACCTGCTTCAGAAACGACCTGAGTGCTAATAGTATGTTCACCGTTATCAGCCGCACCAATATCGAAATTACTTATTCCTAATGTCCCCTGGTTAATGGCAGGTGCGACATTTAAATGTGACATGGTGAGTCCAGATAATTGGAAATTTGGCGTGACCGTATCATCTGCGCATGCGCCAGCGACCTTTAAGTTAAATATTTCACCAGCTCGCCTAAAGGGAGTACAAGTTTCCGAAGCAGAAGGACAACTGACGTTAGCATCATCACTGCTCACATAGAGTTTATACGGTTTGGTCAGATAGGTTGTCGCTCCATTCATAACCAGACCGGCATCACCTGTTCCGGCAGAGCCATTATATAAACTATTTAGCGTGACCTGACCGGCATCTGGGTAGGTGACAGTAATGGCGGCCTGGCCTGAGGAATCAAATGTAATGGGTACGGTTTGGCTGGAGAGCGCATTTATGGGTGCATAGTCAGTACCATTGTAATTCAGCGTGAGGTCTTGAGTGCCAGTAGCAGGATTCGCATAGTTAAGAGAAAAATCCAGATTACGAGTTTGGCCTACGAATGTAGGGACGCAAGCCTGGGTGGTATTATCGAGTCTTACTGCACTAATTGTGAGACTGTTTGAAGTCTGACAAGATGTTTGTGTAGGTATCGAATAAATAAACCCGGTATTGTAATAGGTTAATGTACAGTCAGCATTACTGGTTGCTGTATTTAAACACTGGATACCATTATTCGGGTTGGGAGAGGGTGTGCTGATACCTAAATTAATCGCACCTGCGGTGGTAAGCGGTAACTCAAAAGTGCTTGATCCACCAAGAACTGATTTAATGTCTCCACCGGTCCATCCTGGAGGGGTCAGGGTAATGGTCACATCACCCAAATATTCTGAGCTACAACTTGAATTTAAACAGGCACGCACGGTGACGGATTCAGGTTCACACGTTAAAGCCGTACCATCGTGTTCAATGCGTAAGTGATCATAGGTGACTGAACAGGCACGTGTTTCATTCATTACAGTGGTGATATCTGATGAATTTAAGGCTCGAGCATAAACTCGAAGTTCATCAATATTGCCTTGAAAGCGCCAATTTGCAGTGGCTTCAGAGCCTGCTGAATTGTTTTCACCGCCAATACTGGCGTCACCTGAATCACTTCCCCAGGTACCGGTATAAGTTTGCGCACTGGTCACGGCAACACCATTAACAAATATTTGCCGGGTCCTGGCATTGACATCATGCACTGCTGCAACATGATACCAGGTTCCAGCACTAATAACGGCAGTTGTGTCGAGACTGATTGGGCTGATATTACGTGAGAAAAATCGTAAACGCCCATTACCGGGATCACCCAGGCTAAAAGCAAACCCTCCCGAATTATTTTGATCATCGACAAATATTCGCTGATCATTATTTATAACGTCAGGATTTATCCAGGCGGTAATCGTAAAGCTGTCCGTTAAATTTGGAAAATTTGTCAGGGCAACATAATCATTCGAGCCATCGAACGCGCCATAATTACAAGTGCCCGGTGAGCCGGCAATAGCAGGGTTGCTGATATCGGTGCTGACACCATTGGCTGCAGTACCATGATAACCATTGCCAGAGGTATCAATGACTTCATCGGCGGTGCCATTCCATGATGATTGATCCATATTAAAAAATGCGATCAAACAGTCATGTGTCTCATTCATATCATCATTAATTTGGCTGGCTGACAACACATCAATGTAGATTCGAGCTTCATCGAATACACCATTCGCCGAGCTGCCTGTATAACCGTTGCCGCCAATACCATTGTTACGGTTATCGCCAAAGAATAAACTATCTAAGTTACCAAGAACATTACTAACATTTAGCGGTGAAGTACGATTTCCGCGGTTAGTGGCACGTCGAGTACCGTCAACATAAATCTGTAACCAGTCAGCATCATTTACAATATCCCAGGTAATGGTTATATGATGCCAGGTATTTGAAGAAAAACTGTTGTTTGAGGTTTCCGCTTGCAGATCAGCATCGTTGCTGGCTTCTAGTCGAAAACGTAGTCGTCCCTGCGTGCGTTTAACTAAAAAGAAATATTTATCGGCGTTGCCATTTCCAAGATCACTTGAGGCATCGGCGAGCATATTATTGCCGGAGCTCCAGGCGCTATTGCTGTTAAACCAAAATGTGATGGTGCCTTTATTGCCAATATTCGCATCAACTTCCAGATTAGTATCAATGGCATCGTTGTTTCCAGGAATATCGCCACCACGGCATATATAACCAGGCGATAGAGTTTGTGCAGATCCAATCCGGTCGGCGTGATTGTTGTTGCCACTGCTGTCACGAATTTCGCCAGCGCTTCCTGTCCAACTTAATTCGTCCATTGCATAGTAGCTTATTGGTGAGGGTGTGTAGGTTGTAAATCTTATTGCCGAGTTTTGCAGGCTGGTGATATTGCCATATTCATAGAGTTGATAGTCACTATTATTAATATGCCAGCCAAGTTGAGCAGAGCCGAGGGTCGGATTGGATATGGTTCCGTATTGATAAACAAAATCACCTGATTCATGCAGGATAACTTGCAGGTTAAAGTTGCTTGTTCCAGCCGCCCATTCTTGTATGTTACTCCAGGTAACAATAAAAGTTCGGTTTGGCGAAACACCAGAACTTGCGTAACGAACGCTGCCGCCAGCAGACGGGTCCAGGTCAGCGCCGTAAACGCGCATGACATTATTTAGACTGGTATGCGGTAATGGGAATGGATATGTTCGGGGTGGTCCTGTTGACGCAGTACCATGGCCACAATAGGAATTGTTAAATTGAAGCCGGCCGTTTGACATAATTCGCACATTTGAATAGCTCGTTGTACCAAACGTAAAATTAAAACCAAGTGGTAAGGCCTGGGAAATATCGTCATCGGTATTAATTGAAAAGCCACTGCATTCATTACCTGGGCCGCCTGGTGCCGCTGTCCAGACGACATCCGTATGACTGCTGGGATCAATCCAGCTATAAGTTTCTGTGTTTGTATTATAGGTTGCAGCATGAGATGTTGCGGAACAAAAGACGGTCAGAATTGCTATAAATAATAGGAAATTTAATTGATTATAGAATCTGGACGTCAAGATCGGACAAATCGTTTTCACGGGTTTTTCGCCTGTAGTTCGATTTGCCGAACAGCCTGATCAGATCCACTGGAACAGGTACCCGTGCTGTTAATCGTATAATAGACGTCACCGCTGATATTTCGACTGCTGCAACTCATGCTGCTGGAGCAACTTGCTAAGCCCGTTGCTGTAAATGTTAAATTACTAGCAGCAGAACAATTGGCTGTACCGCCACTGAGATCGAATAATTGTCCTAATACATATTGAGCGCCACTCTCTGCCGCATAAAAAGCTCGGGTTGATAATACCTCCTGGGTTATGCCTTTATTGCCTCTATCGAATATCGATACTACCGCGGCAGCTAGTAGCGCCATGATAACGAGAATAAATATAGCTGCCGGCAGGCTGAATCCTTTATGTTTATTCATAGCCGGGCGGGTCAGGATTGTTTTATTGGTGATATTAGAGGACATTGCGTATATGCACCTCATGACTTAAACGAATCCACTCGCCATCAATTAAAAACCTGAAATCCAGCGTTACAATACCATTGCGTTGCAAACTGCCTGCAGTATAGGTAAAGGGGCTTATTGCACCCCCGTCTGTGGTTTGGATATGCTCGGCGACAAGGTTAGCATCACCAGCTGGAGGCGCATTCTGCGAAGCACTGACACCGTAACTGTCATAGTAATTTAAGTCTGATCCGACGACGCAATAACTCGCTGGATCTTCTGCTAAATAAAAACGTTTATGGGGTGCATGTAATGCAAATTGGTGATTACCAGTGAGCGTAACCGTTGTCGTCGGGGCGGAATTGGAATTTGAATAACCGGCGATGGGGCCAGGATTACTTTGTGAGTAGAGTGCGGTTAAATTGTATGGATAGACAATGACGTGCTCGACATTGGCACCCGATGGGATAGAGAACCCAACTGCGGTAAAGGAGCTGGCAGGCGCAGTGACGGGCAAGGTTAAATAAACCGAGCCGGCCTTAATCGGGAAAAATTCGATGCAGTTATTTTGAATACGAATACTGTTGGGTAATGCGGAACGTAAATCACGGGTGACTCTTTCAATGGTTACCCGACCCAGCGAAGTTAATTGTTCTCGTTGAGCAACATTAGTATACGCTATCGTGCTGTTACTTATATACGTAACGGTACCTGCCATGATCACACCTAACACAACAATTGTGATGACCAGTTCAACCAGGCTAAAACCAGATTGCTTTGTGTTTAATATGTTCATTAAAAATTAACCCGATAGGCACTAACAGGAACGACATTGCCTAATGGCGTGGTCACGGACACGGTCACTCGTTTTGCTGCGCGATTACCTAAACCTATCTCACCTCCGGAGTAGCCAACCGTTATTTGCACCTGATAACTACTGTAGTTGGTTAGACTTGTGCCGCTAGCTAAAACGGGTGGGGCATCATTAACACCGTGATAATCATCGACGTCATCAAATAATGATCGAACACCGCCTTCTTCGTCGCCCATGACGTTGCTGCATAGTTGTGCGGCGTTGTCGGTCGAGTCGCAGCGTGGAGTACCACCCTGGCCACTGAGTTCATCAAATCGTTTAGCAAAAATTTCATCAAGATAGGCTTGTGCGAGTTCCATCGCGCGAGTTTGTATCAGGGGTTTGGGGCTATGTTTGACGGTTTCATTAATAGCGATCGTCAAGCCGGTCAGGGCAACCGATAACACTACGATCATTACAATCACTTCAACCAAAGTAAAACCATTTTGTTTAACAGGCATGTGCGTACCCCGTGGTTTCAATACAAACACTACGAGGATTTGGGCTAATGGTGATCTCTTCTTGTGCGCTTATGTTAGCCGCACCATTTTTATAAAAACGTATGCTGCTATTGGAAATGGAAATATTATTGGGAACATCGATATCAATTGTTTGATTGCCACCTTCAGTGTAGCGAATTCGGATTCTTTTGGCTCCGTTATTTGTGCTCCAGGTAACATTAGCTGAACTGGCTTTGCTCATTGCCAGTTGCTGTGCCTGGCGTGCACTGCTAATAAGTTGATCGGAGACGGTACGGGATTCGAAATTACTGGGTTGTAAAAAACGTGGGATCATCACCACTGCCAACACACCAACAACGGTGATCACGGTGACCATTTCGATTAAGGTAAATCCATTTTTTTGCAGGCGTCGTTCCATATAGATCAGCCAGTTAAATTACAGGGTTAAAGCAAAAAGGGCGGCCATTGGCCGCCCGTTGTGACATTAAATTGTTACGACATTAGCACCCACCTGGAGTAATCAAAACAGGATCAACTAATGAGGCTGCAGTATATTCGACCATGCATGTTGTGCTACCACCGCTATCGGGTGTATATCTTGCCACCCCACCTGCATAAGTCACTGTGTAACCATCTGGATCGGGCATGGCTACTGTAATCCCAGTTGCTAAGGCTGATGGTCGCCCACCACGTCCAGTGTTGGCATTCTCGGATAAAACCACAACGGTCTGGCCATCCATTAATATGGATGTTGCGGTATTGTCTCCGCCCACCACATATTCTGCTCGCGCCAAAGAGGCTGCAGTGCGCAAGCCACCTGCAACACCGTTTAGACTGGCAATGCGTGCATCAGTGGTGACATTTATAAATCGCGGAAGCGCCGCCGCGGCGAGTAGGCCAAGAATCACGATCACGACCACTAATTCAATCAAAGTAAAACCAGCTTGCTTGCTCATGTTAAATCCTCTAACTCTAGCTTAAGAATGACGTTTTATTCGTATTCTTCAATATGTTCATTTAGGTTCAATCGTTTTTCGATTTCGCGTCTTTAGACCAATGGTATTTAGCCACTGGTGACAGACGTAGACCCTTGAGGGTATCGCGTCGATCAAACCGACCATTAGTATTGTTATCGTCATAAACGGCGACGATCTTGAATTTTGCATACCCTTTTTCACCAGTTTGGGAGACAAAATGCTCCTGATTGAGGACAAAATAGACAAGGGAATGGCTATTTTGCTCATACCACCAACTGGCTGGTTCCGGGTTTTCTGGTCGACCTTCAAAATCACCCAGGTAGTTAACCGGGCTATTGGCCAGTAGTGTCATTGGATTGGAATTAAGGTATTTCTTTAATTCAGGAATTTTGTCTTTGGCGATGTGTTCGCTGATGGTCAGGGCTATCGCACTTTGTAGTGTGCCAATTATGCTTTCCATTGAGGAGCGTTCAGCCTGAACCTGTAGTTTGAGCAGTTTGTCTATCGCGAAACCGAGCAGAGTGCTGATTATAATGATAACGATAACTAACTCGAGCAGACTAAACCCATTTTGGTGGCTTATTCTGTTTGGGTGGCGTGTTTGCATTTTTCTATTGAAGATGTGTAATTGAAAATATGTAATTGAAGATATTTAGTTGAAGACATTCTACTTTTGAATGACTGAGTTGAGATCCCATAACGGCAGGAAGACACCCATCGCCAGCATCAGGACAATTACACCAATGATGATAATTAAGATCGGCTCAATGGCACTACTCAGATTTTTTAACTTATAATCCACTTCGCGATCGTAATAGCCGGAGACATTATCTAGCATGTCATCAACCGCCCCGGTCTCTTCACCGACCTGGATCATCTGAATAATTAATGGAGTAAACATTTTTGTGCTTGCAGCGGTTCTCGTCAGGCTATCGCCCTTTTCAATACCGATGCGCATTTGAGAAATCTTATCGCCAATATAGGCATTATCAACTGCATGTCCGGTGACATTTAAACCCTGTATCAATGGCACGCCACTGCGAACGGTTAATGCAAACGAAGTTGAAAAACGTGCTAACAGGGCTTCATACAGAACGTTACCTATTAATGGGATTCGTAACTTGAGACGGTCCCAATATAACCGCCCCTTATTCGTACGCAGATAATGACGAAACCAGAAATAAAAACCGACGCAGGCAACTAACATGTGCGGCCAGAAATTTTGCATGAAGGTAGAAGTTGTGATCAGAATTTTGGTTTGCCAGGGTAAGTCCGCACCAAACTTACTAAAGATGCCGGAAAATTGTGGAATAACAAAAAGATTGATAACGACCAGGGCGGTTATAATAAAGCCAAATACGATGATCGGATAGCGTGTAGCTTGTTTAATGCGATCACGAGTTTCTTTTTCACGCTCAAGATATTCAGACAGTTTTCCAAACGCACCATCAAGCTCACCGGTGCTTTCGCCAACCTTAACCATGCTGACAAACAACCTGTTAAAAACCTTTGGGTGCTGACTCATGGCAACTGAAAGTTCGCGGCCTGATTCCAGGCTATCGACTAAATCATATAATGTATCGATTAATAACGGGTTTGTTAAGTTATCAGCCACTCCTTTGATTGCACGGATGATAGGGACACCTGCTTTCATCAAGGTATACATCTGGCGACTCAAAAAAATGAGATCCTGAAGTTTAGGTGGTCGTGAATTCCACCAGCGCGCAAGACTTTTTAAATAATCTTTGCCTTGTTTTAATTCAATAATTTCGATGGGTGTGATGCCACCCTTTAATAATTGGTTGGCAGCGGCATCGAGAGTCGTTGCCTCTAAACGACCATTCAATGACTGGCCAGTGTTGTTACGTGCTTTATACTGAAATTGCGGCATTATTCTGAATCGTTCTCAATATCGATGGTCTCTGCGTCCGCATCAATATCAAAGTTATCAGCGGTGTCATCGATTGATCCGGCCACACGTAACACCTCTTCAATAGTGGTCACGCCTTTAAAGGCATACTCGAGAGCGTGTTGTGCGAAAGAGCGAAAATTTTCGCTTTGACGTGCATGGGAGGCAAACGCACTGGCGTCAGAAATTCGTAGCGCATCCGCCATGGCGTCATCGATCTCTAAAAACTCAAATACACCAATACGACCTTGATAGCCGGTGTTATTACAGTGGGTACATCCTGTTCCATAGAAAAAAGTCGCACCGCGATAATCGTGATTCATTATGTTTGAAACAATGGCAATATCCTGGGCGAATGGAGTATAGAGCGTTTTGCAGTTTTCACACACTTTACGCACTAAGCGTTGTGCCACCACGGCACGCAATGCGCTGGCAACTAAATAACCTTCTGCACCCATATCGAGAATACGGTTCACGGTAGAGATGGCATCGTTGGTGTGTAAGGTCGACATCACCATGTGCCCGGTCATCGCAGCACGCAGACCGATCTCGGCCGTTTCCTGATCACGCATTTCTCCGACCAGAACGATATCCGGATCTTGCCGCAAGGCTGCACGCAACACCGATGCAAAGGTCAGGTTAATACGTGGATTAACCTGGACCTGATTGATACGTGGCAGGCGATATTCGACCGGGTCTTCGACGGTAATAATTTTTTTCTCAGAATCATTCAACTCGGTTAATGCAGAATAGAGTGTGGTGGTTTTACCGCTACCGGTTGGTCCGGTGACCAACACCATTCCAAAAGGACGAGTAATGTTGGCTCGAAAACGGTTTAAGATATGCTCCGACATACCAAGCTGTTCCAGATTTAACATTCCCCCGGACTGATCGAGTAATCGCATAACAACCGATTCACCGGCCTGGATAGGCATGGTTGATAGCCGGACATCAACACTACGTCCGTGTACACGGATATTAAAACGGCCATCTTGTGGTACACGCCGCTCTGAAATATTTAATCCTGACATCAGTTTTAAGCGTGAGACCAGCGCCGGTGCAATCCGTTTTTCTTTCATAATTTGTTCTTGCAGGATGCCATCAACGCGCATACGAATGCGTAATACCTGTTCGTCGGGTTCAATATGGATATCCGAGGCACCAACCTGTACGGCGTCTTCAAAAATGGATTGCAGTAATTTTACAACCGGGGCATTGGCGACATCTTCACTTTGAACCAGTTGTTCAAGATCGATATCGGTCTCGGATAATTCGTCCTGTAATTCTTCAGCAAGGTTGCTGATTTCATCGCGTTTTCGATAAACCAGATCGATTACTTCAACAATGTCTGATTCTTTAACAACGGACAAAGCGATCGGGCGTTTTAAATGTTTGTTGAGACTGTCGTAAGCAAATATATCGGTGGCATCGGCCATGCCAACCAGTAAGCTACCATCACGATTTTCACGTAAGGCAATGGCTCGGTAACGTCTTGAAAGCATTTCCGGGATCAGGCGAATAGTATCGATGTCGTATTTATATTGTTTTAGATTGATATAAGGTATGTTTAACTGAGTTGAGACCAGTTCGAGCACTTGCTCTTCTTTAACGTAGCCTTTTTCAACTAATAACCGACCGAGTTTCAGGCCCGAATTTTTTTGTTCGGCAAGCGCAGCCATCAGCTGATCTTCTGAGATCAGTTTATGTTCGACGAGTAGATCACCGAGGCGAATCTTTTTCTTGGGGGCCGCTTCGCCCATAATGAATTCCAGACATCCGTGCAGTTAATACTTTATCGACGAATCAAGGGGTTAGCTTTAATGTGTTTTTTCTATGGAAGCCAGTGCTTGCACACCAACTAGGGCTAGGGTGAGGTGGATTTAATCATTTAATTCCAGGGTGCCGATCAGTTCGGAGATATTGCTTAGGTTATGCGCAGCCAGGTAATCACTAATACCATTATTTATTTTAGGGCATATCAGTGGATCATAAAATAATACGGTGCCAATACCGATGCCTGAGGCGCCTGCGATGAGAAACTCAATTGCGTCATTCGCTGTGGTAATTCCGCCTTGGCCAATAATTGGGATATTGTGGCTTTTACAAACCTGATAAACCTGGTGCACCTTGAGCAGGGCGATCGGCTTGATGGCTGGCCCAGAGAGTCCCCCCTGATTGTTGCCGATGATGGGTTTACGGGCCTCGATATCGATGGCCATGCCCATCAAGGTGTTGATAACGGCGAATCCGTCTGTACCTGATTCGATACAACGTCGCGCATTTTCGGCGATATCGGTCTGATTAGGCGATAACTTGGTGATAAGTGGTTTGTTTGTGACCGCACGGCAGGCGGCGACCACACGGGCGGACATGTCCGGATCATTGCCAAAGGCCACTCCACCTTCTTTTACGTTTGGGCAGGAGATATTGATCTCCATGGCATCAATCGGTGAGTCATCAAACAGGCGTGCCACTTCGGCGTATTCTTCCACGGTGGAACCAGAAAGGTTGGCGATGAAGCGAGTTTCGGTGAAATCGAGTTCCGGTAGAATCGAATCGATGACATGTCGGGTGCCAGGATTTTGCAGGCCAATCGCATTAATCATACCGCTGGGTGTCTCGCAAACGCGATGAGCGGGATTGCCTAAACGCGCTTCAAGTGTGGTGCCCTTAAG
Source organism: uncultured Ectothiorhodospiraceae bacterium (assembly GCA_947260005.1). Taxonomy (GTDB): domain Bacteria; phylum Pseudomonadota; class Gammaproteobacteria; order UBA6429; family Thiohalophilaceae; genus SZUA-24. The sequence goes on from CAMYOL010000014.1 coordinate 140,422, forward strand.
GCAGACTGCGCCAATGTCGGAATGTGAAAAGCCCTGCACCCGGGTATATTCTTCGCCAAAACCCACACATCCGGATAACAAGACTAACGGGGTTTGAAAATCCATCCCACAAAAAGAGAGTTTAAGCATGGTGGGGTTGGCAGGGGTCATTTAGGGCGTCCGATTATTCTGTCGAACCGGATTGTACTGCATTACGGGGGATATTTCCTGCCAGCAGGAAAAGCAAAAATAAATCCCTTATCCCTTGCCTTAGGGGAAAGCAAGAGAAAGGGATGTGAGGAGTAATATTTGATTAGTCAGTTTTAATACGCTTGATGGTTATTTTCGCGACGGGGTTGTTCCAGTCGTAGGTCGCAGAATCCAAATCACCATTACCCTGGATGCCAGCGTGAATGTAAACATAACCTTCACCGTTTTCTTCATTAAAGCCTTCACCCGTACAGGCAAAAGGCGGTCCGGGTATGTTGTCACAGAGTTCATCATTTAATTCAGAGCCCGCATCATAGGCCGGTGAGTAAACGGTTTTGGTTCGTTTGCCACGTGGACCGTGGATACCATTAACGGCAAAGAAGGCATCGTTACTGGGAACAAGCATTGAGGCGACACTGACATGAGCATTTCGATTATTAGTTTTTACCTGCAATGTCACGCTATGACCTGGGAATAATGGTCCGTCAGCGGTGACCACATCCAACGCAAGCCCCGAGCTTAATAATGAAGTTGATAAAGGTGCAGTATCGCCACCTTCAGCGAGGATCTCTAAATCCTGATCGACTGGCTCACCAATTTCAAATAATTTAACGCCATGTTTATGCGACGCGACCATGATGGGGGTAAATACTTCACCTTTAGTGATGTTGGTGACAGTCACTTCGAATGCTTGATTACCATCCGCATTGGCCAGGGCAGAGAGTAATGACACACTTAGAATAAGGCTAGCGGAACAAAACTTTTTTATTAAATTCATTTTCAGTCTCCATGTTTAGAAAATTAAATATCTTCGGTGGGATAGCACCACGTTAAGTATCGAATTTTTAAATCACAAAGCCTTCACATGGAAATCACATTTTTATCACGACTAAGATTCTTCACTCACTGCGTTCGCTCAGAATGACAGGTTTTATTTTGTCATCCTGAACGTAGTGAAGGATCTTATACGGTGATTCCAAGATTCTTCAC
>CAMYOL010000014.1:141668-176971 GCA_947260005.1 uncultured Ectothiorhodospiraceae bacterium
CTCACTGCGTTCGCTCAGAATGACAGGTTTTATTTTGTCATCCTGAACGTAGTGAAGGATCTTATACGGTGATTCCAAGATTCTTCACTCACTGCGTTCACTCAGAATGACAAACTATAGTGATGTGCGCAGAATGACCGTCTAACGTCTTGTCATCCTAACCGGAGCATCGCGTAGAGAATGACTGTAGCGCAGCGGAAGGAACACTGCGTGATACGCAAAGCGCATCAAGGCAGCGACTGTATGATACGCGAAGCGGTTGACCGGAGCGAAGCGCAGGAAATGCTGGTCGAAACGCGAAGCGGTTCAAGGCAGTGCAAGGCAGTGCAAAGCACGTGGAACGAAGTGAAGGATCTTTCCTGTAATTTTATTATATAGAACGGCTGGCGCGTTTGTTTTGGTAGGAATCGATTTGAAAAGTAAAGGTTGTGCCTTCGTTGATTTTACTTTTAACATTGATGTCACTGCCGTGTAACTCCAGTATGCGTTTGGTAATCGCAAGTCCCAGACCAGAGCCGACTGTGTTAGTACGGCTTTTATCGACACGATAGAAACGATTAAAAATATGGCTCAGCTCGGCTTTATCGATACCACAGCCATTATCAGATACATTAACAATGACTTTCTGATCGGTTGTTTTGACCGTGATCATGACCGTACCATCCTTATCTGTATGGCGAAGTGCATTTTCAATCAGGTTTTCAAGTGCACGTTGCATCATCCCAATATCGCCAATCACCAGTCCGGGTTGATTTTTATAGTGATATTTAAGTTGAATGCCTTGTTTGCTGGCAGCTAAAGCAAATTTTTGAATAATGTCCTGTATCAGTTCAGCCAGTGAAAAGGGTTCAGCAGAGATGATGGATTCGCAGGAATCAAGCTTGGCTAGTTCAAATAGTTCGGTGACCAGGCGGCTTAAGTGTTTGCTGTGATTAATGGAGATCTTAAGGTATTGCGCTTTTTGCTTGGTAGTAAGCTCATTATTCTTTAATAATAAGGTTTCCAGGTAGCCCTGTAAGGTCGTGATGGGGGTACGTAAGTCATGCGAAACGTTAGCGATGAGATCACGCCTCACCTTATCAACATTTTTTAATTCATTTATTTGCTTGTTGATGGTTTTGATTAATTTATTAAATTGCAGTGATAGCTGTCCGACTTCATCGTTCCGATATTTTTTATCAATCGTTAAAAGATTAAATTCGTTACCAGCAATCGAATCCTGCATTTGGCTGGAAAGTTTTCGCAGTCGGCGAGTCATAAAATAGAACACCATCAAACCGACGACAAATGTAATGAGTAATATCGCGGTAATCGCCCAGATAGAAAGGCCCAGGATATAGCTGTCTTGAATGACATCCAGAATGCCCGTATAGCGTTCGCCTTCAAGAATGATGTAAATGTAACCTTTTAATTTTCCGTTTTTCATAATCGGCGCGGCAGAAAAGGCTTTAGGTTGTTGTAAATTTCTCGGGTCATCGCCAAGTATTGGGTAGGGGGCTTGTTTGTTGATATATCGTTTAATCGGGTTGGTGTCGACGCTCGTTCTTTTTATTTTTTTTACCGGAGCGGCGAAGTTTAAAATCTTACCATTCTCATCCAGCTGATAAACCTCAATACTTTGGTTGATCACCATCATCATGTGGAAAACATCTTTGATGGCAGCTTTATCTGTTTTGGCATCCTTAAAGAATTCGATTTCAGCAATGACGTGCTCTGCCAGGCCTTCATTAAGACGCTGGGTAGCTTCTTGCTGGTATTGCACACTGGTGTGGTGAACGATTTGGCTAAAGGCAATACCGAAAATACATAACAGTATAAATAGAGTAAGTGCGAGTTTGCTGTACAGGGATTTAAACATTAAATCTTAAACCGCCTGGGTTTTTTCGAGCTCGGTGGAAAATTTATAACCGACGCCCCATACTGTTAAAATAAATTCGGGATTGGCCGGATCGTCTTCAATTTTGGAACGCAAACGATTTATATGTGAATTAACGGTATGCTCATAACCATCATGGCCATAGCCCCAGACCTGATCGAGTAATTGTGAGCGTGAATAAACTCGGCCTGGGTGAGAGGCGAAATACCAAAGTAAATCAAATTCTTTTGCGGTTAAATCAATCGCCCGATCTTTTTGTTTTACGATACGAGTATCGGCATCCAGTGAGATGTCACCGATGATAATATTTTTATTTGTTTCGTTATCCTGGGCATGCTGATAACACTCGATACGGCGGAAAATGGCTTTTACTCGCGCAAGTAATTCCTGGATGCTAAAGGGTTTTGTTAGATAATCATCTGCTCCAATTTCCAGGCCCAGAACTCGATCGACTTCAGAGCTTTTTGCCGTCAGCATTAATATTGGAGTATTGATGTGTTGGCCGCGTAGTTCACGACAGATTTGCAAGCCATCCAGTTTGGGTAACATCAGATCAAGTATGATGAGTTGAAATGCCGAAGATTGAGCTCGCTCGAGGCCGGTTTGGCCGTTATTGGCGGTCTCGGTAGTATAACCATTATCTTTAAGGTGCATACTGACCAGGTTGGCGATGTCCTGATTGTCTTCAATGATTAAGATTCGATTTTGCATGGGTCTACGGCTATCTATTGTTCTATTTCATAGTAGAAAACAAATATCACAAAAGGTTCACAGTCAGTATATTATTGTCCTGAATTAGTTAATCGGTTGATAATATTGTGTTTCATATCGTTTTGTTCGAACCGGAGATCCCACCTAATACGGGCAATATTATTCGCTTGTGTGCGAATACCGGCAGCCATTTGCATCTGATTGAGCCATTGGGTTTTGATCTGGATGATAAAAAATTACGACGTGCGGGCCTGGATTACAAAGAATTTGCCGCTGTGAAAGTCTACGCGACCTTTGCCGATTTTTGTGAACAGGTTAAACCGACAAATCTATACGGATTATCAACTCGAGGGCAACAGACCTTTTATGAAGTAAATTTTATGGCGGGTGATGCTTTTATCTTTGGGCCCGAAACGCGGGGCCTGCCAAAGACAATGCTTGACGAGTTGGGTGAAAAAAATGTTTTGCGGATTCCGATGCAGGCGAATAGTCGCAGCTTAAACCTGTCCAATACGGCGGCCCTGGTGGTTTATGAGGCCTGGCGGCAACTGGATTTTAAAGGTGGGAATTGAACAGTTGAATGTTGATCAGTCGAGTTCAGGTTTTGGTCGACGATTTAGTAAGGTATGTACCGCTTGTTTCGGTGATAAGCCTTGATGCAAGACCTTATACACTTGTTCGGTAATCGGCATCTCAACGTCATTATCCTGGGCGAGCTGGTAAATGGTTTCGGATGTACCAATCCCTTCGATAACCTGGGCGATTTCCTGTTTCGCTTGTTCCAGATCCAGACCTTTACCTAAGGCGAGTCCAAAGCGACGATTTCTCGATTGATCATCAGAACAGGTTAGTACCAGATCGCCTAAACCGGATAAACCCATAAAGGTTTCCCTATGCCCACCGAGCGCGACACCAAGATGCATAATTTCATTCAGGCCGCGAGTGATAAGTGCCGCACGGGTGTTGGTGCCAAATCCCATGCCATCGGCAATACCCGCTGCAATGGCCATGACATTTTTTGCTGCACCACCAATCTCAACACCAATGATGTCTTCGCTGGTATAGGTAAGAAAGTTGTCACTGTGTAGCGCCATGGCCAGTTGTTTTGCAAAGGTTTGATCCTGTGAGGCAACGGTGATCGCACCAGGCAGGTCGCGGGCGACTTCGCCGGCAAAGGTTGGGCCGGAAATGGCCGCAATCGGAATATCTGTATTGAGTTCTTCACGTACAATTTGATGTAACAGTTTACGTGAGCCTTTCTCTAATCCTTTTGTACCCCATGCCAGTCGGTGTTGTTTTGTTAATAACGGATCGATTTTTCGAATGGTCTCGCGAAACGCATGCGAGGGTACGACTAATAAAATAGTGGTGGCGTCATGAATGCAGTCCGTTAAATTTTCACTGCAACTTAAGTTATCGTGAAATGGGATGCCGGGCAGGAATTTTTCATTGCTGCGGTCTTTGCGCATCTCAGCAACATGGTCTGGGTTGTGTGACCAAAGTGAGGTGGCATGACCGGCTCGTGCGAGTTGCATCGCCAATGCGGTACCCCAGGAGCCTGCGCCAAGCACGGTAAATGTATGGGGTTGTGCGTCCATGCGCTAAATAATTAATTAGCGGGTTGAGCTTTAGCCGCTTCTGCTTGTTGCTGCATATGTTGCTCATATAAAGCGTCAAAGTTAATCGGCGCTAAAAGTAATTGCGGGAAACCACCGCGTGTAACCACATCAGAAATGGCTTCACGTGCATATGGAAATAATATATTTGGACAGAAGCTGCCTAACATGCCGTGCAGGTCAGTGTCTGAAAACCCTTCCAGATTAAAGATGCCAGCCTGATGGATCTCAACTAAATAGGCCGTTTCTTCTTTAAGTTTGGCGGTTACCGTGACGGATAAAACAACTTCAAATACATTATCAGTCAGCTTATGGGCATTGGTGTTAATGTCTAAGTTATTTTTAGGTTCCCAGGTTTCAGTGAAAATCTTGGGTGAGTTAGGTGTCTCAAAAGAAATATCTTTCGTATATATTTTCTGAATATTAAAGACATTTTGCGCGCCATCATTGTTGGCCGGTTGGTTTTCATCAGTCATGATTGTTACTCTTTGAATAATTTAAATATGTGTCGTTGCCCATTGCGTCAGGCTGTTCAGATCCATCGCGCCTGCGCTGCGATTGATCTCCTGGCCGCCTTTAAACATGGCAATCGTGGGAATGCTGCGAATATTATATTGGCTAGCTAAGCTTTGTTCGGCTTCTGTATTCACTTTAACAAGAATGAATTTACCTTGTAATTGTTGTGCGGCTTGCTCAAACACCGGTGTCATCATTTTACAGGGTCCACACCATGGCGCCCAGAAATCGACAATTACCGGCAGGTCGCTGGCGTTTATATGTTTATTAAAGTTACTTTGATTTAGCTCGACAGGTTTACCAGTTAATAAGGCGTTGTGGCATTTACCGCATTTCCCACCAGCGTTGAGCTTTGCTTGCGGGACCCGATTGGTACTGCTGCAATGAGGGCAAACAATGTGTAATGTTTCGGCCATGATTTAAACCAGTCCTAACTTTGAATCCAGGCCGCCGGTTGCATCAAGTGCGTATAGATCATCACAACCACCAATGTGGTCGTCGTCAATAAAAATTTGAGGTACGCTGGTGCGACCAGAGAGCTGCATCATTTCTTCACGCTTTACTCGATCAACGTCAACACTAATTTCATTAATTTCAACACCTTTGTGTTCAAGCAAACTTTTTGCACGCACACAATAGGGACAAAAACGAGTAGAATACATTACGACATTAGCCATGATAAGTATCTTACTTTTTGGTTAACGGGAGGTTGTCAGCCTGCCATGCAGAGACACCGCCGCTGAGGTTGTAGACTTTTTCAAAGCCTGCTTTTTTTAAAATTGCACAAGCCTGCCCTGAGCGTTGGCCGGTTTTACATCCGACAATAACGGGGTTGGATTTATATTTCTCAAGTTCTTTGAGTCGGTCGCGGAAATAACCTAATGGGATGTGTAAAGAATTAATTATGTGCCCACCGACATATTCATTGTCCTCACGAACATCCACGACCACCGCGTTTTCACGATTAATTAATTGGGTGGCGATAGCAGGGTTTGCATTGGCATAGCCGCGCAGTCGAGCGCCGATAAAGCTATAAATAATCATTATAAATACCGCCGCCCAGCCGGCGGACAAAATGTAATGATTCGAGATAAATTCTAAATATTGGTCCATTAAGGTAGTCCGTATAAAATAAGTAATTCACAAAGCGCAGAGACTGAGCTGCCTACCGTGTACATAGTGCCAGCAAGCAGGACATTCAAGCCACAGGGGCATGAAGTCGAAATTGTTTAATTATATAGTGTTAAATCTAGGCATCGAGCGGTGTATTACAGAAAACTTCCCGCATCATCCCTATTAAACGTAAGGTTCGCTGGTCGCCTACTTTGTAGTAGACACGATTCGCATCCTTACGGGCAGAAAGTATCCCTTTGTCGCGTAAAATGGCAAGATGTTGGGATATATTGCTTTGTGAGGTTCCAACATGCTCAACAATATCCTGAACGCTGATTTCACTGTCGCCGAGGGTACACAGGATTTTAAGTCGTAATGGGTGTGACATTGCCTTAAGGGAGCGCGAAGCTCGGTCGATATCCTCATCACGTGTCATCAGGCCTTCGATTTCTTGCATCATTTACTACACCATTTGGTTAGCGAGGTTAAGTTGCTGTGTTTTAATTATCTATAGAGTTTTACACAGCTGCCCTTTATTAACAAAACATTATACAATAATCTACCGTTTGAGAAGGGTATTACCCTATTTAATTAACGAGTATTTACAGGAAAAATATAAGTCATTGAAATTTTTAATATAAACCCCATATACCGATAGTATAATTTTACTTAGACTTAGTCTAAACTAGCACTCAAGGCTGTCACGCCCTTGAATTTATAGATGATTTACAGAAAGAACCCGAAAATTCATGTCAAAATATGCAAAACCGATGCTACTGGTCATTTTTGATGGCTGGGGTTATTCCGAAATAGTCGAGAACAATGCCATTGCGGCCGCCAATAAGCCAAACTGGGATCGATTGTGGGAGAAATATCCTCATACTTTTATTAACGGTTCGGGCGCGTCAGTTGGTTTGCCTGCGGATCAAATGGGGAATTCAGAAGTCGGGCATCTGAATTTAGGTGCAGGGCGGGTTGTTTATCAGGAATTCACCCGGGTTAGCCGTTCCATCAAGACGGGTTCGTTTTTTACCAATCAAACCTTAGTCGATGCCGTTAATTTAGCAGCGGACAAAGATAAGGCTGTCCATATTCTTGGCCTATTGTCACCTGGTGGGGTGCATAGTCATGAGGATCATATTCATGCGATGGCAGAACTGGCCGCCAAGCAGGGTGCAAAGAAGATCTACGTCCATGCCTTTCTCGATGGTCGAGATACCGCACCCAAAAGCGCCGGTGATTCAATTAAAAAAATGGATGAAAAATTTGCCGAGTTAGGTGTTGGCCGCATTGCCTCTGTTATAGGTCGTTATTTTGCGATGGATCGGGATCATCGCTGGCCACGTGTGAAAAAAGCCTATGATTTAATGACCCACGGTAAGGGCGAATTTGAGGCTGAGACCGCTCTCGCGGCTCTGGGTCTTGCTTATAACCGGGATGAAACGGACGAATTTGTGCAGGCCACCAGTATTGTTCCAGCCGGTGAATCCGCGGTTAAAATTGAAGATGGAGACAGTGTTATCTTCATGAACTATCGTTCGGATCGGGCCCGGCAGATTACCCGTCCCTATATTGAGCCCGATTTTGATGAATTTGATCGGAGTAGCGTACCCGAAATCGCAACCTTTGCCTCGCTGACAGAATACAAATCTGACTTCGATGTACCCGTAGCCTATCCGCCTGACCGACTCAAGCAAGTGTTCGGGGAATATATTAGTGGCCTCGGCTTAAATCAGTTACGTATTGCCGAAACAGAAAAGTACGCGCATGTGACTTTCTTTTTCAATGGTGGTCGTGAAGAACCGTTTGAGTTTGAGGATCGGGTACTCATCAATTCACCTGATGTTCCTACTTATGATTTGCAACCCGAAATGTGTGCGCCTGAGTTAACCGATAAATTGGTGAGTGCAATTGAGAGTGGTAAGTACGATGCCATCATTTGCAATTATGCTAACCCGGATATGGTTGGGCATACCGGTAATTTAAAAGCGACCACCAAGGCCATTGAAGCGTTGGATGAATGTTTAGGCAAACTGGTTGCCGTACTTGAAAAGTGTGACGGTGAAATGTTGTTAACGGCCGATCATGGTAATGCTGAAATGATGGTTAACCCAGAAACCGGTGAAGTGCACACAGCGCACACAACCAATATGGTTCCATTGATTTATGTTGGCCAGGATCGAAAGTTAGTGTCGCAAGGTGTCTTATCCGATATTGCTCCTACTATGCTAGAGCTGATGGGCTTGGATCAGCCCAGCGAAATGAGCGGGCGTTCACTTATCGACGGTAAAACTGAAGTGGAAGCTGAATCGCAAGCGGACTGAGTTTTTATCGCTTCTTCACTGACGTTACTAAATATTAGATTTTCCAGGCGTCATAGTGCGCTTATAGATTGACTCGGGTACACTCGGGTACATGATCTTTTCTCTTCACAATTTGCGGACTATGTTGATAAGCAGCCTGATCTGCATTTCAATTTTATCCCCTGTGCTGCTGATTGCGGATGACGATGAAGCCGCTTTAAAACAGGTGCGTCGTGACATTGGCAAGTTACAAACCGATATTCGTGAAACTCAAATGTTACACGATTCGGTACAGAAAGAAGTGCTGAAGCTGGAGATTGAACTTGCCAGTCTGCAAAAAGAACTAAAAATAGTTAAGTCTAAAATACGTCGCCAAAAGCACAAACTCAATAAGCTCTATAAAAAACGTAAAAACCTCAAAAAAGATCTTAAAACACAACATAAACTATTAGCCAGTCAGGTTAAGTCGGCCTACATGATGGGGCGGCAGGAATACGTTAAGATTATTTTAAACCTCGAAGATACCTCTTCGATTGGGCGTACGATGACCTATTACAATTATTTTAATCAGGCACGTTTAAATCGAATCAAAGAATCCCGCGACACCCTCATTTCATTAGAGGCGGTTGAGAAAAAAATTAACACCCAAACGGCCTTACTCAAAAAGACAAAACAACAACGAACGACAAAACGTAAAGCCTTAAAAAGCGTTACCCAGTCGCGGGCGATTGTGGTTGCTCAACTGCATAAACAGCTTAGGACCAAAGAGCAGGATTTATCGATTCTGCTTGAAGATGAGCGGCGCCTGCAGAAGCTGATCAGTGATCTGGATGAGGTGATGCCGGCGATATTAACGGATCCAGGCAATCGCACTCCGTTTGCAAAACTCAAAGGAAAGCTGAAATGGCCGACAACAGGGAAACTGAAGAATATTTATGGCAAAAAGCGTAAGGCTGGACGAGTGAAATGGAACGGGGTCATGATCATGGCCAAGACTGGTCAGGATGTGAAGGCGGTCTCACATGGTCGGGTCGCTTTTGCTGAATTTCTTCGAGGATATGGGTTATTGTTAATTCTCGACCACGGCGATGGCTATATGAGCCTTTATGGCCATAACCAAACTATCTATAAGGAAATTGGTGAATGGGTCGAAACTGGTGAAACTATCGCCAGTATTGGTACCAGCGGGGGCCAAAAACACTCGGGTCTGTACTTTGAGATTCGTTATAACGGCAAGCCGAGTAATCCAGTACGTTGGTGTCGTTCCGGCTAGTTATCATACTAGCTATATAATGTGAACTTGAGCAAAATGCGGTAATCTACTGATTCACTTTAATCTGATTTGCAACCGGCCCGATAATACGAGGTAGAGGAAGGAAATACATGAAGAACTTTACGCGGAACACACTCATTCTAACGACAGGCCTGATTGCAGGGATCACCCTGGCGATAGGTATCGGCGTACAGGCCGAGCGTAGCAACAGTGTGAAGACCATCCCGATCGAGGATATTCGTTCATTGAGCGAAGTATTTGGCAAGGTTAAAGACAATTATGTAGAAGATGTGTCGGATAAAGAACTTCTGGAAAATGCTATTCGTGGCATGATGACCGGTCTGGATCCACATTCAACCTATTTAGACAAAGAAGCCTTTAAAGAGTTACGTGTTGGCACCACTGGTGAGTTTGGTGGACTGGGTATCGTGGTCGGTATGGAAGATGGTTTTGTAAAAGTTATCTCACCGATTGATGACACACCTGCTCAACGTGCGGGCATTAAGGCGGGCGACCTGATTATTCGTTTGGATAAAAAACCCGTTAAAGGAATGAGTCTGGATGACGCGGTTAAGATCATGCGCGGTCGTCCGGGAACGGATATTGAACTTCTAATTGTACGCGAAGGTGCAGATAAGCCACTCACCTATAAAGTCACTCGCGATAAGATTCGTGTTAAAAGTGTAAAGGCGAAAACACTCGATAAAGGTTTTGGTTATGTCCGCGTCACCCAGTTTCAGGAGCGTACTAGCGGTGACCTGAAGAAGGCCATCTCAAAACTTAAAAAAGAAAATGGTGGTAAGTTGAATGGTATTGTTCTGGATTTGCGTAATAATCCAGGCGGACTGCTGGATTCCGCCGTTGAGATATCGGATATCTTTATTACTAAAGGTGGAATCGTCAGTGTTAAAGGTCGTGAAGAAGGTTCGAAAATAGTACACAGTGCGACTCCCGGAGACATGCTCGATGGTGCGCCTATTGTAGTTTTGATTAACGGCGGCTCAGCTTCTGCTTCAGAAATTGTTGCCGGTGCACTGCAGGATCATAAGCGTGCGATTATTATGGGTAACAAATCGTTTGGTAAAGGTTCAGTGCAAACAGTGGTACCGCTTGGTAATAATACAGCAATAAAACTGACGACTGCCCGCTACTACACACCATCTGAACGTTCTATTCAGGCGAAGGGTATCGACCCGGATATTGAAATAAAAGACCTCAAGTTGACGGAGAATACCAAAAAGAGTGTATCGCAAATAAAGGAAGCCGATCTTCAGGGACACCTTGAAAACGATAAAGGCAAATCGAAAAAAGACAGCAAAAATAAAAAGAAAGAAGAAGAGAATGGTCAAAAATTATTGAGCGAAGATTATGCGCTCTATGAAGCTTTAAACTTATTAAAAGGTTTGTATTTAATTAGCCAACGATAGAATTAATAGTTGGTTTGAGCCGTTGAGGATGGTTATGCGAATATACTTCAGCCTGCTTATGCTAACGATGTTTAGCAGCGCCTCGATCGTTGCCGAACAAAACTATCTATACGAGAAACCTCGTCTTGCTATTATTATCGATGACCTTGGTGACCGTCTAAAAGACGGTCGTCGGGTCATTGCTTTAAATGGAAACATTACCGTTGGTATCATTCCCTATACGCCCTATGCACGCAAATTAGCGCAACTTGCATCCGAACAAAATAAAGAAATCATGTTACATCTGCCAATGGAATCCATTGACCAGCGCTATTTAGGTAAAGCAGGTTTGTACACGAACATGACGGAGGCGGAACTCGATAAAAGTTTGAGCGCCAGTCTGGGTTCGCTTGTCAATGTGCGTGGTATCAATAATCACATGGGCAGTCGTTTGACCCAGAATACAAAGATGATGCAGTGGTTGATGAAGAATATACATTCACGCGGAAATTTGTATTTTGTTGATAGTCGTACGATTGATACCAGTCAGGCCTTATCAATAGCCAAACAAGTCGGCTTAGAACATGCCACGCGTGATGTATTTCTAGATCACAATAAAGATTACCGGGCGATGAAAAAACAATGGAAATATTTTTTAAAGCATGCAAATAAAGAAGGTAGTGCGGTGATGATCGGTCATCCTTATCCTGAGACCATCGCATTTTTGAATCAGCATTTAAATGGCCTGGCAGAAAATTATGAATTGATTAGTGTGTCTGAATTAATTCGTTGGCGGAATAACAGGAGTAAGCTGGCATGGCGACGCCCCGCATCCTCGTCCCATTAGCGCAAGGTTGCGAAGAACTTGAGGCGGTGACCATTACCGATTTGTTGACGCGAGCCGGTTTTGATGTTGTTACTGCTGGTCTGGATGATCAACCTGTAACAGCAAGCCGAGGCATGGTATTCGTGCCGAGCACCACGATGCAGGCGGTTATGTCCGAACCGTTTGATTTGATCGTATTGCCCGGTGGACTACCCGGCGCCGATCATCTGCGCGACGATAAATTAGTGCAACAAAAATTAAAAGAATTAGCGGCAGAGGATAAATTTATCGCAGCGATCTGTGCTGCCCCACAAGCCTTAGCGAGTGCAGGCCTGCTTGATAATAAAACCGCAACAGGCTATCCAGGTGTATTAGACAAACTTAACATCACAGGAATGCAGCTATCAAAAGCATCCGTTGTTGTTGATGGTAAGACGATTACCTCACAAGGTCCCGGTACAGCTATGGATTTTGCTTTAGAGTTGATTGAATTATTGGCAGGTCCAGAAAAACGTCAGCAAGTAGAGCAGCCTCTCATGCGGCCCGCAACATAAAATAAAAATAATGATCTCCTAAATGTCATCCAGAGTAGAAACTAGAACGAAACATACATTTGTTGTGTCATCCTGAGTGTAGCGAAGGATCTTGTTCGGAAACCTCAAGATTCTTCACTTACTGCGTTCGTTCCACATGCTTTGAACCGCTTCGCGTATCATGCAGTATTCCCTACGCGATGCTCCGGTTAGAATGACAAGCAAAAGTTTTGACGGTCTATCATATTGTCATCCTGAGCGAAGCGAAGGATCTTATTTTTTTGTCAGTTGAATTAACAGGATAAAATTAATGCGAATGATTGAAGTTATTGGTGACTGCGGGCATGTCGACACGATACGCGGTATCGCCGAGCAGAATGAAATCATGGATTGCTGGGTTGCCAAAAGTGAAGAGGAAGAACGTTGTAGTGCGCGCTTGTTGGTGCGTCCAGAAAATCAACAGGCTGTTTTAGACGCGCTGCAGCAAGCATTAACAGCAGTACCGGGTTGGCGTATAATCATTCAACCTGTCGAAGGTGTGCTTCCACGTATAGAAGAAATCAAGAGTGAAAAAAAATTCAGTGGCAGCCGTACCCGTGAAGAACTTTATCATGAGGTTGAAGCAGGGGCGAGACTGGATTCAAATTTTATTTTATTGGTTATCTTTTCTACTATCGTCGCAGCAATTGGTCTGATTGAAGATAATGTTGCGGTGGTAATCGGTGCGATGGTGATTGCACCCTTATTAGGCCCCAACATTGCGTTTGCCTTTGGTGCTTCATTAGGCGACAAGGTTTTAATCGCTAAATCCCTTAAAACAAATTTTATCGGTTTATCTTTGGCCCTGCTTTTATCTTATATAACAGGTTTAATCTGGCCTAATGATATGACTAGTCATGAATTAATAACGCGCACCGATGTAACTGTCCCGGCTATGGTACTGGCGTTAGTTGCAGGGGCAGCGGGGGTGTTGTCAATGACCACCGGTATCTCAAGCACACTAGTAGGAGTAATGGTGGCCGTTGCATTATTACCACCAACCGCAACTTTGGGTTTAATGCTTGCAAATGGCAATTTTAAATTCGCACTAGGTTCAGCGTTGTTACTGGCAGTAAATGTCGTCAGTGTGAATTTGGCAGCAAAAATAGTATTATTATTTAAAGGTGTGAAGCCTCGAAACTGGTTAGAAAAACAAAAGGCTCGCCAGTCGATGTTTCTTTATATTATTTTCTGGGTGATTAGTTTATCCATTTTGGCAGGTAGTATGCATATCTATCATAACTATTTTCAGCGTTAAGGCGAACCAGTATCGTAAAATATATATTCTATTCAGATGCTAATCTATTTAGGCGCTATTCTATTTAGGATCTCTGGGCCAGGCTGCAAGTAATACGGCAATGCCAATCCCGCCGAGCATCCAGGAAATATAGGGTACATTCCAGAGCATGGTTTTGGCATAGCCGTCTAATGCAAAAATAATCGTCGCTGATAAAAATAATCCCGTACCGAGTATAGCGGCATAGTTACGTCGACTACTGCGTTTTAATTGTTGCTGGATTGCATTGAATTGTTCGTCGTTGATGGTGGCCTTTAATTTGCCAGATTTGGCCTGATCGATTACATCAAATATTAAGTTTGGCATTTTAGGCAGACGTTCTGCCCACATAGGTGCGTTTTCTTTGAGATGCTTTATAAAAGAACGTGGGCCAATCTGTTCCGACATCCATTTTTCAAGGAAAGGTTTGGCGGTTTTCCATAAATCAAGATCAGGATAAAGCTCGCGACCCAGGCCTTCAATATTTAACAATGTTTTTTGCAGCAGGACTAATTGTGGCTGCACTTCCATGTTAAATCGTCGAGCCACCTGAAATAATCGTAATAACAATTGACCGAAAGAAATATCCTTGATCGGCTTGTCAAAGATTGGTTCCAGCACCGTGCGAATCGCGGCCTCAAATTCATCGACACGAGTATCTTTATCAACCCAGCCAGAATCAATATGTAACTGCGCAACACGACGATAGTCACGATTGAAAAAGGCGAGAAAGTTTTCTGCCAGGTACCGTTGATCCGATTCATTGAGACTGCCCATAATGCCAAAATCAACGGCGATATATTGGCCCTGATTTGAAACAAAAATGTTACCCGGGTGCATATCAGCATGGAAAAAGCTATCACGAAAAACCTGAGTAAAAAATATTTCTACGCCATGTTCGGCCAGTTGTTGCATGTTTATATTGTGTTTTTTGAGTTGTTCAATATCGCTAATTGGAATGCCGCTGATGCGTTCCATAACGAAAACGGATTTATGTGAAAATTCCCAGTGAACTTCAGGTACATAAATCAGGTTGGAACCTGCAAAGTTGCGCCTTAACTGTGAGGCGTTGGCCGCTTCACGCATTAAATCGAGTTCGTCGATGATGGTTTTTTCAAATTCTGCAACCACTTCAATCGCGCGTAATTGTTTGCCGGCGCGCCAATGACGTTCGATGCCAGTCGCTATGGTGTAGAGCAGATTAATATCTCGTTGGATGGTCGGTAAGATATTGGGCCGCACGACTTTAACCACGACTTCTTCTCCGTTGTGTAAAACGGCGCCATGCACCTGGGCAATCGAGGCAGAGGCAAAAGGGGTCGCTTCAAAACTGGCAAATAATTCGTTAATGGATTTTCCATAAGCCGACTCAATCAGCTTGCGTGAAACTGAATCAGGAAAGGGAGGTACCTGGTCTTGTAGTTTCGCAAGCTCATTGGCGATGTCGTCCGGGATTAAATCCCGTCGGGTAGAAATGATCTGGCCAAACTTAACAAATATAGGTCCAAGTTCTTCCAGTGCCATACGAATACGGGTGCCACGATTGGCCGGCTTGCGGCGAACCCAGTTCCAGGGCAGGGCATGTTGAACCCAGCTGATTGGGCGGAACAATGGGCTGGCCAGCAGTAAAACATCCAGTCGATAGCGCACTAACACCCAGCCGATATAGAGGAAACGAAGAAATTGAGTAAGTGTTGACATGTAGGTTGACTGGTTTGTTCTAAGCGTTTGAATAGTCTAGAGAATTGCGCGCAGATTAGCCAGTAAATAAACGCCGAAGCCGTGATTTATTACAATCAGCTGCGTTTTTCAATCACGACTGTACCAGCAAGCTTATCGTGCCATCCCTGTTTGCGTCGATCAAAGGCGACCCATAAAAGCCCAAGCAATAGCGGAAAGGAGGAGACATAGTATCCAAGATAACGAACAATTAATTGACGGGTGGTTGGTTTGCCGAAAGTGTTTGCATCGACAATCTGTGCATTAATGGCCATCTTGCCAGGTGTGGCCGATTTAAACATCCAGAACAGGATAATGGCGATGGCCGGTAAAATATACTTAATAACAAATTCGCCAAACTCCGGGACCATATTCTGTAGAGTTTTAACGAGGTCGGGATCAATATCGATCGCGAATAGTCCCTTGCCATAGATTAAAAGTAACAAAGGTAAAATCACAGTGGTAACAGCGAAGGTATCGATAATCGCCGCGGCAAAACGCAACCAAAAACCGACATAAACGACATCTCCATCTTGAGGCTGCAAGGCGTTATTCATAAGAGTAAATTAGGTCAGGCCTCAAATTGTTTAAATGCGGATTTGTCTTTGCTTAATAACACTATGAACAAGATTACCTCAACCGTCATCGCGAACAGTGTCCCGCCCATCATTAATAACGCCAGAGTATCCAGTGCTTGAACAGCAATAATAGTCCGCGTGATGGCAAAGGCAATACTCAGTGGTAATGCGATGGCCAGATACCTGGGTGCATAAGGTTTGAGTTGCATCAACCAGATTGCAGCAAATAAATAAAAGCCATGTATCAACATAGAGATGATGCCAGATAAAATCAGCCAGTTTAAAAACCACTCCGGCATGTTGAGAATATTTTCTAAAAACTGGGTGAAGGTCTGTATTATATCATTGACTTGTTGATCTTCGGGACTAAGGTGTTGTCCGTTTTCTTCGGTTAACTGATTGAATTCTTCAATGATCATCTCATATTCTGCACGCTGAGCTTCCAACATTATGGGGGTGAGAGATTCCTGAAAGCCACCCATAACTCCGAAGCCGCTTAAAACAATGGCAATAATACCCACTGCGGTTACCCATCCAGGCTTTTTAGTTGTATCCATTGCAATGGTCCTTATTGGTTAGTACCGGTTGTTTGTTATCAGGATAAAGAGTTGTATATAGTATAGGACTAGTTGCTAGCGTTAAACAGATGCTCGATTACATCAGGGACAAATGGGCGTCCACGCTCATTTAGGGCCGTACCGGTGATTTTTGCCTGTAGCGCCAGTTTTTCATCCTCAACACGGTAAATGGACTGGATAAAATCAAAACGAACTTTAGAAGATCGTTCTAAATTTAAACCCACCCAGAAGGCGTCGCCACTGACCAGTGGTGTTTTATAGTCTAACTCAGCCCGGACGACGACTAAATTAATTTGTTGGCGAGCGAGTTCTGCAAAATCAATACCGGTGCTAAGTAAAAATTCATGTCGAGTATGTTCCAGGTAATTTTGGTAAACACTGTTATTCACGACACCCTGAAGATCACATTCATAGTCGCGCACTTTAAAATCCAGTTTGAATTGAAAATCCATCCGATCCCCCCTTTGCTATCAGTATATCTATTATGCCGGTTAGTGTGAACTGAAGAAGTCGCGGCGAGATTATACATATATAGTATATGTTTATTTTAATTGAAAATAACGTTTGGCAATTTCAGTTCCGTTGATAATGACACTAATACTGTGTTTACCGGGGTAATAACGCCGTGTGCTGATTTTTTTAAAAGAATGTGTTTTAACGACCTGATGTTTTTTGTCCTGATAGTGCCCTTCAGATATTTTAAATATTTTTTCAGAGCGTTTACCGTTAGTCCGTAAAAAACCCACTGCATATTCGAGTCGAAGCTTACCAAGTTTATTCTGTTGAGTATTCAGTGAAAATGAAAAACTGAGTGCACGGCCACGTTCGACGGACTTGTCGACTTTAAACAATTTTAAATCAACGTGTGTGGCTTTGTTATAGCCAAATAAGCGCATGATCGCTGGTTCGCCCTGTTTAAGTAAGGTGCGACAGGCATGTTTAACCAGCTTATCAGTGTCAGGATGTGAACCATGCCATAATCTGGCAAGGTTAATGACTAATTTAGGGTGATCTTTTGAGATGTCATTCAGGTTATTGGCAACACTGCGACGCACATATTCACTTTTATCATGTTTTAGTCGTTCAAGAATGTTGAGTATCGGTGTCGGGTCCTGTTTAAACTCAGGTAGGGCCATCGCCCAGGGCAGGCGAGGTCGGCAGCCTTCACTGGCCAAACGTCGTACATGGTAATTATTTGATTGGGACCAACAATCCATTTGTCCCATCATCTCATCAGGATATTTAATGATAAAGGGACGAACTGCCATTTCAGAGGTTGAATATTTGGTAAAGTGTTCCAGCGCCTTGATTGATGCATCAAAGTGATCTAATCCATATAATTCGACATAATCCGGAAAAAACATATATTCAAACCCCGAAAACTCTTTAGCAACAGGTTTTAAGATAGACAAGGTCTTTGCATAGGAGGATGGAAGAAATTGATTTAAACCTTTTGTGATATGGCGAAGACGTTGTTTGAGCTCAAGTTGTTGCCAGTTGGAATTAAAAATGTAGTTTTTAAATTTTCTGGAATTAAATTCAGGATATCGTGGTTTAATGGCCTTCGACAAATTGTCGATTAATTGTGGAGTGTATAAATTTTTTAATGGTTCTGGCATTTTTATTTTAAACCAGGTTTTTTCTTACTGGTTGCTTTAGCAATACCGATACTTTCTTTAGCCCAAATTAATAATTCATCTTGATCTTCAAGTAGTTCAGGTGGGACCTGGTAATAACGTTTGACAAACCGTTCCCCCTTTTTTGTTTGATAAGAAAATGGTTTAGAACCGGCCTCTTCATATTCTGGGCGTGTATTATCGTTAACGACAAAATAAAGAGTATTGCCCATGATCATCGCGAACTGTACGGACTGACTTTTAATACCATAACCGCCAAAGAATTTTCCTGCTTCTATAGCAGAAATAGGTTCGAGCAGTTCCATAACGAAGGCGATAAAATCTGGACTCGAAGTCCCCATATTAATTCATCCGTGCAGGGTTATTAAAATTTAAACTTGTTGAGTGGTTAGCTTAATTGAATTTGGGTTACGCGTCACTACTGACATTTGTTGGATTTTATGGCGTTAAGTTATCGATTCTATAGAGTACATGCTCTCGTAAGGGGTGACCGGATGGAATGAGGGGATGTTCAAAGTTCTGATTTGTATTAGTCATATTTAATCTTTTCATAACATTTATCGATCGTTGGTTGCCCACGGATGCGAATGAATATATTTCTAAAAGTGCCAATTGTGTGAAACCATAATCTAATGCAAGTCGACCCGCCTCTGTGGCATAACCCATTCCCCAAAATGGTTTGGCGAGCCGCCAGCCAATTTCAGTGCAGGGTGTTATCGGGAGGTCATAGCTGGGTTGGTTAAGGCCAACGAAGCCGATAAATTGTTTTGAGATTTTTAATTCAACGGCCCAGAATCCCCAGCCTTGCGCTGCCAGTTTCGTTGTGATCTTATTGGCGAGTTGATTGCTTTCATCCGTCGATAAAGTTGATGGGTAATATTTCATTACCTCAGGATCAGCATTAAGTTTGGCAAATTCAGACCAATCTTCCTTTCGCCAATCGCGTAAAAGCAGACGAGGGGTGTGTAATTCGACGATGTTAATTTGCTGATGGGTCGCTTAAGCCAATGCAGGTTGCAGCTTCAATAGATTTCCAAACTACACCTACGACCGCATTCCATATGTTTTCAATGTTTACCATAACAACTCCACAAGGTAATTATTAACCATTCCCATAATGATAGCATTTTACTCAGTGAGACCGGTATATTCGGCGCGATCTTAATTCGGAGTCAACTGCGTCATTTTGCTACTCCTTGCAATGGATGTGTAGCAATAATCTAAGAAATTTGAGTAACAACTCTTTAGCCAGCAAAAAAAAATCATTAGTCACTAAGTTACTTAAATTGACTTACATTTAATCTATATTGTAGGCGAATAACGCGTGTTATTCGCCTTTGCTCAGGGCAGTGGTGGGACTATGGGTGTATTAGAATAATTTTATTTTCTACAATACTATTGTACGCCTCCTAAAGGGTTGGGAGGCATTAATATTTACTCAGTTAATTAATATCGTTTTAGAGGGCAGGCTGCACCGGAGGCATCCAGGCCCATCCATTCATAGATTGAATCTAGCGCCAGGTCTTCATTTGAAAAAATATTTTGTTCACCAACAATGTCATAAAGATTTGTGGCACGCATAACATCAAGGATTTGCCGTTTTAAACCGCTGAATACGATCGTGATCTGGTTTTCATTTAAACGTTCGACCAGATGATGTAAAACTTCTTCGCCCGAGGCATCAATCTGATTAATGGCGTCACCCACCACGAGCAGGTATTTTACATTTGGATGATCGGCGACGGCTTTGAGCATCGCTTCTTCAAAATAGGAAACATTAGCAAAGTACAAAGAACCATCGAATCGTACTGCAGTAATATTCTCATCAACAGGTAAATCTTTATAAACTTCAACATCGCGCAAAGTACCATCTTTATAGCGGCCCAATACGGCTACCCGAGGATACATGGTGCGATAAAGATAGAGAATAATGGCGAGTACCGCCCCAATCATAATACCGTGATCAAGTTTTGGTGCAGAACCGATTGTGGCAACAAAGGTCACAATGGCTGCGACACCATCATGCTTGTTGGTATTCCAGATATGTTTAATTGATCGGAAGTTAATTAAGCCAAACACCGCCATAATAACGACCGCAGCAAGCGTCGCCTTAGGCAGGTGATAAAGTAGCGGTGTTAAGAACAACAATGTAATTAACACTAAAACGGCCGTCACCACTGAAGAAAACCCGGTTTTTGCCCCGGCATTTAGATTGACGGCCGAGCGTGAGAAGGAACCCGAGGCGGGATATGACTGAAAGAAACTGCCCGCAATATTACCCAGCCCCTGACCGATAAGCTCCTGGTTAGGATCAATGCGGTGTTTTGTTTTTGCGGCCATTGCCTTGGCGATTGAAATGGCCTCCATGAAGCCAACCATGGCAATAATAATGGCGCCGATAAGAAGCCCGGATAAGGCTTCATAACTAAAGCCGGGTAGTTGGAAACCGGGTAAACCTTCAGGGATTTTCCCGACAACTTTTCCACCCATGCCTTCAAAATTAAGAAAATAGCTGGCGAGGGTGGTGAGCACGACAGCAACAAGAACGTTAGGGAATCTGGGTAGAAATTTTCTGAGCCCAATCATAATCGCAAAAGCGGAAGCACCCATGACTAAGGTTGGCATATGAGTATCAACAATATTTTGGATCACGCCCCAAATTCGAACTGTTAAAAAGTGATCGCTGGCCCCGCCCGGCATTTCAACGCCAAATACCTTAGAAATTTGAGTCAAACCAATAAAGAGCGCCGCGGCATTGGTGAAACCAACAATAACCGGATGTGATAAAAAGTTAACAATGGCGCCGAGACGAAACAGACCAAGTGAAAATTGAAAGATACCAACCAGCAAGGTTAACAACATGGCCATCGGTATATAGACGGCCATGAATTGCTCTTGCGTATATCCGGGTTGTAAGCTCAACACGACTATGGGTGCGAGTGTGGTGGCGGTCATGGTGGAGACGACGGCAACGGGTCCCGTGCCAAGTTGGCGTGAGGAGCCCCACAAGGCCGCCACAAATACAGGAACAAATGCGATATATAAACCAAATACTTCAGGTAGTCCGGCCAGTGTGGCATAAGCCATCGATTGAGGAATTAACACTAACGCAACGGTGAGACCGGCAATCGCGTCAGCGCGTAAAATCTGCGGGTTTTTTAATTCATGTATCCAGCTTAAAAAAGGAAAAATTTTCTGTAGCATAAGAATTCCCGAATTATCTATTATTATCGCATTGCAAGAGGGCCCGGTTCAGGATTACAAATGACCAAGTCTGGTTTAGGCATAAAATAATATACTATTGAGCGCGTCTAATCACCTATTTTATTTAAGATCAAGGACTTAGAGCCTGAACAGTAGAATACACGTTAGAAGTGTGGGTTATTAGATTAAGTCAGAATAGTCAGTGTTCCACGCATTGGTGACCGGCATATGACGGGCGATCCTGTGTTTATATTTTCAAATTAAAACCTGAAAAATTGACGCCGGATAACAAGGCCATCTCACGATTCCAGGTGGCAAGATCATTATGGTTAAATTTAGTTAGATGATCATGGCCACAGGCGCGCGCCATCACCTGCATTAACTCCACCGATGCGGAGAAAAAATTATGTAATTGCTTTGCCGACTGATCGACATTTAGTTTTTTACGTAACTCTTCTTTTTGGGTAGCAATGCCAGAGGGGCAATTATTTGAATTACACATTCGTGCTGCAACACAACCGATGGCCTGCATGGCGCTATTGGATAGTGCGATACCGTCAGCGCCTAAGGCGAGGGCTTTGACAAAGTCAATCGGGACACGCAATCCACCAGTGATGATTAAGGTAACCCGGCCACTGGCACCTTGTTCATCCAGATAACGTCGTGCGCGTGCGAGTGCAGGTATGGTCGGTACACTAATATGATTTCGAAACATCTCGGGTGCTGCCCCGGTACCACCACCGCGACCATCAAGGATGATGTAATCTGCACTGGCATCGAGCGCAAATTGAATATCTTTTTCAATGTGGTTGGCACTCAGTTTAAATCCAACGGGAATACCACCGCTGATCTCACGAACTTGATCGGCAAAACGTTTAAAGTCTTTGACCGAGGTTAGATTTTTAAAGGTTGGTGGTGAGATCGCCGGTTCACCTTCTGGTATACCTCTTACTTGCGAAATTTTGCCTTTATTTTTTTGTCCGGGAAGATGTCCACCGGTTCCGGTTTTAGCCCCCTGGCCACCTTTGAAATGAAAGGCCTGCACCTTTTTGATAAGTTCATCTTTATAACCAAACTGGGCACTGGCTAATTCGTAAAAATAGTTTGAGTTTGCGGCTTGTTCCTCGGGAAGCATGCCACCTTCTCCAGAGCATATACCGGTGCCGGCTAACTCAGCGCCTCTCGCCAGGGCTATTTTCGCCTCTTCCGACAGGGCACCAAAACTCATATCCGAAACAAATAAAGGGATTTTTAGGCGCAAAGGTTTTTTACAGTCGGGGCCGATCACGAACTCAGAGCCAACGTCCTGATCTTCGAATAAGGGTTTCGTGGCCATTTGTGCCGCCATGATTTGTAGATCATCCCAATGCGGTAATTCATGACGGGGTACACCCATCGAGGTCATCGGGCCATGATGCCCAAGCTTGCTAAGTCCTTCACGTGCTAATTGATGGATATAAGCGACGGTCGGTTCTTCTTGTGTCGGTTTTGCAGTCGTTTGTGTTTGTGCTGAGGGTATTGGCGCGGGTTGTCCGACTTGCGCATCCGTAAAGGTTTTATGGCTACCATCACAATAAGGTGCATTTTGAGTTTGTTTACACCGACATAAATAGGTTTCTCCACTTTCATCGGTTGTAAAAGGTAAAGGAGAAAATGAAGTACCGGCATGCGAGCCATCACAAAAGGGTTGATTCTTAGACTGACCACACACGCAAAAATAATATTCTTCATCTTTGTTTAGCTCGACACTAATGGGTTTATTGTCGGCAATAATGGGTTGGTCACTCATGTTAACTCCTGATCCTTAAAAAGTTGATTGGTTCTATTGAAATGTCAATGCGGGTTCTAAATTCGGCTAGCCTGCTAAGTTTGTTATTCAAGTGTACGCTTTAAAGCAAGTCGAGTAAAAACAGGGCCGATGATCTCAAAAAAGACCGTTGTACTAATGACAATTGACAAGAGAAGCTGGCGATATTCTGGAAAATGATTTGATGCAACTAACGCCATACCGATTGCGACTCCAGCTTGCGGTAATAATGCGAAGCCCATCCAGTGTTTCGTCTGCAGGTCCGCATGACTGAGTTGACTACCGATAGTCGCGCCAACAATCTTGCCAATCACTCGACATAATATATAGATAATACCAATCAGACCGATATCGACTAAGGTATCGATCTCAAGCGATGCCCCAGCCAGCACAAAAAACACGACCATAAAAGGTGATTCGATGCCTTCGATAGAGTGAAATGGATATTCATGATGTTTTGCCAGGTTGGCAATAATTGCACCCAGCACCATAGAGGTAATTAAAAAAGAGACATCGAGCCAGATGGCCAGTCCGCCGCAGACAAAAACCAGCCCCAGTGCTTCGGTTAAGATAGGTTGACCTGGTTTAATTCGGCCGGTTAAATAAGCTGCAGGTAATCCAAGCATGACTCCCAATAAAACGGCCCCACCAATTTCTGTTGTTACCATCAATAATGAGGATGTATCACTGTGGCTACCATTGAGTGTGGAGACCACGGCGATACCAATACCAAATAAAACTAGTGCCCAAATATCATCCAGCGCAACAACCGATAGCAGTAATTTTTTGAAGGGGGAGTCCTGTTCTGTTTCCAGGCTGACATCCAATATCGCCGCGGGCGCAGTGGCCGAGGCAATACAACCTAACAAAATTGCGATTTGCTTGGGTACGCCTGCCCAGATCAATCCCAGGCTAACGATGATCGTGGTAACGACCGCCGCACTAATTGAGATCCAAAGGACTTTACCAGCAGATTGTTTTAGTGAGGAAACCGTTAACTTGCCACCTAATAGAAAACCGACCATCACCAAGGCCATATTAGCGACGAGTTCGAAATGGTTTATGAATGCCGAGGGTATGATGTTTAGGGCCTGGTGACCGATAATCACACCAAAAATAAGTAACAAGGTGACTCTAGGTAAAAAAGTATGTCGGCCCAGTGAGGAGGTGACCAGGCCAAGCAGGAGGATGCCTCCCAATGTTAATAGAAATTGAGCGGTAGGATTCATATTAACTACAACAAAAAGAGATACTAATGACCAACAGGCTTCCTTCTTGATTAGTCAGGGTAAAATAACAATATGTTTAGCTAATTGTAGTTTGTTCGACCGGAGTTATCCTGAATGTCGGTATTATATTATAGTCATTAGAATGATTTTATTTGCAGTCATTGTGTTTTTTCCACATATCGGCATCATGTCCAGCCGGTATATTTAGACATGGATCACCCGATTGATAGCCACGTAGTCGATTATATTTTTCTATCTGCTGATGCGACAGGATGTTAGGTGTTTGTAAATGCGTGGCAAGATGTACATAACGAAGCTGTTTATGTACCTGCGAGATTGAATCTAATAATAAATTCAACTGAGTATCGGTAATGCTTTTATTTTCAAAGGCGTCATTTAATTGTTTTTCATATTCAATAAGTTGTTTCCCCAGAGGGATCGCTTTTGATTTCATGTCCGTAAATAAGCTATTAATTTTTAGCTCCTGATCTTTACTCAGCGATATTTCGGTTTTCATTTGTAAGACATGAGAAGGGCCGGGCATCCCATTCAGTTCAGCCGCTTTAGCCAGGCCCCATCCTTTGCCATTTTCGAGTTGCTGGATATCGTCCCTGGACAGGCTCTTTATTAAACGTTTTTCCTGACCGGTATAATTCGATTGATAGGATGGAGTTTCGGTTGAGTTGGCATAAATAGAAAAAACAAACAACATAACAACAATACTGATACGAAATTTCAAATGAATTCTCCTGTTTTATTAATATCGAAATGTAATGTTAATGATGACTTATATTCCAGTGTGGACTTTCATTAAAAGTTATGACAATTCAATTTGATTTAGTTGCAGATAAGATAAATATATATAGTTTAATTTACCGTTGTTATGTTAATAAACTGGCTAACCCAAGTAGTGATGTAATGGCAAATAAAGTCGTTGACGGGAAACGCAATGGGTTGATGTTTCCTTTGAGGGCAACCGCGGCGCTTAATAATGAAAAGGCCGCTGTATTGGCCGTTAAGTAAATGACTAATTCCGGGCGATCAGGATTTAATGCGACATACGCATAACCGGCCCCCATTAGAAAAGTAAAAATAGTCGTAATATGCCAGCAATAATAGTTAAGCCACTTAGACGCCTTTGGTAAATCGGTATTTGCTAATAGTGGACCAGCGACCACAGGACCACCGATAAAAGTATGAACGTAAAAAGTGATGACACTCATTACGACTGCTGACCATAAAAAAATAACTTGCATTGCATTAATCCCGAAAAATTAAGTAATTTGATGTAAAAGTTAAGGGTGGTTAATATTATTGTATAGTTGGAACTATATCATTTGTTCTACCATATTAACGACATAAGCTGAGATGTAAAATACATTAAAAGTTTATATTCCTGGATATCGACGGGTAGCGTATACCAAAAAGTAAAGTACCAGTCTTATGGAATATCAATAGTTTTTAAAGAAGATTGAGCATCCATGCCATGAAGAATCCAGCTAGTAGACAGGCCGCTACCTGTACCAAGCTCAAGAAAATTTGCTTTTGGTTTAGTCGCTGAAAGAGTAGACAGGAGTGAACCCAACTGGGTGTCTGATACCTGGTCAAAATTGAGGCTATATGTAGCTTCTAATATACTTGTATAGGAATAAGGGAAAACTTCAACCAGGTCTTTCATTTATGTTAGTGCTCCATCCATTTACGAGCAGTCACTCGAAGTGACTTTTAGGAGTAATTTACATCCCGTTTTACCATAAATCTTTCTGGATTATCCAGGTTGGCAAAACCAAATTTTTTATATAGACCATGAGCGCTAGCCGTACCTAAAAGCCATAATCTGACCTGTAGGTCTGGTTGTTCAACGATGTGTTTTACTAGCTTTGTACCTAATCCTTTACCGCGATGGTCTTCAAAAATAAAGCAATCCATTAGATATGCAAAAACGACGTTGTCAGTAACCACTCTGGAAAAACCAAGCATATTATTTTTTGAGTCATATAAACCGAAACAAATCGAATTCTCGATAGATTTCTTTACTCTTTTGAGGCTTCGACCTTTGGCCCAATAGGATGTATTACATAAATATTCATGGATAGCCCCAACATTGAGTTTAGATTTGTCCTTCGAAATATAATATTCCATATTATAAAGTCTGCTGTTTAGGTTTAATGAATATATATGCCAAATAATTTCAAAGTTTGAATAAGATATTTTAATAATGTTTAGTTGTGTTTTATTCCAGAGTATACAGCATACCGGTAATACTGATACCAGCAATTTTTATTCAAACAAGCATATAGCTTTGTAAAAACAGATTGAAGTTCTGGTTCAGTAGAATGATGTAATGATAAACCTGATATGATGACATCATATTCACCCTTAATGGGTTCATGTATATAGTCAGTGTGGTTGTAGCTTATAGCCGGATCGCCAGAAAACCGCTGTTTGGCTTTTTCAAGAATCTCATTAGAGATGTCGATGAGAGTTATTTCGCAGTTCGGAAACACATGCCTTACCAGAGATGAAAATAAGCCTGTTCCCGCACCAAGATCAAGTATCTTAAAACCAGCATCAGTAGCAAAAGGTATTTGACCGATTGCAATACCATAAAATCATCGAAACAGCTGATATATTTCTTCCTGGTGGCATCATAGTCTTGAGCAGCAACATCAAAGATCATGGAAAGATTCATTAATTGGCCTTAATGAATCGTTAGCGTGTCGTTATGGTACTTTGCCATAAATGGTGACCATATCAGGACGTTCAGTAAAGTAATAATGCACCCAGATATAGACATGATTGAATAGCGCAACCAAAAGTGCCGCCTCAGATAAAAAGAGTAGCCCCGGTAAATAGAGAATCATAAGGCCATAAACATACATGCCGTTATCAGTATATTTGAATATCCCTTTTTTTACATAAGGCTCGTTATAGTTTTTATCAAAGTGATCAATGCCGTACGCTCGCGCAATCGTAAAATATTTTTTTATGGAATAAAAAAGATAAATTATCGGTATCGCTATTACTACCGCTAATACATATGAGAGTACAGGAACGATAGGTAGAGAATTTTTATTACTATATGCAAGAAATATAATTGCAATTAGCCGGCTTACAAATAATAACGAAAACCCAATCGCATATAATTTGAATGCCCGATTTAGACCATAGCGTTTTGTAAATGTTTTTTTATAGAGTTCAAGCCGCCAGACTAACCAGACATAAATTTGATGAATAATGGGGACGGCTATCGCCAGCCATAACCACTCGTTCGTACCTATCCCCCATAATGACCCATTGAGTACCTCAGGCCGATTGTATATGTATAACTTTATAGACAGTAATAAAACTATTAATGAAAAAAAATGCCAGATTTGAAGTTCAAATATCTTTTGAGTTGTATTCATATACTGAACCTTAGACTAAATGCTTAGTACAATATTTTTCAGTTAGGCTACTGGTCTGGTTTCAACTGAACCGGTTTCTACTGGGTTGGCATCTGCATCATCTCTGACACTTCTAGTGAACCATCAATTTCAAGAAAAGGGCATTCTTGTGCTATCGAGAGTGCGGCCTCCATCGAGTCTGCTTTTATAATCGAGAACCCGGACATTGCACTACTTCCTCCTTCTCTAGTTGTCCCATCAGGACTGACTGTAGTGGTATCCTTTAATGGAATGGTCGGGATGACAACAGCGTCACCGAGTGATGATAACCATCCTATATATTTCTCAAAATGTTTTTTGGCTTCTTCCGGGTTTGATGGGTGGTCACCGCCCAGATAAACTAATACGAATTGCTTCATTGTAAATTCCTCTTAATTTCCTCTTGATCCCCTCAGGGAATAAAAAATTAAATCCTTGTCGTTTTTTCAGTATACGCTTAAGTGATTCAACAAGCTGTCCATACCACCCTGTGGGCTTTACATTTTTCACACAGCTCAAGGCGAAACGTTCTCTGCGATCAGACATCCAGTCCTGTTTGTAACGGTCATTCCCCGTCAGGAAGTCGATCTCCTCCACCTTATCGGTATCAATCACGTATTGCATCAGGAAACTGGTCAGTATTGATCCCGGTGAATACGGCTTCCACGCCTCGTCATACGCCAGCCTGAATATACTTGCTTTAGCGTGAAGTACAAACCAAAGCTGGGCAGCAACAGGCTGCCCGTTTACATAAAGAACCGCGAGTCTAGACCAACCCGGCCTTGAAAAGTTTTCCACCATGCCATCTAGAAAGTCGACATACTGTTCATTCGCCTTCCAGCTAGCCGTGTAGACCGCATAGTAATCTGACATGGCCTGTGGCACTTCGTCGCCGGTAAAAAGACGAATTTCATAACCGTGTTCACGGTCGAGTTTGCGCTGTTTACGGGATATCGTATTACGCAGCCTGGCAGGGCGGGCTGCCAAATAGTCCTCATAGGACTGCCCCTGCACCCGATAAATCCAGTTATACACCCGAAAATATCGTTCACAGTGATACCCAGCGGTTTCCATAATCTGTTGCAAGCCGACTATCCCGTTGTCATTGTCAGCGATTGGTTCCAATAGCAATGAACGAAGTGGCAGCTGATCCAAACCCTGAACCAGGCAAGTGAGAATCTGCTGCTGATGA
Source organism: uncultured Ectothiorhodospiraceae bacterium (assembly GCA_947260005.1). GTDB lineage: Bacteria > Pseudomonadota > Gammaproteobacteria > UBA6429 > Thiohalophilaceae > SZUA-24. Next base: position 170,526 of record CAMYOL010000014.1, read on the forward strand.
TGTTCTTGGGTCGTAAGCAGAAGGCTATAATGGGTAGTATATCGATGCGTGAGTGAGTGAAAGTTATTCCCGGCACGCTTTATCAGAGGCAGGATGGCCAGCACTTTGTTTTCTGCCACTACACTATCAACATCAACTACACTATCGATTACACAGGCCAGCAGCATTGCATCATCATCATCAAGTGTTTTGGCCAAATTAGCAAACCACGGGCGCGAGTAAAAGATACTGTCTTTCTCGCCTTGCTCAAAGAGTGCACTAGCACTGTCGGGTAGCTGCTCCCAGTCGGTGTAACATACAAACTCCATTAAGAAACTCAGCGAATGTTAATCGCCGAACGGATCATCAGAGACAAAGATGTTGAGATAGGGCGCATAGGTTAATACCGCGCCTTGCAGGGTCCCCAGGTCATCGAAGGCGTCTATGACTTGTATCTGGTAGTTTTCATTTTGGGTGTCTGTTTTCAGTGTTTCCAGGGCAGTGAGTAATGGACTGATTTCCTGGTTATCCAGATACCTGTTCAGCATCTGCAGTGCGATGTCGATATCAGCAATCTTAATGGATTGGCCCTTGTTTTTAATTTTCGCTACGGTTTTACTCGAATCGTTTTGTGTTTTACTAACCAATGTTAATTACCCCGTGCAACAGTCTTTATCGAAAAGGAAAAATGGTATAACAATTATCGATTATATAATACCTTTTTACATACAACGTAAAAGATTAAACCGCTAATTAAGCAATTTCAAAGGAGCCGTAGAAAACTAATATTGGAGGTGCGACAATAAGAGCAATCAAAACAAAGAGGCGCAAGCTTTCAAACCGCGCCCGAAACCACATAGCAGTTGAAGGTCCGAACAGTGCCATTGACCCAATGTGATTGAGTTCCTTGTTAGAGTTTTGGTTTATAATTTGGATCAAAGTTTCGAACGATTGGACTAGTTACCCAGACAAAAAGAATTATTAAACCTAGTGCATCTGTGACTACACCGGGAATAACTATAAGTATAACCGCCCAAAAAAATAGCCCAACCAATATTCCCACCTTACCAAAGTACTGTACACATGGAGCATTGGGATCTTTTTTACTTTTATCTGATATGGATTCCCAATCCACGTTTTTCATTGCTCCAAGCATTTCTTTTTTTCGGGATCGATTTATCCAGATAAATAACAATCCTACTGCTGTAGTCACTATATATACAAAAATTAAATTTAAAATGCCGAGTTTTTCAACTAAGTATGCAGTTACAGATACCTCTGCAATAGCTGCAATTAACATGATTATTGTAAATACGACAATTTTATTTTTGGTAAACATTGAAAAACTCTAACGCCTAGCTAAGCAGCCGACGACAGGGAGCTCGCGACATGAGCACTTTGTTAGCCAATTAAAACTTACCATTATTATTTTTCCACTCACTGCGAGGCGGGATTGCTTCGGTTGTATCCCAATGCTCAACAATTTTTCTATCTTTTATGCGATAAAGATCAAAGAAGGAAGAATAAATTTGGTTAGCGTAACCATCGCATACAGAGAGAACAAAATTTCCTTCTGCTAATAGCTGATGGCATTTTTTATACTCAACAGAAGCTGATCTACCACTTTTTGCATTAGATAGAACGCTTTTTAATTGAGTTAAATCATCGCCTAAGTATGGGTTGTGTTCCGTGTAGTGATCTTGACTGATGTAATCATTCAATTTATCGAGATCACCTTGAATCAGTATTTCTTCAATAAATGATTCAATTAGCTTACGATTGCTTTCTGTGTCTTCAAGGTCTGTCGCTTCGGTTACCCCATCTACCATAGAGTGCCCGGAGTTATTAAGTTCCTCTCTATTTTGAATATTATCCCAATGTTCAACAGCTTGACCGTTTTCAAAGCGAAATATTTCGAAACCAATATTTCGTGTAGTAAAGTCATATTCCGTGTGGGCGAAGACATAATCACCATCTTCAAATACTCTGACGATATTTACTCGCGGTGATGTTTGAGATAGCCGCTCAAATAGCTCTGCCAACCCTTCACTTCCCTCATGTGTTTGCGGATTGTGTTGAATGTATTTAGCTTCATTGACGACAGATACTGATGCTGGATCACCCGTTTCGATGCCTTTCAATAATTTATTAATTTGTTCTTTCTTATTCGACAAGATTTGAGCTCGATAACGGATTTTAGTGGCCAACGTATAAGCCATGTGGTCGCCAAAATACGAAGCGGTTTGGCGGCCCAGGCGCGACCTTGGTTGACTTGTCATGAGTTTATTCTTTACTCATTTTTTCTTCTATTTTCTTTTTTAGATCAGTAAATTGACCTGGATTGAAATATCTTCCACCTGCAAACTCACAACAGAAGAAAACAGAATAACCGTTTGATTCTTTGATAACATTATTAATGTAATTCATGGCTTCATCTAAGTTTTTATTATTCTCGTAATAAAGTTGTGCTAGATTAAATTCAGCAATAATGGCATCACTGTTTTGGTTAAAATACCCTGACTTACCTGTTGCGCCAACTAGTTTACCCTCAGCCCAGTCCCCCTCTGCCTTTTGTACACTAGCTTTTTTATACCAATACTCAGCTTTAGCTAAGTCAACATTAGTTCCCCACCCGTTCGCATAAAATATCCCCATACGCAACTGCGCCCAAGGCTCGTTGGCCTCAGCTCTAGGCTTCGTAATTTCAAATGCACGCTGGTAATTACCAGAGTTCCATGCCTTATCAGCAGTCCGTTCACCTGGGTTGGGGTTAGGACCTGCACAACCCGTCGCAATTAAAAACATTGTGGATACGATAACTAACTTAAACATATTTCCCCCTTTAGACTTATAACGCTCTCAAACTTCTGACGATAGTGGCGTGGTTCTTGTGAATCAGCAAGAGGTACGACACTTTTGGTTGTCTGTTGAATGTGCAAATAATATGTATATTTTGACCTTTGCTTAATATGCGCATATACTATACGCATTAAATATAGGAGTAAAGACTGTGAAAGCGTTTGATAGCCAGGCCCCAAAGAAGCCAACAAATCTCTCCATAAACAGTGACTTACTCTCGAAAGCACGCCAAATGAATATCAACCTCTCTGCCACGCTAGAAAATGAGCTTGCCAGACTATTACAAATTAAACAACGTGAGCAGTGGCTTCAAGAAAATGCAAAAGCCATTCAGGCATACAATGATTTTGTTGAAAGTGAAGGTGTTTTTAGTGATGGCGTCAGGAGTTTCTAATGAGCCAATTTAACGTTTATAAAAACAAAAATTCCAGAACCAGCAAAACCTTTCCATATTTACTAGACGTCCAGTCTGACTTACTCGATCAACTCCGCACAACAGTAGTCATCCCTCTTGGTAAATACTCGATAGTAAAAGATCAGGTCATTACAAAACTTTGTCCAATTGTTGAAATTGACGGTAACAAATATGCGGCTCTCACTCAGCAGATCGCTGGAATCGAGAAATCAATATTAGGCGATAACGTTTCAAATATTTCGGATTATCGATCAGAGTTTATTGATGCTATTGATCTTATTATCACTGGCATATAACGGGGCTGTAGAATAACTGGAAATTTCATTTTTCTGCCCTCATAACTATTTGTTTTTGATCAAATTTATTTGCTTGCAATTTACGATATTGGGGTTTTTCTACAGCCTCAACGTCCCAATTAACCGGTGCCACGTTTTTTTGCGGCGTCAGTGTTAAATTACCTTGTTATGCCTTGTACCCCAATGCCTCTGTTAATTTGAATTTACCTCTGACAAAAATGCCACTTCCGCGTGCGATTTCTTTACCTTCTGAATTGTATCCTATTGACTCTGCTATAAATTGAGACTTGGTACTATTAACCACTTTACCAACGGCCCTCATACTCCCTGAAGAAACTGGACGTGTCAGATAGATCGTAAATGATGTCGTTAATACAAATACTTCTCTCTCTAGAGAGTTTGACGCAAAGAATGCAGCATCATCCAGCATTTTAAAATAGACTGAGCCATGCACAGCACCTGCCGCATGATAATAATTTTCATTTAGTTCAATCTCTATTTCAGATTGACCCTCAGATACATTTATTCGGGGTTTATAGAAATTATTTATTGGCGCCGCCAAATACATATTTTCTAGAGCCATAAAATGCTTATCTTTATTCATCTATAATACTTCACAATTTAATTTTTGGGCATAACGAGGAGGTAGATTAACTGGAAATTTCATTTTTCTGTACTCATAATTAATTGTTTTTGATCAAATTTATTTGCTTGCAATTTACGATATTAGGGTTTTTCTACAGCTTCAACGCCTTTGTTCAGGGGTGCGAGCGATAGCGAGCATCCCTTGGGACTAATTGTTAGGTTATTCATCATGTTTCCAAAGTTAAAATTACTTTACCCGTATGCTTCCCCTCTCCAAAATACTGTATTAATTCAGGGGTTTCGCTTAACTTGTATGGACCATCAATAACAGGCTTAATTTTTCCAGACTTATAAAGTTTATTAATATAATCCAAGTCCTTATTCGGCTTTAGACCTACAACAGCCATGCTCTTCTTATAAATTTTTGAAATCCACGGTTTCAATAAAACCATTTGAAGAATTCGATTTAAATAGCCCCCAACTGTGACATATTTTCCATGTGTTGAGAGTGAACAAATATAATCAAATGGAGATCGATTCGTCTTGGTGTCCAGAATAAGATCATAACACTGCCCATTTTTAGTAAAGTCTTTTTTCTTGTAATCAATGACGTGGTCAAAACCTATTGATGTCATCATCCTTAATTTGTCTCCAGTATCTACGCCAGTAACTTCGGCACTATATAATTTAGCGATATATAGACCAAAAGTACCCACGCCTCCACCAGCCCCATTAATCAGGACTTTTTGATTTTTTTGAATTCCCCCGACATCAACCAGCCCCTGTACTGCTAACATCGCTGCGTGTGGAATTGAAGCGGCCTCCTCAAAGCTCATCTGAGGTGGCTTGTGAACTAACGCCTGCTCGTTGATACAGACGTACTCAGCAAAAGCGCCAAAACCATACCCTGAAATATCACCATACACCGCGTCTCCTTCTTCAAATTTTGTTGCATTTTCACCAAGCGCTTCAATGGTTCCAGAAAGTTCCATCCCCGGAATATTTTTCTTAGGCTTCGTTATGCCAAACATTAAGCGATAGAGATATGGTTTGCCCCTCATCAAACTCCAGTCGTAGTCATTTATGGCTGCAGCATGGATTTTTATTAATACCTCATTCTCGCTTGGAATTGGTTTATCGACTTCCTTAAGTTGGAGCGCGTCAGGGCCTCCATATCTTGTTAGTACGATTGCTTTCATAGTTTATAAAACCTAACGTCTAGCTAAAGCGCGCGTTTTTGCGTCGCTTTTGAGCGTCTTGTTAGGCATTTTTATGTCCGGTGCCTGTAGACATGTGCTTGCGTAATTTGAAACGCTCCCACAACAATCTTCCACCAAGGTTCCATGCAACAAGTGGCCACAACAACAACATCAATACCCAACTAAACAACTGAACACTCGTAATAAATGGTACACCGGTTTTCAAACACTCAGCATTTGGGTTGCTGATCCCCCATAAAACAAAATCCACATATAGATTCTGTAATACAAACGGCAAACAAGCGATAGCCCCCCAATATAAAATACGCAGTAATAACCAAATTGCATTCATATTTATGCCTAACTAGTATATAGGTCTCCGAACTGCAATATATCACTCCGGCTTGACCTGTTGTTTAAGTATTTTGTTGTTCAATATCAACTCTTTATGCCTTATAAACTTCCTAATTTCAAGGGGATACTAGTCTGCAATGTGCATACTAATCTTTTTAATTACTTGTAAAACAAAGCCTTACAGCACGTGATAAACGTTTTTTACGCTTTGTAGGAATATCCCTATATTAAAATTAATACTTTCCACGTAAAGTTACCTTGTTCATTTATTTTACCTCCAAGGATGGGAGTTGAGTTATGGAAAACACAGTATCTACTGTGGATAATAAGCCACGTCTTTTAGAGCAAGTTCGTTTATCGCTGCGCGTACAACATTATAGCCTAAGAACGGAAGAGGCTTACCTTTATTGGATTCGTTACTTTATTCGTTATCATAAAAAGCGACACCCGAAGGAAATGTCTAAGCCTGAAGTGGAGGCGTTTTTAACTTTTCTCGCGGTTGATAGAAAAGTTTCGCCAAGCACACAAAATCAAGCATTAAGTGCAATTTTGTATTTGTATAAAAAAGTGCTCAAGGTTGAGCTCCCCTGGCTAAATGATGTGGTACGGGCAAAACGGAAAAAATATATTCCGGTTGTATTTACCCGAAATGAGGTTAAGCAAATATTAGCCCAATTTGAAGGAACTTACTGGTTACTTTTTTCGTTAATATATGGAGCTGGCTTGAGGACATCTGAATGTGCAAGGTTACGTATTAAA
>CAMYOL010000015.1 GCA_947260005.1 uncultured Ectothiorhodospiraceae bacterium
CCGATTTATCAACGGGCTAAAGAAAGCAGATATTGCTATTGATCGTAAGGTGCTAGCTGACATTGCGGTCTTTGACAAAACTGCTTTTGCAGCCCTTGCAGAAAAGGCCAAGGCCAGCCTCGCAGCCTGATTAAAAGGCAACGATAGTTTAATTGCAAGTTCGAATATCCAGTTAAGACTGGGTAAGTAATTACGATACGGGAAGGCTCATGCATTGGGTCTTCCCGTTTTCGTTTGAGAAATATGAAACTTATTTATTATGTCATACCCGCAGGGCACTTTTCCCGCGATACCCTCTAATTATTATTTTGAGGGGCACGATGAGGCGGGAATCCAAATATATTTAGATTCCCCTCTCCAGGGGAAATGTGCCCCGCGGGTATGACGGGAAAAGAAATAAGTAAAGGTTTAAGAATTTTGTCATTCCCTTGGCGAAGGGAATCCAATGTAAATTAATAGGACTAGATTTCCACGCACTGTGCCCATCAAAAAGTTAATATAGAGGGTATTCGTGGGAATGACGGGAAAAGAAATATTGTGGAACAACAATTAAAACAACTAGTGGATGACGCTGAGCAAGCGATACAAGCCGCTGATGATTTGCAGGCACTCGATCAAGTGCGGGTTAATTATCTGGGTAAAAAAGGCAGTATCACCGCGCAGATGAAAAATCTGGGTAAGCTCTCCGCGGAAGAACGTCCCAAAGCCGGTCAGGTGATCAACGTGGCCAAGCAAGCCGTACAAAAGGCGATCGAAGCGCGCAAACAGCTGCTGGAAACAGAAAAGCTAAATGAGAAACTGGCCAGTGAAACCATCGATGTCACCTTGCCAGGACGCTCACATGGTACGGGTGGTTTACATCCGGTGACGCGCGTTCTACATCGAATAGAAGATCTGTTTAATCAGTTAGGGTTTGAAATTGCGGTCGGCCCTGAGATTGAAGATGACTTTCATAACTTCGAAGCGTTAAATATTCCAGAGTCGCATCCGGCAAGAGCGATGCATGACACGTTTTATATCAATGAATCGATGTTATTACGTACTCATACCTCACCGGTGCAAGTGCGGGCGATGAAAGAGCGCAAGCCGCCGCTTAAATTAATTGCACCTGGTCGAGTCTATCGATGTGATTCGGATGTGACGCATACGCCGATGTTTCATCAAGTCGAAGGTTTAATGGTCGATGAGCAAGTCACCTTTACCGACTTAAAAGCCATCCTGATAGATTTTCTACATAAGTTTTTTGAACGCGATGATCTGGCGGTTCGGTTTCGACCGTCCTATTTTCCGTTTACCGAACCCTCGGCTGAGGCGGACATCGAATGCGTCATGTGCAGTGGTAAAGGCTGTCGAGTTTGCAGTCATACCGGTTGGTTAGAAGTTTTGGGTTGTGGCATGGTGCATCCTAATGTGTTTAAACATGTTGATATCGATACCGAACAATTCACTGGCTTTGCCTTTGGTATGGGCGTTGAGCGTCTGGCGATGTTGCGTTATGGCGTTAATGATTTGCGCTTGTTTTTTGAAAACGATTTACGATTTTTAAAACAATTTAACTAATACAGAACACCTAATTTCGTCATACCCGCGGAGGCGGGAATCTAAATATATCTGGATTCCCGCCTCCGCGGGAATGACAGGAATCGGGAGTCTTTCTGGGAATGACGGAATGACAGGAATCGGGAGTCTTTCTGGGAATGACAGGAACCGGGAGTCTTTCTGGGAATGACAGGAACCGGGAGTCTTTCTGGGAATGACAGGAACCGGGAGTCTTTCTGGGAATGACGAAAAATAAGAGCCGTAAACCTGTCACGTCATTCCCCCTAAAGAGGGGGAATCCATAATATTTAGATTCCCGCCTCCGCGGGAATGACGTGAAAGATAACCGGAATATTTGTTCCGTCATACCCGCGGGGCACATTTCCCCCTGGAGAGGGGGAAGATCCTGCCCCACAACGAAATAAATTAGTGGGTATCCATAATATTTAGATTACCGCTACTGCTGCGGATAAAAACAGGAAATAAAAATGAAGTTTAGCGAACAATGGTTACGCGAATGGGTAAATCCATCAATTTCGACAGAGGTCCTGGCCGATCAGTTAACCATGGCCGGCCTGGAAGTGGATGGGATCGAACCGGTCGCCGCAGAATTTGACAAGGTTGTGGTTGGCGAGGTGATCGAATTAAGCGCACATCCCGACGCGGATAAGTTACGCGTTTGTAAAGTTAACGTCGGTGATAAAGAACCGCTTAGTATTGTCTGCGGGGCCGCCAATGTCGAAGTCGGCATGAAAGTACCTACAGCCCTGGTGGGCGCAAAGTTACCCGGCATCAAGATTAAAAAATCTAAACTTCGTGGTGTCGAATCCTTTGGCATGTTGTGTTCCGCCAAAGAGATTGGCCTGGCCGATTCTGCTGAGGGTTTATTACCGCTGGAAGACGATGCCACCGTTGGCGATTCTGTTCGTGACTATTTAAAGCTTGAAGACGTCTCGATTGAGTTAGGCATCACGCCTAACCGAGGCGATTGCTTAGGGATGGCCGGCATCGCGCGTGAAGTGGGGGTCTTAAATCGTATGGATGTCGTCGGCCCCGAGATTAAACCCATCAAGGCGACTCACAAAACAGATTTAAAAGTGACCTTAACGGCCGATGATGATTGCCCTCAATATTGTGGTCGCGTGATCAAAGGCATCAACCCGAAAGCCATCACGCCGATGTGGATGCAGGAAAAATTGCGCCGGGCGGGATTGCGCAGCTTGTCACCCACCGTGGATGTGACCAATTACGTTCTACTTGAACTGGGTCAACCAATGCATGCGTTTGATTTGGCCAAGATCGACAAGGCCATTGAGGTGCGCCATGCCACTCAAGGCGAATCGCTTGAATTGTTGGATGGCCAGACCATCGAACTCACCCCAGGCAGTTTGCTGATCGCCGATCAATCCAAACCACTGGCCCTGGCCGGGATCATGGGCGGCGAGCAGAGTGCCGTGCAGGACGATACGACCGATATCTTTTTGGAAAGCGCCTATTTCAATCCGATCAGTATTGCTGGCAAGGCCCGCAGTTATGGCTTGCATACGGATTCATCACACCGTTTTGAGCGCGGGGTGTCACCTGATTTACAGGCCACCGCCATCGAGCGGGCCACTCAATTGTTATTGGATATAGTTGGCGGAGAACCGGGGCCGGTCGTGATTAAATCAGTGAGCAAAAAGCTCCCCAAGCCAACGCCTATCAGCCTTAGAGAAGCTCGTGTAGAGCGCGTACTGGGTACACGTCTACAGACGAAAGATATTGAAGATATTCTGACACGGCTTGGTATGCGTCTAGACGCGAACAAGCAGGGCTGGAAGGTAACCGCACCCTTATTTCGTTTTGATATGGAAATCGAAGAGGATTTAATTGAAGAGTTGGCCCGAATCTTCGGCTATAACAATTTGCCGCTGGATCGACCATCTGCACCTCTCATGCTCCAGCCATTACCTGAAACGGTGGTCGGTATGCGTCGTATCCGACAGTTAATGGCAGATTTAGGCTACCAGGAATCGATTACCTACAGTTTTGTGGACAAACAGATACAGGACATTATCGAGCCTGAGAAGGAAAGCGTGGCACTGGCGAACCCAATATCGAGTGATATGGCGGTGATGCGGACCAGTTTATGGCCAGGTTTGATCCAGGTCGCACAATTTAACTTGCATCGCCAGCAAAATAGGTTATTTTTATTTGAGTGCGTTTGTTCAGCAAAGCTCTGATTTGAATCAGGAAATGACCATTGCAGGTCTGATCATGGGTGAGCAGATGTTACCCAGTTGGGATCAAACGCCAAAGAAGGTGGATTTCTTTGATTTGAAAGGGCATCTGGAAGCACTTTTTGAGCTAAGTGCCTGTTCTGAAAGCTTTAAATTTGTGTCAGAGTCTCATGCAGCATTGCATCCAGGGCAATCAGCGCGTTTATATCGTGATGATCAGGCGGTAGGCTGGGTAGGATTAATTCACCCAAAAGTGGCAAAACAGCTCAATCTGGACCACACTATGTATCTATTTGAATTAAAAGCAGATAGTTTACAGAAGGGCCGTCTTCCCGAGTTCGAGGCGGTATCGAAGTTCCCGGCGATACGACGAGATATCTCAATTGTCGTAGATCAGGCGGTAACAGCCGATAACGTGCGGGAAACGATCAAGAAAGCGGCCCCCGGGACACTGAAGAAGATAGAGTTATTTGATATGTATATGGGCGAAGGTATTGATTCTGGTAGAAAAAGTCTGTCTCTGGGCTTGATCTTACAGGATATTTCGCGCACTCTTACAGACAGTGAAATTGAACAGGTTATGCAGCGCGTCATCGAGCAAGTGCGCGGCGACCTAGGGGCAACCCTAAGACAATAACAAGCCGAGAGAACAAAAAACGATGGCATTGACCAAAGCGGAAATGGCGGAACGCTTGTTCGAAGAATTGGGGTTGAACAAGCGCGAAGCAAAAGAACTGGTTGAGCAATTTTTTGAAGAAATCCGTGGCTCTTTGGAAAAAGGGGCACA
>CAMYOL010000016.1 GCA_947260005.1 uncultured Ectothiorhodospiraceae bacterium
GTGGCAATATCCGCATTTTTTTGTACTTCGGCACCGGCACGTCCTAACCACATTACAAATTCCGTTTCAGGATCGGAAAGGATAATCAGTAATGCCCCTTTGGGTACATTTTTTAAGAATTTCGTTTTAGTTTCCGGGTTTTCTTTCACTTTTAACGCCGCCATATTCACACCCATGGCATAGGCGACCAACATATCCGGTTTTTTATCTGTTTCAACTAATCCACGCTTGCGTAATTCACGATCAATCAGGAATCGAATTTCAGCATCCACATCAAAATTTGGCTGTTTCCATTTACCTTCAGGGTCTTTTAATATCCCCGCCGAGCCTAACCAGGCATAGGTTTTATAACCACTGAACTGTACTTTAGGATCCGCTTCGGCATCTATTTTAATATCGTCCGTAGGAGTAGTAGCACAGCCTGCCATTATCAGCGAGAAGCAAAATGCGCTAATTAATATAATATATTTTCTCATGTCCTTTTCCTTGTTTACTGTTATTGAATAAAGATATCTATCTGTTTTTATAACGATTTAAATCAAATAGCCCAGCGCTAACGGGATAAGTATGTTTGTACTTTTCATAAAACCAATCGGCACTTTTCCAGAAATGGGGGTTAGTTCGTCTTATACCAAATTTTTCTACCAAACGCTCATATTTGTCAAAACTATCAATCAGTGCATACTGTTCAACAAATTCATCCAGCCGATGATACTCGATTTCAAAGAAAAAATTTGGGTACGCACCCACAAATCCTTTCACAATATCAATGGTATCTTCTGATCGAATATGGTTTTTTTCCTTAGCGCCTAACGAAGTGGTGTTTAAATAGGATTTATTGCGAACAATCGTATAAACCTGATCTTTTTTAAGACTACCATCCACCTTGACCCTCAAAAAGGTCACGTTGGGAAATACCCCTGTGAGTTCTCCTTCGATGCTACTGAGTTTTCGTAGAGAGCGCTGTATCTTACTTGCTGATTTATCCAGACCGAGTTTTTTACAGCGTTCCTTAAATTTCGTGCATAAGTTTATATAATCAATAGCTTGATGAGCCCCGCCCATGTGCCGATAAATTTTGGTGTAAAATTCGCTTTTCACGTCAGCGGTTTCATAATCGATATCGGGTTCCCGTGCCGGACCCAATTGATGAATAAACGCCTCATATGGTTGAAATAATGTCAATCGCCTCACCAGGAGGTGTACGCGAACGAACTAACATGAAAAAATCTTTTTTTGATACTTTATCAAAGTAGATATGACCGACAAATAGATGTTCGTAGATATAACGGGCCATTAACTTGTTTTTATTACCCGTCTGATTAAAAAAGGTTTCCCATTTTGCTATTTCACGGTTTAATTTGGGAGAAAGTACTTTTGCAGGTTCAACCTTTGCACCTTGTTCGAGCCAGGTTTCGATCGATACCTTGAGATGCCGGTGTTGTCATTTTTATTATCCTGTGAGCCTATAATGAACCAGATCGATAATAACAACGATATGGCTTCCTTCTTTGATTTCTTACTTCGGGTACCTAAATAGCTTTACGACCATTTTAGATTATTCAGGTCTTACTCTTTCGAGTTGATGAGCCAGCTGTTTGGTTATATTTATTTTGACTTAATAATCAAAATATATGGTTTATTTAGCTATTTTGATGTAATAATCATATTATATATTTGAGTTATATATCAAATATACTATACTTTAGCCATCTTTATGATGTATTTATCAAATTATGAGTAGTATTGAGCTGATTAACGAGATTATTGCCGCTGCCAAGGCCAATAATATTAGCCAGGGCGAATTAGCCGCTCGTGCAGGGATTCGCCAGGAGACCTTATCCCGAGCTAAAAAAAACCCAAATATCAATCTAAAGACCTTTGAAGAGCTGGCCCGCATCGCAGGTCTGCGTATAAAGTTATTAGCCGATGATCCGGTGGTTGAAAAGATAAATGATGGCACCCTGTTTCCTTCGTAACTACAACCAACATGAATACTGACAAAGAAGCGGTAATATGGACCCGCCTGGGTGGCATGCCCGCTCGCATGGGTCGTCTCTATGTCACCGACAAAGAATGCCGTTTTACTTACGATGACCAATACCTTGAAAAAGAACAGCCGGGCCTGGGATTAGTCTATTCACCTGAGTATTACGGTAAAACCACCATCAGTCGCGCACGCGGCAATCAATTTGATCTGTTACCCCCGTTGCAGTCTCTAATCCCACCGAAAGAAAACGACAATTTCCAACGCAATCTGGCACTTAAATATCTAGCGACGAAAGATAAAAAAGAGTTAAGCGGTTTTGAGGCCGACTGGGAGATCCTGAAAATTTCAGGACATGGTGGCATAGGACATCTCGATTTGTTTGAAACTGATGAGCAGGCACAAAACTGGTACCAGCATTCACCCAAACATAAACTGAGTGAAGTATCCGATGAATTAAGTTTCTCTCTAAAAGAATTCATGACCTGGTTTGAGGATGATATTGAAGTACTCATCCAGACCGTGGGCCCTACTCCCAGTGTAGGCGGTGCAATCCCAAAATTATTGGTGTCGATTGCTGCTTCCGGCTGGGATGGTCGCATAGGTTTACCCACTCGACAAAAAACACCGGGCATTACCGATGTGGTATTGAAGTTTGAACAAAGCCAACGGTACCCCGGCATTATCGAACTTGAGTCGCTGGCACTGGATATTCATCGTGAAGCTGGATTTGAGGTACCGCGACATTGGACCTGTAACTTTAAAGGCATGCCGGCCATCGCAGTTGAACGTTTTGATCGTGATGAAAACAATTCGCCTTTATACACCGAAACCCTGTATTCAATACTCGCTTCCGGGGCGCCGTTAAATAGTCATTTCGATTATCAGTATGATCTGATTGCGCAGGCCATTGATCAATCAGCCGTGAACATTGTCAGCGATCCAGTTTCAGCAAAAGAACATTTATTTAAACGGCTGATACTGACGTTATTGACGGGGAATGGCGATTTGCATCTGGAGAACCTTTCGATTTATGAAAACGATGGCCAGCGCCATTTTACGCCCATATATGATCCGACCCCGATGCGAGCTTATTCTCAACACGATATGCTAAGTGTAATGCCGTTTGGGCAATATGGAGAGTTACTGGATAAACAGGATACTCCAGTGGGTTTAGTTGAAGCGGTTGAACGCTATGCAAACCACAGTGGAATTAATAATCGACGTTATCAGGAACTTGTAGACGATTTACTCGTTAGCAGTAAAGATTTTACTGACCGAGTCAGTGAGCTCAAAACCTTGCCCGGTGATCATAAAACTCGATTAATAAATAGAGTTTCGGATGTTCGGAAAAAACTGGAAATAAAAAAACAATAGGATAATAAACCTTGTCTTGCCATCCTAACCGGAGCGCAGCGTAGGAAACACTGCACGAAACGCGAAGCGGTTCAAAGCATGTGGAGCAAAGCGAAGGATCTAAGATCCTTCGTTGCTTTGCTCCTCAGGATGACAATAGGACAAGGTATTCAATAAAACCTTACCCATCCCGGCCATCAATTCTTGTGCTCAATAACATAGGGCCATAGACTATTACAAAAATAACAAAAGCTATCATCCACAGTACCTGAGATATCCAAATCCAGTATAAATACAGCTCCATACTAAATAACGGAAACACCACCCGCACAACTACACCAAGCAATAATATTACAAAACTCCAAAACACGATTGCAGGTGGTTCAAAAACATTGCGCCCTGTGTGTCCTAAAGAAACTCGTGACATCATGCCGAGAGTGAGCAAACCGAGCCCCCCTACGGTGTAAGCATGCACGGATAAAAAAGGCGAAATACCTGACGTTATGGATAATGCTTTTAATGCAAACCCGAGTATAAAAGAAACATAAGCGGCAACTAATATCCATACCAATGGTTTAGTCCATATTCGATTAGTGTACCAACCCGCTAAACGTAATGTATGTAAAATTGTTAACACAACCGCAAGGCTAGCCGTGAGATTCTGGTACCCAGTAAACACATCGCTGATCCACAAACAAACTAATAGAATCAGGCTAGTGATATCGAGCCAGGTTCGATTGTTTAATTCGACTTCACCATCGACACCATTTTTAATAAACATCGGCATCACCCGGCGCATCATAAAAAAAGCTAGCAAAATAATCAGATACAGCGCCGAATACAGGCCCCAATGAACTCCATTCGTTAGAATATCCATGAGACCAAGATAATAAATAAGATTACACAGCATTAGTAAAAACAAGATTGCTATAATACCTAACTGCTTAAATTGTTTTACTATTATTACGGGTCTTAAACAGACTAACGCCAGAAAGAATAAAAAAGCTATATCGACTACAGCGATGATTTCCATAGGAATCATCATGCCCGTTAATGGTAATAATCGGGGAATTAACCAAAGCAGAAACAAAAATGCCAAATTTTTGCCACGTAACACTTCTTGCCCTGTCCAGTTTTTAATGGCCGTCAATAAAAAACCGGCCACCACAGCGATTACGTATCCAAATATCATTTCATGGGCATGCCATAATATTGGAGATATACCCGCGAACTCGAATTTTACAGAATGAATAAAACTGGCCATCCAGATCGCCATTGCGAGAATCGAAAATATGCCCGCAGCTAAAAAAAACGGCCTGAAACCTAGACGTAATATCGGGGGGCCGTAACCGAGCGGTTTGGAATCATCAACTGCGCCTTCAATGTTTAACATATAATTCAAATCCTTTTCTGGGCGCTAGTATCTGTCAGGATACTTCTTGCATCCTTGACTCAAGTCAATCCATATCATTATTTTACGGAGCGGGTATAAACAAAAACCTAAGATCCTTCGTCGTTTCACTCCTCAGGATGACCGGAGCGAAGCGGTTCAAGTACAGTGACTGCATGAAGCGCGCAGCGATTGACCGGAGCGAAGCGTAGGAAGTGACTGTAGCGAAGCGGAAGGAATACTGCGTGAAACGCGAAGCGCTTCTAGGTAGTGACTGCACGAAACGCGAAGCGGTTGACCGGAGCGAAGCGTAGGGAATACTGTACGAAACGCGAAGCGGTTGACCGGAGCGAAGCGTAGGGAATACTGTACGAAACGACCGGAGCGAAGCGTAGGGAATACTGTACGAAACGCGAAGCGGTTCAAGACAGTGCAAGACAGTGCAAAGCATGTAGACCGGAGCAAAGTGATATGAAAGCCGCTTAATAACTAAGTAAATTTTTCTACACGATCATGTGGTAATTCAAAGTTCAACGCAGGACCTTTCGGAATCAATTGAGTTGGATTTACACTGGTATGGCTGTAATAGTAATGTTGCTTGATGTAGTCCAGGTCCACTGTCTCAGCAATGCCTGGTATTTGATACAACTCTCTAACAAAATTAGACAGGTTAGGATAATCACTGATACGTTGTCGATTGCATTTAAAGTGGCCTACATAAACCGCATCGAAACGAATCAGGGTGGTGAATAAACGCCAGTCCGCTTCAGTAATTTGATCGCCCACTAAATAACGTTGTTTTGATAAAATTGTTTCAGTGTTATCGAGTTCTGAAAATAACCGGTCAAAGGCTTTTTCATAAGCCGTCTGGGTAGTCGCAAAACCACAACGATAGACACCATTGTTGATGTTGTTGTAAATGGGACGGTTTATTTTATCAATCTGTTGCTGTAAGGCTTCCGGATAATAATCCGTTTGCACATCGGTGAATTCATTAAACGCAGAATTTAACATCCGAATTATTTCAGATGATTCATTATTAACGATGGTGTTTCGTTTTTTGTCCCACAACACAGGCACGGTGATTTGCCCGGTAAAGTCTTTTTCTGCTTTCGTATAAATCTCATGCATAAATCGAAACCGATGCAAATGATCAACATAACAACCTTGGTCTGAAAAGGTCCATCCTTGATCCAGCATATTGGCTTCGACAATGGATAAGCCAATCAAATTTTCGAGATTTTTTAATTTTCTAAAAATAACCGTTCGATGTGCCCAGGGACATGCATTTGAAACATACAAATGATAACGATCAGGTTCAGCTTTAAAATCACCCTCTCCAGTTGGGCCTGGGCGACCATCGGCAGTGACCCAATGTCGAAAGGTCGATTCCATACGTTTAAAATCGCCATCTTCAACCTCTTTTTCAAGCCAGTCATCGACCAATTTTCCTTTAATAAGCATGCCCATGATTTATTCCAATACTCCGCCTAACTAGTCGTGTTATATAAATGCACATCGCGTTGCGGGAAAGGTATCGAAATACCTTCTTGATCAAAACGCATTTTTACACTGCGAGTGATATCCCAGTAAACATCCCAATAATCATCACGATTGACCCAGGGGCGAACGACAAAATTAACAGATGAATCAGCTAATTCATGTAAATGTATCACCGGTTCAGGATCAGTTAGTACTTTGTCGTTCCCCGCGACAATATCGGCCAACACCTGCTCGGTTTTTTCAATGTCGTCGGTATAAGAAACACCAAACACCATATCGATACGACGGTTCTTTTGTGCGGTAACGTTTTTGATCACATCGCCCCATATTTTAGTATTCGGAACTACGATTGTTTGATTATCCAGGGTCATGATAGTGGTATTAACCAGACTCATATCATGGACGGTACCAAATACACCCCCAGTCTCAACCAGGTCTCCAACATCGAACGGACGATAGATCAAGATCATCATACCCGAGGCAAAGTTTGATAACGAATCTTGCAGAGCAAAACCGATGACAAAACCAACCACACCTAAACCAGCGAGTAACGGGCCGAGCGAGATTCCCAGTTGTGAGAGCGCGATTAATATACCCAACAGGAAGATAAAATTACCCGAAATGGAGACCGCCATGTTTCGTAACAGCTCAGATGATTTAAGCTGGGAACGATTCAAGGCTTTGGTCAGCATACGCTGTACAAGTTGAGAAAGTTTACGGAATATATATAGAATAAATATAAACAATAGAAATTTAAATATTAGATTTGGACCTTCCTCTACTATGGCATTGGTCAGCTTCTTACTCCAGTTTATTAATAAACTTGTCATCACACTGACGTCGGCCACTTCAGTAGTGATCTCACCTGTGGCCGCCAGGATTTGCTGCCGATAATAGGTTGTTTCAAGCTTCAGTGAATCCATCATATTCAATACTTCGCCTAATGTTGCCGCAATTTTATTAATACGGCTCTGTACGATATTCTGTTTCGCCAGTAACTCTGCATCGCCCGGTATCGCCGATAGCCCTGCATTAATTCCCGCTAATTCAGTTTGGGTTAGCTCTAAAAATATGGATATATCTGCCGCTCGATTATCTAAATAGTCTTTGAGTGCTTTTTCTTGCTGCGACATGTCCAGGCCAAACTTTTTCGATACAGCGAGGCTATCAATTAATAATTGATTTGCTTCATCTAAATCTGCCATCAACTCATAAATCTTATTATACTGAACCGCCTGTTCGGCAGCCGTTAGATCTGATTCTGGTATTTTGATTCGATTGTCAATCCGGCCTATGACCGTGCTGGTTATGTACGATTGTGACTCAAGTATTTTTACTGCTTTTTTCTGAAACTCTTTTTTTAAAGCATCCTTTTCTTTTTTATCGGAAACTTTATTCGCAAACTTCAATCCCAGTTTCAATAAATTCAACCAGGCTTTATCCAGCCTTGATTCAAGCACTTCTTTTCGTAAACCTTCGCTCTTTGTGACGCGCCGTTGCAAGCGGTCTATTTCTCTTCGTTGTGCCTTAACCTCTGCCAGCGCCTCGTCTAAATCCTTATACTTGTTTTCACTTTTACCAGATATAGTTTTAGCTGGTGCGGAGTTATTACTTTTTTCAACAGATTCATCCGCAAAAAGCTTTGTTACACTAACATTTAAACTTAGCAAAATAATCAAACTTAAGCTTAACTTTAATCGGGTTCTCATCTTATTGGCTCGCCCTAAAATTCGTAGCTCACTGCGACAATTAATTGTACGTCATCTTTTTTCGGTACAGTTAAATCAGCTGCAGGTTGTGGATCGGCGATTCGATCCCAGACTAATGACACGTCAAGGTCCAGATCACCGGTGATATCAGATGATAAGGTCGTAACTAAGTGATGGGTATAGGTCCCAGCGCTTTCTTCAACCAGTTGGAATCTGAAATCAAATAGATAGTCCATCCATCCAGTCACTTCAGTATCGTATTTCGTTCCTAATTCTATAAATGGTGAATGACTTTCAATGTCTTCACCCACACCGACAGATACAAATTCAGTATATAATGCACCAACACCACCGGAAACCTCCCATTCGGTTTTAGAGGTACGTATGAGATCATAACCAAAAGAAGAACCCAGTGAGAGCTGATTATTTATATTTCTGAACGGATCACGATGATATTCCGCCGAATAGATACGCCAGAAAAACTTTCGATTCAGAAAGGAATCATAATATGAGCTCAAACGATGGTTATTTGATGTCTCAACACTTTCAGTTTTACTAAAATTACCAACATAGTCAAAAAATAAACGAGAACCTGCTGTACGACGCTGGACTCTTGCCGTCAGGTTGGAATCAGTGAGATTACTATTTCCTCTCTTAACATTTGCCCCCAGGGAAAACTTACCTGCCCAAAAGTCAGACTCCCTGTCGGAACCCTTTGCAATTGATACAATCTGAAATCGTTGATATGACATGACCTTCTCACCATCCACGATCACAGCGGTATTATCTAATAATTGTAGCTTACCTCGAACAGTAACGGTCTCATCTTCGTCACCATTTTTCTCTACTCGCAAACTCATTGCTTGCGCACTGCGGATCTGTTTTATATCATCCCAGTCGATATTTAGTAAACCCAGCTCATCACTGTCAAATTCAACCGCGAAACTATATAGCGAAATCAGTTCACCCTTAAGCCATTCACCTGAGCTTAATTGAATCCAGTCATATTTGTCATCGCGTGGTGGACCGAAACTTTCCCACAAATTAGTGATCTTCTTTTTGGTTTCTTTCGGGGTATCTTCACTCACCGTCTCTTCGGTCAAGGACTCCGCGGCTTCTGATGATACCGCAATAGTAGTAGACGTATCCGTTACAGGCCTGATTTTAACCTGAGGCACTTCATCAGCCATAATATTAAAAGGAAAGGCAAAGATTAAAGCAAACGCCAATGCTTTACGTCCCCCCAAACGAAACTGAGATATATTCATATTGATTTTCGAAATTTATATATTTATTGGTTCAGAGCGGCAGTATAGCGGATCTGTCGTCCTGGCAGAATAGTTGATTAATCTATATATGAAGGGCCCTCGTGAACGAGGGCTCTCCATAAATTATAGAGTTTTAACCTTTCAAGGATGTAAATGTGAATTATTTTTTCTTGGTAAATGGCTCGAATTCAAATTTCTGTCCCCCAATTGAGGCCTCGTACATCAGACCACCTTTGGCAAAGGTAAAAGTCGCCATGCCTTTATGGTACTTTGCCTTGGATTGTTTCCCGGCGCCTCCACCAGTCGTTGATCCTGCAGAGGTCCCGGTCGTACTCGACCCTGCTGAAGCACCTGCAGTAATCGCTACCGCAGTCGCCTGTGCGCCAAATTCAAAGTTACCGCTGGTAAAATCGTCATAGGCTCGTTTGTCTTTAAAAAAGATGATTTGACTGAATGCCTGCCCTCCGGCCTGTAAGCCAATTGTTACCTGGGTCATACTCGTTTTACCCGTCGCTTTCCCTGCCCGGTAGACCTGCCCCTTTCCATGTGCCGCACCTATTCCCAGCCCACCTTTACCAATAGTTGGAAATAAGGCATAGCCATAGGCCGATTTAAAAAATGAATGGGTTTCTTTGGCTTGTTTAAAATTTTTAACGCTTGCGCTGTAATCTTCAGCTGCATGACTCATTTGCACAAATAATAATGTAAGAGGTAATAAAAAAGCGATGAGATATCTTTTCATGACCGGACTCCTGATAGTGTAATATTTTTGACTGTATACCATTTTAAGCTTTATTTCTAAATATTTCTGTCAAACAGAATTATTTTCCATACTTGAATTTTACTCGGTATAACGCCATTCTACATGCTATGTCGACCGAACAGATTATTCCAATTCCCGGTTTCAGCGAACCCTTTAGTTCTTTAACCCATTTAATTGCCGCTGGAATATTTCTAGGTCTGGGTACCTGGATGATGATACGTGGCCGCTCAAGCCATGCCCGGGTCCTGGCACTGGCTATTTTTGTCTTTTCTGTGGTATTTCTACTTTCCATGAGTGGAGTGTTTCATTTGCTGGAACCTGGTGGTACACCACGCGCGGTGTTACAACGGCTTGATCATGCCGGCATTTTCTTTTTGATTGCAGGAACCTTTACGCCCATACATGGAATTTTATTTAAACGCAGCCTGCGTTGGGGAGTGTTGTTGTTTGTATGGGGAGTCGCGATTAGTGGTATCGTACTGAAGTCTATATATTTTAACGACATTGCAGAGTGGCTTAGCCTGAGTTTGTATCTTGGTCTGGGTTGGGTGGGCGCATTAACCGGTATACTATTATATAGGCGCTTTCATTTTGAATTTATTAAGTATTTAATCTTCGGTGCCATTGCCTACACTATCGGCGCAATCTTTGAGTTTTTACGCACACCAGTATTGATCGACGGAGTCGTCGGTCCACACGAAATTTTTCATATATTTGTACTATTTGGCATCAGTTTTCATTTCATGTTTATTTTCCAGTTCTCAAAACGTCAAAATAAATTTTTCTACGATTAAACCAAATCCCAGTTCCTGGCGTTTAACAGGTTTATCGCAGTATACTGCACCGATAATTAATCTCTATATAACGCAAATAACATCTTTATTCTCAGGGGGATAAATTGAATAAACACATACACTGGCTCGTCATTTCACTGCTGTTGCTTGGTTTCTCCGGCTACAGTACAGCTAAAAATATTAATAAAATTGATTCTTATGGTATCTATGTGATGGCAAAAAAAGGCTATGTAAAAATCACACCATATAAGCATTATGACAATTTTGCTAATTTTAAGTTTCTAAACGAAATTCCTTACGTTAAACGCAAATCTGATAAAGTAAAATTGATCGTGTACACGAATGATTTTAATACAGGAAATTATCGTTTTGAGTTACGTCCCATTCAAACCATGATAAAAATTGACGGGGTTAATTTTAGTGTTAAACCTATGAGCAAAAAAGACATGTACGAGTTCACTCTCGATGAACCTGTTGCTAATGGAAATATGTTGCATGTAATAGCACCAGAAGTTTCCGGAAACAATCTTGGTATTATAATGCTAGGCAACACCGAAAAAGAACTTGAAAAATATTTTAGCAATAAAAAACTGGAAAAAGCCTATGCGGTTAAAGCCTATCTCGAAGATTCCCTGAAAGCATTTCCGAAGAATAAAAAATTAATTTCCTTACTACCGCACTGGACACAAGCGGCGTTAAATGAAAAAGACATACGGACCTATAAATATGTTGATGAGAAGTGGCGTAAATATAATGACGCAACAAAAATTCATCTTAAAGTGTCTTATCTGCATGGAATGATTGGTGAGATAAATGGTTACTTGAGAGACTTTCCAAAAGGCTTTAAAGCGGTTGAAGCAAAAGAACGTAAAACCTATGCTCAGAAGAAAATAAAAGAGTACGAACCGTTGCTTTGATAACTAAAAAAGAAAATGTTCCGTCCCGTTGGCTCGTCATACATGATGGGTAACGTTCCCACACCCGCGGGTATCGATAAAATAGAAAAACCCTGGATTCCCCTCTCCAGGGGAATGACGAAATAGAAGCCTGGTCGATTTAATTCACCAGGGGAATGACGAAATAGAAATTTTGTCGATTTAAATCAGACTTTAGGCAATCTTAATTCGCACTACTTTCATGATCTCAAACTCTAACCCTGCAACCGTTTCCACCTCAGGATAATAGGTTAGATTAACCCGGGCGCCTTTAACGTTTTTATATTCGTCTTTACGTTTAAATTTAAACGGGACATCATACCCTTCAACCATGATAGTATTGAGAATCCAGTCTCCATCACGTCGCTGAACATGAGAGGTAACCTTGAACATATCCGATTGAGTAAGATTATTGTGTTTTTTTAAGAGTTTTTTAGGATCTGACTGCATTGACGAGATTATACATGGGCGTTACTGTTATGGACAGGTTAAAGAATACTTTGTTGGACAGTAAGTTTAAGATTTAACGATTCCCACTAAATAGCTCGCCAATATCTATTTCGCTATCAAATTCGGTATCACCCTCAACCTGACCTAAAAACAATATCCAAAGTGCTCCACGATCAAAACCTTGACCTTCATCGCCACTCGCGGTCACAGCGAGGTCAACAATTCCATCACCATTTAGATCACCAATGCTCGTCAGGGCATGACCAAATTGATCGTCATCGATTAAGGTTCCATTAAAGTTTCCGTGTAAATCAGAGATTTTAGTAGATGAGATTACCTCACCATTTTCATCCAGAAATAAGATCCAAATGGCACCACGATCATTGCCACCATCGTCACTGAATCTGGCTCCAACGACAATATCATCATAACCATCGCCATTTAGATCGTCGACTGTAGTAAGCGCGTTACCAAATTCATCGCCGTCATTTAAAGTGCCATCAAAAAAACCACTGGTTTGTGAGATTTTTTGCTCTAGGGCCACACTACCATTCTCATCCAGGAACAATATCCAGACCGCACCGCGCTCAGGACCACCATCATCATCGCCGCTGGCACCCACTGCCAGCTCGAAATTTCCATCACCATCAAGATCGGCAATGCGGGTTAAAGAACTACCGAACATATCATCATCCGCTAAGTCACCCGCAAAGTTACCTTCTGAAAGTGAGATCTTTTGTTCTGACGCCACGGTTCCATCGTCATTCATAAACAAAATCCAGACTGCGCCGCGATTGGTTCCTCCATCATCATCAAGATCGACACCCACCGCAATGTCCGTAATACCATCGCTATTTAGATCACCAATATTTGCGATGGCACTACCAAATCGATCACCGTCATCGATGGCTCCACCAAATCCGCCCACTTCAAAGGCAATTTTCTGTTCAGAGTTTACGGTCCCATCAGTATTTAAGAACAATACCCACAGGGCTCCGCGATCAAGACCGCCATCATCATCCCCAGGTGCGCCCACGACCAGATCGAGTACACCATCATTGTTGAGATCTCCAATCGCCGCGACACTGGTTCCAAATTGATCATCATTGTCCAGGGCACCATCAAAGCTCCCTTCCGTATTTGATATTTTTTGTTGCAGATCGACCTGACCATCGTCATCCATAAACAATACCCAAATCGCACCACGATCAGTCCCGCCATCATCATCCAACGGCATACCAACCGCCAGATCGGTAACGCCATCACTTTCAATATCTCCTATATCACTGACCGAGCGACCAAACTGATCGTCATCTGAGAGTGTTACATTAAAATTGCCTTCAATCTCATTTACCTTCTGTTCGGAATCGACTTCCGTAGAAAACGTATTCGTACAGCCCGCCCCCATCAGCAGCGAGAATGCGACTAATAACAGTAGAACAAGGCTTGATGAATGGCTGTTTAGCATAGGCTTTTTAAATCCAGTTAACTCCAGATATTTCAGGTAATTACTTAATTTTATGCCCTAAATACACTTTGGTACAGAAAAGCATGTGGATCATGCCAAGTTAGTGGCAAAATTCTCGCCTTTTATTGATCTTACTCATGATATCCATCGTCTCTTTTGGTTGCCAATATCGATATACTCGACAGATATCTATGGGTCTATTTGGCAATCAAGTATACTAATTATAACCAATCCAGTCTGAATGAACGCTGATCATGATTATTGACGTAATTTTGAGCTAAGCCTTTGATTATACGTAAAAGGTAGTTGCATAGTGTGATATTTAACCTATGTTGGAATGAGAGCAGGCGTTATTATGCTCTGACTAAAAGTAAGCTTATGTGGTAAGAGGATTTGTAGTGGATATCAGCCCGTTTTTAAAATTAATGGTCGAACGTGAGGCCTCGGATTTGTTTTTTTCGCAAGGTGCGCCGGTCAATATAAAAATTGAGGGGGTAACGGCCCCAATCGGTAAAAATCTTCTACCTGAAGGAGCCATTCGCGAGTTATTACCAGAACTCCTAAATGAACAACAGATAGCTGAATTTGACGAAGAGCTCGAACTTGATACCGCCTTTACCATAAAAGGAATTGGGCGCTTTCGTATCAACCTTTTTCGCCAACGTGGTGAGGAAGCCATGGTCATTCGCCAGATTAAAGGTGAGGTACCCAACCTGAAAAACTTAAACTTACCGGCGACAGTTACTGATTTGATTATGGAACCTCGTGGTTTGATCATTATTGCTGGCGCCACTGGTTCCGGTAAATCAACCACAGTCGCCTCTATGCTAAATCATCGAAACGAGAACAAAACCGGCCATATCCTCACCATCGAAGATCCAATTGAGTTTATTCACAAACACAAAAAATCAATTGTAAACCAGCGAGAAATTGGCTTAGATACAAAATCCTTTTCAGAAGCACTTCGTCGTGCTGTCCGCGAAGCGCCTGATGTCATCATGATAGGTGAGATCCGCGATGCCGATACCATGAAACAGGCTATCTCTTATGCCGATACCGGTCACTTATGTATCGCCACCTTACATGCGACCAATTCTGCACAATGTTTTGAACGCATATTAAGTTTCTTCCCGGATACATCGCGTACTCAATTATTAATGGAATTATCACTGAATTTGCGCGCAATCATTACCCAACGGTTGATTAAAAATGTTAAAGGTGGTCGTGTACCCGCAACGGAAGTTCTCCTGAACGAACCTCTTGTTAAATCTTTAATACGTGATGATGAAACACAAAAACTAAAAGAAGTTTTAGAAAATTCACAGGAAGGCGGCGACCTGCATTCGTTTGATAATGACATTATTCGTTTGTTTAAGAATAAAGCCATTACCATGGAAGAAGCCATTATTCACGCCGATGAACCCGACCATTTGAAATTAAAAATTAACCTTGGTGGTCACGGCATTACTTCTAATCCGGATGATATCTACGCTATGTAAATCCCGTATCAGTAAATTCATACCCGGTGACACTTTACTCAATCTTTTTTATAAATAGTATTTGTCAGTGGTGATGAGGAACCATTACTGATAGGCTTGTCTATCTGGTTCTATTTATATAAATGTCACCTGTCATGTCCGCACTATTAGACGTAAAAAACCTGATTAAACACTATCCATCCGTAAAAGCGGTGGACGATGTCAACTTTAGCCTCGAGGCCGGTCGATGTTTAGGTCTGCTCGGGCCAAACGGCGCAGGCAAAACCACCACGATTGAAATACTCGAGGGAATCAAAGATTGTGATTCCGGACAGATCCTTTACAAAGGTGAGCCGGTCGGGAATCGATTTCAATCTGAAGCCGGGATCATGTTCCAGTCGACAGCATTACAGGATTTCATTTCTGTACATGAAACATTAATCATGTTTTCAAAGTTGTATCGCAAAAATGCCGACATTGATGAATTAATTAAACGTTGTAATTTGCAGGATTATTTAGAACAGGACAATCGAAAATTGTCTGGAGGGCAACGCCAGAGACTACTTTTAGCCATTGCCCTGGTCAACGATCCTGACATTATATTTTTAGACGAACCCACCACCGGCCTGGATCCTCAGGCACGACGTAATTTTTGGGATTTGATCGATACCATCAAGACCGCCGGTAAAACCGTTATTCTCACTACGCATTACATGGATGAGGCCTATACTCTGTGTGATGAGATCGCGATTATGGATCACGGAAAAATCATCGCGCATGACAGTCCAGAAAATCTTCTGGCCGCACATTTTAATGATGTGATTATCCAGTTACCCAGCGCCGATATTTCTGGTGTAAAAAACCTCCCATTTGAGGTCAGCAGAGATAATGACACTGTAGAAATTACCACCGACGATGTAAACGCAACAATACAATCACTCATTGAACAAAACATAACGCTGGCTAACCTTAATATACGTTCGCGAAATTTAGATGACCTCTTCCTGGAATTGACTGGAAAAGAGTTGCGCGCGTGAACCAGGTTTAGCTAAACAATGTCACTACAACGTTTATTAACTCTCATTTACACTCGCAATAAAGAATTTATTCGTGACCGTTCATCGTTAAGTTGGAATATCATCATGCCGGTGTTTATTGTTGCCGGCTTTGCGTTTGCCTTTTCCGGCGATATTGTTAGCAAATATAAGGTAGGCCTGTACAATCACGAATCTGAATCCGCATCATTAAACTCTTTTCTAAAAACCCGATACACCGATTTTATTACCGTCGTTAATATCGATGATGCCATCACCAAGGTGCAACGACATCAATTAGGATTACTCGTCGATACCAAAAATCTTAAATACTGGACAAATAGTGACTCGGCCGATGGTTATTTCCTGGAAAAAATCTTACTGGCCAGTACTTCCTTAAAACTTGAAAAACAATCGGTCAGTGGTAAAGAGATCCGTTATGTCGACTGGGTGATCCCCGGGATCCTGTCGATGAATATCATGTTCAGCGCCTTATTTGGAGTCGGGTATGTCATCGTTCGTTATCGTAAAAACGGCATGTTAAAACGTCTCAAAGCCACACCTGTCACAGCTCTGGAATATTTATCCGCTCAGGTTATCTCTCGATTGATGCTGATCATAACCATAACCGTGTTTATATTCTATGCAACCAATTTTTTTATTGGCTATGCTATGCATGGTTCTCATATGAGCTTGTTCTTAATATTTGCTCTCGGTGCAATCAGCATGATTAGTCTTGGTTTACTGGTCGCCGCCCGGATTACCAGTGAAGAAACAGCCGGGGGACTGTTAAATTTACTTAGCTGGCCGATGATGTTCTTATCTGGTGTGTGGTTTTCTTTAGAAGGCACCAACCCCATCGTACAACAATTTGCGGAGATATTTCCGCTCACACATGTCACCGCCGCTGCACGATCTATTATGATCGATGGCGCTCATCTTGTAGATGTTTCATACCATATTATTATTTTATTAATTCAATCCATAATATTTCTATTTATTGGCGCTTTCTTGTTTCGTTGGGAATAACAACAACATTGATTAGTCGGACAGACTTGCATTAAACTCTTCGCCAATCACAAAGTAATTATAATTTCAGGGAGATATATGCGTAACTTTGTAAGCAGCAAACAAATGTTTGTTATTCTTTTTATAGCTGCCTATGGTCTTTCTTATGTACCCATCGTACATGTACCATTCAAATGGTTAGAAGTATACTTCCATGAGATCAGTCACGGACTTGTGGCTTTAATCACAGGTGGGCGCGTGGTCTCGATCGAACTCCATCAGAATGGTTCGGGACTTTGTTATTACCAGGGTGGCTGGCGAACACTGGTTTCGTTTGCCGGATATGCAGGTGCCGTGGCATGGGGGCTATTAATATATATATCGGCTAAATCATTAGGAAAACGTGCAAACATTATTGCCTGGGGTCTGACATTAATGATTGGAATCAGCACCCTCCTCTGGGCCAGAGATCTTACTACAATATTAATTTTAGTCATCATGGCCGGGCTGTTATTTACCCTGGCCAAATTCTCATTTGGCCTCTGGATCACAGCCTTAACCCAATTCATTGGCATCTATGTAATGCAAAGCGCACTGCGATCACCGACTTATCTATTAGACGGACAGTCCTCAGGTGACGGTGCCGTATTGGCCTCCATTACCAGGATCCCTGAAATCTTTTGGATAATCATCTGGATCATTATCGCTTTACTGGGTTTCTGGTATGCCTGGAAACATCCAGGCAGATAAACCCAAATCTAAACTGGCTGGTTAACGGCATTGAGTGATGTACTCATTCGTATTGCCTGTGAAATAAAAATCGGGATTAACGCTAACCCTAATACTAATGAAATAAGCAACCCTAAATAAGGAATGATCGTTAATATCACCAGAATGGGGATCGTCTTACCTAGCCCCTCTGGCATCAGATGTGTCGCACCTCTTTGTTGTGCAATCGCATTTATGTTGTCTGCCATTTTTCCATAGACTAAAAACAGCCAGTAAAAGTTGAACAATGGAATAAATAAAAATCCAACCGCCTGTCCAGGGCTACGAATTGCTGGTGTTAATCCTAGCTGATTTGACTCATAAATAATAAAAGCCCACAGTCGATAGACAACGACAAGTAAATAAATCGAACCAACAAGAATGAAGACTAAACCTAACAGCATAATCAAAATTGAAGTGTCTGGATTATGTGTATTTAATAAAACACCCACACCGACCATGATTAGTGCGATACCAATTAAATAGGGGATCAGATAAAACAAGATATTACCAAAGCCATTTGATCCATTGACATAGTTTTGATCGATATTTGCAGCCGGTGCCTGATAGGGATTTCCATTTTGTGGTTGTACCAGAGGTTCTCCACTCACAGTGGACGGTCGCATTGTGCTAGCTAAATTAACTATTCCAAATATAATTAACAATGATGAAGTGAAATAGGCAATAAAGGCGACGACAGAACCAAGATCAAAAAAATAATCGCCTGTGTTTCCCTGATCATTATATCCAAGCCAATCAAATAACGGCCAGCTCAACGATGATACTGCCATGATAAGAAATGCGAAACCAAGCAGAATTCCCCCAGTACCACGTAGCATAGTAAAACACATAACCATGATAATAAGATCGAGTAAGGGATAGATCCATTGAGTGATGGAATAAAAATCCATTTAAGCCCCCGTTTGAGTTAATTTTAATTTATGTGTTTTTTATTCATAGTAACAGATTTAAAAATCTATTCCAGGCCAGCAAACGCCAAGTAATTAAAAACAAACCCCGACAAATAACCTAGAAAACCTGAGTTTCTGCGTTTGGCTGCCAACGCGGATATTTTTTCATTACACTTGTAAATAAATCAGACGAAAGTATTTCAGCTAACCAGGTCTGCAACCTTTGATAAGGCGAACGATCAAACCAATCTTTGTCGACAAAAGCAAACTGACGAATAAAGGGGAATATCGCAATATCGACTTGAGTTAGTCGATCATAAAGTAAATATTTGTTATCAAGTAAGTGATGTTCAAGGACAGATAAAAACATCTCGCCTTGCTTACGATAGGTCAGCATGGACTGTTCAGGGAATCGATCGGCATACTTATAATGATCCAGATGCTGTTTAAATGAGCCATCATTTTGGG
>CAMYOL010000017.1:0-102077 GCA_947260005.1 uncultured Ectothiorhodospiraceae bacterium
CAAGCGACTAAGCATTTTGATTGTTTTACTTGCTGACATACCTCTACCTCTTGGTTGGGATACTTATATAGTTAAAATTAAAAAGAATGAAATCCATTTTTGAACACTCGCTCCGTCCCACCACAGCGAATGGTTATGAAACTTTTTCTCTCCCAACTAACCTAAGCATGAAGCTTTTACATTGGCTAGCCGTACTAGTGTCTTCAGTCATCCGGACTGTGACACTTTGTCACGGGCGTGATTCTATAGCATGTACTTAACAGTCGCTATAAAAAAAGTAGTATAGGCTTATAACTCTGCAATATATTATTACTTGCTTATATGCTTATTTTCTTTTTACATTCACCCGTCTCGCGCAACCATATACGCTTTATAATCTTTTGCCAAGTGTTTGTATTTGATATAAAAACCCGAGAAACACAGTCGGCTTTTAAAACAATAAATTTAAATTAAAAGTTTGATTAGGATCGAAATGACCATTGCTAAAATAAGGTAGGAAACCTAGATAAGGACTATTCAATTTATTTTGTAATGTTTTAATTATTTGATCAGTTGCTGTTAAATTTGGATCAACCTGATTCGCTATCCACCCCATTATCTTTATGTTCTTTGCCATGATTGAATCCATTGTTAACAAGGCGTGATTAATACACCCGAGACGCAAACCAACAACCATGATCACAGACAACTCTAATTCAATGGCAATATCCGCGACCGATTGTTGTTCATTAATCGGGACTAACCAACCACCAACGCCTTCGACCACAACGCAATCAGCCTGATCGTTTAGAACTTGATAAGATTCACGAATAACCGGTATACGAATATCAACACCGACTCGATTCGCGGCAATATGCGGAGCAATCGCCGGTTCAAAGCAATAAGGGTTGACATGATTATAATCATGCTCGGTATTAACGTACTGCATTAATGAAAGTGCATCATCGTTTTGTAACTGTTCTTTAATATACTGTGCACCGCTGGCAATGGGTTTCATTGCAGCCACTTTATAACCTTGCTGTACCAATTCATGGATCACCGCACAGCTTACAATTGTTTTACCAATTCCTGTGTCTGTACCGGTTACAAAAATTCCATTAGCCATTATTTTTATAATCCATTCTGATTTATGTTATTTAGGTTTGATGCTATCAAATGAAATACTGACTTCTGAATGTTTCCCTTTTGCAGTCTGTATCGGTAACCAGGCGTGGCCATAGACAACTTCATAACTCGCAGGCAACACATCTTGATCTCGAAATTTTTCGTAATGGGTCTCGAGCTCTTTAAAATGAGCCTTACCGGTTAATCCTTTTGCTCGACGGCTTGTTACATTGTGCGCACCAATTGCCTTTAGATCATGCATAAGCTGGTAGACGTTTGAATAGGTTAAGGTAAAGTTCTCAACGTCCATAACTGGTTCAGCAAATCGGGCCCGCATCATTGCATCACCAACATCATGCATATCAATAAAATCATTAACATGACTGTATTGATCAACCGACTGCCAGCTCTGTCGTAGCTCTTTTAGAGTATCGGGACCAAATGTTGAAAATAACAACATACCACCGGGTTTTAATACCCGTTGACACTCTTGTAAAGCAATATCAAGACTGGTAACCCATTGCAAAGTCAAGTTAGAATAAATTAAATCCATGCTGTCATCTGCGAAAGGTAAACATTCTGCCTCGGCATTAACAAACGAAAT
Source organism: uncultured Ectothiorhodospiraceae bacterium (assembly GCA_947260005.1). Classification (GTDB taxonomy): domain Bacteria; phylum Pseudomonadota; class Gammaproteobacteria; order UBA6429; family Thiohalophilaceae; genus SZUA-24. Next base: position 1,709 of record CAMYOL010000017.1, read on the forward strand.
TTTCTTTTTTAATTTTGACACTAAAGGTAAACGACTTTTTGCCACCGCTAACATTGTGCTGGCAATATCTAATGCCGTGATGTCTGCTTTTGGAAATCGTTTATGTAATGCATAGGTAGCAAAACCCGTTCCTGCACCAATATCTAGAATGGAACCAGGATTAAAATTAATATACTCAAAGCGCTCCAGTAAATGCAGATTAACTTCACGCTGTAAGACCGCTGCCTCATCATAACTTTGTGCGGCACGTTCAAATGCACGTCTGGCCAACTGTTTATCAACCTTAACTTCATCATTCATAATATGAATTGTTCCACGTTTGAATTAAAGGCCGCTGCGTGCGATAAAAACGGCGCATGTGATCCACCCTTAAACAGATAACTACGGGCATGAGCTAAACGCTCAGCTATAAAGCGAGTGGCCGAACCTGATATCAATGAATCACGTTCACCACTCAATAAAAGGCAGGGACACTTTATATCGGCAAGATTATTTCGTAGATCAGTATTCTTTAATAACGCTAGCCCCTGTTGTAATGCTGCTACTTTTGGTGCCGATTTCGTTGCCAACAGTTCCCGGACTAACCGTACATTTTTCATTTGTTCAGACGATCCCATAAACTGTAATGCTAAAAATCGATCTAACGTCGTTTTATAATCGGTTATTAAATCAGATGAAAAATTATCCAGCATGCCTGGCTTAATCCCATACAACCAGTCAGCTTTGTTTGCAAAACAGGCCGAACTGGAAATCAGGATCAGTTTGGCAACAAGTGAGGGATATAAAACGGTTATACGTTGAGCAATTAATCCACCCAAAGACCATCCCAATAAATTTATCTCATCGTTAACTTGCCGTTGCACGGTATCAACTATTAGATGTGCCACCGCATCTAGATCAGAAAGATCTAAATCTGAACGACTAAACCCATGGCCGGGTAGATCAAACGAATAAAACGTAAATTTCTGTTTTAAGTTCTCAATAACAGGTCTGAATAAACCTGAATGCATTCCCCAGCCATGAATAAGTACTAATGGGGGTCCATTACCTTCCACGTCTATGTTCAGCTCCAGCCCACTCATAATCAAATAACTATACTAATGCTTCAAGTAATTGATCGATTTGTTGACGAGTATGATCCGCACATAATGTGATTCGAAGTCGTGCGGTATTTTCAGGAACGGTAGGAGGACGAATGGCCGAAACCAGTATGCCCGCGTGTTTTAATTTCTCACTCAAATGAACCGTATCCTGGACATCACCAATAATGATTGGCTGAATAGGCGAATTTGATATTGTGCTATTAAATTCTGTCTCTTGCTCAAGGCCGTGTTTGAAATACGATATATTTTCATTTAAATGATCGCGCCGCCAGGACTCATTATCAATCAGTTTAAGACTCATGCGTGTCGCTTCAGCAATGGCGGCCGGCATTGCCGTAGTATAGATATAGCTGCGGGCACGCTGAATTAAAAATTCAATTAAATCTTCATCCCCCGCCACAAAAGCACCAAATGTACCCAATGCTTTACCCAGGGTACCCATCAGGATAGGCACATCTTCGACTGAAGCATTAACAAGCTCCAGACAACCTCGCCCTGTCGCTCCGATCGTTCCCAGCCCATGCGCATCGTCAACCATTAACCAGCTATTCGATTTACTTGATACCGTTATCAAGTCAGAAAGTGGTGCGATATCCCCATCCATACTGAATACGCCATCGGTACAAATAAGTCTGTCGTTTGCCTTAGACACAGAAAGTTTTGATTCGAGATCACCGACATCACTATGTTGATAACGTTGTAGACGAGCTTGTGATAGTAAACCACCATCTAATAAGGAAGCATGGTTTAGTCGATCTTCAAATACGACATCGCCCTTAGCGACTAATGCGCTGATCACGCCAAGATTAGCCATGTATCCGGTTGAAAATAATAATGCCCGTGGTCGCCGCACAAACTCCGCGAGTTCCTCTTCAAGCTGATGATGTGCACGAGTATGGCCATTGATTAAATGCGACGCACCACTGCCAACGCCATATAATGCGTTACCCTTATTAAAGGCTTCATTTACTTTCGGATGATTTGCCAGACCAAGATAGTCATTGCTGCAAAAATTTAAATACGGCTTTTCGTTGAGAGTAAGCTCAACACCTTGTGGTGAATCGGTGATGGACCGGGTTCGATACAGGTCGCTTGCTGTTTGTTGCTGTAAAAAAGTTTGTATCGCCTTAATATTCATTATTGTGCTAAATCTGGTTTTGTTGAATCATATTTTTATGGGCACATGGATAAAAGCTTACTAAATCAAATTTCCGTTAATCGTTAAACCGACTTGATACCAAGAGTATTAAACAGCTGCTGATCGTGATTCGAACTTGGATTCGGTGTTGTTAATAATTTTTCACCATAGAAAATCGAATTGGCTCCCGCGAGAAAACACAAGGCCTGCATCTCATCACTCATTTCTTCACGTCCGGCTGACAATCGCACATGTGACTTTGGCATCAGAATACGCGCCACGGCAATACTGCGTACAAACTCAATCGGGTCAAAATCATCTGCCGCTTCAAGCGGTGTGCCCTCAACACGCACCAACATGTTAATCGGGACAGACTCCGGGTGCGGAGCCTGATTGGCTAACTCGCGCATTAAACCGACACGATCACCACGACTCTCTCCCATACCAAGAATGCCACCACAACACACATTAATACCGGCATTGCGCACATGTGCTAAGGTTTCGAGGCGGTCATCATAGGTTCGCGTGGTGATGATCTCATTATAATATTCAGGTGAACTATCGAGGTTATGATTGTAATAATCTAGTCCGGCCTCTTTTAAGCGTTGCGTCTGCTGTTCGGTTAACATGCCTAAGGTTAAACATGATTCCAGCCCTTCGTCTTTAACCGCAATGACCATGTCGATGACTTTATCCAGGTCCTTATCTTTTGGACGACGCCACGCTGCGCCCATACAAAAGCGGGATGCACCATTTTGTTTTGCTTGCCTGGCAGCATCGATAACCGCATCCAGTTCTAATAATGCTTCATCTTCGACTTCAGTGTCATAACGAACACTCTGTGGGCAATAGGCACAATCTTCCGAACACTTACCCGTTTTGATACTTAATAAGGTACTCACCTGAACTTCATTTGGATCAAAATGCTGGCGGTGGACATTCTGCGCTGCAAAAATTAAATCGGAAAAAGGTTGGGTAAATAGCGCCTCGATCTCTTGATCTGACCAATCGTGACGAATCGATTCAAGTTTGGTGTCTGCCAATATTGTCATAATGTTTCCTGTGCCTGTTCTGGTTCCAGAGTCGTATCGTGCCACTCTTCTCTATATATAAGTAATAAATCATAAATGGTCCATGGAATCATAATGCTGGCCAACACCGCCCAGGTAATTAACCAGGCCGTTATAGAAGTTCCATAGAAAGTCGCCACCACGACCACCAGACCGAGCAAACCATAAAAGCGATAGGCAGCCCATTGTGTATAGTGTCCTACACGTGAATTCGGATGATGTCGCAACATGGTATACAGTGCGATTGACGCCCCAAACCAAAACACCATGAGTGGCATTGGAATCAAAACCGCAAGCAGGTTACCGTAGTTAAACCAGGTCGCACTGCGCCGGGCGGATTGCGCTGAAACGACTCTTGTCGGGTTGGTTAAATTTTCTGATTCATTCATTGTGTTATCATTCACCACATCATCGGCTACGGGGCATATAAGCGCCTCCTCTAAGCCGGGTAATTAGACTAATGAGTTCATCACTGATTAGTTTTAAAGCTGACAGGATGTTAGCGGGCAGTACTCTATTGTCAACTTAAAGGGACGTATATGGTTTACAAATGGCTAAATAATAGCCTTTCTAATTTTCTTGGTCGACACTGTTCCGTGTGTGATCAGATCATTGACGACCGTTACACAGATTTCTGTCATCACTGCGCTCAAGACTTACCGAAGGTACAACCCGCCTGCTATCAATGCGGTATCCAATTAAAGCCACCACAGGTCGGTCTCTGTGGCGCCTGTTTAACCGCTCCCCCATGCTACGACCGCGTGATTTCAGCCTTTGGCTATGCCCATCCAATACGACAACTGATGGCACGTTATAAATTTCAGCACCAATTATCACTGGCTCCCATTTTTGCCCGCTCCCTGTTAACCCAGATCGAGTTGTCTAGATTACGCGTTGAAGCCTTACTTCCCGTTCCCCTGCATCCGACCCGACTCCGTCAGCGTGGTTTTAATCAGGCCCTCGAACTTGCAAAGCCCATCGCGAAAGCGCTCCAGAAACCGCTATTACTCAAGTCGATACAGCGCAAGCGAAATACGCAAAACCAGTCAGATTTAGCAGCTAAGCAGAGAATTAAAAATCTTCGTAATGCATTCGAGTGCGTCGAGTCCCTGCAACACAAGTCGGTTGCCATCATTGATGATGTAATGACGACGGGTAGCACCGCAAATGAATTGGCCAATACGCTAAAACAAAATGGAGCGGATTATGTTGAGGTCTGGTGCGTGGCTCGCGCCAATATTAAAAACGATAGTTAAAGTCCAGGAACGGACCTTTATGCTCGATATCGGCCTGAATATCACCGCCATCAATACTAAATTGCTGATGTTGCCAACCACCTTCCATGCCAAACCCACTTTGCCACTGATAGCTTAGCTTGGCCTTATAGTCCAGCGCATAATATTGATCGTATTCAAAATGACTCGCACCAATGCTGGCCGATAAACCACTATTCGGTAATGAATACAGTGCATTCGCATAGAGCATGGGTAAAGCCGTATTAAGATGAATCTGGGAATGTTCCAAATCGTTCTGGATAAGATCACCATCAATAAAACGCAGGTTCACGCCGAGATCGACATTCAGATTTTCATTGGAATGAAAAGGATAGGAAAAAGTCGCATCGTATTGGTTCATCTCACCAAATAGATCATCGCTCTGAAGAATTGATCGATTTGTCCCGGTTGAAACTTCGTCACGCCTAAATCGCTCATCCTGAATTTGGCTACCGATAGATAAAGTCTGATGCTGGAAGCTGAACTGGGCTTGAGGCATTTCTTTTTCAACCACGTCATCAGACCAGGCCAACACGGGTAGGCTGATCAATAGTACCGCGATTTGTGTGTTTAACTTACCCATGACCGTTGAACGATGTCTCTCCGATTTATCCTTAATTATATAACACTAATTAGACCATTCTGGCGCTAATTTGTTGCAGCATCAATTTTCCATTAGGGGTAAGTGCTATTCTAGCTGATTTGTGTGATTTTTAACTAACATAGATCACATTATTTGCAAATTATTACCTACCGCTAACTAACTGAATAAATTGAGTAATTTATCGTAGTAGGCACTGAGTAAAACCCCAATAAAAATCACCGCCCCTAACCAGCTGTTATTTAAGAAGGCCGCAAAGCATTTGCGCGGTTCACGATCACGAATTAGATGCTGTTGATAGGCCGCAAACCCCATCGCAACCACCAGGCATACGTAATATGGCGGGGCCATCGCCGTTTTCTCCCCTAGCAAATATAAGCCTAAGAACATCAAAACCTGCAAGACGAGTAGAATAACCCGATCGGCCTCTCCGAATAGTATCGCCGTGGATTTAACACCAATTTTCAAATCTTCTTCTCGGTCTGCCATCGCATACATAGTGTCATAAATAACGGTCCACAATACGGTCACAGCATAGATTAACCAGGCAATTCGTGGCACGTAACCATTTTGCGCAGCAAAGGCCATCGGCACACTCCAGGCAAAGGCCATGCCTAATACCACCTGCGGTAAGTGGGTATAGCGCTTCATAAACGGATAAATCGCCGCCAATAACAGGCCACCAAATGATAATAAGACGGTAAATATATTGGTTAACAGCACCAGCATAAATGCAAGCAAACACAATCCAACAAATAACCAAATCGCTTCCTTCGAAGACACTTTACCACTGGCAATCGGCCTGTTTTTTGTTCGCTCGATGTGGGGATCGATTTTACGGTCGGCAAAATCATTGATGACACAGCCTGCCGAGCGCATTAACACTACCCCGGTGACAAAAATGAACAAGACCAACGGATCAGGTTTGCCATGGCTGGCAATGAATAGAGCCCACAACATTGGCCATAAAAGTAAATAGATCCCTATTGGCCGATCTAATCGGGTTAGATAGTAATATTGTTTCAGTCGATCTTTTACGTGTGGAGTTAAGATTTTCCTGGTTATATTTTTCATAACACGATTATATAGCGATGCCTGCTTTGGCACATCACTTTAAGAAGTTTTTATCCTATTATCCTTGCAGGCTAATGAACAAATCTTATAAAAAAACCACCCCGCAGGGTGGCTCTTCAATAAAAGCAATGCCGATTTAATAAGTTATTAAACTACTTCGGCGCTGGAACTTTAGTACCAAATGTCTTGTTAGTGTTGTCGTAAACCTTTTCGACTACCTCGGGCCAGTTTTGCAGGCTCACCAGATCGTTTGGCGCAATGAAACATTCATGAATGGCGATGTCCGAATTTTTTGTATGCTCAATCCACCGCTTATTGGGAAATATGTCACTACTGAAGGAAAATTTGATACCATTCCATTCAAGTATAAAACTTACGGGCCCATCCAGCGCGTGAATTGCGGGAATGGCACGAATTGTAACTCCATTCGCCTAATAGATAATTTTGTTAATCGCCCGATAATCAAATAAAGCACGCAGTTGGTATTTACCTTGTTCATCGAGTTGGGCATAGGGGTCACTGTGTTCAACCATTTGGATAGTGAGCGAGTTCAATGGATTATAATTGTGTTATTACTAACTGTTCTCTTGTGAATTTATTGGCTTACCAGATAAATAACTGATTAGTGTCTGTTCATTGGTCGAGATCGTAGCGCGTCATACTGATAGCGATTTCTGCTAGCTCTTTAGAAATCTTATTAAGCTTTAACTTCCCTTCATGACGACAAAATATAGCAAAAGGTACGGATTTACGAATGAATGTATTTGTATCTGGTATTTCGTTACCATTATATGGGTTAAAGTCACTAAGTGAAGTATTCACATTCAAATATACTAGTACATTATCAGGCTTAATATTTACGTCGGTAATCACTTCATTATTTATTAAGACGGCGGGAGTGGAATTATGAAAAATACGGAATATATTTGTAGTAAAATGAAGACTCTGTAGTTTTGATTTGTAGTTCGGATTGGTTTTATAAAAACGATAAAATGATGTGCTTAGTCCAGAGTCTGGGCATGTGGAATTAGAAAAAGTTGTAAATCTATTATTTTCAGAAAAGGAACTATTAAATTCTTCAAGGTCTTTGTCAAAGGAGCCTAGCCAGTTCCCATAATCACTTATAATGAACTCTAAATTGAAGGGTTTATCTTCTTTAGCTTTACAAGATGAAATACTAAACAAAAATATGCTAAATAATAATAAAGCATATACATGATAACTGAATTTAGGCAATTGCTGAATCATCATCACCAAGTTCATTAATGCTGTTATGAACATACTCTTCCATAATATCAGAGAGTTTACCCTTTTCAAATAATTTTTCTAACCAGTCCCATGGTCCGGGTTTATTGAACGTGTCAAATAAAGCAACTTTACCTTGTAGCGTCTCTTTCTCTTTTTCAACTATTTTAGAATTTTTCTCTGCTGTTTTTGTCAGGAGCTCAAAATACTGTACTATTCCTTTAGGTATACCATCATCATTTGGCTTCTTATTTAGTAGTGAGGTTTGGTCAATTTTGATACCGCTCAGGTGATGTTGTAATAAGCTATATCTGAAGGTATGTGCTTGCTTTGGATCAAGAACAGAAATATTTATCTCGCTATCATGCAACATGCTTCGTTTATTAATATTAGCAGAGCCAATTGTGTAAAATGAATCGTCGATTATCATTGACTTGACATGTGCGTCAATCTTTTTATAAATTACCTTTTTATTAGCTTTATTTTCTTTTAGGTACTTAATAAGTTTTTTCTTGTTAACTTCAGTTAATGGTGTGTCGTAAAGATATTTATTACTTGTATCAAAAATAGCTTTAAGTTTTTTATCGTCTTTGTATAAAGCTTTAAAGCCAATTTCGAGATCTATAGCGTAAACTTTTTTCTGTTGTAATTGGTTTACTAATTGCTTTTTAATGCTTGCACTCGTCTCGCTTGTTGCTAAGCAAAGTACTTTGAAGTTGTCCTGTTTACCCCATTTTGCATATGCATCGCTGACTATTTTAAGTGATCTATTTGTGAGTCCACGATCTACAGGGCTGCCCGGAAGACCGAGTACAAGAAGTGTATATAGATTTCCTTCTTTTGCATTCACTCTATTTGCAATTGCATTAGCCAGGTCAGAATATCTGAAGTACTGATTTTCGATATGTATAATAAATTGTGCGCTGGCGATGGCGTTTTTGTACATAGAAAGTATTGAATGATCTTTAGTAGGATCATGCTTTCCCGTCCATCCTACTAACGGAGCCGTAACGTAAGTTCTAGAGACTTGCGCAATAACGCCATTTCCAACATTACGATTATTGAAAGTAAGCGCTGGTAACCTTTTTTTCAATATAGTATCAAAATCACTTACATCTAGCTCACCCGTTACGAGTGATGGTACCCATTCAATGATAGCCGGATAATTTTTAATATTTAGCGTTGAAGGGTTATTTTCAGATTTGGGAGGTAAGTCTACTTTTCTATCCCTTTCGCGAGATCGTCTTATCCAGCGTTCCAGGAAATTCCATTCAAGGTCAGCAACTGCAGGGCCGGTTACTTTAGCACTGATATCATAACGTGGTACTTGGGATGGATCCCGGTTAGGGTTGTAAAGCTTATTATCGCAAGTATCCCAGTCTGCAGTACGCATATTTTTACCCATACAAAATCCCACCTTACTGTCAATAATAATGGATTTCTGGTGATGGGAGTATCCTAAATGTGTTTTGTGCTGGAATTTAACTTCGATATTTTTGTATTTTTTTACTTTTGATTTAAACCACAAAAGATCTTCTCGATAATATGGATCTCCTTTCAGGTAAGCTTGCTTGGCTTCTAATTGTGGGTTATGTAATTTACCACCCTTAACATTTTGATCTCTTATTGACCAAAGCATTATACGAATTTTCAGGTTTTTATTGCGTTTAGCAACATAAAGTAATAGATCACCAATACTACGGTAACCTTTATGCTGTTCTGATGCTTGTCCTCGAATCAAACGGAAACCAGGCAGCATTGACCATAGTGCAATATGTATGGTGTGTTTTGCCTTTAATATTTCCTGGTGAATTTCAGCGAAAGTTTTTTCTCCACACAGTAGAGGCGTCACCGTGTTGTTTGAGCGAATTAAGTATCCTTGTTGCCCATCGATATATGAAAACCAGTTACCGTATATATAACTGTCATATTCAAGGTGAAGTTTTTTTGTCGCCTTGTAGTTTTGTCTCAGGTCGCGCAGAGGTTTAATTAGCGTATTTATAGCCATTATTATTTCCTATCCCTTGAAATATTTTTTCACTTTTTTAATTACATCAGCAAATGGAATGTAATATTGCTTTATATTGACTGGATTTGTTTTTACCGATTGTAGTGGTGAACTTGTTACACTTTTCCCCATGAACATGCCAATTAATTTTGTTTCATCTCGTGTATAAAAGTCTGACGTATCTTTAGAGTTAAGGTTATAGCCTAGTATATTGAGACGTTCTCTTAAACCGCGATCTGGTTTATCAAGCCAGTAATAATACTTTTCAAGTTGCCCATAATCTAATGTATGCTCATGTCCTAATATTTCTAATGTATATATTATTTTTGTATCGATGCAACTTACGTATATTTCACCCGTATTATCAGTTTTTGCTTCTCGGATTATTGCTCCATTTTTGCGCAAAACATAAGGCTCATTAACGTATATGTAGCCTTTGCCTTCCGGCATATTGGATATGGTGATTTTATATGTAGTTGGCAAGAATATTTTTTTTGATGTTTCAGATACAGTTGAATCTGATTTGACTTTAAACTCAAAAAACATCGGGCTTTCGCCATTTTTGTCTTTGTATTTATCAAGGTCTTGCTGTAGCTCCTTTGTAGAGCGCGACCACTCTAACTTGTATTCTCCGTCACCTTTAGCAAGTAACATGTTTTGTTCTGAGACAAGGTGCTTTTCACCTGTATTGTTCACGGCATAAGTTTGGATATTAGCTTTACTCTTTGGCGTGGTGTTTGTGGCGGTAAACTTTTGCAGAAGTTTTTTATCGGGGGTTAGCCGTTTCTTATCCCATATTAAGTTAAAAAGTTTTAACTCCTTGTCATCTATTATTTGTGGTATTCCTGTAAAGCTAACAGGTGTTGCGGTAGTCACCGCCCCCGGCGGATTCGGCCCTGGTACGGAGTAGTTCACTTTACCGTTAAGCTGTACTCCGCCACTACCACCGAAAAAAACTTTCTTACCGTAAAAACTGACAACGCCTGATTTACCAACTTTAAATCCTCCCCCGGATTGTTCAAAGGTGATGTCGCCGCCGCCTTTGCCTTTCACATCGATTTTATTTGCACTCTGAATAAATACATCATTGCTTTTTACCGTGGCATACAGTCCACCCGATCCTTTGATGGTGAGGTTGACGTTGTCTTCGACGTCGATGACCATATGTCGTCCCGTCTTTAGCTCTGTATTCTTGCCCGATTCGGTTTGCATATTTTTATAGGCCGCATGGGTGTGATCGGTCTTGGCTTGATGATGGATCTCTTTGGTTTGCGTTTCAGTGCGATGCATGTTTTTAACTTTCACTAACCGGTCGTTACCGACCCGCTCAGTCATTGTGTCGTCGCTTTGACGATGGATGGTCTTTTTAGCAAAGGTCACCATCGCGCCGTGTTCGGTGGCAAGTCGAACTTTATGTCCGACGGCTTCGGCATTTAAATGCAGGATGTTGTGACCTTCATAGGTGCGTAAGGTAATCGCTTCTTTTTCCTTGGTGTCATCAAAGGTCAGTTCGTTATCGCTCATGGTGCGCAGGCGATTCACGGATGAGTTGGCACTGGTCACGGGTGAAACGCGTTCGGGGTTCGGCACAGTGCCGACCAGCATCGGTCTATCCGGGTCGCCGTTTAAACAACTGATTAACACTTCATCGCCATCATGTAAGGGCGTATGAAAACCGACGTTGCTTTCATTCGGTAAGCCCCCATACGGCGAGACTCGACGCATCGGGATCATCGCCTGGGTATGTTGCGTGGACGATAAATCAAATAAGGCGCGCAGTTGGTATTTACCTTGTTCATCGAGGCGCGCATACGGGCCATCGCTTTCGATGCGAGCGGTTAGGGTCATCGGCAGTTCGGGGTGATGAACTGTTGCCGTGCGGAACGGGGTTTCGCGTTTGATGCAGGTAGCGATATGGCGATAGGCAATATCCTGATCCCCTTCATTATGGCCGGCAAACTGGCTGGCCTCATGAATGACCTCACTAATAAAATAATCGGCATTGTATTGTGCGTCGAAGTGACTGGCCTCTAACGAACAGATATGACCGGCGGCCATGTCCACCACGTTGCCGCGGGCGGTTAAATCAAACGCTGTCACCTTAGCGTGCTCAGCAATGCGTTTGGAGTGCGCATCTGACTCATCCAGAGAACGAGTACCCAATCCGAATACTGTTTCACCGGGTTGTGGTGTCGTTCGGATGGACGTGGTTGCATCAATAGCGGTGTTGGCTAACAACGATGTCGAGGGGGTTTCTTCATTAACATCATTTACCCGCGATTGAGGGATGACCATCCGAGCGTTGGCCCCGAGATGATGCACTCCGACCACCGCCTGACCCATGACATCTTCATTGCCGCCACTGGGGGCAATAAAGTGCAACACTTCACGCGCAATGTAAGGGCAGTGCGCATTGTGATCGGTAAACACAATGACTTCCTGATCATCTTTTGCAATCGAATAAAAATAAAGGCCACTGTTGGCCGCAAGTCGACTGATAAATGCCCAATCGGTTTCATTCGCTTGCAGTGTGTAAGGTTTAACCGGATAGGCGCGCGATAAATCAAAATGCAATTGGTCTTTTAATAAGCCATTGCGCTCGCAAGTGAGCTTAATTAAATCAGGGACACTGTGCCCCAAAATGATCCGCGTATCCGTTTGATGTTTTAAACGCGCTAAGTTTGATTCAAAAGTGAGCTCAACGGTTAAACGTGTGTCATCTTTCCAACCGAGTTCGTTAATTTTTGTTACAATACCGTCTTGCCCATGAAAGGCTAATTGGGTCGTGCCACCAATGTACGAACTTAACGGTGAATACTTATCGGTTAATAAAGTAATAACGAAATGAAAACCGTTTGATACGGTTTCATGGCCTTGCATGGTTAACACTGAATGAGGTGAACCATTTATATCAATCGTGATTTTGGCTTTATTTGCCGGGAATTTTGCCATTCCTTGTGCGCTTAGCATGGTTTTCCTTCCCCTTTGTTGAACTTCCCTAAACTAATTCAAAATCTGAATAATGCCTAACAACGCTGCAAGCACTAAATACTATTTTAATTTTTTAAGAAATTGCTCGTCTAAGTCTATTGATCACTTTCTAATTGATCAAATTTTGACTGCAAACAGGAACGATTTATTTGTCACAGTTTGTGAAAATCAGTCGCACTATTAGGGGTAAAGTAATTTATTAAGCATGAAGCTAGCTTCTAGCTCCATTAAATTAATTTTCGAAAACGTTTTTTTAATATTTCACGGAAGGTGTCGGACACTTCGCAATCGCCGGTAAAAATATTTCATTGACCAGCAGGGGTTTGTCCGACAAATAAAAAGCCGAACGTCGACCCCATATGAAATCGGGTTTGTCAGTATGAAGTTGGTTCGCATGGTCATACAACAATTCGCCTGGACGCATACAGGCCACCTCAAAATGATCACGACGCATATTTGGATCGGCAAACAGCACCGCACCCAACGGTCGAGAACCCAGGTTTGCCAGATATTTTTGTTTCCCTGTTAAAGTCGAACGCGGTATCACCGTGCGGGCAAATACCCAGGGTTCATCATCACAATACAAAAAGACCTCGCGAATCAGGGCCACCTCACGCGATCGCATTTCCAGACGTTTTAATTCATTGAAGAGTGGCGTACCCCATGACTGCGACATGACCCGTACACGAAATTGACCATCACACGCCGCAATCAAGCGTGAGGTCAATGAGGCGGGATCAAACAACCAACATGACATCTTGTTCGACAACATGTGATTAAATATTTGTGCCTGGAAACGCCACACTGATTCGCGATGATTACTGGTTTTCATGGTTATACGCTTGCAAACTGTTGCTTATCGCCCACCCATCGCTGGATCAGTAATTGGGTTTGTTGTGGATGTTCGGCAATCAGGGTATCGGTCCAGCGATTAACAATCGGTAATAAATGCTGGTGCTTAAATATATCCGCTATGATCATTTGCATCTCCCCTGTTTGTTTTGTGCCCAGGACTTCACCTGCGCCACGCAGTTCGAGATCTTTTTGAGAAATAACAAATCCGTCATTCGTCTCACGCATAACGGCAAGTCGTGAACGCGCATTTTGCGATAGATTACCATGATACATCAACACACAGGCGCTCTCCTGACTACCTCGCCCGACCCGGCCACGCAGTTGATGTAACTGGGCAAGTCCAAAGCGTTCTGCATTTTCAATGATCATCAATGACGCATTGGGTACATCAACACCGACCTCAATAACGGTCGTTGCAACAATAAGATCTAACTCATGTTGTTTGAAATGACTCATGACCTGATCTTTTTGTTCCGGTTTAAGACGGCCATGCACTAAACCAATACGCACATCAGGTAAGGCCTCGGCTAATAAATTGGCGGTATCTTCTGCTGCCTGACATTGCAATACTTCTGATTCTTCGATCAGACTGCATACCCAATAGATTTGGCGACCTTGCTCGCTGGCCTTGACCACACGCTGTACGATCTCATCACGACGTGAATCAGGAATGACCACTGTCTCAACCGGTTTTCTACCCGGTGGTAGCTCATCAATAATCGACACATCCAGATCGGCATAAACTGTCATTGCCAGGGTCCGTGGAATGGGTGTCGCGGTCATGATCAATTGATGGGGGTAAAAACCCTGTTGTTTGCCCTTTTCACGTAATGCCAGGCGTTGATGTACACCAAAGCGATGCTGTTCATCGATGACCACCAGACCCAGTTTTGCGAATAACACCTCTTCCTGAAATAAGGCATGCGTTCCAACAATCACTTGCGCATCGTGATCGGCAATGGCGGCCAGCGCCTCGCGCCGAGGACGAGTTTTCAACTTGCCAGTCAACCAGGCCAGATTGATATTGAGTCTTTCAAACCAAACCAACATATTTTTATAATGTTGTTCGGCGAGTATTTCCGTCGGTGCCATAATGGCGACTTGATAGCCTGATTCCACCGCTTGTAAAGCCGCAAATACCGCAATCATGGTTTTACCAGAGCCGACATCACCTTGAACCAGTCTCTGCATCGGTACCGCTTGCTGTAGATCATGTTTAACTTCTTTGATAACACGCTGCTGTGCAGCGGTTAATTCAAACGGCAAGCTGTCCAACATATCGGGTTCGAGTTGGGTGGAGTTATTTAATGCATGCGCGGCTTGATCGCGATTCTTATTTCGGAGTAAACGCAAGCTGCTGGTGTGTGCTAACAGTTCTTCAATCGCAAAACGTTCCTGCATGATATGTTTATGCTCCTGAAGATCATAAACCGGTGCATCCGGTGGCGGCCGGTGAATATATTCGATCGAAGGAATTAATTCAGGTAGTTTGTTTTTTTCAAGAATTTCAGTTGGCAGTAATTCATTTAGTTTAAGCTTGTTGTCTTTTAATAAAATTAGAGCCTGCTCAGACAACTGTCTTAAGGTTAATTGATGCAAGCCTTCTGTGGTTGGGTAGATTGGCGTCAACATCTCTTCAACATCAGCAAGTTGTTCGTGTTCAGTTGAATATTTATATTCGGGATGGATCATCTCAAGTTGCCGTGCGCCTTTACGCACCTCACCATAACATTGAATCTTAACACCGCGGGTCAGGGCTGCTTTTTGTTGCGCATTAAAATGAAAAAATCGCAGACTGATCATACCGGTACCATCACTCACTTGCGTAAGCAGCATACGCCGACGACCAAATTTTATTTCGGAGAGTTCGACTGTTCCCTGAATAACGGCGTGATCTCCGACACGTAATTTACCGATTGGAATAATACGAGTGCGATCTTCATAACGGAATGGGAAATGAAATAGAATATCTTCGACACAATGAATATTAAGTCGACTTAATTTTTCAGCTACGCGTGGCCCCACTCCTTTTAGCTGGGTTAAATCCGTACTAGAGGCGTTAAACATTCGTTATGGTTTATCTTAAACACAAAATAAATATAAATTTACGAAATCACCATAACGGCATCCATCTCGACGGCAACCCCTTTTGGTAATGCGGCGACACCAATTGCGGCACGGGCAGGATAAGGCTCGACAAAATAATCAGCCATAATCTCATTAACGGTTGGGAAATGACTCAAATCGGTTAAAAATACATTCAACTTTACAATATCACTTAACTCGCCGCCGGCCGCCTGAGCAACCGCCTTGAGATTGTCAAACACGCGACGGATATTATCATTAATGTCTCCTTCGACTAATTCCATGGTCTCCGGCACCAATGGTATCTGCCCTGACAGATAAACCGTATTATCCACTTTAACCGCCTGCGAATAAGTTCCAATCGCCTGAGGCGCCGCATTGGTATTTATTATTTCTTTAGCCATGAAAATCTCCAAATTTTTATACTATATATTATATCTGACTATTTCGTTATTCTTGAAATTCTTAACACCAGTTTGGCACTGCGTAAGTGACGCATAATTCTGGCCAGGTGGTGTCGATCTTTCACTGATATGGTAAAGCTAATAGTAGTGTGCTCACCATCGCGCTCAGCCATTTCGACATTCTCGATATTCGCATCCATGTCGGAAATCAAAGCGGCGATTTTGGCCAGTACACCACGTTGATTTTTTACCAGGGTGCGCAATTCGACAGGGAAATCACCTTCGACATTTTCGCCCCAGTCTACGTCGATCCATTTATCCGGTAGATTGCGGTATTCGGCAACGTTATTACAAAGATGAGTATGGATAACCACACCACGCCCTGCGGTTACAAAACCAAGAATCTCATCACCGGGAATCGGGCGACAACATTTTGCATAGGTTACAACCGTTCCTTCCGTACCTTTAATCGCAAGTGGTTTCTTATTGCTATCTACCGACTGCAGTTCTGTTTCTAATTTTTCATCGTCACCCTGAGCCAACATTCTGGCCATGATAATCGGCATTCGATTGCCTAATCCAACATCGGCCAACAATAATTCAATACGTTTATATTTAAATGACTTTAAAACATGCAATACATTTTTTTTCGGTAAATCTTTTAATGATGTTCCAAAATCCTCAAGGCTACGGTTAATCAGACGTTCACCAAGTTGAATCGCTTCATCTTGCTGTAAATTTTTCAAAAAGTGCCGGATATTAGATCGTGCCTTGGCAGTATGCACAAAGTTAAGCCATACCGGATTCGGCCCCGCAGCAGGAGAAGTTATAATTTCGACGGTCTGACCATTACGCAACTCTGATCGCAACGGCATTAAACGACGATCAATCTTCACCGCCACACATTGATTACCCACATCGGTGTGAACTGAATAAGCAAAATCAACTGCGGTCGCACCTCTGGGCAATTCCATGATGTCGCCTTTTGGAGAAAAAACATAGACCTCGTCCGGAAACAAATCAAACTTCACGTTTTCCAGGAACTCCATAGAATTCCCTGCATGTTGCTGGATCTCCAGTACATCCAGTAACCATTGACGCGCACGAACTTGCGCACTGTTACCTGACTCGTCACCGCTTTTATATAACCAATGTGCCGCAATCCCGGCCTCGGCTACTTTGTCCATATCGGCAGTACGAATCTGTACTTCGATCGGGACCCCATAAGGACTGAATAAAACGGTATGTAATGACTGGTAGCCATTCACTTTTGGAATAGCAATATAATCTTTAAATCGTCCAGGCATCGGTTTATATAGATTATGCACCGCACCGAGAACCCGGTAACACATATCAACGGAATCGACGACAATCCGAAAAGCATAGACATCCATTACCTCACTAAAGGGTAATACCTTGCTGCGCATTTTATTATAAATACCGTATAGATGTTTCTCACGACCTATTACCGTATCGTCTAAACCTTCTTGTTTCAGCCTACCTTTGATTGATTGCTCAATCTTGCTCACGATCTCTTTACGGTTGCCGCGCGCTTTACGCATGCGTTCATCAAGAACTCGATAACGAAGTGGATAGATCGCGGCAAAACAAAGATCTTCGAGTTCAAGGCGGATCGCATTCATCCCCAAACGATTGGCAATCGGTCCGTAGATATCCAGGGTTTCACGGGCAATGCGTTTACGTTTCTCTGGGCGCATGACATTCAGGGTGCGCATGTTATGCAAACGATCAGCTAGCTTGACCAGGATCACTCGAATATCTCGCGTCATCGCCAACATCATCTTGCGAAAGTTTTCCGCCTGTGCTTCGACTTTGGATTCAAATTCCATGACATCGAGTTTGCTGACGCCATCGACCAGTTCTGCAACCTCTTCGTCGAAGATATTGATCAGTTGTTCTTTAGCGGTAGGGGTGTCTTCGATGACATCATGCAGCAAGGCTGCAATCAGACTTTTATGATCCATGCGCATCTCGGCGAGAATACGCGCCACTGCGACAGGGTGGTAAATATAGGGTTCGCCAGTTTTGCGGGATTGTCCGTCGTGCGCTTCGGCACCAAATAAATAAGCCCGATAAACCTCAGCGATTTGATCGGGCTCTAGATATTCTTCGAGTATTTCACACAGATGACTAATACGAAAAGCAGTCAGGTCTCCGTCTAATCGAATATCTGTAATCGGCGCGGCAATCGCCTAGGCTCCTGGTTCTTTGTCTCCGCCAAGCAATCCTGCAAAGGGTGATGGCGCAGGTTCTGATGGTGCTTCCGCTGCAGGAGAGGCTTCTGCTGATGGCGTCTCTTCTTGTTGACCGTCACCGGCAGCCGTTAATACCTGTTTTTCAATACCGGGTACCGATTCCATATCTTCAGCACTGATCTCAACGCCACCTTCGAGTTCTTCCTCGATAACTTCAGGCTCATCGATCGCCTTCGGATCAACCAGACCATCGGCAATTTCACGCAAGGCAACTACGGTCGGTTTATCATTTTCCCATTCAACTAAAGGCTCTTTACCATTAGCGATTAAGCGGGCGCGCTTTGTGGCCACCAGCACCAATTCAAAACGGTTATCAACTTTGTCGAGACAATCTTCCACGGTTACGCGTGCCATTGAGTACTCCAAATAATATATATAGGTAAAATAGGATTCTGAACCGGTCTAATTTTGACTGAATTGCACTTCAGTCCGGGGCGATAGCCTGCTCACCGTCCAATCTGGTCAGAATCATCAATCCAGAACCGTAAATTATACTGATTAGTCTATGATCATGCCAGTAGTTGAGCCAAAAGTGGCGCCAAATGGGCCTTTTGGCGGGATTCGTGTAGGCGTGAACTGGTTACAATGGCCTTAATCTCCGCTAATGCCGTCTCAAAATCGTCGTTTACGACTATATAGTCGTATTCTCCATAGTGCTGCATCTCACTGATGGCATCACTCATGCGCCGGGCTATAATTTCTTCACTGTCGGTAGCCCGCCCCTGCAATCGCTCCCGCAAAGCGGCCTTTGATGGCGGCAATATAAATACACTGGTTGTTTGCATACGTTCACGTACCTGCCGGGCCCCTTGCCAATCGATTTCCAAAATAACATCCATACCTTCCGATAATTTGTTTTCCAGCGCCGTTTGGGAGGTGCCATAGAAATTATCAAACACCTGGGCATGCTCGACAAAGGCATTATCTTTGACCATCTGCTGATAGGTGGCGACATCAATGAAGTGATAATGAGAACCGTCGACCTCACCCTCACGTTTTTCCCGGGTGGTGTGCGAGACCGATACCATCAGTTGTTGGGTTTGTTCAATTAGTGCCGTGACCAGACTGGTTTTACCTGCTCCAGAAGGCGCTGAGAATATATACAGTGTACCAGGTGATGGATTGCTCATGTTTATCAAAGCTCTAGACTCGATTAGGGAAGTAAATAGTATAGGGAAAAGGTATTCGATTCCATAGCACCCGGAATGTATAAGAAGAAATCTCATAAGGCAGAACAATTGAAATCAATATTTATTTACATTAAAACAACCATGTCGTTCCCTTTATATAAATCAAACCCATCAGTCTCTTTGACAAAAACATTTCTTCGATCAAATTTTAGAGATCCGACTTCAATAAAACATTGAGACGAATATGAACTGGTTATCATTTATAAATTATATTTTACAAATGTTTTCCTTTCAATTAAGCCGTCGTCACATCATTCGTTATAATGCGCTCGCGTTTATCGTACTTATTTTGCATACAATATGTAACGCTTTTATTTTAATCTAAACTTATTTAAAGGATGATATTAATGAGTGATTTATTTAATTCAGATTGGATGACTAAATTTAAAACCGAATGGAATAATGAACCTGAACTAACCGAACCATTAGAAAAAATTGGTTTTAGTTCAATGATAGGTTATGGATACAATGATGAAGATAAGCCAATAGGTTATATTAAAGTTGAGAATGGTCAGGTTACTGAAGCAGGTCCTTATAATGATGAGCAACTTAATTGGGATTTACGAGCGACAAATGACCAATGGAAAACATTTTTCAAAAAAGAGCTAGGTATGACTGGTTTAGGACTTGCCTTTACAACTGGAAAATTAAAATTTAAAACAGGCGACTATAGTGCGATGATTAAAGATCCTCGTATGGCAACACCGTTTGTTAAAAGTTTTTCAGTAATGGGTCGAATTCAGTAACCGATTAATCTGGTGAGTGCTCGTTGTATTATTTTTTTACGACGAGCACATTTCCTCATTCAATCTGAACAACTATATCGACTAATACCATAGCTTATCACTCCGTTGCTTTACTCCAATACTTTTCCTCTTATTAATATAGAAAACAAACACTCCTACTTTTATTCCTGACTAGTCCTGTCAGTTATTTTTTCGATAGAAGTTTTTTTACGACGAGAAAATTTATTTAATATTAGTAAGCTTTTAGCGTTAATTGATCTACATCAGTTACAAATCATCACATTCGTTATCAAATGCACGCCACAAATTGATTGATTGAATTTGCCCTGTAATTTTTATTTTGGAGTAGTTTGTAATGTCTAGTAAGAATGTATTTTATAAAATTTTTTTTAGTATTATTGTTATCGGTCTTTCGTCACAAACCTTTGCTGTCGATAAAGGCGACTGGATCGTGCGTTTTGGTGCGGCCAGCGTGAACCCGAATGACAGTAGTGGCGAATTAGTAGCTGGTGTCGGTGTTGCCGTAGATGATAGCCAGGCCGCCTTTGCAAATCTGAGTTATATGATTGGTGACAACCTCGCACTAGAATTGTTAGCCTCCACTCCCTTCACCCACACCATTAGCGCTACAGGTGCATTATCAGGAGAAGTTGCAGAAGTTAAACAATTACCCCCAACGTTTAGTATTCAGTACCATTTCACGCCAAAGAGTAATTTACGTCCATACGTTGGCGCCGGTATAAACTACACCATCTTCTTCGACGAACAAGCCACTGCCGTAATCTCAAGTATCGACCTTGATAATTCTTTGGGCCTCGCAGCACAAGCGGGTATCGATATCGACTTTACTAAAAACTGGTTCTTCAATGCGGATTTACGTTATATCAATATTGAAACTACTGCCACTACAGACATTGGTAGCGTTGATGTTACTATTGATCCATGGGTATTAAGTCTGGGTATCGGTACAACATTTTAATGGACTCAATTAATCAGATGTAAAAAATAAACAGGTGGTGACAAAATTAAATATTGTCACCACCTGGATTATTCATTTATATTGTCGCAACAATTTTTGGTAATGCTCAATATCTTGTTCCATTATTCCCCCTTGAAATTCCAATCAACACTTTTAAAACATAAATTTATTTTATTCTTTTGAACAGGCTATGGTCATATTTATCTGACGAATAGTGATATATTAATTCATGTATATCGCTTTTATTTTATGACTTCGAGCTTGTATGCCTAGCAGTATAATATGCTCGACATCGGCCTCACCGCGCTTAAAGAGGTAGGTTTTTAAATTACGCCATTCTTCAACAGAATCAGCCAGTTCTATTTTTAAGTCATCATATTCACTTACCGAGATAAAATGTCCCTGTTCTCCATCAATAGAGATAAGTGGCACAATGGTTTGCAAAAAAGGAACTAACTGTTGTTTTGACTCGATACGAGTGACTTTACGCGCACCTAAGATATAACCGATCCCGTCGTCAGCACTGTCCCATTGTTGTTCTGTCATAGTAAACGGAAGTTGTATGTTATTAACTAAGGTAGATATGTCATTAATATTCATTGCCGTTCTGAATTGCACGGCCACTTGAGCGTCTATTTCATTAGTACGATTATTATCTGAACAGCCTGGTAATATAAGGGAAATAAAAATTACTCCGATAATTCTAATATACATTCTTTAATGTTTCTTCGGTTATACTTCTTCGACAACGTAAATTTCTATTCAATATTCTGAACTTGCTCGCGCAATGCGGATAATATTTCCATATATTTCAATATCTTACAAGTTATTTCTTTGTATTCATGCATTTGCCTGCCACCAAATCTGTCACCACTCTAGATGAATGACATCATCACAACTAGCCATCCACGATGACTACAATATTTCTAACTTTAAACGAGATTTGTAAGCCCCATATTATAAACTGTGTTCATATAGCATATATATGGAACTTTCTCTTGAAAAGATGATCAATACGTAACCAGATAGTACTTTTGGAGGATAGCTTTGCCTATCAATATACACTAATTTCTATTGCACACAGGATCATCAAGTCCTATAGTAGAATTAGTGATTGACCGATATAGAGGCCGATATTCGCTACATACTCAACTGAATATGACCACACAAAACGACAAAGTAGATAATCTTCCATCTTTCAAAAAACCTCCACTCAGTGAAGTTGTATTATCAGTTCAGTTTGAACCTTTACATAAAATGCAGTCAGCCCAAATAGGTGTTCTATGGTCGACCGTTTTTCGTAGTAAATATCCACATACCGAACAACACCCTAAGATTAACGAAACTATCGAGCGCTTCGGAGAACCTGAACACCCCGCTAAAGAATTAATAAAGCTTGATCTTAGTGGCGGGCCCGATACTCCCAGATGTTGGTTCATAAGTGAAGATGGTACTGAACTGATACAAATTCAACAGGATCGACTACTTCACAATTGGCGTAAAACTAGAGACGAGGATGGTTATCCTAGATATGAGGCTGTTCGTGCTGAATTCAGTCAAGATCTTCAATCATTATATTCATTTGTTGAAAAAGAAAATATTGGTGCAATTTCACCTAATCAATGTGAAGTTACATATATAAACCATATTGTTACCAACGAGGGTTGGCAAGATCATTCTGAGTTGAGCAAAATTGTGCCTAGCTGGAACCCAACATATAGTGATGATTTTCTCTCAGAACCTGAAAACACAAAAATTGCAACACAATATATATTCAATACCCCAAACGATAATGAACCATGGGGCCGTTTATACATAAACGTACAACCAGCTTTTTATAAAAAAGATAACCAGCCCGTCTATACAATGACTCTCACGGCAAGAGGACACCCATTAACACCTGATATAGATGGTGTTTTACAGTTTCTAAACTCTGGAAGAGAAAATATTGTTAGAGCCTTCACTTCTATTACATCAAGTGGAATGCATAAAGTTTGGGAAAAGGAGTAATATATGGAACCGTTAAAGAAAATTGAAAATAGTAATCAGCACTATCCAAGCGCACTTACTGGTAATGAAATTACTCAAGCTTCACCATATGCACCATGTACCGAGACAGACAATTTTGATCAACCATGGGGCACTATAAACATATTTGCAAAAAAACAAATTGTTTATAGGATTAGAATAGGCTCTGAGGTTCCAGACTGGATCCATAATGTTATTGCTAAACTAAACGAATTTCTTACTTTAGAAGAAAATTGGGATTCATACGGTGCTGAAAAGATTGATGTGAATTCCACTATTTTTGTTTTTGAAATGCTTACAGAACTAATAAAAATTGACATTACTGAACCATTTATTTTTCCATCGAATGATGGTGGCATACAAATGGAATGGCATAAAGCAGATGTTGATTTCGAAATTAAAATAAATCCTGATCGTAATGTTGAATTTTTATTTGATGATGATCGAAACGAATTCAATTCTATTGAAGAAGAATTTGTCTTTATCAGATCAATGCTACCGACAAATTTCACACAAACTGTTGAAAACTTTTTAAGCTGTGTTAATAATCGATAGTTAAAGTTGTTATGTCTTATGAAGACGATGATGATACTTCTATTGAAAATAACGTCGTTCTATGGCGAAGGATAAATCCTATTTGGGTTAATTACGACGACAATGGCAACCCCTTTGTTACATCCCAGGCATTCCAGAATGCTAAACCAGAAAATCATGAAAAAATTATGATTCCTGCCGGGTATAAACATAGCCCTGCTTTATCTGTTGCATTCTCACAAAAAACTAGTATCGATGATTATTTAGCTAAAACACCTGGCTACTATCTTGTGGAGTTCACTGCTGGAGAGGTAAGAGGGTTAAATCAAACAATTCAAGAAACTTCCCTAATTGACGAGCCTGCACATGGCAGCGTAATTGGAAATAAGAAAAAAAACGCCGTAAAAAAAGGTTTTAAACGAATTAGCAGATGGGTTGTAGCACCGGATTCTAAGTAAGAAGCAATATATTTCTATTTCAAATATTTACTGGTAACAACTCATATCATTTCTTACACATTCGCAGATAGGTTCATAAAAGCTCGCACAGTGAATGAGTAATGTATTTATGGGTTCGATCGCGCTGATCAGACATGCAGTTTAATATCCAAATGGGTATAAATACAACCACTTTCAGTCAAGAGTTGTCGTTTAACGTTCGCTCTTCTGTTTCATTAATGCGTATTTGACCTCTATTACCACACTTGCCTAGTGTCACTAAAACAATCATAACGCTGGCTATATTGATCGAGTGTTTACCTTTCAGATCGTTCTATAAAAACGCCAAAGCAAAAAATCATACCGAACTGATAAGATCACAAATATTATGTAGCCCCAGACCTGAACTGGAGGATAGATATATGGCATTAATTTCTGTGTCTCGTCTGTCAAACTCATACAATACTCAGGTTGAATGCCATAATAATTAAAATCCCAGAAATAATGATGAATTGAAAAGGTATTACATAGACCATCCGGTCTCAACAAAAGAAAATATTGTACAAGCATAAATATAGAGGCCAATGCAGGGATTATGATCATCAAATCTAACAACCATCTATTTTTAATAAAAATTTCTAACCGAAGGATTGATTGATCCTTGTTACGCCATAGCCAAAATAACAAAAAAAACAAAATCGGGATAGAGAAAACAACTATATAACCTGCATTTAGGTTCAATTTAAACACCCATAGATTAATTTCATCTATAAGAGTCGGTGCACGACTAATTATGATACATGCGATTGATACGACTGCCGCAACAGGTGCGACAACTTGAAATTTCGTCCATTTTAACAATGTTTACCCTCCTCTTATTCAATCAAGTGAATCACTTGATATTCTCAAGTTTAATATCGAGACCGATCCAATACCCCTGAGAAATCAACTTGCTCGATACCACTTTTGACTTCAATAGTACTTTATCATTCACATATCCCTGGAGTGCGTTTAGGTTCACTTTTGTAGTTCCAATAATACGCGGTAATGCTAAATCAACGGTACCATTAAAAGGACCAGCCTGTATAAATCCACATACACTCACTCTTGGAATATTATAATTCAACTTGATCTTTGGCTGCCCTTCTGTGACCAAAGAAGTTGCCAATGTATTATCTCTAACACTAATCGGAATCGTCCCGTTAAAGGTACCTCCTCCATAAATTCTTACGGGTGGACGCACCCCGCATCCTCCACCAAGTCCTGGATCGCCATGGCCATGGATTCTTCCATTTGCAGAGACATTTACTCTGCTTGCATATTTGAGTTGTCGTGTCCATCTATACCGCATCTCGATATCAACACGGCCTCTTAATGGTCGTTGCCCCTGAAACTCGATAAACCATTCCTTTGTGCCTAATGGAGTTGACTCACTCTTTCCATCAATATGACCATATGGGTTCTCTAGAAAGAAGTCTGCCTGGATGTTACCAGCTGATTCATTAAGCATTCTCGACAAAAGTTTACCACTGATAAATAATCCATTGGATTGTAAATCACTATACTCTAAAAGCTTAAATTCAGGATCATCTGTTAAGTTATTTCCCGAGAACATTCCGACCTGAATATTCCCATTAGTAATCTTCACACCGCCAAGCGAAAACCTAAGTATTCCCGTTCTGGTTCTGACATACGCAACCACATCTGCTTGAGCTTTATTAAATCTTTGTCGACTTCGGATAGCTCGGTTAATTCCTTCTATGTGAAACTCAGTTGATATTGGAATATTTACTTTATTCAAAGATGTTGGTAAAAAAGTAATTGCCGAAAAGAACACTGCTTTTATCAATTTAAAGGGTTCAGTATAAGAAATATCCTCATAGCGTGGTCCAATACTCAATAACTCTGGTGTTAACACTAGCAAACGATCCTTTGCGCTTATGTGAAGCTTTACCTTGGCTCGTACTGGCATTTCATCTGCTGACCCTTTATCAAAGACAGCACCGGTGAGTTTAATTATTACAGGATTGTTTTTTAACTCCACTGTGTGTGAGTCAATTCTCAAAATCGCTTTTTTAGGTGTTTTTAGATTAATTTGCGTTGGTATTAGTTGAGGTATCAATTTTTCAACCGTATCGCCTGATAGTTGAACTACGGCATCAGGGATATCAGCAAATGCTTTCACTGTAAAAATTAGTGTACTAATTATACAGACATGCTTGATTGTATTTTGCACACTTTTCTGTAACATCGATACCCCTCCACATAAAACTGATATTATAAACTAGCACTCTTAGAGCGAACTGACACCACCACTTTTTTTTTTCAGAACACCCAACATCTGCAATGAAGACTACACGGCATTTTACTTTTTACACCATCCAGAATCAGCCCCTTAGATGCGGCTCAATCTCCTTCCTACCAATCTGATGACGACAGATAGAAAACTCATCAAGTATGTAGACAGAAAGTCCGCATTAGAAATATAACTCTCGGATTCGCAACTGGCTACTGTGGGTCCAGGCTGTGTGAAAACTCAATTTTTGATCAATTGAAAATTATTATTTCCCACTTAGCTATGTAATATTCATATTCAATCTGTTTTCTGTACGACAAGTACATTATATATTTACTAAATATGTTCGATGATCCCACTTTCAAAAATCGATTTTTGTTTTCACACAGTCTGGGTCGCATCCGGCCTGCCAGCATCAGAATATGAATGTCTACTGTTGAACAGTATTCGAAAACCAATTATCAGCTTAAGTTCGAATTATTACACATAAACCCGAAAATATAGACATTCGAACTTTTGCTTAATAGCTGGCGCTGTTTTATTCGTTTGTCGACGTTGAAGCTGTTGTTAGATTTGTGTTTTCGAACTGATCAATTTCAGCAAACAAATCATCAAAAAATGACCTAAATATATCCAGACAATGTTCGGTAAATCCCTTTCTAATAAGTATACGTTCAGACTGATCTAGATCTAGAAAAGGGGATGAGTCTATATATGACTTGATTGGTCTTTTTTCTTCTTCACTACCTTTTAGTTTTCCATCATTATGAACAAATAAGTTTCTGATTCTTTGAATGGTTTTAACCTCTGACCATTCGTTGTTTAGTGGGAAATTTATACCAATCACTTTAATTAAGTATTTTCTGGCGGTGTCAATTATGCCATTGCCTTTTAAATCTTTAACTTTTATTGAATGATTGCTATGTTTTTCATAAACTGAACATAAAACATTGAGATGATTTTCTAGAAGCGTATATATGCTAATTAGTTCAGATTTTCTTTGAAAGTTAGGAAAAACTTCATTTAACAACCAGTAATCATCGCAATAAAATTCATAGTATTCTTCTTTTTCTTCTTCTGTGTAATTCTTGGTTCGTTCTTCATGATAGTTTTCGAGATCATCTACTTCTTTTTTTAAATAATTCTCTATACCATTTACGTGGATCTTGAATAAATCAATATCATCCCGTATCCCTCTTTGAAATATACCAATTCTCATTCTTTTAAACTGTTTACTCATAAGAGCCTCATTATAAAACTAACATTATACACACTAAACTCTGTGTGCAAATATAGGCAAATGGCAACGTAGTAAATACTAAATTGCGACTTGTTATTCGTGATTAATAAAGACATAGCGCCCACTGGCCAGCAAAATATTTCTTAGAAATTCAGATGCATTGTTTAAATTTTTAGTTTGATGACTAATTCTAGTAATATCCTTAACACCATGAAATAGATAATTTCTGAGCCGATAGGTAATTAATAAAAGTGCATGAACTATAATATTCACTGGGTATGTATCTACCCCAATTAGCACTTCTGTAACAAGATTTCTGTGAGGAGCATGACTTAAATATAGGTACTCAAACCGATTATTGGTTTGGCCTTCTTCATTTGCCCGTTTCGTTTACTGGCCCTGCGTTTTGGGAAAACATACTCAGAATTACAGGCGTGTACTTTTAACTCCTGCAACCACTCCATCACTACAGGTGGAAGAGGCACTGAAAATGCAACACCTGTTTTGCTTCTTTCCTGTGGTATATGTCATATCGCCTCATCAAGGCTGAATTCCTCCCTGCTAGCGGCAACCAGTTCGCCCTTTCTCACTCCAAGTACGACCAGTAACGCCACAGCTAGATAATTCTCTCGCGCAAACTGATCGCTGTTATCACGAAAATAGCTAAATACTGTAATCAGTTCATCAATACTCAGTGCACTTGTACGGCTTTTTTCAATACCGCCTGCTTGCATAACAGTAAATGCCTCTGCCTGATTATGTGTCATCAGGTTCAAGCGTATGCCGTGGCGAAATAGCTGCTTACAGTAACCCAATGCATCATTGGCAATTGTCGATCTGCCGCTTTTAACAATTTTTTCAATTGCCGCTCGAATATCTAAAGGCGTAATACGATCCAGACTCAGCTCACCAAACTGTGGCGCTAAATCATTTTTATATCGTGCACAAGGTATGTTTGGATGCTTCAGTCGTCTGTCAAAATCTAACAACCAATCTTCAGCTAATTCATTAACCGTTTTTACTTTTACGGTGGCTGATCTCTTTTTCTCTGCAAGTAGATCAATTCCTTCACGGACATCGACCTTTAATTTTGCAGCCATCATTGTTGCATTTGCTAAAGATAAATCCGGGTATCGGCCGATTGTGATCTCGCACCTTTTACCGTCAATTGTATAGCGCACATTCCAGAAACCCGTACCTTCGTTACTCACACGAAGATACAGGCCATGACCCGCAGCAAAGCGACCGGGTTCTTTTTTACGCAGTAATGACTTTATCTGTTTATCGTTAAGTTTGACGCTCATATCGCCCCTGTTGTCTCAAGTGGTGACAGAAAATAAATTTTCTGTCATTTAACGTGGTGGCAGATTCATATGTCACCGGTTCTGTCACCACTATGCTGAAACAATGGGGGGGTAAATGTAAACGGTTTGGAATTTAAAAATTCATTTAATGCTTGTATACTAGCGCAAAATGAAGGTTTAAAACATTTTGAAACAACGTGAAACATCATTCAATATTCTGAACCTGCTCTCGCATTTGCTCGATCAAAACCTTTAAGTCTACCGAAGCGGTTCCCGTGCGTGCATCCGTTGATTTTGAACCTAAGGTATTTGCCTCACGATTTAATTCCTGCATTAAAAAATCCAGACGTCGTCCAACCGGTTTAGTTTGCTGCAACACTCGTTTAACTTCTTCGACATGAGTGTCAAGTCGGTCGATCTCTTCATCCACATCAATTTTTTGAGCCATATAGGCAAGTTCTTGTTCCAGACGCACTTCATCCAGCTCACCTTTAACTTCTTCGAGCCTCGTCAATAAGCGTTCGCGCCAACTTTGTTTTATTTCGGGAATTAAGGTGGTCACCTGTTTCACGATGTCGCTGATACCATCACAACGTTGTTCTATAATTTGTTTTAATTTTTCACCTTCCCCTTCTCTATTTTGCACTAACTCTTTTAGAGCGGAGTCTAATAAACCAAGTGTCGCCTTGTGTAATATCTCGGCTTCAACTTCCGGGGTCTGCAAAACACCAGGCCAACGCATAACTTCAAGTGGACTAACCGGGCGTGTCTGTTGAAAGTGATTATCGATTTGCTTAGTAGCGGTCGCCAGTTTTTGAATCAGTTGATCATCCAGCTGAAGATCATCTGCACTCATTTGTTGGGGCTGGTATCGTACCGTGCAATCAACTTTGCCACGACTTAATCCTTTTTGGATGCCTTCTCGTAACTTTGTTTCGATAACACGAATTTCTTCAGGTAAACGCAACGACACATCAAGATAACGATGGTTAACGGAACGTAATTCCAGGGTCAATATTCCCCATGCTTCAGCACTCTCCTGCCTGGCAAAGGCCGTCATACTTCTAATCATTGTGCACCTTTTTGTTGATCAATTTAATTCTGGCCAATAACTAATGTTTGCAACAGGGTAGCCGACTTAAATAAGTGTCACAACTCTCCAATTTTTGGGTTTGTGTGATAAGCTTATTAGCCTAAATGAGCACGAATTTAACCAGTAGCGAAACCCAAACCCGAATTTAAGCATGGCCATTCCTGAGAACGCACTCCCCCCTGGAACCAAAATCGATGAATTCACCATCGAGCATGTCCTGGGGGGTGGCGGTTTCAGTATTGTGTATCTGGCCACACCGAACGGCGGTGGCGATGGCGTCGTCATTAAAGAATACATGCCCAGCAGCATGGCCACTCGTAATGAGAACCTATCGGTGATTCCAGCTTCGGAGCAACTCAATGACCGCTTTGCTCATGGCCGTCGTCTATTTTTCCAGGAAGCCAGTACCCTAACGACATTAAAACATCCCAATATCGTCAATGTGATCAATTTTTTTCGCGATAACGGTACTGTTTATATGGTCATGAGCTATGAAGAAGGCGCCAATCTTCAGGCCTATATAAAGAAACATAAAGGTAATCTGAGCGAAGAATTTGTGATGGCGGTGTTTTTGCCGTTATTAGACGGTCTACAGATGATTCACAGTAAAGGTCTGCTGCATCTCGATATCAAACCCAGCAACATCCACCTGCGCCAGGGTGCGAACCCATTACTACTGGATTTCGGTGCCGTACATGAAATGATGCAGACTCGTCAATTTCAACCAAATCAGGTTATCACGCCTGGATTTTCCCCGA
This sequence comes from uncultured Ectothiorhodospiraceae bacterium, assembly GCA_947260005.1. Classification (GTDB taxonomy): domain Bacteria; phylum Pseudomonadota; class Gammaproteobacteria; order UBA6429; family Thiohalophilaceae; genus SZUA-24. The sequence continues at coordinate 32,438 of CAMYOL010000017.1, forward strand.
TAGAACAACTCGACCCAGGTGGTTATGTCGGTCCCTGGACTGATATTTACGCGATTGGCGCGACGATGCGCGCCTGTCTTGAAGGCGTATCGCCCCCTGCTTCCCCTCAACGCCGGGAAAAAGATGAACTACGTCCGGCAGTCAGTGCATTTAAGAAAAAATATTCACCGCACCTGCTAGAGGCAGTTGATTGGGCAATGGAAGTCGATCCCATGCTACGTCCGCAGTCAGTCGACAAATTAATTGATGCCTTGAATGGCAAAAAAGTACAACCGAAAAAATCTTTGTTCAGGTTTTAATAATGCAATATGTCATTGGCAAAAGCAGTCGTTTAGGTAACCGATCGATTAATCAGGATCGAATCGCGGCTTTGGAACGAGACAATACTGTCATGCTCGTACTCGGTGATGGTCTGGGTGGCCGGGTTGGCGGAGAATTAGCGGCACAGGTACTAGTGGATACCGTTGCTAAAGAATTTCAGGCAGCAACCTTACCCATTCAGACGCCAAAAGATTTTTTAACCAGTGCCCTGCATCGAGCACACTTTTCGGTTATTGATGAAGGAAAAAAACAGGACCCGCCATTAAACCCTGGCACTACCGCGGTATTGTGCTTAATTCAACAAGGGCAGGCCTGGTGGGCACATGTCGGTGATAGCCGTTTGTATTTGTTTCGAGGCAGCGTGCCGATTTATCGCACTAAGGATCACTCCTATGTCGAGAAGCTATATCAAAAGGGTGAAATTAGTCATGACAAGAGAGCATCACATCCGCTGCGAAATTACATGACTCGTTGTATTGGTTTGAGTGAAGGCATCCCGGAAGTCACCGTCAGTAATGCCGTTGCCTTGCACGCGGGTGATGTCCTGATGTTATGTTCTGACGGCCTTTGGGAACCGCTCGAAGAAATGGAAATCGGTGCCAAGATCATGGACGGACGAATTGAGGATGCCCTCGACCTGCTCGCGCAGGAGGCCGAAGAAAAAACTTATCCTAATAGCGATAATACCAGTGGTGTGGCGATCCAGATTATGTCGTTACAATTAGTTGGTCGTGCCATTCAGGATGGAATAGAAAAGCAAGTTAACAAAGCTGCCAAACTCGATGACGTGCAAAATGCCGTCGATGTAATTGAACAAACATTTAAACTGTACAAAGACGAAATGTAATTTCACCGAGGTTTAAAAGCAATTCTATACTGCGAGCTGCTAACATGAATACTCTAAAGCATAAATCTGCTTTGCAACTGCTAATTTGGAAGACGATATACTCTGGCATCTTTGCCTAAGTGTCGTTATCCTGGATTTTAATTATTATCTAAAAAGCTAAAGATCAGCTGATTATATTCTCAATCAATATTTAAGAAGGTTCAATTATGTGTTCAAGTATTACCCGCCCCAGTGGACGAGCTGCCAATGAAATTCGCCAGGTAAAAATTACTCGTGACTACACCAAACATGCAGAAGGCTCAGTCCTCGTTGAGTTTGGTGATACAAAAGTTTTATGCAATGCCACAGTTGAAAACAAAGTACCCAGATTCTTAAAAGGCAGCGGCCAGGGCTGGGTGACGGCGGAATACGGTATGTTGCCACGCTCGACCGGTAGCCGCATGGGACGTGAAGCGGCGCGAGGCAAACAAGGTGGACGCACGATGGAAATCCAGAGATTGATCGGTCGTTCCTTGCGCGCGGCAGTGGATCTTGAAAAATTAGGAGAAAACACCATCACGGTTGACTGTGATGTTATCCAGGCCGATGGTGGAACACGCACCGCATCGATCACCGGTGGTTTTGTCGCTCTGGCCGATGCAATCCAACATTTACTGGATAAAAATTTAATAGCCGATAACCCTATTCAATCGCATATTGCCTCGATATCGGTTGGTGTATACCAGGGCCTTCCCATCTCTGATCTGGATTACCCAGAAGATTCAAATTGCGAAACCGACATGAACATCGTTATGAACGATCATGATGGCTTTATTGAGATTCAAGGCACAGCAGAAGGGGCTGCTTTTACTGACTCGGAACTGCAAGCGATGTTAAAACTGGGACATGATGCCATTCGTGATTTAATCAAAGTGCAAAAAGCCGCATTACAGGTTTAGATTCACTAACATGATAAATAAAGTTGTTCTCGCCAGTAACAACCCAGGCAAGGTTCGTGAGATCGGCCAACTGCTTGCAGGCCTGAAAATCGAGGTAGTACCACAATCTGACTTTAACATCCCTGAAATTGAAGAAACCGGCCTGACCTTTGTCGAAAATGCGATTATAAAAGCCCGTCATGCAGCTGAACTTAGTCAGCTACCGGCACTGGCCGATGACTCTGGACTCGAAGTAGATGCATTAAAAGGTGCCCCTGGAATCTATTCAGCACGTTATGCCGGCGACGGTGCGAGCGATACGCAAAATCTGGAAAAGCTCATTGCAGAGTTACAGGCACTGGATAACCCTGTTCGCTCCGCTCGTTTTCAATGTTTAATGGTGTTAATGGAACACGCCGCTGATCCTACGCCATTAATGTGTCAGGGCACATGGCAAGGTGAAATCATTGATACACCTAAAGGTGAAAATGGTTTCGGTTATGATCCTGTTTTTTATGTTCCAACAGAACACTGCACCTCGGCCGAATTACCAGCTGATAAAAAAAATGCCTTAAGTCACCGCGGCCAGGCTTTAAATTGCTTACTTGAAAAACTATCGAACCAATAAACCTATGTTGCTCAGTAAAAGATTAGTTTTATCAAACCTGTTAATTATCAAGCTGATGTGTATGGCTTTATTGTTATTAAATAGCCCGCTGACACATGCGACGACCGAAGAAGTCTTCAAACAGTATCAGGATCGTCTTTTACAGATTCGTATCATCGATAAATCGACTAACTCCAAATCGACTATCGGTAGCGGATTTTTTATCGATGACAAAGGTACCATTGCAACAAACTACCATGTGATCTCCAAACATGTATTTAAACCTGAACAATATCGTATTGAATACATAACCCAGGCTGGCGCCATTCACCCCGCCGAGCTGATTCATATCGATGTGATCCATGACCTTGCCTTACTTAATGGCGATGCTATCGACACCCCTTTTCTTGAAGTTAGTGATAGAACCTTAAATAAAGGTATGCGTATATATACCCTGGGTAATCCGTTGGATCTGGGTATGACGATTGTAGAAGGCACTTATAACGGTCTGACTAAAGATACCATGCATGAACGAATTTTATTATCGGGTGCACTCAACTCGGGTATGAGCGGTGGGCCTTCGGTTATTGAAGACGGAAGCGTCATCGGTGTTAACGTCGCGACCGCAGGCAATAGTATCGGCTTTTTGGTTCCACAGAAATTTCTGGCCGTTTTGGCAAAAGAAGTTCAGAACGAAAAACCGAAAGATTTTATGAAAGTAATCCAGCAACAACTGTTATCAAACCAGTCACGTTATCTCGACAAACTATCAAACTCTACATTTCCAACAAAAACCCTGGGCAATTATACGGTACCCGCAAAAATTGCCGGTTATATAAATTGCTGGGGAGACTCCAAACAAGATAACGAACCCTATCGAAAATCGAATAGTTACTGTGCTACTAAAAATGACATCTACTTAAACAATTATTTAAACACGGGTACAATTCGGTATAACCACCAATATTTTGAAGATGTCGAAATGGGTAAATTCCGTTTCGCACGACTCATTCAAACCTATTTTGCCAATCCCAGTTCATCGCTCTCAAGCGGCAAAGAAAATTTTACTGAATATAATTGTAAAGTAGACTATGTTACCCAGAACGATATGTTGTTAAAGACAGCATTTTGTCTTAAAGAATATAAAAAATTCCCCGGCCTATATGACATGGTGTTAATTTCCGCGACCTTAAACGAAAATGATAAAGCACTTATTAGTACCCTGGCTTTAGCCGGAGTGAGTTATGAGAATGCAATAAAATTTAGTAAACATTACTTAGGGAGCTTTGCATGGAAGCGCCCATAATAATAGAAGTATTGGATCGCTTTGGTAAAGTCAAAGAACGCCATAAGGTTAAGCAATTTCCCGTCAAGATTGGGCGCTCCTATAAAAATGATATTATTCTGGACGACAACTACGTCTCTGCAGAACATGTTGAATTAATGGTCGATGGTGACGGTCATATCATGGCAACTGACCTGCACAGTGATAACGGTTTATTCACCATACACCCGGTTATTCGACACGACATACTTACCATACAAGATGATCAACGAATTCGTATCGGGCATACAGATCTGCGTTTCCGTTCAGAAAACTACTCGGTAAAAGAAACCTTTTTTGATCATGGACGACCCAGTCAATGGCATTTAATTATGACCAATGGTCTGTTTCTGCCTTTAATCTGGATCTTGACGGCCGCCATCCTGCTGGCAAACCAGTATTTCATGACCACCAATGAAGCACATTTTAATATTCTGCTCGCCTCGGTATTGCCGGTCCTGATCGTTATTGTTTGCTGGACGTTCATCTGGTCAATCGTCAGTAAAATCATCACCCACAAATTTTACTTTGCCTATCATGGTATGCACGTCGGTCTCCTATTATCCGGTTTCTATTTTATAGAGCTGACCTTTGAATATCTTGAGTTTATTTTCCCAGTCAGTGGCCTGCAAACCCTGTTAACTGTATTTTCCGACCTGGCCTTTACCATGCTGCTATTTTACGGACACCTGCGCCAGAGTACTCATTTTAGAAAACGTAAAACTAAAGTGATCTCGACAATAGTTGCCAGCCTGATTGTCGGTGTCGCTTATTTAATATCGTATCTAAATGAACCACAATATTCTGGCCAACCCGACTATTCAGGTTTAATCAAACCACCCGCTTTTGTTTTAATGAAACCGACGTCTGCTGACAATTTTTTCGCAAAAACAAAAGATCTGGCCGAGTTTGAATCAGATAAAGTTAACAAAGAAGACCAACCGGAATCTAAATAACTCGATGCAACACTTTACTGAGTTGCCCCCTCTCTCTCTTTATGTACATATTCCCTGGTGTGTAAAAAAATGTCCATATTGTGACTTTAATTCACATGAGCTCAAAGACACGTTACCAGAAAAAAAATACATTGATACTCTCCTCGCCGATCTCGATCAACAGTTAGTAAATATTTGGGGTCGACGTATACAAAGTATTTTTATAGGCGGCGGCACCCCTAGTTTATTTTCGTCTGAAGCCATTAACCAACTTCTATCAGGGCTTAGAGCACGACTGAATTTTTCACCGGATACCGAAATCACCCTTGAGGCAAATCCGGGTACCGTTGAACAAGGCCGATTTGAGGAATTTTTTTCTATCGGTATCAACCGCATCTCAATTGGCGTACAAAGTTTTAATAATAAGCATCTAAGACAACTTGGCCGAATTCACTCAGCACGCGAGGCAATTAAGGCCATTGAGATCGCGCACAAGGCCGACTTCAAAAGAATCAATATAGACTTAATGTATGGATTACCGGGTCAAAGTGCCGGTGAGGCACTTGGTGACCTGCAATGTGCCTTTGCACTCAAGCCGGAGCATATTTCACATTACCAACTTACCATCGAACCCAATACCTTATTTCATCACCAACCGCCGCTGTTACCCGATGATGAACAGTTAGCCGACATCGAAGAGGCCTGCCGAGAACAACTCAGCGCACATGATTACCAGCGTTATGAGATATCCGCATTCGCCAGGCCGGGACAGGAGTGCAAACACAACTTAAATTACTGGCAGTTTGGAGATTATGTCGGCATCGGTGCGGGTGCCCATGGCAAGATTACTCGCAGCGATCAACAAAACATACAACGCTACTGGATGGTCAAAAATCCTCGTGATTATTTAGACGCGACGGAACAAGCACAACGGCTTTCGGGAAGTAAGCTATTAAGCGATAGAGAAACCACCTTTGAATTTTTACTCAACGCCTTTCGTCTGGTTGACGGCTTCAGTAGCGAACTTTTCCAGTTACACTGCGGCCAGCCCATTTCAACAATAGAAAAAGGACTGCAACTGGCCGAACAAAAAGATTTAATTAACTGGGGCTTAAAAGAAATCAAACCGACTAAATTAGGTCTACAATATTTAAATAACCTGACAGAAATATTTTTACCTGAAAAGAATGACTGACTAGAATGCTATCGGAATATATTGTCGCCTGCCCATATTGTGGTGAAACTTTTTCCACAACACTTGATTTAAGTCCGGATTTAAATATGGGTCCGCAAGAATACATAGAAGATTGCCAGATTTGCTGCCGGCCGATAAACTTTAGTGTCAATCTGGACCCGGTGTCTGAAACGACAAATGTGCAACTGAGGAGAGATGATGACTGACAAGAATCGTTCAGGAGAAGAAGATCGCTACCAACCCATCAGCTGTGATCGACATTCGGAATATGAACTTGCCATTATGCACAAGGTCATGTTGCAACTCGCCTGGACCGACGACTCTGATCAACAACACATTGGTAAAGTGATGCCCCTGGATCTTAAAACCGAAGACAAAAAAGAATTTTTAATCGGACAAAGCAATGATGGGGAGATCCATTATATTCGCCTCGATAAAATTTCATATAGTGATGTCAGTGCGGCAATAAAACTTTGATTCAATCAAATCACAAGCTCATCATCCTGCTAGGCCTTTTGTTCAGTGTTTTCAGCTGTTCGAGTCCACCTCCCCCTGTTAAGCCACCCAGTTACCAGGTACTCTCCCAGGGTCAACAAAGCGGATTTAGCTTACAAAAAACCCTCATTATTGAAAATGCCGAAGAATTTACTGAGCTTTGGTCAATTCATACCGGCGGAATGAAAACACCGATCCCAATTATCGATTTCAAGCACACGGTGGTTATCGCCAGTTTTCTGGGGGAGCAAACCACGGGTGGATATTCTATCAAGGTGCAGGACGTGATCTTCACCGAAAAATTTACTAAAATCGTCTTCATCGGCCAATACCCTACACCGGGCAGCATGCGTACCATGCAAATCACCCAACCTTTTATTATGATTAAAGTCGATAAAACCAATAAACCAATTTATTTTGAGTACCTCAGAGAACCTTAATGCACACGCGCTATAAAGATATTACGGCCTATGAAACCAAGGATGGCTCATTAATCCGGGAGCTAATCCACCCATCGCAACAACATAACCACATGCAATCATTGGCCGAGGCCATTGTTCATCCCGGTCAAACCACGGCATTACACAAACACCATAAAACAGAAGAAATATATTTCATCCTCAAGGGTCAGGGACACATGACCCTGGGACAAAAACAGTTTTCAGTTCAAAGCGGTGATTCGATTGTCATATTAGCCGACACCGCCCATTGCATAGAAAATAACGGTGAACAGGATCTGCACATCATCTGCAGCTGTGCTCCCGCCTATTCACATGATGACACGGAATTATTATAACCAGCATGCGTATTGGTATAGATCTCGGCGGGACGAAGATAGAAGGCATTGCTCTGGGCGAGAATGGTAATGAACTGTGCCGTTATCGAATCGCCACCCCGCGCGATGATTATCCCGCAACCTTACAGGCGATAAAAGATGTCGTCGACCATCTCGAAACTGAAACCGCTCAATCAGGCAGCATCGGCCTGGGTATCCCGGGTGCAATCTCACCCCATACCCAACTGGTCAAGAATGCCAATTCCACCTGGTTAATTGGTGAACCGTTAGAAGCAGACCTGGCGAAAACATTAAGTCGTCCCGTGCGCATTACCAACGATGCAAATTGCTTTACCGTATCGGAAGCCACCGACGGTGCGGCCAAAACAGCCGAGGTTGTATTTGGTGTGATTATTGGCACAGGAACCGGGGGTGGTATTTGTATTAACAAACAAATTGTTTCCGGTGCCAACGCCATCGGCGGTGAATGGGGGCATAACCCATTACCCTGGCCTCGTGATGACGAACGCCCTGGCTTAGCTTGCTTTTGTGGACAACATGGCTGTATCGAAACCTTTGTGTCTGGTACCGGCTTCACTAGACATTATCAGGCGGCAGGCGGTAAAGCCCACGACACACAAGATATTTTAGCCGCCATCGACAGAGGCGAACCCCTCGCCCAACAGGCAATGCAAGACTATGAACACCGTCTGGCACGTGCTCTCGCCAGTATTATTAATGTGATCGATCCCGATGTGATCGTGCTTGGCGGTGGTTTATCTAATATTCAACGTCTCTATGAAAATGTCCCCAAACTCTGGACTGAGTTTGTTTTCTCTGATCACGTCGCCACCCATCTTGTCCCCCCGGTACATGGTGATTCCAGTGGGGTGCGGGGTGCAGCCTGGTTGTGGCCGATAGAAAAATAGGGGTCAGAGACGTATTTTTGGATTTTTTATAATTTTCTAGTCAAAAATACGTCTCTGACCCTAATTTTTTCCGTCTCTGACCCCTATTTTTCCGACCCCTATTTATTTAAAGCCTTTGTCGATCACGCCGATAGCTATATCACAATGTATCGACCACAAGACCATGAAGAAGTAGTTGTTATCAATCAGGACGCCATAGAGCGCTTCCTGTCATTCTGCGATACCCGCAAGATCACGAAAAAAGGCCTGATCATGCGCGCTGGCGGTGCGGCCGACAGACTCTATTATCTGGTCGATGGCTCGGCATCTGTCATCGATAGTGATGAGGACGGCAATGAGATCATTCTCGCTTACCTGAATACCGGGGACTTCATTGGTGAAATGGGCCTGTTTTATCGAACCAACGAACGCACTGCAAATATCCGCGCACGTTCAGCTTGTGTACTGGCTGAAATCGAATACAGCAAACTGTATCAGTTATTCGAAACGGAACTCAAAGACGAACATTCAAAAATATTAACCGCAGTAGGACTGCAGCTGGCTCGTCGATTATTACAGACCAGCCGCCGCGTCACCCGTTTAGCCTTCATGGACGTGTCGGGACGTATCGCGCGAACATTAACTGAATTGTGCACGGAACCCGATGCCAAAACTCACCCGGATGGTATGCAACTGCACATCTCCCGTCAGGAGATCGCCCGCATTGTGGGGTGTAAACGAGAAACCGTTGGTCGTGTTTTAAAGACCATGCAGGAACAAGGGCTGGTACAGGCCAAAGGTATGGACATCGTTGTACATGAAAGCATTGAGCGCCATTACCCGAATTAACAACCTTCCATCAAACACCGTTTTGCCAAAGTAATCGGTGAATAATATTCCCTTGTTCCAATTCAACCAGAACTAATAGATCATATAACCATACTTTTATAAGGCATATATTTGCCGATAACCTCTATTTTTGTGAAATGTTAACTCCAATTAACCATTAAGCACGATTATAATAATGACTCTTATAAAGAGCACAGCATTATGTAAAACACATTTATCGGGGAAAAATCATGAAAATATTAAAATATTTTGCCATTCCGGCTTTACTCACACTCAGTTTTTATACTCAGGCTGAAATCATCGGTAACGAATCTTCGATGTACGTCAGTATCGATGTGGGAACAGCTGAAACCAAGGATAGTTTTTGGAAGGACAATGGGTTCTCTGGAAAAGGCGACGACACTGGATACAAAGCGGCTTTCGGTTATGTATTTGGTGATAGCACTTTCGCAATGGAAGGCTATTATGCGAATTTTGGTGAACCGGTAGTTGCCGAATCAGGTGGCAGTACAGCGACCACTGAGATAAGCGGCTTTGGATTTGATCTAATAGCCCGGTCACAGGGTGATTTTCAAATATTTGGTTCATTGGGGCTTTTCTTGTTCGATCTTGATCAAAAAGCCGATGGAATATCTTTTTATGACGATAACGGTCTCGGCTATAAACTCGGTATCGGTGCAAGCTATCGATTTACTGAGCTTTTTGGTATGCGAGCTAGCTATGACTATTACGCCATAGAAGACGAATTTGATGATTCCTATGATGTTGGAATGCTTTCCTTAGGCGCCATGTTCCATTTCTAAATCCGATTTAGAACGATAACCAACTCATAATCCACAACAAGGCCAATAGATATTCTATTGGCCTTGTTTATTCAAACTGACACTTTATTTCTACACCTCTCCCACAAAAAATTAATCGGGGTCAGAGACGGAAAAATAAATTAGGGTCAGAGACGTATTTTTGAATTTTAATAAATCTCTAACCAAAAATACGTCTCTGACCCTAATTTATTTTTCCGTCTCTGACCCCTATTAATTATTAATTTTTTCGCAACATCAAATCCCACACTCCATGACCTAAACGCAAGCCGCGTTGTTCAACTGATCCTCGCCTGCCTGATTGGTCAATTCAGGAATATTTTTTACCACCTCCAGCATATGCTCGGCATAATCCTGCCAATCAGTCGCGAAATGGAGTAGACCTTTTTGTTTTAATTTGGTTAATAACGTTTCGACAAAATTAACCTGGATCAGGCGTCGTTTATGATGACGCTTTTTATGCCAGGGATCGGCAAAAAAGATATAGACCGCACTGAGACTATTTTCAGGAATATGATCGGTTAACACCTCTACCGCATCCTCGTAGATCACGCGTACATTTTTCAGATCCTGTTGTTCTACTTGTAGCAAGGCATTGCCCACACCGGGGCGGTGCACTTCGATACCAAGATAATTTTGTTCCGGATGTTCAGCGGCCATGTGAGTCAGGGCCTGGCCGTTACCAAAACCGATCTCAACATGCACGGGATGATCGTTGCCAAATAACGAGCCAAAATCAATCGGCTGATGACCTTCGAGCTTTATACCATAGACTGGATAAAGCTCATCTAAGGCGCGTTGCTGGCCTTTGGTCAGGCGACCTTCACGGCGCACAAAGCTACGAATTTTTCGATAGTATTTTGTCATGGATTTGGAAAAATTAATTGTGGTCAGAATAAATAGAGGTCAGAGACGAAAAAAAATAGGGGTCAGAGACGTATTAATTCTGTCCTGAAAAAGGACAGAATTAATACGTCTCTGACCCCTATTTTTTTTCGTCTCTGACCCCCATTTAAAATTCTAGAAGAAGGTGCCATCTAGCGGCGACGACGCACTGGCGTATTGTTTCTTCGGCATACGTCCTGCAAAAAAGGCTTCACGCCCTGCTTCAACAGCTTTTTTCATCGCCGAGGCCATCAATACCGGATCTTGTGCCGCGGCGATCGCGGTGTTCATCAAGATGCCATCACAACCCAGCTCCATCGCGATTGCCGCATCCGAAGCCGTGCCAACCCCGGCATCAACCAACACCGGTACGTTTAGCTCTTCAACAATGAAACGAATGTTATACGGATTACGCACCCCTAAACCGGAACCAATGGGGGCAGCCAGTGGCATCACCGCCACACAGCCCATGGCTTCAAGTTCTTTGGCGATGATCAAATCATCGCTGGTGTACACCATCACCTTAAAACCATCAGCAATCAGCTCTTCGGCAGCGATCAGGGTTTGCTTAATGTCGGGAAACAAGGTTTTTTCATCACCCAGGACCTCAAGCTTGACCAGATCATGCCCATCTAATAATTCGCGCGCTAACTTACAAGTACGCACGGCATCCTGAGCGGTGTAACAAGCCGCCGTGTTGGGTAACAAGGTATATTTATCAGGCGATACCACCTCAAGCAGATTGGGCTCATCCGGATTTTGACCTATGTTGCTGCGCCGCACCGCAAAGGTGACAATCTCGGCCCCACTGGCCTCAATGGCCTGCCTGGTTTCATTCATATCTTTGTATTTACCTGTACCCACCAATAAACGTGATTGATAGGATGTTCCGGCCACCACTAACGGTTGGCTCGCCTTTGCGCTTTGACTCATAGACCTTCCTGAAATATTTAAACGTACTTGAATAGTGAATTGATTATTTTCTAACCACCGCCGACGGCATGGACCACTTCAACGCGATCACCGGCCATAAAAGCATAAGCAGAATAACCACTCTTGGGCACAATCTCCTCATTGACCTCCATGGCGATGCGTTTGCCGACCAATTCTAACGAATTGACCAATTGTTCGGCCGTATAACCTTCGGGCACTTCTTGCGACTGACCATTTACAATAATCTCCATAGTGCATAGCGTAGCGAGGGTAGCTTGCGGACGTCAATCTCCTTTGCCATTATGTGTGTCAAGAAAGGGGGGAATTATGCGAGAGGACATGTCCGATTACATCACTGCTGACCATGCCGGCACGCTCGACGGTTTATTTCGTGAGCGGGTACGCTTATCTGCCGATAAAGCGGCCTACACGTATTATGACCGCGATCAAAAACAGTGGGTTGATCTAAGCTGGCAAGATATGGCCAATCTGGTCAGTCGCTGGCAAGCCGCCTTGTCTGAAACCGAATTCGAAAAAGGCGATCGCATTGCCATTTGCCTTAAAAATAGCCCAGAGTGGGTCATTACAGACCAGTCCGCCCTCGCACAAGGCCTGGTGGTGGTACCACTCTATATTGAAGATCGACCCGATAACATCGCCTACGTTATCCAGGATTCAGGGTCGAGATTATTAGTCATCCAAACGGCCAAACACTGGGAAAACCTCGCCTCAACGGCACCGGATGCTTTAAAAGGTCTTGAACACGTCGTCGTGGTGGAGGGCGAAGTGAACAACTCTGCTGATGAATTACCCAAAGTGTGGACACTCAGTGAGTGGGTGGCGCACTTGCCAAATCCGCTCAAGGAACGCGGCGGCGATCCGAATGAGTTAGCGACGATAGTCTATACCTCGGGCACCACCGGCAAACCCAAAGGCGTGATGTTAAGCCACAAAAATATTCTCAGCATTGCTGAAGGCTCGGGTAAGCATGTATCCCTACGTAGCGATCAAACCTTGCTGTCCTTTTTACCGCTCTCTCACACCTTTGAGCGCACCTGCGGTTATTACACCCCGATGATGTGGGGCATGCACATCACTTATGCTCGTTCCGTGCAAACACTCGCCGACGACTTGTTACAGGTCAAACCGAATGTGCTGGTCTCGGTGCCACGTATATTTGAACGTGTATATGAACGTATCCAGGACCAGTTGGCTAACGAATCCGCCATAAAACGCTACATCTTCCGTTCTGCGGTAAATACAGGCTGGCGTAACTTCAAGGCTGAGCAAGGCATGGGGCGACGGGGCCCAAGTCATATTTTCTGGCCTTTATTAAAGAAGAAGGTCGCCAATACCCTGCTCTCCAAGCTAGGCGGAAATCTGGAACTGGCCATTAGCGGAGGCGCCGCATTACCACACCCTGTGGCAAAGCTCTTTTTGAGCATGGGTCTCAATTTGATTCAGGGCTATGGCATGACGGAAAGCAGCCCGGTGGTTTGTGCCAATAAACCCGATGCGAATGATCCCGATAGTGTCGGTTATCCTTTTGATAACATCCAGGTTCGAATTGGAGAAAATGATGAGCTCCAGGTAAACAGCCCAGGCATCATGTTGGGCTATTGGAATAACCATAAGGCCACCAATGAAGTGATGACCAAAGATGGCTGGTTACGAACCGGTGATAAGGCTCGCATTGATAACGATATGGTTTACATAACCGGTCGCATCAAAGACATTCTGGTCATGTCGAATGGCGAAAAAATCCCACCGGTGGACATGGAAGACGCCATTAAACTTGAACCTATTTTTGAGAACGTCGTCATCGTCGGTGAATCAAAACCTTACCTAAGTGCGATTGTTGTTCTAGACCCAGAGAAATGGGTTAGTCTGGCAAAAGAACACCAGCTCGACCCATTCGATCAAGAGGCATTAAACAATAACAAATTGCACAAAACCGTATTACAACAAATCGCCATGGCACTGAAAGATTTTCCTGGCTACGCTAAAGTGCGGCGAGTGGTTTTAAAGCTGGATCCGTGGACCGTTGATAATGGATTATTAACTCCAACATTAAAAACAAAACGTCAATTAATCATGAACCAATTTGAAACTGATATCGTCGGTATGTACGCAAAATAATCGATTTCACTACTTTAATGAGCATCTGATTGATGGAACGCGATGATTTTTTTGGCCTGGATTTTCGAATTAAAAATTTTGATATAAATATCCTTCTAGACTTACTCAGCATTCGCAGTAAGATTGAGGCAATTGAAACCGTTAAACAAATAGCACGTCGTTTTGGCAAATCCAGTACCTTTTTAATGGTGTCGAAACGACAACAAACTTTAAAATTCCTGAAACCCCTGCTCGAAGATGAATTTAGAGGTTATGACCAGTACTATTATGAAAAAGAAGTCAATACGGCTTCCGAGAATGACCGACGTTATAATGCAGAAGAGCGAATCCTGGAATATGCATTGATGGTCGCATCAGGCAAAACATATCGAGAACTGAAAAAAGAAGAATTTAAACCAGGTTTACACAGCTTGCGCGAACTAAGCAGTGACGAGCGTTATGATCGTCTTTGGGAAGTATTAAACACGATTGAAAAAGACACTATAGACCAATTTAAAAAAGCACTAGCAAGTTAATTTATAAATTTCCTCTTATCATTTAATAGAACGTGTTAGCAGATTTCAAAACAATATATTAATAAACTAACCATACATTATTGACCCGACATATCGGCCACCTGCTAAAAGCAGTAAAAAGGATATTTCAATGAAACGATTTCTAAAATGGTTATTAGGCATCCTGTTCTTTTTAGTGATTATTTTGATTGGTACCGCGCTTGCATTGCCTTATTTGATTGACCCGAATGAATATAAAGCCGATATCATTGCGCAAATAAAACCGCATATGAAAGGACGCGACCTAAAGATCCCGGGGGACATTAAACTCTCGGTGTTCCCATGGTTAGGCGCTGAAGTCGGTGAAATGGTGATCGGTAACGCTGAAGGCTTTATTTTAAAGCCCTTTATGACCATCAAATACTCCAAAGTACAAATACGTCTGCTATCCTTATTTTCTGACCAACCTGAGATCGGCTCACTCGAATTTAAAGACATTAATATCAACCTTCAACAAGATGCGGAAGGTCGAAACAACTGGTCGGATCTAACAAAAGAAGAATTGGCCGTATTAAATCAACCCGGATTGATCAAAGTAGCCAATTCAACCAATTCAGCCAATTCAACCAAGGCTGCCAACAAGGCAAATGATGGCGGTAAAAGTGAATTTAAAATACCGAACCTCAAGATAACCGGATTGCATTTTCACAATGTCAAAATTCAGCTGGATGACAAAAAAGCAAAAGATGTTCTGACACTCTCTAAACTCAATATTGATGCCGGCCCGATTAACAATCTAAACCCGATCCCGGTCAAGGGTAAATTTAATTTCCATAGCAAAAAGCAGGAAGTCGCGGCCGCGGCGGCCTTTGCCAGCGCCTTAACCATCACCGAGCAACTGGATGATTTTAATTTTAAAAAGTTCGTCCTCAATACAAATATCTCAGGTAATGCCGTCGGTAATAAAGTGATCAAAACCTCGCTGAGGGTTCCTGAATTACATATCCAGACGGCCCTGGAAAAAATTAAGGCCAAACCGCTTACGCTTAAAATTGACGACATGTCAGGTGAAGGTCGTTTGACAATCAAACGATTCACTAAGCCAGTCATACGACTGGGGCTTGATATGAAAAAACTCGACCTCAATAAAATAATACCGAAAACCAGTGCAACGAAACCCGAACCTGCACAACAACAAACTAAGCCACAACCGGGATCAGAAGACTATATTCCCACCGTCGATGATATCCTTGAAGGGAAAGACAAAGTCGACGTCATCGATGAATCCGCCAAATTATTCGCCCCACTCGCCGTGTTCGGAGGCACCGACACACAAGGCACTATTAATATTGGTCAACTATTGGTTAAAAACCTGGAACTGAAAGATGTAAAAATAAATCTGGTTGCCCGCTCTGGTCTGGTCAGCGCCCTGCCTACTGCAAAATTATATGGCGGTACGTATGAAGGTGACATCCAGATTAATACCAAACGTAAACCCGCACGCTTAACCAGCCGACAAAAATTTAAAAATATATCGATGGGCCCTGTTACTCTCGCCCTCACCGGCAAAGAAACCTTAACCGGACGCGCGAATTTCCAGGGGCAATTTTATAGCGCCGGCGATACGCAAAATGCGATCACGGAAAACTTAAGCGGGGATGGTCAATTTAGTGTTCGTGAAGCGAAAATAAAAACACTGGACATCAAACAACTCATTCTCAAAGAAAATTACGAAAAGTTAGAATTCGCCAAAGAAAAACATGAAGATAAGAAGGTTACCGTGTTTAAAACCATGCGCGGGACCCTGCGTGTAAAAGAAGGCGTTGCTTATAACAAAGACTTCAGTGCCATTGCCCGCCGTATACACTTAAAAGGCCAGGGTTATACCAGCCTGGTAGATGAAACGGTTAAATATACGGTGACGGCGATACCAAAAAAACCCTTCGGTTTTAATTTAGCGGGCCGCCGTTATGATTTAAAAAACAAAAACATCCGTACTCACTTCACTGGCCCCTGGTCTCAAATCGAAATCGATAATGATTTAGAAGAAGTATTAAAAGCCGAGTTTAAACAAAGTGAACTTTATAAAGAAAAACGCGCCAAAGAAGAAGAGGTTAAAGAATTTATTAAAGAAGAAACGGATAAATTAAAGGAAAAATTTAAAGACAAACTCTAATGAATTTCGAAAAAAATACAGCCAACCCGAATGGGTAAAACGTGGATTTGCCTTAGCCTGCTATTACTTTCCTCCACGTTATTAGCTGGTGAATTACTTGATTCTTTTGTCGACGAAAAAGACGGCCATTTTATTCTAAACCTCGATATGCGTATCGACGGAGAGTTTTATGAGGTCTATGAAATCCTGATCGATTTTAATCACCTCGATAAAGTCAATAGCACAATAACATCAAGCCAATTACTTGAATCAGACGATAAAGTGCATAAAGTGCAATTTATCAGTAGTGGCTGTGTCTGGATTATTTGCCAGGAGGTGAATCAGGTTGTGATGGTCACCGAACTTGGCAATGGGTATATTATGTCGGATACCATCGCCGAATTGAGCGATATGCGTTATGGGCGGACTTTATGGCAACTGATTGATGAAGGCGAAACAACCCGAATCAAGTATCATTCGGATCTGGTGCCGGATTTTTGGATTCCACCGCTAATCGGATCCAGCATACTTCAAAATCGTATACTCGAAGAAGGCATAAAAACAATCAATGGCATCGAACAGCTCATCAACGCAGCATACGAATAACCTCGCTCAGCCCCTGCTTGCCTGGTTTTCAAAGCACGGCCGCCATGATCTGCCCTGGCAACAGCCGCGAAATGCTTATCGGGTCTGGATCTCTGAAATCATGCTCCAACAAACCCAGGTCACGACGGTTATCCCTTACTTTGAACGGTTTATGCAAACCTTCAGCAACATAAATGCGTTGGCGAATGCCCCACTGGATGCGGTGTTGCACCTATGGACGGGACTGGGCTATTACGCCCGTGCCCGTAACCTGCATAAGGCGGCCCAGCAGATTCAGGCACATCATAACGGTGAGTTTCCAACCGACTTCGAAACCGTGTTGGCCTTACCGGGCATTGGCCGTTCAACCGCTGGCGCCATCCTGGCCCAGGCTTATGGACAACGACACGCCATACTGGATGGTAATGTAAAGCGAGTACTCACTCGCCTTTATATGATAGAAGGCTGGCCGGGTAACAAAAACGTCGAACAAAGCCTGTGGGAAAAAGCAGAATACCATACCCCGGACGAAAATCTGGTCGACTACACCCAGGCCATCATGGATCTGGGCGCCACGGTGTGTAAACGCAGCAAACCCGCGTGCACTCTCTGCCCCCTCAATAAGCAGTGCCTGGCCCACGCCTCCGGACAGGAAACCAGTTTCCCGACGTCCAAACCCAAAAAAACCAAACCTACCAAACAGACCTGCATGTTGTTGGTAGTCGATGAATCCGGGCAACAAACCTTATTAGAGAAACGGCCACCAACTGGCATATGGGGCGGTCTATGGAGCTTCCCCGAATGCCAACCCGATGACGATATTGGCGACTGGTGCCGCAATAACTTACAACTCTCGGTCGCCGCCACACAGCCCTTGGACCCGCTTCGCCATACATTCAGCCACTACCACCTGGATATCCAGCCGATAAAAGTGCAGGCATCTCCACTAGGAGTCATGGATTCTGAGCAATTGATTTGGTATAACACCCGCGAGCCTGATGAGCGTGGCCTACCCACCCCCGTTAAGATGTTATTAGACCAGCTCGCGTCAGAGTACGACGCGACCGATTGAGGATGAAACTATGAGCAATATGGTGCAATGTGCCTATCTTGGTAAAGAGGCTGAAGGCCTGGAACGCGCACCCTACCCGGGAGAATTAGGACAGCGCATCCTGGACAGCATTTCCAAAGAAGCCTGGCAGCTATGGATGAAACACCAAACCATCCTGATTAATGAAAATCGTTTGAGCCCGATTGATCCCAAGCATCGGGCCTTTTTAGAGGAACAAATGCAGAAATTTCTGTTTGAAGGCGGTGCGGATGTACCCGAATCCTTCGTTCCACCAGCTAACTGATTGTTTTTGTTAAAAATTGGCTTAGAAAGGCAGGATCGACCTTGACTCTTGGGGTAACAGCCTGTTTAATACGCCGCTGTTTGGCCGGATAGCTCAGTTGGTAGAGCAGAGGATTGAAAATCCTCGTGTCGGTGGTTCAATTCCACCTCCGGCCACCATTTTAAGCCCCAATTTTTATCGACACCATTCCTCTGTTTTATATGAAAGTACAGCTCACAGCGAAGTGACTTATTACGAATCTTTCTGATTGGCCGCCTTACGACGTTCTTTGATCTTCTTTTTTAAATTTGATGAAAACAGGATCATGGTGTCGCACATGTCATCCATTGATTCGGATACTTTATCGTCAACGCTATGCGCAAACTTGTCGACCGCCTCACCAACATTCTCATCGTAATATTGTTTCAGGCCCTCATACGCACCAAGTAAGTGTTTTTTGACGTCATCCAGTGCATCATCTTTATCTTGTTTATCAGACATAATTTAACTCCTCTATATATCTATATTAAATTGGCTTGATGCCTGACTTCCTTTATTTAATTCGGATATCGCCTGTTCCTGTTCTGAGGTCATTTTATCGAGTTCTACAATGGCACCTGCCATCTTTGGCAAAGCATCTTGCCGAAAGGTCGAGATATCATTCAATGCCGATTTAATATTGGCAAATGACTGTTTCAACACCTGTAAGTCCACTGTCGGGGCGGTCGCTTGTTTATGAATTGCCGCGCCCTGCTCTTTTAACATTTGTGCATTTTTAGCAATCAATGAGTTCGCGGTTTCTGCTGATTCCTGTACTTTATCAAGGATCATTTTTTGATTAGATAAACCTATGGCGACCGTTGCACCAATTGACAGTGCGGTCACCGTTACCCGTACTGTACGATCGACCCCACGAATCAACTCTTTATTGTTTCGGATTAATATTTCGAGCGCAAGAATTCCTTGTTGGTTGACAGCAAGCTGCTGTTGTAAGTCCATAATTCGTTGGTTTAAAGGAAAGAGAATTTCATCCTTTAAAAAACCCATGCGAGGATCGCTTGTTGGCAAGGTTGCGAGTTGATCGGTTAACTTCTGTTGTATCGCCATGCCCAGTTTAATAGCCTTTTCTAACCGACCGTTAGAAGCACGCATGCGTTTCTGGTCATCGTATAACGTTATATTATCTCGTTTAAGTTGCTCGCCACCATTAATCAGTGATTGTTTGATCGCATTAATAACAGTGCTGCCGGTTTCAAACTTGCTAATGTAACGTTTGATGGGCGTACCAATAAAAGGTAAATAACCAAGTACGCGTGAAAACCAGCCGGGTGAGAAATCAAGATGTGGCGGCTCTAATGCTTCGACTTGCATTTTAAGGTTAATCAGATCATCAGCAATCTCACTACCATCTTCAGATCGTTTCGATAGGGTGTGAAGATTACTTTGTTTTAATAAATCACTGGTTCTCGCTGCATCGATTTGCGCATCCGCGCCCATAGTCTCAACTGCTTGCTTTGCATCATGAGTAACATCGCCATTTTTAGGATCGATACTTAAAAACTGTTCAACTAACGCATTCGCTTGCTTTTCAGTTTCAGGATCCAGTTCCAGGGCCTTTTGCACTTCACTGCCTAAGGCTTCTTTCATCGAAGTCGGCTCAGGGATTTTTTCCAGTTTTTCACTCGCCAGCGTCTCAGTTTCGTGCTTAACCTGTTTTGCCGTTAAGTCGTCAATTATTTCTATAGAACTCATGATTGTTCTCCTGTTAAATCCCTCAGTGATAATTTTTACTGTGCTTAGTTATAATCTTTGCTTCGTTGCGCGATGTCTTGCAAGTGGCTCATCGCCTGTTCAAGATCCATATCGGCTCGCATATCTTCTGTCTTTAAATCAGTAATCGCGACAATAGCTTCATCCATCCTGGTCATGGCTTCCTCGTTTTGAGATAAATAAAAATCTATTTTTTGTCTTTGTTTTTTTAAAAGCTCCAAACGCGATTTTAAGGCATCAACCTCTTTTAACGTATGTTCACTGCCATTCGGGTTAACCAGTTCGTCCAGTCTTTTGTTAATATAGGTTTCATCAATCGATTGGATACCTTTCATAGTGTTGGCAAGATCGTTTAAATTATCAAGCGCCCCCAGATAGACCTGTTCGGCCATTGCGTTATAACGTGAATAGGTAATCTCGCCCGGTTTTAATTTACTTTTTAACATACCATTAAACGTCAAAAATTTATCGGCTAAACGCTTAAACTGTTTAATCCCTTCCTGCGAGTCAACATCATTTAATACATTTTCTAATTTTAGCGTGTAATCTTTACGTTTTTTCTCCAGCTGAGAAAATAATTCCTCAATATAGGCGCTTGCAAACTCCTCTTTACGAAATCCACGATTCACGCCAAATGACAAGATTGATGTTGCCAAACCACCGATACCTATAACCCAACTTAACAATCCCGCATCAAGTAACAGGCCCGCTATAATACCCAACACCCCAATGACCGCAGGATATAGTACGATTGGATGCTGGACGGTTTGTTTCGTGATCGCTGAATTTATCGCCTTAGTCGACAAATCTGCTTTTTTAATATCTTTAAACACGCTCATAATTAAACTTACAAGTCTTCAGCAACTAACGCTATCTCAACTCGCGACAACCTATAATTATATTCACGAAAAGACTCGCCATTACGACGTTTTAAGGGTTTGCTGCCACCATAGCCATGGACCTTAATCCGGTTTGTATCTACATTATGAGTCGATTTAAGGTATTGTTTTACGGCATCGGCTCTGTCTTTCGACAATTTTTTATTTGCCTTGGGATCACCACGTTTGCTGGTATGTCCTTTTATCAAGATGCGAAAATTTGGGTAGTGTTTTAAATTGTCTGCGGCCAAATCTAGCTGCGCCTTACCATCCAGGGTCAGAAAATCGGTGCCACTTTGAAATATAATGGGACGCACACGCAAGGTCGCGACTTCTTTTAAACTCGCCCATTGTTGTGACGATAATTTGGTAAAGGGTTTATCCAGGCCGGATAAATTATTAGCATTAGTACTGATATTTGTAGATGTTCCGAATTGACTGGATGAAAATGATTTGTTGTATAATTCACTAACAAAACTACTATTTGTTAACCGGTAAGGATCATTGGCAGGAACAGGTGTATTGTTAAAATCGCCGCTATCCATTAACACATTTGCAACACTCTCAATCGTATCAACCAGGGCTTCATCATTAACTGATTTCTTATTTGTGACACCAAACCATTGCTGGGCATTATCAATCAAATTAACCCATTTTACACCCTTGAAGAGGGTTTCGATATTTTTCCTGGCCAGCCCAGTTTCGTTAGCCGCATCAGATATAAATTTGGATTTGTTACCTTTATAATATTTTAGAGTTCGAAAATAATTACCTAACAATACCTTTACTGCTTCAGGATCATCGTCAGCAAAATCACGATTGACGATTAAAATATCAACGACTAGTTTTTCAGTCTGTTCCGTTCCTAACAGCTTTACAATTCCCTTTTTGGCAACCGCACGTGAAACATCCGGCTCCCACAATACCGCCGCAAATACCTTTTTATCCATCAGCATTTCCAACGCATCCTCGGAACCATTGGCTGCAACGATCACTGATTTATCTTCACGTAATCGTGGTATGTCAAAATGAACTGCTATAGATTTTAATAAGTATTCACTTGGTGAAGCAGGCGTTAATGCTATCTTGTAATCCTGTGATGATTTAAGTTTTTCAATACTGTTAATTTTATCTTTCCAGGCAACCAGTGCATCCCCACCTTTCGACTCATCAATTACGGAAACTATTGTGCCAGGATAATTAACCGCATGTCCATTTAGTAAATATGAATCAACGGTGGCAACAGCAAAATCCAGCTTACCTTTTTTCAGCAACTTCATCCTTTGCGGATAATCCGCCTGATCATCTTTACATTCCAGGACATAACCAGACTGTCGCATACGCTTACGCATCTCAGGTGAGCACAATGGGAAATAACCTATCCAGTTATCCACCCCGATTACAATTTTGCCTTTGGTAGCAGCTGCATCAGACGTCGTGCGTTGCTGGCTCTCTTCAAAATAGGGAGCAAGAAATTTATATGCAACGATCCCGACTAATCCCAGCAAAACGAGAATAATTGCAATTTTAGTATGTGAAGCCATTCCCAACCTTATTGTTCTTTATTGAAATTTAATAATCGCGTAATCAGGTGATTCAGCCAGTACGCTTTGGAGACCTTCCGTTAATGACTTGCGATCATCTGCCGCTTTATAAAACACTTCACCAGGGCGATTCAGGGCATGGCGTGTCCCAATACAAAACCCTATCGTATGCACAATAATCGGGCTCTCAGATAATATCGTCTCAACGATGGTTCCTGGCTCATGGCCAGAATTGGCAATGCCATCGGTTATCACGACAATATGATACTCACCATAGCCTAATTGATTTTTTGCCTGTTTTGTAATTTGCGAATAGGCATTTTCTATAGCCGGACCTAATGGCGTACCTGAACGCGGCACAACCCCATTAATCGCTTGTTTTAATTCATCACGATTATTACTATCGAGCGGTACCACTTCTCGATTGCCCTGGCGATCAAACACATGCAGACCCACATTAGCCTCATTCGGTACATTGCCTAAAAAGTCATTAAACGCCGTTCGTGCGACATTAATTTTTGGAGACCCACCAGAACAATCACGATCCGCCATACTGCCAGAACCATCAAACACAATGTAAATATTTTTTCGTAATAGATCCGTACTTATTTTATTTTGTTCACTTTCACTAATAAATGGCCATGCGGGAGTCACAATTTCAACCGGCGCTTCAGACTTAACATCTTTGTCGTTTACATCGAACGTCGGTTGCTCACAACTCGCCAGCATCAGTAAAGCAAGTAAACCAGATAGTTTTAAGTAATTCATATTCCTTTCCCCTTGAATACCACTGACACTAAAGTGGTTTAAATACTTCGGCTTCAGCTTCAATTTGAATTAAACGAAAGACTACGCGCATGTTATCGCGCCATTCTTTTTCCGTTTTGGGGGCACAAGGATCTCGACCGCAAATTCCAGACTTAGGATTGGCAATACCATGTCCTATAACTGCAAATTGTGATTTATCCAGAGTAATACTTTTGTTGTTAGCAAAATTGATAATGCTGTCACGCACGGCATTTGCTCGCGTCAAACTCAGATTACGCCCGGACTGTTTAATTTGTCTCAGCACCACATTAGCTGAACCTTCTTTTTTCTTGCGTAAGAAACCTAATGGATCACTGTGCCCTTCAATCGTAATCAAAGCACCACCATAAGTGGACGCAAGCTCTATCACTCGCTCGAAGTCATTTTGATATAACTGTGACGGGAAGGTCTTTTGGTTAGGCTTGAAAAATATCTCAAATTCGATCAATGAGCCTTCTGATAAAGTTCCCTGTTTTTGCTTCTTGGTCACAACCCTTGCTACTTTGTCTTTATCAAACTGACTCGTTTCTGTTTTAGCAGTATAGGTCAAACCCTTTCGTAATTTTTTATAATCCCAGTTTGCATGACGAATTTTTGTGTTGCTTTTCATCAAGTTTGCCTGGATAAACGTTTTTTGAATACTAATATTTCGTTTTTTAAAATTTCGCAGATACTTATTATTGGTAAAAAATTTGATATTATCCTGGTAGTTCGTATGGTAGGCATCTGCATACAAACCTTCGGTATCACTGATTGCATCACGTGAATCCAGTAATAATTTTGCTGATGTCTGGATGGTTTTTTTGTATTCGTTATTGCCAGAGCCCAGTTTTACAATTTTAGCGACCTGCTCCTGTGATTTTAATAATCCGCTTACAAATTTCTCCACGGCCGCCCGGTTCGATTTAAAATAATCTGCCCGTACTGCATAGACATCGGCAATAACTCTGTTGGCAGATTTAGTCGACAATAAAATTCGCGCCCCTTTTACAGAATCTTCGGAACCTGTTCCAACATTACCACCTGAGGTTAATGCCAGGGCATCCGGAATAATGACCATCGCCGCGTCGACATTTGATTCATACATCGCCGCCATCGGAGTATTATCTGTACCTGTTAAATCGGTTAACCAGCGCAAATTAACCGACGTCATGGATAGACCACAGTCGTTCAATAACTGGCCCAGGTAATCAACATGCGGACCATAAGCCTGTAAGGCGATGGTCTTGCCTTTTAGATCCTTGCAACGGCGAATACCGCTTTTAACAACCAGGGCATCGCCGCCTGCCGATTCACTTAATTGATAAATAACAACCGGTTTAGTACGCGAATCTTTATTTAAAGTCTCTGCTGCCATGTTGATCATGCCCAGAGTACCGCGCAAGTACGGTGTTTTGCCGGAAAGATAATTCTCGACCTGTTTGCTAAACACATCTTCGCGTTGCAGTTTAAGATTTAATCCCAGCTCACCAAAAATACTCTTTGGTGTCGTGGTATCGCTGTTACCATTTGCATAAATGGTACGAATATCGGCGCCCCAGGTGATCATCGGCACCACCGTTTGCCCACCGCGGACACTTTTAACGGTTGTATTGACGACACTGGAAAGCGCGGGAGACTGGACATACTTTGGCGCGGCCTGGGCAATTGTACTCACACAAAGCGACAATACCGTTAACCTTAATATATATAATGTTTTCATGGTCTATTTGATCTCCTTAATCCTTCCCCGACTCACTGCAAAGCCGTTTAAAGTAATTATTAACGTTATGGTCATTCTGTGGGGTTGATATCGACTGTACGCAAGTGGATTAACCATCTGCTCCCACTCACCAAATTGAACACTATTTGTTCTTGTCATCCAGGCTCATCATGCCCGGTTATTATGTCGAAACTAATATACGACAAATACATCGTGATGAAAAACGTCCATTCCCAATAAATGTATATTTATACTATATAAACTGATGCACCAATTTAGCACTGCGGTCACAATCCGCTG
The DNA here is from genome assembly GCA_947260005.1 of uncultured Ectothiorhodospiraceae bacterium. GTDB lineage: Bacteria > Pseudomonadota > Gammaproteobacteria > UBA6429 > Thiohalophilaceae > SZUA-24. The sequence goes on from CAMYOL010000017.1 coordinate 57,958, forward strand.
TCAGCTAACTAAACAGCTTTCCCTGGATGCTTGCTCTGAAGATTTTTTTAGGCGGATTGCCTGGCATAGGGTGCCCTGTAATTAAATATTACAATCACGCAAAAATCCGCTATGGTTAGATGGTGAGAGTGTGGGCCACCAAGCAACTGGAGATATGGCCCATGAGCAAAGAAAATAACAAACACCATCCTCGCCTGCCCCGAACAGATCAATCTAAGCAATATGATGACGCCCTCGCGACAGTCAAAACCCAAATTGATATTATGGTACAAAATAACCATGGGCTGCATGCATGGCTGAATGAGGTACAAGCTTACCTGAATTATACTCGCAGCCTTGTTGAGGAAATAAATTACAATCAGGATCGAGAGTTTTACGATGAATAAAATCATTACCAGCGGTTTCATTCTATTCTTTTCAACGATTACCGCGGCAGATACAAAAAATCTGCTCGGCCGAGTCGATAACGTTGCCAATGGGGATACCATAATCGTCATCGACGAAAATAAAAAACGACATAAAGTTTACATGCTGGGTATCGATGCGCCCGAACTCAAGCAGGCTTTCGGTAAGGAAGCAAAGGCTTATCTCGATAAACTTTTGTTTGCACGTAACTATCAGGTCAAGGTGGTTATCGACAGACATACCGCTGCCAGGAATATTGTCGGCACCGTGTATGCTAGCGAACTCAATAGCACGCAATATAGTAATATCAATGGCATGATGGTGATGTCCGGTTATGCCTGGGCCAACCCAAAGACATCAAAGCAATATGTTGGCGTTGAGAAGATTGCACGCAACAAGAAAGTCGGTTTATGGGAACAAAAACATCCTCAAGCACCCTGGTTATGGAGAAAAAAGCAAAAATAATCCCATCACAATCTCAGGCGTAAACTGCTATGCTTGCAGAAACCCAGTCTTAGGAGAGCGTAACATGCGACTGATTAGTTTGGTCCTCGCCCTGATTTTTATCACGGCGATCATAATATATTATAAGAATTCCGGCTCCGTGCCTGAAGGCACAAATAATCCATTAATAAGAAACCAGCAAGCCATGGATAAAGCGAAACAGGCAACAAGTGATTTAAACAAAGCGCTGGAGAAACAGAATAAACAACTTGAAGCATTAGAAAAAACCAATCCATAAAAAAAGGCGGTCAGAGGATGACCGCCCAAAAAAAGCCTTTAATAAGGCTATGCTAGAGATCGTTTAACTGCGTTTTTTCAAAATCATGACGCCATTTTTCTGCGTCATTTCGACTTTACTTAAAAACGACATTCCCAGTAATACTTTATTTGTCGACAGGTCATTCATAACGGCCGCCTTAACATTATTCAGCTCGATTCCGCCAATACGTACCGAGTTAACCGTGACAATATGCGCGGTTGCCTTACCATTCGCCGTATCCATCATGAGTTTTTGTGCATGTTGGTAGTTAATGCCTAATCGTTTGGCCAAGGAAGCACTTATGGTTAGATAAGTTGCACCGGTATCAACAACAAAATCGGTTACCCTGTTATTAATGCTGCCTGTCACATTATAAGTACCACCATTGGAGAGTAGATGTGCCTGTACATTGCTCGCACTCGGTAAACCAATTTGAATCGGCATATGTTCAGCCATAGAAAGCACCATACATTTACCGTCTATCTCAACCCTGGCTTGCTTGCTATCCGCTTCATAAAGATGAATACCACTACTACTATCACCAACGCGAACCAATTTTCGTTCGTTATTTATGTTAATAAGTACTGCACCTTTAAAAAGCCCCACGACTTGAATGTCAGAAATGGCTGGAATAGTCGCAGCAGAGAGTTGCGCGCTAATTGCATTTATCGCCATGGCTAAGACTAAAGATAATATTTTATAGTTTTTCATTTCTAGCATCTCCGTAATGGATATGTTGTTTGACGGCCATGAAGGTGGGAGGATAAGCCTTAGCCAAAGTAACTGTGATCAGGCTCATGCAATTGCGCCAGGAAATGCCCCGTGATCGGGCTCACAAATCCTCTAAGCAACTGATTTAACTTTATTTTTTGAGGGTAGCTAAAACGGTATCTGGACGATCCAGATAGGCCAGGAATTCTGTCTGGTAGTTATCAATGACCGATTTTTTCACGGCAGGATAGTCCAAACACGCCTTTGCCCAGGCTAATACCTTCGGACTATCAGCAAAAAAATCAACTTCATAGGCAGATGAAATTCCAATGAGATAGCGAAACAATGGCGCGTAGGCGACATCAACCATTGCAAATTGCTGGCCTGCATAAAAAGGATCGGCCTTAAGTTCCTCTTCAAGTACATCAAGCCGGTCTATGATGGTTCCTTTTGCCTGTTTGAAGCGGCTTTGCTCAGTCGCAAACATGAGTTCATATACCATCGATAGCACACTATCCCCCAGCGCAATCCATGCCCGATGCTGGGCTTTTAATAGCGGATCGTCTGGATATAAGCTTGATGGCGATATTTCATCAATATAATCACAGATGACCATTGATTCGAAGACCGCCTCTTCATCCACCAGTAATACTGGAACCTTCTCTAATGGCGAAACATCGAAAAACCAGTCTGGTGGCATGTCCAGATCAATAAATTCAACTTCATGTTCCAGGTTATTTTCCAGCAAGGTTATACGGGCACGTTGCACATACGGGCACAAACTAAAACTGACTAATTTTAATTTCGGTTGGGGCATTAATAAATCCAGGATCGTTTACATAATGAATGATTATTTTTTTTCACTATCCATATGCCAAATGTCGACATCTTCTCCAGTAGCACGAATGTCATGGGCACGGTCAGACAAGTAACGTTGGAAACTCGGTTGTTTTTTATAAGCCCCAGATAATGCATACGTTAAGATTCCATGAGTATGAAATGTTTTAAAAAAGGCCTCAGAACGTATAACTTCTTCTCCCTGCTGATTGAAGACAATGATTGAGGGGGCATATTTTATATCGAGTGATTTAGCAAATTCTCTGGCGCCCATGTTTTTACCTGAGAAGTCTGTAACTTTTTTATCTGACCATATATCAAGCTGAAAAACGCTAAAATCTTTTAGTGTTTCGCGTATGTCTTTATCGATCAAAATTTTCTGATGTAACGTGTCGCAGCTCGGGCAATCTTTTTGCTCAAAAAAGATAGCGACCGGTTTGCCTGTTTTTTTGCTTAAGTTGATTGTTCCTGTTTGGAAAAAGTCTTGCTTGTGTAATTTACCTTTACTTTTTGCACTTCCCTTTGGTAAATGCCTGGCAACATAATCACGATAACTTATTTTTGCTTCTTGTTTATTGGCAATATAATCAAGTGCAACTTTAAAGTCTTGCGGTGGAAGATAACCATTCAAACGTAAAATTATTTTGCCACCTTCATTAAAAAATAAAATGGTCGGCGTAAACTGTACTTTCAACGCCGCCGCAAATGATTTTTCAGTATAAGTCTTGCCGCCAATGGTTGCTATTTCACGGCTACCCCACATATTCAGGGCAATGACATCAAAATTCTTCTTAACCGTGGTTTCTATATCCTTTTGTGCAAGATTTTGTTCAACAACGGCATTGCAATAGGGACAGCCATCCTGATGGAACAACACCATTAAGCGTTTGCCTGCCGCCGCAGCCTCTGCGACGTCCTCATTAAAATCCAGAAAGCTCTCTTTAAACCAGTCCGGGTACTCCGTCGGCATTACCCCTAAAAATTTCCCTTCTTTGGTATCCGATTTCTTGCCTGAGCCTTCACTGGCCTGAGACAACCCAACCGATGACAGCAAGAAGAGCAGGATAAGTGATCGTTTAATAAAAAAATGCATGAAAAACTCCACATTACTTAAATTGGCACACACTGATTACGCTTAATATCTCAAAGCTAGCTAAGTATAGCCCGAAGCCGCCCCGAACAATAAACCCTCTAAAGCTTTGACCTGTAAAACGGTTAAATTCTCCAAATATATTTATAACTATTTTCACCCCAACCAATCAAACGATCCCTCTTAACCCCAGTAAACATGCCGCTTTGCTGAGTGCTTATTGTCTATTGGAAATGTGAATTAGTTCCAGAATCCTATGATATAGCCATTAGAATATGATAATATTTAAAAGTTCTACAAAAGGATATGTTATGTACTTTAATGTCAATGAAATTGAAGCCGCTGAGCTTGCCGATTGGGTGACTGAAAAAGATAGTCAATTTTCTATCATCGACGTCCGCGAAATAAACGAGATCAATGCCGGAACCATCCCGGATGCGTTACCAATGCCTTTAGCCAGCCTGCCCGTTCGTCTTACCGAGCTGGATAAAGAAAAAACCTTTGTATTAATCTGCCGTAGCGGTGCCCGTTCTGCACAGGCCTGTGCGTTTATGCAAAATAATGGTTTTAATGATGTGCATAATTTGCGTGGCGGTATGTTTGCATGGGCAAGTGCCGGCCAACCTGTGGGTCTGGCTAAATCGGCTCAGTCAGTTCAAACTGCCTAAACAAATTAAATAGCTGCCAAAAATATTCTCGTGCTAAAAACTAATAAAAAAGGAGCTTCTTGCTCCTTTTTTGGTTATACCATAAGAATATGGAAATCTCGGCATGGATTTATTTAACAATTAGTTGCCTTATTTGGTGTGGCTTTTATCTCTATGCTGCCAAAATGGCACGCTCACTTCCTTTTATTCCTTCCGAAATAAAACTTAAGCAGGGAAAACTACCCAGGCTAAGTATTATCGTCACGGCTAAAGACGAAGCAGAAACCATCGAGGCCGGCTTACAAAGCCTGATCGAACAAGATTATCCTGATTATGAGATCATTGTGATTAACGATCGCTCGGTAGACACGACAGGTGAAATCATAAATCGATTTGCCAGCCAACATCGACAGATAAAACCCGTTCATATAAACCATTTACCGGAACTCTGGCTTGGTAAAGTGAATGCCCTGAATAATGGTATATCACATGCAACGGGTGACTGGCTTTTATTTACCGACGCAGATGTCCATCACCATAAAACATTGTGGCGGCGTGCACTAACCTATGCATTAACCAATAAATATGATCACCTGGCCCTGATGCCAAACGTACCGCATCCCGGAATTCTTTTTCAGGCCACGGTAAAAGCCTTCTCCTTCCTGTTTTTATCTTCGGCAAACATCGGACAAATAGAAAATCCAGAAAGTAAGGCAGCAATCGGCATTGGGGCGTTTAACCTGGTTCGTCATGACGCCTTTAAACAGACCCCGGGATTTGAGTGGCTGCGAATGGAAGTGGCTGACGACTATGGTATTGGCATCATGTTAAAACAAAATGGTTTCCGTGTTGGTTTTGCTTCTGCATTTAATGATCTTCAGGTTGAATGGTACAAAACGATTCCCGACATGATACGTGGTCTCGATAAAAATATTATGGCCACAGGAACTCATTTCTCGCGCTTAAAATTATTCATCAGTCCTTTTATGTTTGTGGCTATGATAGTTGCACCATTTTTGAGTCTGCTATCGCTCAATCCATCGTTTTATATATTCGGTATATGTGTATTCCTGTGTACCACTCTGGTTAGCATCTACATGGCAAAACAAAAGCACGAACGTTTATTGGTCTGGATGCTATCGCCAATTGGTTTCCTGGTCATTGGCTATACATTCGCACGCGCCTGTTTTTTATGTTTATGGCGAGACGGCATCATTTGGCGTGGCACCTACTACCCAAGGGCCCTGCTTAAAAAATATCAACGTATTAAAGTCTAGATCGCCAATATATAACTATGCCAATGTGCATACTTTTGATATAAACAGTGGTGTGATGCTGAATAATTAATGCGAACCATCTATTAGAGGAACACATCATGTTTGAAGATCCTACCAACTGGCTTATTGTTAGTGGACTCTTACTCGGCGCTATCTTCGGATTCATCGCCAGACATTATCGAATTTGTTTAGTCGCAGCCATTGCTAATGTCACTTTAGTCCGTGACCATCGTTATACCTTGGCATTCGCCGCGTCCTTATTGGTTGCTATTACCGGCACACAATTACTCGAAATATTAAATATTGTCGATATAAGCCAGGCCAGTTATCGCAACACGACTCTTGACTGGCTGGGCGTTATTCTTGGTGGATTTCTGTTTGGCGTCGGCGCAACATTAGCGGGCGGTGATGCGGCCAGAGTCGTCATTCTTGCTGGTAATGGAAACCAGGCAGGTTTACTGGCGATATTCTTTTTTGCCGTTATGGCCTCCGTTGCACAGTTTGGAATATTGGAAGGCCCACGTGTCTACTCTATGTTGAATTCTTCAATTGAATTAAGCCGTGACGATGCCGGACTCGCGACCTTACTTGGCGTCCCCAAATTAGTGGTATTAGCAATTGTAGTTGCGCTACTGCTCGGCTTTTTGATTAGCCAGTGGAAGCGCCATGCAGATGTTAAATTACTTATTGCAGGCGCCATACTGGGTTCAACAGTAATAGCGGCCTGGTATACCACTGGCGTACTCGCCGTCGACGAATTTGGCGAAGGCAAACCTCCGTCTGCAATGACCATCTCTGGCCCAATGTCTCGAATCGGTAATATGCTGGTCGCAGGACAATACCCAAGCTTTTCATTTTCGATCTCATTTATGCTTGGGATTTTAATCATTTCGTTTATAACTTCGATAGTCACAAAACAATTTGAGTTTAGCCCTATCAAAGGCTCGCCCTTAAAGATTGCGTTTGGTGCTTCGTTAATGGGTATAGGCGGCACCCTGGGTTATGGTTGCAATATCGGCCAGGGTTACTCAGGAATCTCGACTTTATCACTTGAATCATTACTGGCTGTGATTGCCATTATCATTGGCATACATATTACAACCAAACGGCTTGAGAAATCCTAACATCAAAACAACATGCAGACTTATCCTCGCGATAAAATACATTCTCTTATTTGCCATGAATGTAAGCCACTTCATGCCGACATCATTGAGCAGATGTTTAAACTACTTGAAGATCCGCAGACTCACAAAACTCACTTTTTTAATGGCCGTTACGAGAATATCTATATAAATGAAATTCATATTCCGGTTATAAAACCGATACTCAAAACCATTGTTGAAGAAGCCGCCCGGTTATTAAATTGTAAAAAGACCGATTTAAAAATAGGTTTCTGGTTTAACCTGATGCAAAAAGATGACATCACTCTGCCGCATAGCCATGATGATGATGATGAACTCATCTCTGGAACCTATTATCTACAGACACCAGAACACTCAGGTGAACTGAGTATAAAATTGCCCGGGAACAAACATTCAACCATTGAACCCGTGGAAGCCAGGCTTAGCTTTTTCCATCCGGCATTGGAGCATGAGGTCTCACTTCACCGCTCACCTATTCCACGTATTAGTATTGGTTTTAACATTGGCCCCAAAAGACCCGGACATGCAGTATCAAATTAGCCCCTTAGCAGATATTCGTTCGGCTATACCAGTGCTGGCAGAATGGCAGCATCAAGAGTGGCAGCACCTGAATAGTGAGAGCTATGACCTTAGTGCACGAATTGCTGATTACCAACAGATAGCTGAAGCAAATTCATTTCCGGTTATGTTCGTCGCACACAAGAATGGTCGTCCATTAGGCTCGGCCAGGTTAATTGATAATGACATGGACACACATCCAGAACTTAACCCATGGTTAGCAAGCCTGTATGTATATAAAGACTATCGTCATAAGGGGATCGGATCAGCACTCATTCATCAAATTGAAAACACCGCAGCAACGCTCAATTTTGAAACGATTTATCTTTTCACTGAAGACAAACAATCTATTTATAAAAAACAAGCCTGGAAAATTCTTGCCAACGAGACTTATTATAATGAGGCCGTCACCATTATGCATAAACATCTACATAGATAACCACTCTAAGACTGGATAAACTCCATTATACGTTCTATCACTGATTTATCTCTTAAGATTCGAGAATGGCCGAGTCCATCGGTATAGATTATAACTGAACCTGGCACAGATGAATGTAATTTCTCACTCTGCCGCCACGTTACAATTTTATCTTTTTTATCATGTACAACCAACAACTCAATCGAGGTCTGCTGTAAATTTTTTTCAGCAGAAATATCATCATAAATTGTCTGACTAAAATTTTTATATAGCTTTTGATTGAAAAGCTTCATCACTTTTTCATTAAGATTTAGATACTGTTGAAAACCTGAAATTAAATAATACGGATCGTTTGGGCAACTAATTGTTACCAGCTTTGACGTTGCGATTTGATATTTCCGAAGCGCCAGCGCCGCTGCCATTCCACCAAACGAATGGGCAATCACCGCTTTCGGCGTACCATATTTATTAACTATTTCATTAACCACATTTGCCATTTGATAAATATTTGTCGAACGACCATCGGAGAAACCATGACCGGGCGCATCAATACTTATCGCTCCGAGGCCTTTGGCGTTGATTGCATTTACAAAACTGCCTAACTGACTGGCACGACCACTCCAGCCATGCATTAATAAAATATAACCCGGGCTACAGGCCCCCCAACGTAAAATTGATATTTTTCTACCATTTAAGGAATGAAAATCCTGGCTAGCCAGCTTACGCCATTGTTGTTCCCGCCTAGATTCAGGATAACGAGGTGTTGTAAACCAAATACGGTAGGCAATATAGGCCACCAGCCCGGGCCAAATTCTGCCAAGCCATTTAAATATAAACTGTATAACTTGAACCCTAATAGGTAATGATCGTGACGCCACAAAAATTCCCTTTAAATCAGAATACCTGCCCTTTCATTATGAACTGGTTTTACCTGGGAATCATTAATCATCGTCATGTATGAACATCTTATTTCAATCTGTAACGATCATACTCAAAGTCCAATGAACTATGTTATCTGGCACTATGGATTCGAAAAAAACATGTATTAATAAGACATATCATTTTTTACTATAGAACTCAGCCAATGCATCCATATCTTGCTCGGATAATCCTTGTAGTATTGCATTCATCACGGGATCTTTGCGTTCACCCTTTTGAAAATCACGCATCTGTTTTAATAGATACGCCGCTTTTTGCCCCGCCAGATTAGGGTACATCGGATTTGAGCTAATACCTTCTGCTCCATGACAACTTATACAACGACCTGACAATCCCTTTGCGTCGGCAGCAAAGGCAACTTGTGTGGCCACCACCATGGTTAGACTTAAAAACATCATAGATAAATTGCGCATAAAAACCTCCTGGTCATCAACATGATTTTTGTTTCAATGTATGGAAGAGTTTGCCTGCCGAAAGCTGAATCGTGGCTGAATTAGGCCGGAAAGGAGCAAGTAAATACGCCCACTGTCATGCTAAACTGCTATTTTTCAATTATTCCAAAGCACATATTCAATTATGCCAGAGCAAGATCCGGTTCCAGTTTCGACTCAAGGCCCAGTGAACTCGTCAGTGGATACTATCGAATTGCGCTACCCAATCGACTATAGGGAGCACACCGGTACACGCCTCGAAAATGATCGTCGCCTGCTACCCATTGCAGATGAGATTAAATCCGGCGATAACATTGAAAACCTGGAGCGATTTGCAAAGGCCTATCTTGGCATGTACCTGGATATGGATAATTCGATCCCAGCGGCCGATCGCATTCACATTCTGGCTAATCCAGAACTTGCCAGTCTGGTGCACTCTGGTTTTGCCGAAATTTTAAGAAATAGAAAATTTGCCAGCCCGGAAGACATTGTTGAATCCATCTATACAAATCACTTTGCTGAGGGTTATATTTTATTAGCCGCATTCGATTTATTCCGTGACCAGAAACAGAATGAGGTAAAGAATCTTCCGGCAAATACCTTAGTCGCAATAATCTGTTTTAGTTACGCCTACCGAAATGAAATAGATGAACAATGGCTACATTCGTCAATTCTACAACGCCCTGCTGAAGTCATTTTGGCACTCACCGGTTTCTGGCAACAACTCATTAATCACAACACGGACCATTTACCTGGCATTTATTTTCTTATTCGCAACCCTGAGTACGATCACATTTCCAAAAAAGTATTATTACCGGTTTTACAAAACTGGATCAGTGTTCGAAAAAAATTACTGCGTGATCTGTTACGTTGTGCGCTACGTACGACGGATCCTGAGCAATTATATAAACTGGCCAAATCTTCCCTGGACAAATGGAATGCGGCCGAACCTGGACGGTATATATTGTGGCTCGCCTGTGCGTTTTTATTACAACCTGAAAAACAACTTTTAAACTTAACGAAATACACTGGCCGCACAAAAGAGAAGATCATACCACTGTTAGATTTTACCTACTGGGTCCTGCATACTGATCAAATATCTCTCCCCAGCTTAAATGCCGAGGCCTATGCGACGTTAATTCGAATCATCGCGGCAAAAATCACTCCGCAAAAAGATCGGTATGGTGAGCTGTGTGATAACACGCGCAAAGTAATCTTTCTATTTTATTGTTTGTGCCGCGCAAATGATAAACAACCGGCTATTGAAAAACTTTTAAAAGTGCGCGTTATGAAACTTTATCAGCCTATTCTGGAATTTATCTCTGATGAAACCACAATCTCTAGCGATAAAACCGTCCCGGAACAACTTGATGAATTTCTGGGCCTCCTTGTGCAGCGAAACCTGATCCAGCCGCGAATCAAATGGTCTGATTAGGCGTCCATCACTCACCAGGCAATTTTCCCAGGCAAGCTTTTACCGACCAGAGTCCCCTTGCATAAAATAAGTTATTACATTTGCTAAATATCGGCATCAAAAACCTTAACTAATATAGCTAACAATCCGATAAAACTAACATGATACACGGACGAGTCCTGCTAGTAGATGATAATGAAGTGAACAAACTGGTCGCTTGCGCAATGCTGGAACACTGGAGCGTCTCCTATAAATGTGCCTCCGATGGTAAAGAAGCAGTGGAAAAATGGCAGCGACTGAAGCCCGATTTGATATTAATGGACATTCAAATGCCGGTATGCGATGGCTATAAAGCGACGAAAAGAATACGTGAACTTGAACAGGGAGAATCCAGAACCCCGATCATTGCTTTGACCGCAAGTGATGAAACGGTTGAGCGTGAAAAATGCCTCAAAGCTGGAATGGATGACTTTATCAATAAACCCTTTGCTCAGGATGACTTATATTCAAAATTAGAGCGATGGCTTGCTAACAAATAATGTACGGCAGCTATTGAAACCGTAAATTTGGAGACAAAAATGAGTAACGATGTGGACTATATCGACACCTCAATGTTAGATAATTTAAGCCAGTTTTTAAATGCTGAAAAGCTGCAGTCATTATTAGAACGTTTTATTGAGGACAGTCGTCAAATTCTAGACCAGCTAGATGGTTCTTTGGCAAATGGTAATGCTGAAGAGTCTCGTCGTTACGTCCACAGTCTAAAATCAACCAGTGCAAACATTGGGGCAAATCCATTATCTAAAATAGCCGCCGAGCTGGAAGAGTTCGCCCGACTCGAACAACTGGATGAGGTAAAGGAACGGCAGGACGAGCTAAAACAATCATTCGAGGCAACCTCTGCTGCCATTCGCCTGCTCGAGATTATGAAGAGCTCTAAAACGGGTTAGAAATAGGGACATGGAAAAATAACACCCGAGACTTCTTCTCTCTTCCTGATTTCCGACTCTATATACTTCTCATTAGCCACCATCCTAAGTAGAATACCCATCCTTTGCTATGGTGGTATCCTAATTGTGCATTAGCATGTTATTGCCCATCATTGTCAGGGACAGCCACTGACGGCGAATAAATACATTAATTAAGTTATTGAAATTACTAAGTAAAATAAGCTATGTCGAATTCGAGTAAAGAGAACATCTTAGCCATGAAGTACCAGACCGATGACTTACGCATACGCGAAATTAAGGAACTGAGTTCAGCGGAAACGGTTCATGACGAGCTACCGATTTCGGATCAGGCTGTTGAGACTATTATCGCAGCCCGCAATGCCATCCACCATATTCTGAGCGACCAGGATGACCGCTTACTGGTTATCATAGGTCCATGCTCCATTCACGACCCAGAAGCGGCACTCGCCTACGCCAATAAACTAAAGCAATACCAGCAACAGTTGGCTGGAGATCTACTGATTGTCATGCGGGTTTACTTCGAAAAACCACGCACCACGATTGGTTGGAAAGGCCTGATTAATGACCCCGATCTGGATGGCAGCTATCATATTAATAAAGGCGTCCGCACCGCCCGCAAGCTGTTAATCGATATCAATAACTTGGGTATGCCAGCGGCAACTGAATACCTGGATCTCATTACCCCACAATACGTGGCTGATCTGATTAGCTGGGGCGCCATCGGTGCTCGCACCACAGAGAGCCAGGCCCACCGTGAGTTGGCCTCAGGTCTGTCCTGCCCGGTAGGATTTAAAAATGGAACCGACGGTACCCTTAAGATTGCCGTCGATGCAATACGGGCTGCCAACCGTCCACATCATTTTCTATCTGTCACAAAAACCGGCACTTCCGCTATCTTTTCGACAACGGGAAATGATGACTGCCATATTATTCTGCGCGGCGGACGTCAACCCAATTATGATGCTGACTCGGTCAACCGGGCCTCTAAGGAGCTTGAGGAGGCCAGTCTAAAACCACATATTATGGTTGACTGTTCTCATGCGAATAGCGAAAAACAACACCAGCGCCAGATCGAAGTGGCAAACAATATTGCCCAACAGTTGGCTACTGGCGATAAACGCATTATGGGGGTGATGCTGGAAAGCCACCTTGAGGAAGGGCGGCAAGATGTTCAGTCTGGCCAGGATCTCCGTTATGGACAAAGCATTACCGATGCCTGTATCAGCTTTGACGACAGTGTCCCGGTCCTGGAAACACTCGCGGCCGCCGTTCGTGAACGCCGTAAGAAGTAAACAACAAGAAAGCTAAGCTGACTGACCAAATAATGCCTGCTGCGTTTCAACAATATTTTGTTGCGCCTCTTTTACCGCATCCCCCAGACTATCCGGCTTAATATGCGCTAATTCCCAGGCCTCAGGCGAGACACGCTTTAGGTCCTCAGCGGCGGGAATATCACTATAGGGTAATGACGCAATCGCATTAGCGATATGAACATGTGCGACTGCCTCGAGGTGTTCTGTGCTGGCATGCAAATCATGATGGTAGGCAATGCAACTGACCAGGATTTCCGGTAGATGCCAATGACGAGCCAGCTCGGCACCTACTTCGGCATGATCAAACCCTAATACCTGCTGCTCAGCCTGATAGAGATCAAGGCTGGCCTCACCCTGGATTGTCAGCATGATCGCCTCATGGGCCTGCTCGGGAATACGGTTAAACATCACCAGGTGGCCAATATCGTGTAAGAGACCCGCTGTGAAGAGGGTATCAGCATTCACTGTCCGTGAAATACCGGCGAGTGCTCGCGCCAGCAACGCACAATACAGGCTGTGGTGCCAGAAATCCTCAACCGAAATTACCTCATTAGGGATACCATCAAATACCTTGGCTGCCGTGGTACTTAAGACCAGATCACGGATTTGCTTAGTGCCGAGAAGGGTCACGGCGCGATTAATCGAGTCAATCTGACGTTGCCCTCCGTACATCGAACTATTCGCCACCTTCAGGATACGTGTCGAAATGGCCGGATCCTGTCCGATAACACGCGCAATCTCAGTCGCACTGGCCTCATCGCTATTAACTAACTCATTGATCTGTATTACTATTTCAGGTAATGAAATTAATTCGCCGATATCTTCAATAAGTGATCGCACCGCTTGTGCCATATCATTCCTTCATCAATATTTTATCGTCATGTAAGTTTAGTTCGTCATCTTTGACTCTGCCTTTAGCTTACGGTAAAAAAAGCCCAAACCATCTGCCTTTTAGGCACTGGAGAAAGCATGCCAACCGTAATGACACATAGCCTCTTTGCCATTGCTATGGCCCAGCTGTTCAAACACAATGAACTGCCCCGACGCTTTTGGTTGCTCGCAATTGCGTGTAGCTTGCTACCAGACCTGGATGTGATTGGATTCAGGTTCGGCATTGCCTATGCCGATCCCTGGGGACACCGCGGATTAAGTCATTCATTATCGTTTGCCCTTATGACCAGTCTGGTCGTTGTTTTGTTCTTTTTCTGGCAAGAACGCTTCCGTAGCTTGCGTATCAGATTAATATTATTTTACTTTCTTGTTACCGCTTCTCATGGCCTCTTTGATGCGCTGACTAATGGTGGTCTCGGTATTGCTTTCTTTGCGCCTTTTGATAATGGTCGATACTTTCTACCCTTCCAACCGATTGAGGTCTCACCAATTGGGTTACGAAATTTTTTAACCAGCCGCGGTCTGGATGTCTTACTTAGCGAGCTTTACTGGCTTATGCTGCCAAGTATAATTTTCATGCTACTGGTTAGCATAATTCGAATAATAATTAAAAAAAGGACGATCATTCCCGATAGCTAGACCGTCGGTTATCTTTTTTCTGACGTAAACTCGAACTATTAGGTCTTTACCCATACAAATACTCACTATGTCTGAAAACATTGATTACTGCCCCGTTTTCCACCTCGCCTTCCCGGTTGACGATTTAGTCGCAACCGAAGCGTTTTATACCTCGGTTCTGGGCTGCAGCACCGGACGTCGTGATAAAAAATGGATTGATTTTAATTTTTATGGCCATCAAATAGTCGCCCATCTGGTTGATAAACCTGATCAAAATGAAACCGCTCCGCTAAATACAAATCCTGTCGACAAAAAATCGGTTCCGGTACCTCATTTTGGCGTCATTCTTGAATGGAAAAAATGGGAAACAGTCGTCCAAAACCTCCGCGATAGTAAGGTAGAATTTGTCATTGAACCTTACATCCGGTTTGCTGGACAAACAGGCGAACAGGCCACCATGTTTTTCTGTGATCCAAGTGGAAATGCCATTGAAATCAAGGCTTTCCGGCACCATGATAATATTTTTAGAGGTTGAAAAAAATCGTAAAATGAAGTTCTATCAGCGCTATTTTGTTCTTGTCATCTTATTCCTGGTAGTTGGTTTTGCTGGTTGTTCGGCAACACCTGACCGTGAGAGCACGGGTGAATTTTTTGACAGTAGCCTCATCACCGCTAAGGTAAAAGCTCGTTTAATTGACGATCGCATTACCGGAAGTTCCCGAATAAAAGTTAGCACTCGCAAAGGCGTGGTATACCTGAGTGGCTATGTTAATTCCGATTATGAAAAGGATCACGCCAGTATCATTGCAAACGGTGTAAATGGCGTCAAAGGCATTGAAAATGGACTGGTCATTCGTTCAACCAAGTAGTCCGGTCTCAAAAAAGATTTTTCCAATTAAAAACGCCTGGATATTTATCCAGGCGCATACATATTTTTCTTTAACTACAAGTTAAGTTTAAATTAATCTACGCGAGTCTCAAGCACTGTTAATGCTACAGAGTCCATCGATTCAGCCGACTGTTCAACACGAGCAGACGAATCTACAGTGCCATTCTGGGGTAACAGGCTTACCACTAAGACAAGCAATACCATCATGATCATCAACGGTAATAGTCTTTTAACAACAGTCTTCATTTTATATTTCACAACCTCTTAATTAAAGATTAATTCCAATCTGCCTTCCTTTTTGAAGGATGTGCAGTCTACGCCAGACAAGTCGTGATGTCTTGTCAGACAAGGCCTAAAAGTGTGTAAGACAGCCCCTACATGGCTAAATATCATCAGTTTTAACAATCTTTTACATTTTCCGTATCATAAATACAGTCTTTCTATTAAACCTATTTCTCACTGGTCATTATTGAACGATTAGTGAGCCAGTTCGGGTTTATTCACTGCACTCTTTGTTTACACGCTGGCGAATGCATCAGGGTTTCATTTATTACACTCTTTAGGACCTTTCGAAGTATATGCCGCCTTCATTGCAGTATTATGTAGGCAACAAACTTATATAAAGTAGACATCTCTGTTGGAAACTATAATTCATGCACAGTTTTAGCTTTGAACGAGACAGGCAAACCATTCACTGTGAGACCAACGGTGAGCTCCAATATGCCCGTAATCTCATTTTTTTACATGGACTCGCCAGTAATGCCACCCGTTGGCGAGAACTAATGAGGACAACTGAACTTAAACATGACACAAATTTACTGGCTATGAATCTTCGCGGCCATGGACACTCATTGTGCTTTCGTAAATTTACTCGCCAACACTGGTGTGATGACATACATGCTCTAACTAAACATCTCAAAGGGCCATCAATCCTGGTTGGTCATAGCATGGGAGCCCAGATTGCACTTGATTATGCCAGCCAACACCAATCGAACTTGGCCGGGATGGTCTTAATCGATCCTGTCTTCCCACAGGCTTTAAGTGGCCTGCTTGCTAAAGTAGCTCACCTGCGCTGGATAGTATTTGTTACCGCAAATGTAGTTCGTTTTTTTCACCGGCTTGGTTTGCATAAACAAACCTACCCCTACCGTGATCTTGAACAATTAGACATCGACACCCGTGCTCTGCTAGACGCTAACCCTGAAAAAAGCATCGCCGATCTCTATATGAACCCATTTGCGGATTTAAAATATATTCCGTTGGCAAATTATCTACAGGATTTATTTGAGGTCACGCGCAAACTTCCAGCACTAAGTCTGATTAGTGCACCGGTATTGGTACTTTTATCATCCGGTGCAAGCACCAGTCATGTTGATAAAAATAAAATTATACTCAACCAGCTTCCAGATCTGGAAGTTAAAACCATTCATGCCGATCACTGGCTCTTAACCGAGAAACCTGATGAAGCGCGGCTGGTAATTGAAAACTGGTGTCAGAAAAAATTAAGCACAAAATAAAAACAGGCCTGTTCAAAAAGTAATCTGGAATTAATCAGAGGTTTCTAAACGCTTATAGTCACTTATACTCATAACAATGGAACCGCTAGATTCAGTGCGGCATAAACGAGCAAAATGATATCCGAAATTTTTAAGGGATAAATAATTTGAAACAGGACATTAGACGCGGACTCGTATTAATGGGCGGTGGCGCTCGCGCCGCGTATCAAATTGGAGTGCTTAAAGCCATTGCTGAACTCCGTGCACGCGGACAGCCCTCCCCGTTTAACATCATTTGTGGCACATCAGCAGGTGCCATCAACGCCGCTTCGATAGCCACCATGGCTGACGACTATAATCATGCTGTTGCACAATTGTTGCGCGTGTGGGGAAATTTTCACGTGTCACAGGTTTTCCAGAGTGATGTTGCCAGTATCAGCAAGACTGCATTGCGCTGGCTGGCGACTCTAACTCTGGGTGGATTAGGTAAGCGCAACCCATTATCCCTGCTCAACCGTAAACCACTCAGGGAATTACTGTTGAGACGTTTAGATTTCTCCCGCATTCAGCATAGTATTAACGAAGGCCACTTACATGCCGTTAGCATTACTGCATCCGGCTACAATAGCGGACAATCTGTTACATTCTTTCAAGGTAGCGACGAGGTTAATCCCTGGTCACGTGTACGACGTTTTGGTAGCCGGAGCAACATATCGGTTGATCACCTGATGGCCTCATCGGCCATTCCCTATCTTTTTGAAGCGGTTAAATTACATCGTGAATTTTTTGGTGATGGATCAATGCGCCAAATGGCACCGCTTAGTGCTGCGTTGCACCTTGGCTCTGATCGCATCCTGGTGATAGGCAATCAACGAAAAGAACCGCCACCACGCGAAAGACGAAGTAGCTATGACTATCCAAATTTTGCCCAGATTGCAGGCCACATTCTGGATAGTATTTTTCTTGATAGTCTCGAAACCGACCTGGAACGCCTGGAACGAATCAACAAAACCATTGACGTGATCCCTAACCGACATCTTAAAAAAAGTGAGATCCCATTACGCCGTGCTGATGCCTACGTCATTGCACCCAGCCGAGATATCGGAGAACTGGCACTGGAATTTGAGTATGAATTACCGCGTACGATTCGTTATTTACTCAAAGGGATTGGCGCATCAAATAAACAGGGATCGGGACTGGCCAGTTACCTGTTATTTGAAAAAGGTTATTGTCGAGAACTAATAAGACTTGGCTATCAGGATGCCATGCAAGAAAAAGACATGCTTGAAGAATTTTTAGCCTAGTCTACTCTTTGAGCTACGAATTCTTAGCCAATATTATTATTAATGGTATTTTCGGCCACCTCGCGAAGAATTGAGAGCAGAAAATGGCGCATTCGATCTGCCTGTGTCACAATTAATACAACAAACTCCAAGTGATTGAACAAAAAAACCTAAAACTATTCGGGGGTCAATTTGCGAATTGCCTTAGTTGACGACGACATTCATCTCGCCCAAGCAATGAAATTGTGGATGGAAGAGCAGAAATACGATGTCGTTTATTTTGCAAACGGTCGTGATTTCACCAGTGCGCTGCGCAAAGAAAGCTTTGACCTCTATATATTAGATTGGGTCATGCCGGATTTTGATGGTGAACAAGTACTCGCCTGGTTAAGTGAGCAAACCGAACACGACACCCCGGTTATCTTTGTTACCCAGCGCGATAGTGAAGAAGATATCGCGAATATATTAAATATGGGGGCCGATGATTACATCACCAAACCCGTTCGCCAGAAAGAATTACTCGCACGCATCACCGCCGTCTCAAGACGAAGCCAGGGCGGAGCCGCTGCACAAAAAGAAGTCCTGGATCACCCGCCTTATCGAATCAACCTGAGTTCTCATACGTTATTCATGAATGATCAGGTCGTAAAATTAACTCAAAAAGAATTCGAGCTCGTCTCATTTATGTTTAAAAATCTTGGCCGCCTTTTATCAAGAGGTCACATCCTCTCTTCGGTATGGGGTCATGGTTCAGAATTTACCACTCGAACGGTTGATACTCATATCAGCCGCATTCGCAAAAAATTACAACTCACCCCTGAAAATGGCTGGCGACTGAGTGCGATTTACCATCAAGGATATCGACTGGAACAAGTTGATGACGAAGAGTTAGCCGCCACTAAAACTAATTAATAACAGCCACTGTCTGAAATAGTTTTATGGACTACTTCAATCGTAAGGAGTAAAAATAATGATTGGTAAAAAAAATATTGTATTTGGCTTCTTGTATCTTGTATTAACCGCATCACTAGGCCCCTATATGCTAGCAACCAGTGCGGGTGACATTGATGCTGCTTATATTGCGAAACAAGCGCCCGTTGGACGAGTACAAGATTTAAAAACGAATGACTTCGAAGAAGATCTAGAGCCCTTAAAAGCCGATCAAATTGCCAAGGCCAATACCGATGCCGTCTTAGCTATAAACAATATCGTTAATTTACAAGGCCCCCAGGCACGCATGCGTACAACCCATGCTCATGGCAATCTGGAAGCCGTGTTAAATATACTGGCAGGACTGGCATTATGTTTTATTGCCGTTGCAAAAGTTTTCAAACAGATTATAAGCTGGCTATTTATTGCTGGTACTATTTTACATTCCGGGATGTTATACATAGGTATCGTTTTTGAACAAGGCTGGGCCTTTACCCTGCTTCAAGCAGGACCCTGGTTGGTACTCGCCGGTTTATTGTTAGCCGGCATAGCGGCATTGATCGGATTTAAAGGCGAAATAGTTCAGGATAGTTAATACCTTGCACCCTCTCTATCCTGCGATAAATCCTTATCATCAATTCGAGTTTGATGTTACGCCTCCACATAAACTCTATGTGGAGGAAAGCGGATCGGCTGATGGCATCCCGGTTGTGTTTTTACATGGCGGCCCTGGTTCCGGGTGTGAACCGTATCACCGCCAGTTTTTTAATCCCGAACAGTATCGCATTATTCTTTTTGACCAACGTGGTGCCGGCCGTTCTACACCGCATGCAGAACTGGAAAACAATACGACCCAGGATCTAGTCGCTGACATGGAGGCCATTCGTGAACATCTTGGTATTAATAAATGGCTGGTATTTGGTGGTTCATGGGGTTCGACACTGGCATTAGTCTATGCCCAGGCTCATCCAGAACGTGTCCTCGGTCTGGTATTGCGTGGTATTTTTCTTTGTCGGCAAAAAGAAATCGACTGGTTTTATCAATATGGTGCAAGCCGGTTGTTTCCGGATGTATGGGAGGCCTTCTTAAAACCCATTCCTGAAACGGAACAAGACAATATGGTCGCCGCCTATTACCAACGTCTTACCAGTGATGATGAATTTAGTCGCATGCAAGCGGCGAAAGCCTGGTCACTCTGGGAAGGTCGCACCGCTACTCTTATCAGTAGTCAAAACCTGATTGATTATTTTGGTAACGCACATACTGCTTTGAGCCTGGCGCGTATCGAGTGCCATTACTTTATGCACGAGTCGTTTCTGAAAGAAAATCAGATCCTAAATAATATCGATAAACTAAAAGAGATACCTGGTGTCATTATTCAGGGTCGATATGATGTGATATGCCCTATGGAAAGTGCCTGGGAGTTACACAAGTCCTGGCCTGGATCCAGCTTGCGCATTATCCCTGATGCTGGCCACGCGGCTTCCGAAACCGGCATCAGTTCAGAACTTGTTCAAGCCTGTGATCAGTTTGCACTTGATTTAAATCGGAAATGATTGCTCTGCTACAACGAGTACAACACGCCAGTGTAACCGTTGATACTCAAACTATCGGTGAAATCAAACAGGGCCTGTTAATATTTATCGGTGTTGAAAAAAACGATAACGAAACAAAAGCCAATCGATTGATTGAACGGTTTCTGGGATATAGGGTATTCTCCGATCAACAGGATAAAATGAATCTTAGCGTGATGAATATTCTTGGCGGGGTATTACTCGTTCCACAATTTACACTGGTAGCAGATACTCAAAAAGGGACCCGTCCAAGCTTTTCATCAGCCGCAACACCCGAGCTCGGACAACAACTCTTTAGCTATGTCGTTAAACAAACAAAGCAACAATATGATCATATCGCGACTGGAAAATTTGGTGCAGACATGAAAATTAATTTATTAAACGATGGCCCGGTTACCTTCTGGTTACAAGTGTAACGGTTAAGAAATCCTTTTCACAATTTCGCGCAGCTTGTCCCGATTTACAGGTTTACTCAAAAAGTCATCCATCCCGGAGGCCAGACAATTATTCTTATCTTCAGGCGTTGCATTGGCCGTTAGTGCAACAATGGGTACATGTTGGTCATCCATCTCCTCAGCCCGCCACGCCTTTGTTGCTTCGATACCATCCATATTTGGCATACGCATATCCATTAACACTAAATCAAATTGATTCGCTTTTAACGCTTCGCAGGCAAGCTGACCATCTTCTACGTGCGTCACCCGATGACCATCTTGCTCAAGAAACGTCATGATTACTTTCGCATTGATCGGACTATCCTCTGCCACCAGAACATGCAAAAAGCGATGAATTGTACTCATTCCAAAATCTTGTTTTTCTGTTTCTGTCCGACCACCTATCCCTACACTTCGTAGTAACACTTTACGTAACCGGTGAGGCGTAATGGGTAACGGTAAAAATTCAGCGAATAATTCTCTTTGCTCGTCATCCAGGCTATGCAATGAAGCCAGATGTAAAAGTTTACAAATTTTAATATCAGTAAACATATTTTTTAATTGTTTTCCCAATTGAGCACATTGATCACCACAACTCAGTTCACTCAATAAGACAATAGGCTCAAGTCCCTGCTTAGAGTACTTTTCGATTAAAGAAACTAACGTGGTTTGCTCCGAAGTTAAGGAAAAAGGCCAATTGATACCTTCACAATAGCTTTCGAGAATTTTCTGTGAAGTCTCCTGCGATTCATAGATCACAAGCGGATGATTATCCGGTACCTCCATATAATCGTATTGCCCCTTGTCGCAACGTAAAGGGATATCAAACCAGAAACAACAACCGACGTCTTTTTCACCTTCAACGCCGATGTCACCGTGCATTAAACTTACCAGGTTTGATGATATCGTCGTTCCAAGACCGGTACCCATTATTTCCGTGTTATGACGAGCTTTAGCAGTCGCTTGATAGAAGGGTTCAAAGATCCGTTTCTGTTCTTCCTCTGTCAGGCCTGGACCCGTATCTTTAACCTCAATCCTCACGGTAACATGACCATCAAGTAATTGTTTATCAGAGCGATGAACATTAATACTCACTTCGCCCTCACAGGTAAATTTGACGGCGTTGCTGACTAAATTAAGTACGATTTGTCGTAAACGTTTACCATCACCAAATACATAATCGGGAAGATCTGGCGCATAATTTAAAAATAACTCTAAACCTTTCGCATTTGCGCTGGCAGTAAACATCTGCGCAACACCCAGTAATGTTTTAGGTAAATTAACGCGCTCTTCAACCAGTGTATATTTACCCGCCTCAATTTTCGATAAATCTAAAATATCATCAATCAAAGCATTTAATGCAACAGAAGATTCCTGTAAAGCAACAATATATTCGCGTTGGTTTTTATCCAGGTCAGTTTGTTCAAGTAAACTGGTCACTCCAACAATACCACTCATCGGAGTTCGAATCTCATGACTCATTGCCGCCAGGAATTCACTTTTTGCCTGATTGGCTTTATTGGTTTCATCACGTGCGCGATTGATTTTTCTTAACATCGCATCCAGATAAAGCGGCATGACCAGCAAGAAAACCATGTACATAACAATATCAAACACATGTGAATACCAGCCATCATCGGTTAACAGTACAACGACAAACCCGATCATACTAAATATAGCGGCAACAAATAACGGTCCACGACCATAACGCAAACTGTAACTAACAAAGTACCATGCATAAAACAGGAAAAAAGGGCTAAACTGTTTATCGTAGGTAAACAACATCGCGACACTGATACCGGCAATATCAAATGGAATCGTTAAATAGGGTCGTAGAGGGACGGTAGGAAAATATAAAATACTAATAAAAACAACGGTGGTATAGGCAAAGAAAGAGCCACAAAACAACATGTATTCAAACCAGTTTTCTTCGTAATAGCCATATTTCATTGCCAGACCAAGAAAAGTAGTGGAGATCACCCAAAATCCAAAACGGATCATTGAAGAGGCAAATTCGGGGGTGTCTTTAGCTTCTGCAAAGTTTATTTTCATTATTATTCCTGTTAGGCTAGCCGCCGTAATTTTCTATACCTTTGTGGCCCTAAAAATATGACCGACCTGCTTAAACCTGCTGATATCGATGTCGTGGTGACCAGCGACAATAAATGCGACCTCTGTGAAGGCTCTAAATGCTGTAATTATATTACGCAAGCCATTGATACTCCACGCTCAATTGATGAGTTTGATACTTTACTTTGGCAATTAACCCACCGCAATGTGCAGGCATATAAAGATGATGATGGCTGGTTTTTGCTGTTTTATACCACATGCCAGTTCCTGCAATCGGATGGTCGTTGTGGAATCTATGAAACTCGTCCACAGATGTGCCGTGACTATACGAATGACTATTGCGAATACGACTCACCCGCTGAAGAAGGATTTGAACTTTTCTTTGATGGCTATCAGTCATTGCTGGCATATTGCCAGAAACGTTTTAAGAAATGGGACAAACGTTTTACTTCTGAATAAATCTAATAGAGCCTGTTCAAGGCATGATTTGATCAAAATCTTCTATCGCCTCGAACTCCCCGACATCACGTCGTTCATCTTTGCTATCCGGATGGTACACGGCCAACAAACTGGCTATCCCATAGTCCTTAGCCGAACGTAAAACCGATAAGCTATCGTCTATCAGTAAAGTTCGTGCTTTATCGTAACTTATACGTTGCTGTAACCTGGGCCAGAAATCCCGATCTTCTTTTGGTAAACCAAAATCATGTGAACATATAATATGTTCGATATGATTATGCAGAGCGGTACGATTGAGCTTTAACATCAAACTTTTCTGATGCGCATTTGTGACCAGTGCGACACTTTTATTAATCTCACGTAACCGATCTAAAAAGTTAATAACATATGGATGTACGGCAATTAAATGCTCGACCTCTTTTTTTAACATCTCGATATCAAGCGCCAGGGTGTCCGACCAATAATCAACACAGTACCAGTCAATCGTCCCTTCCTTATTGCGAAATATAGGGAAAAGAGTGCTTTTTGCATCCTCTAATCCAAGATCATGCTTCTCAGCATACCTTTGCGGGACGTGCTCACGCCAGAAATAGTTGTCAAAATGCAGGTCTAATAGAGTCCCATCCATGTCCAGCAATACTGTATCTATCTGATCCCAATTAACCATAATTCAATAAGTTAGCAAAGTATTTTAGCCGTGTTTGTTAATCGATTAAGTGTGTTTGTGAGCGTAGTCATTATTTCACTACCGAACGATCCGAATCGCTCTGGCATAGTCTATGCTAACAGATATAGATATGAGAAAAGAAGAAATTAAAAGGGGAAAGATAATATGAGACTACAACCAAACAGGACGTTACTTAGCATCTTCCTTTTTGTCTTTGGGATCGGCATAACCCAAGCTAATGAAATTTCTCCCGAAGAACTGGAGCGATGGTTTAATACTGACTCACTAGACCCACCGCGTTATAAAGAGGTCAACGACGGTCATCTGGTCTTTCTTACAGAAAAACCAGAAAAACGGTTACACCACCATCACAATTCAGTGACCATTTTACCTGATAGTCTGAGCGATGGCTGGATCCTGATAAAACAATGTCATCGCAATATCGACAAGGTTGCGGCCGCACAAATTCTATTTAAGGCAGGTAAGGTTAAAAATATCAAAGTCATCTCTTCAGAAAATATTGAAAAGACCTGGGTAGAAGGTGCAAGTGTACAAATGGAAAACATTAAAGCCAACGCCGAATTGTGCGTACAGGCAAACACTCGCTCACTTAAGCACCATTCTGATGGTACTTATAGTTTGCGTAACGGTCCATTTATGCGTCGCTTTTTAGACGGCTATTTTCCATTACATGTTTCACTCGATCTGAACTACGCACAAACCGATCTGGAATTAATTGACATTAGTCCCATCACCCAAAATGGCTTTGATGTCGAAAAAAGGGACGGCAGCGTCAAGATTGATACTATATTTGAAGGCCGTTTACATACTGAATTTCATTTTAAACACAAAAGCCTCTAAATTATCCTTCCCTTTCAATAATGGCATAAATCTTCAGAAGCTGGCACAATATCACCAGCTTTTTTCTTTTCTCATGCCATAAAAATTAACCTGACTTATGTCGCAAATCGATTTAGCAAAACTCATGCCTGCGGTCGTGGAATTATCCAGGCAGGCCGGAAAGTGTATATTAGATATCTATCAGCAGGATTTTGATGTCATCCAAAAACAGGATAATTCACCGGTCACGATTGCGGATATGGCCGCACATGCCGTGATTGATGATGGCCTGGAAGAAATTGCGGCTGAATTCCCCGTACTGTCCGAAGAATCGACCGCGATCCCTTTTGATGATCGAGGGCGCTGGGAAACTTATTGGTTGGTCGATCCGCTCGATGGCACACGTGAATTTATAAAACGCAATGGCGAATTCACAGTGAACATCGCCTTAATCCATAACCATCAACCCATACTCGGCAGCATTTATGTTCCTGTAACAGACGTAAGTTACTATGCTGCCAAAGATTTAGGCGCATACAAACAACAACAAACGGGAACTGCACAACTGATTCAGGTTTGTAAACAACGTCGCGACAAAGTAATTATAGCCGGAAGTCGTTCGCACCAAACACCTGAGCTTGTTCGGTTTTTAAAAAATATTGGTGATCATGAATTATTAAGCATTGGCAGTTCATTAAAATCATGCCTGGTCGCCGAAGGAAAGGCCGATATCTATCCCCGCCTGGGGCCAACCTCTGAGTGGGATACGGCTGCCGCACATTGCATTGTCGAACAGGCCGGCGGTTTCTTAACAGATACGAATATGCAAACTTTGCCGTACAATACAAAAGAAAGTCTACTCAATCCGCCCTTTTTTGTGTTTGGCGACAGTAGCGTTAACTGGTCTGATTTTCTGTAGAATAAATTAAGTAAAGAGTAGAATTCGCAGATGAGAATTGGCTGGTTAAATTTCTCTGATTAAATTTCTCTGATCAGATCTCGCAGCGATCATAAACAGCCATGATCGATTTCAACTCAGCCAAAACCAAATGTCGATTCGGCTCAGTCAATTCGAGCATGACATCCGGCCAATGTTCGGCTTCTATTTCCTGAATATAGACATTCACCTGTTGACACCCTTCGCTGCAAAGCTGTTCGACGATAGACTGTAATTTAGGTTCAAGCATATTTGGCTGAGTGGTAAAGGACGTATCTTTGTTATCGGATATAAGAAGTGAGAGTTTAACAAGACTATACCTTCACGAATACTAAGCTGAAAGAAATTCCCCTATTTTTTGTTATTTACTGGGATCAGCCATAAATTTGTACTGCTTTACTGAGCCATTCAGAGCAATTCAGAGCAATTCCGGGCCAATCTTCCAGGATACCGTCCCGTAAATCCGCTTGACAGCACCGATAGAATTCAATATTTTCAGTATTAACTGAAAAGAGTGATTTAGAATGAAATTAACACCCATCATGCAGAAGTACATACTCCACTGGGGCGAAATGGGCACTCGCTGGGGCGTCAACCGTACCGTGGCGCAGATACACGCCTTACTCTATTTATCCCCCGAGCCCCTGCATGCGGAGGAAATAGCGGAAACCCTGAGCGTCGCCCGTTCCAACGTCAGCACCAGCATCAAGGAACTACAAAGCTGGGGCCTGATTCGAGTCAGCCATATGATGGGAGACCGCCGTGACCATTTCGAATCACTCAAGGATCTATGGGAAATGTTCAGTGTCATTATGGAAGAGCGAAAACGCCGTGAAATCGACCCCACTCTGACCATGCTACGTGCCTGTGAGCTGGAGGGCAGCAATGATCACGAAACCCCTGAGGAAATTAAGCAGCGCATTAGCGATGTGCGTGAATTCATGGAAACCATTTCTAATTATTATGAGCAAATGCGCCAGGTGCCAAGCCCGACTTTGATCAAATTAATCAAGTTGGGATCCAAGGTCACTGGATTACTCGGAAAAAAATAAACTTAAGGCTTGATATATCCACCGACCGATTGTATCGGACGAGGATCGCCCTTTTTACTCACCCAGGCTACGAGTGCCAGCCTGGTCGCATCCATTTGATCATACTTTGGCAATGTGAATGACCATTTAGCATTGCTCGAGTTTTTACTGATGTATTTTAAATTTACAAATTCATGCGATGAAGAATGACCTGTATTTTCACCCGCTTTTATCGAGGTCTTTAAACCCATGCCAACCACCGCGACTGTTAAAGAAAATTGTTGAGATGCATCAACCTGCTTAGGCAAAAACTCAGCATTAATTTGATTTTTATTCAGAGTAAGCAACAATTTACCGGGTTGCGCTTGTGACAGTTCCGGTTTTGAATTGAAAAAACCTCGACGCCAGGGTTCGCCATTGACAAAAAATCCAGGTGTATAAATGGTATTCTGTAAATTAACACGTGCATACTGGCGCTGTCGTTGGGTGTGGATTGGTGAAGCAAAGCGATCTTTCCATCCTAAATAATCCCAGTAATCCACATGCAAGGCGATCGGAATGGTGGTCTTCCATAACAAAGGATCTTTGACCAGGCTATTTAAATATTTTTCAGCCGGAGGACAACTGCTGCATCCTTCCGAGGTATATAACTCAATTAGGGTGTTTTGTCGGTCGCCAGTAGTGAATGTCTCAGCCTGCACACTCCACGCCATTAGCGTTGCCGCAAAAACCAGACAAATCGAATTAAAACACGTTCTTAATATTTTTGTTTGCATAGACTAATGACCACAAAAGCCTAGCATTGTTCCCAGGGCAACCCCGCAAATCGCCATCCGCCTGACGTACTGCGATGGTGGTCGGCATCAAGCTCACCTTCAAAACCCTCATCGATGTTATACACATTCTCGAAACCTTCCAGAATAAGCAAATCGCCCGCCTCTTTAGATCGTTTACCGCTTCGACAGATCAACAACACCGGGACCTGTTTGCTGTGGCCATCATGGGTCATTCCCCCTAACAATAACTGGCGAATTTCGCGAACAAAATTTGGATTGATATCCCAGTCTGGCTCATCGATCCAGGGAATATGGACTGCACCAACCGGATGACCAATAAACAAAAACTCCATATGAGAACGTACATCGACCAACAAGCTTTTAGGCTCACTATCAAGTATGGATTTCGCCTCAGTCGGAGAAATTGTTTTAACTTCAATTGAATCTGATTTGTTACTCATAACCGCTCAGTAAATTAAGATACCTTCTAAAATATAGCCTAAGTTACGCTAACTATCCGAGTAAATGCAGACCGATTGTCATTTGCGCTGCAAAGCCAAGCAGATAAAGCACCACTCTTAAAATCGGTATGGCAAAACTGAAGACGATAAAATGGCCCAGCCGTGAATAAAAATAAATCATACTCGCCCACGCAGTGTATTCAGTATTAACTTGTAACACTTCAACCAGGATGACTAATGGTGCAAAGACTACCAGATTTTCAACCGCGTTTTCATGCGCACAGATCATCCGTTGTGCCCAGGCCCTTTTTGCGCCCACATCTGGATAAGGATTCCAGATCGCCTTTAGCGGACCGTTTTCAATCATTCGATTAATTATATAAGGTACCCAAAACAGGCTCGTCATTAAACACGTTAAAACCAGCCAATAAATTTCAGTCGATAGATTCATCGCCTTCCTCCTTTATATTATCTAAGCTGTTGCCTTAAGAAATTCCTGGTATTGTTGCAGCGCAGTCGGATCGGTCATCGAGCCATGATGATGTACTTGTTTCCAGAGCCCACCCAATTGCTGAAAGATGCGACTGGTTCTGATGTCCAATTCAACCTGCTCTGTCCCCCTTCGCGCATAACCACGCTCACGCCCAGCCACATAACTTATTGTATCTGTTTCAAGCAATTCATAATCATAAAATTCAACATAGACCTTCGTATCCCCCTGCATGATGGTCTGGTAACCTTCTTGAATGCTCGCGATGCCACGACGAATCCCACCCATCGGATTACACATAACAACATTATTTTGTGGCGCCCAATTTGATATGCTCTTGTCAACATCCCGTTGATTAAACGCGGCGTAAAAATCATTTAGTGCTACAAGCATCGACGAATTATGCTGATCTAAATTACCCGGCTCTCTATCGTCTACTCTACCAATATTGTTTATCTGCTCACCATTGATCATCTCATGTAACATAAATCCTCCTATAGTTGTATATACAACTTATTAGCTAAAAAATTTTTATTCTATCGTACTGGTTCCATAACGCAGGGCTTTAACTAGATCATCAAACTGGTCAGCACCAAGCTGGTTACGCATTCGTTTGTATAAATTGTTTCCGATATCATCTAGTTGCACACCCAATTTTTTACCTCGGGTAGTTGCCTGTAATATAATTTCACGTCCATCAGTCCCTTGTTTACGCTTAAGCAAGCCTTTATCAACCAACACCGCCACAAATCTTGTCACTGTTGATTTTTCAAGACTCAACTCACTTGCGACCTGCTTTTGACTAATATCAGGATGGTGACAAATAAGACGCAATAGATAGGCATGGGGTGCTGATAATCCGGCCTCTTGATACGCCGAATCCCAGACCTGATTCAACTGGCGAACCATGGCATTGCTATTGAAATATAAACATCGCTCAAACATATCAAAAGCATAACATGTTTTGTTGTATATACAACTATTAATTTAATATTAAAGGCGTTATATAAACACCTCTATTATTGAATTAGATCTCGCTGGCTTCGCGTTTTTCTTCGAAATGTTTCAGTTTTTCAACCTTAGTCATATCAATATGACCATCATGAACAGCACCAGATTCAATGGCAATTATCGGACTATGTAAATTTCCAACAATTTTAGCCATGCTATGGACCTCGATTTTTTCACGAGCGACAATATCACCCTCAACCTTTCCGGCAACAATCACGACATCGGCCGTCAATTTGCCATGCCAGCGACCGGTATCCGTCACCACGACGATTCCCTGAATGTCGCTCTCGCCTTGCACTAAACCACGAACAACAATATTTTCGCCGCCATTAAATGAGCCGCTGAAGACCGTTTCTTCACCAACTGAAGAGGTAAACCGGATCAGGCTATCTAAAGTTCGCCGAAAATGATGTTTTTTTTCAATTGCTTGCATATTTAATAGTCTATAGTGATTTCGATACTTTTATATATCGGCACATTTTTACAGAGATTTACTCTTTTTTACTCTCTCCAGTCAAATTATCCCCAGCTCCATATATAAATTAGTAGAGAGTTTGCCTAATCGGAAAATCTCGAAACGACTTTAATTACAATGATTAAATCAACTGTAAACCTAACAAAAATTTATTCTAAAAATATTAGCCGCTGGTTATTTTGATTTAATTCTTATGTGGCTATTTAATAAATAATTACATAAAAAAAGCCTCCGAAGAGGCAAGGAGGAGATGAACTACGTATACAAATACCGCTAAATAATCAGGCTAAATAATTTCATCAGACACAACTGAATTTAATTTTTAGGTTAGTAAATTTTTTTACTCGGTGACTACTTTAAAATCATCAAACGCAGACATCGCATCTGCCTTTGTCCATAAACCGACACCACCACCTGCTTTATGAGTATCATCTCTGACATCCAATAATTTTTTACCATTTAACCAACCTACAATATGATCGCCACTATGCTTTATCTTAATTTCAAACCATTCACCTTGTTTAATATTAATATTACTGGCGCTTTGTAGCTTTACCCGGGAACCATCTTTGACATAATAAATACGAAAGTTTTCCTCTAACGGATTGTAACGGGCGACATAATAGTTACTACTATCTTTAACTCGCCAGATCGGTCCACCACCTTGATCAATTTCACCGGAATCAGCCCGAACTTGTAGATTAATTTCACCGTTTTTAAATTGAATATCGCCTGTGTGAATAATATTAAATACACCACTGCTTGAATTATTTATTTTAGTGATTGCTAGTACTTTTTTTCCATCAGGAGTATTACGATCCAGCATTACGCTCCAATCTGCTAGCTTTCCAGATTTCTGTCCTTTCGAACTAAACCAACCACCCGAACTAGTCTCGGCAACAATCCATCCTTCCGGTAATTGACCCTTCTCATAAGTATCAAACGAATTTTTATACATTGATGAATTTGTTTCGGCCGAAAAAGAAATCGTTGGTACTACCAACATTAATAATACTATCAAAGGCTTCCATCTATAACTTTTCATATGAGTTTCTCCGTTACGTTTCATAGATAACACTATAATGGGTTTAACTTAAATGATTCATGAAGCTTATCTGACTATATAGTCAGGTAAGATTTACATTATTATCAGCATAGATTTATACCGATGAATTATTCCTGTTCTCCACGAATCTTACTCTTAGTAGGTGCCGACATCGGTTGCCCATTTGCTAGTGACGTCAGATAAAGCTCCAATTCGATATTTCAAATATTCTATTTCCCCTGAATGAATTAAAATAATTTAAAGTAATAAAAAATACCTGCTAAGTTAACCCAAGGAAGGGGTAACCCTTCCTAATTCAATACTAGAGGTTAAACTCATTTCTTAAACGTTAATATAAGTTGTCCTGATGACTTATCCATATCACCGGTATGATTGAATGGGGCAAGGCCCATGCTATATTTTTTCCGGATGTCGAAGACAGTGTCATCCGAATTAAAAGTATTAAGTTTGCGCGCAAACTCAAGTGTCCATCTGCCATCTTTCCAGACACCTTTTGCCCTTACGTCAGCTGAGCTCCCCTTCGGTATAATGTTTGTAACATACTGTGCGATCTTATCTCCCAAATATTCCCGCGGCGCTTTACGCTTTTTCTCAATCGATACACCCATGTCTTCAGGACGAGCAATCCAAATGGTTTTCCCATTACGGCTCTTATATGGCCGAGCTTTACCAGCAGGTTTTTTATAAGTATAGATATGACGTTTATCCATTGAGTAACCTTGAGGATTTGTGCGAGAAGCCTTCCAATGCCATACATCCCAGGTTTGCTCGGTCGCGGCAAGCATATCGATACTAAAGACACCTTTTTTCTCAAAAGCTAGAGCAAACATATCTTCACGATCATTTCCTTGTTCGTACTGTTTAGTATCTTTATTCCATGTCCAGATCTTATGCGAGACACTCTGTGTATCATCAGCCCATGAGATGTTGAAATACACATGAGTCTTTGAGTATAAGGAACGAATAGTAACTTGTGATTTTGCACCCATATTCGGTGCAAGAACCCGGACAACCTCGACATCCAATTTATTTGCACGAGACCATAATGCATCCGTTTTACCGTCAATCCTTGGGGTGGTTTCTGAGAAGGTTGATACAATCGTACCGGGCAAAGTTGGGATAATACTTTCCATTTCCTTAACTTCTTTTGCATATAGATTATTACTAAAAACAAAAGCCATGGTTACATATATAAAAGTACTTAACTTCATATTCATACTACCTCATATAGAAAAGTTAATTCGATAATACGATATGCATGTGAAAATTAACTCTGAATAATTTGTCATATAAATTAAATTAAAATTTGAGATTAATAACATTACAACAATTTATTTAATCCGATATTCCTTATGACATGCCTGGCACGAATTAACCAATTTTTTAAATTGTACCTTAATCGCTTTCACGTTCCCTGTTTCTGAAGTTTCTAAAAGTTTGTTTGCCTGTACACTAAAGTCTTTAAAGGCTTTATTAACATTATCCGCTTCATCAAAGAGCTCCGGTTTTACACGAGTTTTCTTCCAACCTTTACCCGTTTTCGTATCTGGCGAGAATAATACCTCTATACCAGATTCAGATATAGCCGAAATTGTTTTTGCCGCTGCTATAACTTCCTCCTTATTATATTGTTGTGGATTTTTAATCACTTGCTTCTTTATTTTTTGCATATTCCAGCGCATAAATGTATACCCTGATTGTCGATATTTTATTTTATCTTCCGGTTTTGCACCCGCGATTACAGTATTAGCATTAAACATACCCGTAATTAAAACTGTAGCTACACATAGAGATGCTATCGATATCTTTTTCATATTACTGTCCTGCCTTTAGTTGAGTTGTTTAAATTATTTCACTTCGTGAAATCTAGTAAAACCATCAATAAATACCCGCTATCAATTAACCAGTATGTAAACAGCGAGCATGAGAATGTAAGAAACAGATTTAATTTATTTATTGATAGCTTTGTTTCAAAACCGTTATTTATTTTTGTCTTAATTTTTCCAGTTACCATCGGTGTTACAATATTTCTTTTTTTATAGATACTGTAATATGCTATAGCCAATAGATGTATGGCTATCATCACTAACAGAACATCAAACAATTTCGAGTGCAGCCCTGTTAACATGTAGCTTGTATCTGAACTAACCAAATCATACAACGGCCCGTTAATATCAATTTCATCATTAACAACAAAAAAACCCAGAGCAGCCTGTGAAAAAATCAGTAAAATTAAAGCAAAAACAGAAATTGAACCAAGGAGTGAGTGACCAATATAATTATTATCTGAGTAATATTTTTTTTTGATTTTTGAGTATGTAGGAAAAAAAGTTTTAAACCTGGCAGTGGTTGTACCAACAAAACCCCATATAATCCGGAATAACATTAGTGCGAAAATAAAAATACCAATACTAATATGCCATGAAAGCCATTCACCACTCATCTGGCTTGTCGCATAGCTAAATATTATCGCCAACACTAACGACCAATGAAATGTTCGTAGCGGAAGATCCCATATCTGTTGCATATTTATATACATAATTTCTTTGTCTGTACTAACATACTTTCAATCATTTCCTGTCAAAGAAATATACATGCAAATCTCAATAAAGAATTCAACCTGACAATAACTTAAGAAAAGCTTCAGATTTCACCAGATATGTTATTTTGAATTTTCAGAGGGAATTAATATGACATTTTTCGAATTAACACAATAC
Source organism: uncultured Ectothiorhodospiraceae bacterium (assembly GCA_947260005.1). Lineage (GTDB taxonomy): Bacteria > Pseudomonadota > Gammaproteobacteria > UBA6429 > Thiohalophilaceae > SZUA-24. The sequence goes on from CAMYOL010000017.1 coordinate 91,989, forward strand.
GAATTAAGCTACGACCTGCATTTTAGTTTGGATACCACAATCGGAATTTAATTATCAGATTCAATTACAAGGAAGATTAAATAGTATGAAAGAGATTATTTTTACATTCCTGAAACTTGGAGCAACGGCATACGGGGGTCCCGCAATTATCGGAATTATGCAGGCCGAATTACAAGAAAAACGTCAGTGGGTTACTAAAGAACATTTCGTTGAAGGTCTTTCGTTAGTCAACATGTTACCAGGAGCCGCAGCCACACAACTGGGAATATTCTTAGGGCACGCAAGAGGCGGTATGTTAGGTGGTTTCCTTGCAGGACTTTGTTTCGTCGTACCAGCCTTCTTCATTATGCTGTCCCTGACCTTGATCTATGCCTCCTTTGGTACCACTTCCATAATGCATGGCGCGCTCTATGGTATGGGCCCTGTCGTCATGGGCATCTTTTTAGTCGCCGTATATCGACTCGGAAAAACCTCGGCGGCCACTATCCCTCAATTTATCATGGTTGTTGCCGCTGCGCTTTCGGCGAGCCTTAGCCCCTTAGGAATCGTGCAGATTCTTATCCTCGCCGGGATAGTTGGCATATTCCTGTATTATTCCCGAAAGTGGGGAGCCGTCCTGCTTATCTTTTCTGTATTGCTCTACTTTGTATTAATTACTGTTTTGGTACCTATCTCTGACATTTCGACTCAGAATAGAACGAGTTTAACACCCGGCTTGCTAAACATCGGGGTGTTTTTTCTAAAGGTTGGTGCTCTCTCATTCGGGGGAGGTTTGAGTGTCATTGCATTTACTCAGGAACAGGTCGTAAATCAAAATCAGTGGCTCACTCAACAGGAATTTATCGACGGTCTGGCGCTTGGCCAATTCACCCCGGGACCCATCCTTATGGTTTCCGCTTATGTTGGCTACAAACTCGAGGGCTTTGCCGGAGCTACAGTTGCGGCAATGGCAATATTTTTACCAGCTTTCGTTCTGACGCTTAGCATCCTGCCTATATTTGAACGTGCAAGGAAGCTTCGTTGGACGAAAGCAATGATGAAAGGGATAGGACCCGGGGTAATTGGTGTTCTTTCCGTATCAATCTTCCAAATGATACCCCATGCATTACCGGATTCAATTACCTTAAGCCTGTTCATTATCGCTATTGTAGCATTACTTTCTAAAAAAGTTGGTGTAATTAAAATGTTGATGGTGGGCGCAGTACTAGGTGTATTTGTTAATTATTTACTTTGATTTTACTTGTGCTGTAAGAGAACGAATTTAATTATACTGGTTTAAAATTTCAACTCGTCACACAAGTAATTTTTCTATTCATAATTCGATAGGCTAACCCAGACTCTTAAGATTATATGAAGACTTAGTCAGAAAACATTTCGATCAAATATTTACTTGTAAGATTTACTTTCTTGAATATAAGAAAATCTTCCTAGTAGGTAAATATGATCCAAAAAAATGTTATACCGTTAATAGTTGTCATTTCTACATTTTCTCAACCAATCTACGCGCTGGAATTTAGTAGTGGGGATTTAGATTATACAATTGATTCTGAAATTCGATTACACAACATCAATAAAACAACTGACAATCTATCAGGATCGGAAGATAGAGAAAATGATACGTACATTGATAAAATTGAAATTACCGCAAACGCCTTATATCAAAATAAATGGTTTTTTAAATGGGTTGTTGAAGCAAATGAACTAGGCACCGAAAATGAGGAATCCCTTTTTGTTAACGAGTTATATGCAGGCTATAAATTCGATGAATTAGACGTATATGCTGGACGATTCGAACTACCTTTTGGATTTTACAAAAAATCCTTTATCTCTGATCATATAACAAAAGGCTTAGGTAAAACAAAAACTGAGGCCGGACTCAGTATAATTGATAAATATAATAATGTTAAATTGAGCACTACTTTTTTTACGAAAAATTTTAGAACATCAGATCCTGATCAGAATGGTGCTTCTGTCAACATTCAGTGGTTACCTGGTGATAACACGTTAGTTGGTGGTGGCTATTTAAGTTCTCGAAGAGCAACAAAAGGCCAACCACAACTTATTAACCTATATGCTAGAGTTAAAAAATATAACTGGAAGATCACAGGCGAATATGTAAGCGCAATTGAATATACAGATGGTAAGAAACCCTCTGCACTAACACTTGAAATGGGCTATACGCTCTATAGTCAATTTTTCCTGGGTGGACGCCTGCAAAAAACACATGACTTTAGCCTAATTGACGGCGGGAACGGGAACTACACGGAATACACATTAGCTGCTAATTATGATATTAACCGGTATTATAGATTTAGTATTGAACACATCCAGGGGAATGAAGAAACATATGGAACGGGGCATCTTGATACCAAACAAACTATAGCTCAATTACGTATTTTATTTTAATAGTAGTAGCATAATAATCAACAATTAATGCAATTTCATACCCCTTTAGCAGAATTCTTATCCTACTTTATATCCGACACTACTGTCCTCAATAATGCTTGTAGCTGTAATGTAAATATGACTGTGTATCTGTTAAAATAATGTTATTCCCTGGCAATATAAATATACAAGAAAATTAATTCCGGTATATTTATATACCAAGGATCCTAACTAATCAAAAGCAGCCAGCTCTGCCTCTAAATACGCACGATGTGCATTACGCCCGGCCAGATCCTTATAATTTTCAAGGTAGGAAAATTTTGATTGATCCAGGCGTTTGATGGCCTCTTGTAAACCTTTCTCTTCTGACACCATTTTAGTCATATGTGAATCAAGTAAAACAAGATACTGGTAAGTCGATTTTTCAAATGCTGACAGTACCGCAGGCTCACCATGTCCGGGAACAAATTTTGCGTCTTTAAAGTTTTTTAAATATTCATAGCTCTTTATCCATTGCTTGATATTCCCCCCTTCAACAATACCCAATATGCGCCCAGAATATAAAATATCTCCCGCATGTACCACATTATCACTTGTTATATGTGTTATTAGTGGCTGCGGCGTATGCGCAGCTTTGTATAGATGAATATCTAGCGTTACTCCCCCACCTAAATCAAGATTGGTATTCTTTGTGAGTACGCGTGTTGGTTTTTCAGGGAGTTTAATATCCTTCTGCTTAAACTTCATTCTCATTTCAAGCATCATCGCATAATTGTTTGCATTTTCTTCCATACGTTTAGCTTCTTTCTCAGAGGTAATTATTTCAGCACCAATTTTTCGAAAGGCATCATTACCAAGAAAACGATCAGGTTGTGAGTTAGAATTAATAACATACTTAATAGGTAAGGGGCTGATCGCTCTGATATGCTCAATCATTTCATTAGCCATCGCTGGATAATATCCGGATTCTATAACGGCTATTGATTTACCTCCAACTACGAAGGCCATGTTCATTCGGTAGCCTTTATTTTTTACGTTCGGGCCCCCATGTGGACCTATCCAGGCGTACACGTGCTCAGAGACCTTTTGAGGCTTCGGTAAAATTTCGAATTGTTTGGCTAATGTTCCTTGATTAACCCCAATTAATAATAATAAAACTAATATTTTTTTCATCATTTTTCTCCAACTGATGTTGTGTAACTAACTCATTATCCTGGGCGTGTTTAGATCAGATATAGAGACAATCTTTTTATCCCGAAGATAATTTGAGACCGTATCCCAAATGGGAATTCCTTCAAGAGGCTGTGAGACGCTGGCCCAGCCAGCCACTTTATATTTTTTACTGGCGACCATTGGCTGACCGTTCAGGGTCATGTCCTGAATACGACGACCTATTTTTTCGTTTATCTTAATGGCGTACTGCATACCTCCGACTCTGACCATATCCCCACCCTGTTGTTTATAGGGATCGGTATTAAAAATATTGTCGGCCACATCCTCAAGTACTTCTTTGATTCTATCCCCAGTCATCGTAGTGACGGTTGTAATCGGATAAGTAATCGCCGTTTGTGTCATCACATCTTCAAAGGATATCTGTTCACCTGGTAGTACGCTCATACCCCATCGAAATCCCGGCGATAAGGCAATTTCTGCGTCCTGAGTCTCCAGCATGGCATCGAGGATTAACTGATCAAAACTACCGTTAAACGTTCCACGTCTGTAGAGCAGGTCATTAGTGACTGCCAGCTCCTCATTTAATTTTTTCAAATAAGGTTCACGAAGGTGAGTGATATATTCATCCATCTCATGATCAGGCTCGATTAAATTGGAAAATACAGGTAATAGTTTGAATTGATATCCAGTAACTCGATTTTTTGTTACTTTGAAGTCTAGAACCGAAATAAACTTTCCGGCACATCCTGAATTAACGACTAAAGTTTTACCTGATTTATTTGTAACTTCTATCGGTTTTGGGATTGCATCATGAGTATGCCCCCCCATAATAGCATCGACACCAGTCAGCCTGGATGCCATTTTGATATCAACATCCATCCCATTATGTGACAACACAATCACAACGCTAGCACCCAGGGAACGAACCTTATCGACAATCTTCTGGCATTCCTCATCACGTATTCCAAAACTCCATTTCGGGATCATATATCGTGGATTGGCAATTGGAGTGTAAGGAAAGGCCTGGCCAATAACAGCGACCTGGACACCATTTAATTCACGTATTGTATATGGCTTAAATACCGGATCCTCAAAATCCGTCTCAACTACATTATGTGCGACAAAATCCATGTGGTCTTTAAGATCATTGTTGACGATCTCCTTCACCCGCTCAGCACCATAAGTAAACTCCCAGTGCCCGGTCATCACATCGACACCAAGTAATTTGTTTGCATCAACCATATCCTGCGCCTGCGTCCATAAAGATGTCGCAGAACCTTGCCAGCTATCACCCCCATCCAGTAACAATGAAGCAGGACGTTGCGCTCTGATTTTTTTCATTAAAGTAGCCAGATGCGCATATCCACCTAATTTCCCATAGTGTCGTGCAGCTTCACTGAAATTAAGATGAGTAAAGGCATGAGCGGCGGCACTATTTTTTTCAACACCAAAGTAGTTTAAAAATTCGTTACCTATAATATGCGGTGGCTTATCCTTTGCCTGGCCTACTCCAATGTTATGACTGGGTTCGCGAAAATGAATAGGTATTAACTGGGCATGTACGTCGGTTATATGCATAAAGGTGACATCACCATAGGGCGGCAATTCATACATATCTGCCGGTATGGGTTTAAAACGATTTGATGTTTTCGCAGCAAGGTTAAGACTGTGCCCGGATGCCGCAGCGGCAGCAAGGGTTTGAAGGAATTCTCGACGACTAATCTGCATGACACATTCACCTCATTGAACATAGATCAAGTTTGGATTGCACACGGACAAACTACAACTAAAGAGATTCTGAAGAATTTGTTAGATTGGGATTACGACAATAAATACAGCACCTGTGGAAATATTGTCGGTTACCGATATTGAACCATTATGTAGTTCAACGGCCCATTGCGTTATCGCCAATCCCAGACCGGCACCACTCGCCTGCTGCCGGGTTGAATCCAGGCGGGTAAATCTTTGAAATATTGCCAGTTTGTCTTGATCAGCTACGCCCGGTCCTGTATCGGCTACCTGGAATATTATTCTCTGGGCTTCCTTGGTTAAGCTTATGCTAATCTCACCGCCCTTTGGCGTATAGGCAATCGCATTTTGAATTATATTAATATAAATCCTTTCGAAAATGGCAATATCAACCTTGACTATTATCTGCCGGGGAATGGAAAGTTTAAATCGAATTTGTTTTTCTTCCGCAAGTGCCAGTAAATTTTCTACCCAGTTATTCAATAAAACTGAAATATCATGCTGCTTAATATCCAGTTTTAGAATACCCGCATCGCCACGAGTTAATTGCAATAGCGCCTCTGATAAATACTCTAGCCTGTCCACTTCTTCCAGTACACTTCCTAAGACCTGTTTATATTCTTCACGGCTGCGCTCCCGGCTTAGTAAAACTTCTGCCTGAGTACGAATTGTCGTCAATGGTGTACGTAGTTCATGTGAAGCATCGGAGGTAAACCGTTTTAGCGAGTTAAATGAATTCTCAATGCGATCTAAAAATGTATTGGTCGCCTGAGCAATCTTACCAACTTCATCATTTTGGTTCTCTACCTCGACACGTACATCAAGCTGCTCAGAATCTATATTAGTTAACGTATTACTAAGTCTTGCCAAAGGTCGCAAGGCACGGTCGGCAATCCACCAACTACCTAACGAAATCAAAATTAACGGCACAGGAATTAACCATAACATCGCATTAAGCAATTGGTTAACTTGCTCGTGATATTCATCGAGTGGCCGTACTAGCTGAATGTATAAGTCTTCATCACCTGCGTGCTGTCCAGCAGTGTATTTTTCATGGTAAGTTCGATATTCTCTATCTGAAAAAGAAAAGCTCTGGTAACTGTCATGGTGATCCGTAATTGATAGATCAACGTTAGGTGGCTCAATAAAGATCATTGAAGCAGATCTTCGTATCGCATTTAACTCATTATCTCGAATTAAATACATAATCTGACGATTATGACCCTGAGAAAATTGGCTGGAAGCAGGCTGAGCATATAACTCCAGCTTGCCCTGAGGGGTGAAATTCAAACGTTGTTTAACGCGATCCAAGTCATCCTCGAGGCCCTCATCAATACTGTGCATTAATGATCGTGAATACAGACCAAGTGTTGTAATGTAAACAATGGCTAATATTAGTGACATGCTAATAACAGATAACAGCACAAATTTTACACGTGTCGTTAAACTAACTACCATTTAGTCCTGTTCTTCATTGCTTAACATAAACCCTAAACCTCGAATCGTCTGGATAAGCTTTACATCATATTCATCGTCAATTTTTTTTCTTAAGCGCATGACGTGCACATCGATCACATTATCAAGCGGAGTGGCCCGTTCCACTTTCCAAACGTCACGGGCAATAGTCTTGCGTGACACAGGTCGTTTCAGGTTTCGAAACAGTAATTCAAGAATCTCAAATTCTCGTGGTGTCAAACTAATGCCCTTATCACCTCGTTTCACCTCTCGGCTAATGATATCAATCGATAAGTCAGCTAATTCAAACGCCAGAACATTGTTATTACTCTCGCGCCGAAGCATGACCTTCAAACGCGCAACCAGCTCAGGAAAGGCAAAGGGTTTGATCATGTAATCATCGGCACCACGTTCCAGACCGGTGACCCGATCATCGATGGCATCTCTGGCTGATAAGATCAATACCGGCAAATTTTCATGATGCTTTCGCAATGTTGATAAAATCTCCAGTCCATCTCGCCCTGGCAGATTTAAATCCAGCACAACGACATCTGGCTGATTCTCTAATAGACAGGTCAAACCTTCTTCACCACTCGCTGCCCATTCAACATCAAACTCCACCTCACGCAGGCCAAGTTGTAAGGATTCGGCTACCTTCGGTTCGTCTTCTATAATTAATATTCGTGGCATCAGCAAAGGACAAATTCGTATAAAAATTCATCCTAACGCATTTATGGCATGCGATAATACTAACAATTTAGTAAGGTTGTGTTTTTCCCCATCGATCAATTTTAGATTATGCAAGAAGACGATAAAAATAACCCCGAATCTCTGCTGGACTTAAGCCAAAAACTTAACCTGGAAACCGGACAACTGAGCTGGCAGGAACTGCAAACCTATTTTGCACGCGGTATCGTCATTGTGGTCAACAAAGAACACGACCTGATTGAAACAGCTAAAATGCTACACGATGATAATAAAGCTCTCATTGAAAGTATGATCGAAAATGGTGAAATCGTCCGCGCTAATGACGATCATGCCCGCGACTGGCTTACTCGTGAATCCGTATTCTGGAGTGTTGTTATCGCTCCCTGGGTACTTGTCCAGGAAAAACTCTCCAAACAATAACCATAATTTTTGTATGATTTTATCTTCAGGTTCCATTCAGCGATAACCCGTTAATCTCCTTGTCACGTTCATTACTTCTATTACAAGAATACGAAAGGGAAAACATCATGGCTTACATCGATATGGAATTAAATGCTCAAAATATGGCTTCACCACAACCAATGGTTCAGACATTGCGAGCGATGGATCAATTGTCAGCTGGACAAGTATTAAAAGTGACCACCACAGAACCTCGCTCAGTTCGTAACTTTGAAGCGATGTGCTTTCAACTTGGCCACAAGCTTATGGAAATTATTGCCTGGGATGGGGAATATACCTTTTTATTACAAAAGGCGTAATAGAATGCTCAAAACACTGTCAATCCTGCGTATAGAACGCAGGATGAACAGTCAATGTGCAAGAGACTATGCTACATCCACTTCCGACTGAAGTTGTGGCTGCTGAATCCCAGCACTACTTTGACTCAAATTATGTTCAACCGTCGTCAAACTTCGTCTGGCCCATTGAAATTTTTGAGCAATTTCATGTTCTAAACGATTTATTTGATTCATTCGCTCTTGTTCACTGAGTTGATACGCATAGGTAATGCGATTGATCTGATCCTGTATTTGCTTCACTACATCAAAGTAAAGTGTCATATCCACTGGCATAATTATCATCCATATATTTTTATTACGGTAATTTCCAGCCTACCGTATCGCTACATAGGCACCATAACGTGATTATAAACGAAGTGATAAATCCAGATTTAAAACTTTTGCAAACTTTTTGTCACCGTCAATCCGCACATTTAATACAAAGCCGCACTGCTGGATTAATGTCAAGGCGTTGACGCGCAATCTGCTCATCACAATTTTGGCAGAATCCAAAATCATTTGAATCAATTCGTTTTAGAGCCAGATTCACTTCCTTCAACTGTTGTTGACGTCGTGCCTGTACTGCCTTTGACATGGCCTGCCCTTGCAAGGCATCCATCCGTGATAAACGTCCCACACGAGTTTGATCCAGCTCAACCACCGCACTGGCATCGGTTAATGCATCGTCTTCCTTCATCAGCGTTTTTTTCAAATCCAATAATAGGGCCTGATAATTCTTAAGATCCTCTGTTGTTAAGTACGTCATAAACCTAACTCAGAACTTAGCTGACTCTCATCAACAGGGTAAACCAATGTTTTGATTGAAGGAAACAATTCCTGTAATTTTTCGACATAATCTTTGTCGGCTTTTTCAAAACAAACCAGCACCTTACAATCCGGTGCATATTTAGCAAGGCTATACAAAAACACATCGAGGTTACTGATATTAACCCCCGCATAATTATTACCATAACCATAAATAAAATCTGCGATAACATACTCAGGTGGCTGAGATTTTAAGGCCTGTATTGCCTTACGCACCGAGTTAAGACGTACTTCATTAAGACCATGGCTTTTATAGAAAGAACTTAATTGCGGATGGAGTGGAGATTCAATAATGGAATATAAAATCATAATTAAATTATGATATCAATGATTATGTCTTTAGGGTAATTTATTTATTTATCAAAGCCTGTTTTTCAAAACGCTTAAGCCTTTTGATTCGCACTTCACGCTTTAAAGCCTGGCTACGATCGTCACATTGTTCAGAGTAAACTAATTTAACCGGTCTGCGTGCACGGGTATAACTGGCGGCAAGTTTCGTATCGTGGTTGTGTTCTTTAACCCGACGTTCGATGTCAGTAGTGACACCGGTATATAAGCTATCGTCGTTACATTGAAGTATATACACAAACCATTGGCTCATTATTTACCAGTTTTCCCGTAACCAGTTTTTTGCAATGTTAAAATCCTGTGCCGCCGATTTTTTCATCCAGTTAATACCTGTGTCGATGTCCTGTGTGACCCCTTCACCATTCACATACATTAAACCCAGATAATATTGACATCCCGCCTGGCCTTTATTAGCCGCCATTTTGCACATATCTGCTGCTTTACGAAAGTCCACTTCACCACCTTCGCCACGGTAATACATGATTCCCAGTTGGTTTTGCACAAGGCGATTGTTCTGATCAACCTGATAGGCCTGCTCGTAAAATCTTAGCGCTTTCGGTAAATCTTTATCAGTACCACTACCCTGATAGTATATTTTTCCAAGGGTCAACAATGCTTTTAAGTCATCATGTTGAGCAGCCCGAAGCGCCCAAAAATTTGCTTTATCATG
>CAMYOL010000017.1:102104-117522 GCA_947260005.1 uncultured Ectothiorhodospiraceae bacterium
TAATTATTTTTATGATAGTACTCCGCCAGGTCACCTTGCGCTTTTACAGAATTCAATTTAGCCGATATTTCTAGCCAATATATTGCCCGACTAGCCGGTAAATCATTCGGTTTATGTTCATGTTTAGACAGTTGATACAGTTTATACGCTGCCGTTGAATTGCATTTTGCGGCAGCAGAATACAAAAACTGGATCGCCTTGTTAATATCTTTATCATAGCCGGTCACATTATTTAACTGGCTATCTTCATGTAAATAATAACTTGCCAATTTAATCTTTGCATCAGTATCGAGATTGGCCGCTTGTAAAATAAGTGACTGTGCCTCAATACGATCCTCAAATGTTTGTGCCTTAAGGAAGGTTATTTCAGCCAACATCAACATAGCCGGTACAAATTTTTTGTCCGCTGCTGTCTTTAATAATTTATTTTTCTTCTGCTCTTCATTCGGTGGTGTTAACAAGGTAGCTTTATCGTAAATCGCTTCGGCAAAACCCTGTTTTGCGGCCAACTCAATATATTTTCTTGCGACTTTTAGATGCGCGTCATCGGCAACGACCGCTTTTTGATTGTTAACGTTTTGGTACGCTAATAAATAGTGAACTTTACCAAATAGGAAATTGTGCTCTGGTTCGCTCGAAGCTTTCGGCTCGCCCAAAAGGTCTAATGCCTCATCATAGCGCTGGTAATCGATCGCCGATCGAACCTCATCAAAGGCAGCTTTTGGTAAATCAGCACAGGCTTCTAGTTGAATCTCACTGATAGCGAGATCCGCTACGTTAAAAGCATGCGCACCAGACCATGCCCACACTAGTATTGCAACTAATATAAGTTGTTTAATCGTATTCATTTCTCTGCCTTTGGGGGTTAGGCGTTGATTTGTTAAATTTTAGCAATTCTAACAATTGCAATTATAGAACAGCAATGGCCTGCAGAGCGGGCATTCAAGATGCAACAAGAAATTTGCCGGCACAATATTAGAGTCATTCTAAATATCTGGCCAACAGCTTGTATACATAGAATAATTAAGGTTTAATTTTTGAAAAGATTTACGTGTGAGTAAGGGTTCGAAAGTGTGAACTCCATCACAAAAATCAAATTAGCGATTTTTCATGGGCTACAACATTAAAATCTGATTCAATTATCACCTTTGCCATAATCAATCGGCTACCAGAACTCAGGTAATTTCAATATAAATTCGTTAAGCACAAAATTTTTCGTTTACCGAGTCCAATCATTCGATATTTTAATGTCCGCTCGTCCTTACGGCATACGAGATAAAACTAAAACTTACTGTCGTTTAACAATGTACTATATTGGTTTTCCAGGTCGGTTAAAATTCTCATACAGATTGAATGTCAGCGATCCAACTTTTAAATAGATATGCCCATATCCTACTGAAATTGTTGAAAATTTTTGATGCTAACTGAAACAGCCGACTGGCAATGGACACTGAATATCGAACAGGGAAGAGAAGTATGTTTTTTCACACTATTATTAAGATTCTCGTCACAATTGTGCTGTATGTAGAACTCTGTTTGCCGATAACAATAGAGAGTCGCGAGTTTTAAAATGTCAAAACAGGAAAAACCATCCCCAGAAAATCAGGTCGCTTCGGTCGTCAGTTTACCGGGTTACGAAATAAAAGATGTCCTTGGCAAAGGCGGGATGGCGGTTGTTTATTTGGCAGTGCAAAAAAGTATTGGTCGTCAAGTTGCTCTTAAAATTCTGGCCTCGGATCATACTGATGACAGTTTCACGGATCGTTTTTTACGCGAAGCTAAAATTGTCAGCAGTCTCACCCACCCTAACATCATTACTATTTACGATGCGGGTGTCCATCAAGGTTGCCATTTCATGGCAATGGAATATGTCCCTGGTAAAAATCTGCGCGACGCTCGCGACCTGCTCAACCGAAAACATAAAATTGCTATTATCAAACAAATTGCCCAGGCTCTCGATTATGCGGGCAAAAAAGGTTATGTACACCGTGACATAAAACCTGAAAATATTTTATTACATGAAGATGGACGTGCCATCCTTACCGATTTTGGTATTGCTCGTAGCCAAAATGCTACACAGGGACTAACTATTACCGGTAAAGTTATTGGTACACCTTATTATATGAGTCCTGAGCAAACTAAAGGTGTGAAGGTGGATCACCGCTCAGATATCTATAGTTTGGGTATTGTCCTTTTCCAGGCACTCGCTGGTTACGTGCCCTATGATGGCCCTTCTCTGGTGGCTATTGGTATTAAACATCTGTCCGATCCGATCCCAGAACTTCCGCCAGGTATGGATATATTCCAGCCTATCATTAATATTTGTTTATCTAAAGATCCTGAACATCGTTATCAAACCGCTGGCGAGTTCTTAAAAGCACTAAACCAGATTAGTGAAGCAGATATTGATTTTCTAAATGCAAAATCAGCTGCTAATAAAAAACTCGGTAAAGACCATCAAGCTAAGACGATCTCCACAAGCTCTAACCCGATTTTAGCTGCTGATCAAATCAAGAATAAGTTAAAAACAACCCAGGACAAGAATCAAGTAAGTGCCTCGTCTGAAAGTAACACTGCGAAAGAATTTAACTATGATGTTACCACGAGTGATGATTTCATACGTTTAGGACGTCGTAAACGAATACTCGTTTGGTTGCTATTACTAACATCACTTGCCGGTGCAGGATATTATAAACAGGACTTTCTAATTGAAGCATGGCAGACTTATGTCGAACCAAAAATAATTCAATATACAAAACAAACACCTGAACAACCTGTTGACAACAACAAAGCGATAAATGAACCGGTTACATCGTCTGATAGTCTGACTGAACCCCCTATTGCTGCTCCTCTTTCTTCGTTAGAACCAACACAAATAGAAAAGTCAAAACCAATATCTGGCTTTGCATTATCGCCTGACGAAAACACCGACAAGATAAAACAATTAACACTATCTAATCACAAGCTATTACAAGCGAATCCTGCTGACGATCTTGCTAAAAATCGTTTAATGAAAATCGCTAACTGGTATATTTTACAAACCAGCAATGCGATGGAAAATTATGACCATGCCAGGGCGAGATTTCTGTTAGCACAAGCCAATGAAACACTTCCGGATGCATTTATACCTCAAAAATTAGTACAGTTGGATAATCAGCTGCTACGACGTGAAGCAATACAGGGGCATATGCAAAGGGCCACTGAATATATTCAAAAAGGCGCGTTTATCGCTCCGGACAATAAGAATGCACTTGCTGAATTGCAGGCCGTTCTTTCAATAGACCCCAACAATACCCAAGCTCAAAATGAGCTTAAAAAAATTGCGGAACACTACTATACAACTGCAAAATCGCATAAAGCGGCCGACAAACCACATGAGGCACTCGCGAGTATCGAACTGGGACTGAAAGTCGACCTTTCGCATACTGGCTTATTGAATCTAAAACAATCACTACAACAAAAAATACAGCTGCAAGAAAAATTAATGTCAATACTAATTCAGGCGGAAGCCCAGTTTCAGGCTGGTAAAGTTATTTTACCCAAAGAGGGAAGTGCGACCAGTCTGTATAAACAAGTCTTACGCGAACAAAAAGAAAACAAAAATGCTCGTGCTGGTTTACAGAAATCAGAAGATTATGTTATCAAACAAATTCAAACAGCAATTTGGAAGAAAAAATTCACACAGGCGGAAAAAATACTTAAAGCCGCGTTAAGTGAATTCCCGAATAGCACTCGCGTTGATCAGGCACATAAAAAATTTATTACCGCTAAAACCTCAAGTGCACCCCGAGTAACTCATTTACTCGTTAGTGATCAACCCTTTTCGACATTGTTAACTGAACAAAAAATTCTGTCGGTAACACCTACACTACATTTAGGTTTCACTTATACCAACCTGTCTAAAGATACGACGGCACTTGATTTAAAACTCGACTCTGTTACTGAAAATCAGACCGTCATTGAAAAAAAATTACTCGTCTCCGAAGCCACGGGTGACCAAATATTTACCTTAAAACACCCAATTGCAACCTTTATACCGGGAGAATACCAAATCGTTATTTCCCTTGACGGTAATCCACTTATTACACAAATTTTTAATATCCGTGCTAAACCATCCACCGTTAACCCACCATAACTTACTCTAATTTTTACCGCTGACCCAGGATTCCTGGATAAACCTTTAGCATAATCGCTAAAGAATATGCTAGTCTCAAAACAGTAATATCTTGTGAGGGATGAAAGTGAACTCTGGTAATCCATATCAGCCCCCTACTACCCAGGTTGAAGCAAAGGCAAAATCATCGGATGATGTCTGGGCTTACATAGAACCTCAATCCGTACCAATCGGTCGCGGTCTCAGCTGGATTGGGCAGGGTTTTAGTTTCTTTGGCCGCAATGCCGGAATATGGATTGCGATCGCTCTTATTTATATCTTACTACTTATTGTTTCGTCATTTATTCCTTTTGCGACCCAGATTTTGCAACCCATGTTCGCAGGTGGATTAATGTTAGGACTTTATGCCCTGGACAATGGGGAAGCGATTGAGGTTCGCCATCTGTTTGAAGGTTTCAATGTATGTGCTGACAAACTCGCAATATTAGGTGCCCTGTTGATCGGTATTGCAATTCTGTTTTCTGTCATTCTTGTGATTTTTTTTCTGATTGGCTTTTTCATCGTCATGGGTATAAACGAATCAGGCGCATCCTCTGAGCCTGTTATCATCATCATGCTGGTCATTGCTGTGCCTGTCGTTTTAATAATATCGTTACTTTTCGGTGCGATTTCATGGTTTGGTCCACCATTAATCGTCTTGCACAAAAAGCCGGTTGGCGATGCTGTTAAACTGAGCCTGATCGCCTTAAAACGAAATATTGGTGCCTTTATTGTCTTTACCTTTTTTGCGCTACTTCTAATGATACTGGCTGTGTTCACACTTTACATAGGATTTTTAGTTATTTTGCCGGTTTTATTCGGTGCTACCTACGCCTCATGGAAAGAAATATTCACTCAGGCACCGACGCACTAAACCTTTGTCATTGACTAGCAATTGTTAGTTAACGAGTTTTATGTGAGGCATCACAAAAGGGTTTATTTTTCGAGAAACCACAACGACATAACGCGGCTTTGTTTCGAGTTGTACTCGAGGAACCACCTTCACTTTGAATCGTCATTGGCCCTTTGGCAATTAACATCGCATTATTACGAGCGGTGATTATTAAACCTGATGACTCTTCAGACTCCAGGGCTTCGCCTTTTTCATCTTTAAATCTAGCATCATCGACAAAGGAACAACGTTTATGTTCACCATCGCAAAAGGGTTTATTTTTCGAATGTCCACATCGGCATAGATAGGCCTCATTACCTTCGAATAAACGACTACCGTCCGCATCTTCAACAACAATATCACCTTTTACGACAAAAGGACCATTTTCACGTACTAATACGCTATTACTCACAGCGGCTACTCCAACAAGATATCAGGGTAGCATTATAAATCAGTCATTGATGAATTGAAATTAAGGTATATGATTAACCCGCCTTTGGTATTAAAGTACTGACCATGGCTGACAACGCCCGATCCATTAAAGGCACATCATTAACAATTTTAGCATGCCCTTGTCGTAGGTCCTGTGCGAACTCAGTGAGGGTTTTATCTGCGACCACATCAAACTTCCAGTTTAAAAACGTGAACTCACCTAATAAATCACTTTTCCAGGCTAATTTTGCACGTCTTGTTTCTCCTTTTTCATTTTGAAACTCCACCCATTTTCCCATCTCCAGGTGCCGCGCGAGCTCAAGATATTCATCATTAACCTGATTCAAATCCTTGGCGGGCTCCCAGTCTTCCAGCACTATCTCTTCCAGCACCACTTTCTCTTCGTTAATAACATTATTGATTTCTTCATCCAGAGAATCGATATCTTTTTCGTCACTTAATACCGCTTTAATCGATTCGTTGGCTTTATCTTCTAAAATACAATCACTCAAATTAAGTCCATGCACACTGGCTAAATGATAGGGCTCTAGTGTTCTGAATATCTTATCTAATTCATCTTTAGGCATATCAATAAGCTCAAAACCATCCCGTAATGTCACCACTAGTTGCTGGATGATTGCTCCCAACTTTTTCTTATCAAGATTATGGAGCTTCGGCTCAATAGACCAACACAAGACATCAATAAAACGAATTAAATAAGTTTCAAGCATCACTTCTTTCCAGGGTCCAAGAATTATATCGACAACTGGCTTTGGTAATTCACGCCCAATCAAGTGCTGGCTTAGCGTTTCTTTCACCCAGGTTTTAGCCAGGACCATTTCCTCTTTTTCATTCTGTACGCGACTGATATCTTTACATGCTTCCAACTCGTCGAGTTGCTGTTCACTAATAAATTCATTTAACTGCTCAGTAAGCTCAGTAAACAGCGCAAGATCATCTGTAAATTTCTCTAAAACTTCTTCAACGATTTCATTTATTTTGTTCAGTATAGGCTGTTCTAGCCCTTCGCTTTCATCAACACCAACCGCAGTGCTGGCTAGTAGATTTAACAAGTAACGTGCCGGGTGGCCATTCATGGAAAAGAAATCTTTGTCCAACATGGCGACTTTTAACATTGGGATTTGTAAGCGACCGATGCTCGCCTTTGCCGTCATGGGTAAATTTGGATCATCTAAAATGTATTCAAATAACAAACAGACAATATCGATAACATCATTGTCAAGTGGATTTAGAATATTCTCTTGCTCATCTTCGGTATTTGCTTGTTGCAGTTGCACTCTTAGGAAATTACCAACTGCATGAGCACCACTATCCGGTACTTCGTCGAAATTAGTACTCTGAATTGTCGTTAAGGTGTTCACAACATCTTGCGTGGATAGATTGATACCGACACCCGCCTGACCAAAGCCAGCGTTCCCATCAATTCCACCGACTCCACCGACTCCACCGACTCCACCGACTCCACCAACACCGCCAACACCGCCAACACCGCCAACACCGCCAACACCGCCAACACCGCCAACACCGCCAACACCGCCAACACCATTGGAACCTGAAGGCATACCCGGAGTTCCAGGTGTCCCCATCATACCGACAGGTGATTGGCTATATGGGATCTCCGAACTACTTCCCGTTGGCATAGATTGCCGTTGTGAACTGACTAGTTGCTGTAACTGAGACCAGACAGGTGAACCGGTTTGAACTGGATTTAAACCCGATACACTGGGCGCACCAGGAATAGTTGCCCCACCATTACCAATGTCGGGCGACATACCTTCTACCTGTTCATGATTGACATTGGGCGATTGCGGAGAAGGCATTTTTACAATCTCCTGTTTAATCACCTGCAGCACATTTTCATCGATAAACATTTTGTTTAACCCAGTATACAGATCGGCCAGGTTATGAATGCAATGCAAATCGAACAACTTGACGATAATCAGTTGAACTTCAAGTGCTAAATCAATCTGTTCAGCCGCTTTTACAAAGCTATGCACAATCGCCTCGGCACCAAACGGTGCAACGACTTTTTGCCCTTCCTTATTATTTGCTAAATACGCCAGACGTTTATCAAGTGCACTTAAATCAAAAGAATATTGATTCTGTATTTTTTGGATCAAGTTCCGAATCGCAAGATTAATCTCTAAATCAGCGTCACTGATTAATTCCATCGAATCTGGATCTATCTCCGCCAAATTGGGTTGCTGCGGTGTATCGTCATTTCCATTTTCAAAACTATCAAAATAACCTTCTATCTCCGCAAAGAATGTCTTTTCGATTGAATTTCTTTGTAATCGAACCACACGCATGGAATCAAAGTACAAATTTTTATCCACTCCCTCAGTCGCCCCTTCAGCTAATTTGAATAACGCATCATCAGCAGTATCAAACATACCTTGCATGACTTTTTTCATATGTCTGATTGTTTTTTTCTTGATTTCAGGTTGTAGTTTCCTGAATAAAAGTCGACGCTGAATACCGTCCTGTTTTATATCCTCAAATGAAACCACATTATCGGGCGTATTCATGCGTAATCTATCCTGGGCGATTAGTTGTTAACGCTTTATTTATCGACTTCGCAAACCCTCAGAATAAACGAGATAATGAAAAATGCGTCACAAAACACCAAATCCACCTGTGATCTTACTCACAAAAATTAAGTCTTCTTCTATTCAATGGATTATTTAACCCTAACGGATTCAGACCTGCGTTAATGACTCTAACCACGCATATCATCATTGCTATGTCACGTTTTGCTAGATTTTCGCCACAATTAATGCTTAAACTCGCCGTAGAATGAAATAATAGAAAATTTTATCGTATTAGGGACACAATGCACTCTCAGGGAATTTTCAACCATCTACCTGCAAACAACTCAACCCCACAATTAGCTTTGTGGGCCAGCCAGATTTTGCTTATTACCTTAACAATTCAATTATTTTACCCAGCACTTGCCTGGATGTTTGATGCATTTACTGCTCAGGAACATCGTTTTCAACTAATCGGCGTCTTAATGCTGCTCGGTTTTCTCATCCACAAACAAGTTATTAATCGTCATGGCATTAACCGGGAACTGCCCCTTCAATTACGCACAACAACAATTAGCCTATATATAGTTTCCGTTGCAGGTTTTGTCGTTAACGAATACCTGTTAGCTATACATATTATTTCGGCTACCTTTTGCGTACTGGCCCTATATGCTGTTTTCGGTTTTTTTGTTCCGAAAAATCTGTGGCGAAAAGGCCTGATACCCACGATATTACTGATAATTTTACTACCATTTGGTGACTATCTGAATGTTTACCTCGGTTTCCCTCTTAGGTTATTTTCAGCTTATGTCGCTGCCGATACGCTGACTGCCCTGGGCTACCCCAGTATGTCATCTGAAACCATCATCGTACTCGAAAACCAATATGCCAATGTCGATCTAAATTGCAGTGGCATAAAAGGAATCTGGTCTGGTCTGGCCTTTTTTGTTTTATTGAGTTGGATTGAAAATAAGGCGATTGGATTTGGCTGGCTCTGGCGGTTCAGTTTTTTTATCATGGCACTCGTCGCTGCCAACATTCTTAGAATTTCCATCCTGGTTTTACTGGGTTCTCACTTTAGCTACTTTGAATTCGCCGATCTCATTCACGAACTTCTTGGAATTATCGGGTTTACCCTGGCTTGTCTAATTGGATGGGGGTTGCTATTAACCCAAAAAACACAAACCGAATCCTGCCAACAAAAAGTCCCTTTAAATGAAACCGTAAAAAAACCATCAAGTGCTTTAATGTTCCTGCTTTTTACGATCGTTGCTCTGAACGTTCTCTACACGCCAATGCCAAAAACAAATGAATTGACTGTAAATACACTGCTTGAATTACCCGAACATTGGTCACCTACTCTGGTCAATTTATCCTTTCAGGAAAGCGAATTTTTTAACCGCAATCAAGCCCAGGCTCACAAGTACCGTTTTCAACTAGATAATAATACGAATGCAAGCTTGATAGCAGTACATTCCACTTATTGGAAGGACCAACACGATCCTAAAAATTGCCTGATATCTCAAGGTTACAACATTAGCAATGACACCACCTTACGCTTAGCCACTACGCAAAGTGTCCGTTATCTGGATTTAATTAAAGATGGAAATAAATACGTTGCCATCTATTGGTTTCAAAACGCTAATCATATGACCGACGATTATAGTAAGCGGATCTTTACCAGTATTTTTAATAAACACAATCCCTGGGTATTGGCTTCAATGCTTATTGAAAATCCTGGACACGATGAATTCAATATCAGAGATGTCATTAGTCCGATTCAATTGACCATTCATAAAATATTATTACAGGCCACATCAAATGAACATAAAAACTAAAATAATTCCCGCCAGTTATTATTTTTTGTTTTGGTCCTGGAATCTTATCTTCGTATTTTTAATTGCGTTTCTATTAGCCGAAAATGTAATCATTCCTATTATTACTAACCTGGTTAAGGGAGCAACTCCAATAGAACAGGGCCTCTTCGCAATATCATTATTTGTGACTCCGTTTATAGCCATAGGACTGGGCGTCACCAAAGGTTTTCGTCAGAACCCTCGTCGGCTATTAAAACTATTTTTTGGCTTTGAGCTACCGTTATTCTTCCTGGCACTTGCTCGCCTGTTTATTACCAGTGAGCTCCACGCGGCAACAATATACCTGGCACTAGTTGCCTTACTTGGTATCGCGGCTTACTCATTGCAATTATTTACTTACAAATATGAAAAAACACCTGGTACGCACTTATTTGAACTGGGTACATTACATTTTACACTTATTTTTGGAGTTTATATTGGAATACTTTTATTATTTATTAGCATCCCCTTGCTCTCTATTGGCATCACTGGTTTCTTTAGCTTCGAGTGGCTGGATGTTTTTAAAGAAGCCCCGCTGGCTATCCTGTTTGCATTTTTTATTATTTACACCTTAACTCTGTTTATAGGGTTACCCGTGATGCTCTGTATCTTATATACCCACGCTTTCTGGAAAAAATATCGACAAACTGCGCCTTTATTTAAATACAAAAAGGTCCTGGCACTGATGATTAGTATACTTGCGATGAATGCAGGGGTTATGTATTTCACTAATATACAAAATCAGGCAAAAGCCGTTGCAATATTAATCAAACCCATTGAAAACGATCAAGATAAAAAAGAACTTCTAGAGCAGCAAGCATTAATACGATCTGGATTACTAAACGCCTATCTAAAAAATGTACGATATAGCGGGTCAACATCAAGTAACAGCCTGATTCGTGAATTATATACTGAAGCCTTTGGATATAATCGTTATATATCTGATTCTAACATTCAAAATGCGTTTAATTTTTTTGCAGCACCATTTTTATTTAATAACACAGATAACTCTTATAATCCGGAACAGATTGCCCAATACTATGCTGATTTTTTTGATGAACCAATAGAAAAAGCCGAACGCAAAACTATCCGCTCTGCGCTTAAAAGTGACTGGCAACGAAATGGGTTTGAAGCAGGATTGATCGATGCCAATCAGGAAAAAGTATGGATTGAAAGTCAATCCATCACTATCGATGAATCTAAACACAGCGCTTTAATTACCTTACAAGAGACTTATTACAATCAAACATTTGAGCAGCAAGAAATCTTATATCATTTTAGCCTACCTGCGGATGCCGCCTTAACAGGAGTCTGGTTAAGTGATGATAAACAAGACATGAAAAAATACGCCTATACAGTTTCTCCCCGTGGTGCGGCACAGAAACTTTATAAACAGGAAGTTCAACGTCGAATAGATCCCGCCCTACTCGAACAAGTAGGCCCTTACCAGTACAGATTACGAATATTTCCTATCCCACGCAAACAAAGTGAATCAAAATATACCTTTAAAACTAACACTAAGCCCATGTATATGCGTTTACAATATGTCATCCCTTTAACTCATTCACGTATGTGGGTCTTGCCAAAATTACTTGAAAAACGAAATGTCTTCTGGACTAAAGAGACAATGTTAACAGTAAATAATCTACTAACATCAAGAACAGAAAATTCCTGGCTGCCAATAGACCAGATTTCTAAAATGGCCACACCGCTAGGCTCCAAATCAGTCACACTGATTACTCCAACCGGAAAGTCCTATACTGTCGATATAAAGAAACAACGCGATCTTATAATGAGTCATATTGAACATCGTTATGCTGTTTTAATCGATACATCAAGTAGCATGCGTAAACACCAAAATAATCTATACTCACTACTTCGTAGATTATCTAAACATACCAAAACATCATCAACGAACATTGATTATTTTCTGGTAGGTGAAACCGTTAAACCTATTGTGGATATCAATTCAAGAGATATTTTATTCTTTGGTCATAGCGGGCATCTTAGTCACCTGCAAACATGGCAAAAGTATAAACCGGAAACTCATTATGATGCATTGATTATTGTCACAGATGAAGGCGCATACGAACTTAACGAGGAAGTTAAACTAAGGACCGGTTCGCATACCCCTATCTGGCTACTACATGTCAGTAATAAATTACCTTATGCTTACGATGATAAATTATTTGATCTGATTATGAAATCCAAAGGTGGTATAGCTACCACATTTGAAACCATACTCCAGCAAACCAAACAAACCAATCCAAATATTCATACCAGTGGTCATTTTCAGTGGTTATTTCGCGAAGGCTCAAATATTGAACCTCGCCAATCTGACCCCCAGCTCGTACAACTGGCAGCACGCCAATATATTACTCATCATTACCGTAAGCATAAAAGTTCTGGTTTAGATACACTCGATCAATTACATAACATTGCTATTCAAAATTCTATCGTTACCCCCTTCTCTTCGATGATCGTACTCGTCAATGATGAGCAAAAGCAGCGTTTGAAAAATCTATCTGAACAAGAAAACCGCTTTGACCGAGATGTCGAACAGGCGCGAGTAATATCTGGCAATGACTTATTTGAAACATCTGGAGTACCTGAGCCAGAGGAATGGGCATTAATAATCATTATATGTTTAATTTTGTCTGGAGCTTATATTCGCAAGCGTAGCTTACTCAATTCGAACAATCATAGATTATTTTAACGATCAAACTATAATATGCATAAACTCACAAAAGTAATTATAACTTTAACTAGCCTCTGCCTCATATTACTGTTTTCAATGATTTCCTGGTTCTTCTACCTGATTAACCAGGAGTCAATAGTTGAGGAAAAAAAATTATCTTATGGCGGTATGTATAAAGTAACCGAACATGCAACCGGTATCACTGGTGGTGGTACCGGATATTCCATTTATTTTCGACTACATGATGATGAAAAATACCGTAAAATCTTACAATGGGAATTGACGAGTAACCTCCCTCCAATATTCGACTATTATGAGGATGAACAACTCGTTGTATTTATCTCACCAAAATCTAATCGCTTACCCTCAGATGCTGCAATTTACATTCTAAATAAGGACCCAAATATTAACCGCCTAAATTGGAAACTAATTTCGCTATCATTTCCTGAAGATATTATTAAAGATTATCGAACCTACACGTTATTAACTACACTTGATGAAGAGGCCCTCTCAGCTATACACAATTCAAGGAAAAATTTAACTTCGAAAAAATATATGACTACCATACGAAACTTTAATTTAAAAACACGAAAAATACTTGTGTCTTATCCTTTTTCTGAAGATAAGGAACAAACTCTTCAATTCCAGTTATCTAAGTATGGTACTCGAATGCGTCTAATGAATATAACTATAAACAATCGCCTAAAATAAATATGACTAACTCAAAGAAAATCTTTTCAACAATCCTATAAGAAAGCAGTATTATTAATAAAAAGTTACTATAATTTAATTTCCAGAAAATAACGTTTCTAATGACTAAGGGTGTCAAATATGCTTACTGTCTATATATTAAACATCTTAATCATCGCAATCATTGTAGTGATTCACTATGAGAGTCTATATCGTTTATCAAACATTATTCCTAAATTATCGATCAAACATCGCTTCCGAATCGTGTTTGGCGTATTTGGTCTTTTAATTGCGCATACCGTCGAAATTTGGATCTTTGGTTTAGCCTATTTTGCCCTCAATCGCTCGGGCAGGTACGGCAATTTAACCGGCAATTACGACGGATCGCTTCTGGATAGCATTTATTTTTCTTACACGTCCTATACGACTTTAGGCATAGGAGATATTGTCCCCTTTGGTCATATACGCCACCTGGTGGGACTGGAGTCATTAGTTGGCCTGTTATTAATCGCCTGGACTGCATCATTTTTATACTTCGAAATGCAGCGCGGCTGGGACAATCGGTGAACGACCTATGATGCGATATCCTATTATATTCATCTCAATTCTGACCATCATTCCTGATGCCATTGCCGATTTCTATCAATGCAAATCAGATAACGGTAAGTTTATATTCAAAGACACACCCTGCGCTGCTGGTGAAACCTTAGTTCGAAAAGAAATTGTTAACGGCGGGATGAGAAAACAACGCGATACTCATATTCAAGATTTAACTGGCACAAACCTCTTAAAAAATTCATCCTTTGAAGATCGATTATTTGCCTGGAAAGTACCGCCAGAAGCTAAGTGGGAAAAGAATCTTGGTATCAACTCAAATGCGGCGATTAGTATTCGAGCCAATAGACCGCCGATAGATAAATATATTTATGAAACTAAAGTAGAACAATGTGTCCCTCTTGGCCCCGGAACAAAATATGAATTTTCTGCAAAAGTTAAATTAGAAACTATTCCTATAAAACAATATGCAAACCGAGCTAATGTGGTCTGGTACGAATCTGACGACTGCTCGAAAGGCGGGCAATATGGTAATTATATCGAACCGAAAGATAATCTGGCCTGGCAAGACTTAAAACGTTCAAACTTAACCCCTTCACTGCATGCAAGGTCTGCAAAAATTACGCTTGTACAACGTGGCCGTTATTCTAAAGGTGGCAAGACGCTTTGGGATGATATACATTTTGCGGCAACCGAATTTAAACCCCGACCAGGACCGATTAACACTCAAGAGTATACACTTGGTACAGGGATAAATTATTTAACGAATGGCTCATTCAATGCAAAGCTATCTGGTTGGCGGATCTCAAGTAAAACGAAATGGTCACAATTTATTGGCAATACTGAGCCCGGTTCGGCACGTGTCACCAGTTACTCCAGCTCCGGATCTCGAGGTAGTGGTGCATTTAGTCAATGTGTCAATTTTGGGGCGAATAAAAACTTTGAACTCGGTGCAAGCGTTAAAATGGATGAGTTATCGACAGCGCAAGGCGGTGGCCGGCTTCGCCTGACCTGGTATCAGAATATAGATTGTAAGGGACCGGCGAAAACAGATACTAACTGGAAAGACCCTCGACCTGTATCGGGCTGGCAAACGCTCCATATCACCGGTTTACGAGCGCCAAATAATTCACAGAGTGCAAAAATCCAAATTATTCAAAGTATTAAGGAAGAAGGACACTATTATAGTTATTGGGACGATATCTATTTTAAAGCCATAAAACCTGGATTCCCCTCGCCAGGGGAATGATACCCTGCAGAACCCTGTCATCCTGAGGAGGCAGACGACGAAGGATCTTACGTGCTTCGCCTGTAAGATCCTTCGCTTCGCAAGATCCTTCGCTTCGCTCAGGATGACAATAAGGGATAGAGATTAGTCTGATTTTTTCTTAACGCGTTTTTTAGGTTTGGCATCATCACTCTTACGTTTACCTTTGGCCTTTTTATCCTTGGCACGTTTTTTCGCTTTTTTCTTTTTGTCTTTTTTTGGTTTACTCTTTGATGAGCGGGGTTTATCCGATCGACCCTTATCATCTATTGAGTTCTTTCCAGGTTTACGTTTTGAATATTTACGTTTAGCTGGCTGACTATCAC
>CAMYOL010000018.1 GCA_947260005.1 uncultured Ectothiorhodospiraceae bacterium
TTGCGTTGTCAATATTGTGATACGGAATATGCCTTCCAGGGCGGGCAATGGATGACTTATCAGGAAATTCTGGATCAACTTAAACAATATAAGACACCCTACATAACTGTAACCGGTGGTGAACCCCTGGCTCAAAAAGCATGTTATGAGTTTCTTGTGAAGCTCTGTGATGCGGGTTATCAGGTCTCGATTGAAACCAGTGGAGCGATTGATATCACACCAGTGGATGCACGAGTCAGCCGAGTTGTCGATGTGAAGACACCGGATTCGAACGAACATACAAAGAATCGATTAGAAAATTTAGCTTGTCTGAGTGGAAATGATCAATTGAAATTTGTGATTTGTAGCCATGACGATTATTTATGGTCAGTTCATTTTTTAACCCAACATAAGATCGATGCCGGTTGTGAGATTATTTTTTCGCCCAGTTATCAACAAGTGACCTTACAGGAGCTCACCGAATGGGTTTTAGCCGATCAACTTAATGTACGGGTACAATGCCAGTTACATAAATTAATTTGGGGTGACCAACCAGGTCGCTAACGATGAGTCAAAAAGTTAAAAAAGCCGTGGTTTTGGTCTCCGGAGGATTGGATTCGGCAACGGTGCTGGCGATAGCGAAACAGGCGGGTTATCAGTGTTTTGCCTTAAGTTTTGATTATGGGCAGCGTCATCGGAGCGAACTGGAGGCCGCGGCAAAGGTAGCCGAGCATCTTGGTGCTAACTCTCACCGAACGTTTGTGTTGGATCTGGCTCAATTTGGGGGATCTGCGTTGACTGATTCCTCGATTGAGGTACCCAAGCACCATGAAGAAGGCATCCCCATCACCTATGTGCCTGCCCGTAATACAGTATTTTTATCGATCGCACTGGCCTGGGCCGAAGTCCTGGGTGCCTATGATATCTTCATTGGCGTGAATGCGATTGATTATTCAGGTTATCCGGATTGTCGCCCCGAATACATTGAGGCCTACCAACGTATGGCAACTTTGGCGACTAAAACGGGTATAGAAGGGCATCGGATTCAAATCAGCACGCCTTTATTGCATCTGAGTAAGGCCGAGATTATCCAGCGTGGCGTAAGCCTGGGGCTCGATTATGGGCTCACTTTGTCTTGTTATGATCCAAGTGAGCAGGGTCTGGCCTGTGGGCAGTGTGATAGCTGTCGTTTGCGCCAGGAGGGCTTTGTTGAGGCCGGGGTAAATGACCCAACCAAATACGTAAGTCACTGATTAATATCTGAATATCCTTAATATCCATCATGGCTATGTGATCTTGGCCTTTTCATCAGGTATACTCTGGCAAATTTTTGAGCCGGCTAAAGGATGTGGCGGACGAGTTTGTACAGAATTTATAATTTTTGAGGTGTTTTATGACGTTTTCAGATTTCGCCAGTGCGCAGTCGTTTTATATTTGGGCAATATTTATCCTTTCCGTGTTACTCGGCGTG
Source organism: uncultured Ectothiorhodospiraceae bacterium (assembly GCA_947260005.1). Classification (GTDB taxonomy): domain Bacteria; phylum Pseudomonadota; class Gammaproteobacteria; order UBA6429; family Thiohalophilaceae; genus SZUA-24. The sequence goes on from CAMYOL010000018.1 coordinate 1,451, forward strand.
GTAGTGAATAAAACCAATTTTTGTACCATGGGGGCGGTATCCGATCTAGTGAATATGGGTGATAAAGGGCGTCTACGTGCCTGGATATTATCCGCGACGGTTGCGTTGATTGGGGTGAGTATTCTTGAATACTTTAAGGTGTTTGACCTTAGCAGTACGTTGCCTCCGTATCGTGGTGGTGCCAATCAAGACTTGTTATATGCCTTTCCCTGGGGTCGTTTTGTGCTTGGTGGGATCATGTTCGGTGTCGGTATGACTCTGGGTAGCGGTTGCGGTAATAAGACACTGATTCGTATTGGTGGGGGTAATATTAAATCGATATTTGTGTTCGTTATCATTGCCATTATTGCTTACTTTATGGTCGATCCTTTCAAAGAGCTGGAAGCGAACTGGTATCAAAGCTTATTCCAGCCGTGGTTAGATGATGCGACCATTATGATGAAAACTCAAAGTGATTTAGGCAGCATTGCAGCCGGTTTTACTGAAAATGGCTCTGCTACTACTCTGCGCCTGATTCTTGGCCTGATTGTCGGTGTGATCGCGTTATTCTTCGTCTTCAAAGCCACTGATTTCCGTTCAAGCTTTGATAACATCCTGGCAGGCGTCTCGATTGGACTAATTGTGCTGGCAGCCTGGTACATCACAGCTAACGTTGCTATCAATCTGGATGGTGAAGAAGTAGGCATGCGTGCCTTTGTCGCCGATCAATGGGAAATTGAAATGGGCGATGACGTGCCAAAACCTAAAAATGCGTCAACAAATCTCAATACCACCAGTTACACCTTCATCAGCCCGATGGGACAGATGGCGGGATACACCAAAACCGGGTTTAGTAAAAGTTACCTAAGTTTTGGCGTACTGGCCGTGCTGGGTGTCATTTTTGGCTCATTCCTGTGGTCACTCATCTCTAAGAGCTTCCGCATTGAATGGTTTGTATCGGTTAAGGATTTTGTCTTCCACGTCATAGGCGGGGTCCTGATGGGCTTTGGTGGCGTACTAGGCCTGGGTTGTACAGTTGGTCAGGCAATAACGGGCGTCTCGACACTGGCGCTTGGCTCATTCCTGGTCTTCATCAGTATCGTCTTCGGTAGCGCATTGACCATGAAAATCCAATACTACAAACTGGTTTATGAAGATGAAGCCAGCTTCTTCAAATCCTTCATTACCGCGTTAGTTGATATGAAGTTATTACCTGGCAGCTTACGCCAACTTGATGCGGTATAAAAAATAAAGCGTTTTCAATTTACTGGGCTTGCCATTCTGGGTAAGTCCGGTAGAATGCGCGCTTCGCAAAAGTAGCTTAAAAAAGTGGGGCCGTTAGCTCAGTCGGTAGAGCAGTTGGCTTTTAACCAATTGGTCGAAGGTTCGAATCCTTCACGGCCCACCATCTTTTCAAGAACTTATCTCCGACTCAAAATATGTTCTACGAGGCTTGTGACAAAATTGTGCCACAGGTGACCGCCTCTGCATATTTCGATAAGTGATCAGCATTGAGATGAGCATAACGCCTCACCATCTCCACACTTTCCCAACCACCTAATTCCTGTAGAACGACTAGGGGAGTCCCATTCTGAACATGCCAACTTGCCCATGTGTGGCGCAAGTCATGCCATCTGAAGTTCTCTATCCCTGCACGTGCTAGAGCTTTCTTCCACGCTTTTGTATTAACTTGATCTACTGGTTTTCCCCTAAATGTAAATACATTGTCATGGTGAATATCTTTTCGTCTAAGTAATACATTCAACGCTTCTGAATTTAGTGGTACAGGTATCGCTTTTCGAGCTTTAACTAGAAGTATTAATTCAGTAACTTCAGGTATATTGAAGTTAACAATGCTCAACTTTGATTCCAACAATCCAGTTAGGAAATTTATGTTTTGAGAGAGTCGATCAAGCTTGGCGTTTAAGAGTCTGGAGTTCGTTAGGTTGCATAACCGTAACGCTTTAACATATCTTCAGGAAGTACATCGGTTCCTACAGGTGGAAACTTCAATTTGGGATAAGCATTTAATAAATTGGATACGCTTGCGAACTAATAGTACTATTCTATTATCGTAGAATGGACTAGATGCTGAGCTATATAGGACTGCAATTATAGCACAACATGATTTGCAGTCATGATTCACCCAATAACTTGAAGTTTAGACTTTATGTCCTTTGTACAGTAATATTAATTCCCCATCTTCTTCTTTCAGTAACTCTAGTTCACCTCGTTGAATTAATATTTCAATCGTCTTTTGGGATTGATGTACTGTTTCTTGCTCAATTTCCATCTCTAATTTATCAGCCTCTAGTTGAATTTTTCTAGTATTTGCCTCTCTTTCCCTCGCTTCTGCTAGTTTTAAACTAATAGATGCTTGCCTTTCTTGGTTTACAAGTTGTGGAGATTTGATTTTCTCCTGAGCACTACGAAGAAAATCATCCGCAGATTCTTTCATTTCTTTGTTTGCTGTTGCGCTAGGTGGGATATCGCTTTTAAATATATTTATTACACTATTAAGCATTCTTTCATAAAAACGTGGTCGCCTGTCATTCCATGTATCAAGATCTTTCCCCGTAATCTCTATCGCAACCAGAGAATCACCTGCTGATTCGTCTTTATTCACATTAGATGGGTCGCCAGAATCATTCATCGTGCAAGCCGTTTCTTTTGAGTCGTCTTTCTTTCACCGCTAGATGCAGAGTTTGGGGGAACATCACTCACACCACGAACTATCAGCTCATCACCACCAATAGACTTATAAACATTTGATAAGTGTACTATTAGTTCTGCAATTTCCTCATCAGGAATGTTTTCGCTTGCAATAAGTTTTAGATCACTCGTGAATAATGGCGTCTCAAGATTTTTCTCGCCAGAGAAAAATTCATTTATATGAATTGTATCTGCACTCGAATCTATTTTGCTTGACTCTATTTTATATAAACCATCATTTTCTGGGGTATTTGTGTTTAGCTTATCGAAACCAGTAACTACCACTGTAACATTAATCTCTCCCTCTAATTCTGGCTCAACCACTGTACCAATTATAATTGTTGCAGTTTCTGAGCATATTTCTTTTATTACACTACCAACCTCTTCAAATTCGCCAATCGCAAGATCCATTCCTGCTCTTATCATAACTAGAAACCTAGGCGCATTCCTGACGTTTAAATTAGATAGAAAAGGATGTGATAATGCATTCTTGGTTGCTTTACGTGCTCGTTCCTCACCAGTTGCTTCACCAAAACCAACTGAACCATAATTCGATTTTGACAATACTGTTTTTACATCAGAAAAATCAACATTAATTAATCCAGGTCTAAGAATCAATTGTGCAATATCAATAACTGTTCTATATAATATCTTTTGTGATGTATTTTCGGAATCAATATCGCTATATGTACCTGTTGACAACAATATCGTTGAATCAACAAGCTTATTTATCTTCCTTACGCCTTTTTTAAAATAATCTCCATCTATATGTTTAGTTGTGTGCGTTGCAACTAAAACGGTTAATATTCCTGCTTGCTCTGCAATTTTTGCAATATTGCTCAATGTGCCTGTAATTCGAAAAGTGCTCAATTCCGCAACGAGAAACAACAAGTTGGCGTCAATAACTTCTTCCCTTAGTCTATTATAATCTTTACTAATTCCATCTTTATCTAATTCACTATGTGAAATTGAGAATAGCTTTTTTATTTTTATATTTTCTTTAGTAACTTCAGGATTACTTTCATCTGGCAAATTAGGATTCACGCACAGGAAATCAATTCCATCGACTCCAGCAGTTAGCATGTTGTTAACAGCATGACTTCCCTCAGCACCAACACCAACAACTTTAATTACTGCATTTGCACTGTAGTTATCTAAAAGCTCAAACATAGACATACATAAATATCCTTATCATTTCTCATCTCCTACTACTTAGAGGCTTGTGAAAAACATTCTTATCAAAAAGACTATTCTTAATATGGGATGACTTTTATGGTTAGATATTAACATAATCACTAATTTCTTATACAAACAAAACAAACATTTTTATTATAGTATAGTTGATTACTTGTATATTTGATTATCTTTCAAACTAATCTCCAAATAATCTATTTTTCGAGATGGGTTTACCCATCACACACAACCTAAGTAATACCAAAGTTCATACGCACCGGACTCAACGTCTCTCTCTGTAGCCCCACTAAGCTTCGGCATGAAATCTAATCCACAATATCGTCAATCGATTCCCAATAATCACAATAACTAGCGTAGGTAGTATTTGTCTGTCAAACCTGCCCATCCTCAAGCGTTGCAATAACTTTGTAGTAACCACTCGGGACTCGATGAGTCTGGCTGGCTTTAGGTAGTTTGGGCATATTGTCATCGTAAAGGGAACCAGAAACCACATAGACAGGTACATTCCATTCTTCTGCATATTTAAGAATGCGCGCTTCCAAAACTTTCCATGGGCCTCTATTTAACTTCCTATGTTGTGGCGTAATGTTGGATAGATAGTTTGTTTTTTTTCCAGTGCATCGATCCTGCAAAACTCGCTAAAGGCGCCATATGACCTTTGTCATAGCCTTGCTGAGCGTGAGCATCCTTGTAATCATCCTTAAGCGTCTTTGTTTTATCTAGATCTGGCTCTCTTCTGAAACTGCGTGTTTTGGTTGGTCCGAAGTTTGATGTTTCAACTCGGTAAGCTACCCAGTCTGCAAACCTGGTAGTACCGTTATTGTTTAGAACATAGATGGGACGCTCTAATTCATCATTGGTATTAGGTGACCCATTAGGACAACCTTTTAGACAAAGTTCAGAATCAAGCGCGAACGCAGTGATAGGTAATAGAAGCAAAATAACAATATATCCGTATTTCATTGGTATAACTCCTCTATGCAGACTTATTGAAACGATAAAGTTTCTTTTTTAGACCCTTTAATCAAACGGCCTTCCAAAATAGGTTAATGCCCACATCGCCACTAAATACACACTCATCAGGGATTGAATGCCGGCCACGGTGCGCACCCAACCGGTGGCACGAAAGGTATATTCTTTATGTTGAATTCGATGTATCCAACTGCCTACATTTAAATCTTTCCAGCCAAAATGAAAGGCCGAAAGCACACTGAAATACAGCGCAGTCGGCAGCGCTGACCAAAAGCCGTTTGGCTTAATCAGCTCTTCATCTTGCTTGTCTTTATCGCGCAGTCGTTCCTTTGAGCGCATTCGCCAAATACCTGAATCCGCTTCCGGCGCTTGCAAGGCCACCAAATAAAAGATCATGAAAATCCCAATCCCAAACACCAATATCTTTAACGCCCGACCAGGCTTGACACCCCAATCGGTCGGCAAGTCGAAGAAAACAAGCTTAAATGCCCACTCAATGCGATTGAAGATACTAACGCTTTTTTCTTCACTTTCTGGTGTAATAAGTTTCGTGGTTTCTCGTTGGTTTAATAACCGTGTAATTTTGTTCGCTTCCTCTTTCTTTCCATTTTTTCGGTAGGCGTTTCGCAATGCCACAAATCCACGTGGTGATTTATATGTTGATTTAAAGAGTTCATTCAGCTCTAAATGATCAAGCAGCGGAATGCCTTCGCTGGACGGTTCATAAGTGGTGTTATTAAATGCGGTTTCAATGAACATTGCCTTCGCTACGTTAGTTAATCTTAGTTTCGCGTGGGAGAGGTTAGTATTCCAAAAATGCGCGCCGGTGAGGTTGGTGTTGGTTAAGTTCGCGTTGGTGAGGTTGGCGTAGTTTAAATTCGCGTTGGTGAGGTTGGCGTTGGTTAAGTTCGCGTTGGTGAGGTTGGCGTAGTTTAAAATCGCGTCGGTGAGGTTGGCCTCCGATAAATCCGCACCGGTGAGGTTGGCGTTGTATAAATAAGCGTTGGTGAGGTCGGCCTTACCTAAAAACGCGCCGGTGAGTTTGGCAACAGCAAAATTTGCATTGGTGAGGTTAGCATTCCGAAACTCCGCATTGGTGAGGTTAGCTTTCCGAAAATCCGCGTTGGTGAGGTTGGCGTTGGTTAAATCTGCGTAGGTGAGGTTAGCATTCCGAAACTCCGCGTTGGTGAGGTTGGCGTTACATAGATTAGCATGCAAAGGGTCATTAAATAATCCTTCAGCTTCACTTGGCTCTAATATAGTTAAGTTACCTATTTTATTTAGCCGATTTTGATGGTTTGCCAGGATGGCCTTCAGCTCTTTTTTGGTTGGTTTGTAACCCTTCTTATTAGGGCAATCGTCATTGGCGGCGAACACCGACAGGGGCATGAGGATTAAGCAAAGTAAAATAGCAATGGATCGCATGTGGCTCCTTCCCTAGACATTATTGTTATATATTCATTTTAGTCTATCAGTCGGGATTTCCTTATATCTGATAATCCTTTTTATTGACTAGAAATTGAGCATCACTCATTGGGATGGTTAATTCTCTAACAACTCATTCCTAACAATCTCAATATCATTAGCTGCTCCAAAAGCCAACTTGGTGCGACCCTTCCCGCTACTACTAACGAATATTTCTATTTTTTGATTGTCTGGTGTGGTGATGGTGACAGATTGGCCGTTTTTGCGTTCGAGTACTAACATGATTACCGCTCCTTGGTTTATGTGAGGAGGGTACTTTAATCCACTTAAGGAACTAAGTCTGTCAGATAGGGCTTAATGTATTGTAGGAGATCGCTTACGTCGTAAGGAGTGAGAATTAACAACCATGCATAGAGAGCCAAACTAAAGGGGATTAGATAATCGCTGAGAGTTGAGTCATTACGCAAAGCCCACCAGAATCCTTTTATGAATAATTTAGGATATTTCCAAATGCGTAAACGATGAGCGCCTGTTATATTATTCTTAGTGGAAGTAAGAGTATATGTGTAAAGCGTTGGGTCAAGTCGTTGAAAACGTTTACTAGATATACCTGCAGCGCTCCGTATTTCATCGTCCTTGATGTTGGCAATTATTTCTCCATGTAAACTTGATTCCCAACCATCAGTCCTAAGGAATATTTTCTGCTTAAGCTCTTTAAATGCAAAAACTGTATTGTTACCACCACACACCCAAAATCTGTAACAGAAATAGCCAAACATAATGACAGCAGCGTAGATGAGGATTTCTGGTTCTGCAAGTTCTATAGGTATAAAACCAAACCGAGTATCTTCAGCTGGTTTACCTCCCCCATGCACGTACAGAATAACCGCAAGAGACGCAAGAATGACATTACGCCTCTGCACTTGAAATGTGTTTTTGTCATCCATCGTTAGAATGTATCAGGTTTCATTGTGAATAACTGTTTTTTGCCTTAACTTTCATTCGAATACACTTCGAATACACAATAAAGTCACAAGTTATACACAGCCTTGTCCACTATGCCCTGTGGCCACTTCTTGATATGCTTAGCTTAAAATATGTTGGAACAGACCCCGCCAAGGCGGGGTTTGGGAGAGACTCGGCCAGATGTGTTTTACAGAGGCTTTGCAGAGCCAATATTGTTACGGAGTCCAATCCGTTCAATACTGCAAATCACAAATGGTAGACCAGTAAATGTAGGAGCGGACTCCAAAGCCGTAAACCGAAAAGCTTGCCGTCGAGTCTCTTTTTTTATATCTCATATACGAATGCAAAGTTAACCCCTTTACACTTTGTATTAGTATAAATGTCTTGCTCCCCTTTTGTCTGTTTAATACTTCTTCAACTTTGTGTTTTTTTGTATATTTATTACGTACTGGTGTGCGTACAAGAATCTTATAGGCGTAAAAAACCCGCTGCACTCACGATTTCTCATTAAGTATCAGCGGGTTACGATTGGCGTCCCCAAGGGGAGTCGAACCCCTGTTACCGCCGTGAAAGGACAGTCTCACCTATGATGCTTCCAGCTCTCGTGTGACAGGATTGTGCCAGAATACGGCTAGGGAAGGCTGAAACATACTGATTGTGACTGTTGTAGAGCAGGGCAAGCGGTACAAGTCGTTGATTTATAAAACACTAGTATTAGTATGTTTTCCTTTTAACCAATTGGTCGAAGGTTCGAATCCTTCACGGCCCACCATCTTTTCAGAATTAAACCGAATTCCCTAACAGGCAGCAATTGTTCACGTAAGTCGTATGGATTCGAACCTTCCCTGATTTAGGTTCGGCTTGTTGCCGAACGCGTAATGAACTGCGAATGCCCATTGAGGGCATTCGGTTTCATTACGTTCATTCACGGCCCACCATCTTTTCAGAATTCTTCTGAACCCTTATCAGAAATAATTGGGGTCAGAGACGTATTTTTCGCTGGTAAATCTTTCACGATTAAATTTTTCAGACGAAAATACGTCTCTGACCCCAATTATTTCTCAATCTAGTGCAATTTTTTAACTCCTTGTTTCCAATAATGTTAATTATCGTTTTGGGGGAATGACTGTGGTTAAAGATAGCTCAAAAAATGCCGTTACTTATCAAAGAGTCTGGATCAATACGTCAATAGTGTCTGAAATTTTATTAGTTTCAAAAAGATGCGATTTAATATTCAGGTTTGGCGATACACAATAAGGAGTCGGTAATGGCAATAACAATGAATGAAAGCGATGATGGGAATATTGTGACAGTAAAACTGCCTAATGAATTTGATTTTCGTGCGCACAAAGAGTTCAGGGATATACATAAAAACCCTAAGGCGAATGCAAAATATATCCTGGATTTCTCGCAAACAGAACACATGGATAGTTCGGCATTAGGTATGTTGTTATTAATGCGCGAAGAGCTTGGTAATGATAATGCCAATGTAAAGTTGATCAATTGTCGTGACAATATTAAATCACTATTAGAGATGGCCAGCTTTCACCAGTTGTTTGATGTCGCCTAGTTTAATGTCTGTCTCAAAAAAGTGTTGTGAGGAAGAGCATCTGTTCTCGGCGGATGACTCAGTTAAAAAACGTGCATTAATCGTTGATGATGATGCCGTCAATAGAATGATCCTGGAAGGGATGCTGGCCGATAGTGGCTTTGAGGTGTACTCAGCCGAAGATGGCCAACAAGCCATTCAAATGTTTGTCGACTATGAGCCTAGTGTCATCCTGATGGATATTGTCATGCCTGTGTTGGATGGTTATCAGGCAACTGAAAAAATAAAAGAGCTGGCCGGGGAGCGATTTGTCCCTATTATTTTTCTCACATCAGTGACAAATGAAGATGAACTGGCAAACTGTGTCAAAGTCGGAGGGGATGATTTTCTAACCAAACCATATAGCCAGGTCATTTTAATGGCTAAGATTGAAGCACTAACTCGCCTAAGTCAATTATATAGGACAATACAAGATCAACGTGATGAGATTGATGTTCACAATGAACATATGTTACGTGAACAAAAAGTAGCGAAAAAAATATTTTCAAATGTGGTGCATGAAGGTTGTTTGGATATGCCCATTATTAAATATATGCTTTCACCGTTATCGATCTTTAATGGTGATATATTACTTGCCGCGCGAACACCATCCGGTGGCCTGAATGTCTTATTAGGTGATGCGACAGGTCATGGTTTACCCGCTGCAATCGGCGCCGTTCCAGTATCCGATCTTTTTTATAGTTTGACTGAAAATGGTGCGACAGTTGATGAGATTGTACTGGAGCTTAATTCCAAACTAAAAGCCATATTACCGCCTGAATTTTTCTTTTGTGCCTGTGTACTAAATATTTCCAATGATTTTCGCTTGCTTACCTTATGGCATGGGGGTTTACCAGAGATCTTAATATATTCAGCACAAGATAAAAAACTGAGTCATGTCGTGAAATCGACTAACTTCCCCCTAGGGGTTGTTGATAATAAATTACTTAAAACGGATCTGCATATATTTGATATGGGCAAAGGGGATCGGATTTATCTTTATTCAGATGGAATTACTGAGGCTAAGAATATTGATAATGAACAATTTACAGACGAACGTCTATTAGCATGTTTTAACGAAGGTAAACCGGCTGATGAAATGTTTGAGCACGTGTTATCGAGAGTGCATGAGTTTCGTGGAGAGCAGGAGCAATCAGATGACCTGACCTTTCTTGAAATAAATGCCGATGTTGATGAAGCAGTGCAAGTAATTGAAACGAATTCTGCGGTAGCGACACTGCCTTATCCAAAGGATTGGGGTATGAGTATGAGTTTAAAGAAACAGGACTTTATCGAGACAAACCCAGTTTCAATATTAACTAAGTTTGCAACCCAGGTAGATGGGTTGATGCAACATCGGGAAAATATTTTTGTTATTTTATCAGAGCTATACAACAATGCGTTAGATCATGGTGTACTCGGCCTGGATTCAAATGTTAAAACAGAAAGAGACGGATTTACAAAGTTCTTAATGCTGCGACATGAAAAATTATTAGAATTAGACGACAACGGATACATCAACATCACACTTGAACATACTGCAACGTCAGGTGGTGGCGAATTGGTAATACATGTTGCGGACAGTGGTAAGGGATTCGATTTTACTGCCATGGAATCAGATATGGCTATGAATCTCGGTTTCTCCGGGCGGGGTTACCCTTTGTTGAAGTCATTATGTAAGAATTATGAATATCGGGGAGAAGGGAATCTGGTTTCTGCAACTTATGAATGGCATAAACATTGATTTCAATTCACTGAATTTAGATCAAAAAAAAGCCCGGGCATAGCCCGGGCTTTTAAGCATTGACGAGTAAAGATTACTGTCTAATACCAGGTGCGTTAACTTTGATACCATTAGACATAAAGGTATGAAAATATTCTAATGCAACGTACTCTGGATGTTGCTTACCTTTGGCTTTTAATGGTTTAGCACGCACTTGCTTATTACAACCACCATAACGGCGTTGAATCGTACCAAAACCCGCTAGCGCAGGGTTACCACCACCAGCAAATTCCCATTTCTTACGATAAACAGGGAAGTGAGTTACCTGACCCAGTCCTGGGCTTAACAAGTTACCACGGGCCATGCTGCCTGAGAAGTACATATGGCAGTCAGCACATGACATGTTAAGTTGACCACGTTTGGCATAGAAATGGCGTTTACCACGATTGTAGATTCCCATTGCACGATCATCGCTAGGGACGACGACGTTCAATTTTTTACCACGTGATGTCCAGGCCATGTAACTAGAAATAGCGGCCAGTTTGCCTTTTTTCCAGCCGATCTTGGCTTTCTTGGTATCCACACCATTTTTCTTTAGACAAGTCATAATGTCTGCTTCTAAAGTGTGAATGTTACCGGTTTTCTTATTGAACCAGGGATAGTTCTGACGAATACCGATACCACCGTTCTTAAAGCATTTACCAATGTTATACTTTTCAAACAGTTCTTTACCGATTTCAACGCCAGGTTCGTATGGAGGAAATTCTTCCATTGCTTCCCATTCAATGCGTCGACCTTTATCAATACCATAAATGCCATCAGCAAATTCTTGCAGTTTAACCCCAGGGAATTTCTTAAAGAAATATGACCGGAATTTCTTCAGGTCATCTTGCGGACTGGCCATGGCAGACATAGCAGGTGCAAGTCCAAGTAGGGCTATGATTGATGTAATCACTAGCTTCTTCATTTTTTAAACTCCTAATTATCCGGAAGTAGATTAAGCTCTTACTTGACTTTCGTCGAAGCAGAATCTTTACCGCCCTTATTGTCTACCCAGCTCAGCTCAATAGCATCGCCTGCTTTCGCACCGGTCAGTACGACTGAGACATAA
>CAMYOL010000019.1 GCA_947260005.1 uncultured Ectothiorhodospiraceae bacterium
TGCCGAGATGCTGGACAAGCCCATTGCCGATGTAAAACGAATGTTAGGCCTCAATGAGCGCATTGCTTCCGTCGATAGCCCGTTGGGCCGTGATGCAGATAATTCATTGCTCGATGCGATACCGGATGAAAATAATACCGACCCGGTTGTCTTACTGCAGGATGACGACGTAAAAGGAAACATTGAACAATGGTTAGGGCAGTTAACCGAGAAACAACGCGAAGTCGTTGAACGTCGTTTCGGGTTAAATGGTCATGATGTTTCGACGCTAGAAGAAGTAGGCAACACCATTGGTGTGACTCGTGAACGTGTGCGTCAGATTCAGATCGAGGCCTTACGCAAACTACGAGAAATTCTTGAGAAAGAAGGTTTTTCCGGCGATGCGTTATTGCGCTAAATAATCTGCACTAGTGTTTAGACTGTCATCCTGAGCGAAGCGAAGGATCTTGGTCTGTGCTTCGCAAGATCCTTCGCTTCGCTCAGGATGACAAAATGTATATATCACCCTGAAACTCTTTCCCCTTTCATCCTGAAACTTCTTTACCTGTCATTCTGAGGAGTGAAACAACGAAGAATCTTGGTTTTCGAGGTTCAAGATCCTTCGCTTCGGTCAGGATGACAATGTACTCAGGATGACAATATGCTCTGAACAACAACTGCCGTCATTTCGTCGCTAGCTTTGGTGACGGCCTTCTAATCAAAATATCAAACAATACTAATCGCAACCGTCACATTTCGTTTTTCTGAGGCGAGTACATTATAAGTTCGGCAGGCAGCAGCGCTGTTCATGATCTCAATACCGGCACCCACTTCGTAGCAGGCCTGAATTACCTCGTGTTTTGGGAATATCGCTTTGGCACCGGTTCCGAGCAAGATCACATCCGGTTCGGTTGCGAGCACTTGCGCCAGATGAGAGATGGTTAATAGTTGCTCATCCACTTGCCAGTTTTCGATGAGGTGCGATGGTGTCAGAATAAAGCCGGTCGTTATTATTTTAGCAATGGCTTGTCCGGTTTCAGCGGATATTTCTGGATTAGGTTGACGAATTTCAACTTCACCCGGTTCATAACGATGGATGATATTGGCCGAACTTTTCTCAAGATTAAATTTCATTTTCGGATCCTGTCCATAAGGCTGATTGACGCCTCGTAAGGTAATCTGTAATGTTAGCAAAACTTCGCTAAGGCGCTGAATTCACACAATTTAACAGGTTGAGCCCATTGATCGACGATTTTCCGAGGATTAAACGTCTTCCGCCGTATGTCTTTAATATTGTTAATGAATTAAAGGCCGCTGCGCGTGCGCGTGGTGAGGACATTATCGACTTTGGCATGGGAAATCCAGATCAACCTACACCTAAACACATTGTTGATAAATTAATAGAAGTGGCGCAACGCGCCGATACTCACCGTTATTCATTATCACGTGGTATTCCACGCTTAAGAAGGGCGATTTGTCGCTGGTATGCCGATAAATACGATGTTGAGCTGGATCCGGAATCGGAAGCGATCGTGACCATCGGGTCAAAAGAGGGATTGGCGCATCTGGCGATGGCGACGGTTGGTCCCGGTGATGCTGTGCTAGTCCCCAATCCTGCGTACCCAATTCATCCTTATGGATTTATAATTGCCGGTGCGGATATTCGTCATGTGCCGCTAACGCCCGATATCGATTTTTTTGAAGAGCTTGAAAAGGCCATTAAAGACTCCTGGCCAAAGCCTAAAATGCTGGTGTTAAATTTTCCAGGTAATCCGACCACTCAGTGTGTTGAGCTGGAATTTTTTGAACGTGTGATTAAAATTGCTCGAGAGCATCAGATCTGGGTCGTACATGATTTAGCTTATGCTGAGATTGTGTTTGATGGTTATAAGGCACCCTCGATATTGCAGGTGCCTGGCGCAAAAGAGGTCGCTGTTGAGTTTTACAGTTTATCTAAAACCTATAACATGCCCGGCTGGCGTGTTGGTTTTATGGTCGGTAACCCCTCATTAGTTGCGGCGCTAACACGTATGAAGTCATATCTGGATTACGGTATGTTTACGCCCATTCAAGTGGCTGCTATTGCGGCATTGGAAGGGCCTCAAGATTGCGTCGATGAGATCGTTGAGCGCTATCGAGTGCGTCGAGATGTCCTGTGTGAAGGACTGTGTTCAGTCGGCTGGGAAGTTGAAAAACCAAAAGGCACGATGTTTGTCTGGGCGCCTATTCCTGAAGCGTATCTGGAGATGGGTTCGTTGGAGTTCTCTAAACTTTTATTAAAAGAAGCGAAAGTGGCGGTGTCACCCGGAATCGGTTTTGGCGATTACGGCGACAGTTATGTTCGCTTTGGGTTAATTGAAAATGAGCATCGTACTCGTCAGGCCGTACGCGGAATTCGCGATATGTTTAAACGCCTGGAAAAGTAATTAGATAAAATAAATAGTGAAAAGGTATTAATGTGAAACCAGTTCAAGTTGGAGTATTGGGGTTAGGGACCGTCGGTGGTGGTACCGTTAATGTATTAAAACGAAACGCGCAAGAGATTGCACGACGTGCCGGACGTGAAATTGAAGTGACCCATGCCGCGGCGCGCGATCTAAATAAAAAGCGCATTTGTGAAACCGATGGGATACAAATCACGGTCGATCCTTTTGATATCGTTAGCAATCCGTACGTCGATATCATTATCGAGCTGATTGGCGGTGATAAGCTGGCGCTTGAATTGGTGATGCAGGCGATTGATAACGGTAAGCACGTGGTTACAGCCAATAAGGCCCTGATTGCCAAACACGGCAATGAGATCTTCGCGGCCGCACAAGAGAAAGGCGTGATGGTGGCATTTGAAGCCGCTGTGGCCGGTGGTATACCGATTATTAAAGCGATTCGTGAAGGTCTGGCGGGTAACCAGATACAATGGCTGGCTGGCATCATTAATGGTACTGGTAACTTTATACTGACCGAGATGCGTGACAAAGGTCGGGACTTCGATGATGTGTTAGCTGAGGCACAAGCGCTTGGTTATGCCGAGGCCGATCCAACCTTTGATATAGAAGGCATTGATGCCGCCCATAAGCTTACCATTCTGGCTTCGATCGCATTTGGTGTGCCTTTGCAGTTTGATGCGGCCTACACCGAAGGCATTACCAAAATAACGCAGGAAGATGTGTTATTTGCCGAAGAGCTGGGTTACCGAATAAAACACTTAGGGGTGTCGCGTAAAACAGATAAGGGCATCGAGCTTCGTGTGCATCCAACCTTAATACCAGAGAAACGCTTGCTGGCGAATGTTGACGGGGTGATGAATGCGGTATTAGTACAGGGCGATGCAGTGGGACCAACACTCTATTATGGTGCGGGTGCCGGTGATGAACCGACTGCATCTGCTGTTGTGGCTGATGTGGTGGATGTGGTGCGTGCGTTAACCTCGGATCCTGAAAACAGAGTGCCGCATCTGGCCTTCCAGGCAGACACGCTATCCGATACGCCAATCCTGCCGATCGATGAAGTTAACACCGCTTATTACCTGAAAATGATGGCGGTTGATAAACCGGGCGTATTGGCCGAAGTGACTAAAATTTTAGGTGAGCATGATATTAGTATTGAGGCGATCATTCAGAAGGAACCGGATAATGAACAAAAAGATGCGTGTGTGATTATGCTGACGCATCAGGTGTTAGAGAAAAATATGAATGCGGCGATTAAATCTATAGAGTCACTGGATAGTATTAGAAACAGTGTGACGCGCATTCGTATGGAAACATTGAAAGCGAATTGATTGAATTCCTCTGCATGCCCTATATAAATTTCTTTGAGGGGCATGATGGCCGGGAACTCGCTTTTTGTCATTCCCCTGGAGAGGGGAATCCATAATATATTTAGATTCCCGCCTTCGCGGGAATGACGATTGAAGTTTTCCCATAATGGTGGGAGTCCAGGAAAACACGTGTCGTCATTCCCCTGGAGAGGGGAATCCATAATATATTTAGATTCCCGCCTGCGCGGGAATGACGATTTAAGGATTCCCGCCTGTGCGGGAATCACGTGAAAGAACAGAATTTAGAAAACAGAATTGTAAATTAGAGGTTAAAGTTATGACATTTCGTCCTCGTTATACCGGACTTATCGATCGATACCGCGATCGTTTACCAATACATGATGACACGCGCATTATCAGTTTAGGTGAAGGCAATACGCCGCTCATTCGTCTGAATAATATTCCATCGCAACTCGGTAAAGATGTGGATATCTATGTTAAATACGAAGGATTAAATCCAACCGGTTCTTTCAAGGATCGTGGCATGTGCATGGCCGTGACCAAAGCAGTCGAAGAGGGTAGCAAGGCGATTATCTGTGCCTCGACCGGAAACACTTCGGCGGCTGCAGCGGCCTATGCGGCACGTGCCGGTGTAACCGCCTTTGTGTTAATTCCGGAAGGCAAGATTGCCTTAGGTAAACTGGCGCAAGCAATGATTCATGGCGCCGTGGTTATTCAAATCAAGGGTAACTTTGATGAAGGCATGCAGCTCGTTAAAGATGTTGCAGAAGAAGCACCGGTGACCATTGTAAATTCAATTAATCCTTTTCGTCTTCAAGGCCAAAAAACAGCGGCCTTTGAAATTCTCGAAGAATTAGGTGCGGCTCCAGACTATCATTGTATACCTGTAGGCAATGCAGGAAATATAACGGCGCACTGGATGGGTTATAAGGAATACCACGAGCACGGTATTGTTAACAGTTTACCAAAAATGGTTGGATATCAGGCCAGCGGTGCCGCACCGTTTATGCGGGGTGAAATGGTTGATAATCCTGAAACGGTAGCGACCGCGATTCGAATTGGCCATCCACAGAGCTGGGATAAGGCCTGGGTGGTCAACAAAGAATCACAAGGTTGGTTTGATGAGTGTAGTGATGAAGAGATCCTTGCGGCACAAAAATTACTAACCTCTCAAGAAGGAATTTTCTGCGAACCTGCATCAGCGACTTCATTAGCCGGTGCGATGCGTGATATTAAGTCGGGCAAGATTGAAGAAGGTTCGAAGATTGTTTGCACCTTAACCGGACATGGCCTCAAAGATCCGGATACCGCGATTAAACAGTGTGAAGGTGATGACGGCATGATTACCGTCGATGCCACACTCGAACAAGTGAAAAAAGCCATTCTTGATAATATGAGCTAACATTAATTCACGTGTCGCAATGTAGTATCTATATCCCTGGTTTGCTTGGACCCGATGTCCCGATTGAGGCATTCGACCAACAAGCGTGGCCAGGGATTAAAACATGCCCATATTTAGCAAAATTGTTAACGCATGGTCATTATTCGGCGATGACAAAAGTCGATATCGAGTCACGAATATTGAATGGGCTGGGTATTACTTTTAGTGCTGATGCAGATGTTCCAATGGCTTATTTACGTTCGCAACAAATCCCTCATGTTACAGCTCAATCGAATTTCTGGTGTCTCGATCCGGTCTTTATTCAAATTGACAAAGAAGATGCGGTTATATGCGCACACGAATCGATTGACTTAGACGAAAGTGAAGCTCGTTATCTGATTGAAGATCTAAATACACATTTTGCCGAAGACGGCTTTAAACTGCATTATCATTCTACTCATCGTTGGGTATTAGAAGCTGAACTTGAACTGGTTACCTCAAGCCTGACCAGTGTGTTTCAAAAAAACCTAAGCCAACTGCAACCGACGGGTGCAACCGAGAAGCAATGGCGAACATTACAAAACGAAATTCAGATGCTGTTATTCAATCACCCCATTAACCAGGCGCGAGAGGAGCGTGGTGATGTCACGGTTAACAGTTTATGGTTATGGGGAGGTGGTGAGCCTGAGCAATATGAGCGTGTCGTCGAGTCAGTCTTTTGTGATGAAAGTTGGGTCAATGATATTGCGCAATTGTATGAAATTGATAGTCACACTGTCGATAACTTCGCAAAGTTAACGCGCATTGACAAACCTTGCTTGCTGATTTACTCAGAACTTTTTATAACAGTAAGATCAAATGATGTGTTTGCCTGGCTTGATGGTTTGGCCCACTTTGAGGATAAGATTTTATCCAGGGCGATGGATATGCTGGCAAAAGGTAGTCTGGACCATCTAAGCGTTTATAGTGATACCGTTTCAATTTCTTTGCAGAAAAAAGATTTAAAAAAATGGTGGAGGCGCGATAAGCCCGTTCGGGATTCGGTTTTAAAAGCGCGTCATGATTATGGGGTCTGATCCAAAAATTGTAATAAGAAATATTTCCGGTGATGCTTCGTTATTACCCGAGAATATGCACCCGATGCTGAAAAATATTTTTTTAGCGCGAGGTATAAATTCGTCAGCACAAACAGAAAACACCTTTGAGCACTTATTGCCTTTTGACAATTTAAAAGATATCAATAAAGCCACCGATGTTTTGTTGGCTCATATTCAACAGCAAAATCATATATTAATTGTTGGAGATTATGATGCCGATGGGGCGACCAGCTGTACGTTGGCGATCAAGGTGTTAAAAGCCTACGGTGTGCAGAATGTGGATTACCTGGTCCCCAATCGATTTGAATATGGTTATGGGTTAACGCCGGAGATTGTCTCCGTCGCTAAAACAAAAAATCCTGATCTGATTATTACGGTTGATAATGGCATCGCGAGTATTGATGGCGTGAATCTAGCGAACGAATTAGGGATCAACGTATTAATTACCGATCATCATTTACCGGGTGAGACCTTGCCTGCGGCCGATGCCATCGTTAACCCAAATCAGCCCGGTGATGATTTCGCCAGCAAACATTTAGCTGGTGTCGGGGTGATTTTTTATGTCATGTTGGCTTTGCGCGCCAGATTGCGTGAAATAAACTGGTTTGAAAAACAAAATATTAAAGAACCGAACCTGGCGAGCTATTTGGATCTGGTGGCGCTGGGGACGGTGGCCGATGTCGTCAAACTGGATCATAATAATCGCATCCTGGTCGCACAAGGTCTGAAAAGAATACGATCCGGTCAGGCCTGTGCTGGAATAAAGGCATTATTAAACGTTGCGGGACGCGATGAAACTAAAATTGTGAGTTCTGATTTGGGGTTTAGTGTTGGTCCGCGTTTAAATGCGGCAGGACGCCTGGATGATATCTCAATTGGAATTGAATGCTTGCTCGCGAATAATTTACAAGACGCCTTAGAAAAGGCACAGACATTGGATAGCTTTAATCGTGAGCGCCGCAAAATAGAACAAGGCATGCGCGAGCAGGCTAACCAGTATATTGAACAATTTGATCCGAAACAGACCGATAATCATTTACCAAATGGATTATGTATTTATGATCCCAGTTTTCATGAAGGTGTGATTGGTATTGTGGCGGGGCGACTTAAAGAGCAATTACATCGCCCGACCATTGTCTTTGCCAAGACAACGAATGACCAGATAAAGGGATCGGCGCGTTCTATTGTGGGTATCCATATCCGCGATGTGCTGGATCGAATTGCGACAAAACATCCAAGCTTGTTATCAAAGTTTGGCGGGCATGCGATGGCCGCCGGGCTAACCATTAATGAAAAAGATTACCGTTTATTCGAGACGGTATTCAATGACGTGATCACGGAACTAATCGATGACGATACCTTACTGCGCGTGATTCACAGCGATGGGAACCTGGATGCAAACGACATGACCCTGGGCATGGCTGAACTGATTCAAGACTCCGGTCCATGGGGGCAGGGCTTTCCTGAACCGCAATTTGATGGCGAGTTTGAGTTAATTCAACGACGTATTGTCGGCGAACATCATTTAAAAATGCTGCTCAAGTCCGGTGAACAAACCATCGATGCCATCGCATTCCAGACCACGGATGAAGACTGGCAACCACAGGTTGATCGTGTTGAGTTGGTCTACACGCTAAATGTGAATGAGTTTAATGGTCGCCGATCAGTACAGTTGATGGTGGGGCATGTGCGACCTGTTTGAGATGGTACTATTTTTCACAGAAAAACGTTGATCTCCAGGTTTTTGTCATCCGATGGTATTCACAGTGTCATCCTGACCGAAGCGAAGCGTAGGGAATACTGCACGATCCGCGAAGTGGTTCAAAGCACGTGGACCGAAGCGAAGGATCTCTAGTGTTTTGTCATCCTGAGCAAAGCGAAGGATCTTGCAAAGCGAAGGAACTGTAGCTATGCACAAGATCCTTCGTCGTTTCACTCCTCAGGATGACCGGTAAAGGAGTTTCAGGGTGACGTATACATTTTGTCATCCTGAGCAAAGCGAAGGATCTTGCGAAGCGAAGGATCTTAAACCTCGAAAACCAGGATCCTTCGTCGTTTCACTCCTCAGGATGACAGGGACGAGTGAATAGTCGTAAATGCGATTATCGAGATTTCTTTCGATATTAATTATCTTGAAGGCTTGCCGAAGCCTGCTAGAATACTCGGCTTTGATTTATAGCAAATGGCACTTAACGAATGTTAGAAACCGGAATGATTCAATCCCGCCTCAAGGAAATGCAAGGGCGCAGTACGACCCTTAGGGGGTATCTTTGACTATGAGACGAAAAGTGAACGTCTCGACGAAGTGGTGCGCGAACTAGAAAACCCCGCGATTTGGGAGACCCCCGAACGAGCTCAAGAATTGGGGCGCGAACGTGCCAAACTCGAAAATGTCGTCAATACCCTGACCCATCTAGATCAAGCCTTAATCGATGCCACCGACCTGATTGAAATGGCGGCCGACGAGGATGATGAAGAGACACTGCAATCCGTTGTTGATGATCTCGAAGCACAAGAACAGTTATTAGCCCGCCTTGAATTTGAACGGATGTTCTCCGGTGAGATGGATGCGAATAATGCCTATGTTGATATTCAATCGGGCTCCGGTGGTACCGAGGCACAAGACTGGGCCGAGATGATCCTAAGGATGTATCTTCGCTGGGGTGAGGCGCATGGCTTTAAAACCGAACTGATTGAGGCCTCAGCGGGTGAAGTGGCCGGAATCAAGAGTGCAACCATCCATATTTCAGGTGAATATGCCTTTGGCTGGTTGCGAACCGAGACGGGCGTGCATCGCTTAGTGCGAAAATCACCGTTTGATTCAGGAAATCGACGTCATACCTCGTTTGCATCGGTTTTTGTCTCCCCTGAAATTGATGACACCATTGATATCGAGATCAATCCGGCCGATTTACGTGTGGATACCTATCGAGCCAGCGGGGCGGGTGGTCAGCATGTGAATAAGACCGATTCGGCCGTTCGCTTAACCCATGAACCAACCGGTGTCGTCGTGCAGTGTCAAAATGGTCGTTCACAGCATCAAAACAAAGATCAGGCGATGAAGCAATTGAAAGCAAAACTGTATGAGTTGGAATTACAGAAACGAAATTCCGAATTACAGGCCATGGAAGAGACCAAGGCGGATATTGGTTGGGGCAGCCAGATCCGTTCCTATGTACTGGACCAGTCGCGGATAAAAGATTTACGTACCAATATTGAAAAGAGTAATACCCAGGCTGTGCTGGATGGGGATCTGGACGATTTTATCGAAGCCAGCCTAAAAAGTGGCCTGTAGACCAGTGGATAAGGTTATAATCCATCATACTAATTTATTATATGACGTCATCGCTAATCCTTTGTAACTGTCATTCCCGCGCAGGCGGGAATCCAGTAAATTCTTGATCGTGATATGCTTAAATTTTTATGGGTTCCCGCCTGCGCGGGAATGACGAATTCATTGAAAAGTAGTAATAAAAATATACTAAAAAGTTGAAGAATGATGTCAGACGATAAAACCCCCGAAGATGAAAACAAACTGATCGCGCAACGTCGTGAGAAATTAGCCTCGTTACGTGAAAACGGCATCGCCTTTCCGAATGATTTCCGCCGCAACGTGGTGGCCGGTGAACTGCATGCGGAATATGGTGAGAAATCAAAAGAGCAGTTAGAAGAATTAAATGTACGTGTCAGTGTCGCCGGGCGCATGATGTTAAAACGCATCATGGGCAAAGCCAGCTTTGCGACGGTGCAGGATATGTCCGGCAAGATCCAACTCTATGTGCAACGTGACGAATTAGTCGAAGGCTTTTATAACGAGCAATTCAAAAAATGGGATTTAGGGGATATCATCGGCGCAGAAGGCGTATTGATGAAAACCAATAAGGGTGAATTATCCGTTAAAGTCGACGATGTTCGTTTATTAACAAAAGCGTTACGACCCTTACCCGAAAAATTCAAAGGCCTGAGCGATCAAGAGACCCGTTACCGTCAACGCTATCTTGATTTGATCATGAATGACGAGTCGCGTAATACCTTTCAGATTCGATCTAATATCATTACTCATATCCGCCAGTTTCTGACCGAACGTCAATTTTTAGAAGTCGAAACCCCGATGATGCAAGTCATACCCGGTGGGGCAACGGCACGACCGTTTACGACCTATCACAATGCATTGGATATGGATTTATTTCTGCGCATCGCACCTGAACTCTATTTAAAACGATTAGTGGTCGGTGGTTTCGAACGAGTGTTTGAGATCAATCGTAACTTTCGTAACGAAGGATTATCAACTCGTCACAATCCTGAGTTCACCATGATCGAGTTTTACGAGGCCTATGCGACTTATCATGACTTGATGGACATTACCGAAGAAATGTTACGTTCGATCGCAGAGAATGTGATTGGACATTCCGTTATTACTTACCAGGGTGATGAATATGATTTTGGCAAACCCTTCGTGCGCATGAGCGTTAAAGAATCGATCTTACATTTTAACCCGGAGCTAAAAGCCGAACAGTTAGACGATATCGACAGTGCACGAGCCATCGCAGAAAAATTAGAGATCCCATTAAAAGATTCTTATGGTTTGGGAAAAATACAAATCGAGATCTTTGAAAAAACGGTAGAACATCGTTTGATGGACCCAACCTTTATCACCGCCTATCCAACAGAGGTGTCACCACTGGCGCGTCGTAATGACGATGATCCCTTTGTGACCGATCGATTTGAGTTTTTTGTGGGCGGACGAGAAATTGCTAATGGCTTTTCTGAGTTAAATGATGCCGAAGATCAGGCAGAACGCTTCAAGGCACAAGTCGAAGAAAAAGATGCCGGCGATGATGAGGCGATGTTCTTTGATGAAGATTACGTCACCGCATTAGAACACGGGATGCCGCCGACCGCAGGCGAGGGCATCGGAATCGATCGCCTGGTGATGTTGTTTACCGATTCACCTTCAATCAGAGATGTCTTGTTATTCCCCCATATGCGACCAGAGTAATTAACCTGATCCATATTCACACTGTCATCCTGAGCGAAGCGAAGGATCTTTCCTAAAGTGGTATGCCTTTGCATATCGCAAGATCCTTCGCTTCGCTCAGGATGACAACAAACCCGTCATACCCGCGGGGCACTTTACCCGCAGGGCACATTTCCCGCGGAGGCGGGAATCCACAAGTGTTTCACCCTGAAGAATTAACTCGTCGGCAACAAATCAAACGGACTGGTCACTGTCACTCCCGGTTTATTTAACACATGGGTATAAATCATGGTCGTCGACACATCCGCATGACCAAGTAGCTCCTGCACGGTACGAATATCACAGCCATTCTCAAGCAAATGCGTAGCAAAAGAATGTCGCAGGCAATGGCTGGTTACCCGCTTGGTGAGTCCTGCCTTCTCGGCGGCCTGTTTAATGTGACGTTGTAATACCGTTTCATGTACATGATGACGACGGACTATACCACTTCGTGGATCCTCCGAAATCGTGGTCGCCGGAAAAATATACTGCCAGCGTAATTCTTTAGGTGCGTTAGGATATTTTCGGGATAGGGCATCAGGTAAATAAACACTGCCAAAACCATTTTCAATATCCTTTGCATGCATGATTTTAATTTTTTCAAGCTGATCCTGTAAAGGTTGGAGCAATTTTTCAGGTAATGGAACCACCCGGTCTTTACCCCCTTTGGTATTTCTAACCATAATGTGCTGATAGCCAAAATCGATATCCAGCACTCGTAATCGGACACATTCCATTAACCGCATGCCACAGCCATATAATAAGTTGGTCATCAAGCGACGCTGAGTATTCTCGATTTGTTCAAATAACTGGCCAACTTGCTCTCGTGTTAATACAACGGGTAATCTTCGAGGTTTTTTTGAGTGGCGAAACTTACCAATGTCCTGTATATCTTTTTCCAGAACATTTTTATAAAAAAACACCAGCGCATTAAGTGCTTGAGATTGTGAGCTACTGGAAAGGTTACGATTAATAACC
>CAMYOL010000020.1 GCA_947260005.1 uncultured Ectothiorhodospiraceae bacterium
TGCAAAGGGATTACGTCCTGAAGTTAAAATGGAACTTGGCAGTAACGAAGCGATTAAACATGCGATTGTTGGTGGGCTTGGTTTATCGGTTATGTCGCTCCATACACTCTTATCTGAAGGTCTCGATGGACCTGTTGCCAACCTGGATGTGGAAGGCTTTCCAATTATGCGCCGTTGGCACATGGTTCACCCGAAAAGCAAGGAGTTATCCTTGGTTGCACGGACATTTCTGGAATTTGCGATTGAATATGAATCAAAAATAACTAAGCGTATGGTAAATATCTTGCCATCACTAAAAAATCAGATTGATAAGAAAGGGAAAAAACCGAGAAAATAAAGGTGATAATTTGATAGGGGAATTTCATATCAACGTATGTTTATACTAATGATAGAGAAATTGTTGTGAAATTTTGGCAAGAACAACAGATAATTCGGACTACAAAGTAAACTGTAAAAAATAAACGAAAACTTGTTGGCTATACAAGTATTTCAGTTTGGAGTCAAAAAAAAATATGGAACGGCTCATTATTGTAGTGGCTGTTTTGCCACTTATATCAGCTTTATTAATTCAGTTATTCGCTGGACGCATTGGCCGTGGTATTGCTCGGCTAAGTGTGGTGTTCACCACACTTAGTTTTATTTTATCTTGTGTGTTATTAGCCTTAGCGCTGATGGGAAGTGAAATTCAAACATTTTCATTAGGCAGTTCTGTCTCTGTTCTGCTATTTGATCCATTAAGCATTCTGCTGGCCACCATCATCCTTGGTATTAGTTTGATCGTGCATTTGTATTCAGTACGATACATGGCCGAGGAAGCGGCTTATGGTCAATTCTTTGTATTACTTGATTTGATGACTGCTGCCTTGTTGTTCATGGTGCTGGCCGGTGATCTGATTACCCTGGTCATCTCCTGGTATCTGGTTGGTATCGTTCTCTATTTCTTGTTAGGGCAGGATACCCGTAGCCAAACTGCCTATCGTTTTGCTTTCTGGACATTGATTACGTATCGAATTGGCGATATACCATTAATCCTTGCTGCTGCCTTATTATATAACGCCTATGATACCTGGTCATTAACCGTGATCTTTGACGCGATTATGGCAAATCCGGATGCACATCAGGTGCTGGGTTTACCATTAACACAAGTCGTGGCTGGTTTAATCGGATTATCAGCATTTGCCCGTTCGGCACAGTTTCTATTACATACATGGTTACCTTACACGATGGATGGGCCGACACCCGTATCGGCATTAATGCACGCTGGTATTGTTAATGCAGGTGGTTTTTTAATTAATCGTTTTGCCCCTGTTTTTATTCATAGCGGTGATGTGTTGAACTGGATCTTCATTGTGGGATTAGTCACTGCAATATTCGGTTCGTTATTAATGCTCACCCAGAATGATATTAAGAAAGCCCTTGGATATTCTACTATGGGTCAGATGGGCTTTATGATTATGGAGTGCGGTGTTGGCGCATTTTCATTAGCCATCTACCATATGTTTGCTCATGGTATTTTCAAAGGTACTATGTTCCTTTCTGCCGGCGGGGTAATCAATCAAGCGCGTCAGGATGATGGTGTGCCCAAAGATGAACTTTACACCTTTGCCGTTGAAAAACAGCCTAATAAGGCAAGTCAACCATGGTTATTAATGGCGGCTGTTACACTGGCTGTACCCTTAGTTATTTTGATATTTTCACATCTACTTATTTCTCAGGATTATTTTCATAAGCAAGGTGCCATTGTATTGTTATTCTTTGGTTGGGTAACCGGTGCGCAATTAATTTTTGCTACCTATCGCATGCGCGCACAAAATATCTGGCGTCTGGTTGGATTAAGTATCCTATCGTTACTGGTCGTGGTACTGGGTTATGTGTTTATCAGTCATGCATTTGATCTTTTCCTGTATCCAGATCCTGAGTTCCGTGCACAACTTTACCAGGCGGCAACCATCGACATATTACGTTTTGATGTGTTGGTTGCATTTGTTGCATTGACTGTGGTTTTAGGCTGGGTCATCACTTACTTTGGAGAGCGAAGCGGTTATCATCGACGTCAGAAGAGCAAACGTCTTTGGTTGAACTTTTATGCTTTGATATCACGCGAATTTTATGTCACTGACATATATACACGTTTGACACGCCTTATACTATCTATATCGAGTCGTTTGAATGTTTGGTTGAGGTGGATTTAATATGCCGGATTTATTAACCACTCTGCTTGCCGGCATCTTTTTACCACTATTTCCTATGAGCATGGTATTTAATGCCATACTTGATAAGGTTAAATATAACTGGTTGCGCGCTCTGCTATTTCTAGGGTGGCCTCTCGTTGGTTTGCTGATTTTACAGAATAGCAATCCAGAGATGCCGGACTGGGTGTTAATACTGGCTCTGACTACGTCTTTTTTGTATGCCTTGCGCATGCTGACTTTACGCGAAGTTAATCAGTGGAGCGGCTTCCTGGCGACTTCATTATGGGGCTTGTTGTGGCTGCCCGTAATACAAGGCGTTTCTGCCGAATTATTATATTGGTTTGCGATTAGTATGAGTATACCGCTGGTACTTATGGTATTTCTTAGCGCTGGATTGGAAAAGCGCTTTGGTGCAGCATATACCGGATTATACGGCGGTTTAGCGCGAACCATTCCACGTTACTCAGGAGTGTTAGTTACTGTCGTAGTTGCTGCGACTGCAACACCATTGTTTCCCACCTTTTTTATAATGCTCGACATGGTTGTCGAAACTATATCAAATAAGCCGGTTGCTGCATTGGCTCTGTTGCTTATCTGGTTGCTATGGAGCTGGGCAGGAGCACGTCTAATCCAGGGTTTGATTGTTGGGAGGGCCAGTAAATTTAAAGTTGTCGATATGAATATAAATGCGATTAGTTTTTATAGCATAGTGTTGATTGCTTTGCTGGCTAGCGGTGTTTATCTGAGTGGAGTTATTCTGTGAGTATATCCAAAGGAAGTTTATCTAAAGGACAACGACTCAGCATCCGTTCCATGGTCTATGTGGCGAGTGAACAGATTCCGTATTTCTGGCCGATGCGCACTTTTATTCACCACAATCCGTTGCATGGTATGGAAGATTTGCCTTTTGAGCAGGCTGTGCAGGAAGGTAAGCGATTGTTACATGGCCGTGTTTTTCTACGTCGCCCGATTTATCAAATGTATCTACAACAAGGTAAAGTCGATCGTGACGATCTAACAGAGCAGGTTTCCAATTATGTAGTTAAGCGGGACACTATTCCTGGTATTGATCTGCAGCAATGGTTGATGACGCTATTGACACAAACTGAACAAAGGGTGGTGTTTAAACACGAAATTACCAGCGTTGAAGATATTCAGGCTAGCGTAAATGGACAGACACTTTCAAAAGATAATACCTTTAGCCCAGATGACATCGTACCTCACTTACGTCATGAACTGCTTGGTGATAGACCCGTCTATGACAGCCTGGATGCCTTATATGGTACCGAAATAGCCAATGAACTCGATGAACTTGTTATTAAGAGCTGTCTGGACTTTTTTGATGAAGGCCAGTCTGTCTGGTCAATGCCGGGACGCAAACGGGGATTTTTCAGGGCATGGCGTGAAGTGGCTAATCGCAACATCCGGCTTTATTTACGTGGTATGGACATTAAGGATATTTTAACGGCTGATGATTCACCAGAGGGTATCATCGCGCATGTAATGAATACACTCGGTATACCTGAAGATCGTTGGGTTCAATATTTTACTCGTGAATTAGCTCAATTACATGGCTGGACTGGTTTTATTCGCTGGCGCTGGAATACTAAAAACTATTACTGGAGCAAGACTCACCCGGCTGACCTGATTGATCTGGTTGCCATACGTTTGACCTTTGCGCTGGCATTACTAAGCGAACGACAAGGTGAACATGGGTTTAAGAATATAACCACAACGGCACCTGCAATTGAAGATGCAATAGTAAACAATACCATGGAAACCTATTTGCGTTATGAGTTGTTCGGTAAGTCCGTTTTACCGGCCATGGCTAAACGTGTCGAGCAAACATTGGCGCGCGGTAAAGCCGCGCAAATTGAAAAAGTTTTTTATGAATACATTTCTTTTAAACGTCAGTACGAAGCTAAAACACAGGCTGATCGCTTAACGACAATAGCTAAGAGAGTTAACCAGCTTGATGCGCTGCGATCATTATCGTTCGACGATTTTAATTATTTACTGGATAGTTTGCGCATGTTCGAATTCTGCGAAGGTATGCTTTGGTTGCGTGCCATGGAAGCTCATGCAATTAATAAACTGTTGGCAGGCGTTAATACTATGCTTCCCGAGCCTCGGGAAAAACGTCCTTTCGTACAGGCAATGTTTTGTATTGATACTCGTTCTGAACGGATTCGTCGTCACCTGGAAAGTGTTGGTGACTATCAAACCTATGGAATCGCTGGTTTCTTTGGTGTGCCAATGAGTTTTATGGAGCTCGGTAAAGGCAGTGAGATGCATCTTTGTCCGGTCCTACTGACACCGAAAAACCTGGTGCTGGAAATGACCGTTGCTGATGCTGTTGATGTTCATGCTGTGACCGCACTTGAAAAAGCAATGCACGAACTTAAAGAATCTGTTTTCAGTCCATTTGTAACCGTGGAAGCTATTGGTTTATTGTTTGGCTTTGATATGGTCGGCAAGACATTAATGCCGCAAACGTACAATCATTGGCGCAAACGACTACATAAAAAGAAACATTCCACTCATCTTTTGATTGATAAACTAAGTCGTGAACAAGCCGACTCCATATTAAGAACCGTACAACGTGCCGTGATTATTATGGCGGTTGAACAGGACTTTGGTCTGGAACCAGAGAGTATCAGTGATGGTATGGTTCGTGAATTGCGCGAAGCGGCGCTGGGTCGACATTCTGGTGCACCAACACTAGCTAATGTGGCTAATCTGAATAAGAAAAAAGAACAAGAATTTATTTTACGTCTACGTGATACCTACCGTATTGATGCGGCATATACCCAATTGCAAATGGAAAGATTGGGCAGGATAGGCTTTAGTCTGGATGAGCAAGTTGGTTTTGTTAGCCAGGCACTGCAATCCATAGGTTTAGTCAAAGATTTCTCGCGCTTTGTTTTGTTATTTGGACATGGTAGTACTTCGGAAAACAACCCGTATGAATCTGCGCTGGATTGTGGGGCCTGTGGTGGCAACCATGGCCAGGTCAGTGCGCGAGTGCTGGCGCAAATGGCCAATAAAAAAGAAGTCCGCCGCAAGTTACGTAAACAGGGCTTGGAAATTAACGATGATGCCTGGTTTGTTGGTGCGCATCATAATACAACTACCGATGAACTGGTTTTGTACGATCTTGATCATGTACCTTCTACGCACATCTTCTATATTGATCGATTACGTACCGGCCTTTTAGCCGCATCGCGCCTATGTGCGCAAGAACGTTTACCGAGCTTGCAAATTAATCCGGGTTCTTCTGAGCCAACAACGGCTTATCGGCAGATTGAACGAAATGCTATGGACTGGTCACAGGTACGACCAGAGTGGGGCTTGTCACGCAATGCTTATATTATCATCGGGCGCCGTGATCTTACCAAGGATATGTCATTAGATGGTCGGGCGTTCATGCACTCATATGATTATCGTCTTGATTCTAAACAACGATTGTTAGAAAACATCATAACGGGTCCTTTAGTTGTAGCTCAATGGATCAACATGGAACACTATTTTTCAACAGTTGATAATGAACGGTTTGGAAGCAGCAGTAAGGTATACCATAATGTTGCCGGGCGTTTTGGTGTTATGACCGGTGGATTAAGTGATTTGCGAACCGGTCTGCCGTCACAAACTGTTCTTGATAAAGGTTTACCCTATCATGAACCATTACGATTAATCGCAGTTATAGAAGCTCCGTTGAAGCACGTACGTCAGGCTGTAGAAAACGTAATCACAGTTAAGACCCTGGTTGTGAATGACTGGATCCGTTTACTGGTCATTGATCCTGAAAAACAGGAAGTGTATACCTATGATAGTGGTGAGTGGAATGCAAAACCACTTTCAGATGCAAATGAATTATCCTTAGCGAAGGAGTCAAGCTCAAAATGAATAAAGTTAACTTCAGCTCAGTAAAAAAACTCGAAATCATCCTTAGTGGTGAGCATCAGGCGTTTGCAACTGACTTGCTCGATCATGCAGGAGTAACGGGTTATACCATAATCAATAATCTTTCTGGTAAAGGCCGGCACGGCTTCCATGAGGGGCATCTAATGTTCAATGAGGAAGACGTTTTAATCATGATTATTGCAGTCGTTCCAGAAGAATTAGTTGAACCCATTCTTGATGGGCTTGAACCGTTTTATAGTGAACATTCCGGTGTTGTGTTTTTATCCGACATTCAAGTAACGCGTCTTGTGAAATTCAGTAAATAATTTTACACGGTAAATTTAATCAATGCGTATCTTCAATGAAATAAATCTTCAGAATGTCCGGGGTGATATATTTGGAGGAGTCACTGCAGCTGTTATTGCTTTGCCGATGGCTCTGGCATTTGGTGTGGCCTCAGGCGCTGGAGCTGAAGCTGGTTTATATGGTGCAATCATGGTTGGTTTATTTGCATCCTTGTTTGGAGGCTCGCCAACGTTAATTTCGGAACCAACTGGTCCGATGACCGTGATATTTACAGCTGTCATCGTAAAGCTCATAGCTTCTGATCCAGTTAATGGTATGGCAATGGCATTTACTGTCGTGATAATGGCAGGTATTTTCCAGATCCTTTTTGGTGTGATGAAGTTAGGTAAATACGTTACCTTAATGCCCTATACGGTTGTGTCTGGATTTATGTCAGGGATCGGCATTATCCTTATTATATTGCAATTTGGACCTCTCCTTGGTCAGGCCTCACCTGCAGGTGGTGTCATTGGTACGCTAGAGAATATTCCAAATTTAATCGCAGGTTTTAAGACATCAGAACTGCTATTAGGCGTTATGACTATCGCGATATTGTTATTAATGCCAATCAAGCTAAAACGATATCTTCCTCCCCAGTTAATTGCTCTGGTCCTGGGTACCGTTATCTCGGTTATGTTTCTGAGTATGGATGATATACGTCGTATCGGAGAGATACCAACTGGGTTACCTGAATTTAAAATTCCTGTCTTCTCAAGTGCTGAATGGACAATCATGATCGTAGAGGCCATTGTGCTGGGTATGTTGGGTTGTATTGATGCGTTACTAACTTCTGTGGTGGCAGATAGCATGACGCGAACTCGACACAAGTCAGATAAGGAGTTGATTGGACAAGGAATCGGTAACATGATGTCAGGTTTTTTTGGTGGATTGCCTGGCGCCGGCGCAACCATGGGTACAGTCGTAAGTATACAAGCAGGGGCAAGAACAGCGTTATCTGGTTTGGTTAGGGCTAGTATACTATTAGTCGTTGTCTTGTGGGCAGCAGGGCTAACATCTGTTATTCCACTTGCCGTACTCTCCGGAATTGCTCTGAAAGTGGGTATGGATATTATTGACTGGCGTTTCTTAAAGCGTGCCCATATTATCTCCGGAAAAGGCGCCTTCATTACTTATGCGGTTATACTTTTGACTGTTTTTGTTGATTTGATTGTGGCGGTTGGACTTGGTTTGTTTGTGGCGAATGTCATTACGATTACAAGGCTGTCTAATTTACAGGCGGATGATGTTAAAGCAGTAACCGATCCAGATATAACTGATATTGAATTATCAAAGCGTGAGAAAGAATTATTAAAAGCAGCAAAAGGTAAGCTAATATTATTTTATCTTCGCGGTACGATGATTTTTGGAACCTCTAGAGTTATTTCCAGTAAAAACTCCCAAGTCGAAGGTCGATGCGCGTTAATTATAGATATTACGAATGTTACACATCTTGGTGTTTCCGCAGCTTTGTCACTAGAAGAGTCAATTCTCGATATGATTCGGGCTGGGCGCTCTGTATACATTGTTGCTAGTGATGGTCAACCTCTGCAGCGTTTAAATAAAATGGGTTTGCTACAGAAAATACCAGGTGAGAATGTTGTTGAAAAACGAATAGATGCATTCGAGCATCTACAAAAACTGCAGCAAGATACAGATTTATTTAAAGGTTGCGACAAAGTTGTAGCATGAACTTGGTGCGTTAAATAGTCGTCGAGAAATAATACACAAAAACATTAGTAAGTCAGAAGCCTTATGACTAATTTAGCACGGTCATAACCTGTCAGGATTAAACCTATTATAGAGTTAACTCGCTTTTTCTCGGTGGTATTCTCTTAAAGAAGGATGGGTTCGTATTTAATTATTATTTTCTGATAACTACTTCTGGTTATAGTACGAACAAATATTAATTTTATATTTATGATATTTTAGAATTAGAAGTCGAGATTTCTACATAGACACAAATCATACCTATTTGCTGGGTTATTCGCTTTATTATTTTTAAAACTTAGCAGTCAAAATAACCTAGTAATTCAGTATAGTAATCGACTTATCAGGATCCGATATCAAACTCAGTTCACAAATTTTAAATTAATTTACACATAAATTAAAATTTATGAGATTTTTGCGAACCAAATCTGCTTCACAGCGTTATATATAAGTAAGATTTAAAAATACAAAAATAAGAGCCGGGGATACCCGGACGATGATGGTGCTTTGAACTTGGCAAAGGCGTGAGGGAAAAGAATGAAACATAATAAGCCATACCGAGCACTGATCGGTTGTTTGTATACGTTTGTGTTAATGGTTTTTCTAACCGGGTGCGGTGGCGGAGGCAGTACTCCTTCAGATCCTGATAACCCTTCTAATGACCCGGTAGCAGGTTTGGCCTTTGCAGACGCCGGCGATATTGTCGCAGTTCGGGTGGGCGAGTTGGCTACCCTGGATGGAAGTGGTTCGACAATTACCGAATCAAATACTTTAAACTATAACTGGTCTTTTACCTCAAAGCCGTTCGGCAGCACGACCACATTACAAAACGAAACAACCGCTAATCCCAGCTTTATCGCCGATGTGGTGGGCACCTACATGATACAACTGGTGGTCAGCTCAGGTGATATTTCCAGTCAGCGCACGATTGCTCAAGTTGAGGTTAGTGAAAGTGGAAATTTCACCGGACTACGTGTTCATACCTCTTTTCCAGCCAAATGTGCGGACTGTCATGATGGTCGTTTCCTTGACTCCCTGCCACCGTTTGATTCAGTTCCGGCTAAATCACCCAATCATCCTGCGACGACGAACATGTGTGAGGCATGTCATACCACATTTGGCTTTGATCTAATTCGTTTTGTCGATCATATTGAAGTCTTTGGAAGTTGTAGTAGCTGCCACAACGGAACAGTGGCTGTAGGTAAATCTGCAACTCATGTTGAGACGAATGCTGAATGCGATAACTGTCACAATACGGCCAGTTTTCTCGAGCTGGATTTGAATGGTCGATACGATCACACGGGCATCACGAGTGGCTGCGCGACCTGTCATAACGGCGCAACCGCGATTGGTAAACATGCAACACATGTCGTTACCAGTGCTGATTGTAGTGTCTGTCATAACACGGACAGTTTCCAGGGTGCTTTACCAGAAGGTCACAATACGTTCACGGATAATTGCGCAAGTTGTCATGGTGTCACTGCGACGGGACCCAGTGTGGGGCATCCGGTTACGACGGTTGATTGCGGTATTTGTCATAATGTATCGGGTTTCAGCCTTGGTGGCGTATTCAATCACCGTGTGGTTGACCCCACAATGCAATCCTGTGAGTCCTGCCACAATGGTAATAATAGTATTAATGCGCGTGGTAAATCCGATGCAGTCAATCACCCGGTTACAACATTAGACTGTGGTGTGTGCCATGGGCTTGGCGGGGGTAATTTTGCGAATGCGATTTTTGATCATACCGGTATCGTAGATAATTGCGAGTCGTGTCATAACCCAAATGGTAACGGTCAGGTTACCGGACCTAGTAAATCACCTAATCATATGCCGACAATATTAGATTGTAATGTATGTCATACCACCGGGACGTTTGCCTTTGGTGTCTTTGATCATGATCCGGTGGTGGTTGCTCCGGTCACCTGTGCATCGTGCCACGATGGTGTCATCACAGCAGGTAAACCGGTTAATCACGTTCCAACCACTGAAGATTGCCGGGTCTGTCATCTTGATACGACTACCTTTACTGGAACATTATTTAATCATACCGGCATTACCAATGGCTGTGCGACCTGTCATGATGGAAATATCGCTCCAGGCGTGACGACGAATCATATACCGACCCAGGATGACTGTAGTGTGTGTCATACTGATACGACCAGTCCGGGTGGATTTATGAACTCAACGTTCCTCACCTTGACGCACCCTGGGATTACTACAGGCTGTCAATCCTGTCATACGAGTACTATTTTACCGGCTGCCAGTAAAGCGGCAAGTCATATACCAACTAATCAGGATTGTAACGTTTGTCATGCTAATGACATGTTCCTGCCTCATTCGTTTAACCACGTTGGGATAAATAACAATTGTGCTTTATGTCATGACGGCAATTATATTACCGCTGGCGCTAGAGAAAAAACGGCTACGCATATTGCGACCACGGGTGATTGTTCGGTTTGTCATAACACGACTAATTTTGCAGGTGCCTTTGTCGACCATACCAGCACGACCGTGACGAGCGTTCGTTGCGACTCCTGTCACGATGGGGCGATAGCACTTGGTAAACACAATGCTCACCTTCCGACAACCGAGGACTGCGGTCTTTGCCATGTGCCAGGGACATTCGCAACTGCGATTTTCGATCATACGGGTATTGTTGATAACTGTGCTTCTTGTCACGATGGTATAACGGCCAGAGGTAAACATGCGGCTCATGTACCAACTAATAGTGATTGTAATCAGTGTCACGTAACAACCGGCTTTTTACCATCAACGTTTGCTCATGTTGGCATCGTGGATAACTGTCAATCCTGTCATGATGGTGTATTAGCGACCGGTAAAACAACAGGCCATGTTCAGACAACTCAGGATTGTGGTGTTTGTCATACACCGCGCGGATTTATTCCGGCAACATTTGATCACAGTACGGTGACAAACAATACCCGTTGCGACTCCTGTCATGGTGTGACCGCGACTGGTAAATCGACGAATCACCTTGCTACCACGCTTGATTGTCGTTCCTGTCATACCACCTCAACCTTTGTTGGCGGTACCTGGGTGCATGATGCCAGTACTGCGGGTACCTGTGATACCTGTCATATTACCAATGGCGGAGCGACACCCAAACCCACAATTGGTCATATTTCTACCAATCTACAGTGTGATGCTTGCCATAATACCAATCAATGGGCACCGACTTCCTTCAGCCATGATCCACAAGGTAATTATCCGGGTGATCACAGAAGGGCGTTAACGTGTTCGGCCTGTCACGGCAATGTTGTAACGACTCCATTTGTGTATCCCAATACACAATATGCACCATTCTGTGCGGCCTGCCATGCGGGTGACTTCGAACGCAAAGGTGATCATATTGGTGGAGAAAATGGAACGATCCAACAAAATCGTGATTGCAGTGGCGGTGGTCGAGGATGCCACCGAGTTTCGGACAATGGTTTTTAATCAATTGTATTGAACCGATAAGATAGTGTATTGCTTGAAATGTAGTTAGTGACGTCACCATGCGATATGGCGGTCGTCACTGGTTGCTCGTGTAATCGCTTGTAATTGATGAAACACTATTGATCATGCATATAGTCCTTCTTGTTCAACACGTCGATGATCTTCGAGGGTGTTGATATTGATAAAGGTGTCAGATGTATGGCTGAAATCGGCCTGTGATACGTTATGCTGTGCATACTATCGATCAATCTTGCGCGCTGTCCACTGCTTAAGAAATTATCCAGGCTGTCTACTAAAGACACTGGAATTAATGCGTAAACGGGTTGTAAACGCTGGCCATCATGCGCAACGGCAAGCTCAGCTTTACTATGGTTTAAAGAATATACTAATCGCCTGACCAGTTCTGATGACAACATTGGACCATCGCACGGTACAGTTATAATGTAAGGTGTGTTCGCCGCATGCAGACCTGCGGAAAAACCAGCCAAAGGGCCTTGATAGTTCAGTAATTAATCATTCAGTACGGGATAACCATATTGTGCATAGTCCTCATGATTGCGATTAGCATTGATGATGATCGATGCTTCTTGTGGTTTAATTGCTTTTAACACAATTTCGATCAACGGTTGACCATTGATGTTGACTCGCCCTTTGTCCTTTCCTCCGATCCGTTTACCCATGCCATATGTCATTAGCCCAGAGTGTGGTCATGCCTATACGACCATCCGCTGGGATGCCCCGAATTTTCTTAAACGTAAATTACCGTTTAAAGTTGTACATATCATGGAGTTATTAGATCAGCTGCGCAGTGAAGGTCGACTGAAAACCAAAGGCAATTTTGATGAAAAAGTGACTTATCATGATCCTTGCAATATCAGTCGACGAGGCGGAGTGATCAATCAGCCACGCAATTTGTTAAATATGTTTGCGCCGAACTTTGAAGAAATGGATGAACGCGGTGATATGAACTGGTGTTGTGGCGGAGGAGGAGGTGTTAGCTCCAATGAACGCGCGGAGCCGATGCGATTAAAAGTATTTGATGTAAATAAACGCCAGCTTGATGAACTACAGGCGACAACCATCGTAACTGCATGCTCTAATTGCCGACATATGCTTGAAGACGGTCTCGAACTCAATGATCTCGAGCACGAAGTGATTGGTGTTACTGAATTGCTAGCTGAGTATTTGGAGTAAGAGTCATTCGCAGTTAGCTTTGTTTGTGTGCAAAGTACAATTCCAAAAATACAAAATCGACCTTTTATTACAGTAAATTTCCCTACGTTAAGTCATCATATTATCTTCTAGTGGATAGCCTAAATAATATTTATCGAATTTAATGAGTGTATTAACAACGAATTACCTGATGTATTAATCTACGTATGCCTATCGTATTAATTGTAAGGGCGGATTGTCATTCCCAAATGTTTTTCTCCCAACATATTTAATTATTGCACCAATTTGTTATAAAATTATTATCTAAGGGCTATATTTGTGCATTAAATACAGAGTTTATCGCCAGGTAATTCTAATAAAATAGAATTATATGGCTGAATTCAATAACTTGTCATACTGTTAGGTTAAATTATAATATAGGTACGAAAATTGTATTACCTAATCTATATATTCATAAACTTGGTTTAACTTAAAGGAGAATATTTATGCAAATGCAGGACATTCGAACCATTGCTAAAGATATTGGTATCAAAACCTCAAGGTTGAGCAAGGTTGACTTGGTGCGATCTATTCAAGTGGCTGAAGGTAACTTTAACTGTTTTGCAACGGCAATTGATGGTGATTGTGACCAGACAGGTTGTGTTTGGCGCAAAGATTGTTTTGAAGCGGCAAAAAAACAGGCCAGCTAAGTATATTAAATCGTCACCAAAGAATTAGTCTATTACTGGTTTGTGATTGTCGAGTATTGCCTGTTGATACAGTTGTGTATATTTGCCAGCACTTTTTTCCCATGAAAAGTCCTGTTTCATCGCAATTTTCATAATTGATGTCCATGTTGAATTGTCAGAAAAATAGCCTAATGCGCGATCTATGGTTTGTAGGAGTGAGGCTTCGGTAACATTTTCCAATATAAAACCAGTTGCCGTGTTTTGTTCAAGCGTTTCGCTATTAATATCGGTTACAGTATCGTGCAATCCGCCTACCGGGGTAACGATCGGTAAAGTACCGTAGCGCTGACTATACATCTGGTTAAG
Organism: uncultured Ectothiorhodospiraceae bacterium; assembly: GCA_947260005.1. Lineage (GTDB taxonomy): Bacteria > Pseudomonadota > Gammaproteobacteria > UBA6429 > Thiohalophilaceae > SZUA-24. The sequence goes on from CAMYOL010000020.1 coordinate 13,817, forward strand.
ACCACAGGGCTCAAAGCGCGAGGGCATTACAAACACATCTGAACCGGCCTCGATAAGATGGGCTAGCGATTCATCATAGCCGATTTGTACGGACACCTGTTTTGGAAACTTTAGTGACGTTTTTTTCAACGCTTGTTCATATGACTTTTCACCACTGCCGAGTATCACCAATTGAACAGGGTGATTAATTACTTCAGGAATAATTGAAAGTAATATATCGATGCCTTTTTGCTCGGCAAGGCGACTAACCAGTCCAAGTAATAACACCTTATCATCAACGGGTAATGAATAATGAGTTTGCAATGCACGCTTATTGTTAATCTTATCCTTGATGTTATTGCGATTATATTTTTTAGCCAGATGTTCATCAGTACCAGGATTCCAGGTTTTTATATCGATACCATTGATGATCCCACTTAGCTTGTTAGAACGGTGGAGTAGTAGATCCTGCATACCATGACCAAATTCCGGGGTTTGAATTTCCTGTGCATATTTTGGACTGACTGTATTAATTCGATCTGCGTAAACCAGGCCACCTTTGATAAACGAAAAGTGGTTATAGTATTCCAATCTTTCGTAATGCCAGAAATAATCTGTCAGTTGCATTTGCTCAAAAGTATTTCGATCAAATACACCTTGGTATGCGAGATTGTGAATTGTAAATACTGTCGCGGGGCGGGATTTCTCTTCCTCTAATAATGCAGGTACAAGCCCTGTTTGCCAGTCATTGCAGTGTACGATGTCTGGTTGCCAGTTAAGTCCACATTGATTTAGGGCAATAGAACAAATTAATCGACTAAATACCATGAAGCGAAGAGCATTATCTGGCCACGGATCACCGGATTCATCCAGATAGGGATTACCGGGGCGATTAAAGAATTCCGGGCAGTCAACCAGCCAAACCGGTACCCGTGTGCCGGGTAACGTTGTTTGCATTAATCTAACAGGATAATTTAGAATACTTGTGTCAGCGCATATTTTTGGTGCGAGCTTCAACTTTTTAAAGACTGACTGATAGGCCGGCATAACGATATGGACGTCATGTCCCATTTTCTTCAATGCATGAGGAAGACTGCCTGCAACATCGGCCAACCCGCCTGTTTTTATCAGTGGATATACTTCGCTGCTGCAAAAGAGAATACGTTGCGTCGACATAAGTTAACTTTCCGTTAACTCAAGAATAATGCTCCCTAATGGGGGTAAAGTAAGCGAAATGGAGTTTTGTCGGTTCATCCACGGAATATTCTCGCTATACAGATTACCGCTATTTCCTGCGTTACTGCCGGCATAATACTCGGAGTCAGAGTTGAAAATCTCTCGATAAACGCCAGGATAGGGTACGCCGATCCGGTAATCATGCCGTGGAACTGGCGTAAAGTTAAGAATGACAAGTACAAAACGGTCACTGGTTTTACGAAGATAGCTAACGACTGACTGTTGAGAGTCATGACAATCAATCCACTCAAACCCATCATGATCAAAATCATAATAATGTAGTGCAGAGTCAGTGCGATAAAGTTCGTTTAAATCGGATACCAGTTTTTTAATTCCTTGATGTAATGGGTAGTCAAGTACATACCAATCCAGGCCAGCATTAAAATCCCATTCATTTCCTTGAGCAAATTCACAGCCCATAAACAAGAGTTTTTTCCCGGGATAGGTAAACATGTATGTGTAAAGTAATCTTAAGTTAGCAAAGCGTTGCCATTCATCGCCCGGCATTTTATTCAACATGGATGATTTGCCATGCACAACCTCATCATGTGAGAATGGTAAAATGAAGTTTTCCGTAAACAAATAAAGTAAACCAAATGTCAATTGGTCATGATGATAAGTGCGATGTACTGGTTCTTTCGAGATATATTCAAGTGAATCATGCATCCAACCCATATTCCATTTCATTGAAAATCCAAGGCCACCAATATCAACCGGTCGGGTCACTTGAGGCCAGGCGGTCGATTCTTCGGCCATGATGAGTGTGCCAGGATGTTCGCTGTGAGTTACCATATTCAGCTCACGTAAAAAATGAATGGCCTCAAGATTTTCGTTTCCGCCGTGGATATTAGGTAACCAATCTTGTTTTTCTCTAGAGTAATCGAGGTATAACATTGAGGCGACTGCATCGACACGCAGTCCGTCAAGATGAAATTCCTTTAACCAGTAGACGGCACTGCTAATTAAGAAATTACGAACCTCATTTCGCCCATAGTTATATATTAAGGTCCCCCAATCAGGATGCTCGCCACGACGCGGATCGTCATGTTCATATAAAGCACTGCCATCAAAGTAAGCTAATCCGTGTTCATCTTTAGGGAAATGGGCAGGTACCCAGTCCAGAAAAACACCAATATTATTTTGATGGCAGTGATCAACAAAGTAACGAAAATCGTCGGGTGAACCAAAGCGTGCGGTTGGAGAAAAATATCCAATCGTTTGATAACCCCATGAGGCATCGAGCGGATGCTCGGTTATGGGCAGTAGTTCTATGTGTGTAAATCCCAATTCTTTTACGTATTCAACAAGCTGATGGGCAAGGTCGCGGTAATTTAGAAATCCTCCATCCTGTTTAAGTTTCCAGGAGCCCAGGTGAACTTCGTAAACACTCATGGGTTGATGCAGCCATGAGTGTTCCTGACGTAGAGATAACCATTTATCATCTTGCCAGCCATAATTCGATTTGGTTGTGATTGAACCAGTACGTGGTCGCAATTCACAGGCCTGGGCATAGGGATCAGACTTTTCTTTAACTTCGCCACTATCCCGGTTTCGTAATTCAAACTTGTATAATGTGTCAGGCTCTAAACCCGGTATGAATAACTCCCAAACTCCGGAGTTGCCTCGTGAGCGCATCGGATGGGAGCGCCCATCCCATTGATTGAAATCGCCTATGACACTTACTCGAGCGGCATTGGGCGCCCAGGTAGCAAATTGCACTCCCGAAATTCCTTCTATTTCAGTTAGGTGGGCACCAAGAAAATTATAAGCATGTAAATGCCTGCCCTCATTAAAAAGGTGTAAATCGTAATCTGTGATAAGCGGAGGGAATACATAGGGGTCATAAAACTCGTGTTTGACTCCCTTATCATCAATTCTCTGTAGCTTGTAATATTTTGGTAACGCATTGAATGCACCATGCCATTCAAAGATGTCGCTATTACCAACACGTGTTAGTGCTTGATTTATATCTGTTAAGTATAAACTTTTGGTGTGCGGTAAAATGACACGTACAACGGCGACATCATCGTTTTGGTGGTATCCCAGGACATTGAACGGATCATGATGACGAGCATCAAGTAGGCGCTGTAAATCGTCTGTCATTACATTTGCCTTTAAGCGAGTATTTTTGTCGGTTATTGTCTTTGATTTGGTCATTTAATAAGTCATTTAAATAATATGCATACCCTGCAAATCTTGTGCGCATTTTGAGTACAGGTTTAAATTACATTGAAATGCGGTCAGTATCAATCACTTGTATGTCAAAGTGGTGTCATAGAAGTTGATTAGGCTATGAGATTACAAATTCGTGCATTAATAAAGTGCGCTATAGTTATAGTATGGTCTATCTTGAAGCGTAAAATAATGTTTCGTAAACTAGATTTTATGCTGTTACGGTCGTTTTCCGCGTAAAATTGGTGTTAACAGCTTGAAACTATAAAAACACTTTCAATAAGACAAAGATTTTATTCTGGCAAGTAACTTGCTAGATTAGTAGATATAACCTCAAATTATTATGTACAAAAGGAAAGTCCGTGCGTCATAGTCGATCTCCTCGTTTTGTAAGTCGTCTCACACGAGATACCTTAGCCTTGATCATGGCGGGTGGAAGAGGTTCAAGGTTACAACACTTAACGATGTGGCGGGCAAAGCCTTCCGTTCCATTTGGTGGTAAATTTCGAATTATTGATTTCCCGCTTTCTAATTGTATTAATTCCGGCATTCGTCGTATTGGTGTATTAACTCAATATAAAGCACATTCTCTTATCACCCATATCCAGCAAGGGTGGGGCATGTTTCGAGGCGAATTTGGTGAATTTGTCGAGTTATTACCAGCGCAACAGCGAATTGAGACGTCCTGGTATGCGGGTACGGCGGATGCCATTTTCCAGAATATTGATATTATTCGTAATCATGAACCGCAATATGTATTAGTGTTAGCCGGTGATCACGTATATAAAATGGATTATGGTGCCATGCTGGCAGCGCATGCGGACTCTGTGGCGGACATCACAATTGGCTGTATCGAGGTACCAATCGAAGAAGCAAGCGCCTTTGGTGTGATGGGCGTGGACGAGAACTGGCGTGTAAAGACCTTCACTGAAAAACCTGTAAAGCCAGACTCAGTCCCTGGTGATGAAAAGATGGCGCTCTGTTCAATGGGGATCTATATTTTTAACAAGGATTTTTTGATTGAACAACTGATAAAAGATGCGGATATGACGACATCCTCGCATGATTTCGGTAAGGATGTCATTCCGAATATCATTGAAAAATATCATGCCTATGCTTATTCCTTTCGTGATCCGGTTTCACATAAAAAAGGTTATTGGCGTGACGTGGGGACCATCGATTCGTACTGGGAGGCCAATATGGAATTGATCGAGGTTACTCCAGAACTTAATTTATACGATCAAGATTGGCCAATCTGGACTTATCAGGAGCAATTACCGCCCGCCAAGTTTGTTTTTGATGATGATATTCGACGTGGACAGGCGATCAACTCGATGGTCTCTGGTGGATGTATTATTTCAGGTGCCCGGGTTCGTAATTCAGTGTTGTTTTCTAATGTTGAAATCGAATCGTTTGCTGACATTGATGGCGTGCTGGCACTTCCCGAAGTTACTATTGGCGAGCATTGTAAGATTAAACAGGCTGTGATCGATAAAGGTTGTGAGATTCCGGCTGGGATGGAGATTGGAGTGAATGCTGAAGATGATAAAGCACGCTTTTACGTGTCACCTAAAGGGATCGTGTTAGTGACGCCAGAAATGTTAGGCCAGGAAATACATCATGTCCGCTGATAAAAAACTTGATGTCGTGCTTTTTTGGCATATGCATCAACCTGAATACAAGGATGTGCGAACGGGTGAGTATCATCTGCCCTGGACATATCTACATGTCATAAAAGATTATGTCGATATGGCATCCCATTTAGAAGCAAACACAAATGCCAAAGCAGTTGTTAATTTCACTCCAACATTATTACTACAGATTGATGATTATGCCAGGCAAATAGAAAGTTATTTTGTTCACGGTAGTGCTATTAAAGATTCGATGCTGGATTCTCTAAGCCAGATTGTGTTGCCAGCTTCGGTAGAACAAAGGCTGACATTAATTAAACATTGCCTGCGTGCTAATAAAGAGCGATTAATCGATAGATATCCAAAATACCAACAATTAGCTGAACATGCAAAATATATCGAGCAGCACCCGGATGCAATTATTTATTTTCATGATCAATATTTAGCAGATTTATTAGTATGGTTTCATTTAGCCTGGATGGGGGAGACAGTAAAACGCTCTGATTTAAGAATTCGTAAATTAATTGATAAAGGGATGGGATATTCGCTACAAGATAGAAAAGAATTGTTGAAAATTATTGGCGAATTATGTTCTGCTGTAATAGGTCGATACCGGAATCTGGCCGAGTTAGGCCAGGTCGAATTATCGGTAACTCCTTTTGCGCACCCAATTATGCCCTTGTTATTCGATATCGATACGACACTTGAAGCAATGCCAGAGGCAGAATTACCTAACTGTCGGGAATATCCGGGGGGTAGACAACGTGTCGACTGGCATATCAAGAAGGGAAATGAAATCTTCGAACATTATTTTGGTTTTAAACCTGAAGGCTGTTGGCCTTCTGAAGGGAGTGTGAGTGAGCAAACAATTGATGTTTTAGCGAACAGCGGATTTAAATGGCTGGCGAGCGGCGAAACCGTGTTGCGTAATAGTTTGAATCATGATGATAAAAAACAAAACGAAAAAACGATTCTTCATCTTCCCTATCAATATAAAGATCGCGGAGCAACCTGTTTTTTTCGTGATGATGGTCTATCCGATTTAATAGGGTTTACCTATGCAACCTGGCATGCGGATGATGCGGTTGCTAATATGATAAATCACCTGGAAAATATTGCTGAAGCCAGTAAAAATGATGATCGCGCAGTGGTATCTATTATCTTGGATGGTGAGAATGCCTGGGAATTTTATCCTGAAAATGGTTATCATTTTTTATCCAGCCTGTATGAGCAACTCAACCACCACCCTAATATCAATCTAACGACATACTCAGAATATCTAAATAAACGTAATACACCGGAAAATTTAAATCGGGTTGTCGCTGGAAGTTGGGTCTATGGTACATTTTCTACCTGGATTGGCAGTGGCGATAAAAACAGGGGCTGGGACATGTTATGTGAGGCTAAGTGTGGAGTAGATGCAGCCTTGCAACATAAGTCATTTACGACAGACGAAATAGAACAAATAGAAATACAGCTGGCTATTTGTGAAGGTTCAGACTGGTTCTGGTGGTTTGGTGATTATAATCCGTCTGAGTCGGTTAGTGACTTTGAATATTTATATCGTTTGCAACTTTCTCATTTGTATCAGTTGATTGGGGTTACGGCTCCAGAGTCTTTATCAGAGTCGTTCACTCACGGTTGTGGCCAACCCAGTATGGGCGGCACGATGCGGCGTGGACAGGAAAATTAGTCAGGAATAATATTTTTGTTACCAACTGACAAAAAGGCGGTGCACATTCTTCATCAGCGCCGTCGTGCGGGTGTTTTATTGCATCCAACTTCATTGCCAGGTCCGTACCCTCGTGGATTGATTTGTCATGATGCATATCGTTTTATAGAATTTCTGGCTCAAAGTGGTATGAGCGTTTGGCAAATGCTACCGTTGGGAGTAACACATCAGGATTTTTCACCCTATCAGGCCCTGTCTGCTCATGCCTGTGAAACTTCAATGATTAGTATTGATTGGTTGCAGGATCGTGGCTTACTTAAGGTTGATAATACTGACTCTAACTTCAAAGGCCATGAACAGTGTCTGAGATCCTGTTGGGAATTATTTAAAAGTAACAAAAAGTCGTCATTACATAAGCAGTATGAGAGTTTCAATGAACAACAATCGTATTGGCTACAAGATTATTCACTGTTTATGGCGATTCGAGATCAACAAAAACTAAAGCCGTGGTTCGAATGGTCTGATGATTTACGTGATAGAGACAAAAATGTCATTAAGGCAGCAAAGAAAAAACTATCGTCTGAAATAGATTATTATCAATTTACACAGTTTATATTTTTTCAGCAATGGCAAGATCTAAAAAAATATGCAGCTAAACATGATGTGCTGTTGTTTGGCGATTTGCCTATCTATGTTTCTCATGACAGCGCAGACGTTTGGTTACACCCTGAACTATTTATGTTGGAAAAGGATGGTCGTGCCCGATATGTTGCAGGTGTCCCACCTGACTATTTTTCCGAAACGGGTCAACGTTGGGGTAATCCTCAATATGACTGGGCTGCAATGCAAAATGATCAATTTGATTGGTGGAAACATCGAATAAAAACTCAAATAGAATTATTTGATGTCATTAGAGTGGATCATTTTCGTGGATTTGAGGCCTATTGGGAGATAGAGGCAAAAGCGGAGACCGCTATCGATGGACGTTGGGTAAATGCCCCAGGCCGAGAATTGTTACAGGCCTTAAATGAAGAGTTTCACGCTTTACCGCTGGTGGCCGAAGATCTCGGTACGATTACCGATGAGGTGATTGAATTGCGCGATCAATTTAATCTGCCAGGAATGAAGGTTCTACAATTTGCGTTTGATGGAAATCCGAAAAATATATATTTACCTCCTCATCATGACTTCCATTCTGTGATTTATACGGGTACTCATGATAATGACACGACCGTATCATGGTATGAACAATTACCTCAACAAGATCGCGATTATATTTATAACTATCTTAATTTTGATCTGAATGATCGGATGCCCTGGCCATTAATAAAGTCTGCATTATCATCAGTAGGTTGTTTAGCGGTCTTTCCCCTGCAGGATATCTTAAGCTTAGGAAAGGGGCATCGAATGAATACGCCTGGCACGACAGAAGACAACTGGCAGTGGCGATTTAACTGGGATCAAATCGACGCAAAACTATCTGATAAATTATCGTCTCTTTGTCAGCGTTATGATCGTTGAAGTTTACACCCACATCATGTAACCGAGTTCAAAAGGGTGGCTTAGTAATTCATTATAAGGGTAAATTCGAATCTTGTAATGATTCAATCCGGGCATATCAGGTTTTAAATCTAATTCAAAGATATGTTGATCATTTTCTTTACCAGTGTAGGTAAAGCTGACGTTTTGCGAGACCGTAAAATGCCCATTACTTCCAATGCTACCAACAAGACACTCTACCGCAACATCTGATGGTTCCAGGCCATCCAGGAAAGTGCTTATCCGAATCGAAAGAGAGGATGTATTTTTTATTTGTTCGATTGGTTCGTCTGTTCGTTTAATGGTAACTTGAGGCCAACATTTTCGAATTTTGTTCTTCCAGTTTGCAAGTTCTCTGGCTGGTTTAAAATCATCGGTTGCAAAACGAGCTGATTGATTACGAGCCTCTACATAAAACCTGCTGACATAATCTACCATCATTCGTTGTGCATTAAAGCGGGGGATACATGATTTCATGGAGGCTTTTGACATTTTAACCCAGTTTGTAGAATACCCCTGATTACCCTGATCAAAATAGGTAGGGATTATTTCATTTTCCAGCAGGTTGAATAAATCGGCTGCCTCTTCGGTATCACGTAAATGGTTATCGATATTTTGAGCATGTGGATGTATGGCCCAACCATTTTTGCCATCATAGCCTTCTCCCCACCAACCATCTAATACGCTTAAGTTCATAACGCCATTAATAGCCGCTTTCTGGCCTGATGTTCCACTTGCTTCTAAAGGGTACTCAGGTGTATTTATCCAGACATCCACGCCAGTGACCAGTTTTCTGGCTAATGACATATCATAACCTTCCAATAGAATAATTTTTCCAAGGAACTCAGGGCGTAAGGAATATTCATGAATGGTTCGAATTAATTCCTGTCCCGGTACATCGCGGGGATGGGCTTTGCCGGCAAAAATAAAAACCACGGGTCGTTCAGGATCGTTGACCAATTTGGCTAACCGTTCTGGATTAGAAAATAACAAGGTGGCACGCTTATAGGTGGCAAACCGACGAGCAAAACCAAATACTAAAACATTAGCTTCAAATTGAGCAGTAAATTCAGTTACACGTTTTAACATTGCTTCGCTGAAGCCTGAACGAATATATCTGCGCATCATACGACCATAGATATTACTCATCATCGGAGTCTTTAATTCTTTACGCAAACTCCAGAAGCGGTGATCAGGTATTTCATCGATACAATCCCAAAATTCCTCACTAAGTAGTTCGTTACGCCATTCGCTGAAGCGAGTGTCAAACAAATTAACCCATTCCCGCGCGAGAAAAGTAGGCGCATGAACGCCATTGGTAACATACGAGATAGGATTCTCTTCATGTGGTATTTGTGGCCAGATGTAACCTTCCATACGGGAGGCAACACCACCATGAATTCGGCTTACGCCATTATGAAATCGAGTGCCGCGCATAGCAAGGGAAGTCATATTAAAACTACCATGGTCACCAGGAGTGGTACCTAACTCCAGAAATGCTTGCATATCGATTTCTAGATCTTTTATATACTCGGCAAAATATTGAGTCATTGTTTCCTGCTCAAAAATATCATGTCCGGCTGGCACAGGTGTATGTGTTGTAAAAACAGTACCTGCTGAAATTAGTTCAAAAGCGCTATCAAAATCCATCCCTTGATTTATCTTTTCCCGGCATCGTTCTAAAATCTGGAAGGCGGCGTGGCCCTCATTGATGTGCCATACGGTTGGTTCGATACCCAACGCACGTAAAGTACGGACGCCTCCAATACCTAATATAATTTCCTGCTGAATTCGGGTACTTTTACCACCTCCGTATAACTGGAAGGTAATCCTGCGATCATCGTCTTCATTTAACTCCAGATCACTGTCGAGTAAATATAAAGTTATGTGACCGGCCTTAGCTTGCCAAACCTTTAACATCACCTGGCGATGTTCTATTTCTACGCTGACACATAATTCTTCACCGTTTGAGTTCAGGGCAGGTTTAACAGGTAGCTCATCAAAATTGATATCATTGTATTGAGCCATCTGATTGCCATCGCCATCAATTGTTTGCGTAAAATAACCTTGACGATAGAGTAAACCGACAGCAACAAATGGCACACCCAGATCACTCGCGGCCTTGCAGTGGTCTCCTGCTAATATACCAAGACCACCGGAGTAAATCGGAAAACTTTCATGTAATCCAAACTCGGCACAAAAATAGGCAACCAGGTCTTTATCTGAATCCAGGTGCTCTTCAATTTTTGGATTGGTTATTTTTTCGTGATACGACTGATAAGCTGACATGACTCGATGATATTCTTCCATGAACAAGTGATCCTCGGAAGCTTCATCTAATATGGTTTGAGATAATCGGCGTAAAAATACTTTTGGGTTATGATTGCATCTTTCCCACAACTCGGTATCGAGTCGGAAAAATAATCCACGCACACCTCTATCCCAGCTATATAATAAGTCTTCGGCAAGAATATCCAGTCCGGCCAATTTTTCCGGTATTGTTGGTCTAATTTCAAGTTTATAAATTGTGCCGTTCATATCAGCTTATTCATCCCTATTGTTTTTCATGTTATAACATCAGGTTGACTCCGACCTGAGATCTGTTTTATCTGGCCTAGTTGTTCTGCTATCGCAAATAGTTCACTAAGACTGGATTGCGAGTCTTGCAGTAAGTCACCATCAGGTCGCTGATACTTTTCATAATAAATTCGCAGTGTCGCGCCTTCTGTTCCGGTTCCTGAAATCCGAAAGATAATGCGACTATTATCGGTAAAAATTATTCTTAATCCCTGATTTTCGGTCACTGAATGATCAACTGGATCTCGGTAACTAAAATTATCTGCCTGTGCGACACAATAATCCCCGAAACATTTCTTTTCCAGAACAGGGAGCTGCTGTTCTATTCTATTGAATATAGTCTGTGCCTTATCCATGTCTACATTTTCATAGTCATGACGGCTATAATAATTTCGCCCAAATACCTGCCAATGCTGTTGAACAATGTTGGCGATAGATTGTTTCTTGATTGCAATCAGGTTTAACCAAAAAAGCACAGCCCATAGTCCATCTTTCTCACGGATATGATCTGAACCGGTGCCAAAGCTTTCCTCACCACAAAGAGAAATTAATCCCTCATCTAATAGGTTGCCAAAGTATTTCCAGCCGGTAGGGGTTTCATAACATTCAATTCCTCGACTCTCTGCGACCCGGTCAACGGCCATACTAGTGGGCATAGAACGGGCAACGCCGGAGATTCCTGCCTGATATCCCGGTAATAAATGTGCGTTTGCAGCCATAATAGCGAGACTGTCACTGGGGGTTACAAAAAACTGTCTGCCTAAGACCATATTACGATCACCATCCCCATCCGACGCGGCCCCCATATCAGGTGCCTGAATAGCATGATTCATAATAGTGACAAGCTCTTCTGCATAAACCAGATTAGGATCAGGGTGGCCGCCACCAAAATCGGGCAGGGGGTCTCCATTGATGACGGTTTCATCCGAAGCACCCAAACGGTTTATTAGTATTTCCTTTGCGTATGGTCCGGTTATAGCGTGCATTGCATCAAATACCATTGAGAATAATCCTGAGTTAAATAAACTTTTTATTAAATCAAAATCGAATAAGTGTTCCATCAGGTCAGCATAATCATTGACTGTATCAATCACGTTTAATTTAATATTTCCAGTCTGAGTAATAGCAACACTTTTGATATCTAAATCAGGTACGTCAGCAATCTGGTACTGTGTGATGGTTTTAGATATTTCATAAACTTTTGAAGTAAAACTTTCTGGTGCCGGGCCACCATTATTTATATTAAATTTCACACCAAAGTCACCTTTGGGTCCCCCAGGATTATGACTAGCCGAGAGAATGATGCCGCCATCAAGCTTGTACTTACGTATCAAGTGCGAAGCGGCTGGTGTAGACAGAAACCCGTGTTTGGCGATAAAAATATTTTTAAACCCGTTGGCAATGGCCATTTTATAAATTATTTGAATGGCTTCATTATTAAAATAGCGTCCATCTCCACCTACCAGCAGACTTTGGTTTTGGGAAGCAGGCAATGTAGCAAAGATGGATTGAACAAAAGTAGCCAGGTAGTGGGGGGCTTTAAAGACATCGACTTTTTTACGTAAGCCCGAGGTGCCCGGCTTTTGATCATTGAACGGCTGACATTTAATCGTTTTTATTTTCATTGTTGTTTTTCAGATGTAAAGTTTAAATTACTCAAGATTATACGAATTTATTACCTCAATATTCATGCCATCTGTCGGTGATAGTCTGTCGATGAGTTGCATCAAATCTGGCATCTAACCCTTTGAATAATTTAGATTAAATTAGCAGCTCAACAATTAACCAATTAATGGGGTTACAATATTGATTTTAAGTGAACTATCACGGTTTGTATGCACAAATATAGTGCAGTTTTATTGCTCATTATGGATGTATTAGTTTAAACCATATCGAGTGCGCCGTGTCTGAGTTCTGATACTTATTAAGATATCTAATTTACTGAAAGATACCTTTATATCGAGATGATGATTTATTGTCTAAGCTTGATAGAAGAAGAATAATTGTCCTGTGGAAATTAAATTAACGTGCTGGCATTGGTCCTTAAAATATTGTGGTTAGTATGGTCCTGGTTTGAGTTAGCCATTTTCACCTTGTTCTTATACCTTTGGGCCTGGTTGCCGACACGACTAACCAGGCCCTATTTTCATCAATTTTTTCGAATCTGGTGTGCAATGTTTGTACGTGCATTGGGAGTTGACCTTCGTTTACATCAAAAATATCGTAATCCATTACCTAAGCAATTTATTTTAATAGCGAATCATCCCTCTGCATTCGAAGATGTTGGTATCCCGGCTTTATTTGATGTCTATCCGTTAGCAAAAGAGGGGGTTAAGCGCTGGTGGCTGGCGGGTCGAATAAATGTCGCGGCAGGAACCATTTTTGTAAAACGTCAAGATCGTGAATCCAGGCGTGATGCGGTCGAGTTGATGGTCGATAAACTGAAGCAGGGGCATAATATTGCATTATTTCCAGAGGGGGGGTGTTTAGGCAAGCGTATAAACGATACCTTTCAAGCCGGAGCCTTTGATATCTCGATGCGAACCGGTATTCCAATTATACCTGTATTTTTAAATTATGAAGCACAAGACGTATTTGAATGGACGGCACCGCATACGTTATTGGATAAAATGTGGCACTTTATGAGCAGCCCAAATGATCGCGCGAATTTTATCGTCTATGATGCGATTTCGCCTGAAGGCCAAACGGACAAATTTAAGTTTGCAGAAGAGGTCAGGCAGAAATACCTGATATGGCAAGAAAAATACTTAGACTAAGCTCAGGTAGGGGTTATTACTTGTCTATTCATCGCTGGTAAGGTTAATCAATATCCAGATCCGATAAAAATGACTTGGCACTCGCCAGATTATGGCTTCGCGGCGAGCCCGTGTCTGTTTCTGATACATCGCCATCACTTTCAAAGACCAACCAGGCAGGAATTGCATTTACTTCTGAACGAATCTCGCGCCAATAGTGTGATTCTTCATCAATATAAATTGGTCCACCAATATCGCGCGCCATGTCATAGCCGCCTTTAAAGTTACCCCAGGCTTTTCCTACCACAACAACAAATCCAGTATCCTTACGAGTTGCAATCGCATCGTGTACGTAGGGTACAAATCGTTTAGTATTTTTACATGATGGACACCAGGGTGACAGGTAAAGTACCAGGCATCTGGGTTGATTAAAGCAAGGATGATCCTGGATGGATATTTTGCGTTGCATATATTGCCGAAGCTGCTTGGCTGGAAGCATTTGCTCAGTAAAGGGGACTTGAGAAGATGTGGACAGATTCATCCAGACCAGAGCCCCAATGAGTGCCACTAAAACGACAACTATAATTTTCATTTGAATACAACAAGCCTACATTCAGTATTACTTTTATCGCACAAAAATGGATAACTTAACTAGCTGGTTACTGTAAATGACACGAGTTGAGTCGAAACGTCGTGAAACTAAACGACGTAAAACTAAACACCATGCCAATTATTCAATACTATTATATACCGAAATTTTCACACATGACATGGTTAAAATACAACCACTCTTGCCCCGAAATAACTCAAACTGATAGGCCTTGCGCCTTCTTGGTGCATATGATTAAATGAGCTTATCCTTAAGCTATTGAAATACTTAATTATTATAAGCAGGGTAACGGTGGCATAGCGTTTGCTCAGGAGTAATAAAAGAATAGTAATACTCAAACTTAATTTCGTAATACTCGAGGAGTGAATCTATGAAGTTATCAATCGGTAAATTTTTTACGAGCCTGGTCGCGGCTTTTTTATTAACGGGGATAGCCAATGCAGCCGATCCAATTCGAATTGGATACAGTGATTGGCCTGGTTGGGTTGCCTGGGAAGTCGGGATTGAAAAAGACTGGTTTAAAGAAGCCGGTGTTGACGTTAAGTTTGAGTGGTTTGACTATGTGGCCTCTATGGATGCGTTTGCTGCAGGCAAGTTAGATGCCGTTTGCATGACCAATGGCGACACACTGGTAACAGGTTCAACGGGTGCTAAAAGCGTCATGTTCCTGATGAATGATTATAGCAACGGTAATGATATGGTGATTGGCGCCCCTGGTATTAAATCAGTCAAAGACCTAAAAGGCAAAAAGGTCGGGGTTGAAATCGGTTTTGTTGGTCATCTGATTTTATTGAATGCATTAAAAGATAATGGTATGAGTGAAAAAGATGTCGAGCTGGTCAATGTGCCGACCAACGAAACACCACAGGTACTCGCATCTGGCCAGGTATCAGCAATAGTTGCGTGGCAACCTAATTCAGGTCAGGCATTAAAGTTAGTACCTGGGTCTAAAAAGTTATATAGCAGTGCTGATAAACCGGGTCTCATCTATGACATGCTGGCCGCAAGCCCGCAAAGTTATTCTGCTCGCAAGGCTGAATATGAAAAAATTTCAAAAGTCTGGTATCGCATTGTAGAGTACATTCAAAACCCAAAAACGCATGATGATGCAATTAAGATCATGGCTTCACGCGTTGGTTTAAATCCAAAAGAATATGCTGAGATTGTTAAGGGCACCAAGATCTTAACCTTGAAAGAAGCTAAAAATTTCTTTAAAGAAGGAGAGGGTTTCAAATCTATATATGGTTCCTCTAAAATCTCGGATGATTTTAATGTTGCTAATAAGGTGTATAAAAAACCTGAGAATATTAAATCTTATATCGACACCGCTATTATCAATAAAATGTAATTCTTTGTGCTATTTTAGAGTATAAAAATTGAATGTTATCCCCGCAGTCGTTGCGGGGATAATTAATTGCCAGTTAATCGGTGATCTTCAGTTGACGAAACAATTTTAATTAAATAAGCGATCAACAGTATGTCAGCGCCTTCAAAAATTAAAAGAAAATTTATGCAGCATCAGGGTGTGATTCTGGCGATGTTCAGTTTTCTTATTCCTCTGATGATTTGGTCAATTGTCAGTTATGTACCGTTTGTATGGCATCCGAAAGTAAAAATAACAGTCCCTGGCGAAGTTTCTTATTTTAGTGAAGGTCTGCTTGTTGATAGAGATGTCTTCGAAAGAGAAAAGTCTGATGTGCTTGCTCAAGGTAAAACGATACCTGAAGGTGTGCCGGCCAATCCGATATATTTTCCAGCTCCCGACGAGGTTGCAACTGCCTTTTATACTGCTTTCGTCACTGAACCTAAACGACGAAATGAAAAATGGTTGCATGAAAGTTTATGGGATAGTATTCAGGTTATATTTTGGGGGTTTGTTATCTCGTCTATTTTCGGTGTGCCATTAGGCGTGTTGATGGGAACCTACCGTGTATTTTCTAAATTAAATGAGCCTTTTATCGAATTTTTTCGTTATTTGCCCGCGCCCGCATTCGGGGCTCTGGCCGTTGCAATTTTAGGTATCCATCAGGGACCTAAAATTGCCATTATATTCATCGGAACCTTTTTTCAACAAGTCTTGGTGATTGCAAATACCACACGTAAGCTTGATCCCATGTTAGTCGAGGCGGCATTAACTCTTGGCGCAAAACGCACATCATTGTTATTTAAAGTGATCATCCCCGGAATTAGCATAAACTTATATCGCGATCTGAGAATATTGTTAGGGTGGGCATGGACATATTTAATCGTTGCTGAGCTTATCGGTTCAAGTTCGGGTATTACCTGGTTTATTACTCAACAGGCTCGTTATAAAAATTTCGATAATGTTTATGCGGCGATCATGATGATTGGTATTATTGGCTTATTTAGTGACATCATTCTAGGCTGGTTTGGTAAACGAATGTTCCCCTGGGAACAGAACAAATCATTGTCTTAATAAAATTGTGAAACATAATATGAATAAACTTGATTTACCCAGTTATCTGGACCAATCTGATGAGGTCAAGGCGCGTTTTGATAGATTAAAGCAACGCCCGGTCATTCTGGATATTAAAGAGTTTACCAAAATTTTTGAAACACCAACTGAGGATGTTGTTGCGGTTAAAGATTTAAATTTTAAAACCTACCGGCGGGAATTTGTATGTGTCATCGGACCTTCTGGATGTGGTAAATCAACTTTAATTAGAACACTTGCTGGATTAGAGACGAAAACGTCTGGACAGGTATTACTTGATGGTGAAGAAATCGATGGGCCTGGACCGGAACGTGGTATGGTATTTCAGGGGTATACATTATTTCCATGGCTATCTGTTAAACGTAATGTCATGTTTGGTCTTGAAATAGCGGGACATGGTAAGAGTCCTGCGGAAGAAGAAGCATTACAATGGATTGATCTGGTTGGCCTTAGTAAATTTACGAATGCCTATCCACATCAACTATCCGGCGGCATGAAACAAAGAGTGGCAATTGCCAGAGCTCTGGCAAATAAACCTCGTATACTCTTAATGGATGAACCTTTCGGGGCGCTTGATGCACAAACTCGAGCAAAAATGCAGGCGTACTTATTAGACATCTGGCGTAATATTGATGTGACAATAATATTTATTACTCATGATTTAGACGAGGCTGTCTATCTGGCGGATCGGGTATTAGTCTTAAAGGCTCACCCAGGAGAAGTACAAGAAATAGTTGAGGTGCCAGTACCGCGACCTCGTTCTCCAGAACAATTCTTAAGTCCTGAATTTTTAGCAACCAAAGCACGATTAGAAGAACTTATTCATCCTCCTGGAGACCCCGATCCTGAGTTGCCCGGTGATCATATGAATATGATGAATATGGTGCCAGTTAATGATGAAGTCGACAAAGTAGAGTAAGTTGATTAAATGGATATTGCAACGAAATCAGATATATCACGAATCAGTATTTCATTGCCCACCAGGGTACTAACTGAATTTGATAAAATGCTTGTTGAGCGTGGTTTTGATAGTCGTTCTCAAGCGATTTCAGAGCTGGTCAGTATCCAGGTTGCGGAACATAAGAAGGACATGGGTAATGAGATTATGGCTGGAACGATCAACCTGGTATACGTACATTCGACTCCAGGGCTGATCAATAGATTAAGTGATATTCAACATGAACATATCGACGAGGTTATTAGCTCATTGCATATAAACTTAATAGACTCACAAACTTTGGAAGTCATTTTGGTGCAGGGGCCTGCTAAGACATTGAAACTAATTGCTGATAAAATGTTGTCTTGTCGTGGCGTTATGTCTGGGAAACTATTGATTTCGGCGGCGATAATGCCACAATTGCATCCTATGACCGTGCTGGGTTCAAATTAAGATTAAATAATTATGATTAAAGTAAAAACTTCTTCAAGTAATATATTATATGCAGATACTATCAATGGTGCATGCCATTGGTCTATGCGTATGCGCAGAGGGACCACATTACGTTTAAAAGATATTGAGGGTGGTGCCAATGTGGGTATGTTATTTTATAACCCTGAAAACTTACTTGAACGATATAATGCGCCCGATACTTTAAAGTGTCAGCATACTTTCAAAATTACAAAAGGCCACTGTTTGTACTCAGATATGGGACGTATATTTTGTTCCGTTGTTAATGATGCTGCTGGTTGGCATGAAACGGTTTGTGGCAATACTACCAAATCCATGATCACTGAAAAATGGGGCGACCACTCTTATCAGGACTACCGTAATGACTGGTATAAGAATGGTTACGATAGTTTTTTGGTTGAGTTGGCAAAATACGGATTAGGGAAAAAAGATATGGCGGCTAACTTAAATTTGTTTAGCCGGGTAGAAACAGATGATCAAGGTAACCTGAATTATATTCAAAACCATTCTAAAGCAGGCGATAGTATCGAGTTGAGATTTGAAATGGATACATTGGTTCTATTACATACTTGTCCGCATCCACTTAATACGGAAACTAACTACCCTAAAAAAGCCATTCAGTATGAAATATTTGTTTCTGATCCAGTAAAAGACGATGACATGTGTATGAACTCCTGTGATGAAAATGTACGTGGATTTGAAAATAACCGGATTTACCATCTCGGTCTGGGAAGTTAACGATGAGTGAGATTTATTGTGATTAGAGAAAGCAAGCTAAAATCTGATCAAGCAGTTTTTCGTGAAGTGGTCGCTGCGGGTGATTATTTTATGCGTCAGGTCAATGAAGGTCAGACTGTCAGAATACTGGACCTGGAAGGAAATCAGGCTGCAGATACCTTATTCTATTCAGCTAAAGATCCAACTGAGCGATATAGTGCTATGGATACTATTCGTGAGCAAGGTAATGTATATCTTACGACTGATTCAATTTTGATGTCTAATGAATGTAACCCTATGCTTGATATAGTGGCTGATACCTGTGGTCGGCATGATACCTTAGGTGGGGCTTGTGCGACTGAAAGTAATACTGTTCGTTATGCACTAGAAAAAAAATGTATGCATGCCTGTCGAGATAGCTGGTTGTTAGCTGTGGCAGAAAATGAGCAGTTTGCTATGAGCAAGCGTGATATAACACATAATATTAATTTTTTTATGAATGTACCCATTACTTCGGACGGTGGATTGACATTTGAGGATGGTATATCGGCACCAGGTAAATACGTTGAACTTAAAGCAAGAATGGACGTAATCGTATTAGTTTCTAATTGTCCACAATTGAATAATCCTTGTAATGGTTATGATCCAACCCCGGTAGAAATATTAATCTGGGATTAACATATTCTTTTTTGTCTTCGGGACGACCCGCTCGACAAACGTATTACGATGGGACGACCCATCACATGTATGAAACGTTACAAGCATATGTTTAGTAAAGTTTTAATAGCCAATCGTGGTGCTATCGCCACTCGAATTATTCGTACACTTTATGAAATGGGTGTCCAGTCGGTGGCCATATTCAGTGAGTCAGATGCGGAATCCCTCCATGTATCACAAGCAACCGAATCCTATTCGTTAGGCGACGGTCTGGCTGCCGATACTTATTTAAACCAGGATAAAATCTTCTCTATCATCGAACAAAGCGGTGCTGAAGCGGTTCACCCAGGATATGGTTTTTTAAGTGAAAATCCTGAATTTGTAAATCGTTGTGAACAAAATGGTATTGCTTTTATCGGGCCGACAGCTGATCAAATGCGTGCCTTTGGCTTGAAACATAGCGCACGTGAATTAGCTCAGAAAAACAACATGCCCTTATTACCAGGCAGCGATTTGATTGATAATGTTAGTGAAGCCGTTGCCGTCGCTGATAAAATAGGCTATCCACTCATGCTTAAAAGTACTGCTGGCGGCGGTGGTATTGGAATGCAATTGTGCTGGAACCAGCAGGAATTAAATAACGCATTTGATTCAGTGCGAAGATTAAGCGCAAATAACTTTTCTAACGATGGTGTTTTTTTAGAAAAATTTGTTGAGCATGCACGTCATATCGAGGTTCAAATATTTGGTGATGGAAAAGGGGATGCGATTGCATTGGGGGAACGAGATTGTTCTACGCAACGTCGAAATCAAAAAGTTATTGAAGAGACGCCAGCTCCAAATATTCCAGAACATGTGCGTATAGAGCTTCAAAGCAAGGCAATTGATTTGGTTTCAGCGATTCATTATCGAAACGCAGGTACCGTTGAATATGTTTATGATCAGGAAACGGACCAGTTTTATTTTTTAGAAGTTAATACCCGATTACAAGTAGAACATGGAGTCACTGAAGAAGTTTATGGAGTAGATCTTGTTAAATGGATGATAGAGTTGTCAGCGGGTGAAATGTCAAGCTTGCCGGGTAATTTGCAAGCCTATGGTCATGCGATACAGGCCAGATTATATGCTGAAGATCCAAATAAAGACTTTCAACCGTCATCAGGATTATTAAGTCAGGTGGAATTTCCCATAACTGATGGCTTACGAATCGATAGCTGGATTTCTACCGGAATCGAGGTGTCACCGTATTTTGATCCAATGCTGGCTAAGGTTGTTGTTAAATCTGATACGCGTGAGCAAGCCATTTCAGATCTTCATACCGCACTAACTAATATTAAAATATATGGTATAGAAATAAATGCTCAGTATGTACAGCAAATTCTGGAGACGGTGGTATTTGAAGAAGGTCGAATTTTTACCCGCTTTTTAAATGAATTTGACTACCTCCCCAATACGGTTGATGTCATTAACGCGGGTACAATGACGACCATTCAGGATTATCCTGGCCGTACAGGTTATTGGGATGTTGGCGTACCTCCATCCGGCCCGTTTGATAGCCTGTCATTCCAATATGCGAACCAAATCCTGGAAAACAAGCCAGATGCCGCGGGTTTGGAAATCACCCTGAATGGTCCAACTCTGAGATTTAATTGTACAACCCAAATCGCACTTACGGGTGCGAAAATGGCAGCGTATTTAGATAATCAACCAATATCATTTTGGCAGGTTATTGATGTTGAGCCTGGACAGGTTCTTACTATTAACAAAGTTGAAGAGTATGGTGCGCGTGCTTATCTCGCGATAAAAGACGGATTTGTTTGCCCTGATTATCTACAATCAAAATCAACTTTTACTTTAGGGCAGTTTGGTGGTCATGTTGGGCGTGCACTTCGAACGGGTGATGTCCTGCATATACCTTTATCGCAACGACAAGTTGTATCAAATCCATTTCCAGTAGAGCTTACTCCAGAAATAAGAGACCATTGGGAATTACAAGTTATGTATGGTCCGCATGGTGCCCCCGACTTTTTTACTGAGCATGACATAAAAATATTTTTCGAAGCAGAATGGGAAGTTCATTATAACTCGAGTCGTACTGGTGTCCGCTTGGTAGGACCAAAACCTCATTGGGCCAGAACTGATGGCGGTGAAGCAGGTATGCATCCTTCCAATATACATGATAATGCTTATGCCATCGGCACGGTAGATTTTACTGGCGATATGCCTGTGATACTTGGTCCCGATGGTCCGTCTCTAGGTGGATTTGTTTGCCCGGTTACAGTGATATCTGCAGATCTGTGGAAGCTCGGACAACTAAAGGCCGGTGACAAAATACGGTTTGTACCAGTTGATTTAAAGTTGGCCACAAAGAAAGAAAAAAAACAAATGAGCATGATCGAATCACTTGTTTATGCAGATACTAGTATAAAATCTGTTAATTTAGATTCTATTATCGCTGCTTCTCCGATCATTAAAAAAATCGATAAAGATGCCAAAGGCCCGCAAATAGTCTACAGACCTGCAGGTGATAAATATTTACTAATTGAATATGGTCCATTAGTGCTGGATATTGAATTACGTTTTCGTGTCCATGCGGTGTATTTATTACTCCAGGAAAAAAATATTGCGGGCGTGCTCGATTTAACTCCAGGTATTCGTTCTTTACAGATTCATTACAATAATCACAAAATTGCACTTAATGACCTTCTGGCCATTCTCGAAGAGCTAGAAAAAAACATTGATAATGATGCAGAGTTAACCGTTTCTGCGAGAATTGTGCATTTACCCTTAAGTTGGGATGATGAAGCCTGTCATCAGGCAATCGAAAAATACATGCAGTCAGTACGTAGTGACGCCCCCTGGTGCCCAAGTAATATCGAATTTATTCGTCGAATTAATGGCCTGGACAGTATCGATGATGTAAAAGAAATTGTATTTAATGCTAAGTACTTGGTAATGGGGCTTGGTGATGTTTATTTGGGTGCTCCCGTTGCAACGCCGATAGATCCTCGACACAGACTCGTGACAACAAAATATAACCCAGCCCGCACCTGGACAGCCGAAAACTCGGTTGGTATTGGCGGCTCGTATTTGTGTGTCTATGGAATGGAAGGGCCAGGTGGTTATCAATTTATTGGTCGTACACTGCAAATGTGGAATCGATATAAAACGACAAAAGAGTTTACCAAGCCATGGCTGTTACGATTTTTTGATCAAATTCAATTCTATGAAATTACATCTGAAGAGTTAAAGCAAATTCGAAAAGATTTCCCAAATGGACACTACCCCTTAAAAATCGAAGAAATAGAATTTAAACTATCAGAATATAAAAATTTTTTATTAAAACATTCCGAATCTATAGGTGAATTCTCTGACGCCAGAAAAAAAGCCTTTGATGATGAGTTGCAACGCTGGATTGCGTCTGGACAAATAAATTATGATTCTGAACAAGATTTGGATGCGGAGATATTAGATGAGGAATTCTTACCTGATAATGGCATCGTAATACAAAGTAGCGTAGCAGGTAGTGTCTGGGAGATTCTAGTTGAACCCGGTGAACAAGTAGAGATAGGCCAGCCACTAGTAATTTTAGAATCCATGAAAATGGAAATTACAATTAAATCTACACATAACGGAACGGTCTATGATATTAGTAGACACAAAGGAAGTCAGGTCGGGGCAGGTCAGGGTCTGTTAGTGATTCAGGAAAATATATAATTATGAATATTTCTTTATTGGCTTTACGCGAAGCTTACTCAACAGGCGAGTTGTCGCCTAGAGCGTTGGTTAATTCAATTTTAAATAAATGCGAGAATCATCTTGAACACAATATCTGGATTCATCGTTTGTCTAAGGAGGAATTAGAACCCTATTTGAAACGACTAGAGCAGTCAGATCCAGAAGATTTACCTTTATATGGAATTCCGTTTGCAATTAAAGATAATATAGACTTACAAGATATTCCAACGACCGCGGGCTGTCTTGAATATAAATACACACCGACGAAATCGGCATATGTGGTCGAGGCGTTAATTAAAGCCGGTGCCATTCCGATTGGTAAAACTAATATGGATCAGTTCGCAACCGGTTTGGTTGGTGTCCGTTCTCCCGAACCCTGGGGACCATGTCGAAATGCGTTTAATAAAGACTATATTTCTGGTGGTTCCAGTTCAGGATCAGCCGTGGCGGTTTCACTTGGTCTGGTGTCCTTTTCTTTAGGAACGGATACAGCAGGCTCAGGTCGCGTGCCAGCGGCATTAAATAATATTGTAGGATTAAAACCCTCTAAAGGATTACTGAGTATGACGGGGGTGGTGCCTGCCTGCCGAAGCCTGGACTGTGTCAGTATTTTTGCATTAACGGCGTCAGACGCGAATCAGGTGCTCAGTGTGTCAGCCAATTATGATGAACAGGATCAATATGCCAGAGAATGTGAATTCTCAAATAATCAACGTCATTTCGGTAATGTTACTGATAAATTTATCTTTGCCGTTCCTACAGAAGATAAGCTTGAGTTTTTCGGTGATACCTCAGCAAAAGATCTATTTGAAAAAAGTATCAAGCAGCTTGAACAATGTGGTGGAGTAAAAAAAGAAATTGACTTTAATTGTTTTCTTGCCGCTGCACGATTGCTTTATGAAGGTCCCTGGGTAGCCGAACGTTATGTCGCTATCGAAGAATTAATTAATAATAACCCTGGTGCACTGTTACCCGTGATTAATACCATTATTGGCGGGGGACGTGAAAAAACAGCCAGTGATGCATTTAAATCAGAATATAAAATGCAACGTTACCGCCAGCAAGCTAAGTCAATCTTGTCAGCTGTTGATTTCTTAGTTACACCGACGATAGGAACAACCTACACTATTAAAGAGGTTGAAGATGATCCCATTGCTTTAAACAGCAATCTGGGTTACTACACCAATTACATGAACTTATTGGATTGTTGTAGCGTTGCGATACCATGTGGCCAATTAGAAAATGGATTGCCGTTTGGTCTCAGCTTGAACCACTTGGCTCAATCTGATCGAAAATTACTGTCCTATGCTAATAAATTCCAACACCTGTTTTCGTTACCACTCGGTGCGATGGATTTATCGATATCAGATTGCGATATTGATCAGAATGAACTCCCGGTTATTACCGCATCAGAGAAAACATCAATTGTGGTGTGTGGTGCGCATCTTGAAGGACTACCGTTAAACTGGCAGTTGATGGAGCGGGGTGGTTATCTCGAATATAAAACAACCACCTCGAAAAAATATCGTATGTATGCCCTTGAGGGTGGTCCTCCATATCGACCAGGTTTGATTCGTGATAGTCAAAACGGCGAAGAGATCGAGGTCGAGGTGTGGTCCATCCCAACAAAAGAATTTGGCAGCTTTGTTGCAAATATTCCTGCGCCTTTAGGTATAGGCAAAGTGGAGTTATTAAATGGGGAGTGGCTCAGTGGTTTTATCTGTGAAGGTCACGCAGTTGTCTCTGCGACTGACATTAGTGAATTTCGAAGCTGGCGAAAATATATACAAAATAAGTAACTATTCAAGCTGAGAGTATGTTAGAATTGCGCCGATTAATATCCTATGTGTATTTATTATAGGTAATATAATCAAAAAGTTAGAGCGGTTATTTAAATTAAATATTAAGTAATGCTCTTGAATCGAATTGTTAAACGGGTTCATATATATAGTGAGCCCGTTTTTTTATGTACATAGATTTGGAAAAGACAGATGCATACGATTGATAAACTCAGAAACATCGCCATTATTGCCCATGTTGATCATGGTAAAACCACGCTCGTCGATCAACTTTTACAACAGTCAGGCACCTTAGGTGATCGCGCCGATGCCCCTGAACGGTTAATGGATTCGAATGATCTGGAAAAAGAACGTGGTATCACAATATTAGCTAAAAATACCGCGCTAGACTGGCAAGATTATCATATTAATATCGTGGATACGCCTGGGCATGCTGACTTTGGTGGCGAAGTCGAGCGTGTATTGTCGATGGTAGATTCTGTTTTATTATTAGTCGATGCCGTTGATGGTCCAATGCCGCAAACGCGATTCGTCACGCAAAAAGCATTTGCCTTAGGATTAAAACCAATTGTCGTAGTGAATAAAATTGATCGACCGAGTGCTCGTCCGGATTGGGTGGTCGATCAAACGTTTGATCTGTTTGATCGTCTGGGTGCAACGGATGAGCAACTCGATTTCCCTGTCGTTTTTGCTTCAGCATTAGGTGGGTATGCGAGCTTGGATTCTGATGCACGTGAAGGTGACATGACGCCGTTGTTTGAAACGATTGCCACACATGTCCGAGCGCCGGATGTTGATGTCGATGGTCCATTCCAGATGCAGGTGACTGCGTTAGATTATAATAGTTATGTCGGTGTCATTGGTGTTGGACGAATTAATCGCGGTAAAATAAAAGCCAACTCTCCTGTTACGATTATGGATCGAGAAGGAAAAACCCGTAATGCGCGTGTATTACAATTGTTTGGTTTTTCTGGCCTCGAACGAGTTGACGCTGAGGAAGCCCAGGCAGGTGATATCATTGCTTTTACGGGTGTCGATCCTTTAAATATTTCTGATACGTTATGTGATGTATCTCAAGTTGAAATGTTACCGCCCTTAACGGTTGATGAGCCAACCATCTCGATGACCTTCCAGGTAAATACATCTCCTTTTGCTGGTAAAGACGGTAAATTTGTTACCTCAAGACAAGTACGTGAACGTCTTGAACGCGAATTAATACATAACGTAGCATTACGTGTGGAAGACACAGAAGATCCGGATAAATTAAAAGTCTCCGGTCGTGGTGAGTTGCATTTGTCAATCCTGATTGAAAATATGCGTCGTGAAGGTTATGAACTGGGTGTATCACGACCAGAGGTCATTATTAAAGAAATAGATGGTGAACTGTGTGAGCCCTATGAGCAAGTGACGGTCGATGTTGAGACTGAACACCAGGGCACCGTAATTGAAAAATTAAGTGAACGTGGTGGTGATTTACAAAATATTGAACCTGATGGTAAAGGCCGGGTTAAAGTTGACTACATCATGCCTGCGCGGGGTCTGATTGGTTTTCGTACCGAATTTCTTACCGCGACACAAGGCACTGGGTTAATCTATACTATTTTTGATCGTTATGGTCCAGTTAAGAAAGGTAATTATGGGCAGCGTATCAACGGTGTAATGATTTCCAATGGATCAGGCAAGTCTCTCGGATTCGCTTTATTTAACCTGCAAGATAGAGGACGCCTGATATTGGGGCCGGGTACTGAAGTCTATGAAGGCATGATTGTTGGTATTCATTCAAGAGAAAATGATCTGGTTGTAAATCCGCTTAAAGCGAAACAGCTTACCAATATTCGTGCAGCAGGTACGGATGAAAATATTATCCTGACCCCACCGATCAAACTAACCTTAGAACAAGCATTAGAATTTATCGATGACGATGAATTGGTCGAAGTGACTCCCAATAATATTCGAATTCGTAAAAAATTCTTAAAGGAACATGAAAGAAAACGTGCATCCAGAGAAGCCAGCTAAAACATATTATTAATAAGGATAATAAATCCTGGTTTGCTTTTGCAAGCCAGGAAATCTCATAATTTATCCAAATTCAGTATTTTAAATTTCCAACTTTTTAGTTTAGATTACCAAATTACACATAAAATCCATCCCCCTCCCCAAACTTAAATTAGCATTTAAGAGATGTAGTTCAGCGCCGATACCCAATATAGGCTGTTTGGAAGTACCATTTCGATTAAATAAAACAAAACAAGTTAGTGCCGGTGTTAAAGTTGGTTAAGGCTGTTGTTAGACCGATTTTTAGCGGAAATTGATATTCAATGTTGACTACATGATTGTTGCTATGGAAATTCATAGAAAAATTGCTAATTAGACGGGGCTCGTTGGTGTACAGAAATCAGCCGATATTGCTTCTCTTTGTTACTGAAAAATCAGCTTTGATGGAAGAGGGCCTGAATAAATTGGAATAATTTTTTAGTTGTTTGAAATAGAGTAAATCAACCCTAATCTCGAGATACAGTAAATTTGGTCTAACTTAATTCAGTATTGACTGATGCTATTAACACATCTGAACTCGATGAGTGTAGGTGATGGTATTGTTAACAGAAATAAATATGAGGTGTTTATGAGTTTGCAAAAACAAATGTCATCAGATAACAGTACGATGACAATCAGGATTAACGGGATGTTTGATCTATCCGTGCAAGGTGAATTTCGTGAAGCCTATGAAAGTGAACAGGGTACACAAAAATTTGTGCTGGATATGAAAGGTACCGAATACATGGATAGTGCGGCATTTGGTATGTTGTTGGTGTTTCGAGATCACGTCGGTGGTGATTCAGCTGATATTCTGATCCAAAATGCCAATGATGATATAAAGAAATCCTTTGCTATGCTTCAATTTGACCGTATGTTTAAAATTTCATAGTATTGAAAGCTAACGCGAACATAGCACCGGATGAATTTCGTGCAAATCAGAAAATTCTAATTGTTGATGATAATTATCTTGATCTAAATATTGCTGTTGAGTTGGTTAAAAGCGAAGGTTATCAAGCAATATCCGCAACAAATGGTTTGGACGCAATTAGTATGTTTGATAAAGAAAAGCCCAGCATGGTTATCCTGGATGTGCTACTGGGTGGCATGAATGGCTATGAAGTTTCAAGAGCTATTACTAACTTAGCTAAAGATAATTTTATTCCTATACTCTTTGTTACTTCGCTGGATACGGTTGAGGCTAAAGTCAAGTGTCACGATCACGGTGGCGTTGATTTGCTAACTAAGCCATTTAACAATACTATTCTTAAGTCAAAGATACAAACATTTGTTTCGCTTTCAGTCTTGTATGATTCTAATAATTTTCAACGAAAAGAACTGGAGTATCATAATAAACAGTTAAAACAAAACTATGAAGTTGCGAGCAATGTTTTTGATAAGGTGATGCATAGTGATGTATTAAACTCTGAATCGATAAAGTATTCATTGTCTCCAATTACCATATTTAATGGTGATATATTGATGGCGGCATTTCGTCCATGCGGTCAACTCCAGGTCATGCTTGGTGATTTCACTGGTCATGGTATTTCTGCAGCAATTGGAGCTATACCAGTTGCTGATATTTTTTACGGTATGACGGAAAAGGGGTTTGGAGTTTCAGAAATATTACAAGAAGTTAATGCGAAAATGCTAAGGATATTGCCGAGGGGATTGTTTTTAGCGGCTTGCTTTATAGAGTTTGATATTGAATCAGGTAAATTAACATTGTGGAATGCGGGATTGCCTGACGGTCTCATATACAATAACTGCAAAAAAAAAGTAACGGAGAAATTTTCCTCCAGGAATTATCCATTGGGTGTTTCTAAAGATGTTTTAGTTACGAATACAATCGAAAGTTATTGTGTTAAAAAAGATGACAGGTTAATTTTGTTTACTGATGGTGTAATTGAAGCTCGAAATAATAAAAGAGAATTGTATGGGCTTGATCGAGTTATTGAGGATATCAAAAACTGCAAGTCCGAATGGTTAATTGATTGCTTGCAAGAAAAAATTACGCTTTTTTCGGAAGGTGAACAACAAACTGATGATACGACACTATTTGAAATCGATTTTGGGAAAACTGCTAAACCAATAGATGCAAATAAAAATAATGTTTACCCTGTACCTTTATTAAATTCCAGCTGGAAATTAGAATATATATTCGGCGCATGTATACTAAAAGTTTTAGATCCTATACCTGGCTTAATACAAACTATTATGGATATGCAGAAACTACAAAAGCATAAGCAGGATGTTTTTATCATTATACGTGAATTATTTATGAATGCACTTGATCATGGACTTTTAAAGTTAAGTTCAGGATTAAAACAAGGTGCCCAAGGGTTTTCAAATTATTTACAAGAGAGGCAACATAGATTAGCTAAACTAGAACAGGGTAATATAAAAATTAATATTGAACACGATGGTGATTCCGCTGGAGGCGTTCTGGGCGTGATTATAGAAGATACCGGTGATGGGTTTGATAGCGAGCAGATAACTAGTCAACTTGTTTCTAATACTCAAAATCACGGTCGTGGCATATTTATGGTGGATACGATTTGTGAATCACTGTCTTATAATAAGACTGGTAATCGCGTTCATGCCATATACCATTGGTCTATTCCCGACTAACTTATTGATTATCTTAATTTATGTAGCAGTTGCTATAAAATGATATTTTGTTATATTACTAACTGACTAGTCAGTTAGTAATATAAATAATGAGTGTTAATGAAACAGAAAATAGTCGATGGCGACGTCGTAAAGAATCCCGTCCTGGTGAGATCATTGAAGCCGCTTTAGAGCTATTTGTCGCTAATGGTTTTAGTGCTACTCGCCTGGACGAGGTGGCAAAACTGGCCGGAGTTTCTAAAGGAACGGTCTACCTTTATTTTGATAGCAAAGAAGATTTATTTCGTGCTGTTGTTCAACAAATAATCATTCCCGAGATAGAAAAGGCAGAACAAAAGGCAGCTCAGTTTCAGGGGAGTCAGCGTGACTTATTAATGATGTTGATGATGACCTGGTGGAACATTATCGGTAAAACCCGATTAGCTGGGATACCTAAACTGATGATTTCTGAAGCGGCAAATTTTCCAGAATTAGCAGAATTTTATCTTGAAAAAGTTGTCAGTCGAGCAAGGAATATAATAAAAAAAGGAATTGCCGTGGGGATTCAAACGGGTGAATTTAAACCTTCTGACCCGGTTATCACAACTCGATTATTAATGGCACCAATGCTATTTGCCGTTATCTGGGAAAAATCATTAGCCCCATATGACCAAGAGAAATATGATCTGGATGATTATCTTGAACTACATCTGAGTACATTTTTTGAAGGGATTAGCACAAATAATGTTTAATTCAAGGTCTCTTAAAATCTTCTTATCTCTGACTTTTGCCTGCTTTTTTATAACGAACGGGTATGCAAAGCAAATTGATGTCCTTAGTTTGGACGATGTAGTTAAACGAATATTAAAGCAATATCCGAGTATTGAGGTTGCACGAATTGAAGTTGAGCAAGCCAGACAAGAATATGCAAAAATTCAAAGTCAGTTAGGCTGGGTATTTTCTGCAAGTACCGGCGTTGCTCGTGATGTTGCGGCGTTTGATGTTCCTAGTGATCAATTTCATGCTAATGTTAATTTTTCAAGTTTAAATAAATCAGGTTCTAGAATAGAAATAACAGGAAATTATACTTACGAAGACAGTGATACCTCAGTTATTCCGTCATTATTAAACCCGTCAGAAAGAGCTCGGCTCGATCTTAATTATCGAATTCCTTTTGCGCAAGGTAGTGATAATCCGAATTATACTGAGGGTTTGGAGTTAGCGAAGGCTGGGTACGACTCAACTCTTGCGGATAAAATTAACCAAACTGATGCGCTAATTGGTCTTACCGCAAATCTTTTTTATGATGCGGCCGCCACCATTGCTCGAATTGATGATGCTAATGCATCGATCAAACGTTCTCTCAGATTACTTCAATTTGTTGAAAAAAATAAATCTCTTGGTTTAGTCGAGAAAAAGGATTATTTAGACGCCAGAGCATTGTATTTAAACAGAATTGCAGAGCGAGATAATCTTTTGGTGATCTGGAGCCGGCAGCGCTCAGAACTGAACAGGTTGATTGGGTATAAGTCAAGTTTTGAGTTTTTACCAAGCACGGACATAATTGACAAAACTCTTGTACGAGATGATGTGTTACAACGAGCCTATGAGGTATCTCCAGTGCTGCAGCTTCAAAATGCTCAACTAAAACGGGCAGAATCAGAAATCACGCTCGCGATTGATGCTAAAAAAGATCTTCTCGACCTGGTGTTGTCAGTAGGTGCGCGGAACACAACTGGTGATACATCCCTTGGTAATGTGTCAAATGATGAGTTAGCGGGTGGGGCGAGACTTGAATATCGATTTTCATTCGATCAAAGAGGTTTTGACGCAGATCTTTATCAAAAAATTCTACAAAAGGAATCAGTTGAAGAAGAAATTGCCAGGGTTAAAACTCAAATAGATTATGACATTGATAGCTTATTGGAACAAATTAAGAGAAGCCAAACCTCAATTAAAAGTATTAAAAAGAGGCTTGCTGTTGAAAAAGAAAAAGTTGCAGAGGCCTTTGAACGGTATAAAACCGGGCGTTCAAACACTAACGAGTTAATAGACAATGAAACCGCTTTGTTTGCAAGCAGTCTGCTTTATAGAACGCGTAAAATTGAGTTGTCTAGAATGTATACGGATTTGGATTTAATGTTAGGAGAACTCTGGAATAGTAATGTTTTGATTTCTCGTGATCAGGGTACAGAGTAAATACTATGATGGCAATTATAAAATTCATGGTTGAAAAGGGGCTGGTAGTCTCATTGATTTCTGTGTTTATCCTGGCTCTAGGGGTTTTTGCGATACTGAAAATGAATCGAGAAGCCTTTCCAAATGTAAATCTCGATGTAATTCAAATAAGTGTTGCTCAGCCTGGTGCGTCACCTCAAGAAATTGAACGTCTTATTGTCATTCCGATTGAACAAGAACTGAAAATATTAAATGGAATTGATAAAATGACTTCAGTCTCATTTCCTGGTTCGGCGAGAATAACATTGGAGCTCGATCCGGATGCCTCTAACCGTGATCAGATTACAAATGAAGTGCAGTTAGCCATCGATAGGGCACGGCTTCCATCTGATTTACCTAACAAACCTTATGTATTAGAGATTGATGCGCGGGTATTCCCTGTGATTCAACTTGCGTTTTCTGCTCCCTTTGATGAAGTTAAATTAAAGCAAATAAGTAGCAAAATTGAAGATGATCTATTGAGAATAAAAGGTGTCGGCCGCGTACAGATACAAGGTGATCGGAAAGAAGAAATAAGAGTTACTGTTAAACCGGAGATGTTAAAAAAACATCGAGTTACTATTGGAGACATATCTAAAATACTAACAAAATGGAATGTCAATGTTTCTGGTGGTGGTATTGATACTGAGCAGGGCCAGAAAACGGTGCGTATTGTCGGTGAATATGAAAATGCTGGTGATGTAGCAAATTTGGTTTTGCGTTCGAATCAAGCTGGTCAAAACTTGATGTTAAAAGACGTTGCTGACGTCAAGCAGACATTAATCAAAGCAGAGACTTATCATGATGTTAGTGGTAAGCCTGCTATACACATGGTTGCGATGAAGTTGGAAGATGCGGATATTATTAATACAGTTAATGATATTAAGGCCTATATAGAAACCGTGCCAGCAAAGTATGGTGAGAGTATCGAAGTTGATTCATTCAATGATTTCTCTAAGATAGCGAAACTCCGTCTTGGTGTTTTGACAAATAACGGACTGGTTGGTGCCTTTTTAGTATTGTTTACATTAGTAATATTTTTGCGCCCATCAGTTGCCATTTCCACAACAATCGGTATACCCATCGTGTTTTTAATGGGTTTATTTACCTTGCATATGTTAGGCATAACCTTGAATCTGATTTCTATGATGGCATTCATTATGGTATTGGGAATGTTGGTTGATGATGCGATTATATTAGGTGAAAACATTACCTTCCATATGGAGCAGGGGATGCCTCCAAACCAGGCGGCTGTGGTCGGTGCAAAAGAGTTGATGGGCCCTGTTACGACAACAATATTAACGACCGTGGTTGCTTTTGTCCCCTTACTTTTCCTTTCTGGTATTATAGGGAAATTCATTGTTGCAATTCCGATTGTGGTGATTTTACTGTTAATTCTTTCCTGGTTAGAATCTTTTCTTATTTTACCAAATCACGTCGTCCATTTAACAAATCCTAAAAAAATAGTCGGGGAACGACCATGGTTGAAATGGTTGGAGGATAAGTATGCTTCAGTATTGGAATTTACTTTAAACCATCATTGGTTAATGGTTATCTTTTCAATTATTCTATTGGCTGGTTCATTCTGGTTTGCCAAAAATGTTATGCGCTTCCAGCTATTTCCACCAGTTGGTATCGAACAATATATTGTTCGTGCTACAGCAGAGCCAGGAACCAGTCTTGAAGAAATGCGTGAGCGACTTATTAAAGTGGAAAAATCAATTCGTTCATCAGTAGATGAAAAGTATATTGATGCGACCTTAATTACTACTGGCCAGACAGCTGTTGACGCAGGCGATCCGTTAATTCAAATTGGTAGTCGGTTTGGACAGATCAGGGTTATCTATATACCTTACACATTACGTCCAGAACATGATGCAATAAATGATATGTTTTTATTAAAGAAAAAGTTGGTGGTAGAATACCCGGATTTAAAATTTGCCTTCCAGGAAATGCAACCTGGCCCACCAACGGGACGCGCACTGCAAGTCGAGATTATAGGTGAAAACTACGATGTGGGTGAAGCTGTTGCGTCACATTTAATGGATTACTTGAAAAGTGTCGACGGTGTAACAACGATCGAAAGTGATATGATGCCGGGTGATGCGGAAATCAGAATAAATTTTGATCGAACTATGGCCGCTTATGCCGGAATTGACCTGGCTACAGCCGGGAGTCATATTCGAGCTGCGGTTGACGGTTTACGCGTTGCAACGACTCGCTGGGGTACTGATGAAGTTGATATCACTATTCGCTTTCCCGAAACATCTTACCAGCAACAATTGAAACAACTCCAGGAGTTACAGATACCTAACGATCGTGGTGGAATGATTACCATGGATAAAGTAGCAAATTTTTATGAGCATGAAGGATTTACTAATATCCGACATAAGGATAATCAACGAGTAATAAGTGTGTTGGCGAATATTGACTCACGAATCATTACCAGTAATGAATTAAATACCATGGTCGAAAAGAATCAATCCGATTGGTTAACCGAAGAGAATAAGAAACGGGTTTCAATTAACTATGGTGGTGAAAATGAAAAAAATCAGGAATCGATAATCGATCTGTTATTTGCTTTTTCTTTTGCATTACTGGCAGTGTTTTTTATTCTATCTGTGCAGTTTAATAATTTGGGCTATCCAATCGTAGTCATGCTGGCGATTCCTTTTGGTGCAATTGGTGTTATTTTCAGTTTTTATTTACATGACCTATTTTGGAAACCAATGCCATTATCGTTTATGTCAACATTGGGTATTGTTGCACTAACGGGTGTGGTTGTTAATAGTTCGCTTATTTTGCTGGTTTTTATTCAAAGAAAAATAAAGGAAGGGATGGTCATGCGTGATGCCATCGTTTATGCATGTCGCAGACGATTGAGAGCTGTTTTATTGACTGCAATCACGACTATTGTTGGTTTGTTACCGACTGCATATGGATGGGGTGGGTTGGATCCGTTTGTTTCATCAATGGCTCTGGCATTATCCTGGGGACTCATATTTGCTACTTTAATTACGCTAATAGTGATACCGGCTATTTTTATGGCAGGATCAGATATTTTTTCGCTAAAGCGAACTAAAGTATTAAATGACTAGTTGATATAAAAAAACTCCATTTGCGTACCAACCAGTTCAATTACATCATGATCTTTAAGAACATGTGAGTCGCTCTCTATTTGGGAGCCATTTACACTAGGTATATCATTGGAGCGACGTAGTTTAGTATTTTTAATGGATGATATTGAATAACCATCTGATGTCCTTGCGATCATGGCCATTTTAATTCCATTAAAACCTAAAGTATTAAAAGGTTTCCGTAGTTCAAGCACTTTTGTTTTGAGTGGACCATTCAGTATTTTTACTGCGGCGAGAGGTTCTCCTTTGGCATCTGTTGGCTTGGGAGGGTTGGTTTGCATGATTTGCGTATCTTCGATTTCAGCCCGTAAAAACATAGTCGGCTCGTAATCATCATCTTCGTTCTCAAAATAAGTGAACTGGTAATTTCCTATTTGTACAACATCACCATGTTGAAGCACTGATTTAGAGACCCGACCACCATTCAAGAGAGTACCATTTGTACTGCCTAGATCATCGACATAAACTTTCTCGCTAACCAGGGTGATTAAGGCATGGCGACCACTCACAGTTAAGTCATTTAGCTGAATATCATTCCCATGTTTCCTTCCGACACTAATACTATCTTTATCAACCATGAATTCACGAATGATAGCACCATCTAGAGTCATAATAAGTTTAGACATATTTTAGTACCCAATTTATATTATTATCAATTTATACTTACTGATTCGGAAGAATCAGTCGCAGACTCATTTTCTACGACTTCTTTATCTTCAAGTAAGGGCTCAAAATCTGCCTTAACGCGAGATTTAAAGTAAGCTTCTTCGGGAGCAATAATATTGGCATCAATCAGTCTCATTAAAGCAGTGTCCATACGCTGCATACCGACCATGCCACCACTTTGAATCACGTTTTCTATCTGATCAATTTTTCCTTCACGAATCAGATTCGACACGGCTGCATTATTAATTAATATTTCCAGAGCGGGAACACGTCCTTTATTATCGATCTTGCGTACCAGTTGTTGTGATATAACACCAACTAATGATGTCGATAACATCGTCCTAACATAAGGTTCTTCACCGGCCGGAAAAGCATTAATAATCCGATCAACCGAAGCAGCTGCTCCATTGGTATGTAATGTAGCTAGTACAAGAATTCCCATCTCAGCTGCAGTAAGGGCAAGATGAATAGTTTCTCTGTCACGCATTTCACCGACTAGAATAACATCAGGATCCTCTCGTAAGGCAGAGAGTAGTGCCTTTGAAAATGAGGGGGTATGGGTTCCTATTTCACGTTGACTGAATAAACATTTTTTAGTTTCGTGTACAAATTCAACCGGATCTTCAATGGTAATAATATGACCATGGCGTTCTTCATTTATGAAGTCGACCATTCCCGATAGAGTAGTTGATTTACCTGAACCGGTCGGACCGGTAACTAAAATAAGTCCTTTTCGATGTCGGGTTAAATTTTTCAGAACTGGAGGAAGACCTAGTTGATTTAATGAAGTAATTTTTGTCGGGATGGTTCTAAATACGGCTCCCAAGCCACCTAAATGTTGGAATACATTCACACGGAACCGGGCCGTTTCACTAAATTCATATGAAAAATCGGTATTACCCTTTTCTTTGAATTCAGGAAGACATTGCTCAGGTATAAGTTGATATACAAGCTCATAGACATCATCAGCAGTCAGCTCACGGTATTTAACTGCATAAGCAATACCATGCATGCGAATGCGTGGCGGGTTGCCCGCAACAAGGTGAAGGTCAGAGCCATTCTGAGCCAATACAAGATCCAAAAATGTGTGTATACGCTGCATAATCAGGTGATCGCCAGGTTGACTTGAGGTAAGAGATCGGGGTTAGCAACGAATCGTTGAAATAATTTTTTATCAGCGGCATGCAAATAGGCATCATCTGGATCGACTTCTTTATTCTTAACCGCTTCAAGCAGTGCATGATCTAATAATTGCATACCTGAATCACGACTTGTCTGCATGATCGATGGAATTTGAAATAGTTTATTGGTAACTATTAAATTCGAAATAGCAGGGTTGTTGATCATAATCTCAAGCACGGCATTTCTATGTCGACCGTCAGCAGATCGGATCAGTTTTTGGCTGATAACTGCATTGAGGTGTTGAGCTAAAAATGATTTAGCTAATGTTTTTTGTTCTGTCGGCATCGCATCAATAATTCGGTCAAGACTTTTAACCGCACTCGTTGTATGCAGTGTGCCTAAAACGAGATGTCCTGTTTCTGCAGCAGTCATCGCCATTGAAATAGTTTCGGTGTCGCGTAATTCGCCAACCAGAATAATATCAGGATCTTCGCGAAGAGCAGAGCGTAAACCTTCTATAAAGCTCTCGACATGCATGCCTACAGAACGTTGAATGACTAATGACTGCTTGCTTTTGTGTACATATTCAATCGGGTCTTCAAGTGTAATAATGTTGAAACGACGATTACGATTCAGCCAGTCGATCATGGCGGCTAAAGTTGTAGATTTACCTGTACCAGTTGCTCCTGTGACTAATATTAATCCCTGCGTTGCATGCAGAAACTTTTCAATAACTGGGGGCAAACCTAGATCTTCAAAGCTGGGAATTTTGGGGGCGATGGCTCGGAACGAAGCACCTATTCCAGTTACCTTATGGAACATATTTACCCTGAAACGTCCAACTTCCTCATCTTCATAAGAAAAATCCAGGTCCTGCCGACTGTCGAATTGTTCTATTTGTACAGGATTCAGAATTTCTCTCAGCAAATCGGAGATTTCGTTATCCGATAAGTCACGATATTTGATCGGCGATAAATCACCATGTAGGCGTACTAATGGTGGTGAGCCGACCGCAAAATGTATATCAGAACCACCTTGTTGTCGGCCAAGTTTTAAAAATGCATTTATTCTGGCGCTCATTTAATCAGACTCCGAATGAGAAATTTCACCCAGTGCTGCGGACAATTCTTCAGCGGTCTGGTAACGATCATCAGGATTGAGTGACATGGTTTTCATAATCACATCGCTAAGTTCATTGGATATTTTTGGGTTGGCTTTACTTGCCGGAACCGCCTTACCTTCAACGTGTTGAAAGAGTGTGGCCAGATGGTCTTCACCTTTGTAAGGTGAACGGCCAACGAAAATTTCATATAAAAGGATTCCTAGACTGTATATATCAGTCCTTTGGTCAATAGTGCGCGCTCTTACCTGTTCTGGTGCCATATACGTTGGTGTTCCAACTAATATTCCTGTTTTGGTTATTCGAGAATCAGCTGAACTCGCCGCGGCGGCGAGTCCGAAGTCGACGATCTTTACCTCATCATTACTATTAACCAAAATATTGGCGGGTTTTAAGTCTCGGTGTACCACGTCTTGCTTATGTGCAAACCCGACCCCCTCGCAAATTTGTTTAAAGGTATTAATCGTTCGTTCAACTGAAGGGTTTTTGTTGGTTTTCATTTCAAAAGCAAGTGAGTGACTTTCAAAATATTCCATTGAAATTGCGTATGTGTTTCCGAAGGTGATAAAGTCATAAATTCGGATTATTTTTTCATGCGTTATTTTTCGAGCGTAACGTAATTCATGAATAAAACGTTGTATAATATTCTCATCCGATGACATATGAGCATTTAAGAATTTCATAATTATCTGGTCACTGACCATCATATCTTCAACCAATACAACAATCCCGAAAGCACCTTTGCCAATATGTTTTACGACTTTATATCGGTTGGCGATAATGTATCCGGGTGTGATTTTAGATGCATCCAGTATATGGGCAACTTCGGTTGTGTTTTCAGATTCCGATAAATCGAGAATGCCGGCGCTGGTATCCTCTGGTTTTTTTGTTGGCAGTTCAGTGTTTGCCATTGTAGGCATGCTGGACCCAGATGAGCTTATTTGTTGAGTGGATGCAGCTTCATTCATTATCTTGGATCCAATATCCTCAAGTGACGTATTTTGGTCCATATTTTCGGTTTTCGCGAATTCACTGATTGCTAAAAGCATTTCCTTTCGCACTTCTCCGTTTGCTTGATTCGCTTTTTCCATTAATTGCGGGACACAATCCTGTCCCGCAATAGTAATGATGGACTTTACAATAATATGAGCCGATTCAGCATATTTGTCGATGGCTTTGAATAATTCCGGCACCGCGCGTTGATCGCCCATTTGTGTAAGTGCATCAATGGCTCGTTCACGCACCCACCAGTCATCGTCATCCAAGGCCTGAACCAGATAAAAATAGGCGCGCTCGTCTTTGACTGAATTTAATATCTCAATTGCCGTTCGGCGTAAAAATTCATCTTTATCACTTAATAATGAAATTACCGCTTCAACCACACGTGGTCCCCCGATTGTACCGAGCGCGTCAGCCGCGCGCACACGTACCCACCAGTCAGCGTCTCGCATAGCAATAAGTAAATTCTTAATCGCACGTGGGTCGGCTACTTCGTTTAGGACTTCAACTGCAGCGCGACGAACATATTCCGAATCATCATTTAAAACTTCAATCAGATATCCGACCGTATCAGGATCCTGGATCTTGACCAACGCCTCGATTGCCTTGGCCTGAACTTTCATGTCAGCATCGCGTAGCAGTGGACAAATACGTGCGGCAGACACTTGCATGTTTAAATTGCTAATACCCTCGAGGGCATGTTGACGGACAAGTTTGTTTGAATCTGTTAACGAACGAATTAAAACACTGCGGACAGACTCATTATTAAACTGAGATAAAATCTTAAGAGTTTGTATTCGAACCGAGACATCTGCGTCGTCAGCATATTTAAGCAAATAGGGGACGACATCCGGAGTGGCGACCGCATGTATTAAATGAAAAGCCAGATTTCGTTTATTTTTATCCTGAGTTTCCAGCAGAGCGGTTACTTTGCGGAGATTTAAGTGTGATTTTTTCATCCCCAGGATCTGTAATAAAAGTTTTTTCGGTATTTCCGGATCGTCAAGTAGTTTTAACAGACTGTTTGGATCGTAGGTATTACTGGTAGCAAGAATTTTTGCAATACTGGCCACTAAATGTCGATCAGGTTCGGCTAAAGCATCAATAAAATCATGCAGAGATTTGTTATCAAGTAATTTAACTAACAGGCTTTCTATTGTCTTATTGCCAGGGGAGTCGAGTAGTGCGTCGATAAGTTTGGGTACTGCAGCACGACCGATATGCTTAATTTTTGAATGCGCAGCAATGAATTCAGGATCCTTCGGGTTTTCTGAATCCAGAAGCGCATCAATTGCTTTATTTATTTTGAAACCGTCTAACAGGCTCATCATTTTATTTTTATTTAAACTCGTTGGCTGCTTAAGTTGCTGGTCACTTGAATGATGTAAGATTTATTAATCATGCAGACTTGATCTGCGGTAGTGTGAAGTCTTACAAATCGTTCCTGTCCCTGGTTTAAATAATCGTATAAACGAGAGCGATCATTTGGTAATACTTCGATGATTTCACCGTCAATCACGGAGCCATCCATAAGATGGGCGATGCAGGGTAAAGTAGTGTATTTAGAATCGTCGGGTTTGCTGCCTTCATATTCAACCCTCACTATCGAGGCACGATTGTAAAAACGAAGCTCATCTGGCTTTTCGCGTTGTAACACTAAAAATGGAGAAGTATCATTTAACACATATGAAGGATCTTCCCGACTGCCATCATCTTCACCAATCGTGACAAAAATAGAGCCCGTCACGAGTCCTTCAGGGTGCACCCACATATTTACCTGACGAAGTGCTTTAGCTATTTTAAGTGGTTTATTTCCCACCACTTCCTCCATTATTACAATTTACAGATCTAATAAGTATATATAGAAAATAATCATCTGCGAACGACAAATGCTTGTTCTTGCAGATAATTTTACATTAATACACAATAATATTAAGTGAATAAAAAGTAAACATATTACTGAGTTAGTGCTCTGGATCGAGCATTCAGATAATACGACCACCACGTACAAAGCGTTTACGCCAGTAGGGAGAGTCCAGTTCGCCAATGGACACTTTTTTGCCTGAAGATGGCGCATGAACGAACTGGTTATTGCCTAAATAGATCCCAACATGTGAAATTTTACGACGGTGAATGCGAAAAAATAACAGGTCGCCACGGCGGATTGATTTTTTTGATACGGGTTTGCTGGCTTTATATTGTGCACTCGATGTTCTAGGCAGCGTTATCCCGACTTGAAGGTAACTGAAATAAACCAATCCGCTACAGTCGAAGCCAGTTTTAGGTGTATTTCCACCATAACGATACTGTACGCCTATCATTGATTTAGCAATGCTAATGACTTGTTCAGGCGTTGCACCAGAGCGATTATCCGGTTTTACTGGCGTTCTGGTTGTGCTGCTGCAGCCCATCAAATTGGCAAAGAAAAAGGAACAAACGAGAAAGCTTGTGAATTTATTCAGCATATTAGTTGTCTCGGTTTCACCGTTTAAAAGTTTATCTATACTCTATGAATATCATAATAATTCTAGTAAATACAACAAGTAAAGCTAGTTAATTAAAGTTATTTACGAAATAAATTGCGTGATATTGATCTCATAAAAGCATATTAATACTATAGTCATATGCGAATCTGGCGATAAATCAACCAAGTATGAGATACTATTATGTTAGAACATATCACACATACCGCCAATTCTATCTATGCACGGGCTGTTTCGCCGTCACAGGAAGGATTATTACGCACAGAACAACAGCATAATATAACTGAAAAACCTCAGACAGCGGTTAAAAACGAGCAGGCTGAACAGATTCGTCAGGATCATAAGGTTCAGGATAGACGTGAAGAACGCCGAGAATTAGCCAGATATCGGGCGAATAATGAGCACCCGACAAATTCCTCAAAACATGCACAAAGCCAGGCAAGTCAACTTGCCGATAAATTACTAGAATCAGTTCGACAATCCCGGCAGGAACGAGTCAAGGTAGAGCGCTTTAAAGCGGCCAGTGAGTCTGTCAGTCAGCAGTCGAGATTGAACCGCACCTATCAACCAACGAGCCCAGTTGAACACCCACGATTTGTAGATGAGATAGCCTAAACGTTTATCTTAGAGTTGAAAGTAATGAGAGGAAATATGCTGTTAGCTAAGTTAATTACAGCTAACTAGCTGTCGAAGACTTATTCCATGTTCGATATATGTTCAGCAATTTCATCAGCAGAGAACCGTAACTGGTCAAGTTCCTCCTGATTCAGTGGAAGTTCAATAATTTTAGTGACACCACTACCACCTAATACAGTAGGTGTTCCCAGGGCAATTCCCTGATAACCATACTCACCTTTTAACACGGCCACGCAAGGTAAGATATGGTTGCGGTCGTTAACTATCGCATCGAGCATTGTGACGACAGACGCTGCGGCTGCTATACATCCGCTAACTCCTTTATAACTGACAATTTCGCCGCCTGCTTTGCGAGTTTGTTGTACCAATTGCTGGATTTGATCGGTATCCAGGAACACGTCGATTGGAATGCCGTTAAT
This sequence comes from uncultured Ectothiorhodospiraceae bacterium, assembly GCA_947260005.1. GTDB lineage: Bacteria > Pseudomonadota > Gammaproteobacteria > UBA6429 > Thiohalophilaceae > SZUA-24. The sequence continues at coordinate 56,206 of CAMYOL010000020.1, forward strand.
GCGAGAAAAACGTGGTAATGGCACCATGCTATCGCCGTGACCACCAATAACTAATGCAGAAATCTCCTTGACGGCAAAACCAGTTTTACTGCCTATTAAACTCGCCATTCTTGCAGAATCGAGAATGCAGGACAGTCCAAGGACACGACTCCGAGGCCATCCGGTAAGTTTCCAGGCGTAATAAGTTAAAATATCGACTGGATTTGTCACGATAATTAAATACGCTTCGGGGGCATAACGAAGAATATTATCTATGATTTCGGTTAGGATTGTTTTGTTCTGTGCGAGTAAATCGAGTCTTGACATCCCGGGTTTGCGCGATACCCCAGCGGTTATAACCACAATATCGGCATTATGCATGGATTGATAGTCACCGCTACCAAATATTATCGACTTTGACTCGAACAATGGCAGAGCATGCTGTATGTCGAGAGCGATCCCCTTGGCATAGTCTGCACTGCGCCCAATGAGCACGATGTCACTACAAAAATTCTCACGCGCCAGTTGTTGTGCCGTAGATTGACCAACTTGTCCGGTTCCGATTATGGCTATTTTTTTCATTAAATATTCCGTGGTATTCCTGGAGATTTATTGTCCTAATTTAGTTTATTTTTCGAGTTGAAACAATTTTCTTTCTCATAGCTGTGAATGCGTGCGTAATTCATAAAATAGGTTAAGATATGCCTTATAGTAAAACTTAGTATTAACCTCAAGGGCAAATTTATGGATCTCGGTTTATTAATTGTTATTGCTATCATTGTCGTTATCATTTTCTACACGATCATCGTTTATAACGGCTTGGTCAGTTTAAAGCACAACGTCTCTAAGGCCTGGTCAAATATTGATGTTTTGTTAAAGCAACGTCACGATGAATTACCAAAACTAGTTGAAGTTTGTAAGCAGTATAAGAATTTTGAGCAAGATACCCTGGAGCGAGTTATCAAAGCACGTTCTGCGGTGATGAGTGCGCGGCAGCATGAAGATATGGGTGCTTTAGGCGCAGCTGAATCGCAATTACGTTTGGGATTGGGTAATTTATTTGCCCTGGCAGAAAATTATCCAGAGCTTAAAGCGAACTCGAACTTTCAACAACTTCAATCACGTATCTCGCAATTAGAAAATAGTATCGCTGATCGTCGTGAAGTTTATAATGAAAGTGTGAATCTGAATAATGTCCGTATTGAGCAATTTCCTGATGTCATTATTGCCCGCATGTTTGCATTTAGAGACTTTTCATTGTTAGAGTTTAGTGATGCTGAAATACAGGATGTGGATATAAAGTCGCTATTTAATAGTTAATTCACTGGACTTAGTTATGTCGGAATTCGACTCGTGGGAAAGCATGGCTCGCAGTTCAGGCTCGGACGATTTTTGGGTATGGTTTTCTATATTATTTCTTATCGGATTGGCTTGCGGCTTTGGTATTTTTTATTTTGTACGTCGTGCCCGTATTATTCAAAATACACCAACTTCCAAGATACGGTCTGCTCCACAAGGTTATGTTGAACTGATAGGGCATCTTAAGTATCTGGGTCAACAACCCATTGTTGCCCCCTTAACGGGAATAGCT
>CAMYOL010000021.1 GCA_947260005.1 uncultured Ectothiorhodospiraceae bacterium
TCAACATGATCATTTTGGCATTGAAGACAGTGTTGGTTTTTTTGCCTGGTATGGTTTCATCACCTGTGTTGGCATGGTCGTGTTTGCGAAGTTACTCGGAGTGTTTCTAAAACGTCCGGAAGATTACTACGATACAGGATCTAAAACAGGAACTGGAACAGATAAGTTCGGGGTCGATCATGACTGAGTTGTTATTCCCACCCGGTTTATTACTTGTGATAGGTGGCTTGCTCATGCCGCTTGGGCAAACACTTCGTAATGCCCTGATCTTCATTTTGCCCGTGCTATGTCTGATTCTGATCTGGTTAGCACCGGCGAATTATGTTGTGACACTTCCCTTTTTAGGTTTCGAACTGGAACCGATAAAAATAACCACCACCGGCCGCCTGTTTGCAACGGTATTTAGTTTAATGGCCCTGGTCGGTGGCATCTTCGCATATAAACAAGCCAGCACCCTGGAACTATCCGCGGCGTTTGTCTATGCCGGTAGTGCCATCGGGGTCACACTGACGGGGGATTTGATCACCTTGTTTGTCTTCTGGGAAATCATGGCGATTGGATCGACGCTGGTGATCTGGGCCGCGCGACATGACGCAGCCTATCGAGCCAGCATGCGTTACCTGATGGTCCACTTGCTGGGGGGACTGTTACTCATGATCGGTATCGCCGGGCATGTGGTTGAAACGGGTTCGATCCGTTTCGAGGCCCTGCAATTAGAATCTATTTCACAGTACCTGATTCTGGCGGGTTTTCTGATCAATGCTGGCGCACCACCGTTGTCCGCATGGATTGCCGATGCGTATCCCGAAGCCAGTCCCAGTGGCAGCGTGTTCCTTTCTGCGTTCACCACCAAGACGGCGGTGTTTACCTTGCTCATCGCCTTCCCTGGCACCTGGCTGTTAATCCCCATCGGGATCTACATGATTTTCTATGGCATCATCTACGCCTTACTGGAAAACGACATGCGACGCATTCTCGCCTACAGCATCGTTAACCAGGTTGGCTTTATGGTGACCGGTATAGGGCTGGGTACGGAAATGGCACTTAATGGCGCGGCCGCGCATGCCTTTGCACATATTATTTATAAAGCGCTGTTGTTAATGTCAGCCGGTGCCGTGCTGTATCAAACGGGTAAACGACGTTGTACTGAGCTTGGTGGTCTCTTCCAGACCATGCCCTGGACCGCATTACTCGGGATCATCGGTGCGCTGGCAATTTCGTCTTTTCCATTTACGTCCGGCTTTGTCTCCAAATCCATGATTGCCCAGTCGGCGGCTGATCAACATCTGGCGATTGTATGGTTCGCTCTGGCGGCCGCTTCCGCCGGTGTTTTTCTGCATGCCGGTATCAAGTTTCCCTGGTTTGTTTTCTTTCAGAAAGATTCGGGTATGCGTCCACCTGAAGCACCGCGTAATATGTTACTGGCCATGACGGTGTTTGCGGTATTTTGCGTGGGACTGGGTGTGTATCCAGCACCGCTTTACACGATATTACCGTTTACCGTCACTTATGAACCTTATACTGCGGCCCACCTGGTTGCCCAATTCCAATTGTTGCTATTTGCCGGGCTCGCCTTCTTTGTCATGTTGCCGATGATGAAACGCACACTCACGATCAGTCTCGACTTTGATTGGTTTTACCGTTTTCTTTTCAAACATCTTGGCATGGCAGTCGTAACACAAACTAGCAAAGCCCGAACTCGACTGGAAAACAAAGCGCAGGCCAGCCTGCAGCGACTGCTTAACTACCTCGACAAACACCATGCTACCGGTATCCTTTCGCAGAACTGGCCCACCGGTAGTATGGTATTATGGATTGGTGTTATTTTGGGCAGTTTTATATTGATTGATATTGTTTTCTGAACGACTCGAAAAGTATCTATGATGTGGTAAGGATGTTAATCCTGGCAACAACCAGAAACATTGACAATCGAAAATAGATATAATTGCCAGCTAAGGCTCGTGCGCCTTCCTGAGTAGGAAACTCATGTTTAAAAAACTTACAATGACTCTAATGCTAACCTTGATTGCGACCATCGCGGTTGCTGAAACAAAAGTGCAGTCATCAGTCGATGTTGTTGTCAGCGAAATTAGAGATATTGAGGTCGATTTAAAGCAAAAAAATCTGGACCTCGGCAAATTAAGGAAAGCAAATAAACGATTAACGACATTAAATGCAAAAGCCCAAGATTGCGTTGCCGAATACGAAAAAAAAGTGGCCGAGAAAAAAACGGCACTAGAAACACTTGGCGAAAAACACAAAAAAGAATCCGTTGATTTAATAAAACAACGAAAACTGCAACAAAAAGACCTCATTGCTGCCCAAACCGATCTTGCTACCTGTAATGCAATGGCACTGCGAATTAAATCATCGCTTGAAATAGCTGAAAAACAGTTGCAACAACAATTGGCCAAACAGTTACTTGCACATGATGACAATATATTTGAAGTTATAGCTAAGCACCATAAAGTTCCTGTCGACTTGATGAAACACACCTGGGCATACAGCCAAAAACATGGCTGGATTCAAAATGCACCTGAACACCAGCTCTGGATTGTAGTCGCCACTTTATTACTCTGTGTAATTATTGGTTTAGCAATCAGACATTACCTTAAACCGGTTATTGTTAAAGTGCAGTGGTCATCTGAATCAACAGGTCGTTTTACTGGTTCTGTGCTCGGATCATTTTGTCACTATGCACCCTATCTAGTTGGTATTGTAGGTGCGGCTATCGTGCTTTCAATCTACACGAAAGACATCAAACCTATACCAGCGATTACGCAGTTGGTTTATGGCCTTACCTTCTTTATTGTTGCGCTTTATGTCATTCGCTTTAGTCTGGCACCACATGCCCCTGGTAAATTATTTCTTAACATTAAGAAATCTACCGCTCAGGCACTCGCTAAACGGCTCAAGATCCTCACCGTAATCATGTTGTTCGGCTATTTGCTTGTGGAAACCTTATTTGGATCGAGTCTGCCAGATTATGCCCTGAGTTTGTCTCGTTCAATTGTGCGTATTGCGTTTGCCATCAATCTTATATGGGTCTTATGGTTGTTTAAAGATCTGCGCGGTATGCTGAAACAGCCCTGGTTACGTTATGGCTTGTCGTTGGTTCTGGTTGTCGCAATTCTTGCTGATCTTATTGGGTATACCAATTTATCAGGCTGGCTTATGCGTTCCATATTCGGAAGCTTATTTATTATTGTTGTCACTTTAATTATAGGTAGCCTGAGTTCGGATCTACTTGAAGGCCTTGAGTATGGCCATACGTCCTGGCAACGACGCACACGTAGAATCCTGGGGCTAACGCCTGATGGGCATATCACCGGGTTTTTCTGGGTCAGGTTACTGGTTAGTTTAGCGTGGTGGTCACTATTAATACTGTTATTAATAGTTATCTGGGACTTGTCCGCTAACATGGTGGAAGAAATTAGAGTGATCTTCACCAATGGATTTACTGTCGGATCATTAAAAATAATTCCTGCGCGTATCGCCCTTGCTCTGCTAAGTTTGGGAATACTGGTTGGATTAAGTGCCTGGTTCCAGGGCCAAATGCGTAAACGCTGGGTAAACAAAATGCCGATGGAACGTGGCGCACGCGAAGCGATGGTGACAATGATCGGTTATCTCGGTGTTGCGATTGCCATACTCGTAACCCTCGGAGTCGCAGGACTTGATTACTCAAACTTGGCCATAGTGGCAGGCGCCTTGTCACTTGGTATTGGTTTTGGTCTACAAAATATTGTTAATAATTTTGTTTCAGGACTCATTTTATTATTTGAACGACCTATCAAAACCGGTGACTGGATTGTGGTGGGAAATACTGAGGGACATGTTAAACGTATTCGTATCCGCGCGACTCAAATAGAAACCTTTGATCGTGCCGATGTCATTGTCCCTAACTCAGAGCTTATTTCCGGTCAGGTAACCAACTGGATGCTGCATAATCAACGTGGGCGCATCCGTGTTCCTATCGGTGTGGCATATGGTAGTGATACTCAGAAAGTAAAAGAGATTTTATTGGAAATAGCTAATCAACACCCAGAAGTTATTGTTGATGCCAACCTATCTGGACCACAGGTCATGTTCCACGGCTTTGGCGACAGCGCACTGGATTTTGAGTTAAGATGTTTTATAAAGAACATAGATGATCGAATTAACGTAATTTCTGATCTGAATTTTGCGATCGATGCAGCGTTTCGTGAAAACCATATTGAAATTCCATTTCCTCAACGTGACCTGCATGTTAAAAACTGGCCAGGTAAAGATACCGATATTGGGTCAGATCAGGATTAAAATATCTTTTATTATATAAACAAGACCTTTCTGATACTTACCGCCGATAGAACACTACTGCGAATTTAAACGCGACCACACGGTTGCTTGACCGGAGGCTTTTTCAATCGCCTCCAGCCGATCTTGATGTGCCGATAACTCTTCTTCGCTGGCACGAATAATTTTCAGCGCAGGGCGATCGCTGCGAATGGTTTGTACCTCAATTCCACCACCCGAATTTTGTTCCGCGTCCTGTTGCCCAAGGCCTAACTGAGTTTGCCCTCCGGTCATCGCGAGATAAACGTCAGCCAGAATCTCCGCATCTAATAAGGCGCCGTGTAAATCACGTCGTGAATTATCAACTGTATAACGCTTACATAATGCATCCAGATTATTTTTCTGACCAGGGTGCATCTTTCGAGCCAGTTGTAAGGAATCGAGAATCTGACAATGTTGCTCAAGACCTGGCCAGGCTTTATCCAAACGCGAGTATTCTGCATTGATGAATCCAACATCAAACGGAGCATTATGAATGATTAACTCAGCTCCTTTAAGATAATTCAAAAGATCATCGGCGATGTCTTGGTAATGAGGTTTGTCTTCAAGAAATTGATTGGTAATACCGTGAACTTCAATCGCACCTTGATCGATCTCACGATCTGGATTGAGATAAATATGGAAACGGTTATCGGTTAATTTTCGATTGACTAATTCGACACAACCCACTTCAATGATGCGATGCCCTTCTCTGGGATCAAGCCCCGTTGTCTCGGTATCGAGTACAATTTGACGCATTCCACACTCCCCAGTGTTGCGATTAATGAATTAGAAAAACAACCGGTATCCCACTACCATTGTTTCGTATCAATTTAATGATTCTACTGTAGTCTTGCCGACATGACTATCCGAGCAAGATAGGAATCGCTATAACTCGTCGATACCCCGATTGGCCAACATATCAGCATGCTCATTGCCCGGATGCCCGGTATGACCCCGTACCCAATGCCAACTCACTTTATGATTTTGGGTTGCCGCATCGAGTCGTTTCCAGAGATCCGCATTTTTTACCGGCTTTTTACTAGCGGTACGCCAGCCTCGTTTTTTCCAGTTCTCAATCCATTCTGTGATGCCATTTTTGACATACACGGAATCCGTGGTTAATTTTACTTCACAATCTCGCGTCAAGCTCTCCAATGCCTGGATGGCCGCCATCAGCTCCATGCGATTGTTGGTTGTGTTGGTTTCGCCACCAAATAGCTCTTTATCTTCGTTACCATAACGCAATAATGCGCCCCAGCCACCCGGACCCGGATTTCCCCGGCAGGCGCCATCGGTGAATATTTCTACAATTTTATTTGTCATGTACCTGTCTTTCGTTATGTTTTCTTTGGAAGGGTTCAACCAGGCCTGGTTGAGCCCCGATCCGAGCCTTAGGCCTTGACCAGCGCGGACCTATCGGGGTTAAAGTGACTAAGCGTTTCTTAGCCACAACTAATTTTGAGGCACCGAAAATGGGCCACAATCGACCTCCAACTCGATCCAGTAGCTGCAAGCGTTGCATGATCACCTTTTGCTGTAAAGGTGGCCGGTAAAAGTAATTTTGTATCGAAACCACGTCAAAGCCGAGTAATGCCAGCCAATCCTTTACCCGGGTTGTGCTTAAAAATCGGCCACACCAGGGTACTTTTCGGCGCCATCCAAGGCTTAGGCGCCAAAAACTCCAGATACTAAACGGATTAAAAATCAACATGGCCACATGTCCCTCGGGAATCAATACCCGTTCGATCTCCCTTAGAATCTCATGAGGTTGCAAAGAAAACTCCAAAACATGAGGTAAAACAATGACATCCATTGAAGCCGTTTGAATAGGTAAATATTCAGGCAGCCCCTGGAAGCTCGCTGTTTTGGTTAAAGGCTCTTTTGGTGGAAAATCCATCACATTGCATTGTGATACTCGCGAACTGGTTAACCAGTCCTCGTCGTTGATGCGCCCTACTTGCAGAAGTTGGTAGCCAAACAGATTTGAGAGCGTTTCATCTAGCAGTGCTTGTTCATGTTCAGCTAATGCCGTCCCGAGTCTTGTCTGATACCAATTTTGTAGCTGGTGCCAGGCTTCTACCATGTCACCACAGCGATGAAATGGTTTTCCTTGACGGTGTTCTCGCTTTTTCCAATTAATCTTCATTATGTAAACAAATTGTTAACCTTTGAGTCGCAATTGGGTATTCTAGGGTTAAATTTAACCCCCAAATGACGATATAAGTACAGTCGACATTAGTAAGTATATCAAGAGTTTAAAATAATAATGAAACAGATTACGCTAACTTTATTTTTACTAACAATGTTACCCGGTTGCGCGCTGCTGGAACAGACCTCAGCCTCCTCCTCTGGCCACCGTTCGTATGGAAAACACAAAACACAACATGCTCGACAAGCGGATGATAGTACAACAACTGCGGCTGAGCATGCGGATACCTCTAACGAAGATGTTGCCGCGAAAAAAGCGGACGAGGCAACCAACATCACAGTCGCAACTGAAGCAACGCTAGCAAAAAATGGAGAACAACTTTCCAAGTTAGATCGAACCGTTCCGTTAGCAGCGATCATCGAGCATGAGCTTGAGAAAGAGATTGCGGTTAATTTTAAATCCGATCAAAACAAGCAGGTTAATGAAGATAGCCACGCGGAAATAGTCTCTGATGATGAAGAAGAGACTTTCCCTAACGTCAATATTGATATATGGGAACGAATTAGAAATGGTTTTGCCATGGAAGAGCAACAACATAAGCGTATTGATCAGCAACTAAAATGGTTTGCGAGTCATCAGGAATACATGGATCGTGTTGCCGAGCGCGCGCAACCTTACATGCACCATATTGTTGAACAATTGGAAGCAAACAACATTCCATTGGAGATTGCATTATTACCCATCGTTGAGAGTGCATTTAAACCCTTTGCCTATTCTCATGGACGTGCCTCAGGTATCTGGCAGTTTATCCCTGCAACCGGCAAGCGTTATGGCTTAAAACAAAATTGGTGGTATGACGGTCGTCGAGATGTCTACGCCTCAACCGATGCTGCGATAAGGTTGCTCACCGCCCTGCATAAAGAATTTAAAGGTGACTGGATGTTAGCACTTGCTGCCTATAACTCCGGCGGAGGCAATGTCCGCAAGGCTATTCGATACAATAAAAAACGTGGCCGTCCAACCGGTTTCTTCCATTTACGTTTACCAAAAGAAACCAAATATTATGTGCCAAAATTATTGGCGCTAAAAGAATTGATTGCTCACCCAGAAAAATACAATATAGAACTGACCCCGATTAGCGATGAGCCCTTTTTACAACAAGTTAAACTTGACTCGCAGATTGATCTGGCACTCGCAGCAGATTTAGCGGATATCGGTTTAGACGAACTATATCGTTTAAATCCCGGTTTTAATCGCTGGGCAACCTCGCCAAGTGGCCCATTTGATTTGTTACTGCCAATCGCAAATGCTGAAACCTTTACCACGAACCTTGCCGATTACCCGCCTGAAAAACGTATTCGCTGGATTCGTCACACCATTAAAACAGGTGAAACCATCAGCACCATCGCCCGGAAATATCATATTAGTACCGGCACCATACAACGCGTCAATCGAATCAAAGGTAGCCGCTTACGTGCCGGGCGAGGTTTGACCATTCCGGTGGCCAGTAAGAAACTCTCTACCTATAAACTTAGCGCTAACCAGCGGAAATCAAAACAACAAAATATAAATCGCAAGGGAACGAAAGTAACCCATATTGTTCAGTCAGGTGATACCTTATGGGATATCGCACAACGCCATCGAGTCGGTGTGCGTCAATTAGCAAAATGGAACAGTATGGCTCCGCGTGATCCGCTCGTTCCTGGACAAAGCCTTGTCATTTGGTCACGCAATAATAGCGCCAAGGCTGACTATGACGATCCCACACATATTAGTGCACCACCACGCCGTCAAGTCACCCAACGTATTGGCTATCGGGTTCGCCGTGGAGATTCACTGACTCGAATTGCGAACAAATTCAGAGTGAGTGTTAATCAATTATTACGCTGGAACAAACGAGTGAATAAATCGAAATATTTACAACCAGGACAACGTATCGTTCTTTACGTCGATGTCACCCGGACATCCGGCTAATGTAATCTAGGCACCGCAGCGAGTAGTTGCTTTGTATACTCATGCTGCGGTGAACTCGTCACTTGATCGGTATCACCCTTCTCAACAATTTTTCCTTTATACATCACTGCAATTTTATCGCTGATATACTCGACAACACTGATGTTGTGAGTAATAAATAGTAATGTCAGACCAAAGTCTTTACGCAGTTTCAATAGAATATCTAAAATCTCTGCCTGGACCGATACATCAAGGGCGCTAGTCACTTCGTCACAAACAATAAACTTCGGATTTAATACCAGTGAACGCGCGATACCAATACGTTGGCGTTGTCCGCCAGAAAACTCATGCGGGTAGCGCCAGAGAAATTCTGGTTTAAGCTGGACTTGTTCGAGGGCCTGTTCGGCCAGAACAATTCGTTCGTGTTTGTTGTTACCTATTCCATGTACTTTCATGGGTTCGATAAGCGTCGTGGCAATGTTTAATCTTGGATTGAGTGAAGACATCGGGTCCTGGAAAATAAATTGCAGTTCCTGTCGATAAGGTTTGACCTGTTTTTGCGATAACTGTGTGAGTTCATGTTGATTATAATAAAATGCACCCTCCGTAGTATCTTCCAGTCTTAACAACGCACGCCCAAGAGTGGTTTTACCACAACCGGACTCACCCACCAACGCCATTATTTCACCCTGTTTAATCGTTAACGACACATCATCGACGGCCCTGACATGATCCACAGTATGACGGAAAACTCCTTTTTTGATTGGGAAGTAAACCTTCAAATTTTCAATCTTTATTAAATCACGATCACGTTGTTCAGCCTGTGACTGTTTTATTTCAGCCTGGATATCCGCTCGATGTTGTTGCTTTAAATTTTCCGGTAAGGCGGCTAATAATTGTTTGGTATAATTATGTTGAGGGTTTTTTAAAACAGTTTGCACCTCACCCTGCTCGACGATTTTCCCAAGCTGCATTACCGCGAGTTTATGTGCCATTTGTGCCACGACACCAAAGTCATGGGTAATAAATAATATGCTCATATTATTACGTCGTTGTAAATCTTTCATCAGACTGAGTATCTCTGCCTGTACCGTCACGTCGAGCGCCGTGGTCGGTTCATCGGCAATTAATAACTCAGGTTCACAAGCCAGGGCCATAGCAATCATCACGCGTTGACGTTGCCCACCCGATAGACGATGAGGGTATTCGTCGATGCGTTGTTCAGGGTTGGGGATTTGCACATCATCAAGTGCTGAAATCGCCTTGATACGCGCCTGTTGATCACTCAGTTCCGGTTGGTGAATTTGTAATGCTTCGATAATCTGTTCGCCAATGGTATACACCGGATTTAATGAATTCATCGGCTCCTGGAAGATCATCGCAATGCGACTGCCGCGAATATCACGCATGTCATCTTCTTTCACATCTAAGATAGAAATTGGGTTTTCATCCATAAGTTCGATCGAACCGGAAGGGTGACTCGCGATAGAGGCAGGCAATAGCTTCATGATCGATAAGGCCGTGATCGACTTGCCGCTACCCGACTCCCCGACAAGACAAAAAGTCTCGCCTCTATTAATTTCAAGAGAGACGTCTTCAACCGCCTTTACGACTTTTTTGCCCGTTTCTAAATGGGTACGTAATTGATCGATTTTTAAAAATAGTTTTGACATTAGTTATTTTTTTTCAAATAAGGATCTATGGCATCACGTAATGCCTCACCCATCAGGTTATAGGCAAATACGGTTAAGAAAATGGCTCCACCCGGGAAAAAGGCCATCCACCAGTAAAAACTGGCCGACTGCACGGCCTGGTTTAACATCTGCCCCCAGGATGGATTATCAACTAAACCTAAACCAAGAAAACTCAGGATTGCTTCAAATAGAATAGCCGAGGCAACACCAAAACTGGCTGCAACCAATACCGGTGCCACACCGTTTGGTAACATATGTCGGAATAAAATTGATCGTAACGGCAAGCCACATGAGATTGCGGATTGAACATAATCCATTTTTCGTAATTTTAAAAATTCGGCACGAACATAACGAGCATAACCGGGCCAGGTCGTAATACCGATAATCACCATCATCAAATAAAGACTACTACCAAAAAAGGCGACGAAGGTTAGTAATAAAAATAAAGTTGGTATCGCTTCAAAAATTTCAACTAATCGCATACCAAGCATATCGACAACGCCGGAAAAATACCCCATCAAACCACCAAGGATTACCCCGATCAACATCGCGATGCCTGTAGCAACAAAACCAATCCCTAAGGCAATACGGCAGGCATGGATCATACGACTTAATACATCTGCACCACTTTGTTCTGTCCCAAACCAATGAGTACGTTCTTTTTGACCCAATGGATTTTCCATTCCGGTCTCACCATAATCCCGTAAATAATCTTTTGCCGAATATGGAATCGGTGCGTTGATGACCCAGTTGACTTTTCCATTTTGTTCCATCTCACGATACTGCTCATAAACAACCAGTCTGGGTGGTTCTATAAACACATAACTTAAAACACTACTGATGATCAAAACTGAAAACAAAGCGAGCACATTAAAGCCAATATGCTTTTTAAGATAGATCAGTATCAGTACTGTAATACAAAGAACTAATATAATAACATCGGCAGGAGATAGATGTTGCAATAGCGGGCTACTTATCCCGGCTTCCGTGCTAAGAAGATAAGGATGAGAATTTGCAAGGAAAGGCGCAAACACGGCAAAAAAGGCTATCACGCCAATCCAGATTAACCCAATGCGCGCAGAAATCTGACTAAACGCTTCTTTCAGAATAGCTTTAGCGTAACCACTGCTTGTTTTGTTTACTGCTTCAGTCATATAGTTGGCCCAATCATCGTTCTGGCTTAATCATAGGTTACACGGGGATCAGCAATCGCATAAAAAACATCAGCAATAAGATAACTAATTAATGTTAATACCCCGCTAATCAGAGTAATCGATAAGACCACTTCACGATCTTTTGATTTAACCGCTTCGACCCCGAGTTTACCCATGCCATCGATACTAAAGATACTTTCCACAATCACCGATCCCCCCAGCAAACTCGGCAATAAGGCGGCCGATACAGTAATCAATGGCAGCAGGCTATTTCGAAACACATGTCGCCATAACACATCGTGTTCCGACGTGCCCTTTGCTCTTGCGGTTCGTGCATAATCTGACAGTAAATTTTCTAACACAGAGGTACGAGCCAGTTTAGTCAGAAAAGCGAATCCGCCATACGTTAAGCAGGCAATCGGTAATATTAGATGCCAGATACGATCAACCAAAAAGCCACGTACAAATTCACCTTGCAGGGTTATACTTGCCAGATAACCACCAACAAAAATACCAATCAAGCCCATGCTTAAGGTTCTAAAACTGTCGTATTCCATATCACCTAATGCATAAAAAACACCTGCGGATATCAATGCAATCAGACTATACGTGAACCAACCTATTTCACCCGCCATATTTCCTGCAAATAATCCACCAAGAATTAATCCAACGAGCCCCATGATGATAGCTCGAACACGACGTTGGCCTTTAATGCTTAGATATACAAAGATAAATGCACCCAGCAATAAACTGACCAGTAATTTGATAGGTTCAAATGCATTACTCCAGTGAGGAAGGAAAGGCATGTCATAG
>CAMYOL010000022.1 GCA_947260005.1 uncultured Ectothiorhodospiraceae bacterium
GTTTTCTTTTCATAGGCCTTGGCCAATTCAGCCATAAAGGCCTTTTTGGTGATACCACAACCCGCCCATAGAATTGAGCGTTCATCGGGCATTGACCACGCTGAAGTACTGGACAAAGTCAACGTCAGTGATGTGATCAACATTGCTAGAAAGCGCATGTTCAACTCCTTACATTTCGTAATTGTATAATTAAGTTACGCCTTCTATATCGGCGGATTTAATCAGTTCTGAAGAAATACTGGTGAGTGGGCAGAATATATCCATTTTAATAATAAGCAATTTATTTATCCAGTAATCCGACAAATTTCATACCGAAACCTAAAATTGGGGCAATAAAAAAGGGCCCGCAGGCCCTTTTTCGGCAAAATACACTTATTTAATTTTGGCTGGTCTGCGTTAAACCGTGTTCTGTCGCTTTATCGTACTGCTCAAGCTGTTTCATCACCAGCCCCATCGCATCTGAATAGGGGACGGAACCGGCCTTGCGAATCACTTCCCGACCCTGGCGGGATAAGGCAAACGTTATAAAATCCTTGACCTTATTGTCCGCTGATTGTTGTCCACGGGTAACCAGATATAACGGGCGATACAAAACGTAGGATCCGTTTTTAATATTTTCATAGGTAGGAGATTTGCCATTCAGTTGCAACAGGGTAACCTTACGACGCTTGGCACTACTGATCCCGGTCGTACCAATCCCATACACATTAGACTGTACACCTTTTTCTACTGGCCCGGATGAACGCACGACATGTTTGGCACCAGGAAACTCTTGCTGGAAATTAGCAAATACGAGCTCGCGCAGGGTACGCCCTACACCCGAGATTTTGCCACGACGGACATACAACTCAATGGGATGGTCCCAGCCACCGAGTTGTCGCCAGTTATTAATTTCACCTAAATAGATCTTCTGTAGCTGGCGAACACTGATCGATTTAACCGGGTTTTTGGGATGAACAATGACGGCCAATGCGTCCCAGGCGACCGGAACCTGATAGGCACTGCGTTCTTCAGGATGGCCTTCAATGATGGGGCGACAGGCTCCGCCGATATCGATTTGTCCTTTGACGGCATTACGTATGCCTTTTGTTGCACCACCCCCATTGAGATTGACTGTTATACCGGTCTTTTTCTCATAGGCCTTGGCCAATTCAGCCATAAAGGCCTTTTTGGTGATACCACAACCTGCCCAGATTAGGCTGGAATTTTGGTTCGCTGCGTATGTGGTTGTGGTCGACAAACACAGTAGCAACGAAAAAGTGAATATAGATACAGATTTCACCATGATTACGTCTCCTCCGTTATGCTACCTGCCCACTCCCAACAGGTCCTAACTCAGTTATATTAATAATTTATCCAGTTTATGTTAGTACGTTTTTATAGTTTTTAGTTTCTTTAAGAATTTATTTACTTGCATGCGGCGAATAATTATACGCACTTTTTAAGTTTAGTTCAGCGATCTATTGTTCGTAACAAATAACATCATTAATAGTGTGAATTGGTTCCTGTTTTGCCTATCACATAGGCAACATTAGTTTTTACTTATATTATTTTACGTTAATAGATATTTAATCCGTCGGATATTAAAACAGTTAACAAGGGACGATATAAACAACGACAAGTTAACAATCAATTTACGCTGAGTAACTGTCTAAAGGATTATCACGTTTCTACATTTTTCATTTAAACAAAGAATATTTTGTTTACCATTCGCGTGAAGACGACCACCATCTTGTTTAAACAGTTTTTCACGCGCATTAAAAAAGCCCTCTTTCGAGGGCTTTAAGGGTCAAACATTTATAAATGTTATTATTAAATTACTTAGCGGCGATCTCTTCTAATGTTTTAGCTTTGATCACTTGTCCATCCAGACCGGCGTCATTATAGCTGCCTTCATAGGCAATAGACATTAAATATGTGTAATCCACAACGGGCATATTAAACTTAGTCTAATACTTCGCATTAATATCATTTTGATAAACTTCTACGTTTATCTGACATACTGAACAAGGTGTAACAATCATATCCGCCCCACCACATCATTGACGTTGTACCGATGTAAAAAAGAACTCCGCCATCGACGGGCCTGATAAAATTCGGACGTCGATTCACACAGGGACTCAATCGAGTTGCCCTATATATATAGTATAAAAATAAAATGGTTAATTATTATACAGTTTTTAGCGTACTGTATTTTGGGTCACGACTGTACACAGGTTCTGCAACGAGGTAATCAATCGTTTTATACCCCGTTAAGAATTTGATCAGTAACCATAAACTCTTTAGGCGGCGCTACCTTTACGGATTCAGAGCGCAAAAACAAGTCAGTAATGGAGCCGAAATTTTAAGCTATATTTGTCCTTCAGATACTCGTAAATAAGGTCGATAGCCACAGGGTCAGGCAACTGGTGGGCCCATAAAAACCATAAATATATTACTTTATTAGTATTTTCTTATATACTGGGGAGTTCTATAGTCCAGACCCGTACCGTAAACACAGATTATTGAAAGAGCGCTCATCATCATCTTGGGCTCGCATGATCGATATTTCCCAGCACTGACTGGCCAAGCCGTCATTGTTGTTAACAAAAAGCTGAGGTAAACATGGCCGTCATTCACGACCCACTGCAAAAGCCCGAAGGGCGAATCGAAACCAAAAACACCACGTGTTACATGTGCGCATGTCGATGCGGTATTCGCGTCACTTTGCGCGATGGTGAAGTTCGCTATATCCAGGGCAACCCAGAGCACCCTCTCAATAAAGGGATTATTTGTGCCAAGGGTGCCTCCGGCATCATGAAGCAGTATTCCCCAGCGCGTTTGACGAAACCGTTACGTCGTAAAGAAGGCAGCAACCGTGGCGATTCCGAGTTTGAAGAAATTTCATGGGATGAAGCCTTCGGCATAATGGAAGAACGTCTTGCCCATTTACGAGCCACTGACCCTAAGAAGTTTGCCCTCTTTACCGGCCGTGACCAGATGCAGGCCTTAACCGGTATGTTTGCCAAGCAATACGGCACACCAAACTATGCCGCACACGGTGGCTTTTGCTCGGTGAATATGGCCGCCGGCATGATTTACACCATGGGCGGCAGCTTCTGGGAATTCGGTGGTCCCGATCTTGAACGATCCAAGCTGTTGATCATGATCGGTACCGCAGAAGATCACCATTCAAACCCAATGAAAATGGAGCTGTCCAAATTCAAACGCAACGGTGGTCGCTTTATTTCGGTTAATCCAGTGCGTACCGGTTACTCGGCCATTGCCGATGAATGGGTTCCGATTAAACCCGGTACCGACGGTGCATTGTTCTTAGCCCTGATTCATGAATTGATCCGCACCGGTCTGTATGACCGCGAGTTCCTCGTGCAATACACCAACTCGGCTGAGTTAGTCAGTACCGATGAAGACAGCGATGACTTCGGTTTATTTGCGCGTACCGATATTCCACAGGATCCGGATTGCTTTGATCCACAGGATCGTGTCTGGTGGGACCGCACCCAGGATAAGGCCGTGCATGCCCGTACCAAGGAAACCGACCCTTATCTGTTAGGTGAATTCAAACTGGCCGATGGTCGTGATGCCAAACCAGCCTTCCAGTTATTGAAAGACCGGGTTGAAGATTACACCCCCGAGTGGGCCGCGGAAGTCACCGGTATTCCCGCCGAGACGATTAAACGTCTTGCCTATGAAATGGGGATTACCGCACGTGATGAAAAGATTGAATTGCCGATCGCCTGGACCGATGTCTGGGGCAATGATCATGATACGGTCACCGGTAACCCGGTCGCCTTCCATGCGATGCGCGGTCTGGCCGCCCATTCAAATGGTTTCCAAACCATTCGTGCTTTAACTATTTTAATGACCATCCTAGGGACCATTGATCGCCCAGGCGGTTTCCGTCATAAGGCCCCCTTTCCTCGTCCGATTCCACCTTGTGCCAAGACACCGAAGTCACCGGATGATGTCAAACCGAATACACCATTGAACGGCATGCCATTAGGTTGGCCGGCGACTCCGGATGATCTATTTGTTGATGATAAAAATGAACCGGTGCGCCTTGATAAGGCTTTCTCCTGGGAATTCCCGTTAGCCGCACACGGTATGATGCAAAATGCGATTACCAATGCCTGGCGCCAGGATCCATACCCGATCGATACCATGATGATCTTCATGGCGAACATGGCCTGGAACTCCACCATGAACACCACCAGTGTGCGTGATATGTTGAACGATAAAGATGAGAATGGTGAATATAAGATCCCATACCTGATCGTCTGCGATGCCTTCCAGTCTGAGATGGTGGCCTATGCGGATCTGGTGTTACCGGATACGTCTTACCTGGAACGCCATGATACGATCAGTATGCTGGATCGTCCTATCTCCGAATACGACGGCCCGGTTGATTCCGTGCGTATCCCGGTCGTGCCACCATTGGGCGATACCAAGCCGTTCCAGGAAGTCTTAATCGAACTGGGTTCACGCCTGAAATTACCCGCCTTCGCCAATAAAGACGGTTCACGCAAGTACCGTGACTATCCGGACTTTATTGTTAATTACGAAACCGAACCGGGTTCCGGTATCGGCTTCCTCGCAGGTTGGCGTGGTAAGGGTGGTGAGAAATTCATGAAAGGTGAACCGAACCCGAACCAGTGGGAAATGTACGAAAAGAACAATTGTGTATTCCATTACGAGATGCCCAAGTCATACCAGTATATGCGCAACTGGAACCGTGGTTACCTGAACTGGGCACAGGAACATCGCCTGTTACGTTATGCTGAACCGATCAATATCCATATCTATTCAGAGATCTTAATGAACTTCCGTCTTGCTGCTCAAGGTAAGCGAGAAGGCAAACAACCACCCGAACATTTACGTAAGCGGGTCGAAACTTACTTCGATCCATTACCGTTTTATTTTGAGCCGTTGGAAAACCACTTAACGGATAAACATAAGTATCCATTAAACGCCGTGACCCAACGTCCGATGGCGATGTATCACTCATGGGATTCACAAAACGCCTGGTTACGCCAGATCCATACCTATAACTTTATGTATGTGCATCCAAAGACGGCCGCCGCTGCGGGCATTAAAGATGGTGGCTGGATGTGGGCCGAATCCATGCACGGTAAAGTACGTTGCTTATGCCGTTACAGTGAATCTGTCGAGCCGGGTACCATCTGGACCTGGAACGCGATCGGTAAATCAAAAGGTGCCTGGCGCCTGGATGATAAGGCCAACGAATCCGAAAAAGGGTTTTTGTTAAATCATGTGATCAGTGAAGAGTTACCCCCACATGAAGCCGGTAAACATATTTCTAATTCGGATCCGAATACCGGACAAGCCGCCTGGTATGACGTCCGCGTGCGAATTTATCCAGCTGGTGATGATGAACCTAAGGAAAGTTATCCGCAATTTGATGCGATGTCGGCACTGCCTGGCACGGGTAAAACACAAAAGGTAATAGGTTTCTTCGCAGGTATGTTTCGGAAGAAAACAGGTTAGCGACGAAAAAGCGTCCCTTCTCCCTCATTATTGTAAAAGGGGAGAAGGAGTTAATTAAGGAACTATATATGACACAATTAGCATTAATAATCGATTTGAATGTCTGCGTAGGTTGTCATGCCTGCGTGACATCTTGTAAAGAATGGAACACTTCCGGTTCAGCGGGTTTCATGACCGATGAAAATCCATATGGTAAAGATCCAACCGGAACGTTCTTTAATCGCGTACAGACCTACGAGATTGGTGAGTTCCCTTCAACGGAAACGTTGCACTTCCCGAAGAGTTGTTTACATTGCGAAGATCCACCTTGTGTACCGGTTTGTCCGACCGGCGCCAGTTACAAACGTAAAGAAGACGGTATTGTTCTGGTCGACTACGACAAATGCATTGGCTGTCGTTATTGCTCATGGGCATGCCCTTATGGTGCACGTGAAATCGATGAAAAACAAAAGGTCATGAAAAAATGTACCTTATGTGTTGATCGTATTTATGATGAAGAATTACCCGAATCAGAACGTAAGCCAGCTTGTGTACTGGCTTGCCCAACCAATGCGCGCTTGTTTGGTGATGTGCATGATTCTGAATCAGAAGTATCCAGTACGATTCGTGAAGAAGGTGGTTACCAGTTAATGCCTGAGTGGGGTACCAAACCGGCTAACCATTATCTGCCTCGTCGTAAAACACGTATGCATATTCATGAAGATGAATTACAACGCGCAGATAATCCTCTGAAGAAAGAAGAACGTGGGCCACGTGCACCAGTGGATGCACCCACCCTCGATGATTCTACTTCCTGGTAAGAATATTTTTTATGGCGTACCGACTTAAGTCATAGTCGCAGAGCACTTTTCCCCTGCTGAGGGGAATAGTCAGTTCGTCATTCCCCTGGAGAGGGGAATCCATTTATATTTATGGATTCCCTGCTCCCAGGGAAAAGTGCCCGGCGGGTAAAGTGCCCTGCAGGTATGACAAAGAAAATTAATTTATGAGGGAAATTATTTATCCCCTCACCCCAACCCTCTCCCTGCAGGAGAGGGAGTAAAACGTTAGGAGAAGTAAAAAATGCATCCAGCATTTAGTGTGATTTTTTTAACAACCTTAATCGGCGCCGGCCAGGGTTTATTTTTAGCCTTAATCACCGGGCAAAGTTATTCCGCCTTAAAATTGCTACCGAGTCAGGACAGTACTGACTTTTACGGTATGGGCGCGGTCATTGTTTTGCTGTTATTAATCGGTGGTTTAATCGCATCGTTCTTTCACCTCGGTCATCCAGAACGAGCATGGCGTTCTGCCGCAATGTGGCGTACCTCCTGGTTATCACGTGAAGTCATTGCCCTGCCAACCTTAATGGGACTGGTCTTTGTTTATGGCGTTATGCAATTCATGGGTTGGGATACCGTGTTGTTTACCAGTGCGGCAGGTGCAAACTTACAACTGACCATGATCGTCGGTATTGTCGGAGCCCTGGCGACGTTTGCTTTATTTCTATGTACTGGAATGATTTATGCCTGCTTGAAGTTCTTACAGGAATGGCATAGTCCACTCACCGTTATCAATTACACCTTACTCGGTACCGCATCAGGCTTTATATTGGCCACCGCCTTTGCTAATCATAACGCCCCTGAATTGATGAACTTTTTTGGTATCTGGGCCATCATCATTACCTTAGCCGCCTTCATTACCCGTGCTGCTTCACTGATGCGCAACTCGCGCATTAAGGCCAAGTCCACCATGCAAACCGCATTAGGCGTTCGTCACAACAAGATTCAACAAAAAGCCATGGGCTTTATGGGTGGCTCAGTCAACACACGTGACTTTTTTAATCACGCCTCTGTGCTGATGATGAGAAATATGAAATGGATCTTTATTGTGCTGGCCTTCATCATCCCACTGATCACACTTTGGTATGGAATGAGTCAGGCAGATACCAGCTGGTTATTAGCCGCGTTCTTGATTCAATATGTCGGCCTGATCGCAGAACGTTGGTTCTTCTTTGCACAGGCTAATCACCCACAAAACCTGTATTACCAAACTGTCTAGTTCACTTTTTACTCGACGAGCTAACCATTCCACCGGTTAGCTCGTCATTGCTTTCGTCCTCCCCCCAAAATTAGCAACTAGCTGTGCTATAGTTCTAGTTATCTGTCCCGTACCCCCCGGTATGTATTCAGTGTGATACATAAAGATCAACAATCTCGTCAGAGCAGACTATCGATTTATATGGATACAGAACGTTGGCAGCGCATCCAGACATTATTCACGGCCATAGAGACTATGGACAGTCGTGCACAAATCGAATACCTCGAACAAAATTGTGCTGAATCGGATATCCGTAACGAAGTATTATCGCTATTAAAAGCCGATCAAAAGGCCGATCAATTTTTTAAACCGATCAACACGTCGAATCCTGAACAAAACCATTTAGATCCCGGTACCCTGATCGGGCCCTATCGGATTGAATCACTGATTGGCGAAGGCGGTATGGGTGCCGTCTATAAGGCAGAAGATACGCGTTTACACCGTTCAGTTGCGCTCAAGTTTTTATCACCTAAACAATTAAATAGAGAAAGCGGTCAGGAACGATTTTTGATTGAAGCGCGGGCCGCATCGCGTCTGGATCACGTGAACATCTGCACGATATACGACATTGGTGAAACCACATCCGGACAGCCTTATATCGCAATGGGATACTATCCCGGTGATTTGCTCGATCGGCAATTCAGACAAAAAAACCCAACGTTACGGCAAACACTCGATATCATTGCCCAGATATTGAATGGGGTTCAGGCCGCACACCAACATGATATCTACCATCGTGATCTTAAACCCGCCAATATTATATTGACGCAAAATAATGTTGTAAAAATTCTGGATTTTGGCATCGCAAAAATGCGAGGCGTCGATATCACCACCACCGGCAGCCAGATTGGCACTATCGCTTATATGTCGCCGGAGCAATTACAAGGTAACGAAGCACATCAACAATCTGATATCTGGTCATGCGGCGTTATTTTTTATGAGTTACTGACCGGAACCCGACCCTTCAAAGGAAAAGAACATCATCAGGTAATGTATTCTATCGTGCAAGGCACACATGAACCGATAACAAAACTCAACCCGGACTTACCGGAAGAGTTACAAAATATTATCGACCGGATGTTATGTCATGACCTACAGCTACGCTATCCATCTGCCCAGGCCGTCTTAAATGACTTACTGTTGTTGAAACAAAACTCATCTGATCTGAACGACATTGCTAACCTTGATAACGCCTTTGTCGACACAGATACCCATACCTATCAATCAGAAAATACGAATTCCACGACCACGATATTTACCAGCGATGGTGATCTACGCCAGGCAACCGTGATGTCGATTGATCTAAGTAACTACTCCGGTATATTGCAAACGGAAGGTCCGGAAAAAACTAAACTAATCGTACGTCAGTTTTTCAATATGATTGGTGATGTGATTAAATCCTATGGGGGGACGGTTAATCGTGAAATCGACAATACCATCATTGCCATATTTGGTGTCCCCGTCGCTCATGATAATGACGCCCAACGCGCCGTACTGGCGGCGATTGCCTGTCACACCATTGTCGTTCAGCTTGGACAAAGTTTTAATATAACCTTATCGGCTCATATCGGTATCGCAAACGGTATCATCCTGATGAACACCTCGAATGATAATGCAGGACAACAGTATATTGTTACCGGTGACTCATTAACCCTGGCAACCCGACTGGATGACCTGGCACAAAATGGCGAAACCATTATTTCTAATTCACTCTATTTAATTATTAACAACCAGTTCGATTGCGAACACAGAGGCAGTGTCAACGTTCGCTATCAACAGGACCCGATTAAAGTATGGCGAATACTATCGAATCAGCAAACCAATACAGAAAACAAATTGGCCCTGGTCGGTCGCAGTTCTGAGCTACAACAATTTACTCATATTTTAAATAGCACCCAAAAAGGAAATAGCGGCAATGTTATTTATATCTGCGGTGAAGCCGGCATTGGCAAAACCCGGCTCGCAACCGAATGCAAGCAACTCGCCAGCCAGCAAGGTTATGATACTCACCACGGACTGATTCTGGATTTTGGCGTGACGGAAGGCCAGGATGCCATTGCCCTGGTGGTACGCAGCATACTGTCATTAGCTATCGATACCAAACTTGAAAACACACTGGACCAAATTCAACAACATATTTCAAATGGCTCGATAGCGGAAGATCAACTCATTTATTTAAACGAACTATTAGGCTTGCCACAGAATACTGAGCAACGACGTTTGTTCGATCTGATGGACCATAGTGCGCGTCTGCAAGGGCTGCATAATCTTGTCGCGTCGTTGATTGTCCAGCAAGCTCAACAACAACCGATCTTAATCTTGATTGAGGACTTGCATTGGGCCGATCCCAATACCCTGGATTGCATTACCAATATTGCCGCGAATACCCATCAGGTCCCGGTAATATTGTTACTCACCACCCGCCCCGAAAATGAACCCCTGACGCCGGCCTGGCGCAGCAGCATGAATAATATACCACTGGTCTCATTCTATTTGTCGGCATTACAAGAGCAGGATGCCATTGATATGGCCAGGCAAATGTTGGGTAATAACAATAAGGATTACATGGCGCTGGTCGATCGTGCCCAGGGTAATCCGTTATTCCTGGAACAATTGATTCGAAGCGATGCCAGTATCAATGACTCGTCACAACTCCCGGCTTCACTGCAAAGTCTGGTTCAATCGCAATTAGACAAGTTGTCACTAGCGGATAAACATGCCGCCCGCGCCGCCTCAATTATCGGGCAACGATTTAACGCCGAACAATTACGCTTTCTGTTGGATGACCCGGACTATGACTGCCAACAACTTGTAAAACACCAACTCACCCATTTGCGTGGCGACGCCTACCTGTTTAATCATGCCCTCATCCATGAAGGTATCTATGCCTCGTTGCTGGATACACATAAACAGGAACTGCATCATCGCGCCGCAGAGTGGTTTAGTGAACATGATAAATCTCTCGCGGCCGAACATCTGGACCGAGCCGAGTCCCCCATTGCGACCGAGGCCTATATCAACGCCGCCGAAGAACAAAAACAACAATACCACTTTGACAAAGCCATTCGCCTGCTTGAACGTGCCGCACAAATTGCCAACACACAAAAACAAAAGTACGACCTGAATGCATTACTTGGTGAAGTGCTGACTGATAAAGGTCAGATTGCAGATGCTGCGGAGGCTTATTCATTAGCCATTGCCTCCGCCAGTGATGACAAACAACGCTGTCGAGCCTGGATTGGTTTGGCACAAGGTTACGATATTAACGATGAACATGAGCAGGCTTTTTCTGCTTTGGATAAGGCGGAAGCGGCGGCTCAAAATCTTGATCTGACGATTGAACTGGCCCAGATTCATTATCAACGTGGTAATCTATATTTTCCACGTGGCGACATTCAGGCCTGCAAAGATGAACATCAACTGGCGATTAAATTCGCACAACAAGCCGATTCGCCACAACACGAAGCACAGGCGTTAAGTGGTCTGGGTGATGCCGAATACGCCGCCGGGCACATGCTCAGTGCACACGATTATTTCAATCGCTGCATCGCCCTGTGTAATCAGTATGGTTATGCGCGCATTGAATCCGCCAATCGTTTTATGCTCGGCACCGTGCGCATCTATTTAAATGAATTAACAGGTGCATTAGAAGACTCTCTGACATCAGCGAACACAGCCAGTCAGGTCGGTCATGTCCGCGCCGAGATCGTTTCCAGGCTCACGGCCGGCTGGATATACCTCGATCAGATGAAACTCGATGACGCCATGCATCAGGTACAACTCGGACTGGACCTGACCGAACAACTCGGGGCAAAACGATTTGAGCCCTTTCTCAATGAAACGAAAGCTAGAATATTAATCACCCAGGGAAAAATGACTCAGGCGCTCGCCGTTGCCGAACAAGCGATGGACATCACGCGTCAAACCGGGATGCAATTTATTGGCCCCTGGATCCTCGGTACCATCGCGTTAGCCTCCGATGAGGCAACAACCCATCAAGCAGCATTGAAGGAAGGATTGAGTTTATTAGAACAAGGCTGCGTGGGTCATAATTATTACCAGTTTTATCGTGCCGCGATAGAAGTTTCATTGCAAACCGAAGACTGGGATGGGGCGGAACGATACTGTGATTTACTTGAGGAATACACCCAGGCCGAGCCCAATCCCTGGGCAAAATTCCATTTACAATGGGGACGCACCCTCGCCGCCGCGGGCAAATCCCCGGATCAAACCAATATAAAAGAACAATTACTCGCACTTAAACAACAGGCGCAGCAAGTTGGCTTCCTGGCACGAATCACATTGATCGACAAAACACTTAAGCAACTGACGCCTTTATCTCCCACCGAAACCTGAATCAACCTAACTCAGTGAACCGGTTCGGCCTGATGACATTCCGATGATTTCGTTTCTAAAGCTTGCTCATGTTTGATCAACTCTTTCACCACCTCTTCGGCAATCTCCCAGCACTCTTCATGCAAGCCGGCACCATGAGTCCAGCCGCCGGTGAAATATAAATTCTTATGATCACCCCCTTGCAACTCTTTGAGTTCCATCTGGGCATCCAGGCAATCAAAATTTAACACGTTATGTTTAAACCAACCGATGACCGGTTGCTCCGGTCCTTCAGCACCACCCAGATGACGCCAGCCCGGTAATATTTCTTCGTTGGCTTTAAAGTTTTTAAAGTAACCGGCCGGTTTGCGTTCTTCACCGGCGGGGGTTTTTAAGACGTACTTATCCGGAATCGAAACACAAGGATTTAAAGTCACAAAATATTGCGGCATACCGGCCTTGTTGTATTTGGTTGTTTTCATGATCGGCACACCCTGACTATCCTGTTCATACCAAACAGCTGAATCGTTACGGTGGCGATTCATAACATAAGTCATCGAATAAGGATGAATAGACTGGCCCTCATTAATCAGGACGTTATAACTGCGCCAGGCATTTCTATCCTGAGGTAATACACCGGCAAAGGTGTGCGCCACCGCGATGCTATTGGTATAACGCACTTTGTCCAGGACATTAACCAGATCCTGATTTAAACCTTGCTTGATCGCACGCATCGCATCATCCGCATGGCAGGTAACCACTACCTTGTTATAGATCTGCGGTTCGGGTAAACCAGTCGCACCCTCTTTCGGCGGCACATAAACCATCACCTGATCTTTTTCCACAAACACTTTGGCCTGGGCATTGTGAATAATCGTCAAGTTATCCTTATTGTTTTTTTTAAGATACTTCGCCAATTTATCAATCCAGTCTTGCGCCCCCTTGATAAAATAATTGCGATCCGGACTGGGCGGGTTCGGGTCATCTTCTTTAAACCCCTCCTGGATAATGTAGTAACGCATCACCGCCAGTAACGGCATACCGGCGGGGCCCGTCACATCGTCTAAAAAATACATCGCATTAATTCGTGGATAGAGCAAACAGTCACGCATCTCTTTGATCAACGCCTTATCAACACCAGGCCTGGAGAGGTACTCCGTCACATATTGATCCACGGTATAGCGATTATATTTTTTATCGGCCTGGTTAATATCCCTGACCGCATCCGCCATAAAGGTACTGTAAGCTGAAGCCAGCTCCTCACTGACCACGATATTGGGATCACTGGTGCCATGAAAAAGATTCTCATCCGCAGTCAGAACCTTTGAACCATCCAGGGTAAAGAAACTCGCGGTATCCTCAAGCGGACGAAAATCCTTGAAACCAATCTCATCCATTATGCGCACGATGTTTTTATAAGTATCACGATTAAAATCGTCGACCCCCAGATCGGCCTTACGGATTAGATGTTTCTGTTCATCCTGATTCGATGCGGCCATGTCCAGATCTTTAATCACACCCAGGTCCACCTTGGCCGTATCCGCATTACCACCGAGATAATCGTTGGCCTCATAGATATCGATTTTACACTCAAAACCATTATCAGAATTGAATAAGTTATAAGCAGTCGCCAGACCCGATACGCCACCACCGATGATGGCAATTCGTTGTTTTTTCATAAAAACTCCCTTTTGCGTTTAATACAGCGTGAAAACGGATTCGCCATATCGTTAATATGAACCTTAATTAGATAAGCGAGATAAATAGATCGATCCCCTCATGAATAATTAGTTTAGTAAAAATAATATAACAATTTGTAAATATCGCCATATAATAATCAAGGCTTATTGATATTGAAAATAAAAGACGCGATTTGATTTGAATGACCTATAGACCGTTCTGAAATACAGTAAGGCACTGATTAATTAACCGTTAAGAAATTAAGCTGACACTTTTACGCCTAATAATCTGACATTATTAGGCCAGTTAGGCGACTTAACTAATTGATAATGTGTAGGTAAAGTGGTATTTAATATGGCTTCGAGGTTTTTTATACATCAACCAGGACGTCTATATCTAGTTATGTGTCTTACTGCTAATAGTGTAGCTTGATTTATAATTCAGATGATTGAGGTGTATTTTGACAATGTATAAATTCTTATCCATATTTGTTACGACCACACTCATCATGTTACACCCAATTACACAGGTATCAGCTGCACAAAACATCAAAATCATCCTGGCATCTGAAGTTAATTGGGAGCCGTTGAATCCTGCTCGTGGAGACAAAAGCCCTAAAGCCGGTACGCTGTGGGGTGATCGTAAAGGCACTGTACCAACTGGTTTTCTCGCTAAGTTCAAGGATGGTTTCTCATCACCACCTCATATTCACAACACAACTTACCGAGCAGTGGTCATCAGCGGGCTCATCCATAACGATGATCCTGCGGCCGCGCATATGTGGATGCCGGTAGGTTCCTTCTGGACGCAACCACAAGGAGAAGTTCACATTACCGCGGCTAAGGGAAGCAGTAATATTGCGCTTGTCGAAATAGATAAAGGGCCGTATCTCGTAAAGCCAACCGAACAAGCATTTGATAGTGGTGAAAGGCCCATTAATGTTCATGCATCAAATCTTGTATGGCTGGATCTAGCAAAAATGTCTGAATCGCATGATAACCCGAAAATCGCCTATCTCTGGAGTCAACAAGTCGAAAACGAGTCCAATGGATCGTTCATCAAACTACCTGCTGGATTTAAGGGCGAGATTCATAGTCAAGGCACAACTTTCCATGCGGTTCTAATTACTGGTCAACTCCAACACCAAAAAGCGGGTAATAAAATTTTGACTTCTGGCAGTTATTTTAGTTCGAAGGGAGATGAAATACATAAAGTAACTACAAACATTGAGACAGTTATATATGTGCATACAAATGGTAAGTTTACAATCACAGAAAACTAATGTTATACATTTAAGTATGACATGTAACTACTCAACCAATTATCTTACCAGGCAAAACGAGGGCGCGATAGAGAATCACACATGGTTGCTACCAGATGAAAGTCTTATGCAGTTGCCGATTATAAAGTGGCTAAACCGGCATCACCCTAAAGCGAGATTAGGGCTTCGCTGTAATACATTGCTTGGACTGTATGAAGCCGTCACTCATGGTCTTGGTGTTGCTGCGCTGCCGTGCTTCCTCGGAGACCCGGATACTCAGCTCAATCGTATTCTCCCTCTCGATGATGAGCTGGATTCTGAATTATGGTTGCTAACACATCCTGATCTAAGACGAACGGCTCGTGTTCGGGCATTAATGGACTTCCTGACAACGGTTCTGGAAAAAGAAAAAGATTTAATTGAAGGTCGGTTATTTAGGTAAAATTACTTATAACTCTAAAGAGCCCCGTGATACAAAGCTTAACAAACCGCTCACGTACACAATAATGAACACTAAACCTAACTGCGAAAATGTCAGATGAAAAAAAAGATAATCACAACACTAATAATCATTCCAGTATTGGGGACAATTCTTATCACTTTTACATGGTTCAGCTCTGACAATATTGGTAAGGCTGCCATGTCTACTAAGGCTATACTTATTTTGCAACCAATTACTGGAAATGAAAAAATAATAACCTGGCTTGAACACTATCATGGTGAAGCACCCGGCCAACAAGTTATGAATACTTTTGTCAGCTGGGGTATTAACAATAAAACTTCATTTGCAACCATTGTAAGTTCGTTATCTCAGAAAACTCTGGAGCGTATTGCCTGGGCGATTACTGATATTGATGCAGGCGAGCAGTATTCACAGGAATTTAGTGGTTCTAACAGCACAAACATAAAATATATAGTCAACAAAATACAAGCTAATCAAGATGAATCGGCTAACAAAGAAATCAGGTAACCTCGCACGTGTTGCTTGCACAGCTCGAACGGATAATATGTCCGGGTCTTAAGTGTAGATATGAAAACAGTAAATATAAAAACAGTAAATATAAAAACAGTAAATATAAAAACAGTAATTATCATAACATCCATTTTAATGGCCGGTTTTGCTAGAAGGATAGTATAATCTATGCTCAAAACTGAGATAGACAATTCGACGTTAACCATTAAACGCAGCATTAAAAGCACAGTTGGTATTCAATTGATCTGGAGCATTGCTGGTATTTGTTTTGGTAGTTCATTTATTTATCTAAGCCTGATACATAATGATGATCTTGCAACACAATTTTTTACTGTCGGTTTTGGTAGTATATTTGTTATCGTTGCCATATACCTGTTAATTCATTTACCGGGTTTTTACAAAAGGGTTTCTGCTGAAGGTGGTGACATTATTCTTAAAGCAACCAGTCAGGGTTTACTGGTCGCCCCTATGACTAATGGCGTTAAAAACCAGTATGAGTGGGATTTAATTGAGTCAATCTATCTGGCTGATATTGGCCGGGGCAATGCTTTTGCAAATACGGGGATAGGTGATGGTCTCAGGAGTTATGGTAATGACGTCAACCGTAATGTCATTATTATAATATTTAAAGTAAAGACATTGGCAATGTTTAATCGTGGCTGGATTAAAAACAAAATTAATGATCTACATAAGACCCCAAGGGGACAATATTACACATATAGTGAGTACAACCCTACACTTAAATCAGAAACAATAAGTGGGTTAAAGGCGTATGCGACACCTGATATTAAAATAGAATCTGTAAACCGGGTTTTTTTTGATTACAAAAACAAGAAAGAAATCTATGAGTAACTACATTAAATGTTTCGATAAAGGATTATAAAGTGAAAATAAATATACTTCAGGAAATAATGCAGTTAATGCCAGCCGATACTAGCATGGAACTCCCGCCAAAAGTATTTCTTGATATGGAAGGAGAGTTCATTGAGTTTGTAGAAAATATAAAATTAGTGGCGCGCTTTCCAAATAAAGAGCGTTATATGAATCCGTTTGGATTTATGCAAGGGGGGATTCTGGTTGCCGCCATGGATAATACCATTTCCCCCCTGAGTTACATCAGCGCGCCTCCCAGCATTACAAAGGAAATCAATACAACTTTTAAACGACCAGTAAAACAGACTGATCATTTCATTGAAGTCGTCGCGACAGTAATCGAAAAGACGGTCAGCTACATATCCCTGCAGGCAGAGGTATTCAATTCAAAAGGTAAATTGGCGGCAAAATGTATAGCCAACAGTGTATACATTAAAGGGAACAGGCGTTTGTAAAAGCCCCACTAATTTGCATACCAAATATGCTCCCCTTTATAAACAGACACGGCTTACGTCATACCGTAACCTCTACCACCGTAACCAATCATGCCATCCACGATCTAAGCATTACTCTTGAGTAAATTATGAAGCCCTAATGTACGATCTGGAGCCTGAAATGCATCAGCTTGCTTTAAAATTAATTCATACGATCATTTATGTTTATAAGCTACTGTTTTTAATGACTTTTATCCTCTGCGGCGAGCCGTTTTCCAGACAAAAAACACTCCACTTCCGAGCTATTACCTGATAAAATCACTAGGATATTGACGCTAATTTTTGAGGTATTTTGTAATGGAAGCAGTAGTAAACGGCCAAACCATCCAGTTGAGCGAAGCGGGTTGGTTGGAAAATCTTGACGAATGGAGCGAGGAGCTCGCCGTCGAAATCGCGAAAAACGAATCAATTCCTGAGTTAACCCAGGAACATTGGGACATCATTAATACTGCGCGCGAATTTTTCACTGAGCAGGGCGTTGTTCTGGAGCCTCGCAAATTTTCAAAGCTGATGAAAGAACGCTTCGGCGCCGATCGCAGTAGCCAGCAGTATATTTACTCACTGTTCCCTACTGGCTTGATCAAATGCGCGAATAAGGTGGCCGGACTTCCCCGCCCTAAAGGTTGCAGCTAGCATACCTTCAGCACTAAAAAACAAAGCCGGGCTATCTTACGATAGTCCGGCTTTTTTATGTCTATTTTAGCGTAAACAAAAATTTAAAATCGTAAGTAAAAATCCTCACCACCCCGGTGGCAGTTTCTCATTAATCACGATACTATCTTTTGTCACCGTGATGTAATTGCCTTTGGTTAATTCCTTAAAGATACGACTGACCATCTCGCGTGATGAGCCGACGATGTGGGCAATGTCCTGGTGAGTTAATTTGGGCTTGATGATCATTTTACCGTCAGCATTTTTATCTTTGGCTAAATCTAACAGGGTATGCGCGACTCGACCATAGACATCCATCAACGCCAGGCTTTTTACACTTTCGGTCAGGCCCCGCACCTGTTTGGTCAAGGCGCGAATCAGATTAAAGGCCAACCCGGAATTATCCGCCAGGCATTGTTTGAAATTGGCCTTTGAAATAATCATCACCTTGGTCGGGGTTAAGGTCATCACGGATGCGGAGCGGGGTTCATCGTCGACTAACGACAGCTCTCCGAAGTAATCACCGGCACGCAGGATATTTAAAATAACTTCCTTGCCGGTCTCATCACAGGCGTAAGCCTTCACCTCACCTTCGAGGATGACATATAACGAATCGGTATTATCACCCTCATTGATCAGGATGGAATTCGCAGGGTAATTGCGAGTATGGGTATGTTCAGTTAAGGCATTCGTATCAGCGGGGGCTAATTCCGAAAACAAATACACTTGATTAAGCATTAGTGACCTCGTTCAAACGTTGTCAAAAATTCACGTTGTCCAGCTATCGCTGCGCGTCTTTTTATTATAGATGTACACCATTCTGCATTCCTTGCATTTAACGTAGTTTCGATTGACTGGTCACAAACGGGTTAAGGCGTCATGTCCAGCAATTACTTCTCCACCGTATAAAAATGATCTCCGAAAGAGATCGTTTCCTGCTCTTATTCTGGTCGGTATCGTAAATCGTGTCGGCTAAAGCTGGCCACGATATCCGTACCCACTCTATATATATTAATCCAAAGCATATATGATTTATGTCCTGAAGTCATGGTGCTAAATTTAAAGCTGCGGCCTAAGACACCGGTAAATTATGCAAAAACAGCACTCTAATTACTTGCTTCCACGTCGATTAAAGCAGAGCCTGGCGGTCACCGCATTGGTGGTCATGGTTGGATTGCTGTTTGCGACCAGTCCATATGGTCGCGCACTCGAAGAGCACATTGGCCTACCCTGGTTGTTTAAGTTACGTGGCGAAATCCCGGCTTCAAACGATGTCGTGGTGGTGAGCATTGACCAGGCCTCCGCCCGGGCCCTGAATCTGCCCGCCAAACCCCGCAAGTGGCGGCGCAACCATCATGGTGCATTAGTTGAGAAACTGACCGCCCATGGTGCGACGGCCATTGGTTTTGACATCATTTTTGATGAGACAAAAGAAACCGAGCATAACCAACGTTTTGCCCAGGGCATCCGCAAGGCCAACAACGTGATCCTGTTTCAGTTTATCCAGCAAAAAGAGATCTTCGATACTAAGACCAATAAAAAACTCCCGGCAAAACACGTATCACTGATCAGCCCCATCGATGTGCTGGCGAATGAAGCACAGGGGATCTCACCCTTTCCTTTGCCCAAGGTCCCGGCCCAGGTCAATCATGTTGTTTTATATAAACCCATTCTAAATGATGCACCCACCCTGCCCGTCAGCATGTTGCAACTGCATGCCCGCTCGGTGCATAAAGAACTGGTTGAAATTATAAATGTATACCAACCCGATCTTGCTCACGATCTCTGGCAGACCATGGGCAGTGAGTTGACCGATGTCAAACGTCATAAAGGTATTCAAAATATTGTTACTACGTTTCGTGATTTATTTTTTAAACACCCGCAACTTGCCAAACAGATCGAGTCCTATCTGGATCAACCCCAACACCCATTAAACAAAGCGCAAATCAAAATGCTGCGCGCATTAATGAACATCTATACCGCACCCAACAGCATCTATTTAAATTTCTACGGTCCGTTCGGTTCAGTCGAAACCATACCCTACCATCAGGTATTAAATTCAAACCCGGCAACACCATCCATCGATGTAAAGGGTAAGGCCGTCTTTGTCGGCTACTCCGAGCAATTCCAGCCAGAACAAAAAGACGGCTTTTATACGGTGTATACCGATGAAAACAGCGGCTCTGAAGTTAGCGGCGTCGAGATCATTGCTACCTCGTTTGCCAACTTACTCGAGCAACAGGTGTTAAACGTACCCAGTGGCACATTAGACATCGGCATCATTTTGCTGTGGGGAATTTTTATTAGTCTTGTATTACGCCTCACTCCGGGTCTTTATCAAATTCCAGTGACCTTGTTACTGGGGCTAAGTTATGGCCTGACGGTCTATTATAGTTTTGTCACACATTATTATTGGCTGCCGTTTTTAATTCCATTGCTCGTGCAACTCAGTCTGGCCAGCCTGTTATGTTTTACCCTGCAATACCGTGAAGTACAAACCGAACGACAACTCATTCGTCAGGCCTTTGGTTATCATCTACCAGTAGACGTCGTCGACAAGATTGCTAAAGGCGTAAACCACGTCACCACCGACGGTGAAAAAGTTCACGGCATCGTAATGGCCACCGATGCCCAGCAATATACCCAACTCTCCGAACAACTCAACCCGACTGCCCTGCATGATCTGATGAATCAATATTATGCGACCTTGTTCACGCCGATCCGATCACACGATGGCATCGTGTCGGACGTGGTCGGGGATGCGGCGATGGCGATCTGGGCGGCCTCGGCCAGTAAGGGCCATACCGATCAACAAGCGGGCAATAAACATCAGCAAGCCTGTCTGGCTGCATTGGAAATTCAATCTGCGGTGCAGGCATTTAATCAAGATCACCCTGAGCAACAGCTGCCTACCCGCATTGGTTTGGATAGCGGTGAGATCGTGATGGGCCATGTTGGTGCATTGGATCATTATGAATACCGGGCGATTGGTGACATCGTTAATACCGCCTCGCGCATTGAGGGCGTCAACAAACAACTCGGCACCCATATAATCGTGTCGTCAGACGTGTTGCTCGATACCGAGAACCTGATCACCCGAGAGCTGGGCCGCTTCATACTGGTCGGCAAACAAACCGCCACCACCCTGCACGAGCTGGTGGCCACGAATACCACTAAGTTATCACAACATGACCTTGATCTTTTTAATGTCTTTAAACAGGGGCTGGAATGCTTTCAGGCAGGCGACTTTAACGAGGCGTTAAACTTATTCACGCAAGCGGAACAGGATGGCCCGAGTCAATTTTATGTCGCTTTGTGTAATGAATATATCATTAACAAACCAACCGACTTTGACGGCAGCGTGATACTCGCTAAAAAATAATACAAGACCAGTCAGTCTTAAACTTAAAAATAACTTACCGTTATGCCCTGCTAATCTATAAACCGATTTATTCTTCATCGCCACAGCGTTATCGCTAACTTAAATCATCAACAATCACCCCATAACAAACCAAATAGTCTGATATAAATGCACCAGGATCATACATCGATCCTACATGTATTAGCTTAGTATCATATTCACCTTACATACGTTAAAAATTTACCGACACAAAACAATGACTTCGGGTATAATTCTTGAACTTAATTTGAGTTAGCCAATAAGTCCCCCCTTTGCTCGCGAACTCATGAATTGATTATTTATATTATTAGTTTGTAATATTGGTGTGTTGTAAGCATCCCGTCCCCCAAGGATGACATAAGAATAAAATAGCGTTAGGAAGACGGATATTTCATTGGGATGCGCAGATGCAAGTATAAGTACAGGGAGCTGCGATCAAAATGGGCAAACGACTTCAGAAGATAGTCGTCTTCATCGCGTTAACTTCATTGGCGACGTTCAGTTATGCCGAGGAATCCGGTCAGTGTAAAGAATGGGTGGCCAAAGCGGCGGCCGTTGTTGGTAACGTTGATGCAAAACGTGATGGCCAGGCAGACTGGACACCGGTTAAACGAAACGATACCTATTGCCCCGGCGATCAAATCCGCGCCGCCAGGGCCAGTAGCGCCACCTTAGTCTTCACCAATGAAACCCTGGTCACGCTGGATCAACTCACCGCGATCACCATCAACAAAATCGATAACGATGGCCCTTCACTGATTGAGTTGATCAAAGGCATCGCGCACTTTATCTCGCGCGTACCCCGCAGCCTCAAAGTCGAGACCCCATTTGTGAACGCCGCGATCGAAGGCACCGAATTCGTAGTGGAAGTCGGTGACACTGAAACCAACGTCACCGTGTTTGAAGGCACCGTGCTAACCGCTAACGATCAAGGTGAGTTACGGGTCACCAACAACGAAACCTCTAAAACACGCCAGGGCGAAGCCCCACAAAAAATCTTGCTGGCCCGCCCACGTGATGCGGTGCAATGGGCATTGTACTTTCCGCCCATCATCAAAAGCGACAACGAAGGCAGCAACCTGGAACAAGCCTCGGCCCTGCTCTATAGTGGACTGGCGAATGAAGCAAAGGCGTTAATCCGTGATGACCAAAGCGGTGAAGCAAAAGCCTTACTGGCCATCATTGCCATCGTCAATAATCAGGACAACGCCCTGGAGCTGGCCAGTGAAGCGATAAAACGATCACCCGATACTGCTGCCAGCCACATCGCATTGTCTTACGCCTGGCAATCGCGTTTCGATTTAAACCAGGCCATGACCAGCGCCACCACCGCGACAGAAAAAGAACCGAACAACGCGATTGCCTGGGCACGCTTAGCCGAACTGCAACTTTCCGTTGGACGACTATCACGTGCACTGGAGTCAGCCACCAGGGCCAGTGAAATCGATCCTAGTTTAGCAAGAACCCAAACCATTTTAGGCTTTGCCTACTTAACCCGAATCCAGATTACCCGCGCAAAAGAGACTTTTGATAAAGCCATCGAACTCGACCAAAGCGACCCGTTACCGCATCTAGGTTTAGGGTTGGCGATGATTCGCCGAAACGATTTAGCCGAAGGTCGACGCGAGATCGAGATCGCCGCCGCGCTTGACCCCAACAACTCGATCATTCGTAGCTACCTAGGTAAGGCCTACTTCGAAGAAAAACGCGCGCCGTTAGATGCGGAGCAATTCGCAATGGCCAAAGAACTGGATCCGAATGACCCAACCCCTCACCTGTATAACGCGATACGTCGACAAACCGAAAACGATCCGGTTGGGGCATTAAAAGATATCAATAAATCGATTGAGTTAAATGATAATCGTGCGGTGTTTCGTTCGAGTTTGCAGTTGGATCAGGATGAGGCGACGAGGAGTGCAAGTTTGGCGGCTATCTATGTTGATATCGGTGCTGAACAAACTGCTATCGTTGAAACTTCAAAATCTTTATCTACAGATCCAACAAATTATTCGGCACATAAGAATTTATCAAACTTATATTTGACTAGACCTCGACACAATATTGCAGTTGCGAGTGAAAACCTACAGTCGAAATTATTTCAGCCCATTAACTTAATACCAATTAAACCACAGTCAGATAAGCAAAACATCTTTATCCAGGAAGCCATTTCGACCGGAGACGCAAACGATCGCTATGACAGTTCACTATATACTCGTGATGGTACAAATTTTTTAATCAACGGTACTATTGGATCTAATAATTTGTTAAGCGATAATATAATCGTATACGGTTTATCTAATAGCCTTTCATATAGCTTAGGTCAATATTATTTCCAGACTGATGGCTACCGTGAAAACAATGATCTTAAACAAAAAAACTATAATATATTCTTACAAAAGGAGTTTACCCCAAAACTTAATATGCAATTAGAGCTAACCTCTGGTAAGCGGGAAAATGGTGATTTAAGATATCTATTTGATTTAGACGATTTCAATTTGAATCAGAGAGAAATATTTGATGAAAATGCTGCACGACTTGGTATAAATTATAAAGCTAATGAATCTAATAATTTAATCCTCTCTCTGATCCGAAATAATATCGATTATAGTTTTAATAATGTATCTGACTTGGCACCAGGAATAGAGCTTACACTTAGTAGCGAGCAACCGTCTGACGGTAACAATGTAGAGCTAGGCCACATATACCATTATAATAATGATATAAAATTCGTTTCTGGTCTTGGTTACAATTCAACGGAAACTGATATCACGACTAGAGATACGCTAAGAATCGGCGGCAATATAGTTACCGATGACATTCTCAACAGCCAAGAAGACATACAACACAGTAACGCATACATTTATTCTTACATAAATGCAATTGAGAAATTTGATTTTACCTTGGGGTTGAGTTATGACAATTATAACCAAACAAACGGCGCCGCAATTATCGATAAAGAGCAATTTAACCCGAAATTTGGACTTATATGGAGCCCAATCAATGGAACAGCCGTTAGAATTGCTGCCTTTAAGACATTAAAACGTTCACTAGTAAACAACACAACTATCGAAACTACTAATATTGCCGGCTTTAATCAATTTTTTGATGATGCATCTGGGTCAGAAGCAAAAAATTATGCTCTTGGTATTGATCAACGCATTAGCAAGACTCTAATTGGCGGATTTGAATATAACAACCGCGACATAGTCTCTCCTTCAGTCGATAATGCTAATACTGGAGCTGTTTCACAAGAACAACTAAATGAAGAGTCAGGTAGACTTTTTCTGACATGGGTGATCACTGATCACCTTGTACTGTCAGGTAGTGCAATATACGATGACTTTGAACGTGAATCGATTGCTCCAAGTGCCGTTCGGCCAAAAAGTTTAAAAACTTTCCAAGTACCTATAAGTGCTAAATACTTTTTCAGCTCTGGTCTAATATTTGGTATCAAAACAACTTACTTGAAACAGCAAATACAGCAAAGTACAACTACAAGTGATGAAGATAGTGTGTGGCTTACTGACATCGATTTAAGTTACAAACTTCCAAATAGATTGGGAATAATATCAGTCGAAGCATTAAATATCTCTGACCAACAATTTAATTATTATAATCCTGATTTCGGAACAGGTACCATACCCATTCAAACATATACACCAGAAAGAACTCTACTTTTTAGAATAAGCATCGAATTATAAAATAAATAAACTAATCAATATGAACGGAGGAATACCAATGATACGCATAATCACAATTACAACATTATTAATCGGTCTCTTATCCAGCGGATGTATGACAACACCAGAAAAATTTGAGTACACTGACGGTCTTAAAATGAAAACAGCAAAGCTACCGAAGGATGCTATTTTGATCGGTATAACAAAAGAAGGAAACAGATTTTTACTCGACGTTGATGGAAATGTAGCTAAAGAATGTAAAACACCTAAAGATCGTACTAAAAAGGAAAAGCAAAATTATAAACCACGCAAAGGAGAGTGTACTGGTATCGGCATTAATTACATTTCTAGAAATATCGTTAACGGCGTAATAATAAATAAACCGAACCCACACGGTTGTGTTGTGTGCTATGACCTACCTTCAGTATCGGGCACATGGTACGAAAAATGTTATCCTGATGGTTGCAAGACACAAGATCACTGAAAACTTAACCGGCTTTCGGGCCGGTTTTTCTTTTTTATAACGGAAGATTATTTACTTAAGGAGAAGCCAATGAAATACACACTACACTCTGTTCTGTTCTGTTCTGTTCTGTTCTGTTCTGTTCTGTTCTGTTCTGTTCTTTAGCAGCTTAACACCAACTCTCGCAGAACCACCCAAACAAAATACTACAGCCCCCCTTAGTGCAATCCAATTCACTCCAAATGGAGTTATGCTAATTGATTTAGACGGACATATTAAAATCATTAAAGGCAAAGTAATTGTACAAAGCCAGATCAATACCACTGAAGTGGATTTTGATGGTAATATTATTTCTTCTGTGTCTTTAGAGGAGTCTATTAGCCAAGCTTCTATAAATAATACAACTTACTCTCCTTCTATACTAAATTCTGCTCCATTAGTATCAGCTGAAAACTCTTGTATTGTGTGTTATGACAAACAAGATGATTCTGGTGTATGGTATGAAAAATGTTATCCGAGAGGATGCAAACATTAATAATTTTATTGATAACGAAACCGGCCTTAGGGCCGGTTTTTTTATTCACAAAGATCCTTCGTTTCACTCAGGATGATATTTCTAGAATTCGTGGTTTCCCACGGCTCTTGCTTGTTGCTTTGCTCTGGATGACTTAGCTAAAGCTCCTGACACCTCAAGATCCTTCGCTTCGCTCAGGATGACAGTACAATATGTGAATAAGTCACAATCCTGACCCCTATTTTATCACATCTTTTTTAAAATCAATCACTTACATTATCCCCATCACGGACAGATGAGGGGCGCCACGGACGGCCTTATTCCTTTCGGCGGCCTCTCTGATGATATGAATTTGTCCGTTTTATCTATTGAGCATGTACTTTCGCCCGCCGATATTCGATGGTTTGTTTGTTTTTGGTGATGGAAAAGTAATTTATTTCCTAATCATGCCCCTCAAAGAAATCTATAAAGGGTGCACCCTCGGCTTTGGCTTCCTGCTTTGTCCTAGTGGTTACATCAATATGGCCGTCTCCCGGAAGGAGAGGCGATAAGGAAAAGTATTTTATTCCCTCACCCTAACCCTCGGCTTTGGGTTCCTGCGTCGCCCTATCGGCTACGTCCATGTAGCCGTCTCCCGGAGGGAGGGAATTAAACCTCTCTCAAAATAGAAATATTGAAATGGAGATAAAGCAACGTGAATTTTTCACATTCATTGCAGATCTTTTCACACAGAAGCAATGGCCCGTTAGAACTAATATTTAATTAACAGAAACTCATTAGGGACGATGCAGTAAGGGGAATGATGATGAACGTACAAATGATGAATACCAATATCACACCAGGTGCACAGCAACCCGTTCTGGCGATGCTCGATGCGCATTACGCTTTACAGGAAGGCAGTCTGGATGACGCCCGTTCGGCGATGAAGATTGCTTTACAGTTATGTAAACAACGTGGTTGTGATCATTTGAAGCTGCTGAATAATCAATTCTTAAAAGATCTATTGATCTGGTCTTATCAGCAGGATATTGAAAAAGAGTATGTCAAACAAAGTCTGAATTCGTTAGTCATGGATGGCCCGGATGTCATTGACATCAATACCAAGGTCGATAAACCCGTGAAGATTTCAACTTTGGGTGATTTTTCGGTGCAGGTGGGTGATCAAACCTTATCGTATACCCGCGCCGGTTATAACAA
The DNA here is from genome assembly GCA_947260005.1 of uncultured Ectothiorhodospiraceae bacterium. GTDB lineage: Bacteria > Pseudomonadota > Gammaproteobacteria > UBA6429 > Thiohalophilaceae > SZUA-24. Next base: position 27,106 of record CAMYOL010000022.1, read on the forward strand.
ACCATTTGATTTATTAAAGGCCTTGATTGCCTTTGGTGGTAAACAGGTGAATCGCACCAAGATCATTGATACCTTGTGGCCGGACGCAGAAGGCGATAGTGCACGACGTAATTTTGATACCACCTTGCATCGCTTGCGTAAGATGTTAAGTCACAGCAAGGCGTTGATCTTACATGGCAGTCAGCTGACACTCGATCCTCATTATGTCTGGGTTGATATCTGGGAGTTTGATCGAGCCATTGGTCAGATTGACGGTGAGTTACATCGCATGTCGAGCAATCCAAAGCTGGTTCACCAGTTAACCGATCATGTTATGGAATTATATCAGGGTCACTTTTTACATAACGATCATGTGCGGCCCTGGACATTGGCATTGCGTGAAAGCCTCAATGCCCGCTTTACTCATTTATTAATCCGTTTAGGTCGTTACTGGCAGCAACACGACGACAATGACCTGGCCGTGGCGATTCTGTTACGCGGTGTTGAACTGGAAAACACCTCTGAATCGCTCTATCAGGAATTAATGAAGGCCTATATTAATCAGGGCCGGATGGCGGAAGCAGCGAGTACTTATCTACGTTGTCGTAAGGCATTGGCCACAAACTTAAATGTATTACCGTCGTCCGATACGGTACGCATTTATAAATCAACCAGTATTCCGGGGTAGGGTTGTAAAAATAATCATAAGGTTAAAGGGAAGTGATATGACAAGGATGGTCCAGTTGGTTAGGTAGGTGTTATCACCAGGTCGTGAGAGATCCGGCCTGGTGTTTAACTCACCGTCGTGTTCCATTAAAAGCCCTGAACATTTTCCAAGAGCAGTGTCCGCACTGCTTCTCCCCCGTTGCGGTCCAGGCTCCTGGACCGTTTTTTTTTGACTGTTTATTCATCCTGCCACCCCGTCATACCCGCAGGGCACATTTTCCGTGGAGAAGGGAATCTAGAATTTGTTATCCTAATCATGTGTAGCGTAGGGAATGACTGTAGCGTAGCGGTGCAAAGGCAGTTAGATTCTTCGCGCAAAGAACGCGCTCAGAATGACATAATAATTATTTAGTCACTCTGCCACCCTGTCATTCCCTTGGGGAAGGGAATCTAGAATTTGTTATCTTACTGCCAGCCCGTCATACCCGCAGGGCACTTTTCCCTTGGAGAAGGGAATCTAGAATTTGTCATCTTACTGCCACCCCGTCATTCCCATTGGTATTTATGGATTGTCAGATGCCAATTATGGATGGTTATGCCGCAACGAAAACCATTCGCGATCTGGAAAGTCATACCGGCCAGCATACCACCATCGTCGCGATGACCGCGAACGCGATGAAAGAAGACCGGGAAAAGTGTATCAATGTCGGTATGGATGATTTTATTCCCAAACCCTTTACCCAACAAGACTTGCATAACATGTTAAATAAATGGTTGCATGAGGGAGGTAAAACCAAAACGGCCTGAGTTGCTGTTTACTCCTGACCTAATACCTCAAACCGTCTGGTCACGCGAAAACCGTTTTCATCCACTAAGGTCAAGGTATGTTTTCCCGGCGTGATATTTAAAGCAAGGTTATGAAAGTTTTCGGTCACGCCCAGATACTTCTCATCTAAATGCCAGAATAAAGTCGCGCTGGTCTGTCGGTGCACGGCTTCAAACACGGTACGACTTTTCTGCCGGGCCAGATCGGTTGGGATATAAATGCGCGTGCCCGGCAACGGATAGAGTATATCGATCGGCCCATGTTGTTGGTTTGCCACGATGCTGGTACGACAGTCCGGGCGCAGCTTCGGTAGAGGCCGATACTGGCTATGGCTTTGTTTATAGTAATAGGCCTGACCGGGTGGTAGCTCAAACCAACTCATATGTTTCATGTTATGAACGGATTCACAACGACTGTTTACCTGCCATTGCCTGTTTTGATCCAGATGCACGTATCGATGATGCGGACTGGTTTTCTGGAAATGACTCTCGCGCGGGATCCAGACTTCTTTGCTCGGGCAATTGGCAGTGGTTAGATACCCGTTGTCTTTACAGATTTGTACGCGACGCATTAAATGCAGTGGCGCCTGAAAATCCTGCTCGGGTTTATCCAGCTTATTAAAAATATCAAACATGATCGGCGCGGCACTGCTCACCCCGGTTAACCCGGCGATGCCTTCACCGCTGGCATTGCCAACCCACACTGCCACCGTATAACGGGTATCGCTGCCAATAGACCAGGCATCACGTAAACCAAAACTGGTACCGGTCTTCCAGGCGACTCGGCGACTGCTGGTAAACTCTCGCCAATGATTTTCTGCTCCGGGACGACTCACTTCCATTAACGCCTTCATCGTCAACCAGGCCGTGGCCGGACTGAACTGGGACAGATTGCCGTCGCTTATTTCTTCATTGGCATTGACGCGCAACTTTTTATCATGCGTCTCCAGCTCATAACGATCTTGTTTTGCAGTGTTTGCCAGATTGGCATAGATCGTCGCCATGTCCCAGAGATTCGCTTCGGCCCCGCCCAGGATTAAGGTCAGGCCATAGTCGTCTGCCGGTCGGCTTAAGGTCCGCATGCCGGCTTGTTGTAAATAATTATAAAATCGTGACACGCCATGCTGACGTAACATTCTCACCGCGGGCACATTAAGTGATCGCGCCAAGGCTTGTTTTGCCGGCACCGCACCGCGGTACTCACGATCATAATTCTCGGGCATATAACCGGAATATTGCGTGGGCAGATCCGCGACTAAGGTATCCGGCAGTATCTCACCCGACTGAATCATCCGTGCAAACAATAGCGGTTTTAAAATACTGCCACTGCTACGAGGTCGGTGCACAATATCCACCGCATGCCCGCGTTCAGACCATTTTCCATATTGGCTATTACCGACATAGGCGATCACTTCAAAGGTTTCGTTATCAACCACCAATGCCGCCAGGTTATGGATGTCACGCAACGCTAAATACTCGGCATGTTGCAACATCAGTTGTTCAATCTTAACTTGCTCGTTTTTTAGTAGCGTGGTTTGGATTCTTGGCGAGGCATTTTCCTGCATTAATGTGGCGAGTAAATGCGGGGCATAATGCGGAATGCGTTTTGGTTTAATCGGCAGCGGTTCTAATACCGCCAGTTTGTATTCCAATTCAGTCAAGGTTTCATTGTCGTGCAAGGTCGCCAATAGGGCATCGCGTTTTTCTTTTAGTCGTTGCCGGTTACGGCCCGGGTGTATCAGTGCCGGGCTATTGGGTAACACCGCCAGGGTTGCCGTTTCCGCCCAGGACAGGTGTTCGGGCGTGCGACCAAAGTAACGCCAGCTTGCCGCTTCGAGTCCGACGACGTTACCACCATAAGGTGCGTTCGATGCATACAACGCTAAAATATCGGCTTTGCTGTATGAAAATTCAAGCCGTGTCGCCAGGATCACCTCTTTGAGTTTTTCCCATAAAGTTCGCGGTGGGTTATCCCGCGCCAGACGAATCACCTGCATGCTGATAGTGCTGCCGCCACTCACCGTACGACCGTTTGAAATATTTAAATAAAGCGCACGTGCCATCGCAATCGGATCCACACCGGGATGATATTCAAAACGCTTATCTTCAAACGTTAAGATGGCTTGTTTAAATTTTTCGGGGACTTGATTAATGGTGGGGAAGCGCCATTGTTCATCAGCGGCAATATGCGCGGAGAGTAACTGATTATTTCGATCCAGCATCACCGTTGAAACCGATTTATCAAACAGCGGTGTAGGCAGGCTTTGCCAGTAAAAAATACTGGCAATCACAAACGTAATGATAATGATGTGTCGTTTAAGCATTTTAATTTTCTATTTCAGTACTGTCTCATTAACCCTGTACATTCCACTTAATGTCATTCCCGTGTTCTTCGTCATTCCCGCGGACGCCTACATGGACGTTGGCGGTAGGGCGAAGCAGGAGCCAGAGCCGAGGCGGGAATCCATTTATATAAAGACTGGATCCCCTCCTCCGAGGGGATGACAACATCAACCATGGTCGTCATACCCGCGGGGCACTTTTCCCGTGCTCTTCGTCGCACCTCATCCGTCATTCCCGCGAACGCCTACATGGACGTAGGCGGAAGGGCGAAGCAGGAGCCAGAGCCGAGGCGGGAATCCATATATAAATACTGGATTCCCCCTCTCCAGGGGGAATGACATCTAAAGGTATAGTGCCCTGCGTGTATAACAACCAAAACTTATTTAACCACATCCACCCATTTACCTTTGCTGCGTGCATTTTTCGTTGCATCGTACATCGCTTCCACATGCACACCAGGCAAGTAGTAGTGTCCCAGGAACGAGGCATTCAGTTGCACCTTGAACTGTTTTGACTCACCGCGTTTTAAATTGAAATAGGTATAGATACGATCATCGCGTATATCCTGGAAATCCACATCGGCTAATACATCGTCTTCCCCTTGCGACATGCGCGGATTATGAATCTGCCAGCCTGATGGTACGATTTGCGATAGGGCCAGGTTATCAATCTTGAAATCACTATGATTCCTGACGGTCACATGTGCAATGAAATTGGTACTTTGTCGTAACTGAGTAATGTCGACGCGATCGCCTTCCATATCCGTATACTTGATCTTAATCGCCATACCACTCCGACTGCTTTTTTCCTCACCTGCTTGCGGGATACCATTGATGTTGACCGTCGCATATAACACGCGATCACTGGTATTGGTGACTAACACCTTACTGCCCTTATCAGGGAAGTTCGTTAACGACTGTAAATGCACGGGTTTATCGACATTAATTTTTTCGACTCCACTCTCAGCAATGTTCTGTTCAAAATTAATATTGCTGTTGGCCACACCCTGACCAACAAAGTGACCCATTGCGATTAATGAAAAGGCCAGACTTTGGGTGCTATACCAACGATCTGCCGACAGTTGTTTGGCTATCTCATCAGCCAGCGGCTTCGCTTCATCCCAACGTTGCATTAGTGACAGGCTCTCCAGGATGATCGCCTTATCACGCAATGCGGTACCAAAGGTTAAGTCAGCATGACTGTAGTCATCAACTTTCATATCGGCGTTACGAATCATTTCTAACGCCACATCTTTCAGGCCCATATGCTGATAGGCTGCGGCCAATAACCAACGAGCCGTATTACTTATCGATTTCGCTTCACGTAAACGATTCATGGCCCCTAATTCAGGTTTACCGGCAACTGCCAGGGTATACAGACGATAAGTCTGATCCAGTTCAGATCGATCTGAACCGGTTATCCATGAAGCCGCAATCGATTTTTGATAGTTGATCCAGTTCGATAATATTTGTGGTTGTACGTAATGACCGCGTTTGTTGGCTTCCACTAAAAAATGTCCGGCATAACTGTTTGACCAACTATTATAGTGATTACTACCCGGCCAATAACTAAAACCACCACTCATTTGCTGGTAACGTTGAATCTTTTGAATCGCCGCTTCAATATGTTTTTCGATGTCCTCTTTTTGTTTAGGCGTTAACTTCATCACATCACCAAGGAATAACTGTGGGAAGATCGCCGAAGTGGTTTGCTCCAGACAGCCATGCGGATAACGAATCAAATACTGCAGACGACCTTCCAGATTCATCGGTGGAATACTCGAGACTTCCAGGCTGACATTATTTGTCCCGGCGATGCCATGCGGTTTCACTAATGAATCCCAGCGTTCACCTGGTTGCAATGTTTTGACAATACGCCGGTTGGTAGCCGTATTGGGGCTGCGCACATCGACATAAATTTCAGATGTCGCCACGTGTTCGCCACTGGTTGCGGTAAATTTAAAGTAACCTTTACCCAGTTTGTCTTTTACTTTGACATTAATGAAACCAATCTGCTCACCCTGACCAGATACTTTCATAGCGATAGCCGATTTATCCATGATCTCAAAATGATCATCCGTCTCAAGTTTTAAGGTCACATCTTTAATCGATTCATCCATGACAAAAATCGACACCGGTACACTTAACGATTCATCCGGACCCAGGACGCGAGGCAAGGTCGCCAGCATACCCAATGGTTGACGAACAAAAACGGATTTTTTAGTTGAACCATATGCGCCCTGTTGTCCGGCGACCACCATCACTCTGACTGCCCCGAGATATTGCGGAATGCTGACCTGATGTCTGGCCTGCTTACCCGCATCCAACTGGAACGGCCCCAGGAATTGCACGACCGGTGGGAAGCGACGTTTCTTTTTATCGCCCGCCTCATCTTCGGCCTCGTCACCACCCAGTGATAATAAACGTTCCAACTCACCACCATAGGCACCCGTGACATCATCGAATAAATCCCAGGTTTTAACGCCCAGGGCTTCTTTACGATAAAAATGTTTATGTAACTGTGGCGTTTTAAAATTAGTGAGACCCAATAGTCCTTCATCAACGATGGCAATGGTATAGGTCATGGCTTTACCGTTTTCTTCCTTGATCTCGACATCGACTTTCGAATCGGGACGCCACTCATCGGCCGCGGTTAATTTAGGAGTTAATTTCGTTTTTGGATCTTCGACCAGTAGTGGGGTCACCCCAAATAAGCGGATCGGTCGATCATTGTCTTTGTTGGCATGCGGCTGAATCAAGGTAACCGAGACATACACGTTTGGACTCATCTCCGCTGTTATCGGGACATCAAAGGTTGTTTTTGTTTTACTAAACTCAACCCATTGCTGTGAGATTAAGCGTGAACCGTTTTCAACACTGACTAAAGCCCGTCCTTGTGAAGTCTCAGGCAGTTTAATTTTGGCTACCTCGCCGACCTGGTATTTTGGTTTGTCAGCCGAGAAGTTTAAAACCGTCGCGCCTATGCCCTTTGATTCACGCGCCTTACCCGCCCATGCAGGCCAGTCGATATAAAAGATTTGCCCGCTACAGTGATTACCAGCCACATCGCAAGCACGAATTAAATAACGTCCCCATTGCGGATATTTAATATCGAATTCCCATTGACCATGGCCATCCCTGGTTTTGATGATGTCCTGTTTTAAGTGCTGGTTATAATAAGCGCTGGAGTACTGGGCCAATTCGTCTCCGGATTGATCCCACCACCACTTCCAGTTGATCTTATATAACGTCACCTGCACCTGTTCGAGCGAGACCGGTTCTCCTTTGGCGCTTAAGCTGGCAATATCGACAACGTGTTTTTTATCGGTTAATAACATATCCCGTGAGGCATCACCTTTCGGAATCTTAATACCAACATAGTTTGCATAAGGGTGATACTTAACCCGCACGTTACTGGTGCTAAACGCACCACCTTTTTCATACACCTTGCTATTAAAACTGGCCGTCAGCATACCCGGTGATGGCGTGGCAGGGCTTAAGTCAGAACTAAATTCGACATTGCCCTTGGCATCCAGCTCACCTTCAAAAATAGTCGTGTTCTCTGAACTGAATTTTCTGGCCGGGTCATCAAAACGATAATCGGAATTTCGATCAAACCTGGTTTTGGTCGGTAACATACGCACCGACACTTCACTCTTTAAACCACCGGCAATCGCACCATGTAACCATTGACTGGATAAACCAATTTTTGCCGGCATGTTTTGTTGTAATAATGGATCTTCAGGAAATGTTAAATCGATCTTAAGTCGATTTGGTACCACCGTTTCGACTTTAACAGACTTAATAAACTTATTACCCCCCAAGATAGCCTTTACTTTCCAATTACCGGTCTCTGAATCTTCGCGAGTAGTGAACTTGAATTTATAAAAATCACCCACCGGATTACTATTGGTTTTAGCCTCGATCATTTGGCCTTTAGGGTTATACAACTCCATGGTGACCGGATGCTGATCGGGTATCTTGTTTTGTTTGTCTTCGAGCACGAAGGTTAAAAACATATCATCGCCGGGCCGCCAGACACCTCGTTCACCGTAAATAATGCCTTTGATACCCTGTTTGACTTTCTGACCACCCGTATCAAAATGACTGGTTGGCAAAGCGGTGCCCGCCGTCATTTTCAAATAACCAACCTGTTTGCCAGCACGCGCAATAATATAAAAGGGACGGCCGTCTAACTTGGCATCCGCGAAACCGCTGGCATCCGTTTTAACCTCGGCCAGTTTTTGATCCTGGAAATTCCGAAACTCGATCGATACATTATTGATGGGTTTCGAGGTCGTTAGATCCGTTGCAACTACATGAACGTGATTGCCTTCGCCTCGCTTAGCTAACAGACCAATGTTCGAGGCCATAAAGTTACGATAGGCCTTGGTGGTCGATTCATACTTATAATAAGCATCTTTACAGGGATTGGCACGGTCGCTCCAACCACGATAATAATCCTGATTATAATACTCTTCATAGTTGTCCCAGTTACTGGCCTGACGAATATCAGCCTCATCGTAGTTAATCAGTGGTTGCTGTTTCGGGAACGGCACCGCATTTTCTTCTTCACTACAGCTGTAGGTTGAATTTTTTCGAGTGACCGCCAAATCCAGTCGGAATAGGGCCCCGGGGTGGCTTTTTAATAATTCGGTTGCATCAATGTTATATCGCGTCCATTTGTCGGCCTGGGTCGAATCAAGCTTGATGGTTTTGCGCCATAGATAACGACCCACACGAGTCACATTGCTTTGGCCATCCAGTTGGTTGTTCTGTAAAAACTGGCCAATATTATCTTCATAGATCAACATCGCTGAAACCTGTACTGAATGAACATTCATGGCCTCAAACGGAATCGCCAGTAACTGATTCTCTGGTAAGATAACGCCCTTACCGGCAAAACGGACTTGTGGCTTCTGGCTGGTAAAGACCACGTTGCGACTGACTTTTTCGCCTAGCTTATTACCTAATGCACTTTTTAGTGCGGCATCCAATGTCACCGTCACTTCTCCAACGAGACCGGCGTTCGGATACACCTTTAAAATACTGCCATCCACTTCGGTACGGAATTCACCCTGACTGAATTGGACCAGACCAGTTAAGTTTTGCCGGGGATCGATCACATCGGTGAGTTGAACTTCTATGTATTGCTGGTTGCCATTAACCACCCGTACGGTTGAGACCTTGAAATCACCTTTGGCAGGGATATCAACTTTGGTCTCACCGACATTATCGACGCCGATGACCTGTCCATTCCATTTTAAAATCAACTCAGATTTAGTTTGTTCGCGTTGTACACCGGGGATCACAAAAACATGTTGACGGCCATTAGGGCTATGTTGCCAGTCCAGTCCTAAATTTTTTCCTCTCAATGATGCGGTGAGTAATTTTTCAAGTTTATCCGCTTCTTCTTTGTCGGCGGTGTTTACCATTCCGGTAATTTTTATTTTACCCCTGGCGTTGAGTTGCGAGCTCACACCGCGGATCGACACATCAAAATTTTGTTTGATCACACTAACATCAAAAACATAAGTCTTTAAATCTTTTGGGAAATCTACAAAATCATAACTATGCAGTTTAAAGCGGTAAATCTGACCGGAAGTCAGCGGTTTATCCGGCGTCAGGGTGATCTCTCTCTTACCACTAAAGATGAGTTCGCCTGGAATGGCTGGTGACACTTCCAATATACCCACCGCATCCGCACCGACCTTATCGGCCGAGATAACATCATGAACAAACCGAATGGAAATGGAATCGTACTTGGAAATCGAGCCACTGCTATGGGCACTGATTTGCTGAGACCAGCCACGCTCATTACTAACAGGTTTTTTTATGGTCGTTTGCTTAGACTGATCGCACGCAGACAAACTAATCATTAAACTAATCATTAAACTAAGCAGGCCAATGGCGCTGAAAATAAATTTTAAGCGGCTTTTTGAATCTGCAATTGTATTCTTAAAAATTCCCATTAGAACTCCCTTATGCTTAATCATTATTCGTATTTTATACGTTATCAACCTGACCAGTATGCGGTATAAAAAATGAAATAGCGTGACACAATCTGACGAATTATGACAACACATCCTATACGTGCACGATTAATTTATACGCTTCGATAACCTAACGTAGACAGGCCCAAACCGGTTTACCCTGCGCCGGAATACTCATTATTATTTTTAAAGCCTAATATGGAAGATAAGTAATAGAAAGGACTTTGTTAGCATTACCTCTTCAATTCCTTATTTATTGTATGGCCCGAAGAAATCTCATTAGAGATAGCAAGCCGGTACTAGTTTATTTTGCGCTATGGCTGCAGCAGGTGTTTTATCGAATCATTCGGAAAATAGTCTGGATAGGCCTGCACATAACGTTCGGCCAGTTCATGTTTACCTTGTTTTTGTAACATCTTGACTTGCTCAACCCACTGCGATTTCTGCCAGCTTTGTAAAACTTCTTGCGGTGGCATGCCATTTAATTTTTGATCGCTGGCATGGGTGTTTTGTAATAACTCATTAATATGGGCTGGAATTTCATTTGGTGGCTGTTGTGCCAGATCAGTTTTCGGCCCATCTAATTTCTGCTGACCCGGTTCCAGCTGACCCGATTTCAGCTTACCAGGATTCAACTCTGGCGATTTGATTTTTGTATTGGATTGTTTCTGCTCAGCTAACTCCGTCGTGTTTAGCAATGGCTCACGTTTTTCAAGCGATTGCTTTTTAACATCATTGGCAATATTTACCTGTGTTGCCGGTGCAACACGTTGTTGGGCCAGTTGGTTGTTTTCGACGGGCTTGTCATCCTGTTGCGCCATTTCGGTATTCGACTTGAGCTCTAAATCAGCATTTGCATTTTTCTCAGGACTCACGACAGTTTTTTTATCGGGTGAAGCTACATCCGATGGATTAACCGGTTTTTGCGCGATGGTGGTTGGTGCCTGTTGATCCTGAAAAAAGACTACCGTCAAGGTCAACGCGATGAGCACACTGGCGGCCAGTGTGAGTGGCATAAAATATTGACGACTCTGTTTAGTCGACGGTGATTGTGCACCTGAACCACTGGACGACTTATCAGTTTCAGGATGTTCTTTATTTGAAAAATTTTTTCCGGATAGATCCTTTCCGGATAGATCCTTTCCGGATAGATCCTTTCTGGCCATCTGCTTAACGGCAAATTCCAGATGCGCTGGCGCGCTGAGTGGGTCACGCTCGGCGTAGGCCTTGTTGATGTCAGACTCACCGTTCAAAAAATCGTTGAGTTCCTGATCGATGTTGTCATCTTGATTATTCATGCATAACGCTCCATTGAGCGGCGCAGTCGCTGCAACGCATAGCGCAATCGGCTTTTTGCCGTATCACGAGTGACATCCATGGTTTGAGCCACCTCGGCCAGCGTCATACCGGCTTCTTCATGTAACAAAAACACATCACGTTGCGCCGCTGGAAGTTTTTTCAGTTGACGCATCAACACATCGAACTTACCCAACACATCGGCCTGATGTTCGGGTTGATCAAGCTGATCTATCTTTTCGTTTACATTTTGATCTTCATCGTCATAACTGACCGCATCGACACGCGAGTTGGCCCGATAAAAATCAATCAACTTATTATGTGCAATATGAAACAAATACGTTTTGAATTTGGCTTGCACGGTATATTTTTTTCGATGCTTGATCAGACCGGCCCATACCTCCTGAAACATCTCCTCGGCCAGACTGGGATTTCCGGATTGGCGAACCAGATATCGATACAGGATATCCTTGTACCTATTAAATAGTATATCGAAGGCCTGAATATCATCATCTCGATAGGCCTCCATCAGCTGCTCATCGGTAAGCTGCTTATTTTCCGACTGTGCCAACCCCATTGCTGCTCTTCGCTTTGCGACTGCTAAAAAAGCAAGGTTATCACAGCCGCCCATCGATACCGATGCTTGGGTGCTGACTATTTGATTTTGCCTGGCTAGGCCCACTCTATCTAAATCCTCGTTTATCCCAATATAGCGATTAAGGGGAAAATTTGTCCTGATCAACCGCTCGAACGAGCCAGTCGCCTAACTGGGTCTAATTAAATGGCCAAAATTAAGGTAGAATGCAGGATAACCATAGGTATCGATATTTTTTAAATAAAATCAATATGTTAACTATAAATAAAATTATAATCCTGCTGCTGCTTAGCCACAGTAGCTGGCTGATGGCCGTTGAAAGCCGCCATTCTAAGGCCGCTCAGGATACCAGTGTCTACAGTGCCTTAAGCATGGGCACCGGTTGGGCCATCAGCAACCGGCATATCGTGACCAACTTCCACGTGGTTGCGGACATGAAAAACTTACGCCTGGTCAAATCAGATGGCACTGAGATTCCCGTCAAGCTCATGCTCAGTGATAAAAATAACGATATCGCTATCCTCAGTGTCGAATCGGATACAAAACTCAGTAAACCGCTACCGTTAGCCGTGAACCAACCCAGGCTGGGGACAAGCGTATTTACGATCGGATTTCCACATCCCAACTTATTAGGTACTAACCCAAAACTAACGACGGGTTATGTTAATGCCATGTCCGGTCTGGCTGACGACCCTCGAACTTACCAGGTCTCGGTGCCTATCCAGACCGGAAACAGTGGTGGCCCATTATTAAATATGCGTGGCGAAGTCGTTGGCATCATCACCTCTAAATTAAATGCGAAAAAGATGTTTGATTGGACAGGCGATATTCCGCAGAACGTTAACTACGCCGTTAAGATTAATCTATTAAATGAATTAGTTTCTCAACTTGAAACTGAAATACCCATTAAATTGGGTGGCACTAAACAAGATCAAAATTTTGAAACCCTGGCGGAATCGGTCATCGATTCAATCGTTATTGTCGCTGGCGATGCTGCGACGGCTAAAGTACATTCTCCAGACAACAACACACATCAACCCGATTCACTCTCCGTAGAAACCTCTGCTCGACACATTGCGGTGTTTAGTTATACCGAACCCGGTATTTATGATGTCCAGGAATATATGACTGGCTCAAATACCATCCCCAAGTTTTCAAAAAACACCGCACAGACGCTAAAAAGAAAATTACTTAGAGAATTAGGCAACGATATCGATATTGCGACTTACTCTGGTAAAAGCTATCGCGACATGTATGTGAAGCTGGAAACCGCGCGCATTGGAAATGATTTGTGCAGGCGTTATAACGCACAGAAACTCGTTGCCAGCACCTCCGAAATCAACTCCGGATATCACTTCCGATATGTTTCCTATCGAATTTTTGATTGCAATACCTCGAAAGAATTCTCTAAAATGTTTACTATCGAACGCGATGAGGTATACGATCAATTCGGTTATGAAAACGGGTTTAGATCGTCTTTTAAGCAATTCATCGATCTGGTGCCCTTTTTCCTCGACTGGTCAAACAGTTAACAACTTAATATAAGGCTGAAATGAAAGACTACGCACCACGACTGGAAGATAACGATCGCGCTATTGCCTTATGGTTAATCGCTGTTGCCGTTTTAATTTTCGCCATGGTTATTCTCGGTGGCGTGACGCGTTTAACCGGCTCAGGTTTATCGATGGTTGAATGGGCCCCCATCATGGGAACCATCCCGCCTTTAAACGAACAAGAGTGGCAAGAGACGTTCGCTAAGTATCAGCAATTCCCTGAGTACCAGATAAAAAACACCCACATGAATCTGGAAGAATTTAAAAGCATTTTCGTTTTTGAATATTCACATCGCATGCTGGGTCGATTTATTGGTCTCGCCTTTTTGCTACCGTTTTTGTATTTCCTGTTTCACAAACGGATTCGCCCCTCGCTGACCCCAAAGTTGATCGTGATGTTTGTGTTAGGCGGTTTGCAGGGCGTGCTCGGCTGGTACATGGTAAAAAGTGGATTAGTGAAAGACCCGCATGTCAGCCAGTATCGACTGGCGGCCCACCTTAGTGCCGCGATTCTCATTTATGCTTATATATTATGGGTGGCCTGGAGTTTATTACGACCCCATCCGCGCAATGAATGGGTCCGAGGCATCGAGTCACTACATCGTCATAGTATGATCGCGATCATTTTAATCATTATAATGATCATCAGTGGTGCCTTTGTGGCTGGCACGCGTGCGGGTCTGGGCTTTAATACCTTCCCGTTAATGAATGGTCATTTCATCCCTGACGGTTTGTTTTCCATGTCGCCATTTTATTTAAATTTTCTTGAAAACCCGGTCACGATACAATTTGATCATCGCATCATTGCCTATGTAATGATGATCTATATTCCCTTCGTCTGGTATAAATCGACTAAATTTGCCTTGCACAAAAAAAGTCATATGGCGTTTAATCTGCTGCTGGCCACTTTTATCATCCAGATCGTGCTCGGAATCACGACCTTATTGATGACCGTGCCGGTCTCGTTGGCTGCCATGCATCAGGGTGGCGCCTTACTCGTCCTCACCGCTATGTTGTACTGCCTGCACGAGTTGCGTCGTAGCCGGGCACTATAATTCGGGGCCTCCTGACCGACCCGTTCCTGCCATAAGTGAAACTCGTGGGAACTTGGGCGAGATCAATGGGACTAAGCTATATATTTAGTATTATTGATTCCTGATATGAGGCTGCGAGAATACGACTTTGCACTATACTTGCCCCAGCAGACACCGAAACGATTGAGAGATATGCCTGGACGATGACAGCACAACCCACCCTGACAGACAATTTTGGCCGACAAATCGAGTATTTACGTCTCTCGGTGACCGATCAGTGTGATCTGCGCTGTGCTTATTGCATCCCCAAAGGCTTCAAAGACTTTCAGGAACCCTCCGAATGGCTTAATTTCGATGAAATCGAACGCATAATTCGTGCTTTTGGTGCATTGGGAACACGCCGAATCCGTATCACTGGCGGAGAGCCACTGGTCAGGAATAACCTGGCTGAGCTGGCAGGTCGGCTCGCTCAACTGCCCGGAATTGAGGATTTGTCACTCAGCACTAATGCGACCCGCCTGGCCAAACAGGCCGCAGGACTGGCCGATGCGGGTATTACCAGAATCAATGTCAGCCTTGATACTTTGAAAAGTGAACGTTTCAAGACCCTCACCGGTGGAAAACTCAGCAAGGTGATGGACGGGCTGATGACGGCCAAGGCAGCAGGATTTCAACCGATCAAGATCAACACCGTTGCACTCAAAGGCATCAATGATGATGAATTTGAGGATATGGTCGAATTCTGTATTGAGAATGACTTTACCTTGCGTTTCATCGAAACCATGCCGATGGGCTCAACCGGACGCGAGGCGACCGACCACTATTTAGATCTGCAAACCGTCAAGGCACGGCTGGCAAAACGCTTTGAGCTCATCCCCGGCGTCATGCCCGGCGGCGGCCCCGCCCGTTATGTGCAGGTGGCCGGAACCGAATTACGCATCGGCTTCATCACGCCGATATCCCAGCATTTTTGCGATACCTGTAACCGCGTTCGACTCAGTGTCGATGGCACCTTATATATGTGTCTTGGGCAAGATGAGCAATATCCGTTACGCGATATTCTGCGTGCGGGCTGTAGCGATGAGGAATTGCAACAACATATCCGCAACGCAATCCAACTGAAACCCGAACGCCACGAATTTGAAAGTAATCCACAAAAGATCGTTCGCTTCATGTCTAAAACCGGCGGCTAAATAGTCTTCCCTTCTGTTAACAAAAATCGCTTCAAATTCACGGAACACTTCGGCTGTTTCCAAGTCTACATAACTAATACCAATAACGTTCAACACTAGCGGGGAAACCATGAACTCGATCAGACACACTTTTGTAGGGATAATGACGCTATTCCTATCAAGCTTAATCTTCAGCAACCTGGTACAAGCCGGTTCTCACGCGGAAGAAATTGATCAACTGCTCGCACAAAAAGAAGAGCCAATGGGCGTGGTATTTGAGATCGTCACCGGTAAAAGTAACAGCCTTGACTGGGCATTACCTATGGTCAAGGGTTATATCGGTAAACTAAAAGAACGCTTTCCCGAAATTGAGGTGTCTATCGTCACCCATGGTAATGAACAATTTGCACTGACAACGAATAAAGCGAAAAAGCAACCAAAAGTTCATAGCTTAACGCAACAGTTAAATAAAGAAGGCGTGCAACTGCATGTTTGTGGCACACACGCCGAATGGAAAGGCTTAACTAATGAAGACTTTCCTGACTACGTCGATGTCTCCACCACCGGGCCTGCGCAAATCAATGATTATGTTGCCGTCGGTTATACGTTAGTGGTGATAAGTGAGCCTGATTAGGCTGGCCGATATTCTGTCATTCCCGAACAGTTCTATCGGGAATTCATGTCATTAACTTTCCTAATTAAGCTGGCCGATACATTTGTCATTCCCGAATGGTTTTATCGGGAATCCATATCATTAACTTTCCTAATTAGGCTGACCGATGTTCTGTCATTCCCGAACGATTTTATCGGGAATCCATATCATTAACTTTCCTGATTTGGCTGACCGATGTTCTGTCATTCCCGAACGGTTCTATCGGGAATCCATGTCATTAACTTTCTTTAAAGAGTTTTTTAGACATGATCATGCCCGGACAAATCCCCGTTACCGCCGCAAAAATAAAAAACACCGCGGGGAAATATAATATCCAATGCACAACATTAAAACCCGTCAGATAAATACCCAGCCAGATAATCAAACCTGCAACAAGAAAGAAAAAACGCATTGATTTACCAATTAATAGATTTTTCATCCTATCCTCCATAAAAATGATCTAGTGCCATCCAATATCGAATTAATCTTACCAAAACTAATCTCCACCCATGCCCGGTGGCAAAATATCGAATTTAGGTACCCCTTCGGGAAACACCGCCCATTGCGGAGCCGATGCAGCGTAAATTGCCATGTTCGGCGAATAATTTTTATTGTCATTAAGTGTCGAAACACCTACCGAGTAAAAGTTACCGATTGTAATTTCTGCGCATAACGTTGTGCCACAATGATCGCAAAAATTATGGATCACCTCATGCCCCCCATCGCCAATTCGGGTAAATTTCTTTGGCGTGCCTTTTGTATACTTTAATTTATCTACCGGCACCCAAACGCCAAACCATTTATCTGAACCGGTGAGCACCTGACATTCCGTGCAATAACAAAAGACTGAATTAATGGGCTCGCCTTCAAATTCATATTCGACCTCCCCACAGCCGCACTTCCCTTTATGCTTTTCCATGTTATTTAACCTCGTTATCAGGTTTATTGTCTATCTACATATTATCGAACATACCGAATAATTAACAGCACACCACATCGATAGCGCTAGTTATTTACCCTTGCAATAAAAACTCTTTATGTGACTTGCCCATTCATTACTAGTCCCGATATTGAGTATGCCCTAACATTGGTTATGTAAATGGTGGTAAACCTTATAACAATGTGTATGTGCTGAACGACGAGATGGCGTTCATTTATTTGAGCGATTAGCAAAGAAATTGATGATCGCTAATCCACTGATGGTTATCACAATCAAGAATGAAACGGCATTGAGTACCGGTGTTGAGCTAAATCGAATCCGAGAATACAAATCGATAGGTAAGGTAGGATCTGAACCGATTAAAAAGATAGTCGTGTTTATATTTGCAAAACTTAAGATAAAGGCAACGACAAATGCCCCAATTATCGCAGGACGAAGAAAAGGAATAGTCACATACCAAATAGCCTCTAATCGTGTCGCTTTTAAACTCAAGGCCGCTTCTTCCAGCGTCCTGTCAAACTTTTTCAAACGTGCTGAAACGAGTAACATGACATAAGTCGCGCCAAACGAGAATTGTCCGAGAATGACCAGCCAATAACTGGGTCTAAACAACTCAACATCCACACCAAACGAATTCTCAATATAGTTACCTGCGGCTGTCGCGGTCAGCAAGATCGATATACCCAGGATAACACCCGGGATAACTAACGGCGCTAACGCCAAAAAGTATAATAATCCTTTTAAACGGAACTGCTCTTCCTCAAAGAGTAAGGCTGCCAGCGTCCCAACCAGGGTGGATAGGGCTGCGACGAAAAAGCCGGTACTCATACTGATATAGATACTCGTTATCAGATCCTCATCGGCAAAAAGTCCCTGTCGCTCATCGGTATCAGAAAAAAACCAGTCGAATGTCAATCCGTTCCAGGGTAGTGAAATAAAATCAGAATCATTAAATGCCAAAACGGAGATGGCAAGCAGGGGCATGACTAAAAACGTAAAGAACAAAAACACATAAGCGCCATAGGCAATTCGGTAAACAGGTGAGCTCGGTAATGAACGAATCATGATCCCACCTTCTCCAGTTTTTGACCGGATAATTTAAGTGCAAGCCAGATAATGGCAGACGAGAGCATGAGCAATAAAAACCCGAATGCAGCGCCTTCATTCCAGTTAAATGTCTGTAGGAAATTATTATAAATCTGCTCTGTAAACCACAATGAATTTTTACCACCCAGTAAATTAGGTGCCAGATAATCGCCGATGACCAACATAAACACAATAATTGCACCCGAGGTAATACCGGGCATGGAATAAGGAATGATGATTTTGATAAAAATATCCCATTTTGATGCACCAAGATCACAGGCGGCCTCAATCAGTGAGTCATCCAGGCTCTGTAGAGTAGACATAACGGGGATCACCATAAATAGCATGGACATATAAAGCAGACCCACCACCATACTAAAGTTGGTATACAGCATATTAATGGGTTCGTTGATGATACCCGCCGACATTAAGAAATGATTAATCACGCCATGATCGCCCAGCAGCACCATCCAGCCGTAAACCGTGACCAACTCACCTACCCACAGAGGAATCAATAACAGCAGCATCAAAAAACTCGCATTCCGCTTCGAAGTGACTTTCGTTAAATAAAATGCAATCGGAAAGGCAATAATGAAAGCCAACAAGGTAACGCCTATGGAATATGCGGCTGTTTTTACAAAAGTCAGCCAATAGATTTTTTGGTTAAAAAATTCGATATAGTTAGCGAATGAAAAAACTAACTCGCCCGAATCATCTTCAACTAGAAAAGAGCTGATAAGCAGTTCGGCATGGGGTATGACAATCATGAAAATGAGCCAGATCAAAACTGGCACAATCAATAAATAAAAAGTGAAATTAAAATTGATTTTTTTATTTTGCTTTTTATTATTCATCTTTTTAATTTTTCTGATCGTTCTAAAAACACTTTACATCATTACGATGGACACCCACATTCAACGTGTGTCCCTCTTCGATGCCGTCAAACTGGGCATTCTGTGGGAGTGATATCAACAGCTCTTCACGGCTGTCGTTTACGATGGTGGAAAGCTTGGTATTTGAACCATCAAAAAGAATCGTTTTAATCATGACTTCAAACTGATCGACGTCGTTCATCGAACTGTCTGGATTAATAATGAGCGCTTCGGGACGAATGAAAAACACTTCGGGAGTACCGGGTGATGTCATAGTAAGATCAGAACGACTTAACTTCCAACCCCCTTTGGTCATTAGTGAATCGCCTTCTGTTGATGCTAATTCAAAACGATTTGTATCACCGACGAATCCTGCGACAAAGGATGTTCTGGGATTTTTGTAAAGATTACGCGGCGTATCGATCTGTTCAAACTGGCCATCATGCATAACGGCGACCTGGTCACTCATCACTAATGCTTCAGATTGGTCATGAGTAATATAAACGAATGTGGTGCCAATCTCCTTTTGCAGAAGTTTAAGTTCGACTTTCATATGTTCCCTGAGCTTTCTGTCTAACGCACCCAGGGGTTCATCCAGTAATAATATGGAAGGATTCATGACCAATGAACGCGCGATCGCCACCCTTTGCCTTTGACCGCCTGACAGGTCCGTTACTTTTTTCTTCTCATAACCATTCAGGCCAACGCGCTCTAACATTTCGTTAATCTTAGAATTTATATCGGCTGTTTTTAACTTTTGCCGTTTCCTTATTCTATTCAGGCCAAAAGCAACATTCTCTCTAACATTCATCATTGGGAACAGCGCCAGATTTTGAAATACGATATTGACGGGGCGTTTTTCAGGGGGAATGCCCTTCATGGACTGGCCACGTATTATCACCTCACCTTCTGATTGTTGTTGAAAGCCTGCAATGATGCGTAACAGGGTCGTTTTTCCACAACCGGATGAGCCAAGAATCGAAAAGAAACCACCTTCTTCAACACTAAAATCAACATTCTTAACGGCGGTAAAATCGTCAAAATATTTTGAAAGGTTTTTTATTTCTAATATCTTACCCATTTAAAGTCCATGCTATTTTATAAATACCTCTAAACTAAACCTTCGGTACAAAGGTTTCTGTTTGAGACAATCGTGACGAATCAATCTTAGTTAGCCGCTTTAATTCTATCCAAGGCCTTTGATTCAATTGCATCGAAACCTGCAGGAACGGGCGGATGCCATTTGATATTATCGATATCCGCTTTTGAGAAAGATCGTTCAAAATCAGCCTTAATTGAGGCCTCTAAATATTGGGCAACCTCTTTGGAAGCCGTGCCATACTTTTCACTATTGGTAATCACTGCTGCATATTCCGGTCGTGAAATGAAATTTATCCATTTATAAGCCGCACTAACATTTTTGGCTTTTGCCGGAATCGCGAAGGTATCAATCCAACCTAAAGCACCACTTTTTGGTGCGACAAAATCAATATCAGAGTTAATTTTATGGATAGCCCAGCCCTTGGCATCCCACCCAGAAATCACGTTGGCGTCACCACTTTTGATAATCTCAACCTGCGTATCACCACTTGTCCAATAATTTTTCACAAGTCCTTTACTAGCAATCAGCTTTTTTTCAACCCGGTCAATTAAGGCTTTGTAGGCCTTCTTATCACTATACAACGCGAAGGGATCTTCACCCATTGCAAAAGCCGCACCAATCAAAATGGGCCTTTTTAATCTGTATGAGATTTTTCCAGCATATTTTGGGTTCCATAGATCTGACCAGTCGTTTGCCTCAGGTGCTTGTTTTTTATTAATGATCAAACCAGTAGTACCATAGACGTGAGGCACGCCATAGGATTTACTTTTGACTTCTGTATTTTTCTTAACCGCCGCTACCATCGAATCAATCAACCGGTTTGTTTCAACCTTGCTATAATCAATCGGTTGATAAATTCTATATTTTTTTTGTACAAAAGCGATCCTGTCCTGACTAGGCTGAGCCAAATCAAAACCGGCCCCCCTTGTCGCACGAAGTTTAGCGATCATCTCTTCATTGTTACTATAGGTCACCTTAACCTTGATACCTGTTTCTTTCTCAAATGCAGTGACAACGGGTTTGGGGGCATAACCCTTCCAGGTTATTATTTTAAGCGTCTCTTTTGACATCGCGGTTGTTGAGAATGACAGTACAACAGCGCCTAAAATCAGTGTTTTTAAGGACATAATTTTCTACTCTTGTTTCCAGTGTGACGTTAAACTAACAATACTAGCAGTGACAATATAAATCGCAAAGATCAATCCTTGCATGATTTCATACGCTAATTGATACAATATTATCACACTCGCCATAGCGTTTCCCGATCATAGAGAAACAAATCATTAATATGCTCTATCACCTATAGGACAATAATTGATAACCATCACCTGAGATGGTCATTTTAACATGAACGATTTCCTTATGATTTAAACTCACATGATCACTCTGCTGTGACAGGGTTTATGTGTTAGATAAACCATTCAGTGGTCTTTACTAAAAGCAAAAGGAATGGAGTTACTGGAAGGGATAATCAACAACACAACGATGAGGCCATTAAATGCATGCCTGCGCCAATGTTCCGCCTTTTGTGTTTTGATATATCTTATTAGTTACTCCTAATATTGCGGTTGACCGGTAATATTTTGTGGTTAACTTTTACTAAATAGGCGGATAAAACCAGAAAATTGTGGCAGAATTCCGCCTAGTCAACTGTTAGAACGCTTTAGGAATAAGTAATGTCAGATGATGATGACAATAAAGAAGATCCAGAAATCAGCAACGAAATGTTGAATAATCTTACAGCACGAGAAGCAAAAGCATTAAGGGATCGTTTTGGGCCTGATGCTTTTAAAGCCCACTCACTCGAAGAGGTGGGAAAGCAATTTGATATTACGCGTAAACGAATTAAAAAAATAGAAGAGAAGGCTCTAAAGAAGCGGAAAGGTATTAAGGAAAAAAAGCCACCTGAACCAACCTGTTCTTTTTGTGGAAAAAAGAAAAGCGAAGTTGAGAAACTAATACAGGCTCATTCAGGTGTTACTATCTGTAATGACTGTCTTAAAACTTACACGGATATAATTGATAAAGATGAAGATTAAGCGTTCTAGCAAGTCGCGCCAGTGTGCTTAAATGTTTGGAGTGAAATGGCAAAAGTAAGTGCATTAGAAGCTTTAAGTATTGAAAGGCGTGAGATTGACGAATCTTTGCTTACAGAACACCTTCAAGCTTTTGCGAAAGCTTTTGTTTATGAAAATTACTATTCGCGCATTGAAAAACTAATTGATCGCGACCCATGGATTAAAGCAACAAAAGAAATAGAAAAGCATCTTAATGAAAAGTTCTGCTCTAAATCTGACGAACAGAGTAGGCCTGATGTATGGAATAATGAGTTTTCTGGTAAAGAAGGCATTTATATAGCTAGTGATAATATTGGCCTATTAATGAGTTTAGAAGAAGCATCTAAAGTATCTTTACTTGATTGTACTGATGCAATATTTTCTTTAGAGGCAGGTAAGTTAGCTGTATTTTTAAATCATGAATGGGGAGTTTGGTATTGTCGTCACACCTAACAACATGCCCAAGTTTGCCCGCAGTCGCGGGCGGGACTACCAAACGCATTCGCTTTTTGGCAGCCCCTTTGCATAGCATTGATGCAATACCCCCCCCAAAAAAATCATAAATTGTAAGTAAATAATTTTGATCAAAAACAAAGAATTATGGGTATACAAAAATGAAATTTCTAATTATTCTTCAACCTCGTTATTTTCTTTGAAATAGAGTATCGACGGTTATGGATTAATCATCTAAAATAATAATATGAGTGCAGAAAATAACATCGATATTCAACAACTTAGCCAGTCTGAGCGTATTTTATTAGCTGAAAAGCTCTGGGATAGCGTGGCATCGAACCAAGATAAAATCGAAGTCACTGAGTCGCAGAAACAAATACTTGATGAAAGACTTACTGCTTATGCTGCCTCACCGAATGAAGGAACATCTTGGGAAGAAGTTAAAAAAGAAATGAAATAATGGACTATGACATTATTATCCGTCCTGAAGCCAGGACGGATTTATTGGATGCCTTTAATTGGTATCAAGAGCAAAGACCGGGTTTAGGGTTTGACTTTAAATTATGTGTTGATGAAGTCTTCTCAAAGCTCCATAGGCGTCCAAATATCTATAAGCATGTGCACAAAGAAGTACGCAGGGTCGTGACCCAGCGATTTCCTTTCGGCGTATTTTATCTTCTAGACAATAATAAAGTAATCGTGATTGCAGTTTTGCATGCACGACGAGATCCAAAAAAATGGAAACAAAGAATATAACAAGTTATCTATGGACGCCCAGAACCTCCCCCGCTAAAGCAGACACCCAAGTCTAACCAGGACAGAAACATAAAAGGAAACTCAATGTCTCAGTCAATCGAAATACAAATCCAAAAATGTGAAGAACGATTGAAAGAAGCCATGCTTCAATCTGATGTCTCTGCACTTGATAATTTGCTTTCAGATGACCTTATATTCACCAATCATTTCGGCCATACCATGACTAAAAAGGATGACCTGGAAGTTCATCAAGCAAAATTAGTCGATATAAATGAAATGACACTTTCTGATCGTCAAATTAAAATATTTGAAAAAATTGCGATTGTCACGGTTAAGGCTCATATCATTGGTCGTTTTAAGGATGAGGAATCAGATAATAACTTTCGCTTTACCCGGGTCTGGCATCAAACTTCTACCGATACCTGGAAATTGACGGCGGGCCATTCAAGTATTGTCATTTAATCAATTTTGAACATCGATGCTGGTTTGGAAACGATAAATGAAAACAAGAGATTTCCTACATAAAGTTTTTCGCTGGGAGCTTGGCCGACAGAAATCCGGCTACGATAAGATGTTGTTATTGACCGGGACTTTCGCTATCCCGTTTGATGTTTATATTTTACGCTTCCCGACCGATTCGGAGATTCTTGAACATGTCGATACGGTAGATAACGGGCGACATTATCGTTTGAATATCATTATCAAAAAAGCACGACTGGGCGGCGTGTTTTATTGCTCTGACCCGATATTTGAAACAAATCGAATTAAATTATTTCGGCCCGATATAGCAACACACCGTGTTAGCAAAATAGAAAAAGGCGTTCGATATGTTTTTAGTGTCGGCTGGATCCGACAATAATCCTGCCCGACATGCGCTGTTTTAGCCTGAACCGTCCCCAGACTTAAATCATTCAGGCGAAAAAAAACCCGCCGTAACCGGCGGGTTTTTTAATACTGCTTGCGATATAACGCTACGGCCTGGTGACCGATGAGTGATTATCCCGCTTGAACGTTGGCAGCTTGTGGGCCTTTTGGACCACTTTCAACGTCGTAAGAAACTGACTGACCTTCAGCCAGGGTACGGAAACCTTCGCTTGCAATCGCTGAGAAATGAACAAACACATCTGCGCTGCCATCTTGTGGTGCGATAAAACCAAAACCTTTAGATTCGTTAAACCATTTAACGGTACCTGTTGCCATAATGTATTACCTCTATAAATAAAAATTAAAAAAATGTTACAAATCATACGAGGTTATTACAGGGTACACATCAGGAAATACTGCGGTAGAACACGACTGAAAAAACCAGGATAAAACGTAATCGCGCGTAGTTTACCCGTATCAGGGGTTAAAAAGCTATCAAACTCGCTAATAAATTGAAATCTTTACGAAATTTAACGATTCTGACCGGTTAGCAACGTGATTAAACGCTTTTATTGTACAATACACACTAATTCTGAGCATTTATACGAGCTAAAAATGAATAAGATTGCCCTGTTTGCCGATGTGCAGAACATTTACTACACCACGAGACAGGCTTATGGGCGTCAGTTCAATTACCGTGAGTTGTGGCGTCGAGTTGCCGAAAAGGGTGAAATCACCTCTGCCTTTGCGTATGCCATACACCGCGATGATGATAAGCAACTCAAATTCCAGGATGCCTTAAAACACATTGGTTTTGAGGTAAAACTCAAGCCTTTTATCCAACGTAGTGATGGCTCGGCTAAGGGCGATTGGGATGTCGGCATTGCCATTGATGTCATGGAGGCCGCCAATGATGTGGATAGTATTGTTCTGTTGTCGGGCGATGGGGATTTTGATCTGTTATTAAATAAAATTCGTGATCGACATGATGTGAGCTCTGAAGTCTATGGGGTCCCGTCACTGACCGCTAACTCACTCATTGCCTCCGCCAGTTATTACCATCCAATTGAAGATGATTTGTTGCTTTAAAGATCTGGATTCCCGCCTGCGCGGGAATGACGATGAAAAATAAAGCATCTGGATTTCCGCCTCCGTGAGAATGACGAAAAGGGAATAACGACAATGGTCCATGTTGTCATCCCCTCGGACGCCTACATGGACGTAGGCGGTAGGGCGAAGCAGGAGCCAGAGCCGAGGAGGGGATCCAGTAATTATATATATGGATTCCCGCCTCCGCGGGAATGACGGGAGGGACAAACGTATATTGGATAGAAGCTATCTCATTCCAACGACGACGGAAACCACTACTCGTCATTCCCGCGAAGGCGGGAATCCATTATTAGGAAATAATTAGTTGCTATAGAAATCTAAATTTTCTTGAGTAACCTGAATACCACATCAACAGTCAAATCAATCTCATCCAGGTTTAACGCCGCCTTTCTACCTTCTTTGTTGGCCCGATAAAAATGTGGAGTCATTAATAGTAAATTTCGGATCGAGTCGTTATCGATTGGCCCGGTTTTGAAATTTAGTTTTTGTGTCTCTTCCAGCACCAACCCCATACTCGCCAGATGTGTTAACGCCATTGGTTCTGTTTTCTTTACATCTGAATAGATAATTTCACGTAATTCGGTTAAATGATTCGGTCCGGGCTCGACTAAAATGATTCTTCCACCGGGTTTTAATATTGTTTTAAAGCCGTCAAAACTCTGAAAACCAAATACGCATAAAATAATATCCACGCTATCGGCCAATAGCGGCGGTTGCCTGTTAGTACCCACAACCCAGCCTATTTGTTTATTACGTTTTGCCGCTTCATGGATGGCCGGCTTGGAGATATCCAGCCCGACGACTGACAAGCATTTATTTTGATTGTTAGCTTCAAGGTATTTAACAATCCAATCGGTATAATAGCCCTCACCACAGCCTGCATCTAACAAACAGAGTTTATCTTGATCTCGGATGAGCGTCTCGATCTTATCGGCGAGCAAACTGACAACCGGTTCATAGACACCGGTATTGAGAAAATTCGAGCGGGCCAACACCATGTCTTTACTGTCACCCGGATCTTTGGAACGCTTTTGTTGCACTGGCAATAAATTCACATAACCTTGGCGGGCAATATCAAAACTATGGCCGTTCGTGCAGCGGAGTTGTTGATTGCTTAGCTGCAATACCTCACCATCGAGTGGACAGGCTAGATTGTGTATTTTATCAAGACTCATTTTTCTCAGTGACGGTCGCTCGCGACCTAAATGCTAACCCGTTTGCGCCTATTCTGTTATTATGCACGGGCTTTATACCACATCAGCCGAGACCTTTCTCCGTGAGCACAAACTCCACCTTCGCTACTTTACCGTTAAGCCCTGAATTCCTGGCCAATCTCGACTCGCTGGATTACAAAACCATGACTCCGATTCAGGCCCAAAGCCTGCCTGCTGTACTTGAGGGTCAGGATATCCAGGCGCAGGCCAAAACCGGTAGCGGTAAAACCGCCGCTTTCGGCATCGGGTTGTTGCACAACCTAAAGAGTGATCTGTTTCAAACCCAGGCCCTCGTGCTTTGCCCGACCCGTGAACTGGCCGATCAGGTGGCCAAAGAATTGCGCCGACTGGCTCGCAGCACACCTAACACTAAGATTCTGACCCTATGCGGCGGCACACCAACCGCCCCACAGCGTGACTCATTAGCCCACGCCCCACATATCGTGGTCGGGACGCCCGGTCGCATTCTAAAACATCTACAAACCGGCGCTTTAAAACTGGGTGGCCTCAATACGTTGGTATTAGACGAGGCGGATCGCATGCTGGACATGGGCTTTTATGAAGACATCATGACCATCATTTCTGCCACGCCCCCCCAACGACAGACCCTGTTATTTTCGGCGACTTATCCGGACGAAATTAAATTCATTAGTGAATCGATTCAACGTGATCCATTAGATGTGCGCGTAGAAAGCCTGCACAGCAATAAAAAAATACAACAGATCTTTTATGAGATCCAAAAGGGCGAACGCACCCAAACCTTAATAGCGCTATTACAACATTATCGCCCGCAATCGAGTGTGGTGTTTTGTAATCGTAAGACACAAAGTAAAGAACTGGCCGAGGCGTTATGGCAGCAAGGCTTTCATGCCCTGGCCCTGCATGGTGATCTGGAACAAAAAGATCGGGACCAGGTATTAGTACAATTTTCCAACAAGAGTAGTTCTCTGTTAATCGCCACCGATGTCGCCGCCCGTGGCCTCGATATCAAAGACCTGGATGCCGTAATTAATTTTGAGCTACCGCATGATCCGGAAATACACATTCACCGCATCGGCCGTACCGGACGCGCCGGCAATGAAGGCCTTGCATTAAGCCTGTTTATGCCTTCGGAAGCCACAAAGGTCAATGCCATTGAAGAATATCAAAATAGTCCGGTGCGCATTGAAAAACCCAGCTCTCTTAAGACACGTGAAAATTTTCGACTCAGCCCGCCGATGGTGACCTTAAGCATCAATGGCGGCAAAAAAAATAAAGTGCGTGCCGGTGACATTCTCGGCGCGTTAACGGCCAATAAAAAAATACCGGGTAAACAAATTGGCAAGATCGACCTGTTTGATAACTTTGCCTATGTCGCAGTGGAACGCCCCGTTGCCAAGCAGGCGCTTAAGATATTAAGTGAAGGCAAAATAAAAGGGCGGAAATTTCGCGTGCGTAAATTACGTTAATCTCAATACTTTCTACAATTTAATAATATATAAAAATAGTTATGAGCTGAGCTGATCCCCTCACCCCAACCCTCGGCTTTGGCTTCCTGCGTCGCCCTATCGGCTACGTCCATGTAGCCGTCTCCCTGAGAGAGAGGGTGTATCGATCAGGAATAAATAAGCATCATTCAGGAATATACTGATACAGATATATCATGAGCAACTCTCTTTCATCAGACGTCATCATCATCGGTGCCAGCGCATCGGGATTGATGTGCGCAATCGAGGCCGGGAAACGTGGCCGCAAGGTCATCGTATTGGATCACGCCAATCGTGCGGGTAAAAAAATCCTGATGTCCGGTGGGGGTCGATGTAATTTTACTAATTACGATGTCAGTGCCGATAACTTCATTTCGCATAATCCGCATTTTTGTAAATCGGCACTCAGTCGCTTTACGCAATGGGATTTTATTACTTTGGTCGAACAATACGCCATTCCTTATCACCAACGTGATCATGGCCAGTTATTTTGTGATGACAGCGCAAAAGATATATTAAATATGCTGTTAGCAGAATGTAAAAAAGCAAAGGTCGATATAAAACTGAATTGCGACATCGCGAGCGTAAAACATAACCCGGATAAAACCTTTTCATTACAAACTTCCCTCGGTAACTTTTCAGCAGACTCACTCGTGATCGCCAGTGGGGGCTTATCTATTCCAAAAATGTGTGCCAGCCCATTCGGTTATCAAATCGCCGAACAATTTGGCCATCACATCTGGCCAACCCATGCCGGACTGGTTCCGTTTACACTGCATACCCAGGATAAAGAACGCTTCTCTGAACTTTCCGGCATTGCCGTCGATAGTATCGTCAGTAACGAACGCACGAATTTTAGAGAAAACATACTCTTCACCCACCGAGGTTTAAGCGGCCCAGCTATTTTACAAATCTCTTCGTACTGGCAAGCCGGTGAAGCGATTACCATAAATTTATTACCTGATCTAAACCTGAACGACCTGTTAAAAGAAAAACAAAAAACACAACCGAAATTAAAACTAAAAACCGTATTAAGTGAACACCTCCCCAAACGTTTAGTCATGAGCATAATCACGACAGACCTAATTGAATCCCCCCTGCAATCCATCTCACATACTGAATTCAGCGAGATATCCCACCGACTACACAACTGGCAGATCAAACCCAATGGCACCGAAGGTTATCGCACCGCCGAAGTCACCCTCGGCGGCGTTGACTGCGATGAGTTATCATCTAAAACCATGGAGTCCAAAAAAGCACCCGGTTTATATTTTATCGGCGAAGTCGTCGACGTCACCGGTTGGTTAGGTGGATACAATTTCCAATGGGCCTGGGCATCGGGCTGGTGTGCAGGGCAGACTGTTTGACCTGAAACGCAACACTAATAGTTTTCGATAACATATCGTTACTATATTAACGCTATAGTTTATTGATTTGTAAGAGTTAATTAATTAAAACGTCAAAAATGACACATAACATCCCAATATTTTTAGGCCGTCTATTCGACTTAACCAATTGATAATCTGTAGATAAAGTGGTATTTAATATGTCTTCGAGGTTTTTATATGTCAATTAGGTCGTCTATATATTTAGCTGCATAATTATGGATTTCGGAAAAATCAATAAAGCAGATGGAAGAATCGGGCTAGAAGAATGGCAAAAAGTCATTGATTCAAACAGCTCATTGCAACAAGCGCCTGACAGGAAAGGGGTAAATCCATTCACAAATGAAGAAATAATATTTACTGGTGAAGGTAAAGCATATTATTTAGAAAATAATGAGCCAGCTGGGAATATTAGTCTTGAAGAAGGTGAATTACTTACAACCGGCGTTCCTGTCTCAATATGTGAAGCAATAGCAAAGGAATTTAATGCTGAGGTTTTTGAAGATGATCGCAGCTAACAAGCCAAATAAAACCGCCGGTCAAAAAACCTGCCCTGCTCGTACTCCGCAAAGCGATACCGTTTAATTCTAATGTTATCGGTAAAAAGAAAATGATGAGTGAATTTGCACAAAGCAAATTTACGAAATTTATTTTTTATTCTGTTGCCATCTCATTGGCAATTTCTCTAATTGCTACAGTTTCATGTGATGGCCCTATAGATTCAATATTTGGTTGGCGAGATAAAACCAGCTGTGTATACAAAACCTATGGATGTATCATTGGAAGTAGTGTTGAAGAAAACACTGCGGCAGGTGCAGGAGTTCTAGTTCTATTCCTGGTGTTAGTTGGAATTGTTTATGGTTGTATATTTTTTATTAAAAAGTTACTTAAAAGTAATCATACACGTTGAAACCGATAACATGCGACTGTGGATTCAACCTCTATTTAATTTCAAACGTCATTCATCAATCAGCACTTTTATTGCCTGCCACAAACCAATACTTTTTTCTTAATTAGATTTTAATCCGTTTAAGCATAAAATCAATCATATCTGTAAGTGATAAGAAAGCAGCATGCTTT
>CAMYOL010000023.1 GCA_947260005.1 uncultured Ectothiorhodospiraceae bacterium
AGATGAGATACCACTGCATGACTTCAGGCGTTATAAAAGATACCGAAAGCTCGGCAAAGGGGTTGGTCTCAAACATTTTGTTATCCTCAGATTTTAGTTTTGACTCGAGCCCCCTCCTACGGAGACCCTGGTAATTTTTAAGGTGGCATAGAATATCCCTAAATGTGCTACCCGTCTAGAATGTATGCGTTAACACCCCATACATATTATTTATACCCTATCGCCTGAGATTTTCTGTTGGGCCTTAATCCCTTATAATTTTGATATATTGCTTATTTTTAATAAGGTTTTTATGTTTCCTGAGCCTGGAATGTCGAGAAATGACTCAAGGTTGTACGCAGATGAACGAAAGAAGATTAGTCAGATTGTTGGAGACATTTTACATAGTCTGTATATAAGTATAACCAGAGCTTACGCCACCAAAACAAACAAAGTGGGTTTAGGGAGTACTTAGCCATGCCCGAATGGGTTCTAAGATGAAGCATGGTTAAAGTTCCTGGACATATATGTTGATCAATGTGGTATCTGAATGGGTGAGAACATCGAGCCTGAGAAGAAAAACTCAGAATTGATGTCTACTGAACCCTACCTATTTTAGTTCTCACTCTGGTTGTTGTGGTATCTGGACTTCAGGTCCTGATGATGATGGTGCGCCAACTGAAAAACAGAGCAAGGAAGACGCTTAGAAAATGTGTGCTAAAGACCTTCACGAATTACTTCGTGCATGGGAAAACTATCACAGCCGAAGCACACATGAGACATATCGAGTTCAGTAAAGAATCTCGTTACCCAGGTTTCTACTATCGTACAGATCATAATATTGTCGATGAAGAAGACTGGCATTGTTTCGTAAACTCTATTTGGGTTAGTTCATGGAACTAGGCGTACAAACCTCAATGGACGATTTTGGCACAGGTTATTCTTCGCTAAATTATATCAGGAAACTCCCATTAAAAACGATCAAAATAGACAAAGCTTTTATAAAGGATATCTCAACTAATGGTGCTAACTCTGAACTTGCAGAAATTATTATTTCCATGTGTAAATCATTCGGAAGAAATATTATTGCTGAAGGGGTTGAGAAACTCGAGTATCTGAATTTTCTACGAGATCATCATTGTAACGAAGCTCAGGGTTATTTTTTTAGCCCGCCACTAAAAAATACACATTTTGAATTATTATTTAATCGTGGTAATTCCGAAACCATAAACTATAACCCATCAACCCTGCATAAATTAGACAAACTGGATTCAGCGTAATAACGCCAGTAAAAATCTATCTCAGTAAAAATCTATCCCAGTAAAAATCTATCCCAGTAAAAATCTATCCCAGTAAAAATCTATCCCAGTAAAAATCTATCTTGGCATAATTCGATGGGTTACTGGATTGTACGTCGAGCCCAGCTTTCATGTGTTTTTTCTAACACACCATTCGGAATTTTATCGATAAACTCAGTTTTAGAGTCTTCAAACGCGAACACATACAGTCTGTCATTTTTAACAAACCAAATCTGTGGATCAGCTTTTTTGGTAAAACCCCGACTTACTGCATTTGCACAATTACCACCAAATTGAGGTGCATAACGTTCAGGATCAGCTTCAAATAATTCCTGGTTATATTCAGTCGCAAATCGCCATTCAACCTCTTTCCAGGTGGTACGATGTTCACTCGAACCTTTGAGAGCACTTTGTTGAGTATGGTAGGCAACGCTATCATAACCGGCTAAAGCTATCCCATCAGATGCGTTCACAGAACCAAACCAACCCCAGGCAAGCGGTGATATACGCTGACTGGTCACCAAAATGAGTAAAACAACAATGACAACAGCTAAACTGAGCAGCATTAGTTTTTTAATGTTTTTAGCATATGGCATAAACAATGGCCCACTTCATCACTTAATTTAGCATCATAATGATTTAAGTGCGAAAAATCGATCAATTTTTGGAAGATGTTATCGGTTTAAAACGCCTCAAATTCAGTCTAATTACCCTATACATGTTCGCAATATTAACGACCTTTTTGCTAGTTCTTTTACCATCCTTTTTAATCTCTAAAATCAATGAAACAAACCTGACAGTATCTGACATTTCCGCTATTGTTTTGCTGCTTGTTATGTTGTCTTATACACACAGAGCAGACAAAACAATAGCAGCGATGTGTGAAACAGATAATGACTATTACACTAAAATACATAACAAATGCAACAAAGTGGACAACGCTCATTAGTGCAACATTGGGCATCATAGCGTTGGGTTTCATTCTAATCGGTTGGTTAATGTTTCAATTTTTAGTCTATCTCGTGCAATAAATAAAAGATTTAAAAAAAACAGGAGACCTCACTACCCCCCACATCCTGTTTTACGTCAGATCTATAACCCTTTTATTTATTGATTAAGCAAGTTTGTTAGGTTTATTAATTAAATGTGTATGCACAAACTTTGCGATTTTATGATGGCTATAGGATTTATCACTTATTTTAGGCCTGGTCACGGTTTCATCCGCACCAGATATTTTTGCGCGAATCTGACTAGACTCAGTATCTTCTTCTAACAATAGAATTATAAAGATGCCATCGAGTTCGCCCTGTTGACGCAACATGGTACACAATTCATAGCCAGTGACGGGGTAAAATGATTCAGAAATAACAACAAAATCTGGTTTAATATCCTGAATTTTTTCAATAAAATTGTCCACAACGCATTCGGTGAAAACATCAAACGTACAATATCGTAGATAATGCGCAAGCAAAAAACTGTCATCACTTTTCTTATCAAAAATAAGTATCCGCGGAGAGAATATCTTCTCTTCTTCAATTTCATTATTTGTCATTATATTCACTATATTTTGCTGATAAATTCATGACGGGGCATACATAGTATAAATTCTACATTACTCACTTTCCTGCCATTTTTGACATATCTGACACTATCTGACATTTCTATTTTTCAGGAATCACGACTAGCGTTTGCCTGTTGTTCATCCTCTGTCGTGTATGAACAATGTCAGATATTGTCAGATTTAATTGTACGGAGTTGTTTACCTAACATTCTATTGATAATCTCGTAATCTACAATATCCTCCTGACAGAATTTAGCATCGAAGCGACAATTTCAGATCAGGTAAACAGTCATTTTCAAATTTTACGAGGGGAGAGTTCATAATGGATATAAATATCGAAAAATATCAGGGGTTAATTGATACCTATGCAATTCCATGGGGTATCAAAATCATAGCCGCAATCGCAATCTTTGTTATTGGTCGTTACATCGCAAGGTTGATTGTTAAAGTTCTAAAAAAAGTGATGGTGAAAGCCAAACTTGATGAAACACTAACTAATTTTCTAGGTAGTATTGTACAAGCGATCTTAACCGTTGTAGTTGTCATAGCCGCTTTAGAACAACTTGGTGTTAATACTACTTCGGTCTTAGCTATATTTGCTGCTGCTGGTCTGGCCATTGGCTTAGCCTTTAAAGATTCCTTGTCAAATTTTGCTTCAGGAATCATGTTAATTTTATTTAAACCTTTCAAACTCGGAGATTTCGTAGAAGCAGCAGGTGTTTCTGGTGTAATTGAGGAAATACGTATTTTTAACACCTTAATGAAAACAGGCGACAATCGTGAAATTACCGTTCCTAATGCGCACATCTATGGTGGTATTATCACAAACTATAGCGCCAGGGATACCCGTCGAGT
Organism: uncultured Ectothiorhodospiraceae bacterium; assembly: GCA_947260005.1. GTDB lineage: Bacteria > Pseudomonadota > Gammaproteobacteria > UBA6429 > Thiohalophilaceae > SZUA-24. The sequence goes on from CAMYOL010000023.1 coordinate 3,694, forward strand.
CGACTTAATAATCGGTATCGGTTATGACGACAATATCGGCAAGGCGAAAAGTATTATAGAAAACATCATTAGTAAAGATAGCCGCTTATTGAGTGACCCGGCACCCACCATTATGGTTTTAGAACTGGGTGAAAGTAGCATCGATATAGCCGTCAGGCCCTGGGTCAACTCCGGTGATTACTGGCCAACACGTGCAGATTTGTTACAAGCTATTAAGGAAAGCTTTGATAAAGAAGGTATCTCTATCCCTTACCCGCAGCGTGACATCCATATGATTTCCTCCGCCGCATAACGACGGGGCGTCACATTAATTTAATTGTATTTATATGAAAAAGGTATTTTATGTTTAAGAAGTTATTGGTTTTATTTGTATTATTCGCGCCTATTTTTGTTCATGCTGAAGAAAAGGTTGTGAGCAAATGGAGTGGCGAAGCTGAACTGGGTTACTTAAGCACGACGGGCAACACGGATACGACCTCCCTGCATGCTAAAGGCAAGGTCGTGAATGAACGAGAGAAATGGAAACATACCGGTACATTGGAAGTAACCAACAAAGACAGTGATGGGGTGACCACGGCGAAGCGACTATTCGTAACCGGCAAGAGTGACTATAAAATCAATGATCTTTCCTACCTCTTTATCACCGCGAGTTATGATGATGATGAGTTTTCCGGTTATCAATATCAGGCCAGCGGTGCATTCGGTTATGGTTATCATGTCCTGAAGAGTGATAATCTTAAGCTTGATCTGGAGGCCGGTCTTGGTGCTCGTCAATCTAAACTTGATTCAGGTGAGTCGGGTAGTGAAGGTATTATAAGGGGTGCCGGCGATTTTGAATGGAAAATAAGTAAGACATCTGTGTTTACGCAGTTTTTATCCGTCGAGGCAGGTGAAGACAATACTATTAGTCGCTCGGTAACGGCATTGAAAATGGAAATAGTCGGTAACCTGGCGGCAAGGATATCATATAGTGTTAGGCACAGTTCTGATGTACCGCCGGGGATCGAAAAAACTGATACCGAAAGCGTGGTTACATTAGTTTATAAATTCTAATTTTAAATACTATTAAACTGATATTAGAGACATTCTCGTTTCTCTAATATCGGTTTTATTTTTTCAATGTTATAGTCACTTTTGTTCCCTTTTGTTCCTGACTCTCTATTTCTATCTCACCATCATGGCGTTCTATTACCGCATTAACGAACGACAAACCCAGACCCATTCCTTTGTTTAGCTTGTCATGATGGCTCTCCACCCGCTTAAATCTATTCATAATATTCGGCAAATCGTTTTCTGGTATCCCTATTCCCTCATCATCAATAGTGCATTTTATAAATGTTTTAGAACAGTCTAATTTAAATTTAATCTGAGTATTTTTATTACTATATTTTATCGAGTTTGTTAATAAATTAATAAATACACGCTCAAGCAACGGTGCATTGCCATTTACATAACATTCGTTTGACGAGAAATCTCGTTGGATGTTTATTTTTTTAACCTGTGCTTGACTCCATACTTGATCGAGGGCGTTTATAGCCACTTCAATTAAGTTAAATTCACTAAATTGTATTTCCTCATTCCCTTCCACACGCGAAAATTGTACAAAATTTTCTGCCAGCTCAATAGTACGACTTGCATGATCTTCTATCCGGGTTAAATTTTTGCTTTCAATAGCACTATTTTTATCCGCACTAATAAGCTCGGTAAGTGCAAGAATCGAGACTAACGGTGCGCGCAAATCATGGGATAAGAAGGATAAGGCTTCATTACGCATTCGCTCACTTTCTATCAACTCCGTTATATCGGACATACTAATAACAAATGCATAACTTTCTAATTCATCACCCAATCGCATAAGTGAAATATTAATCAATAAATCTACTTTGTCTTGCAGGCGACCCTGTAACTGGATTGAGCTATCGTTTTTAAACACTTCGGCTAATAAATCTGTCCACACCCATTTAGAGGATAAATGTAGTATTTCTAATACGCTAATAATATCAATGAGATTATTTTTTTCATCAAAAGTGTCCTTAAATAGAGATTTAGCACGATCATTAGCCAGCACTATTTTTCCTCCATAATCTATAACCAATACTGCATCCGCTATTTGATCCAGACAATCTTCTATAAAACGTTTCAAATTGCTTAATTGTTCAGTCGCTGTTTCTACTTCTTGTATACGTTTTTGAAGAATCTCAAAAGTTGTTTTTGGTTGTTCTGATTTTGTTAAATTGATTTTATTTATTATATCAATCAATAATTTAAAATGACGCTGAGATGGTTTAACTTTGCTTTCCCATCCAAACGCACACAAATATTTGTGTTCTTCGTTATTAAAAGAGTAACAATAAGTTTCCTCATCTAACTTGATCCACTGGTTTTCTTTCAGCTTGCCAAAATTTTTACCTGTTTTTTTCCCCCATGAATAAACCGTCATACCATTTTCATTAATTAATGTAAAACCAGACACAGGAAGCCATGATGAAAGGAATTTGAACACGCTATCTAAATTACCGTCTTGTTCTACTACCCCCATTCCACGCTGTTTATTTATAGCTAGAAGCTCTTTTTCTAAATACTTCAATGTAAATTCCAGACGACGCCAACTCCACATTGGATAACTCAACATTAATGTTATAACGACTGAAATTGGTCCATACCATATTTTAAAAAATTGAACAAAGGCGACTGATATAACGATAGTAAATGCTATCAATAATATGGTAGCGAAAAATGCATAACGAGGTCGTAACAATGGAAATAAAATTACGGGTAATACTATGATGAAAATACTCAATATGTAGTACCAGCCCATTGAAATATTTTTAATCATTAACCCTTCACGCACACCAGAAAATATATTCGCATTTATTTCGACGCCGGGCATTGATTGGCTTAACCCCGAGACAGGCGTTGGTAGTGAGTCACCTAACCCGGTCGCAGTCACACCTACGAAGATAATCTGATCTTTGAATAAGCCTTTTGGGTACTGTCCTGTTAAGACCTGATGATAGGAAATGGTCTGGAAATGCCCAGGCGGCCCATAAAATGGTATTTTAACATGATAGTCCCGAATCCATTTCAGAGGACTTGATAAATCTTTTTGCGAGAATAATTTTTCATCGGATAAATGTAAAGATCGTGATGGATCTATAAACTGGAGGACAGCAACACCAAATGAAGGCCAATGAGGTTTACCTAAACCTTCTAATAAATAGACGCTACGTGCAATACCATCCGTATCTAATTCAACATGCACATGCCCTAACCCAGCACTCGACTCAATCAATTCAGGTAGTGGTAATGTTTCATGCAATACACTACCTCTACGTGCTTGCTCAACAAAAACCGGAAGAATAACTCGTCCGCTGTTCTTAACAGCTTTTCTCAACTTATTGTCATCATTTGGATGATTCTGATCTCTCTCAGAGAAAATAATATCCATCGCGATGACACGCGCACCTTCATCACTCAATCGATTAATTAATTCCGCATGAATATTTCGACGCCATGGCCAGCGTCCTAGGCGAGACAGACTTGCTTCATCAATAGCGATAATAATGACATCGTTTGGAGCATGGCGTAGAAAGAATCTTTGTTGAGCATCGTAAAACGACTGATCCCAGCGCCATAATAGATCTGTACTAATCAGGACGACACAAATGACAATTAATAATAATGAAAACTTAGAAACTTCATAAAGGCCATATAGTCTGGTTGAATTCATACCAGGCCACGTCTAACTACAAAAGCATAAAGAGCAGAGCAGTGCCCAAAAAATACAAGATACCATGTTCTTCAATAACCACTGGATGGGGTGCACCAAAGGAACCTTGTTCATGTAACTCCGATAAGCCTCGGACTCTAAAGAAATATTCATTCTGCTCCTGACTAACAGTCGTAACATATTGATTTTCTTTTATTTTTTCATCTGTAATGATGTTTTTAAAATCCACATCGGCTGCCAATTGTACCTGATAAGTTGACGCATCTTCGACAGGTTGCCAGTTAAATGAGATTTTACGATCTTCTACAATGGGCGTAGCAACTTCGGGAATAGCAAGTGAAGGGGCAAGGCTTGTATCAATATTAATAGTTGCCTGGCCATTTTTACCCTCTAAGCCAATTTCATCGACACCTCGTATTTTAATTTCATATTGACCATCCGCGACCTCGCTAATGGTTATCGCAGGGGTTGTTACTTTCATATCAAAGATAACTGATTCAGCGTTTCCAGTATCAACTATTTGAACACGATAAGCTAAAGCACCTTGTAGTGATGGCCAGCTCATATTGAACGGTAGTTTACGAATCACCGTTGATACATCTGTCAAATCAGTTGCATCTAACAATTTGCGAGGGACAAGTGGAGGTTTCCCTTGCTCGGCTACAGTACCATATCCTTGCTTAACATTCTGACCTGCCTTTTTATTGGCAACTTTTACTTTTCCATCCAGAACTTCTGTTCGCATTGTGTTTTTTACACTATCAACTCCAACTCGGTAACGCGTACCACGAACAGCCGCCACCGCAGCAGGTGTGATAATTTCATAACGCGAATCTGATTTCCGTAATGGTGTCACCTCTGTTTCCAGGCCGCCACGTTGTAAACGTAACTGAGTATCAACCATTCCTGTACTTTCGTAGGCGCTTAATGAGTCTAATATTAATTCTGACTCCGATTCCAGAAGGAGTAGTGATCCATCCGCAAAACGAAGTGTGGCTGTTGCATCATCATTACTCACAATTTTATCACCAATTTGCAACACATCGCCATTTTGGACTTTAAGGTTTGAACCATCTGAACGTACTACCTTAATATCACCACGCGTATATACAATCGTTACGCCTTCTGGTTGATTTTTTAACCATGCGATCGGAATTCGTAAACGAATACCTGGGCTTAAACGTTTGGGAATATTAACGCTATTATAATCTTTTAGTTTTTTCCAATAAGTTACCGACTTAAGATAGGTTTTACTAATTTCCCAAAGATTATCACCCGGCCTAGTTGTGTAAATCCAATCCTGAGCAAAAACAGAACCTGAAATAAAATAAAAACACAGAAGTAGTAAAAGGTATTTTCTGAATGTACGTATCATGATTATATTTTCTTTTAGCTAGTGATATCTCGTTTACACCGACTCAAGCCGATAACCATGTCCATATATTGAGGCTAAACGCCAACCCCGCTCAGGGCCTAGCTGAATTTTTTGCCGCACAGCGCTAACATGTGTATCTACTGTTCTTGTATTAAGCTCTGCATTTTGCCCCCAAACGCTCTCCATAATGTGTCCACGACTTAATAAACGTCCTTTATTTCTAAACAGGAATAAAGCCAGGTCAAGCTCCTTACGAGTTAGTGTTACCGATTTACCTTCATAGTTCACTGTTAATGCCCCTGCATCAAATTGGTATGGCAATGTATCTACCACCCCATCGTTGTCTGTATCCAACCCAGTTCGACGAGCAATGGCGCCAATCCTTGCCAATAATTCATTTTGTTTTACGGGTTTAATCATATAGTCATCAGCACCGGACTTAAGCGCAAAGACAATATCTTCTTCATTATCACGGTTGGTCGCAAATAAAACTGGTAAACGCCAATCAAGCTGCTTACGTAAATATGTTAGTACTTCAGTACCAGAAATGTCGGGTAATTCCCAATCGAGAATTGCAAGATCGAAGGTTTCACGGCCAAGCGCTTTAAGTAAAGATTTACCATCCTCATAGCATTTACAACTATGACCATCCGCCACCAACCAGACCTGATATAGCTCCAACAATGCCGTATCATCTTCTAAGATTGCTATCCGCACCGAAACACCCTTCCAGACTTGAAACAAAAAAAAGTATAGTTATAAACCGTTTATATAACAAATAGTTATTTATATCATGATCGGACAGTAAATTAACTGTCCAATCATAACTTACATACTGTTGTGAGAATAGATGGCTACTTTAAGAGCCTTAATTCTACACGTCGATTTTCAGCTCTCCCAGCTGAATTGTCATTACTTGCTACTGGCTCAGTTTCACCATAACCTTTAGCACTCAAATTATCTGCATTTACACCCTGACTCTTCAGGTATTCTTTAACTGTATTGGCTCGTTGAGTAGATAATTCCTGATTGTAGCTAGCGACACCGATTGAATCAGTATGCCCTGCAACCTGAACCTTTACATTGCCCCTTTGTTTCAGAACTGAGGCAGCCTCGTCTAAAATATCTAAAGAAGAACGAACAAGCTTGGCTGAATTCGTTTCAAATTTAACGCCCTTTAATGAAATAATTTCACACCCAAATTTATCCACTTTCACATCAGGCAAAGTCTTAGCACAATGATCCTGACTATCCTTAACACCGTCTTTGTCGCTATCAATTATGCTATATGATGCGGCATACCCTGCAGTTCTTTTTGCTGGAGATGAAGATGTTGCGGTAGTTGCTGATGAAGTCTGACCTATTGGTATAATAAGTGATACACCGACAATCCAATCATTAAAACGACTTTGACCCGCAACGCTACTATCATCATCTAAACGATAACGAATATCGCCACGTAGCGCCATGCCGTTATCATTTAAGTTTTTCTTATACCCAACACCAACATTGGCCGCCAGGTTGGTATGCTTTCCCGTACCAGCATCTGTTCGTAAAAAACCTAATCCTGCAACAGCATAGGGTGATGAATTTATGCTGCGATTATAAAAATATATTGCGTCAAACATTAGACCTTTCTGGTCATATTCACCGGTACCGTCACTAAAATCCAGTGAATGTATAAGCAAACTAGCTTCCATGTTCCATTTAGCGTTAACTTTTTTACCTACGCCTATAACAAAACCAAATTCGTCATCTGCATTTCGATCACTATCGGTTATTATGTAATTTAAACCAGGTGCAATATACCATTCCGGCTCATTCGCCAATACGGAACTACTCGCAACGAGCGAAATGGTCATCAACAAAATTCGATGTGTATTTCCCAAAAACATATTTTTCTCCAATATCTTAATAATAATTAAAATCTAACTGCCAGGTCACAATCTTGTGACTCAACTCATCAGACTCAAATTGAAAATGATTATTTATCTTCGTTTTATTCTTTACTTTTCGTAGACTTCTTGTCTTTCTTGGACTTCTTATCGTTTTTAGATTTTTTATCTTTTTTAGACTTCTTGTCTTTCTTAGACTTCTTGTCTTTCTTAGACTTCTTATCGCTTTTAGATTTTTTATCTTTTTTAGACTTCTTGTCGTTCTTGTCTTTCTTTGACTTCTTATCGCTTTTAGATTTTTTATCTTTTTTAGACTTCTTGTCGTTCTTAGTCTTTCCATTTTGTTTGGCCTTTTCGCCTTTTTTACCTTTTGCCCTACAATAGCCTTTTACACTTTTGCCATCTTTCTTCGTATAACCTTTCACCCATACACATGTCTTATCGCCAGAACACTTTCCTTTCGACAAACCTTTACATGATGAATCGGCTAATGTCATCCCGCTTATTGAAAGCGATACCATAATAAATAACGCAATGATAAGCCTTGAACTATTTTGGTAAATATTTTTCATCGTATATCCCCTAATCAAAATTTAATGTAAGGCTTTTATATACCAATTTGGAATTTATATTTAGCTTTGAACTGTCAGATAGTGTCAAATGTGTATCATGCTAATATGAGGCATCAAAAACGAATAACTTTGATTGCAATGACCATGTGATGATTTTAAAACACAGTTTGTTTTGCTCGCCAACTATTGAGATGCTTATGAGAAACGTTACGAAAAACGCAAAGACATTATTGAAGCGAAATTTAAACTGGCCGAAGAGCTCGCAAACTGGAAGATCCAAGCGCAAAGTTTATTGGCGCTAAATAATGACAATATTAATTTGACATAAAAAAAGCCCGGCATGCCGTAATGCCAGTCAGTTAAGCTGACTGGCATTGTTTTTAGTTGGATATTTACTGGGTCGGGCTCTGACCTGTCGAGGGTAAGATCGATGTTCTCGTCGA
>CAMYOL010000024.1 GCA_947260005.1 uncultured Ectothiorhodospiraceae bacterium
AAAACATCGTGTAGGTTCCTTACTAGCGTACCATCATTTTATAAGTGTTTGATTTTGATCCTTTTTATCGTTAATTTCGTGGGGATACCTCAGAGTCTGACCCCATTGAATACCATTGAATACCATTGAATAGGGTTCAATTCTTGACTTTACAGGAGGCTAAATAAAGACTATATTTAGTCTATTAGAAGTTGCCAGAGCTGGTTAGGGTCGTATATGAAATTGTCACGTCAGATTAAACCTATTAGTTATTTGAAGTCTCATGCGGCGGATGTGTTAACTCAATTAGAAAAGGATCGAGAAGCATTGGTTATCACACAAAACGGCGAAGCCAAAGCCGTCCTGCAAGATGTAAAAAGTTATGAACAGACGCAACAAACAATGGCTTTGTTAAAATTGCTTGCACTGGGCAATCAGCAGGTTAATAACAAACAAGTCATCTCGGCTGAAAAGGCGATCCAATCCATCCGGAAAAAATAATTTAAATTGATATGGAATATAAAGTCTATTTAACGCAGGATGCGTATTCAGATCTTAGTGATCTCTACCAATATATATCCGAAACGGATTCAGAAGAAAGTGCTGAATATGTCTTATCAGCGATTGAAAAGACGTTTTCTAAGCTGGCCGAGTTGCCTGAACGCGGACATTATCCACGTGAGTTAAAGGAATTGGGTATTAAAGATTATCGGGAAGTCTTATTTAAACCGTATCGTGTTATTTATCGAATAATTAAAAAACGAGTTTATGTTTACTGCATTGTTGATGCGCGTCGTGATCTAAATGATCTACTCAGTAATCGCTTATTGTAGCAATAGGGTCAGACACCATTGCATTGAAATTATTGAAAGGCCTTGATAGCAATAGGATAGCTTGATAAGCTTTTTGTACAGGCAATGGATTTGCCTTTCATGACAATTCAGAGTTCTTCAGCGCAACCAGCACAAGGAGGTGTGAGATGGCGCGTTTACCCCGTTATGTCCTTCCGGGACACCCACAACACGTTATTCAACGTGGCAATAACCGCAATACTATTTTCGCGAGTGAGGATGATTTTTCATTTTACGAAACCTGCTTGATGGAGGCCTGCCTTAAATTTAATGTACAGGTGCATGCCTATGTCTTCATGACCAATCATGTGCATTTATTGATGACGCCACAGGATGAGCAGGGCCTCGGTAAGGTGATGCAATCCGTAGGACGGCGTTATGTGCAGTATTTTAATTTTATTTATCAACGAACCGGGACGTTATGGGAAGGTCGTTATAAGGCGACCTTGATTGATACGGATACTTATCTGTTGACGTGTTATCGTTATATCGAATTAAATCCGGTTCGGGCACATATGGTCGCCTCACCTGAGGATTATCGTTGGTCGAGTTATCATGCGAATGCATTAGGCAGATATGATCAATTGATTAAACCCCATGATTTATACCAGCAGCTTGGAAAATCAGTGAAAGAACGACAGTCTGCTTATCGGTCTTTATTCAAACACCACTTACCCGAACAAACGATAGACGATATACGTGAAGCCACGAATAAGGCCTGGGTGTTGGGTACCGAACGGTTTGAGGAAGAGATTGCCAACCTGATTGAGCGAAGACCACGCCCATTACCCAGAGGCGGCCGCCGTTCTTGAATAGGGTCAGACTCCATTGAAAGACTCAATGGAGTCAGACCCCATTGTGAAACTAAGCAATAAGTTGCGCACTTTCATTTTCAATCGAGTCTGACCCCATTGAAGTTTCTGCTTCGTCGGCGAGTTGGTAGGAGAGGGTATGTTGTCCGATACGGAACACATCCTGATCACTGAGTTCATGCCAACGGACTTTCGTGTTGTCCAGGTAGGTACCGTTCATGCTGTTTAGATCGTGGATAAAGAACTGACCATCCAGGTAAACTATTTGGGCGTGAATGCGGCTGGATTTGGTTTCTTCGATACAGATATCGAGATTTTTCTGTCGGCCGATGAGCATGCGTTTGCGATTTAACAGGTATTTTCCGACAATGACCTCACCTTTTCGTACCACCATTATCGGCAATGGACGAATGTTGACGACATCCTGCTTGGTCTGGTTGAGCGGCAATTCGCTCTTACGCTCGATGTATAATGGCCAGGCCAGTTTCTGAATGGCACTGTGCAGACACTGTGTTGATATCTCGTTGGTTTTGTTGATATAGGCTGTGATCAACATCATGTCACATAACTGATTAATCAAACGGGGCACGCCGCCGGTATAACAAATAATCCCATCAAGCAGTTCTTTCGGAAAGGCCAGTCGACCATCGTTACCGGCAACATATAATCGGTAATCGATGTATTCATGGATCTCATCCCGAGAGAGGGGTTCGATGTGATGATTTAAGCGTACGTTCTGTAAAAAGGCATCGTTCGGCAGGCTGGTGATATTGATAGCCAGTTCTTCATGCCCAAGCAGGATGACCTGGATTAACTTGCGCCCAAACATCTCGAGATTGGCCAACAGGCGAATCTCTTCCAGAATAGGCGGATTCAGGTTTTGTGCTTCGTCAACCACCAGTAAAAGCGGTTGCATATTTAGATGCTGATCCATCGCAAAATTCTTGATGGCCTCGAGCAGGTATGGTTTGTTATTGTGTTCGAGGTGAATATCGAGCTGCATGCAAATCGAGATCAGGAATTCATCGACCGTTAACAGGGTCTGCTGAATTTGGACAATTTTGACTTTTTCGGGAAGCCCGGCACAAACATGATCGACCAGGATCGTTTTTCCGACGCCGGGTTCGCCAGTGACGACAGCAATGCCATCACGAATCACCAGCAGGTAGTTCAGATAATCGCGTGCCCGTTGTTGGCCTTCACTTTGGAAGTGAAAGCGGCGGTCGGTGGTCGATAAAAACGGATAATCCCGTAGTCCAAAGTATTCAAGATACATAAGCGCACACCCTTTGAGATGCGTTTAGTTATACCTTTATACTGAATTTTACCGGATCCGTCGAGCCACCAATCACTGGATTGATCCCTTTTTAAGGCGAATCTGATCAAGATTTGATCAGATTTCTAAAATAAATTAAATATAGGAAAAAAACGGGGTCAGAGACGTATTTTTTAGATCTTTTTATATTATGTCTCATAGAAAACTATCTAAATAAGTAGAATGGTATACAAAGGAATGACAGGTAAAAAGTACGTCTCTGACCCCATTTTTTAGACAAACAATTTAGATATCACTAACCTAGCTCCATGCGTCATACCCGCGGGGCACTTTTCCCGCGAAGGCGGGAATCCAACTATACAGGCTATTTATTGTGACTTTCTGGATTCCCGCCTTCGCGGGAATGACGGCATTTGCTACTTTTAAGGTTTAAGTAAGTTCTATTCGTCTCTGACCCCGTTTTTTTCTTAATATTATTCGATAAAATGAGTCGGTTTGATCTGAAAGCGTTTAGAACAAAGCCCGATGAGATGCTTACGAGCGCGTATCACCGTTAGGGTGTCCACTTGTTGATGATGAAGTCGGTAGATTATTCGAAAATTCTCAAATAATAATTCTCTAATGTCTCGTCGGTGATCGATTTCAAATACCCGCCGACCACGTTCCGGGGTGAGATCGAGGGAGGTGGTGATATCGACAAGTTGTTTGAGAAAACTCAGTGACATTTGCGGAAGCATTTCGACCCGATGATCTCGTAATAAGATCAACGTGTCTAAAGCAGGTTGTGTCCAGTTAATCTGATACATTGCCAAGCAGCCATTTCATGATTTCATCATGAGGTAGTATTTTTTCTTCATTGGAAGCCGTCATGCCTAATTCGATTTGTTTGCGGACATAAAGCTCATACAAGATATCATCCCAACTGACTTGCTCCGGTAACCGGCTGATTAAGCGGATTGCCTCATATTTTATCGATGCCATATCTAAATTCCCTGAAATAGTTAGCGCAGTGTATGCAAACAAATTTCAAAAAAAAATAGGGTCAGAGACGTATTAATTCCCTTACAGATAAAACCGGGGTCAGAGTGCTCATTGCCAATTATTGTCTTGGTATCAGATGTTTAGACTGGAGTTAGGGCATCTGAATTGATAAACTTAGGCACGGAAATATCTATCGGTAAGATTCACAAGGAGGTGAACGATGCCACGTAAGCCACGATTTAATTTACCCGGAATTCCTCAACACGTTATTCAACGCGGCAATAACCGGGAAGCTTGTTTTGCGTCGACTCGGGATTACCATCAATATCTGGATGATTTGAGTGAGTCAGCTGAAAAATTTGACTGTCGCTTACATGCCTATGTGCTCATGTCAAACCACGTACATTTGCTGGTGACCCCCATGTCTGATAATGGGGTATCGAAAATGATGCAGGCAATTGGTCGGCGTTACGTCTATTACTTTAATAAAACGCATGATCGTAGCGGGACTTTGTGGGAAGGGCGTTATCGATCCAGCCTGATTGATAGCGATCAGTATCTATTAACCTGTATGCGTTATATCGAAATGAATCCGGTGCGAGCCAGGCTGGTTGAATATCCGGGGCTCTATGCCTGGTCCAGTTATGCAACCAACGCACGGGGTGCATTGAGTGATCTTATCGAGCCGCATCCACTTTATCAGGAGTTAGGTTCGTCAGAAAAAAGCCGTTTGTCGGCGTACCGTGCGCTTTTTAGTTTGCCTATTACAGATGACCTGCTGAATGATATACGTGACAGTGTGAATCAGGAATTGGTACTGGGGCGTGCTCACTACAAAGATAAAATAGAACAGATAAGCAAACGCCAAACACGCAAAGGTATTCCGGGTCGGCCTCGTGTCGAAGAAGAGCTCGCCGGGTATTATGTCTGGTAAATACCGAAAAACCGGGGTCAGAGAGGTATTAATTTATCGAATTAAAAAGCGTAACTCACGTACTTAACAATGTTCCAATGCCGCGTCATTTTCGCAACGCGATATAGGAAGCTGAGTAGCCTCATATATTTTTACCACACGCTTTTTACTTTTATCGACATCAACGGTTAGACAGGCGCAGTAGTAACCGTAATTCCCATTGGTTTTAACATAATCTTTGGTCGAAGGGTTCAGGTGTTGCATGGATTGCTCATCTATCTGGAACTTACCCTGGGTGTTAATGAACCAGGTGTCATCTTTATCCGTGATCCACCAGTTACCCGGGGTCGGATTATCTACCCAACCGCAGCGTTTTTCAGCGGCTGCTGTCAATCCAGGAAGAATCGTGATTAAAAGAAAAGTGGTGATGGTGAATTTCATGATTAGACTCTTATCTGATAGATAACCTAGCCTAACATGATATTGGAATATAAGAAAAATAGGGGTCAGAGACGTATTAATTTCCTGGAATAAATCCAGGAAATTAATACGTCTCTGACCCCTATTTTTCGCTATTTTTATGGATTGACGGTAATAACAACCGTATCCGTATCGGTAAACCAGCCGTCGTTCACGCTTAACTCTAATGTATAACTACCGGCACTGTCCGGGGTGATTGTAGGGTTGATGCTATTACCGCCGACTAAGCCTGCATCACTACCAACAGGTTGATCGGTTACCGTCCAGGTAAAGTCGATCAGGTTATAGTCCGCATCGGTACTGAGTCCACCATCGAGCTGAGCCGTTTGACCAAGCGTGATGGTCGCATCCGGACCAGCATTGGCAACCGGATCATTTTCATTAACATACTCATCTCGTAGCGATCCCCAGGGAACGGTAATCGCGTATTCGTATAGATCATCACCATCCGCATCCGCAGCCACATTGACAAGGATCTCGTCAACCGGTGTTAAACGAATCTTTCTATTGGTTGCGCCGGTATAAACTAACGGACCACCTGCATCTGGGTATCCGATTAATTCATGATCAAAGGAATCAATCGCGGCACTGCTATATTGCAATGGTGTAACAGTCTCGACATCTACATAACCGTGTGTGTGATGATAAAGACGCCCACTGACATCGGCCGTGGCACTGGTGGGAGTAGAATATCGATCGTAGACGACATCGGCTACGTAGTTTTCGATTTTAATCGATGCACCACTGGCATTATTGGCCAGGACCATATCTATGCTGGCACGTTTGGTATAAGGATCTAACATCGATGTATAAATCAACTGTCCGCGAATATTCGCCCCCACCTGTACATCAAACTCATCGGCAGGATCGAGGCTGACAAAACGCAGATTATTAAAGCTCAGGGTAACATCGGTATGTTCATCGATCTCGGCATTGTAGGCATTGAGGTCGAGCGAGGCAGAACCATTTATTCTTACTTCATCATTCTGACAGTTGGTATAGGTCAGACTTAATGAACCGAGTCTGGTTTGATCATCATACTGGCCGCTAAAACTCACATTACCGCCTTGTGGACAGGTCGCGTTTACATTGACATCGACGACCACATTTTGTGCGTTATCCGAGAAGGCACTCTTGTTTTGATCAACCGTGCGTGACAGGGTACGGGTATGAGAGACCAAGGTGCTGGCGACAATGTTGGAGACACTTGCATTGATCTCTTGAGAATCAAGCACGTCACTCGCCGAGGCCGAGCTGGTACCGGTAAACGTTTGGTTGGCAAAGGCACCTGCATTTTGGTTATCCAGTTCTGCAGCTTGCTCATTCCCGGTATAGGAAACGGAGTCGACACCCACATCAGAGTTACCACCCCCACAACCGGTGATGATAAACATCGATACAACACTGAGTGCCAGGACCTGTTTTGTGGTCATAGATTTCTTGAACATTATTATTCTCCCATTTGAAGTAAAGTTAAGATTGATTAGTATTTCGGTGAATTATTCTTTCTGTTTTATTCACATTAAATTTGTTTTTTTTCCGTTCTATTGCGCCGGATTCCGGGTATATTTTTGGTTGTATCTGATTCAGGTACCAGCTAGTGAAGTAGGTTAAGTAATCATTTTGAGCGCATCTTGATTTCATAATCAGTTCCTAATATCACGGTTTCCTAATATATGATCCGTAGCAATAGCAATTTGAACCAACAATGAAGCCGGCGGCTCAGTCTCGTTCTTCCCTTGTTACGCGAGGTGAGATAACGTTCAAGTTCATCTATAAAATAAAAACTATTATCTTTAGTGACGGATTTCATCTGTCTGCCTCATTTGTTAGTTTTGTCATCTATCCAAAAAAGGATAGAAAGGCTTGATGTTGAGGGTAAGTATTGCTGAAGAGCGGGAAAATTGAGTTTCTGACTCGTAAGCAACTGTAACAAGCTATGAACAGGGGCTATCTCAGTTACATTTTGTTACACTTTTTTATTCAAACTGAGAAACAGTTCGATATCATTAACTTATGCAAGAAACGAAAAACAAAATTCTGGTCGTCGATGATGATCACCGCCTGCGTGACCTGCTTGAGCGATATCTACAGGAGCAGGGTTTTGAGGTCAAGGTCGTCCATGATGGTAAGGCCATGGATCGGGTGTTGGCACGCGAATTTTTCAATTTAATCGTGCTGGATCTGATGTTACCTGGGGAAGACGGTCTGCAGATCTGCCGTCGTCTACGTGGCCAGTCCAATGAAATCCCGATATTAATGCTGACCGCGAAAGGCGATGAAATTGATCGTATTGTCGGTCTTGAAGTCGGTGCAGACGATTATCTTCCCAAGCCATTTAATCCGCGTGAGCTGGTGGCCCGCATCAGTGCTATTTTGCGTCGGCATCATCCAACTTTGTCAGGTGCGCCGGCCGAGGAACATGAGGAAATTTCCATTGGTGAATTTGTGCTTAATCTCGGTACCCGTTTGTTAACCATTCAGGAGGAGACCGTGACGCTAACAACGGGCCAATTTGCCTTACTTAGAACACTGGTGACACAACCGCATAAACCACTTTCGCGTGATGAGCTGATGGCACAACTTAATGAACGAGACTATGCCAGTTTTGATCGCAGCATCGATGTGCAAATATCGCGATTACGTAAAATTCTTGAGGTCGACCCAAAGGCACCGCGCTATCTACAAACGGTGTGGGGGCATGGTTATGTGTTTGTTCCGGAAGGTGAGGTGACTAAATGAGGTTGTTTCCGAATACACTGTTTGCGCGCGCGATGCTTGTATTAATCAGTATGATCATTTTGAGTATTGTGGTGGGATCGATTATCTACCTTTATTTTATTACTCGCCCATCGGCTTCTTCTACGGCCGATTTATTTTCACAACATATTAATAGTGTGCATCATGCGTTAAAAACCATGCAACCGGAAAAACGGGATAGTTATATTAACGAGCTGGTAGAAAAGGGATTCTTAGCGGTGAATCGAGATGAATCTGCACTGCCAGGACGTGGGCCAGAAAAAATGTATGAGCATATTTTTCTGGAATATTATCCTGAGCGATTACTCGATAAAGAAGCGGTGATCCGATTTGATTATGATCACCTTTTACATTCAGAAAATCCACGTATTGTCTGGGTCAAGGTGAATTTAGGGGATGAAAAGATCTGGTTAGGTACACCGATGGGGGATTTCCAGGCGGATTTTTTATCTAATCTGATTGCCGTGTTAGTTGTTATCGTGTTGCTGACCCTTTTAGGTGCCTTTTTAATTTCAAAAGTAGTTAAAAAGCCTATAAAACAATTAACGCATGCGGCCAGTTTACTCGGGCAGGGTAAATTACCTGAACCCATTAGTGAAACGGGTACCAAAGAATTTCAAACCATGAGCAAGGCATTTAATAAAATGTCGAATGATATTAAGGCGCTGGAAGATGACCGAAACCTGATGTTGGCCGGTATCTCCCACGATCTACGCACACCATTGGCGCGTGTGCGCCTGGCACTGGATATGGTTGATAACAAGATTGAGAAAAATTTATATGACGGTATGGTTCAGGATATTGAAGATATCGATAAGATCATTGGCCAGTTTCTTACCTTTGTACGCGATGGTATTGACGAGGCATTTTCTTATGAAGATGTCAATGGTATTATTGAACACGTTGCGACCGGTTTTAATTTAGAAGGTAAAAAAATCAAATTAGAATTAAAAGGAATCGAAAATTCAATGATCAAACCGATTGCCATGCAACGTTTGTTTATGAACCTGATTAACAACGCCTGGCATTATGGACGACAGGACGTCGAGGTCGAGACCTCGATGCTGGATGATCAAATATGCATTGAAGTAAAAGATTGTGGGGATGGTATTCCTGCAAGTGAAATCGAACGCCTGAAACAACCCTTTACCCGTATGGATAAATCCCGTTCCAATACCAAAGGAGCAGGGCTCGGATTAACCATCGTTGATCGAATCGTGCAATGGCATAACGGTAAACTTGATATGCAGACCCGCAATGGTGGCGGCATGATCGTTAGTGTTTATCTGCCGGTCATTTTAAACGACTGACTCTATCGAATTTCGTGTTTGCTTATTGTCATACTGAGCGGAGCGAAGAATCTTAGCCTTTTCGTCTCAATGGGGTCAGACTCCATTAACACCAATTAGAGTCAGAGACGTATTAATAACTCCTACGTCATACCCACAGGGCTCTTTTCCCGCAGAGGCGGGAATGACAACTGTCTCAATGGAGTCTGAGCTCATTGAAACCCAACCCCTGTTTTCCATTCTAACTAGCCTGCTGGGCATACTGCTGATTTTTGATTTTGCTATTGTAGTTCTCCAAAATTGCTTTCAGACTTTCGTCATCTGGTGGTTTTACCAGATAGGCATTACACCCGGACATAGTTCCACGAATTTTGTCAAAGGGTGATCCTTTACTGGTTAACATTACGACATGAGCCACCGAGTTGGCCTTGATCCATTTACAAACCTTATAACCATCGACGCCAGGCATCACGACATCCAGAAAAATAATATCGTAGACATTTTTTCTTACCTTTCGTGCACTTTCTTCTCCTGATGCAGCAAAGTCCATTGTGACCTTGCTTGAATACAATTGCGGAAGTTTTTGTTCCATATATTTCCTGACTGGTTTGCTATCATCAACAACTAAAACATCCAGTGAATCCGATAACATATTTTCATTCAGGCCATGAATTTTATCTGTTGCGGCAATACTTTCCAGAATTCGTTCAAACAGTTTTAACTCGATAGGCCGTTGCAGCGTTATGGCATCCTTGAAATATTGTCCGCTACTGGATAGCATGATGGATATACAGTTTTTCTGAGATTTGATTTGGCGCCATATACTCAGCGCTTCCTTATTATCCGCATTAATCAGCAAAATGTCGGGGTCAGTGTCCGCTCGTAACATACGAAGAATGAATATTTTTTGTAGCCACTTAATCTGTTGAAACATGTTGCGAATAATGCGCATGTCATCTTTATCGATACCAAGATATGAAATTATTGCTTTCTTCTGTAACACCAGATACTCCTCAGGAGACGTTCTTCCTGCTTATATTAATTCATCGACAATAACTATTGGCTACTTTAATTATTAGCTCATAACTGCCTACGAATACAGGGGTGCAATCCGCTTTTATTTGCGATCTTGATCATGTTATTGACTCCGCTCCAACGAATGTAAAAAAGTGTGTCACAAATCATCTTGGGATGTTCACTTTATGCCTGGAAATGAAGATATCTAAGACGTTTTAGAATATTTCTAATATTGAATTACGAGAGGTGTAAGCATTGAAACCATATTTTATTTAAAGCGAATTGGATGGGATCCGATATAGATGGAACATTTAATCGAGATGGAGGCGACAATATTCAGAATTTGCTAATGGCGTAATCCCACGAGCTATATGGAAATGGAGAATAATTAGAATATGAACATCATCGTCACTCACCTTGGGTTATCACCTCGCGATGTCGCGATGATTAAGAGTATGTTTAACATTAATCCCGATTTGCGCAGTAAGTATAAGTTTGTCGAACTGGAACAGCATCAAAGTGATGGCCGTTATGTTGATATCCTGTTTGTAAATGCCGACGATGCCAAAATACTGGATCATTGGCAATCATTGAGTCATAAAAATAAGTTAACCATTCCAATTATGGTGACATCTGATTTCGAATCGAATGATGACCAACTTATTTTACAGCGACCGCTGGTGTTGAAGCGACTCATGATGGCGCTTGAACAAGCCACCAGTACAGTCAATGCACAACCCGGTCATCATGCAAGTCAAATTAGCATACTGGTGATAGACGATAGTTTACCGGTGCGTAAATACATGGAACACAAATTCCCTAAATTAACGAAGGTACCATTATCGATAGAGTTTGCTGAAGATGGCAAAGTGGCTGCAAAGAAAATAGCACAACGTCAGTATGACCTGGTGTTCCTTGATGTCATCATGCCGGGTACGGATGGTTATAAAGTTTGTAAATATATTAAATCCAAATATTCAGTACAT
>CAMYOL010000025.1 GCA_947260005.1 uncultured Ectothiorhodospiraceae bacterium
ACTAACCGTTTTCGGTGGGATGGAGGGTGTTTTAAACGACACGATTCGTCTGAATGTGAAGGCGGATTAATTGAACAGTAATTAAATAGGAGAAACCAATGGCCCCTCTTTCGAGGGGCCGAATTTAAGGTTAATAGACAAATGGCACGTAAGAGAAATAATTTAGTAAATAAAAATCATGAGTTTTCTAATAAAATCATGATGTTTGCTCGTGCCTTGAATTTAAACACGATTGAGGAATACCAGGACTGGTGTATTGAGCAAGGATTTAGTGCCAATATGGATAAGTCAGATTCTGAATTAAAACGGGAATATATTCACTTTAGGCTAAAACAGCATAAACGTGAAGGTAATATTCGTTACATTATTCAGAAAATATATTCTAATCAGATAAAACATAATACGTTAAATAATGAAATATTAAAAATAATTAGTGATGGATTTAAAAGAATAAATAATAAAAAGTTATTGCGTGATGTTTTGTTTTACTTAGATGAGAAGACAAAACTTTTAAATTATAAAGAATATGTGACAGGTATCATTAGTCTTGTTTTTGACTATCATCTATGGCTTCGTCCATATGATAAATGGATACCAAATACGCGAAATGTGAACCGCCAATTCTCATCGTTAGCCAGATATTTGTTCACTAAGTACGATGTACCTGAATTCATGGATTCAGTATGGTTTGTGGATGAAAAAGGACCAAAAGGATGGTTTATACACATTGGCCAAGGTAATAATATTCGTACAGCAAACTCATTGCCTATAGCAATGACGAAGAAAATGGCACATTATTTTTTACAAGCACCAGGAAACTATGATGTTTATGCTGCATTTCGTTGGGCCCAAATACATTCAATAGGTGGTGATAAGATCATCGCTAACGCTGTAGCAGAGACTCGTATTGTGCGTATGTTTAACGATAATGACTTTTGGCTTAGTGTGCTACGCTTTTTTGTTGCAAATCCAATGTTGGATAAAAATCAATATAATCCTATTGTTGATTATATTTGGCATGAAAAATATGAGAATCGAATTGTTTTTGAAGAGCGAGGAATTGCGCGGCAGCTGGGACCAGCGCAACCAAATTTTTCGATGTACGGTCGTACGCCGGAATCATTACTAAGGCAGGTTGAGAATTGGCATCGCCGTTTGGGCAAAGAAACTAAGGGAGGAGTTTTACAATGGGTTAAATCGCGAATTCAGGATTTTCGATTTGTAGAAGGAAAAATTAACACAAAAAATATGAAAATATTTACTATACGGGAGTTGTTAAGTAGTAAGGAATTAGTTGCTGAAGGCCGCAAACAGAACCATTGCGTTGCGACATATGCACGTTCATGCTTCTCAGGTGGAACATCGATTTGGACAATGGATATACAAGATTGCGAAAATATTCATAAAATGTTGACGATTGAGGTTCACAATCCATCGAAGACAATACGTCAAGTAAGGGGTAGAAGAAACCGACTGGCTACAAAGTATGAGATGAATATAATAGGTCGCTGGGCGCAACATGAAAATCTAGCAATTTCTAGCTATCTTAATATTTGAATAAGAGTAGTAATGATTATAATTTAAATAGAGAATCTAATAATGCCAATCATAAAAACGATAAATAAAGGTAAAGTACCGGTAAAAATTTATACCGATGATATCGAGCATGAGGCCTATCAGCAGTTGATCAATATTTCGACCTTACCTTTTATCCATAGCCATATCGCCGCAATGCCAGATGTTCATGCGCCTGTCGATCAAGGCATCTGAATTACCGGATAACTTACGTGGTGTGCGTACTGCGATTGAAGCAGCGATTCCGGTTGGTTTTGATAGCCACAAAAATGATAAAGCACGTGCATCGACGGTGCGCCCCTTATCAGATGGCCTGGATAATATCCTTAAAAAACATCCGAAGTTGTACAAGAATGACAAAAAGAAATTTAAGACCTGGGTGCGGCAGTTAGGCACATTAGGCGGCGGTAATCACTTTATTGAGCTTTGCATTGATCAGAATGAAGATGTCTGGATCATGTTGCATTCGGGAAGTCGTGGAATCGGCAATGCGATAGGTCAGTATTTTATCAACTTGGCTAAAAAAGATATGGAACAACACGTCCACAGTCTACCGGACAAAGACTTGGCCTACTTTACCAAAGGCGCGCAGCACTTTGATGATTACGTCGAAGCTGTACATTGGGCACAAGATTATGCGATGGATAATCGACGAGAAATGATGCGCTTGGTTGTGGATGCCTTAAAGAAAAAGTTAAAAAAATTCGGGGTAACGAAAGAAGCCATTAACTGCCACCACAATTATGTATCAATTGAAAACCACTATGATGAAAATGTTTACATTACACGTAAAGGTGCGATTCGAGCCGGTGAAGGTGAGTTAGGGATTATTCCCGGCAGCATGGGCGCGAAGTCATATATCGTAAGAGGTAAAGGGAACACTGAATCATTTTGCTCTTGTTCACATGGGGCTGGTCGTAAGATGAGTCGAGGTAAGGCCAAACGTGAGTTTAGTGAAATCGATCTTGAAGAACAAACCGAAGGTATTGAATGTCGTAAAGATAAAGGTGTGTTAGATGAAATTCCAGGTGCCTATAAAGATATTGATGTCGTGATGGGAAACCAGAGTGATTTAGTCGAGATTGTGCATACCTTGAAGCAAGTCATTTGTGTGAAGGGTTAATAAGAACACTTTTTGTATCTCGATAAATCGTTTAATGACTTCATGTTAGTTCATACTTCTTAATCTATTCTGCTTGTTAACCACTATAACAAGAAATACTAGTTATATTCTGTATACGTAAAGTTACATATATATTTTTCTTTAT
>CAMYOL010000026.1 GCA_947260005.1 uncultured Ectothiorhodospiraceae bacterium
TCGGTGATGAGATTCTAAATTAATTTGGAAGGAGAGCGGCTTATCTATTGACAGCGGAAAGTCATATCAACGTTTGAAACAAATGGCGGACAAACCGCGAAGCGGGTTGGCGGTCCAGCGCGCAAGCGCGAATTTGGTTGATTTGTTAGGCAATTTAAGCACTTAACGCTGCCTCAGAGTTATTACGAATGAATTCTACAAACATTTGTAAAAGATACTTTTCTTTATCTATTGCCCACATTTGTTTATCCAGTGGAGCTAGTTCATCATACATTGGACTGTTTTCATACCATTCAGGAAATTCGTCATTATCTTTTTCGAGTACTCTGCCCAATTCTAGCCAATATTTTTTAACAATTTTCATGGCTTGCTCGAATATTTCGGCTTCATTTTTAGCGCCAATATATTTTAGTGCTTTTAAGGTTTCTTGAGCCATCTCCCAATGATAATTGTTACCAAAATGCCATCCCAAGTCGTCTTTGCAAATACTGACATCTAATTCATATATTGCGCCCAAGGCCCAAAGGTATTTTGGTAATTCACGAAGTCTTTCAATATATCTGTCTGTCTCTTCGATGCTAATATCTTTCGTTTTTTCAAATAGTTCGGTCGATATTAATTTGTAAAGCTCTTCATCATCCGTGCATTTTGATATTTCTTCCTTCGTCATTCTTGATTGCCTAACTATAGTTAGGTCTCCGAACGGCTACATAACACTCCGGTCTGACCTGTGGTATTGAATAAATGTTTTGCATTATCAGTCTCTTATGCCTCATAAACTTCCTAATTTCAAGGGGATATTAGTCTGCAATGTACAGACTAATCTTTTATTTTTAATATAAATCAATCGGTTACAGCTATTCTTCCACACGTGAAATAGGGATATGGGATGAATCGATTCGTTTTAATGAAGAATCGGAAAGGTACTATATAAATAGAGACAGTATCGGAGCGATAAATTCGCACGGGACGGTGGTCACTTCCACCGTTATCGAAAATAAAGTAGGCTGTTCTATGTTTTATTAACAACCCAACAAAATAGACTATGACGGATTTAATTGAACGAGCTCGTGAGTTTGCGACTAATGCGCATCAGCGTATTGGCCAACGTCGTAAGTATACTAATCAACCTTATCATCTGCATTTAGCCGCAGTGGCAAAATTGGTGGAGGAGGTCAGTGATGATGCCGAGATGGTGGCGGCGGCCTGGTTGCATGACACCGTTGAAGATACGCCGGCGACCTTGGATGACATTGAGAAAAATTTTGGCCAATCAGTAGCCGAGCTGGTTGAAGAGTTAACCGATATTAGCAAGGCCAGTGATGGTAATCGAGCTGCGCGTAAGGAGCTGGATCGCATTCATCTCTCTCAGGCTTCATTAAGAGCTAAGACGGTCAAGCTTGCTGACTTGATCGATAACAGCAAAGACATCCGTAAAAATGATGAACGCTTTGCCCGTGTTTACCTTAGTGAAATGGGCGCGTTACTGAAGGTACTCAGTGATGGCGATCCGATTTTGTTTAAAAGGGCGAGTAAGTTGCATGCGAAGTATACGGAGCAACTGACGGATAAAGATATCTATGATAAAGGGCCGGAGCAACTTGATAGAGATATAACGGCGTTAAAGGGCCTGGATAATCGTAATTTTCGACGTATGTTTGTCGAAATTTTTACCGCTAAAGATCTGGCTGAAGGTCTGTTGTCATTTGATGCGGATTCTTCTTGTGAACAAGTAAAACGCGCGCTTAAGAATCAGCGCGCTGAAGTGGCGAGTGTGCGCATTAGTGGTACGGTTCAGGGTTACATTCGTGCTTCGGATCTTGGTGCGGGTTTATGTGCGGATCGCATTAAACATTTTACTGTCGATCAGGTGGTGAATGGTACGGCGACCTTTAGTGATGTTATCCACGTATTAACTCGCCATGATTTTTGTTTTGTCACGGTGCTGGATAATATTACCGGGGTCATTCGCCGAGATGACATTAATAAACCAATGGCGCGTATGTGGTTGTTTGGTATTGTCACCATCGTGGAAATGCGCTTGCTGCAGTTAATTCAGGAACGTTTTCCTGATGACCGCTGGCAACAGGAGGTGAGTGACGGGCGTATGGAAAAGGCACGTGAGATTCAGGCCGAACGTCAGCGTCGTAATGTCTACTGTGAGCTGATTGATTGTTTACAGTTGTCGGATAAGGCGCAAATTTTAATACAGGATCCGGAATCACTAGAGCGATTAGGTCTGGAATCAAAGAGTGTCGCGAAAAAAACCGTAAAAAGACTTGA
Organism: uncultured Ectothiorhodospiraceae bacterium; assembly: GCA_947260005.1. Lineage (GTDB taxonomy): Bacteria > Pseudomonadota > Gammaproteobacteria > UBA6429 > Thiohalophilaceae > SZUA-24. Next base: position 2,284 of record CAMYOL010000026.1, read on the forward strand.
ATCATTGCGTAATCATCTGGCTCATGCCCAGGACATTGTCACGCACGATTGGCCACAGATAGCACGGCTGAGTATGTGGATTGAAGATATGTCACGCAAGTAAGTATTAGCTTGTGGGTTTCTCATCGTTATATACGTTCCGTTATTACATACGTTCCACCGTCATTCCAGATTCCGTCGTCATTCCCTTGGAGAAGGGAATTTACCTTTTGCTCTGTCATTCCCTTGGAGAAGGGAATTTACCTATTGCTCTGTCATTCCCTTGGAGAAGGGAATCTACCTATAACTGGATTCCCGCCTTCGCGGGAATGACGATAGAGCATGGAATGACGGCGGAGCGTGGAATGGCGTGAGTCAGAGAGAATGACTGAAGAAATTTATTTTTGACATTCTTCTTTTCACTCCGTCATTCCCTTGGAGAAGGGAATCCACCTATATATGGATTCCCGCCTTCGCGGGAATGACGGTGGAACGTGGAATGACGGCGGAGCGTGGCGTGACGGTGGAGCGTGGAATGACGAGAGAAATTCATTTCAGGCATTCTTATTTTCATTCCGTCATTCCCTTGGAGAAGGGAATCTACCTATAACTGGATTCCCGCCTTCGCGGGAATGACGATGGAGCGTGGAATGACGGCGGAGCGTGGAATGACGGCGGAGCGTGGAATGACGGCGGAACGTGGAATGACGGTGCAGCGCAAAATGTGTGGAGGTTATTTCTGTTCCAGCCTTAGTACGCCACGCAGTGTATTCTCGATTACCTCGCTAGACAGGTGACGGTCACTCTGACTTGCCCAGTGAAAACAACTGACCGCACGAACCATTGGATAGGCATCGGATTCAACCTGCATCCGGGTTTCGAAGATCATTTGTACTTCGAGAACTGAATTTGTTGAATGATTGACGCGAAGGACTTTCAGTCGCGACCCCTTTGCTATAGTCAAGGGTTGATCAAATTGCCGATTCGATTGGATCTCGCAATAGGGTGCATTTCGAGAACGTTGATTGCTCCGCTCCAACAAACGCCCACCCTGAATGAATGCGATTGTGGATCGTTCTGCAAAAATAATATCCTGCTGCGCAACCCAGCTTGCACCGATCATCGGATGGTTCTGTCCCGTTGCACATGCATTGATAAATAGCAGCGAAAAGAGGCTAATGAATAAGGCATTGCTGAAGCTGTTCATGAATTGTCTTCTCCTTGTTATATCCCACCATTCCGTGCCGGTGAGGAATTTACGATGACGCTATGTGTTTCAAGTATATGAAGTATAAACCGCATTCGCAATTTACATCCTATCCGTGATTGAGTTCAGCGTTGAGTTCAGTAATGTGTGTCAGGGTATTGCTATGAAGAAAGAACTTGTAAGTGCAAACACTTAAACCAAACACTGTTCCCAATAGGGGACACCTGCAAACCGTTCCACCAGAAAATCGATAAAGGTTCTGACACGCTGTGAAAGATGTCGCGTGGGTGGGTAGATTGCATAGGCATTTATTTCCGGGAGCGTGTAATCCTCAAGAATCGGGATCAGTTCGCCTTTGGCGATGGATTCATAGGCGATAAAGGTCGGTTGGCGTAATACACCTAAACCGGCAATCGCGGCATGACGCATAAAATCACCGTTATTGGCCTGCATGACTTTGGGGACGGTGACGCTTTGCATGTTTCCCTGCAGATCGACGAATGACCATAATTCTGGATTTTCCAGATAATGGTAGGTTATACACGGATGATCAGCTAAATCTTCCGGTGTCATCGGGGTGCCATGTCGGGCTAAGTAATCCGGGCTTGCACACACGACCGTGGAGACACGAGCCAGTTTACGTGCGATCAAGCTGGAATCCTTGAGCCGGGCGATGCGAATGCCGACATCAAAGCCGTCCTGGATTAAATCGATCTGGCGATCGTTGAAGTCGATATCAAAATTAATTTTGGGGTGCTGTTGTTGAAACTCGATGATGGCGGGCCCGAGATGCAGGACGCCAAAACTAAAGGGTGCCGCGACTCTCAATTGACCGCTTAGCTCATGGTGGGCCTGACTGACGGCGTTACTGGCCTCTTCCAGATCGGCCAGAATCCTCACGCTGCGTTGGTAAAATCCCCGGCCACTATCTGTCAGGGTTAATTTGCGGGTGGTACGGTGGAATAGCTCCACACCCAGGCTGTCTTCCAGCTCTGACAAACGTCGACTGACGGCGGATTTGGCCAATCCCAGGCGGTCTGCGGCGGCGGTGATGGTCGCCGCATCCACGATCTGTACAAACACCTGTAATTCTTCAGTTTTGAGCATATTGTGCAAATATAGAGAACAAATAGTTATTAAACAAGCTATATATCCCACATAATAGAACAACTATGCTATTTCCTATTATTTAAAGCCCAAATTAAGGAGAGCATTATGGAAAATCAAGCACTTAACGTCTTATTGGTGACTGCCAGCGCACGTCAGACCGATTCAGTCACGCGCCGTTTTGCCAATGAGATGTTAGATGAATTACGTCGTGAGCACTCGGTAGTGAAAGTCGTCGAGCGCGATGTCTCCAGAGGCTTACCGTTTGTGGATGAGACGTGGGTGAGTGCTAACTTCACTCGTGCAGATGACCGCACTGAAGCGCAAAAATCGGTGTTGTCGGACTCGGATGGGCTTGTTGAAGAACTTAAGCAAGCCGATGTGATTTTATTGGCGACACCTATATATAACTTCAGTGTGCCGGCGAGTCTGAAGGCCTGGATTGATCTGATTGCGCGGGTAGGGCTAACTTTCAACTATACTTCCAATGGTCCGGTTGGCACCCTACAGGGAAAGCAGGCCTACATCGTATTTGCTTCAGGCGGTACCCAGTTGGGTAGTGAGATTGATTTTGCCAGTGGTTATTTGCGTCATGTGCTGGGATTCGTCGGTATTGATGATGTGTCGTTCATTTCGGCAGAGCGCTTTGATCAGGAAAATGAACAGGCCACGCAGGCGATTCGTCAGCAAATAACTGAATTGGCAACTGGATTGGCAACTGGATTGGCGCCGGGTGCCGCATAACGGAGGTTATGATCATGAAAATAAAATCAGCAGAAAAAATTATTCAAACACGAGAAGTCTCTGAAGGTGCAGGTGTTACCGTACATCGCAGCATCGGCACGCCAGCATTACGTAATCTGGATCCATTTGTGATGCTCGATCATTTTGGTAGTGATAATCCGGATGAATACATTGCGGGTTTTCCTGAACATCCACATCGGGGTTTTAATACCTTTACCTACATGCTCAATGGCAATATGGAACACCAGGATAGTATGGGTAACAAAGGAAATCTGAGCGCGGGCAGTGCGCAGTGGATGAAGGCCGGCAGTGGGGTTATTCACTCAGAGATGCCAAAACAAATCGATGGCCTAATGCGTGGCTTTCAATTGTGGATCAATCTACCGGCGCAGGCCAAGATGACGGAGCCGAACTATCAGGAATACGCAGCGGAGGTCTTCCCTGTTTTTGAAGAGGCCGGTCAAAAGGTGAAAGTTTTGCTTGGTCAGTATCAGGATGTGGTAGGACCGATTAACGATCCCTACACGGATGTGATTTACTTTGACGTTGAAATTAATCAAGCCAGCCAATTCGAGTATAGTTTACCTGCGGATTTAACCAGTTTTGTTTATCTGTTTGAAGGTGAGGCTGAGATAGCGGGTACCGAAATCAAACAACACAGTTTTGTGGTGTTGGGTGAAGGTGATAAGGTGTCGGTGAGTGCTAAATCAGAATCGGCGCGTTTTATTCTGGTTGCCGGCCGGCCTATTGGTGAGCCCATTGTACAATATGGCCCGTTTGTGATGAATAACCAGGACGAAATCCATCAAGCTATGGCAGACTATCGAGATGGTAAGCTGGTGCAACAAAAAGCCGAGATGATGAGTGCATAAGGTAACAAGGTGAATTAATGCAATGTAAATGGATCCAGGCCATCTTTGTGGCGATGCTATTTTTGATATGGCTGGCGCAAGTGACCGCGACTGAAATGGCATCGCCAGATTCAAGCGAAGATGCCTGGTTAGTAGGTAAATGGGAATTGACCTTTGATCCTGATGGCGATAAAAAGGATTTTATTGAATTTAAAACCAACGGTGATGCGATCAGCTCTGGCGAATTGGGCGAGGTAGAAGGATTGTATCTGGTTAACCCTGAAAGCATAAAAGCCGTTTTCACATATAAAGAAAAGGATTTCATTATGACGTTTTTTTATAATAAACAAAAAAATGAATTACGTATCGTTACCAGTCATACTGGGCGTGAATCGATCTATAAAAAAATCAGCACACAACAATAATATCAGATGGCAAAACAACAAAAATCAACCTGTCCCTGTGGTTCCGGAGTGGATTACGAATTATGTTGTGGCCAATTCATTGAGTCCGGTGAATGGCCGGTGACCGCTGAACAATTAATGCGTTCCCGCTACTCGGCGTATGCGTTAAAACAAAAAGATTATCTGGTGTCCACCTGGTATCCAGGTACTTGTCCGCAAGAGTTAGATCTCTATGAAGACGCGCATGTCAAATGGGTTAGCTTAAATGTGTTAAATACCGAGGCAGGTGCGGAGCAGGATCAAACCGGTATGGTTGAATTTACTGCGACCATGAAGGCGAACGGTCGAGCTGAGAAAATGACCGAGCGAAGTGAATTTATAAAAGAAGATGGACGCTGGTATTACGTAAAGGCACAGGAATCGCCTTAAATTATTGCTGTCTGTTCGTCTCCCAAAGGGAGAAGGGTGACATCTTAACTAAAGACATCTTTCATACTATCCAGTAAACTAGCCTTCTTTTTGTACTATCTAGTGTTAAGAATTCCAATATGTTACTGAGTTTAAACAAAGTCTCGCTGGCCTTTGGCCACCACCCATTATTGACGGATGTTGATTTCTCGATCGACAAGGGCGAACGGGTGTGTCTGGTCGGGCGTAATGGCACTGGAAAATCAAGTATGTTTAAAGTCATTAGTGGTCTCTATGAAGCCGATGAAGGTGAAGTTTGGCAACAACCCAACCTGCGAATTTCTTATTTGGAACAAGAGGTCCCCGAAGACGATAAGGCCAGTATCTATGACATAGTTGCGACCGGTTTAGGTAACCTGGGTCAGTTATTATCGGACTATCATCATGCCTTGCACGAGCTTGATGTCGATAACAAGGAATCGATGAAGGTTATTTCTGATTTGCAACATAAAATCGAATTACAGGATGGCTGGAATAGTGAGCAAAAGATTGAAACCGTATTAAGCAAATTAAATCTACCATCTGAAAAGCTATTGAAAAATTGTTCGGGTGGTATCCGTCGACGAGTGATGCTCGCACGTGCCCTGGTCAGTGATCCAGAATTACTACTGTTAGACGAACCGACTAACCACATGGATATTTCGGCGATTAAGTGGCTGGAAGAATTCTTGATCGCCTTTAAAGGTGCCTTGATCTTTATTACTCACGATCGAACCTTTGTGCGTAATGTCGCAACGCGAATTATTGAACTGGATCGGGGCGTATTAACCAGTTTTTCAGGTAACTATGAAAGCTATCTAAACAAAAAAGCCGAGTTGCTTGAGATAGAAGAACGGGCCGCAGCCAAGTTTGATAAAAAACTTGCACAAGAAGAGGTTTGGGTTCGTAAAGGCATTAAGGCCAGACGGACACGCAACGAAGGTCGGGTGCGAGCCTTACAAAAAATGCGCGACGAACATCGCGAGCGCATTGCCGTGCAAGGACGGGTTGAACTGGAACTAAATCGGTCTGAACTGGCCGGTAAACTGGTGGCGGATCTTCATCATGTCAATTTTTCGTATGGCGATCATAAGATCATCAATAATTTGTCGTTACGTATATTACGGGGTGATCGTATCGGTATCATTGGACCCAATGGTTCCGGTAAGAGTACGTTGTTAAAACTTATCCTCGGCGAACTAAAACCCGATTCCGGTAAAGTTGTGATCGGCACTAAGCTTGATAAAGCCTATTTTGACCAACATCGTGATATCCTCGACCCGGAAAAGTCCGTACGCGATAATTTGAGTGATAACAGTGATTTCATCAAGGTAAGAGGCCGTTCCAGGCATGTGATTGGTTACTTAAGAAGTTTTCTATTTCCGGTTGAGCGTGTAGATTCTCCGGTAAAATCGTTATCGGGTGGCGAGCGTAATCGCTTACTCCTGGCCAAACTCTTTACTCAACCGGCAAATCTGTTAATCATGGATGAGCCCACCAATGATCTCGATGTTGATACGTTAGAATTATTGGAAGACTTACTCACCGAGTTTAAAGGTACTTTGTTATTGGTGAGTCATGATCGGGCTTTTCTGGATAATATCGTGACCAGTACATTAGTATTTGAGGCCGATGGAACGATAGGTGAGTATGTCGGAGGTTATGAGGACTGGTTACGTCAACGCCGTACTATTCCCAGGGGAGGCTTGGAATCGAAAAAAGACTCGAAAAAAGAAACAAAAAAATCAGAAGACCTGACTAATGAGAATAAAGGTACACAATTAACTAATAACGAAAAATCTATCAAGCAAAAACGAAAACTCAGTTTTAAAGAAAAAACTGAACTGGAAAATTTGCCCGAGTTGATAGAAACGCTCGAGCGTGAAAAGGAAACGATTGAAACACAATCCGCCGATCCAGAATTTTATCAACAAGACAAAGAAATATTCACGAGTGCGCTAAAAAGGCTGGAGGATATTGTGCTTGAATTAGAACATGCTTACGAGCGTTGGGAAGAGCTGTCTCAATTTGAATAGTTATGTAGTGGTTGTCTTTACCATTGCAGCGGCTCGTTTAGCGTTGTTTCGTGCTTTTTCCACCTCATCTGCATAGGCGAGGGCAACCCCCATACGACGACGAGTAAATGATTCGGGTTTGCCAAACAAACGTATATCACTGTTTACGATATTTAAAGCCTGTTCCACGCCTTCAAAGCTAATACCCTTGGCCTCATGACCGCCATAAATTACGGCACTGGCACCAGCACTGCGAAGTGTTGTCGATACCGGTAATCCCAGGATCGCGCGCGCATGCAATTCAAATTCATTTTGTGCCTGAGTGGCCATCGTCACCATACCGGTATCATGAGGACGGGGGCTGACCTCACTAAACCAGACTTGATCATCTTTGATAAATAACTCTACGCCAAAGATTCCTCGTCCACCTAATGCACTGGTGATCTGGTTAGCGATGTCTTTTGCTTTGGTTAATGCCGTTTGACTCATTGCTTGTGGCTGCCAGCTTTCCACATAATCGCCTTGTTGCTGGATATGACCAATGGGCTCGCAATAGGATGTTTCAATTTCGCCGTTGGCATTTTTTGCACGAACGGTCAGCAATGTGATTTCATAATCAAAGTCTATTTTCTGTTCGATGATAACGCGTTCCTGGCTGACTCGGCCGCCACTCATCGCGTAATCCCAGGCCTTTTGCATATCCTGTTCGCAATCAATCGATGACTGACCTTTTCCCGAAGACGACATCACGGGTTTCACAATACAGGGTATCCCAACTTCTGTAACCGCCTGTTTAAAATCTTCGAATGAATCTGAAAATTGATATTTTGATGTCATCAAGCCCAATTCTTCTGCAGCCAGACGTCGTATGCCCTCGCGATTCATGGTGAGTTTTGCTGCGCGTGCGGTGGGAATAACTTCGGCAAGGCCTTCGGCTTCGATCTTGACTAATTCGTCGGTGGCGATGGCTTCAATCTCGGGAACAATAATATGCGGTTTTTCTAACTCAACTATTCGGCGTAACGCATTGGCATTGGCCATATTAATGACATGGGCTCGATGAGCGACTTGGTGTCCGGGGGCGTTTTCATATCGATCCACGGCGATCACTTCCACTCCAAAACGTTGCAAGGCAATGATGACCTCTTTGCCAAGCTCGCCACTGCCAAGCAGCATAACGCGGGTGGCATTTGCCGATAAGGGTGTACCGATTTTCATTCTTCGTCCTCTTTATTGATCTCATCGCGCATCAGACGATAATCTTCGTCACGAAACTCATTAACGATCTCAATCACATTGGCTTTTTTGACACCTAATCGAAACAATATGATGGCCGCTAACTGCAAACTCGATTCTAGAGTTTCCGGTATAGTGGTTTCAACCCCCAGGTCGTGTAATCGTATAGAGTCATTTCCATCTTTAGAACGTGCAAAGATGGGAACACGAGGACATTCTGTATGTAACGCCATGATCGCTCTTTCCACGGCTAATGGTTGATCCAGTGTGATGACGGCGAGTATGGATCGGTTTGCATGTAAGTGTTTCAAAACATTTGGGCGAGAGACATCACCGTAATAGACGGGCAGTGATTGATCGTGTGCTTTTATGACAGTTGAAGGATTATTATCAACCGCGATATACGGTATACCTCCGGCTTCTAATATTTTTGCGACCTGCTCACCAAACCGACCAAAACCGGCGATTAGTACAGTGTCATTGGTGACATTGGCATGATCGCTAAGCATCTCTTCGGGGACATCGTTTTGTACGCTTTTATAGGTTAAACGTAATGCCAGGTTAAATAGAAAAGGCGTCGTGATCATGCTGATAACGATAGCCAATAACAGGGTACTGTGTTGTTCGCTGGTTAATAAATTTACGTTCGCCGCCAAGGCGAATAATACAAAGCCAAATTCACCTGCCTGGGATAGATATAAGGCAGAACGTAATGCCGTAGTGTGATCAGCATTAAATAATCTGGCAAGCGGGTAAATAACAATGATCTTTAATGATAATAACAAAATAACGGTCAATATAATTTCCAGCCAGAACACGCTGAATAAGGTTACGTCGATGGTCATGCCTACTGACATGAAAAACAAACCTAAAAGCAGGCCACGAAAATGTTCGACGTCGGCGGTGATCTGGTGGCGAAACTCTGAACCTGATAACAGTACGCCTGCGAGGAAGGCTCCTAATGCCATCGATAGACCCGCGGCCTCCATTAACCAGCCAGTACCGATGACTAACAGGACCGCGGTGGCGGTAAACACTTCATGATTACCACTAGCTGAAATATGCCTTAACATCGGCCGCACGGCATAACGACCGACTAAAATAACCGTAAGTAATGCACCGACACCAATCGAGAGGCCAAGGCCTACCTCTTTACTGACCGCACCTGATTGTGGGGCAAATGCGCTGACCATCAGTAACAGTGGAACCACGGCGATGTCTTGAAATAGTAAGACGCCAAAAGATAGTCGGCCTTCACGAGATTGCAAATCGCCTCGTTCGGTTAGCAGTTGTAACACAAAAGCTGTGGAGGAGAGTGCCAGGCCAAAGCCTATGACGATGCTGGTGCGAGGATTGTGGCCAAACAGGTAACTGACCATTGTTAGTATGACGCCCGTGATCATAACTTGTAGCAGGCCCATACCAAAGACCTGGTGGCGCATGTCCCACAGGCGTTGGGGCTTTAACTCCAGGCCGATGACAAACAATAAGAAAACAACGCCGAGTTCAGCTATGTGGTGTATTTCATCAACATTTTGAACCATTGCTAAGATATGTGGCCCAACGATCAGGCCTGCAGCGAGATAACCCAGTACTGAGCTCAAACCAATACGCTGGCTGAGCGGTACAATGATGACTGCAGCAAGCAGTAAAAATAGTATGTCGATTAGCATTTAATAAGATCCATGATATCGCATGACCAATATTTTATTATACGTATTTCTGACGAAAACGCTTTGCTTTCGTGGGTTGGAGAGTGTTAAAAGTTGACCAATTTAGCATGGTGGTCATGTTATTTATTGTATAGTGGTCTTAATCGAATAGTAGGAATTCAGAATATGCTGAAAGCACGCTTTTATCGGGTTGATGGTCACCAATTTATTTGGATGGCTACCCTGATTTTTCTTATTTTCTTGCCTGTATCTAGTTCTTATGTTCTGGCTGATGATGAACGTGAGGAGTATTTTATCGATGAACCGGTTTTTGGTGGTAAAAGCCGTATTATTGAGGCGGGTCGAGACAATAAGGATCTGATTGTTCTCGTGCATGGTCTGGGTGATCGAGCGGCGGATACCTGGGCCGAAACCATTCCATTGTTAGCTGAACACTATCACGTGCTGACTTTTGATTTACCCGGCTTTGGGCAATCTACAAAATCTAACCAATTATACTCTCCTGATAATTACGTTGCATTCATTCAGTACGTGGTGCGCCAATCAGGACATGAGAACTTTTTATTAGTCGGGCATTCCATGGGTGGGAATATTGCGTTGCGTTATACCGCGACGTATCCTGATAAAGTGAAGCGGTTAATGCTGGTCGATACCGCGGGTGTATTACATCGAATTACCTTTGCCAATAATTTAACTCACGTTGGTCTTAAGTTTTTACCTAAGATGAAATCTCCGCAGGGTGATGGGTTACGTTCCATTGCTGATGCCTTGTTGGGTGAATTGGCGCGACGACATAATATTATAGAGCCTGGCGAGAAAATGATTCTCAATGAGCCGGGCTTGAGGGAAAAGTTACTGGGTGGTAATCCGTCAACCATTGCCGCTTACGCGATGAGCATGACGGATTTCTCCGGTATTCTAAGTTCTATAAAAACGCCAACCCTCATTCTATGGGGAGAAAACGATGAGGTAACACCTTTACGAACGGCTCGAGTATTGGCAACAAATTTACAAAATTCAGGTCTGGTTATTATCGGTGGTGCAGGACATATGCCAATGTTCGAAAAACCTCAGGAATATAACTGGTGGTTAATGAAATTTATCACGGGAACCGAAACTGAATTTAATCAGATCTTGGAGCAACAAAAATATAAAATTGATACACAACAACCGATTAGCAGTAAACGAATTGCAAGTTGTAAGAATAACTCGCAAACATTATTTCGGGGCGATTATCGATTGATTACGATAGAGAACTGTCGTGGTGTTGAGATCGAATCAGCGCGAATTCAAAGTTTGACGATACGCAATAGTCAGGTGACTTTAAATAACTGTTTTATTAAAAGCCCTGGAAAGGCGGTGTTAGCGGTTAATTCAGATATTCAGATGAATGGTTGTACGGTCGCCGGGCAGCCCGCCATCGAATTTAAAAAAACGCCAATGGACATCGCCGGTTCATGGTTATACTCAAATGGTGCGGCACTAAAAAATACTGACTCACCTCCTACTGAAAAAATTCCACATCCCGGACCCATACCTGGATTCAAGGAAAATGACACAACCCTGATGTTTTCAGTGTCGCATCTAAATTCTAAATATTATAATAAGAAATTACATGGCCCCGTGATTTTTTTACCTGAGCAGGCCTGGTAAAAAAAAGGGGGCAGAGACGAAAAATAAATTAGGGTCAGAGACGTATTTTTTGATTTATTTAATTTCTAGAAAAAAAATGGGGTCAGAGACGTATTAATTCTGTTCTTTTGTAGAACAGAATTAATACGTCTCTGACCCCTTTTTTTTGTTAGTTAGTTCTCTATGTAAAGGAACGTAAAATCATGGTGCGCATTTCATTGGCACCTTTATCCATATACATACGTTTTACTTCACCGATACCTTCACATAGCCATGACACCTGTTCCGTATTTGGAATAATGAAGCTAGAGGTAATAGTTGATTGCATCTTCAGACAGTTAGTAAATGTTCCTGCAGGTACGGTAATCGATGGTTCGATCGACAGGATGGTATTTTTTTGAATGGTGCCTGCCAAAGGATTACCCACTCCTGCCTCAGCAAAACCAAAAGTCTTACCGACTTCCATCGTGTTATTCAGTAAAACTCCAGGGGTCTCATAAACAACAGTCTGACTAGGGACGATGGTATCGTGATAGCTGGTCACTGAAAAACTGTCTGCCGTTAACACGTATGCGTGATCATAAGAGGTACAGTCTCCAAGCAGACCTGTCAGAGTTTCGGTGACGGTTATGTCCGAGCTGGCAGCGTTATCAACGCGAGTGATCGTTTGAGCGATCGTGTCACAAGCCCCATTCGCAAATAGCCGAAAATCTTTGGTCGTGGCATTCGGGATGTATAAATTAAAATCGATTGCCGGAGTTGGTTCGGGTGGTGGTAAGGTCGTGCCTCCCCCCCCCGTGCCTGAACCACTTTCCAATGCAGTGATACGTGCAGTATTACTGGTAATGGTATCGGTATTGGTTTGAACTTGCGTGCCTTGTACGTTGACATCCGATTGCATGGTGCTGACCTGAGTTGTTAATGAATCAACACTGCCCTGCAGAGTTTGTGTGGTCGTGGTGACACCCGTTACGGCCGTAGTATTGGCCTGGATCTGTGTGTCTTGATTAGCATCATTTGCAGCATTGGCCTGAATTTGTGTGGCCTGTGTTGCATTGAGTGCGGTGTTTGCTTGTGCTTCAGCCGAGACACTATTGATGTTCCCAGTATTGGCCTGGATTTGTGCTGCGTTACCACTGATATTTCCGGTATTAGTTTGTACCTGAGTGGTTAAATTCGTAATCGCAGTAGTATTGCTTTGCACCTGTGCGTCATTGCTCGGGGTGGTACCCGTGCCACCACCGGTCGGTAAATTTTGAACCTGGGTGGTTAAAGCTTCAATATTGGCTGTGTTGGTATCGATTTGAGTTTTTATCGAATAAAATTTACTAAATACTTTTGAATTATAGTCTTCCGTCGCGTCATCCGCGAAGACTATGGGTGATGCCAGTCCCAAAGTAATTATTGCGGTTATCATAGTTTTCATAGGGGGTGTCCTCCGTCTTCTGTTCCTTAAGTTTAAAGGGCTTTAGAATTTAATGCGTCGGAGAACGGTTCCCAAAGTGAGAACTGGTTCAGGTTTTTTTGGCCGGTGCGGTCAATTGTTATTCAATTTAACCTTTTTTAACAATCCCATACGATTATTAATGCTTGGAGAAGTTAAGTTGCAATGATCACGCGTACGGCATCAAGCTGGGCAATGGTTGAGTCTAAACGTGACTGAATATCTGTTTTTAGTTGCACAAAGTAGTCAATTTCATCATCCCGAACGTTGGGATTAACGGCTTTAAGCGCAGCAAGACGTTGAATCTCAAGCCCTAGCACCTCTGTGACATGTTCTTTGGCTTCAAGCAGGATGGCGGGAGTGGATTTTTCAGCGAATTTATCACTAGCGGCAATCATTTTTCGTAAGGTGCTGCCGTGTGCGCGGATTACCTGAATCGCGGTTTCGAGATTAACCCGTTCTTGCGCCTGATTGATGGCACTATGGGATAATATGTCGTGATATAGCTTACCGGTTTGGTCGAGTACAATTCGAATATTGTTGGCAGGTAAGTACCGGCTTGTATTCATGGTGGTGCCTGAATTTGATTCCATTAAATACAGGCATTCGATCAACAATGTGCCAGCTGGAATAGAGCGATTTTTAATGGTCACCAGCGTGGTATTGCCCAATTCATTCGATAAGATGTTATCGATGGCCGTTGTCGTTAATGGATGTTCCCAACTGATAAAGTGCATGTCTTCATTCGCCAGGGCCATCTCTCTGTCATAGGTAATGGTCATGCCATCTTCAGTCAGACCAGGCAAACTAATGTGCGCATGGTCACTTGGTGCGATGATATAACTATTCTGGCTGTGTGCATCGATGTCGATACCAAAATGATCAAACACCGTGTCCAGGAAGTGATTGAGTTCCAATTCATTAGATTGTTTATTCGCAATGTCAACCAGCCGATGGGCTTGCTCTTCTTTAAATGAACTCAGTTCCAGCAAATGATCGCGACCTTGTTGTAAGGATTCCGTTAATTGTTGGTAAAGTGATTGTGTGGTGTCGATTAAACCCGGCAGGTCCTCCAGACCTTCATCAATTTGATGTAAGGCCTCGATTAAGTTTTTCTCAAGTTGAGTAAATACACTCTGACCGGCAGTACAGGTATGTTCAAAGGCGTTGAGCCCTTCGTGATACCAGTACTTCATAATCATTTGTGCACTATTATCAAGGTAGGGCACATGTATCTGTATCGTTTCTTTTTGACCAATACGATCCAAACGACCGATACGTTGTTCGAGTAAGTCTGGATTAAAGGGCAGGTCGAATAAAACCAAATGGTGAGCAAACTGGAAATTTCGCCCTTCGCTGCCGATCTCGGAACAAATTAATACCTGTGAGCCTTCTTCTTCGTTGGCAAAAAAAGCAGCAGCACGATCACGTTCAATAATACTTAAGCCTTCATGAAAAACGGCAGCATGGATACCGGATTTATTTTGTAAAGTCTGGGCAATATCCAATGCCGTATCCGCACTGGCGGTAATCACCAATACTTTCTGTGGTTTTAGTTCTCTTAACTTATCGGTTAGCCAGGTAATGCGTGGATCGAGCTCGACCCAGCTATCTTGAGATTCCTGTTTAACAGATTCATATAATAGTTCAGGACTCAGAAGCAACTGTCCCTCAGAAATGGCGGCTTCTTGAAACAGTGCCAAACACTCGCCATATTCTTTAGGCAAGTGTAATGAATAGGAATTTAATTTACGTTCGGGGAAACCTTTAACGGCTGAGCGTGTGTTTCGGAATAAAACCCGTCCAGTGCCATGACGATCCAACAAGTGCTGTACCAGTTGTGCCTGGGCCTTTTGTCGGGTTTTATCATTCACCTCGGAATCTATGATGTTTTCGAGTAAATCATGTTTATCATCATTTAATAGGGTGGCGAGCAGCGTTTCTCGATTATGTTCACTTAACGGGACATCACTTAATAAGTTATCAATGGCCTCGGCAACGGGTTCATAATGTTTTTCTTCTTCAATGAATTTTTCGAAGTCGGGAAAACGATCGGGGTCGAGTAAGCGTAAACGTGCGAAGTGGCCGTTTTTCCCAAGTTGCTCCGGTGTCGCGGTTAACAATAAAACCCCTTTGGTATTTTGTGCTAATTGTTCAACACACTGGTATTCGTGACTGACATGTTCGGGTGACCACTCCAGGTGATGTGCCTCATCGACGATCAGCATATCCCATTCACCCTCAACGGCATGCTGAAAGTATTTGGAATGTTCCGTTAAGAAATCGAGTGAACAGATAACCAGTTGCTCGGTTTGGAATGGGTTGATGCTGTCGTCGTCTTCCTGAATAGCCGAGCAGCGTTGTTCATCAAAAAGACTAAAGAACAGGTTGAAACGACGTAACATTTCCACTAACCACTGGTGAATCAAGGTTTCGGGTACGACGATCAATATGCGCTGTGCACGTTCGGTCAGCAATTGCTGATGTAAGATTAAGCCAGCCTCAATGGTTTTTCCCAGCCCGACTTCATCCGCAAGTAAAACCCGGGGAGCATAACGTTGTGCAACTTCATTAGCGATGAACAACTGGTGGGGGAGTAAGCTCGTACGGGCCCCGATCAATCCATACAATTTTGATTGTGATAGGCGGTTCTGGTACTGACGTGTTTGTTGACGCAAAACAAACCATTTGGGTTTGTCCAGTTGTCCATTAAGCAGGCGGTCGCTCGGACGGCTTAATTGCATGAAGTTATCCAGCTGGCCTTCTTCAATACGTAATGACTGGCCTTGTGGATTCTGTCCTATATATAGGAGTAGGCCCTCATGCTCTTCCACGTGTTCAATGGTCATCGATTCGCCGTCATGAGATCGAATCGTATCGCCCTCAGAAAAGCGCAAACGAGTCAGCGGGGCGGTTAATTTGGCATAGGTACGTGTTTCGCCAGTTGCCATGAACAGAATCTGCACACTACGTTGGTCCACACTGAGGACGGTACCCAGGCCCATTTGCAACTCGGTATTACTGATCCAGCGTTGGCCGGGGATATATTCGTGCGTGTTCAAAGTAACCATCCTAGATAAAATCGGGCGCTATAGTAGTGTATCTGAGACCAAAAATCTCGTTTTCTAGCAATTGTCGGAGAATATCGGCAGTATTCGTTAGAGCCTGACTCGTTATGGTAAATAAAACAAGGAGTTGGTCATGAAACGTCATATGACGTTGAGCGTTCTGGCTGGAGTTGTGTTATTTGTATGGGGATTTATTTCCTGGGCTGTCTTGCCTTGGCATAGTGAAGTGGCATAGTGAAGTGGGATAGTGCAGTGGCATCAAAATTCACTGATGAAGCGTCAATATCCCAGGCCTTAAAAGCAAATGCGTCTGAAAAAGGCATTTATTTTTTACCTTTTTCTGAACAAGATCATGGGCGGAATCAGGTAGGTACGTTTGTCAGTGTTTTTAGCAAATGGCACGGATATGAATATGGGCAAGATGATGGGCATCGGAATCATTAATAACATCCTCTCCGTATTTTTAGTTATTTCTATATTTACTTTTATCGCCGTGCAGGGATATCGAACCAGGATGGGATTATATGTATTGGTTTTGCGACTCCGTATGTGGTGGTGAGTATTATCCATACAACGATTGATTGGACACTGGCCAGGCTGGCGATTTTGAAGTTTAGTAAGTCGTAGTATTTAGAAAATTTAGATCAGTTGAAATATTAGGTGAATAACATGGATATAACGCAATGGTTCGTGGACGGTGGTCAATTTATGTATTTGATCTTGGTGGCCTTATTTGTCTCTATGAGTATTGTTATTGCCGCAGGGGCAAGTTGTCGTCCATCGGAGAAAAGCTCTTTTATGAAAATAGCATTTTTTTTTATTTTTATCCCTGTTGTTGTTGGCGCATTAGGAAGCTATTTTTATTATGTTCAATTAATGACGGCTGTGCCGATGGCTGATGCTGATATGAAACAGGAAATTTATGATGCATCTATACCGATTGTACGAAGACCGGTGATCTTCGGGAGTTTATGTGGTTTATTGTTATTTGGAATATGGATTATAGGTTTAAAACTATGTAAAAATAAATAAGGCGTATCGGTTTTTTTCATTAAAACTTATGCGGTTAGTTTAATGATGACGCCTTAGTATCATTCGGTTTCTGGTTAAGATTATTTTTAATAAATGACAGAAAAGCTTTCCGTTCGAGTGGTATGTTAAAAAGATAGCCTTGAAACATTTGACAATCTTTTTTAGATAAAAATGCGAGTTGTTCTTCAGTTTCCACGCCTTCGGCTACTACGTTCAAATCCAGATGCCGGGCCATTAGAATAATAGTTTCGACGATGATTGCATCACTCGAATTTTTGGTAATGTCTCGAACAAATTTATCGTTAATTTTTAATTGATCTAATGGTAATTGTTTTAAATAGGCTAATGAAGAATAACCTGTACCAAAATCGTCAATTGAGAAGCGAATGCCGATTTCCTTTAACGCATTCATCTTCATAATGGTATCTTCGATATTATCGATAACTACGCCCTCAGTAACTTCAAACATAAGATTATTTGAATTAACGCCAGTGGATTTAATCGTGTCTATTACACGCTGGACAAAATCTGGCTGTCGAAATTGACGTGGGCTTATGTTTATGGCAACCAGATCTAAATTAAATTCTCTACAAAATTCACAGGTTTCTTTTATAATCCAGTCACCTAGCTCTAGGATGAGTCCTGTTTCTTCAGCAATAGGAATAAAATCAAGAGGGGAAACGATTCCACGAGTTGGATGTATCCAGCGTATTAAAGCCTCAGTCCCGGCCAGCTTACCAGCATGGTCTACTTGAGGTTGGTAATACATTTCAAACTCATTATGGGCGATGGCATGACGGAGTTCTTTTTCCAGCAAAAGTCGATTATCTGCCGCTTTTTGAAATTCTTCATTATAGAATGTTATTGTATTTCGACCATCTTCTTTAGCTCGATACATGGCTGTATCGGCCTGTTTAAGAATGTCAGTTACTGTAGTATTTTCCTCAGGAAATAATGTGATGCCAATGCTTGCGGTAATGATATGTTCAAATCCTTTCAGGCGGTAAGGTTTGTTGATTTCGACTTGAATTTTCTTTGCAACATTTAGAGCCTGTTTCATTGCCTTGGTTTTATTGATATGTTGACCAACCAATAATACTACGAACTCATCGCCCCCTATCCTTGCTGCCATATCTTCTTTACGTAAAACATGTTTAATTCGCTTTGCAATTTGAACGAGCAGTTCATCACCTATCAGGTGCCCGAGAGAATCATTGAGTGTTTTAAAATTATCGAGATCAAGATAAAGCAGGCTGCCAAACATTTTTTGTCGTTTTGCAGTTTCAAAAATTCGATTGAGTGTTTCCTGCAAGAATCGACGATTTGCCAGTTCTGTTAATGGGTCGTAAAAAGCCAGTTTGCGAATTTTATGTTCAGATTGAATGCGCTCGGAGTTGGTAATCACCTGAACAAAAAGATCTGAAATTTCACCACTAAATCTGATTTCATCAGTATACCAGTCTCTGGCTGATTCAGTCTGGTCAAATGAAATCACACCACGTAGTTGTCCAGCAATTCGAATTGGGCTGTTGAGTTGGGATAAAATCCCTTGTTTTTTAGCATATTCGATAATATCTGAAGATTTTTCATCATTAAGAATATTATTCATCGCAAAAGAACGATCTGATTCAAGTGCACGAAAATACTTAGGATGATCCTTAACGTTTAATACTAGATCATCGGTGTGTGTATTAGTCATGCGATCATAATGGTCAACAACACGCATAATCTCATTTTTATCATCAAGCAACCATATACTGGAATGGGCTACGTTGAGTACGTTCGCGGATGCTTCGTTGAGAATTTTGGCTGCTTCAATAATATCACCACTAAAAAGTGAATCGTTAAGAGTTAATTCAACTACGGCTGCATGCTGGTGTTCAACACGGATCGCCCATCTTTCCTTTGTTTCCTGTTGTTTAATTCGATAATTAATTTCATTTTGTAATTCCTGTGTACGATCTCGAACTCTCTCTTCAAGTTCATTTTGAGCTTCAAATAGTTTGCCCTGGACTTCGAGTAATTTATCACTTCGTTTATTAAACCAGTACGCTAATTGGCCAAACTCACCTTTATCAAGGCTCTCAAGTTTTTGATTATTAGTATCACCGTGTTCAGAAAAATAACGCAATTGCTTCGCTAAGCTTGAAATGGGTTTAACCAGGAATCTTTTAACTATGAAAAGCATAATTATGAACGAGCACAACATTGCAAGTCCGATATAGAAAATTAAATTCTGATATATAGCATTGGATGTGCTCATAGCATTACTGTAGGGCATTACAGTAATAATTTTCCAATAGGTATTTGGCATGTCAATGATAGATGCATAGGCTGGTTCATTTAGTAAAAGGTCATATTGCAGGTAAAACTGCTGGTGATTTAGTTGGCTTGATTTGGTTGAATTATTTTTTTCAGTTAATTGCGTGGCGATCAGCCTGGCTTCATTAAAATTAATTTGGTAGCTTTCATTTTTGATTTTTTCGGCCAACAAATTAGTGTTAGTGTGAGATTCATCCGTTAGTTGGAGCCTGTCATATATGGCTTTTAATACAGGTTCCATAAGAGGTTTATAATCAGAGTTTTTTTCTGAAAGTGTCATTATAGTTATAAAATTTTCAATGTGATGACCATATTTATCTTTACTAAATATCTTGGCCTGTTGTTCGTCAGGAAAGGTAAGAAATTTGCCGTTTCGATCAACTGCAAAGGCATAACCATCAAACGAGGTAGATGCCGTTGCAAAAATGGTACTTAATCCTTCGAGCTTTAAATCGACTGTGGCGACACCATAAAATTCATTATCGCGAAACATTGGTACGGATACCGTCACCATTGGCTGGTATGAATATGGATCCATATAAGACCTTGACCAGAAAGATTGGCCTGAGGATAAATACTTTACTGGTACATACCATTCCTCATGATGGTATCCTGATCCGACAGGATTATTATAGTCATCATAATATTGAAGCGCGCCACTTTTATTCCTACCCCAAAAAAAACTATGACTCTCAATCTCTGTATTGTATTTATAAGGTGCGGGCCATATCCCTCCACCGGCAATAAAACTTTCACTTCCTTTTACATCTAATACTTGCCTTATGATTTGTTTATTAATTTCATAATCTTTCGGTAGTGTTTCGCCAAGTTTAGCCAGTGACATTGCGAGTGATTCAGCATAGCTAACCTGATGTCCTAAGGTGGACACGATATTTTGAGCAGAGAGCGTGATTTGTTTATAGGCCTGTTTTTCTAATAAATTGCGACCGATAGTTGAGAAGACTCCAAATATCGCAAGAAATATAAAAATGAATGAAATTATAAAAACAGTTGGTATTTTAAATTGCAGGCTTCGCCAGATATTTAACATAAACAACTCATAGTTTTGATGTGGATATTGTCCGAACTGTCTGCAGCTGATTGTCCATAATCCTGATGCTAGTGCTGTTTATTGCATTATTATTAATAACGAATATGAATTGTAGTTACCCATAAACATCACATAAATAATAACGTATTACTGCCAGAATACTAAACTATATTTTTAAAATGAGTATTTATTATTTGTATAAGTATCAGAGAGTTGTAGTATTTTACTATTAGTTATTATTAATATAATAATGTATCAGACTGACTCCCATGTTAGTTCTACTGAATTATTGTGATTTTGAAACTATAGATGAGAAAGTTTAAACAGAAGTCTAAAACAAAGCATAGTCTTTAATTGAAATCATACTTTATATATTATGTATGTAATTATTTTTTGAAATATCATATTCGATTTACAAATGTAAACGTATATTGGTTAGCTACTAATTTGTGAAGCCGACTATGTTGTCCCTGTTCAAAATAGTAGCTTTAACTAATATCTGATTTCTATTTCTATATTCTCATCCTATCTCCTGGATTATTTTGATTCATTTTTAATCACTTGTATATTGGAAAACCTGTTCGAGTTTAATATTAACATGATCATTTATATTGTTTTTGTTCTGGTTGAGTAAGAACAACTTCACAGTTTTCAGAATTGACAGATGAATTTGACTTTAATCGCCATTGGTATTTGTATCAATTTTTAGCAATACACTATAATTATTTCAGGGGGAATATTTTTTTATTTCACTTTTGAAATAGCCTTACAATACTGGAGCCGCTAATGAAGACGTTAATGAACCAACCCTTATCAAGCTTTAATGATCATTTTAACACCAACTATGAGCATATGGACCTTAATTTTCAGGCTGAATCTCAGTCATTATGGTTAAGAATGCATGCTAGCCCTCGACCTTGTTTTACACACGAATTACTTTCAGATATTCAGAGCTTATTTAAGCAATTCTATGCTATGCCAAGCAAAAACAATCCCGTTAAATATCTGGTTGCCGCTTCTGGTGTGCCGGAGGTATTTAATCTTGGTGGTGATTTGAACAGATTTAATAAGTTGATAAATGATAATGATCGTGAAGGCCTGAATGCATACGCTCTTCAATGTGTCGATGTTGTGTATGAATGTTCACAACTTGTCAATCATGGTATTACCCCCATCGCATTGATTCAAGGAGCTGCCCTGGGTGGTGGTTTTGAGGCTGCATTAGCCTGTAAGGTTATAGTGGCAGAAAAGAGTTCGCAAATCGGTTTTCCTGAGATATTGTTTAACCTTTTTCCAGGAATGGGAGCATATTCATTCTTAAGCCGCCGCGTTACCCCAAATGTCGCGGAGAAGATAATTAGTTCTGGACGGATGTACAGTGGTGAAGAACTGTATGCTATGGGTATTGTTGATGTGCTGGCTGAGGATGGTGAAGGTGAGAATGCAGTTAATCGCTATATAAAGCAAAACCAATCAAGAAGGACAAGTCATCTGGCTATGCAACAGGCATTTATTCAGGTTAATCCGGTAACCTTAAATGAAATGCAAGCGATTTCTGATATTTGGGTGGATACTGCCATGGAATTGGATGAACGCTCATTGAGAATTATGCAACGATTAGTTCGAGCACAGGGTAAAAAAGTGGCCGTTCAAACCGATGAAGGTCAGGTAGCCTAGTCACGTTTTTGGTTGGAGTCTACCTGGTGGGCCTGGTGCCATAAGGCATATTGAGTGCGTAAAAAGTCTTTACGAATCTGATTTAAATGTTGTGTTGCGTTTTGTTTATATTCAGTTTCGGAAAGTTTTTGTGCCTGCATACAAACTTTATAGAGTTTGACGGCACCGACTGAGCCGGCGTTACCCTTGAAGGCATGAGCTGCTTCGGTAAATTCATGGTATTGATCATGTGTACTATTATCGAGCCGTAATAACAACGCATTACCATCTTTGACAAAACCCTGGATGAGATCGAATAAAAAGGTGTTATTTTCGTCAAGCATTTTTAAATCGTTAATAACATCCGGATTTAGGATGTCACTGGAGTCGGGTGTCTCGATGTTAGGCTGTCGAATATTGGCCGGTATAATGGACATTTTTTCGCCATCTGTTTTTTCCCGTTGATTGGGTTCAATAGTGGCGATCGTGTCCAGTAATGTGTGAGAACGTATTGGTTTAGTCAAATAGACATCAACTCCAACTTCTTTACATTGTTGTACCGCCTCGGTTGTTGCATTAGCGGTGAGCATTACGAATGGCATGGTATTCTTCGGGTACATAAAACGGAAAAGTTTAATTGCCTGTAAGCCACCCATCACGGGCATATGCATGTCGATAATACATATATCAAAGGTTTCTTTTTCGAGTGCATCCAAAGCCCTTTCACCGTTTTCCACGACAGCCACTGTATGTCCACCATGCTCAAGAATACGACGTATTACTCGTTGGTTGGTTTCATTGTCATCGGCAAGTAAAATATGATATTGCTTGACCATTTTGCTATGCATGAAGTAACTACTGAAATCTTCGACATTGTTGTCATGGGCCCCGAGTAATGGCGAGGCGTGAATGGCGTTAAAAAGTAGAGATTTATTGACTGGATTATTGAAGATAAAGTTAAAACCAGTATTTAGTAATTTACTATGAGTTGATTCATCCAGATTATTGGCCAGTAAAACTAAAACTATATTATTTAATTCTGGTCTGGTGCGAATTGATTGAACAAATTGTAAGGCATCAATATCTATTAAAGGTTTGGATATTATAATGGCATGGAATGGATCGTGTTCGGATGCGGCATGTGTAAGCATTTTGAATGCATCACTGGCTGAGTCAGTATCGATTAAATCTGTTCCCCAACCATCTAAGCAATCGATCAAATCGATCAGGACATTATCTTTATTAGCAATAGCTAGAATTTTTGCGGTAGATAAATCTTTATTTTTATCGATATCAACTTCTTGGCGTGTAAAGGGTAAGGTAAACCAGAAGGTCGAGCCATTTTCAGGCTCACTGGATACACCAATGGTGCCATCGAGCAATTCTACAATCTCTTTTGCAATGGCAGTACCCAAACCGGTGCCGCCATGCCGACGTGTTTCTGAATCATCAGCCTGGGTAAATCGGTTAAAAATAGATTTCTGGTCGACTTTAGAAATACCACAGCCCGTGTCGATGACTTCAAAAAGAATATAACATTCATCTTCAGAACTTTCTTTTAATGAAACCCGGACATGTACCCCACCAAAATCAGTATATTTGATGGCATTGCCAATCAAGTTAATTAGTATTTGTCGAAGATGATCGGCATCACCAATAAGCTGATACGGTATGTCAGGTTCAACCTGTAGATTGAGAGATAAGCCTTTTTGTTTCGCATGATGAGTCAACATGCGCGTAGTAATATTCAGTAGGTGGTGGAGATCAAATTCTATTTTGTTACGGGTTATTTTCCCTTCTTCAATTTTTGACAGATCTAATATACTTTCTATGAGTGATAATAATGCATTTATTGAGTAATCGATGGTATCAGCGTACTCTTTTTGTTCAGTAGTCAGCACGGTATTTTTTAGTAAATCACTTGAGCCAGTAATACCGCTTAATGGTGTGCGCAATTCGTGACTCATGTTGGCCAGAAACTGACTCTTGGCCTTGTTTGCGATTTCAGCATTTTGAACTGCTTCGGTTAATCTTCTTAATAACGTCGAAGCATAGAGGGGTAGTAAAATTAGCCCACCTACCATACCCGAAAATAGAATAGGGTAAGTCTGCCAAAATGGACTTGTTAGAAACACAGCAACAAATCCAGCAATACTTAATATGCTGCCAATTGCCAGGTGTTTAATACCAAAACGAAACCCATACCCAAAAGACAGCCAAAGAAATAATGGGTATAAAGCGGCACCAACTTCATCCCCAAGGTACATCGCATAGGATAGTGCCAATACATCAATGATATTGCTAATGATATAACGTAATGTATTTTTAATGGGCTGCAGATAAATCCAGCCGAGAATAAAAATACCGGCAATCGCGTAAAGAATAACTTCCGCGGTCATGTAATATATAATTTTAGAAGGATCGGAATGAAGCAGGATGGTTAAAATAAATATAACAGGACCAAAGGCAAGACGAATAAATGCCTGTTCGTGTTCACGCCCCGGGCTTTTACTTAGCCGCTTAAAGAATGAGCGCGGGTGAAAATGACTTAAGATAGATCCTGCTGCAGGCATAAATTCGGTTCTTCTTTGTTATGCTGAGAAATTTCGTTCAATGCACAATAGATATATTTCACTCTATCGAGATTATCAATAAAAACATCGACACAATCCGGATCAAACTGTTTTCCACGTTGTGTCTGGATGAAAGTAATAGCGTCATTGATCGACCAAGCTTCTTTGTAGGGGCGTACAGAAGTCAGTGCATCGAACACATCGGCAATAGCAACAATGCGCGCTTCGATAGGAATTTCTTCACCACGCATAGCATAAGGGTAACCAAGTCCATTGAAGTGTTCGTGATGACCTAAGGCAATGCTTGCGCCAGCTTGCAAATATTTAGATGGGCTATCTTTTAAAATCTCGTAACCAATTAAGGTATGCGATTTCATCGTATCAAATTCATCATTTGTTAAACGACCTTGTTTTAATAAAATCGAATCAGAAATACCTATTTTACCCAGATCATGCATCGGAGAGGCTTGTTCAATAAGATCACAATGTCGTTCATCCAGGCCGATGAGTTCTGCAATCAGACGAGAATATTTTGCAATACGTAGAATATGGTTTCCAGTTTCTTCGTCCCGATATTCCCCCGCACGAGCAAGACGGAGCAAGGTCTCGCGCTCACGTTCCGCGATGGCATTGGTTGAGTGTGTGACTTTATGCTGCAGGACGTAATTTCGTTTTTCGAGCATTAGTTGTGATGTTCGTAAGGTGAGCAAGTTTTTACATCGTGCCCGGCATTCGTGATGGTCGATGGGTTTGGATAGGAAATCACTCGCCCCTGCATCAAGTGCTTTATAGCGGATGTCCTGTTCATCATAAGCCGTGATCATAATAACCGGAATAGAATCGCACCCCTTAGAACGACGAAATAATTTTATAAACTCAATGCCGTTAATTTCTGGCATTTTATAGTCAATCAAGACCATGTCAGGTGTATTGTATTGAACCCAGTTCAGTGCTTCAGTTGATTGATCAAAGGTTGTGACTTGTATAGGTTCAGTTGAAAAATCGAGTGATTTCACTAATTGGGCAAGCAATTTTAGTGTCGTGCTTTGGTCATCAATGATGATAATACTGGCCATCGGTATTTCTCATTTATTGTTCATAGATATAGGGGGTAGCTTAAAAATATAGCACATGAACCCACGCTGACAGCCATTTGCAGCCAAAATATTGAAAATGGCATATTATCCATTTTACCTTATAAATTAAACATTACCTATTGTTAACTAAGCATATATACCTATTTATATGGAATAACGTCACATCCAGAACAAATAAACTGTGACCTAGGTATATAAAAGTCATACATAAACCAGATAAAAGTGTGGATAAGTATATAAGCCGTCTCTAATATTGCGGTCATACATTTAGAGACATAAACTTGATTATTGGGCAATGACAAGCGGTAAATTGGCTCACTCGAAGTGATATAGATCATCTACATCGTGTTTACGTGGAACCTGTATTGAAGTACATGTTCTATTCATGGTTGAGCTAAAAAGTCTTCAATTACAGACAGTATATTTAGTTATGTATTGCAAATCATTAATTCATAAAAAAGGGAATTAACAGATCATGTCTACGTGTAAAAAATGTGATGATGCAACTGATCAAATAACTGATCCTGTATGCGGTATGAAAGTCTCTTCAGACTCAAAGTTATACTATCAATATGAAGATCAAACCTTTCACTTTTGTTCAGATCATTGTTTGCATAAATTTGAAGATAATCCGGAAACTTATTTAAATTCATCAGACTCGGTATCGTTAACTGACCCGGTCTGTGGTATGAGTGTTACTGAAGATTCAGAATTTAATTACGATCACAAAAACATAACGTATCGATTTTGTTCAGAACACTGCTTAGATAAATTCAAACAAAAACCGGAAGCCTGTTTAGAAAAATTAAAATCCCCGGCTGACATATCAGCGATGGATAAAAATGTAATGTATACCTGCCCAATGGATCCTGAGATTGAGCAATTGGGTCCTGGCACCTGTCCGAAATGTGGTATGGCGTTGGAGCCGATGGGCGTCCCGGTGTTGGCTACTAAAACAGAATATACCTGTCCTATGCATCCTGAAGTCGTGCAGGATCATCCGGGGACGTGTCCAAAATGTGGTATGGCATTAGAGCCGATGACGGTCACGGTGGAAGAAAAGAATGAAGAATTAGATGATATGAATCGTCGTTTTTGGATCAGTTCCATTTTTGCCATACCAGTCTTTATTTTGGCCATGATAGCCGACATGGTTCCACAATGGTTACCCGAAGCCCTTTCGATGCGTTCCGTTCAATGGATTGAGTTTGTGTTAGCTACACCGGTGGTACTTTGGGGGGGGGTGGCCCTTCTTTATCCGAGGCTGGCAATCTGTCAAAACATGGAATTTGAACATGTTTACCTTAATTGGTTTAGGTGTCTCGGTGGCGTGGGTCTACAGTGTGGTGGCATTATTACTACCTCATGTATTCCCTCCTGTTATGCAACATGACGGCGGAACGGTAGCCGTTTATTTCGAGGCGGCTGCGGTTATCACGGTGTTAGTTTTGCTGGGGCAGGTACTTGAATTACGTGCTCGATCACGTACCAATGCAGCGATTCAAATGTTGCTTGGACTGGCACCGAATACCGCGCGAATCGTTCGTGACGATGGAAAAGAGGAAGACATTCCGCTTGAGAATGTGCATCCGAATGATGTGTTACGAGTGCGTCCCGGAGATAAAATTCCGGTCGATGGGATCGTTATCGAAGGCGATAGCCATGTTGACGAATCGATGGTCACCGGCGAACCGATACCGGTCAGTAAAACAACCCATGACAAATTAATTGGTGCCACCGTTAATGGTACCGGTAGCTTATTGATGCGTGCGGAAAAAGTCGGTGCGGATACCCTATTGTCACAGATTGTGGGGATGGTCGCCGAAGCACAACGCTCGCGCGCACCAATACAAAAACTTGCGGACGTCGTTGCAGGATACTTTGTCCCTGCGGTGGTTGGTATTTCGATTTTAACCTTTATAACCTGGTGGATTATCGGTCCTGAACCTCGTTTAGCCTATGCAATAGTCAATGCCGTGGCCGTTTTAATTATTGCATGCCCATGTGCGTTGGGATTAGCAACGCCAATCTCAATTATGGTTGGGACTGGCCGCGGCGCAATGGCGGGAGTGTTAATAAAAAATGCAGAAGCCTTGGAAGTCATGGAAAAGATCGATACCCTGGTTATCGACAAAACCGGGACCTTGACCGAAGGTAAACCGGAATTAATGTCTTTAACAGCATTCGATGATTTTGATGAAAATAGTAATTTGCAACTTGCGGCGAGTCTGGAACAGGCCAGTGAGCATCCACTCGCCGAGGCGATTATTCGCGGTGCACAAAACAAACAAATTGATTTATTAGCTGTGACTGAGTTTCAGTCGATTACCGGAAAGGGCGTTACCGGCCAGGTCAAGCAAAACATCAGGTTGCACTCGGAAATCTAAAGTTAATGCAGGATCAAGGAATCAATAATAATGAAGCCGTCATCCAGGCAGATGAATTACGTGCAGATGGTCAGACGGTGATGTACTTATCGATTGATCAACAGCTAGCAGGATTGATTGGCGTCGCAGATCCAATTAAAGACTCTACTCCGGAAGCCATTCAAGCCCTGCATGACGAAGGATTGAAAATCGTTATGCTGACCGGTGATAATCTTAAAACGGCCGAGGCGGTTGCCAGTAAATTAAAACTGGATCGAGTCGAGGCCGAAGTGATGCCCGAGCAAAAAAGTGATGTGATTAAACAACTACAGGATCAAGGTAACATCGTTGCGATGGCAGGAGATGGAATTAATGATGCACCTGCTCTGGCGCAGGCTCATGTTGGAATCGCGATGGGAACCGGGACCGATGTCGCCATGGAAAGTGCCAGTGTGACCCTGGTTAAGGGAGATTTACGAGGCATTGTGCGTGCAAGAAGATTAAGCCAGGCCACCATGCGGAATATTCGTCAAAATTTATTTTTTGCGTTTATCTACAATTCAGCGGGTGTCCCTATCGCTGCTGGTGTCCTGTACCCAGTTATGGGGATGTTATTATCACCGATGATTGCCGCGGCAGCGATGAGCTTTAGTTCGGTCTCGGTGATAACGAATGCGCTTAGACTAAGAAACGTGAAGCTTTAAATCAAAGTTATTCTGGTACAAAGGTTACATTGATAAATTTATTATAAGAATTTTATTTACTGGCTAATTTTTAAAGCCATTAATAACTTGTCTGGTTAGCTGCTTTGCCTGAGCGATGAGTTCATTATTATCTTTTATTCCCAAATCAACTCCGGCTGTTAGTAACATGGC
The DNA here is from genome assembly GCA_947260005.1 of uncultured Ectothiorhodospiraceae bacterium. Classification (GTDB taxonomy): domain Bacteria; phylum Pseudomonadota; class Gammaproteobacteria; order UBA6429; family Thiohalophilaceae; genus SZUA-24. The sequence continues at coordinate 31,063 of CAMYOL010000026.1, forward strand.
CATTCCATGTACGGATGACCAGGCGGTGAGGGTGATAGTATCCAGATTACCTTTAAATACACCGTCATCAAGGCCGCGTTGAATAATACGCCTTAATTCGTCGTAAGCCGCGCAACAGCTGTCAAGGTACGCCTGATCAGCCCCGTCTGTATCGAGCAAGCCACTGAACATCAATTTAGATCGTTCTGGGGACGCTACGGCTTCCTGAACATAAGCCACCCCGGCTTCGATTAACTGTTGTTCCGTATTTAATCCGGTTTGCTGTGCACGCAACATGGCCTGATGCAATGAGTCAAATCCTTGTTGTGCAATACCACGCAGTAACTCTGCCTTATCCGAAAAATGACGATACGGTGCAGTGTGACTCACCTTGGCGACCCTGGCGACTTCACGCAAGCTAAAATCTACGGAGCCTTTTTTCTGTAGTAACTGTGTCGCTGCATCGAGCAGGGTACGGCGCAGATTGTCTTTGTGATATTTCTTATTTTCAGCGTTCATGGTAAAAATATAGCCTCCAATGTTGACATTGTCAACATATATGTTTACACTGTAAACATTAAGTTAGTTAACATCATGCGAAAGGAGAATTGCGATGAAAATTTTAGATATATCAAAAGGATACAATGACGGTGTGCTACGACAAATCACGCTGCGAAATATTTATATCGGATTACCCTATTTGGTCTGGCCGTTGTTATTCGCCTTAAATGCGAGTTTATACATCTCATTATTACGCTATGGCGTTAATGTTGGTTTAGCACTGACCATCAGTATATTTAGTATCGTATTCACCATGATTGTGACTGAGCGGTGGATACCGTATCGGCGTGATTGGCAACCCACGGTTAAAGAATGGTGGGTTAACCTGTTTTATTTCATGATAAATGGTGCAGTGAGCAATTTAGGGGCTATTTTAGCAGCGATGATTATTGTGCCATTTGCGACAGGAGACTCAGAGTTATCCTTGCTGGTTGCAGTGCCGTTAGCCGTCGTCGTTTCTGAATTAGTTGCCTATTGGTGGCATCGTTTTGGGCATGAGAATACGTTTGTCTGGCGTTTTCATGCTATTCATCACTTGCCTAAAAAGATCAATATTGCCAACAATAACACCGTTCACTTTGTCGATTTATTTACCAGTCGTTTATTAAGTGCAATTCCTGCTTTGTTGTTAGGTTTGTCTGCTGAAGCGATCGCAATAGCGATGTTTTACAGTAGTTTTCAAAGTTTTTTTGCGCATATCAATGCGAGAGTTAAGTTAGGCTGGTTGGGGTATATTGTGATGGGACCGGAGCATCACCGCTATCATCATAGTATCAAGATGGATGAAGCCTTAAATTACAGCGTGTCGGTTGCCATTTGGGATCAAATTTTTGGAACCTTTTTGTATCGTCCAAATGGGGAACCTGAGCAAATCGGAATTAAAGATGATGAGAACTATCCAGATTCAACGCAAATATTGAGAACAATGCTCAAACCCTTTCACTAATTATCCAGAATTAGCCAGAAGTATCCGGGGCCAGCTTTACTGGTCCCTTTTAATTATTCTATATAAGAGCTATCACAAATGTTTCTTCAAAATAATTTTCTATCCTGATGTAACCGAAAATGTTCGTATATAGTGCATATGAGAAAGTATATGTTTCGATTCGGTGCAAAATAAATTCTTTAAACATCGATTATTGGTTAATTGCTTGAAACTAAACGTTATTACTCAGGTTGGCATTAAATTTGCTCATACCACCAGTAAGATTCATGGCGGATTTTTTAGAAGTTAGATATGAACGTTTCATTTGATGTTTTGCTGGTCAGTGAAGAGCCGAGTAAAACAGATACATTACAGGCTTTACTGAACGATTCTGGATATCGGGTGACATCACATATCACCACAGCAGATGATGTGATCGAAGAAGTGAATCGCTCCCAGCCAGATATCGTTGTCGTTAAAACAGAGGAAACGAATAACTATTTTATGAACCAGCTCTATAACCTGAACCAGGAAAATCCCAAACCGATCGTGATTTTTACGGACAGGAGTGAAAGTGGTCTGATTGATGGTGCAATCAAAGCGGGTATCAGTGCTTATGTCGTAGATGGATTGTCTTCCGAGCGGGTCAAACCGGTGTTAGAGGTCGCACGGGCACGATTCGAGCAAATGCAGTCACTGCAAAAGGAGTTAAAAAAGACAAAATCGCAGCTTGAAGAAAGAAAAACCATTGAGCGCGCGAAAGGCTTGATTATGAAAAGTCGAAATTTATCTGAGGATGAGGCTTACAAGGCATTAAGAAAATTGGCCATGAATAAGAATCAACGATTAATAGAGGTCGCTACTGATGTGATATCAGTATCAGAGATATTAATTTAAGTAACAAATAGAATTTTAAAGTCAGTATATAACTGGGACCAAAGCAGGTCTCAAAACACAGACAAAGACGTCAATCTGGTTGAATTCACTTCGAATTCGACTGAGGTTGACGTCTTTTTTTTTGGAGTAAAAAAGTGAACACAGCAGTTCATTTAGTCAATGAAAGTATTAGACAGACGTATTTAAACGACCCAGTTGTCATTATTGGAACAGGTCCGGTAGGTATTAAAACGCTGTTTACTTTGTTGGAAAAAGATCCACAGACACAAGTTGTGATTTATGGTGATGAACCCTGGGAACCTTATAACCGGGTCAAACTGTCCTCATTATTGGCGGGTGAGACAGGTTGGTCTGATTTAATTGAATCACAAAAGGTACCCCAGATTGAAAACCTTGTGCAACATCAGAACTGTCGAGTGGTTGAAATTGATCGGGAAAGAAATACGGTTATTGATTCCTTTGGACGTGAACAACGTTATCGAAAGTTAATTCTTGCATTAGGTTCCAACCCACATATCCCGAGTGTCGATGGTATCGAACTCGAAAATATTTATACGTTCCGCAATATGACCGATGCGCAACATCTCATGGCGCGCCAGGTAAAAAGTCGTCGCGTGATAGTGGTTGGTGGGGGTGTATTGGGTTTAGAGGCGGCTAAGGCAATGTCGCGCAATAAAACCGAAGTGACCGTCATTGATCACGCCCAATATTTAATGCCTGCCCAATTAGACGAGGAAGCTGCTGAGTTACTTCGTGAGCATATCTTAGTACTTGGGATAAAGGTTTATCTTGGGGTCGGTATTAAGAAAATACTTGGCGATACAAAAGTAACAGGTGTCGAACTTCGGAATGGAGAAATCAAACAGTGTGACACGCTCATTTTATCAACGGGTATTAAATCCAATGTTGAACTTGCACGTAAGGCGAAGATACATGTAGGTCGTGGGGTGCGTGTATCTGACACCATGCAAACAAATGACCCGGATATCTATGCGGTCGGAGAGTGTGCAGAACATCGCGAAATAGTCTATGGCCTTGTTGCGCCGGGTTTTGAACAAGCTAAAGTCGCCGTCGCGGATATCCACAAACAGAAAACAGCGTACCGCGGCTCCATCATGGCGACCCAATTAAAAGTGGTTGGCTTACCCGTGTTTAGTATGGGACGAACAGGAGAGGGTGAAAGCAAAAGTATTTTTAATCAACATGTATTCGCTAAACCGGGTAGTCAAACTTACCGGAAAATTATTATTTTCCGTAACCGACTGGTTGGTGCTATTTCAGTCGGTAAATGGGATTCACTTCACCGGATCCAGGAAAGCATCACTAAACAACGCTATATTTTCCCCTGGCAGTTAAAACGCTTTGTCACCACAGGTGATCTTTGGCCAAAAAGTGAAGGACAAGTTGTCGCCCAATGGCCTGCAAATGCCATTGTCTGTCAATGTATGAATGTGACCCGAGGCCAATGCAGCAAGGCGATAACGACAGGCTGCGAAACAGTAGAAGCCGTCATGCAAAAAACGTCAGCATCGACGGTTTGTGGTGGTTGCCGTCCTCTTTTAGCTGAGTTAATTGGTGGGGCAGTACAGGCAGAGAAAATAAAATCATTTAGATCCATATTTCTTTATTCACTACTGGTTGGTCTGGCTGCTTTAATTGCATTCTTATCCCCCGGTGTTACTTATAACGAATCATCTATACAGGCACTGCAATGGGATGTTGTCTGGCGGGATGGTGTGATTAAACAAGTAACAGGATTCAGCATATTAGGCTTAACCCTGCTGGGCTTGCTCGTAGCGCTTAGAAAACGTTGGAAGCGATTTTCTTTGTTCGAATTTTCATTTTGGCGCTATGTGCATATTTTTATCGGCGTGTTTATCGTACTTACCTTACTGATGCATACAGGATTCAGGCTTGGCAATAATATCAATGCCTGGTTAATGAGCCTGTTTACGGGATTGATATTGGTCGGTGGGGTTTACGGTGTTTTTATGTCTCTGCAGTACAAATTAGATGGAGTATTAGCAAATAAAATTAAAGGGTATATGAATTGGATACATTTACTGCTGTTTTGGCCGGTACCGGTTTTGTTGACATTTCATATTATCAAGACTTATTACTTTTAGGTTGTGACAAATGAGTAATAAGAATCGAATCTATTGGGTTTACTGGATTGTATTAACGGTTGGAATGACAGGTTATTTAATTATGCAATTAACAGGTGAAGACAAAACAGTGTATTTACCAGGTAAAACAAGTCATGGTCACTATCAAATTGAGATGGCCTGTTCTGCATGTCATACCGATCCCCTCGGCGGAGGTGAAGTGTTGCAGGATGCATGTATGGGTTGTCATGGAGAGGAATTGGAAAGGGCCGATGATTCTCACCCTAAGTCTAAATTCACCAATCCACGTAATGCCGATCGGGTTGCAAAATTAGATGCAAGGAAATGTATAACCTGTCATACCGAGCATCGAGAGGAAATCACGTTAGAAATGGGTGTTTCATTACCCAATGATTTCTGTTTTAAATGTCATGAGGATGTTGCTGAGAATCGTCCCAGTCACGTTGGCATGGAATTTAATACCTGTGCCTCAGCTGGCTGCCATAATTTTCATGATAATCGAGGATTGTATGAGGATTTTCTCGCAAAACATCTTGATGAACCCGCCTATCTTAAAAAAGCGAGTGTGAAACCACTCTCTGCAGGTAAGGCATATGAGTTAATTAATTCATATCCGGTTGCAGCTTATCCTATTAAATCATTAACGATTAATGATGCAGATACACCAGCTGATGTACGTAATGATCCCAAGGTTATGCAGGATTGGCTTGCCAGCTCACATAGCAAAGCAGGAGTGAACTGTACCGCTTGTCATATGCAATCAAGCGCAGAGACTAAAGAGAAAATATGGAAAGAAAAGCCCGGCTATCAGGTGTGTGAAAGTTGCCATGAATCACAGGTCAAAGGGTTTTTAGCTAGCCGTCACGGTATGCGTCTGGCGCAAGACCTCTCCGCGATGACACCGGGACAGGCGCGACTCGATATGAAGAAAAATGCGCATGATAGAGAATTATCATGCACATCCTGTCATGGCTCTCATCAATTCGATAAAAAACATGCGGCGGTGGATGGATGCCTGGCATGTCACGATGATAAACACAGCAATCAATATAAACAGTCAAAACACTTTACCTTATGGCACAAAGAGGTTACGGGGCAAGCCGAGGCCAATACCGGTGTTTCCTGTGCAACCTGTCACCTGCCACGAAAACAAAGCAGACACGAAAACGGAACTTTTGTTTCGTCAGAACATAATCAAAATGACAATTTACGACCAAATGAAAAGATGCTGAGAAGTGTCTGTATGCAATGCCATGGTCTTGAGTTTTCGATTGACTCATTGGCAGATCGTAAATTGATCGAAAAGAATTTTTCTTCAAAACCAGACGTTCATATAAAAAGTCTTGATCTTGTTCGTCAACGCAAGGATTTGAAGAAGGATATTGAAGGTATGTAAATTATAATTTTATAACGAGTTTTAAATTAACACAGGAGAGTAACAATGAAACATAAAATATTATTATTAATAAGTAGCATGATTGGGAGTGCAGTACTGTTGTCAGCATGTGGAGGAAGTGAAACAAAGAGTGGAGGTGTATCGCCTCAAGTTATGGCTGATTCATTATTTAGTGTAATGGAAGCAGACAGGACAGTGTATACAAAATTAATCATCGGCCGTCTGGCGAAAGAAGAAAAGGTCATAAAAGCATCTGAACATTGGAAAGATGAAAAAGCATTAGTCTTACCTGCGCAGATGTTTCGTTACGGCGCAGAACGAGTCGCTGAAAAAGGTGCGCCTTTTAGCTATTCGCTTCTATCTTTATGGCCGGTCAATAAGCAAAACAAGCCTAAAACCGAGATTGAGAAAAAAGGTTTGAACTTCATTGCTGAAAATCCGGGTAAGAACTTTTATGCCGAAGAAGAATTAGGTGGTACCAGGTATTTTACTGCCGTTTATCCTGATGTTGGCGTCGCATCAGCTTGTGTTTCCTGCCATAACAAGCATAAAGACAGCCCACGGACTGATTTTAAAATCGGTGAGGTTATGGGTGGCGTCGTAATTCGTATTCCACTTTAAACTAAACAAGTATTAGGAGAGTTAAAATGACACCTGAACAAATAGAGTTAGTGCAAACAAGCTGGGATAAAGTTAAACCTATTTCAGATAAGGCTGCGGAGTTGTTCTATGGGAAACTGTTTGAACTAAACCCGGCATATCGGGATCTTTTTCCCGATGACATGGTCGAGCAAGGTCGAAAACTAATGGCCATGATCAATACTGCAGTAAATAGTCTTAAAAATCTTGAAGCGGTCGTTCCGGCGGTAGAAGAGATGGGAAAACGCCATGTTGGTTATGGTGTAACCGAAAAAGACTATGATGTCGTTGGCGAGGCCTTGTTGTGGACCTTGGGTGCAGGATTAGGTGATGACTTTACTGATGATGTAAAGCAAGCCTGGACAGAAACCTATGTGATACTTGCGACAACGATGAAAAATGCAGCAGCCTCAGTAGCGGCTTGATAATATAGTAAGCCAGGGAAGGCATATATTATTTCTTAATAAGGAAATGTCTAGTTATGAATTACATCGATTCAATTGAACGTTATCATGAATACAGTAGTGCAATACATGAGTTATTAGGTTCTATATTAACCGGGGTTGCAAATATTGATGTTTTTCATGACGAAGTAAAATTAAAAAATGCAATCTGTCATATAACTGGTCATTATCCTTTTGTTGACTTAATTTATACACTGGATAAAAAAGGCATTCAGACCAGTAAAAATATTGCATGTCCAGCGAAAAGCAATAAATTACAAAATGACGCACTGGGAGCCGATCGAAGCCAACGACCTTATTTTCTGTTAGCAAAAGATCATGAAGGAATTATTGTTACGGACCCTTATCTCTCGTCCGCTTCACGCAACTTGTGTATATCCGCAATAATACGTTTATGTGATGCAGAGAGTAATGTTATCGGTTATTTGGTTCTGGATATAGACCTGAATGAGACGATGGAATTTTTAATGGGAGATTCGATCCGTAAGGCTTTTGTTCCTGCTTTTCGTGTTGTATATAGTATTATTGCATTAGGCTTGTTTTCAGTAGTAGCCGTTTTATTGTACTCATCATTTAGTGAAGTTGCGTCTTTGTTCACCTCAAATTATGAAAAGCACGATTTTTATCTTAAACCCTTTGGTGTGATTATATATTTAACTTTGGGTTTGGCCATCTTTGATCTTGGTAAAACGATCCTGGAAGAAGAGGTGCTAATGCACAAAGATATCTTTCGGCATAGCTCAACGAGAAGAACGATTACGCGTTTTATCGCGGCAATCTTAATTGCAGTATCCATCGAGGCCTTGTTAATGATGTTTAAAAGTGCGATGGGCGATGCTGACCATATGCACCAGGCAGTATTAATGATGTCAACTTCGGTTGGTCTTTTGGTTGGTTTGGGTATTTATGTCTATCTAGGGGCGCGTGCTGAGACATTATTACTAAAGCTGAATAGTCAGAAAGGCAAAAAGTAAATTTCCTCAATGCTCTAATTTAGGTCATATGCCGTCAGCGAATAAAATTACCGAATAAAATAGCACTAATCTGGTGCACGTCATCCAATCGAGACAGCCTCTTTAGCGATTATAACCAGGAAAACACTAATAAAATCAATAGTATATGATATTTCTAATATACTTGGCATAGTGCTTGCTCTATAGGGATTAAGGTATTAAATGCCTCTCCCAATGTCGGGACAGGTTAAATTTAGAAAGGCAATGGCGCCTACTTACACACAACTCCTCCGTGTGTTCGTAGGCGCTTTTTTTTTGCCTAAAAAGTGAGGTTGAAATAAAGGAAATGAAAAAAGAGAAAACAACGAGACGTAAATTTATTACGAATAGTATTGCGTCACTGAGCATCGCTGCCAGTGTTTTATTGAGTGGGGTAAGTCAGTCTGTATTCGCTGAGATCGGTGAACCAGAAAAAGAAGAACTGAAATTTGGTTTTATCAAGTTAACCGATATGGCACCGCTTGCGATTGCCTATGAAAAGGGTTATTTCGAAGATGAAGGATTGTATGTCACATTAGAGGCGCAAGCTAACTGGAAAGTGCTGTTAGATCGGGTCATTGATGGCGAACTGGATGGCGCACATATGCTTGCGGGACAACCCTTAGGGGCGACGATTGGGTTTGGTACCAAGTCTCACGTGATTACTGCATTTAGTATGGATTTAAACGGTAACGGTATTACCGTATCAAATGACATATGGAAAAGAATGAAAAAGCATGTACCGCATAAAGATGGTAAACCGGTACACCCAATTAAAGCTGATTATTTAAAACCGGTAGTAGATGAATTCAAAAAAGAAGGTAAACCCTTTAAGATGGGGATGGTATTTCCTGTATCGACTCATAACTATGAGCTGCGTTACTGGTTAGCCGCTGGTGGTATTCATCCTGGATACTACGCACCCCACAAAGGTGATACCAGTGGAAATCTAAAAGCGGATGCCTTGTTATCTGTAACGCCTCCACCTCAAATGCCTTCCACAATGGAAGCCGGAACTATTCATGGTTACTGCGTAGGTGAGCCCTGGAATCAACAGGCTGTATTCAAAGGTATCGGCGTTCCAGTGATTACTGATTATGAAATTTGGAAAGATAATCCTGAAAAAGTATTTGGTGTCAGTAAAGCCTGGGCAGACAAATATCCTAATACCCATATCCGTGTTGTGAAAGCAATGATTCGTGCTGCGCAATGGTTGGACGAAGGAAACAATAAGAACCGACCTGAAGCCGTGAAGATTTTGTCCAAAAGCCAATACGTTGGTGCGGACTATGATGTTATTGCCAACAGTATGACGGGTACGTTTGAATATGAAAAAGGTGACAAACGTGATGTGCCTGATTTCAATGTATTCTTCCGTTATAACGCGACCTATCCTTATTACAGTGATGCAATCTGGTATCTAACTCAAATGCGTCGTTGGGGACAAATATCAGAACAAAAGAGTGATAGTTGGTATAAGGATGTCGCTAAGAAAGTTTATCGTCCAGACATCTATGCAAAAGCTGCGAAAGAGTTGATTAAAGAAGGCAAGGTTAACGCTAAAGATTTCCCGGAGTTTGCCAGCGAAACAGGATTTCGTAAACCACAAACTCATTTTATTGACAATATTACCTATGATGGTAGCAAACCGAATGACTATCTGAAAAAGTTCAGTATTGGTCTAAAAGGAAAGGAGAAGATTTAAAATCAGGTAGTCAAAGTTGTAACCCCGGTACCGAGTTGCCGGGGTTTTTTTTAGAGGACACACACACATGAACACACAAGTCGTTAACATTATTAATAATTTAAATATCAAGGGCCAAACGATTAAATTTTTCGATTTTTTCAAAGACCCTTCAAAAGTCTTTAAGACGATTGGCATACCCATCCTGTCGATTGCTATGTTTTTAGTTATCTGGAATGCGGTCGCGTCACAGATTAAAACGTCGTTAGGCCAGGTCCCAGGGCCTGCACATGTCTATCAGCAGATCATTACTTTGTATGGTGAACATGTCGAGGAACGAAATAAAGAGACCGCCTTTTATGAACGGCAGGAAAAACGCAATGCAAAGAAACTTGAGAAAAACCCGGATGCGAAAGTTAAAATACGTCCCTATACCGGTAAAGAAACGTTCTTTGATCAGGTTATAACAAGCATTGTAACGGTGATTACCGGATTTTTACTGGCGAGCTTAATTGCAATCCCCATTGGTATTATTTGCGGACTGAGTACAACACTCTATTCAGCATTAAACCCGTTAATTCAAACTTTTAAACCGATCTCACCGCTGGCATGGCTTCCCATCGTCACGATGATTGTGAGTGCGGTCTATATAAGTGACGATCCAATGTTTGATAAATCATTTTTAAATTCGGCGATAACCGTGATGTTATGTTGCATGTGGCCAACAATTATAAATACCACGGTTGGTGTCTCAACGATTGATAAAGATTTGATCAACGTTAGCAGAGTATTGCGTTTAGGTTGGATGACTAACGTAATTAAAATTGTTTTACCTTCATCGATTCCAATGATGTTTGCAGGTTTGCGCGTTTCCCTGGGTATCGGTTGGATGGTATTAATTGCAGCAGAAATGTTGGCACAAAATCCAGGCCTGGGTAAATTTGTCTGGGATGAGTTTCAAAATGGTAGCTCAAATTCATTAGCTCGCATAATGGTCGCAGTCGTCGCCATCGGTCTTATCGGATTTTTATTAGATCGGGTTATGCTTTTACTGCAAAAGTCGGTTAGTTGGGACAAATCAGCGATTATTCGTTAAATAGAGGAGAACAAGCTATGAATCATTTAGAAATTTCACAAGTCGCGATGGAATTTGAAACACCGACGGGGCCCTTCGTTGCATTAGATAATGTCAATTTAACGATTGCTAAAGGTGAATTTGTTTCTTTAATCGGCCATTCGGGCTGCGGGAAATCGACGGTATTAAATATTGTTGCCGGTCTTTATCAGGCGACGACCGGGGGGGTTATTTTGGATGGTAAAGAAGTGAATGAACCCGGGCCGGATAGAGGCGTCGTTTTTCAGAATCATTCTCTATTACCCTGGTTAACGGCCTATGAAAATGTTGAATTGGCTGTAAAACAGGTTTTTACCGGAAAAAAATCAAAGGCAGAGATGAAAGAATGGATTTTGCACAATCTGGAACTCGTGCACATGTCTCATGCAATTGATAAACGGCCGAGTGAAATATCAGGTGGTATGAAACAAAGGGTTGGTATTGCCCGTGCACTTGCTATGGAACCGAAAGTGTTATTAATGGATGAACCATTTGGCGCCCTGGATGCCCTGACCCGGGCCCATATGCAGGATTCTTTGATTGAAATTCAGGCGCGCTTAAAAAATACCGTCATCATGATTACCCACGACGTGGATGAAGCGGTATTGTTATCCGATCGCATCGTGATGATGACCAACGGTCCATCGGCAACCGTTGGTGAAATACTACCGGTTGATCTGCCTCGACCTCGTGATCGGGTGCAATTAGCAGGTAATAAACAATATAACGAATACCGTGCAGAAGTCCTGAAATTCCTGTATGAGCGTCAACGGAAAATAGAACCTGTACCGGCAATCAGTAGTGAAAAGAAAAAAGCTAAAAGTGATGATGAGGAGATAGCCGCTTAATAGTTAGATGTGTAGAGTTTAAATGTGTGTGTGCCAGGGACGGCCTTTATTTTTGCGGAGTTGAATTCGAAATAATAATGTTTTTATAAAAACATATTATTATCGAGGCAGAGGAGAGCTGATTTTATTTTTCAGCTTTTCACTACGCCATAGGTGATAACTTGGCTGGGTTTTGTACGCCCGGGTATTGATATAGTGTAATACATTTTTTAGGCGAAAGAACCCAACTACGGAGTCGACACGAATAATCTCTTTTCCAGACTCATCGTAAAAAATAAGCGTTGGGGCATAATCCAGCCCGAGTTCATCCGCCCATTTTTTTGCAGTAAGTTCTTTTCCCTGAGGATTTTTGACAAGTGTTGATGACCACATATCGAGTTGTATCGTTTTCATCTTATTTAGTTGTTTTATTATTTGGTCACGGCTTAATGGACCGGCATGTAATACATCACAGGCATGGCAACGGCGTTCTTCAAAAAAGACGGCCAGGGGAATTGTTGTCTTTTGTTGAAATAAATTATACGGAGGAGTTGAAAAGATTGTGCTTTCATTTAGGTTATCTTGTCCGAAGCTATCTGCCCCTTCGGCACGAGCGAGATAATTTCGGAAGGTTTCTTTGCGATGGTGTTTATCAGCCACATACTCCAGTGCTGCACGAAACTGGTAGGGTTTACGGTAACCGCTAATTTTTAATGCTAGTTTACCTTTATCATCGAAAAATAACACGGTGGGGGTAAAGTCAGCTTTATGACGCGCAGCAAATAGTTTTTCTGAATATTGGTTCCCATCCAGATCCGTCACGGGCCTGTTGCCACGAACATTAATTGCTATGACATCAAAATTAGCGCGCGTATAGGAAATAATATCTCTACGACCCCAATTGTTCTTTAAGTGTGCCTTGCAATATGGGCAATAGGACTGACCAAAGTAGATTATTAAGCCACGTTTTCCTGAAATCGCTTCACTGAGATCTTCATTAATATCAAGAAAACTAAGTTTAAACCAGTCTGGCAGATTAAGGGCTTCGCGTAATGGCTGATCATCAATTGTTGGATCAAATGCAGAACTTGCAATATTTGGCCAACTTACATAAACACTTATAATGATAAGTAATATTAATGAATGTTTATGTGTATTCATTGCTGATGGATAAAATAATATAAAGTAAAAGTCGATTTATGAAGTCATAAATATATCATATAAACATGGTGGAATGATGATAAATTTAACGTAACTAACTATTTCATAGGACAGTGTCGAGCATGGTACCGTCAGGGCTAATGACTAAAGATTAGTAGGATATAATCCGATTGATCAATATCATTAATAACTATCTAAATACAAGATAGTCACTAATTAAACTGTTCTGCATCATTGCGAATGTTATGTGCCAGACTTTCTACTTTGTCTGCAACTTGTTCCAGTTTTTCAACCAGGGCGGTATCGATCCCAGCTTCAATCAATAAAACCAATTCATCATAGTGTTTATTTGGTAAGGTATCACCATCCTGTTCGACCATTTCTCGGAAGCGTTCAGTGATATTTTGTGCATGTTGTGTTCGTTTCATTCTTTTTTCTCTTTATTTATAAGCGTTGCTTTATCAAGTATGTGTTCACCTTTTTCGTAGATGTGCTCAGCCGAGCCAACAATTAATTCGTCGGGGGGAATGACCACATCCAGATTTTTATTGGGATAATCAAGGTTATAAAGCACATGACGCATTGCGTTGATTCGCGCACGTTTTTTACAGTCTGATTTTATGACGGTCCAGGGCGCATCGGCGGTATCGGTATAAAAAAACATTGCCTCTTTGGCCTCGGTATACTCCTTCCATTTATCCAGTGATGCTAGGTCTATCGGACTGAGTTTCCATTGTTTCAAAGGATCTTCACGACGCATCTGAAAGCGTCTGAACTGTTCATTCCGGCTCACCGAAAACCACAACTTGAACAATGTGATGCCACTGCGTACCAGCATGCGTTCCATTTCTGGGGCCTGGCGCATAAACTCAAGGTATTCGTTTGCTTTACAAAAATTCATAACGCGTTCGACACCTGCACGGTTATACCAGGAACGATCGAATAAAACGATTTCACCTTTGGTGGGAAGATGACGAATATAACGTTGAAAATACCACTCGCCAACCTCATGATCGCTCGGTTTTTCGAGGGCGACAACCCGGGCACTCCGAGGGTTCATATGTTCCATCATACGCTTAATTGTGCCACCTTTACCGGCGGCATCTCGGCCCTCGAATAAAATGACTACCCGTTGGCCAGTCTCTTTGACCCAGCCCTGCATTTTTAGCAGTTCAATTTGAAGTTCTTGTTTAAGTTTTTCATACTCAGAACTTTTCATTTTCCTTTTATATGGATAATTTGCATCCTCAAAGATTTTCTTTTTGTCGAGATTTTTCACAGTCTTGGCCTTTGCCAATACCTGATCTTCCCGGTCTGCTGAAATCTTTGGCATCGAAAAATTAGCTTCTTTTGCCACCAGTATCTCCTGTGTTAGTTGCGCTGGTATATCTTATAATTCTAGTATACAAAACGTTTAGTATAATGAAGCAAGAATCAAAATATAATTGATATAAATCAATCAATTAGTAAAATAATCTGAATCAGGGGTTTATAATCGAAGATATTTCTGACTCTTGCCTCATATTAATATCGTCAATATGCATAATATACTCGTAATACAGTCACATCGTACACCGTTACCATATTTGTGGATTCAGGCCTGCATTAACTCGGTTCAAGATTGGTGCAATACCAACGGATATAAATATCAGTTTATTGATGATCGTTTATTTGAACTGCTCCCTGATGAGATAGTCTGGAAAACACGACATCAAAAAGTAATTGCAACTGACCTGGCCAGGATATTATTAATTAAAAAATCTCTGAATGATGGCTACAAAAGAGTAATTTGGCTGGATTCTGATTTTATGATATTTAACCCAGCTGAATTTATAATTCCTGATCTTTCTTATGCGGTAGGAAGAGAAGTGTGGGTGCAAAAAGATAAACATGATAATTTAAAAGTCTATAAAAAGGTTCATAATGCGTTTTTGATGTTTAGTGAAAATAATAGTTTTCTTGATTTTTATATTGAGACGGCTCTACGACTTCTCATGAATAATCAAGGGACTATGCCCCCCCAATTTATTGGCCCGAAATTGTTAACGGCATTACACAATGTTGCGTGTTTACCTGTGATGGAAGGCGCTGGAATGTTAAGCCCGCTGGTAGTTAAAGATATCATTGCTGGTGGGGGAGTGGCTTTGGACTTATTTAAACAACACTCTAATGAGAAAATCACAGGCGCAAACCTTTGCATTTCAAGTTGTCACCGACAAGAAATCTTTGAAAAGGAAATGGATAATCTCGTTTCAATATTACCCTCGGTAAATCTAACTGTTTAGGTGGCGATATTAGTTTTTAAATAGAATTACATGAATACACCTATAACTATTCGGACATTATGGGGCTAAACCCAGTTTGCAACAAAGGCTATGTAATCAATGAGTTATAAGTTATACGATGGGCAGCGTCAAAATTATTGCGTTGTCCAAATGTAAATCAAGAATAGGCTTTTGGTGGCCGATATAGATAGCGTCTAATTATATAAAGTATAAAACCTGCCATGAAAATTACCCGTAATGAAGATGCTAGTACAACACGTAATCTGATGTTGTTGAGTGTCGTGGGTATTTTGTGCCTGGGTGGTCTCCTCATGGTTACAACATTGACCGTTTTGAATAATGCGGAAACGAGAATTCAGGCGGTGGTCAAACAATACAACGAAAAATCTGAGCTTACGGTCAAGATGCGTAGTTTGGCTCGTGAACGAACTATATCACTCGAGAAAATGTTGATTTTACGTGATTCTATTGATTCTGCCATTGAAGTCGATAATTTCAGTAAATTCGGAGGCGAATTTGCCAAAGCACGATTTCGACTTAACGACCTGGAGTTGACTGTCGATGAGAAAAATCTATTAGGAAAAATATTTGTACAGGTTTCAGTGAATGTGCCAATTCAGCGCGAAATAATTGATTTAATTCTTGAAGATGAATTTGATGTTGCACGTAATAGACTTTTAAACGAATCCATCCCTATACAAGACGAAATTTATAAGTTGATGACTGAACTCATAGCCTTGCAGCAGGAGGCTGCAAACAGAGAAATTGTAAAAGGAGAGTCAGAATATAAAAGCACCGTTATGGTGATGGTATTATTGTCAATAACAACCGGTTTGATTATTTTATTTAGTTCGGTGCGAGTAGTACGACATATTACTAAATCTGAAAATGCACTTTCTGATGAAAAAGAAAAAGCTGAGACCACGTTACATTCCATTGGTGATGCGGTTATATCAACAAATAATGAAGGAAAAATCGAGTATATAAACAAAGCCGCTGAGGTGATTTTAGATGTTAAACGAAATGAAATTTCCGGCAAGAAATTAAATGAATACGCAAAAATTGTGTTAGATAAGTCCTCTGGAGAATCCATCGATCCAATTGGTGCTGTACTTGAGAAGATGAAGCCTGTTAATTCCGCTGGAGATACAAACTTAATTACAATAAAACATGAAATATATGGAGTAGAGTACAGTGCTGCTCCTATATACGACAAAAACCATTTGATTACAGGAACGGTACTGGTTATTAAGGATGTCACCAAGATACGCGAACTATCAGAAGAGTTAATTTACCACGCTCGCCACGATAGTTTGACTGGTTTGTTAAATCGTCGGGAAATGGAAAATAGATTAGAAGTACTCTTAAAAAGATATCGGAAAAATCATACTGAAGAGTCTTGTTTGTGTTATCTGGATGTAGATCAATTTAAGGTTATTAATGACACATGTGGTCATGCGGCGGGAGATGAATTTTTAAAACAGGTTGCGACACAGATTGTTGAGGTTACTCGCGATTCCGATGAGCTGTCTCGTATGGGTGGTGATGAGTTTTCGATCATACTCAATAACTGTAAAGCTAAAAAAGCAATACAAATTATGGAGCGCTTACGAAAAGAGTTACAGGATAATAACTTCTGTTGGGACGATAAATGTTTTCGGACCACTGTCAGCATCGGAATCGTGCCCATTGAGCTCAATGATGGAAATGTACAGGACTTTATAAGTGCAGCCGATACGGCATGTTATGTTGCTAAGGAAGAAGGTCGAAATCAAACACACTTGTTAACAGCATCGGATGATATAGCCTTTAAGAAAAAAAGTGAATTGGAGTGGGCTCAACGATTAAAACAGGCAATTGATAATGAACAATTTGTTCTGTATTTCCAGTCAATTAAAAGCCTGGCACAAAATGATACTGACTTACATGGAGAGATTCTACTTCGTTTAATAGGTGAGGAAAATAACATCATCCCTCCGTTTTCTTTTATACCAGCGGCAGAACGTTATAATATGATGCCAGAAATTGACAGGTACGTAATAAAGCATACATTTGAATTATTAGACGAATACTCCGATTTTCCAGAAATTAAAAACGGACTAATATCAATTAACCTGTCAGCACAGTCGCTGTGCGATAAGGGGTTTGAGGATTATATAACTCATCAGATATCAAAATTCAGACTGACACCCGAAAATATTTGTTTTGAGATTACTGAGACAGCAATGATATCGAACATGACCAAAGCGGTAGATTTAATTGAATCATTGCAATCGCGTGGATGCAAATTTGCACTCGATGACTTTGGTAGTGGATTGAGCTCATTTGCTTATTTAAAAAATTTACCAGTCGATTACCTTAAAATCGATGGCAGTTTTGTTAAAAATATTGAAACCAATAAGCTTGATTTCGCTATGGTTAGTTCAGTCAATCAGATTGGTGATATTCTAGGGATAGAAACTATTGCTGAGTTTGTTGAGAATACCGCTATTGAAGATATTCTAAGAAGTATTGGTGTTAACCATGTACAAGGTTATGGTATCGACCGACCACGCCCATTTTCAGAAGTTTTGATAGAGTTTACAGAAGAGAACAACAATGCTGCAACTCCGTCTTTTCAACCATAAACGATGAAAATATATTATTAATATTAAATATTTTTGTATCGATCGATACTTCCAGATAATTATTTATTATCAGGTTTGCCGCAGCAATAGATGGCCAAGGCAACGATAATAATGATGACAAGTATAAGGTAAAACCAACCGTTCATGAACATCAGTATACTGCGTTGTTATGAAAATATAAATGAGTAAGGCTTGCCGATATGAAATAGCATTGGTTGACCACAAATATAATATCGTAATTATCTGGTCACACTGAATATAAAAACATAAATTATAAGTTAGAGAATATTTAAAGTCATAGTGATACTAAGATTATTATTATTCACCATTAACAGAAACGCCAAGATAGCTTTCGTCAACTTCGATCCTATTTCTGCCAAGATGTTTTGCTTTATACAAATACTTATCCGCTCTATCGATAAATGACTGTATGCTCTCGCCTGGCCGGTGAATCGCAAGTCCGGCAGAGAAAGTAGGTAGGGCGATAGACTGATTATCATGAGTGTGAAAAGTGGTGGATGCCTTGGTTTGTATTTTATCAAGCGCACGCATCGCGCCTTCTTTTTCTGTGTTTGGTAGGATGATAGCAAACTCTTCTCCACCATATCGAGAAACCATATCATAACGCCGAAAGATCGAAAGTACATCATGAGCAAACAATCGTAATATCTCATCTCCAACAGAATGCCCGTAACTATCGTTTATGTTTTTAAAATGGTCTAAGTCTATCGCAATGAGGGTTAAAGGAGTTTTGTCACGTTCGGAGCGACCAATTTCATCTTCGGCGCGGCGTAAAAATGCTCGCCGATTGGGTAAACCGGTGACATCATCGGTTAAACTTAACACTCTAACTTGATCCAGTTCATCGCTGAGTTTTTGGCTGTTTTTTCCTATCATTGCCAGATAAGCCTGAGTCTCATCTAATATTAATGTAAGATCGACCTTGCTATTCAAAATAGTTCGAAGTTGTCTGATAATATCCCGTCGACTAACTTCAACTGAGTGATTATCGATGTTCATGTTCACCAGTTCATGTAAAGCCTTCTCAAGTTCATTACTAAATCCATTATATTGTTTTGCTGAGTTATCAATTTTTTGTTTTAAAATCGACTGTAACTTTTGTATCTCCTGATAATGTTCATTCAAACGCTGACGAAAAAGCGAGTCTACACGCATTTCAATAGATGGGCTTGTTTCTGCTTGATCGGTATTTTTTTCTATAGCGCTAAAATCAGGCTGTTGAATTTGTGCTGTCGATACAAAATCTTCCATATTAAGCACAGGCGAGTCATCGTCACCTATAAGTGGTTTTAGTGCCTCTCGAATCAAATCCTCATCAAGTTCAATTAATCCGGTTGTGATCGATGTAATGTTTTTTATGTATGCATGGAGTACCGCTAGCTCATTCAATGAAATGGGAGGTTGTAGCCGCTTTTGAACTAATTTGAGTTCAAGATAGAGTAGTGATTTTTCCGGCAGATGTTTGCGATAGCTTTCTAATATGACATGTAAAATTGCAGCATAACCGTAGGCAATTTTGTTTTGGTTAGCCGTCAGATCGCGTAGTGCATGTTGCACTTGTTGATAAACAATATGACCCTGTTCGGTGCTTTTTAGAGCATCGATTAGCGACAGAATTCCACTGCCAGCCTCACATTCGAGTACTGGGTATTTATCTTTACCTGATTTTAAATCCATCCAGGTAACCTTCTAATTATACTTTCTTATTTTTGGAACCCGTACCCTAGAACAAAATAAGTCATACCGAATTTCTTCATCTTACTTCCATGTAAGCTGAAATCCATTTATTTAGAATATATAATACAAATGATAAACCTTAATTAGCACAGTATTAAGGGGCTATTATAACCGAAAGACTTACCAAAACCCATATTTTCTCTGATTGATTTACCCGCACAAAATAACAATATAATATTTTTCTTAACATAGATTAAACATTAAGTAATATGTCTAATGTGTTAATTATATGGCTAAATTAGATAATGCTTACTATTAGTTACTTATACAATTATTGACAAGTGAATATCGAAAGGGCCATGGTTATCAATGATTCACGTAACCGGTCCTGAGAGCCCGTAATTATAAAGCATTGTCTACATCGATTTCAGATTCCCTGGGTATATGAATATGTTGACTCGGATGTGATCCTGTGAGGAGATAGTTTGATTGAATGCTGATGCCTATGACGTTTTTATCATAGCCTGGAACAGGACGTGAGATCATGGATATTGTTTATAACTGTATCGGTAGCTAATTCTTTACCAGTATCGATGTCAACGGTAATGGTTTTTTCTTCAGTAGATAACGGAATATAATTGTTGATCTGGTGCTCAAGAACATCAATCGTTGCATCCGATGCATCTTTCTGATGTTTTGAACGTTGGTATACCCGTTCCTTGAGAATATTAACATCAGCATGGTAATTAAGAATAACAAAAGGAATATTTAGTGATTTTCCCAACTCGGCAAATAATTGGCGTTGTTCAGATTTAAGATTGGCTGCATCGATGACAACTGAGTAGCCTTCCGTCAGCAAACCTTCCGCGAGATCAACCATATGAGCATATACCTTTTCAGTAGCTTTTTTTGTGTAGATCCCATGTCCAACTGAGGTACTGCTATCATCAGCCTGTGTCATTTTAAATAATCTTTTGCGTTCCACATCAGAGCGTATTTTAATGGCAGGATATTTATCCAGGATTAGTGAAGTACAGAATGATTTCCCAGACCCCGATAAACCATGATTGATTAACAGACATGGATTGTTAGGTTGAATGTATTGATTCGCCAGATCTATGTATTGCAGGAATTCATTTGTTGTCTCTTTATACTCTGGTGATTCAATATTTTCCTGACCGATTCGTAAGGCATTAACTTTTGCCCGCACAAGGGCACGGTAAACCTTATAAAAGCGTAGTAATTTTAGTCCGCCATAATCGCCGGTTATCTCAAGGTAGTGATTGAGAAAACGTAATGCCAGTCGTTCCTGGTTTCGGTCATCAAGGTCCATGATCAGAAAGGCTATCTCGCTAATGACGTCTATCCAGTAAAAATTCTTGTTAAATTCTATACAATCGAAAATAATAATTTCATTGTCCCAGAACGCGATATTTCTAAGATGCATGTCGCCATGACATTCACGGACAAAACCACCTTCTTTACGCTGGTTAATTAAATCTGACCATCTTTCGAACTGCTGTTTACTCCAATTTTCAATTAGTGTTAATCGCGACAAAATATCTTTGTTTTTAATATTGGTGCGTATGTGGAGAAAATTATCCAGCACGGGTTGTCGCACATGTTCAAAATTACCAAAATCACTATTTGTGTCAATTGTATTTATCGTTAGATGAAAATTGGCAATTTTATTTGCCAACAAAACCATGATTTCTTTATTTAATCGGTGGTTTATTAAAAGACGGTCAAGTTGTGTGTCCTGAGGAAATTGCAGCATCTTTACCGCGTATTCTATGACAGGGCCACTACTATTGATTTCAGGATTTAATTCTGAGCCACTAATTGTAATGACCTCCAAATAGAGCTTGGGTGCCAGCCGGCGATTAAGACGTAACTCTTCGTTACAATAGAACTGACGTTTCTCGAGCGTTGAAAAGTCAAGAAAACCAAAGTTGACCGGTTTTTTAATTTTGTACGCATATTGGCCGGTAAGAAGTACCCATGAAATATGAGTCTCTATCACCTCAAATTTAATTACTGGATGATCAAATAATACCGGGTTTTGTAAGCTTTTAATTAATTGCATTATTAATTCTACTATAAGGTATTAATCCTCTATTACTATCATTAAATACTGGATTAAGTAGTATAAGCTTAGCAAATTACACCAGGATTAATTAATCTGTTTCCGCATTTTTTCAAATACATCTGGGCGCCAGGGGCGGAAGGCTAAAAAAAGACTGTAGCCAAATCTTTCTGTCAGAGGAAGGGAACGATCCTGTTCATTGAGGGCATGAAAATCCTGGACAAGCTGTTTAATACGACGGTTAAACTGTTCGCAGGATGATTTTGACAACATTCCGGATGGGAACTGGAAAGTCTCTTCTTGTTTATCGAAACGACTTTGTAAGAAATCTTGTTGTAGATGTTCTGTGAAAAACATTTGTATTGGGCCATTGGGGCGCCATGAAAACTTAGGAGATATTAGCAAACGAATTCGATTTCCGGGTAATAGATCAATCATTTTAATACGGTCGAGTCGGGCGAGATATCGAACCACCTCAGTCTCAGATAAATCATACCAGGTAAGAATGTCTTCAAACTTCCAGCCATTAATTACGACAAAGGCAACCAATAGTAGTTTGATATCAGCAACCAGTTCCAGCTCTTGTGCTTCGCTAAGTTCGTTGAGCTGTTGTTGGTTTAATTGCATCTGTTTGACCAAATCACTGATTTCAATCTCTAGCAACTGACAAATTTGATCAAGGCGTTGTAGAGAAAAATTTTGTTCAGCAAATAATCGTTTAATACTGGCTTCACTCAGCCCAATTGCGTTAGCCACATGGCGATAGGTCATACCGCGACTTTTTAGCATGATTTTCAGTGTTGAGATGAGCGAGCCTGTTTGAGCCATAAATTAGATCCTGAAAAGTATCAATTTATAATACCAAAAAGGCTGTATAGTGCAACTATTAATACATTGGTTGCATTACGAGCAACAATTATCAACACTTATGATATGGATACCAGTCAGACAGATATTTTCTATTCTCGAGTTCAACGCCAGCTGGGTTCCTGGCTGATACTATTATTGGGTTTATTTGCCGTTCGAGTGATCATACAGCTCCAACTCATGGTCAGTCCTATAAGCCATTTCTCGGAATTCAATGACTGGCATAGCGCAGTACTACCATATCCGTTTTTATATTTTTGCCAGGCTTTGATCCTGGCTGGTGGATGGTTGTATGTCTGGCGATTATTTACAACCCGGGTAAGACCAAATCCTAATCTTGGTAAACTGCTTTATAGCCTGGGTTGGTTGTATTGGTCAGTTATGTTTGTTCGACTGATACTAGGTTTTACGTTGATGCGAGATGTCCACTGGTTTGCCCAGGAATTACCTGCGTTGTTTCATTTATTACTGGCTAACATATTGATGTTAGTTGGGCATTATCATCGCCAGGCTAAATGAATATAATACGAATATAAATAAATTTGCTATTTAGTAAGGAATTAATTCTTCATTCACTTGATGTACCTTTGAATGACTATCCAATAATTTCGCCATTGCTCAAAACATACCCTCTGAAAGTATCGAATTATAATCAGCTCTCATAGAACCCAACGTTAACAGTTAATAATATCCACATTGTCTAAGTGTCACTTATTTCTAATAAAATCAGTGGTTTATCGATTTAAATTGATTGTTATTAACAGAAATTATTTGAGGGAATTATCATCGAACTCTCGCTTTACCTGGTAGACAGATAAATTTTATGACCAGAGTAAGGGAGAGTAAGGCAATGAAATATTTAAAAATAGACGTTTTATCGTTAGTGAGTTTTCTTTTTGGTTCTTTGCTAATAACCGGTTGTGGAGGTGGCGGAGGAGGTGGTGGTAGTGGAGATGAGACCATTACCAATAATGCCCCTGACATTAGTGGTAATGCTGATAGCTTTGTTCAGGCAAGCAGGTCATATTTTTTTATGCCGGATGCGGATGATGCCGACGGTGATGAGCTGACCTTTAGTGTCCAGAATCTACCTGGATGGGCCAATTTTGACACGGTCAATGGTGAATTATCGGGTCAACCGGATGAGTTGGATGTTGGCCAGTATAACGACATTACCATCAGCGTTTCAGATGGTATTGATATAACTGCGTTAGCCGTATTCTCGATTGATGTTCTCGAACCGCCTTTAGGCAGAAACAATATCAATACTGATAATGCTACGGTGACACAGACCGGAACTGGATATGATGCGCAGGGCAATGTCACGGTTGATACAGGGGGTAATACGACTGAACTGGCTGATGCTGATCTGAATTTTGAGTTTGATGCTGGAGATAATCTGGTTAATGTCACAGGTACAGCATTATTGCCACCTGAGATAAGTGATTATCTTTCTGTTGATAATCCATTTCAGGTAAGGGTTGGTTTATATACAGGGGCTCAAATCAATCGTGATCCAGACATCGGCATCGATAGCATCGGCGGAATACGACTCGTTGATGAATTGCAATATTTAGTATTTTTTCTTGGTGCAGATTTGGGGGTAACATTTAACGACCCAAATAATCCAAACCAGGTTCCTATCACACTTGGAATCGGTGAAGCACAAAACCTAATAATTATGGATCCAACTGATCCATTTGCTTATGTGTTTGGTTATCTAAATGGTCTTGGTTATGGTAATGGTCAATCCGCACATGGTTTGATTCCGTATGTACCGAACTTTGCTGATGGGCCGGATGCTTTTGCCGAACTGGACAGCTTTTTTGGGCATAAAGTTGAAAAAGGAATTTTCCCGGTTGGTATCCGAATTTTTGATTTGCTTTCATTTTCAGGTATGCGAGTAATACGAGATCCTCAGTTCAGTGATATCGACTGGACCGAACCATTAAATTCAGCAGTACACTATCAGGCTGGTTACAGTGGTCAGGCTGATCTGGAATTTGGCATCTTAGGTATCGGTTTATTTAGTTATCAATTGGCTGAAATGTCAGCGACCTTTGATGTTGGATTACAGCGCCAGCATTTTGCCATGCAAGGTGTGTATCAACCGACTGAAACGAGTCAACCGGTCTGGTTACCGGTTCGGCCCAGCCCTGAACCTTTTGATCAAGTGTTGGCGAATATATTTGCCGATGGAGACGGGGATTTTTCGATGGAATTGCGCGGGCAGTTTCAGTCAACATTTCCAGAAGCACGATTATATGGTTCGATGCAGCAAACCCTGGATGGATTGACGTTAACAGGAACAATCGATAGTGATCTAAATCCTATCCAGCTAATCGCTCATGCTGATAGTTCAGCATTTACGGCCACGTTGGATTATTCGGTAGATATCAATGATCAACTGGAATCCGAAGTATTATCAGAAATGGACAATCAAATCGCTCAGGTACAGGCAGCTGTAACTGAATCAACCGATGCAATAGCGGGTTATGATCTTGCCGTGAGTCTGAATGGGATTCGTTCACAACTACCCGAGATAGCAGATCGCACGATTGCGGTTCTGGATCGCATACCGGGTACGGTGTATACACAGGTCTACAACTCGGCGCGAGACTATATTAACAATGGTGAAAGATGTTTTGGTTCAGGCATCTTCCGGGTGTGTTATCAATACAGAGATTATGTCAGCGCAACCGGAGTAGCGAGAAGCGCAGCCACATCAGCCCGAAACGATGCGATTGCTGCGATAGCCCCACATAAAAGTGCATTGGAGACGCTTAAAATACGGGCTAACGAGGTGGATGATGAAGCATTACGTGCAGCTTTACAGTCAATTTTACTGACGGTCTACAATAATCGTACTTTTGACAGGACCTTTTCATACACGTATAGCCGAACGATTGATTACGGAATTGGAAGTTTCACCATTCGAAGAACCTTTTCACACCGTGTGAATCAAACCGTCATTCCAGCTGGCGAGGCAGAACTGATTAGAACCGCCGCAGACAACGTGGATGATATTCCAGGAGCGTATGAGTTTATGATCAATACCCAACAGATCGTGGATAGCTTTCCAACCGAACAAGTCATTGAAGAGGCAAGGCAGCAAGTGCAAGAGGGTTTGTCTCAGGTTCCAAGCTTCGATGGTGCGGGTTATCGTGTCACTGCGGATGGGGGCAGCACGGCCTATATAATTTTAGACGGTGAGAATCAGGAGGTTCAGTTTAACCTTCTGGATGCAGGATCAGTAGCGGAAAATATTATTAATCACATTACGAATCGATTGATTGATAGTATTTAGTTGGTAGAGTATAGCAGGTATAACAATTCGGCCGGATGGCGTTTGTTATACCTGCTTTTATATTTTTAACCTTAATTGTATTCATATAATTAGAGCTCATCCAGCCAAAAAACAATACAATAAATAATGTCAAAAACTTTTTGACCATCTTCATACTATATATATTAAAACTCACAGAGCGCAGGCCGATGTAGATAAGAAGCGAGTCGTAAATCGGTATATGCCCAGAATTGAAAAAAGTTCATATATTTAAATCTTACAAGATATTTATTTAGGTATTTAGAAATGTCAAAGGGTGATAATAATCAAGCAAACGATTTTTCACATTCAGATTTAGCCCACTTGAAGTTAGCCCTGGATCAGCATGCGATTGTTGCTATCACAGATATAAAAGGCGTTATTACTTTTGTAAATGAAAAATTTACCGAAATCAGCGGATATAGTCGCCAGGAATTAGTTGGTCAGAATCACCGCCTGCTCAACTCCGGTCACCACCCAACAGAGTTTTTTAAAGATATGTATCGCTCAATTGCTAGCGGTCAGGTTTGGCATGGAGACATTTGCAACAAAGCCAAAGATGGCCATCTTTACTGGCTTGATACAACGATTGTACCCATTTACGGCGAGAATGGAAAACCAGCAAGTTATATCGCTATTCGTTCAGACATAACAGAACATAAAAGACTCTGCATAGCGGTGGCAAGAAGTGAGGCTCAGGTCCGTGGATTATTTGAGTCTGTTGCGGATGGTATTATCACGATAAATCAATATGGGATAGTGCAAGAGTTTAATCCGGCTGCAGCTCGTATATTTGGTTATGAGCAAATAGAGATAATCGGCCAGGAAGTAACTATGCTCATGCCTCAAGCTATACGATCGTCTCACATACATGGATTACAGCGTTATCTGGAAAGTGGTGAGAAAAAGATAATTGGCAAAACGATAGAAGTAAATGGGTTGCGCAAGGATGGAACAAGTTTTTTGCTGGAGTTATCAATTACTGAAGAAAGGCTAGACAATAATAGTCGTTTTACTGCGATTGCCAGAGATGTTACTGAGCGCAAACAAACAGAGCAGGAATTGAATCGTTTCAAAACAACTCTCGATGAAACAATGGATTGTGTTTTTATGTTTGAGCCGGATTCACTTAAGTTTTTTTATGTGAATGCCGGAGCTTTGCAACAGGTTGGTTATAGCTACGATGAACTGATGGATATGAAACCGTTCGACATTAAACCTGAATACAGTGAAGAACAATTTCGTGAAAAAATTTTTCCGATGCTCAATGGTCGCCAACAATCGATTAACTTTGAAACGTTACACGAACATAAAGCTGGGTATACTGTCCCAGTCGAGATTTTCCTCCAATATATAAACCCGGCAGGGGAGTCGCCCCGTTTTGTAGCCATTGTTCGTGATATTACTGAGAGGAAACAGACCGAACAGGAATTGAATCGTTTCAAAACGACTCTCGATGAAACAATGGACTGTGTATTTATGTTCGAGCCAGACACGTTAAAGTTCTTTTACGTAAATGCTGGTGCGCTGCAACAGGTTGGTTACAGCTACGATGAGTTGATGGATATGAAACCGTTCGACATTAAACCAGGGTTCACCGAAGAACAATTCCGTGAAGTGATATTCCCAATGTTGAATGGAAGACAACAATCTATTAATTTTGAAACATTGCATGAACATAAGGATGGGCATACTGTTCCTGTTGAGATTTTCCTTCAATACATAAATCCGGCAGGTGAATCGCCCCGCTTTGTAGCTATTGTTCGTGACATTACTGAGCGCAAACGGGCTGATAAATTATTAATTGACGCACGTGATGCTGCAGAAGAGGCTGCTCGTCAAAAATCTGAATTTCTTGCTAATATGAGTCACGAAATACGAACACCAATGAATGGTGTGTTGGGTATGTTGGGACTGTTGATTAACGATGATCTTAATGATGTGCAGCATCATCATGCTCTGCTGGCACGATCCAGTGCTGACTCTCTTTTAACATTGATCAATGACATCCTTGATTTTTCCAAGGTTGATGCCGGGAAACTGGAATTAGAAATACTGGAATTTAATATACAGGATATGTTGGGTGAATTTGTCGAGTCTATGGCGCTACAGGCGCAGGATAAAGGTTTGGAGCTTATTTTGGATGTTACCAGTATTGAGCAAACGATGGTGAAGGGAGATCCTGGACGGATTCGCCAGATCCTGACAAATCTTGTGAGCAATGCAATTAAATTTACTGACTCAGGTGAAATTGTTATCCGTGCAAAAACAGACACATCTGACAATAATGAGATGCAATTTAACTGTTCTGTTACTGATACGGGAACAGGTATTCCTAAAGAAAAACAGACATTATTGTTTGATTCCTTTACCCAGGTGGATGCCTCCACAACACGTAAATATGGGGGAAGTGGCTTAGGGCTTGCTATTGCCAGAAAATTATCAGAACTAATGGACGGGAACATAGGTGTAAAGAGTGAACCAGGAAGAGGAAGTTGTTTTACGTTTAATATTATCTTACGAGTCAGCGAACAATCACTCAAGATTATTCCGACTGTAAATTTACAGAATAAAAATATTTTGATCGTGGATGGAAATAGAACTAACCGAAAAGTTATATGTCGACAATTGGAACATTGGGGAGGGCAGGTGACAGAGGCAGATAGTGCAGCAGTGGCCTTACAGTGCCTGGATAAGAAAGAAGATAGAGCTTTTTCTTTAGTCTTACTTGATTCACAATTACCTGATATGGAGGGTAAATTATTAGGTAAGCTTATTCGTAAAAAGTCATATCTTGGCTCAGTGAAATTAATTATTATGATCCCCGTGGGTAAATATAGTGAGGGAAAAAATATATCTGATTTTGGCTTTGATGGGTATATTACCAAGCCTGCGATTCCGTCTGGACTCCATAATATGTTGATAAAAAATTTAAATGAAAGATGTGACTCTGTCCACGATGCATTTGAGGATACACAACGGAATGTAATAGACAGGAAATGTTTACTTGATGATAATAACAAATCAAATAATCTGGAAAATATTCGTATCTTATTAGTAGAAGATAACCATATAAATCAGGTTATTGCTCTGAACATTCTAGAGAGTATTGGTTTATCTTGCGACCTTGCGGGGAATGGGATTGAGGCGATATCGGCATTAAAAACGGCTTCGTCGTATTCACCATATACATTAATTCTGATGGATTGCCAGATGCCGGAGATGGACGGATACGAAACTTCACGAAACATCCGTATGGGTAAGGCTGGCGAAATCAATAGCCAAATTCCTATTATCGCCATGACAGCTAACGCGATGAAAGGTGATAAAGAGAAATGTCTCAAGGCAGGGATGAGTGATTACCTTAGTAAACCGGTTGAGCCTAAAGAAATAGAAAAGAAGATATTTCAGTGGCAAACGATAAATCAGCTATAGTAAATATAATTAGTTATTATTCGCCTACCCAAAAGTATATTTAATAATATTAAATACCTTGTGCGAAGTTCTTTTCTATAACGAGTCTGTCAATAATCAGGTAACATATATTATTATCTCGATAATAACCATGATTTTAGTTCGTCATACTCGATCGGTTTACAATAATAATATCCCTGAGCAAAGTCGCATTTCATTGATTTAAGGGCCTTGCTGGTATCGACATCTTCAACACCCTCAGCAACCACTTCTAATCCTAGACTATGTGCAAGTTTGACAGTAGATTTAACGATGACATAGTCATTATTGTCGGAATTTAGATTTTTAACGAAGGAACGATCGATTTTTACCTGATTGGCAGCTAATTTTTTTAAATAAGATAGAGAGGAATAACCTGTGCCAAAATCATCGATTGCAATAGTGAAGCCTAGATCCGACAGTCGTTTAACAATTATTTGGGACTGCTCAGGATCATGCATTATACTGGTTTCAGTAATCTCAAGCGTTACGTTATTTGCTGAAATATTTTTATTATCGAGGTGCTGTTTTATCTCGGTGCTAAATTGTTCATCTTGTAAATTCCTTGCTGATATATTAATGGCAATATTTAGATCGTCATGACCTGCCGTGTGTAAATTAATTAAAGCCTGTATTGATGATTTAATAACCCACGTTGTCAGGGTTTTAATCATACTGGTTTGTTCTGCAATTGGAATGAATACATCCGGACTGATATAGCCGTACTCAGGATGTTCCCAGCGGGCTAATACCTCCAGGCCAATAACTCTATCATCTTTTATTGATATTTTAGGTTGAAAATTAAGATGTAATAAATCGTTGTCTAATGCATGCCGTAGTTCAGCGATAAGTTTCAATCTATTTGGTGTACTGGCATTTAGCTCCTGGTCGTAATAGGCCCAATCCTTGCCACTACTTTTTGCATGATACATTGCTATATCAGCATGTCGCATTAAGTCTTCCTGGGTATCGCCGTGATGCGGAAATTCAGCGATACCCAGGCTGGCATCGACTGATAAATGGAGCCCCTGAGTTGTAATGTGTGATTTTAAGTTTGTCATTATGTCAGTCAATGTTAATTCGAGTGATGATTGTTCTCGGTCAGGCATCACTAACGCATATTCGTCTCCGCCTAACCGGGCCACTAAGGTGTCTTGCTGAACACATGATGTTAACCGATTTGCGATCTCTATTAACACCTCATCGCCTACAAAATGCCCAAGTGCATCATTGATCTCTTTAAATCGATCCAGGTCAATAATTATGACCCAAATATTTTTGTTAGCCAGGGTGTGCTCTATTATTAATGAATGGAGAGTCTGAATAAATTTCTTCCGGTTTGGTAAACCCGTTAATGAATCGTGTAATGATTGAAAGCGCATTTGCTCGCTGATTCGTTTCTGTTCTTTAAGTGCCTTTTCTTTATCTTTGTTGGATTGGTATAAAGATTGTGTTGTTTTTGATAGGGCTGCAAATGGAAGTAAACGTAACGTCAGGTAAATCGCAATCGAAAGAATAACGCCGATGAGGCCAACGACTAACAACTCAATGATTAATGACCAGAGGCTTATAGTAACGATAATTTTTCCTGCTTGTTTTTCACCGTCACTGAGGATGGCTGTTTCTGAGTGGTTAGGGGTCTTGGGTTTTTTACCAGATTCCAGTAACACCTCGCTATTAGAGTTTATAATTTGATAGTGAACCTGGCTGGATTTAGTCAGGGTGCGTTCAACTAAATCTCTTAAACGATGATGTTGAAATTCCCATGATTCAGGATGGCTGTAAATGATTTCAGATACGGCATCAGCGCCCTGATTGGCCTGAGATTTTAACCAAAATGTTTGATAACGAAATGATGCAAATGTATAAACGGCTGGAATTACAATCATCACAATGAGTGAGATGATTATAGCTGTCCATAAGGTTATTTTTTTTAGTTGAACTATGTCATCCAAGTAAAGTAACCTTATAGCGAGAAATGAATGGCCTTGTGCCCGGTCCGTTCAAGGATGTTTTTACCTTCTTTAGAGGTCAGGAATTTAATAAATTTAGTAACAACCTCATTACTATCTTTCGATATAACGATGTAGAGATCTTTGACTAAACTGTAGTGCCCATTGGTGATGCTCTCGATTGAAGGCGTAATACCATTAAGTTTAAGACTTTTTAACGGTCGTTGCTCGGCAATGATTAATGAAAGCGTACTGGTGCCAATCGCACCTGGCACGGATGCTATTTTGTCAGCGCTATTTTGATCCGTTGTTGCGATCGGAACACCACGTCTCTGGTAGGCTTGTTGCAAAGGTTCGATCATCCAGGGTAAGTGCTTTTCAACTAGCAATGTATCAGAATCAGATTTAGGTCTTAAAATTGGCCGAGCGACTGTGCCGTCAGGCCAATACGGTGATTTACCAGAATAGATATCTTTCAACTGTGTCGACGTGATACCGTCTGTTGGATTTTTTCTTGCGGCTGCAAAGACCAGCGGAGTCTGGGCATATTTAAACGCTCGTATAGATGGTGTTTGTTCTTTTGGTTTTAAAGGACGTGAGGTGATCGCGATATCTAATTTACCTGCCTGCAAGGCTTTTACTCCACCACTGCTGCCCAGGCTTGGCGGTATTTCAATCGCCAGGTTATTTTGTGTGGCAGAAAAGATATCAGCCAACTGTCTGATTGTTGCGAGATCAGTTCCGCTACCGCCAATTCGGAGTGTCGTTTCGGCTAAGGTACTTGTTGAAACGGTTGTCAGGGCAATAGTAGTTGAATATCCCAGCACTAAAAATCTGGATAAAAGCCAGTTTAATCGATGCATTGTACGATCACCTTTGCAAAATAATTAAAGTAACTTATTGATTTAATTAAATTAATGTTTTTGTTGTTTAAACGCTACACTATAATTATCGGCATTAATATGAAAGACTTAATGCGTTGCGTGAAAGAAAAAGTATAGCATTTGACAACATAACTCTTAAATTCTGTGGATACAGTTCGTAACAACAGCCTCAGGCATATTCTCAAGATTAGTAAATTTATTAAAATAAAATGAAGAAAAATAACTTTGATATATTTGCGAATTAATGGAAATGATAAAGCGCGTAACTAATTTGCTCCAGGATTCCTGGCAAGGGTTTTGTCGTGCCGTCGTCGCTGTTTTTTACCGCAATATTGAAATCGATGGTCTGCAGTATTTTCCCATGAACGGATCGGTCTTACTGTGCGCCAACCATGCCAATGCCCTTGCAGATGCGGTGATCATACAAGCGGTCATTCCACGGCTGTTGCATCCTATTGCGCGCAGTGGTTTGTTTAAAAATTGGTTACTTAAACCCTTTATGTTGACCATGCAAGCGGTACCAGTCTACCGGCGACAGGATAATGAAGCCAGTACGAAGGAAAATGTTGGCACTTTCCAGCGATGTTATGACATGTTAGGGCAAGGTGAAGTGATACTCATTTTCCCGGAAGGGCAGAGTCACTCGGATCCATGTTTACGCCCTATCAAATCCGGCGCAGCAAGAATGATCCTGGGTTGTTATAAGCAGGGGATACCACTCACTGTGCTACCCATTGGTTTGACTTTCTCTAACAAAGGTAAATTTCGTAGTAACCTGTTTATAAAAATAGGTGAACCTGTTGATTTGGCTTCCGCAAATGACGGAGCTGGTAATGAAGTACGCCAACTTACAGCTGATATACAACATTCTATTGAGTCTGTCACGATCAATGTAGAAGAGTCAGAAGATCTTGATTTTCTGAAACGTGTAGAACGATTTTTTGCCATGCGTCATGGAAAGTATCGACATCGTAGTATGGCATTACGCTTTCGGGCATTGCAGAAAATTAATCATGCCTATCTCCAGCTGCGAAAACATGCACCCGAACAAGTAATCGAGCTTAAACATAGGCTACATCAATTTGAGCGTTTATGTCACACATGGAGAATCAATGCATATCACGTAACAATCCACTATACACCATCAGTGGTAACGAGATTTATATTACACAGCCTTACTATATTACTTGTGATATTACCTATAGGAATTTGGGGCATCATTAATAGTTACATTCCCTTTGTCTTGACTCGCAACTTTGCCAGGTTAATCTCCAAAGGTACCGATCAATATGATACCGCCAAGATGGTATTTGGTTTGGTTTTGTTTCCCTTGTTTTGGGCGGGGCAAATTTGGTGGCTAGCCTTACAGATAAATATATTGATCTTAGGAATGTATATCATCAGTTTACCGCTATCTGCTGCAGCTGCGTTGTACTTGCGTCGGGAACGTCAACGTATCTGGGATAATCTTCGTGTCTTTTTCCTGTTTGTGCGTAAGCGTAAATTAAAAAGTTATTTGGAAAATAGACGGCAGGAACTCGAACGTGAACTCGCAAGGCTTGTTCGTATTGCTAAACAGATTAAACTTTCAAAGCCTGGTTAGATTATTTAAAGATAAGAAATACAATATAATATTATACTTAGCTGATACTAGAGTTATTTCACTTCATTTTTGTCCATTCCTATAAATAGACAGGTACCTTTTATTATTATTATAGTTCGTTTAACCTGGTCCGGTTCTGATGAACGATCTTAGGGGGCCTCAAAGGCACCGATACTGGGAGGTGTGTTATACGCACCCCGATCATAATCGCCGACAAGCCCTCGAGGTACGTCTCGACCCTGACCGACTGCAGGACTACTCGCTGGTATACGGTAATCCACACCAAGATTTGGATTCTGTTGTACGATAGGATTTGATTCCGGCGGAATACCCCCGCCGTAGCTGGGGCCGGAAAAATTATTGTTATCCATGGCATACCATAGATTTGATCCGAAAGTGAAAGTCGCAGGATTAGTATCTGCACCAACATTAACGAAAGTGGAAACCTGACTGGTATTGAACACGATAATATTATTGATATAGTAACCATTTATACCCGCCGTACGAGAAGTATTTTCCTCGAGAATACGAGCAATATATTGTTGCGGTTCAATAACGGTATTATTCGCAAACACACAGGTATCACAGCCGACAAACGCGACCGGAGCTGAGCCAGGTCGAATAAAAATATTGGCGATGATCTGAATTTGACTACCTTCATATGTGGCATTCAGTGGACGAAAGTAAGGTGTTCCTGTTGAGCCACCCGCATTAATAGCGCGCTGGCCAATATCAACAAAACGGTTCCCGTGGATGAGAATATTAGCAGTACCACCTTTGGTATTCATGGCATTAACTGGCATATCGTGAAAGTAGTTGCCAGTGATGATGCCATCGTGACTACCGACCATATCGATGGCTTCACCGGCATTACAGTTTTCGAATTCACTAGACTCTATATAAAAGTTATCGACGCCAGAAAGTTTTAAACAGTCATTGTTACTTCCATTGCCGACATTTCTGATATGTATATTACGTAACACGATATATTCACTGGGCGTAACATAATCGCCACCGTCATCAATATTGATGCCGTGCGGGAAGGTGTTTTGAATGGTGAGTCCATCAATGACCAGATAACGTGCGTCTATCAGGTGTAGCGCCATTTCTGAATTATTACCATCTATGGTGACGACGCCATTTGCAACCAGTGCGATGGGTGCCTGGTCAGTTCCGTGCAAATTAGTGAAGGTTCCGATCGGGGCATAGTTACCAGCGGCTATATTAATGCGTGTTCCCGGCATTGCATTCAATAATGCATCGCGAATGTTGTTGTACGGTAAAGATTGGCTGCCGTCACCCCCTGCTGCTGCCGTGCTTGAGACAAAGGCTTCATTTTGGTAAGTAATATTTAGATCAAAGGCCTGCGGGAAACCAGTTGCAGGTGGTGGTGTAGGTTCTGGCGCAGGTTCTGGTTCTGGCGGTTGAGGAGGAGGCGTGTTATTAGTATTCTCTTCATTATCCGGTGTCGGTGTATTCTCATCACCACCTCCACAACCGGACAAGCCAGCCATTATAAATAGAGTAATAAAAACGTAGATTAATTGTTTGAGATAGATTATCACGACAGGTTATTTTCTTAGGTTAGTAATAATATTGTATTTTTACACATTCGAGTATATTAATGGATTAGTAAACTAATTTTATGCATTTGTTTCTGATCTGCCAACCGATCCACAATAGTGTTTTAGTAAAGGTAAATATTGTGAAATACATCACATTAGATACTACTAACTAAGAGCTAGTAAAAATATAAGCTGTAGCACACATTCAGATTAAACATGTTAACCTAGTTAGCATAAATTACAGGGAGGAGCGGATGTGATAAAACTGAACGTCAACGGTACGGTGCATACCCTTGATATAGATAATGATATACCGCTACTCTGGGTATTACGCGAACAACTTGGGTTGACGGGCACCAAGTACAGTTGTGGTATAGGCAACTGCGGTTCCTGCACGGTACATATAAATGGTGAGGCCGTACGTGCGTGTGTTATTCCAGTGTCTTCACTCGATTCATCCAAGCAGATAGTGACTATTGAAGCTCTGTCTGAGGATAATCGTCATCCTCTACAACAGGCATGGAAAAAACTTGATGTCCCACAGTGTGGGTACTGTCAGTCAGGCATGCTCATGAGCGCCGCCGCGCTGTTGAATAAAATTCCACGTCCCAGTGATGAGGATATCGATGCCAATATTACGAACATCTGTCGATGTGGCACTTTCAACCGGGTAAGACAGGGTATTCATCTGGCTGCCGACATTAACAAGCGCGGGAGGACATGATGAAAAAAGAAATCATCAACGTTTCACGCCGCGACTTTCTTATTACGACGGGCAAAGCTGGTGCAGGCATGAGCCTTGGTTTTTATTTATCAGGTTGTCGTGAAAATATTTCCAATGAAGCACCCACAAGTCTAATGGCTGCGGCAACAGAAAAACTTGCGCAAGTCCCGGAAGTCAATGCATGGGTGGTGATTCAACCAGATGACACCGTGATTATTCGTATTGCGCGCTCGGAAATGGGGCAGGGTACGTTGACTGGGCTGGCACAAATGGTAGCGGAAGAACTCGAGTGTGATTGGTCAAAGGTCACCACGGAATATCCTACTCCCGGTCAAAATATAGCGCGAGATAATGTATGGCGTGATTTCGCTACCGGTGGCAGTTTTGGTATTCGTGGTAGTCATCAGTATGTCCGCAAGGGTGGTGCAGTCGCCCGCCACATGTTGCTTGAAGCGGCGGCAGAACAATGGGGTGTCGAGATGGCTGAATGTAAGGTGGCCAACAGTGTGATTACTCATGTTCCAAGTGGCCGTACGATAACTTATGGTAATGTTGCGGCAGCAGCGGCTGAGTTGTTTCCACCTGAGCAGATAGAACTCAAAGATCCTAAAGACTGGCAACTTATTGGCAAACCGGTCCACCGTCTGGATACGGATGACAAACTCAATGGCAAACAGATCTTTGCGGCCGATCTGACTTTACCTGACATGTTAAATGCCAGCATCAAGGCATGCCCGGTTTTTGGAGGCAAGCTCAAAACGTTTGATGAAACCAAAGTAAGCAACATGCCGGGTGTACGCAAGGTAGTGGCGGTTCATGATGATGCCGTTGCCGTTGTGGCTGATACCTGGTGGCAGGCAAAGAAGGCATTGGATGCGTTACCCATTACCTGGAGCAAGGGACCCAATACGAATGTGAATAGTGCCTCCATCGACAAAATGTTGGATGAAGGTTTGACTTCGAAAGAAAATGTATTTGTGGGTAATCAGATTGGTGATGTTAGCAAAGCACTTGAAGGTGCTGCGAAAGTTGTGGAAGCGACTTATCGTTATCCATTTCAAAATCATGCCACGATGGAACCGATGAACGCGACGGCACTTTGGACCAAAGACAAATGCGAAGTCTGGTGCCCGACGCAAAACGGCACGGCTTCATTACACGCGGCTGCCGATGCTGCGGGTTTACCGGTTAGCCAGTGTGATGTCTACAAGATTCATCTGGGGGGTGGTTTTGGTCGTCGTGGTGCGTTTCAGGACTATGTGAAGCAGGTGGTCGCCATTGCCAAACAGTTACCAGGCATACCGGTTAAACTACTTTGGACTCGAGAAGAAGATATGGCTCATGGTCATTATCACCCCATCACTAAATGTAAAATGCGGGGAGGCCTGGACGATAAAGGTAACTTAACCGGTTTGCATGTGCGAATTTCCGGCCAATCCATTCTCGCTGCGGTGAATCCCGGCTGGATGACCAATGGTGCTGACATGTTCACCTTTCAGGGTATGTTACCGAAAGGTGATCATAGTATCAGCTACACGGTACCGAATTTGCTGGTTGATCATGCCATGCGTAATCCACCGGTACCTCCCGGCTTCTGGCGTGGGGTGAACATAAACCAGAATGCTATTTATATGGAATCTTTTATCGACGAACTGGCACATGCTGCCGGAAAAGATCCCTTGACGTTTCGACAAAAGTTAATGGTAAAGCATCCTGAAGGTTTAGCGGTTCTAAATGCCGTGGCAGAACAAGCCGGTTGGGGTAAGCCAGCAGAAAAAGGTGTGTATCGAGGGCTGTCTGTATGCAAAGCCTTTGCCAGTCATATTGCAGCCTGTGCAGAAGTGTCAGTCAATGAAAAAGGAAAATTAAAAATTCATCGCATTGTTGCGGCGACGGATCCCGGCTATGCTGTAAATCCTCAACAGATTGAAGCACAGGTGGAAGGTTCATTTGTTTATGGTTTATCCGCATTACTTTATGGCGAATGTACGATTAAAGATGGTGCGGTTGAGCAAAGTAATTTTCATGATTATGGTTCAATGCGAATCAATGAGATGCCAAAAGTTGAAGTTATTGTTATGCCGTCGGGTGGCTTCTGGGGTGGTGTAGGGGAACCCACCATTGCTGTGGCCGCTCCAGCCGTGTTGAATGCCATTTTTGCGGCAACGGGTAAACGAATACGTCATTTCCCATTACAAGGAACTAACCTGTTAGCGAGTTAATCGATGCCACTTTACGGAACTGATCTGGAAATATTGCAGACCGCTCGCCAATGGTTACAGCAGGGACTTGAAGTTACATTGGTCACTGTCTTAAAGACCTGGGGATCATCCCCGCGTCCACCGGGATCGCTCATGATCATGCATCGTGATGGTGTGGTGTGCGGTTCAGTATCGGGCGGCTGCGTTGAAGAAGATCTGTTGCAACGTTATGTTAATCATCAACTCAGTGACAATTATCCTACGCGTCTTAATTATGGTGTTAATCGTGATGAAGCGACACGTTTTGGATTACCGTGTGGAGGCCGTCTCGAGCTGCTTGTTGAACAGTTAGATAATCTTGGGCAACTTGAGCAATTACTGGATGCTATGCAGCAGAAAAAATTAACTGCACGTCACGTGGATCTGCAATCAGGTCAAGTCTTACTGGAAAAAGCCAGAACTGAACATGATTTTGCTTACACTAATATATATGTACGTAAAATCTTTGGGCCGCAATGGTATATGTTATTGATCGGTGCCGGTCATCTTTCACAGTATGTTTCGCAAATGGCATTAATGCTTGGTTATCAGGTGATCGTATGCGACCCTCGCGAGGAATATGCGCAAGCCTGGCAGGTCGAAGGGACTGAACTAACGACAATTATGCCGGATGACGCGGTACAGAAATATTCCCGACAACCGCGTAGTATTGTGCTTGCATTGACACATGATCCTAAATTAGATGATATGGCCTTACTTGAGGCATTAGAGTCGCCTGCTTTCTATGTTGGTGCGATTGGCTCACAGCGTAATTGTGACTTACGCCGTCAGAGATTAACAGAGTTAGGTCTATCAACCGATCAGTTGCAACGTTTACATGCCCCGGTGGGTTTATCCATTGGGAGTCATACTCCCCCAGAAATCGCCGTGTCTATTCTTGCAGAAATCACTTTACACCGTAATATACTGGATCAATCCGAAAAACAGACAATCAGTATTGTATGAGTAATCGACCGGTCGGAATATTACTTGCAGCTGGGCAGAGTAGTCGTTTTGGTACCAATAAACTGCTACATCCTGTCTTCGATGATATACCGATGTTATTTGCGTCAGCACAAACGCTGGTAAGTGTAATATCTAAAGTAGTTGTTGTCATTAACCCTGGATTAACTCAATTCACACCTCAACTAGAAGAGTTGGGTTTGACGGTTGTTGTCAATGAACATTTTGAGACTGGAATGGGCAGCAGCATCGCATGTGGAGTTCGGGCCAGCGAAAATGTCCCTGGATTTAACTCGGGATGGTTAATTGCCCTGGCCGATATGCCGTATATTAAACCTGAAACGATTTCGTTGCTGGTTGCTAAAATGAACGATGGGGCTGATATTGTTGCCCCGGAATTCGAACAGCAACGAGGACATCCAGTCGGGTTTAGCCATCGCTATTTGAGTGAATTGATCGGATTAAGTGACGATATTGGCGCTCGACATATTATTAACAAGCATCAGGATAATTTAGAATTAGTTTCAGTCATAGATGGAGGGGTAATCAAAGATATCGATTTCGCGAGTGAACTAATCTAAGTTCGAATTGTATCGGTTCGAATTATATCGGTTCGAATTATATCGGCTCGAGATGTGTTGATGATTCCAATAGGTGGCAAGACCGCTCATAACACCATGGATGTAGAAGGAGCCGTGCAAGTCATCACTATGATGCGACTTAAATTAGTCATACCCTGTCATTATAATTGTCCGGTTTTTTCACGAAAACGTATAATCCTGCAGATGATATATTGTTCAAGCGAGAGGTGGAAAAAACAGGAGCGAAGTGTATTATATTAAATACAGGCAATTCACTTAGTTTATCTAATGAATAGGCATATTCAAAACTATCAAGCATTATCGAGACTCCCCAATCACCATTAAATATTTTGTAAATGTCTTAATCGTGTCCCATAAATGCAACATGCTGAAATGTAGTACTGATTAAGTCATACAAGGTGAAGGTATTTTATTGAAATCAGTCCTAAGTCACGTTTGAATTGCTATTATTAAACCAGATTTTAAGGATTGGGATGGTAGGGCAGCAGTCGAACTATTTACATATTATATATGTGGTTTATTTGAGCGTTCGTTGTCATAGCGCATTTTGGGCTAACTACGCTTGGGATTGAGAAAAAGGTTATCTTATTAATTATGGATCTTGCTGGAAAATTTACAATAATAATAACTGGCACAGAAAAAAGTCTATTTACAGCCGTAATCAGATTATCCGGTGACGACCGATTAAGTTATCAATTAAATTCAACGGTTACCCGCTTACTGGTATTTCTGATTTTTCTAATACTAACTCTTAGTGTTTTCTTGCAGCCTGGAAATCTACAGGCCGCGCCAAAAATTCCTTTAAGTACTGAGGAAAGTCTGTGGTTGAAAGATCATCCTGTTATTCGCATCGGTATAGATGCGGATTACGCACCCTATAGTTTTGTTGCTTCTGACGGGAAGTACCAGGGGGTGGCACCGGATTTGATTAAACGGATTGGCGACATGTTAGGAGTGCGATTTGAAATTATCCCTGACTTGACCTGGCCACAGATACTGCAAGCTGCAAAAGATTATACATTGGATACGGTTGCAACTGCAGTTTGGACAAAAGAGCGGGACAAATTTCTTAATTTTACTGAGATTTATATTCCTACACCGTTGATTATTATGACCAGGAACGATGATGTTGCTATCAACATAGCTGATGACCTGGCAGGGAAGAGAGTAGCATTAGTCAAAGGTTATTCTTCGAGTAAAAAAGTGTTACTAGAGCATCCGTCAATTCAGCAGGTTCAAGTCGAAACCAGCCTGGATGGACTGCGAGCTGTCGCTACAGGCGAAGCCGATGCCTATGTCGGAGTTCTTGGTGTCAGTACTTTTCTAGCCAGTAAACATGGCATTATTAACCTAAAGGTAGCGGCACCATATGAAATGAGCATTAATGGCCAGCGTATTGGTGTTCGAAAAGACTGGCCAGAACTGGCTGCAATATTGGATAAATCAATAAAGGCTATGCCAGAGGCTGAGAAAATCAGTATCTTGAAAAGATGGGTGCCAATCGATGTTTCAAAAAAACAGCCAAGACAACTATGGTTAACTGACAACGAGAAACACTGGTTATCTCAGCACAAGGAAGTTCGCCTTGCTATCGACCCGGATTTTGCGCCTGTAGAATTTGTTGATAAGCAAGGAAATTATTCAGGCATTTCTGCTGATTATGTTAGAAAGTTAAGTGAAAAAATTGGTATAACGATGCGTGTCGTGCCGGACCTAACCTGGAGTCAGGCATTGAACTTAGCTAAAAAAGGTGAAATTGATATTTTTGCTGCC
Source organism: uncultured Ectothiorhodospiraceae bacterium (assembly GCA_947260005.1). GTDB lineage: Bacteria > Pseudomonadota > Gammaproteobacteria > UBA6429 > Thiohalophilaceae > SZUA-24. The sequence goes on from CAMYOL010000026.1 coordinate 72,475, forward strand.
ATCACTCCAACAACTGAAAGAAAAGAATATCTTAATTTTAGCAATCCCTATTTCAAATATCCTGTTGTGATATACACAAGAAGTGACTTTCATATTATTTCCGGACTAGGCAGTTTATCGCAAAACAAAATCGCAGTAGTAAAAGATTATTTTGTCCATGAATTATTAAGACAAAATCATCCTGAATTGGAATTGACTCCCTTTGATAGTACGTATGCAGGATTATCCGCAGTATCAACCGGGCGTGCTGATGCCTTTATAGGCGATATTGCGACTGCAACTTATGTGCTGCGAAAATTTAATCTTACCAACCTGAAAATAGCAGGACCTACAGATATCGATAGTTCAGGCCATGCCTTTGGGATTCGTAAGGACTGGCCTGAACTGGTCGGAATTATTGATAAAGCGATGGATTCAATATCACCTGAAGAGCATCTCGGTATAAGCCAAAAGTGGATAGAAATTGAAGTCGAAGAATTCCCACGCTACTGGATATGGATAGCACTGACGGCTGCCGGATTAGTCGTCGTTTTTATCGTAGTAAGCACGATTTTGCGTATTCAGGTACGCGCCAGAACGGCTGAATTAGATCTTAAAAATCAACAATTAGAAAAAGAAAATAATGATCGTCAACGAGCTGAACAACGTCTTACTCAGTTTTTCCATGCGACGTTTGAGATGGTTTTTTTTCATAACAATGGCCAAATCCTGGACGCTAACCCTGCCACGATGAAAATGACTGGTTATAATTCAGATGAGATTATCGGTAAAAATCTCATCGAATTTGTTACAGAGGATTCCAGGCAACATGTTATAGCCAAAATGGGTGAAGGGGTCACCGAGCCTTATGAGGCAAATATAATGACTAAAACGGGCATGATTATGCCTGTTGAGATTCATGCAACAAATATCAATATGGATGACCATGTGTCAAGAGTTGTTAGCTTGCGTGATATTACTGAACGAAAAAGAAGTGAGGAAGCATTACAGCATGCACATGACATGTTGGAAGTTAAGGTTCAAGAAAGAACGGCTGAATTGAGATTTGCAAATGAAAAACTGAAAGAGTTAGACAAGCTGAAATCAATGTTTATTGCTTCGGTTTCACATGAATTAAGAACTCCGCTTAATTCCATCATTGGTTTTTCGAATATGATGATGCAAGGTACCTATGGTGAACTTGGTGAGAAATATCAGGATTATATAACTCGCATCAATCTTTCCGGTCAGCACTTATTGTCACTTATTACAGATATTATTGATATTTCTAAAATAGAGTCGGGATATATTGACATTGAAATGTCAGACTTTGAGCTATATGAAATAGTGGCTGAAGCAATTATGAACATGCGGCAACAGGCAGAAAGTAAAGGTTTGCTGTTGGAAATTAATATTCCGAAAGGGTTGAAACTTCACACAGATAGAAGGCGATTACTTCAGTGCCTCCTTAACTTTATTAGTAATGCGATTAAATATTCGGAGCAAGGAAAGATAACGGTGTTTGCAGAAGAGTTAGGTGACCAGCTTATGCTTTCTGTTCAGGATACAGGCATCGGGATCAGCCAGGAAGACATACTGCGGTTGTTTGATGCATTTGAGCGAATCGACTCTCATTTGCGAGTGAAGGCCGGAGGTACAGGTTTAGGGCTCTATCTTACTAAAAAAATCGCAACAGAACTCTTGAATGGTGAGCTTGGCGCACAGAGCGAGCTCGGTAAAGGCAGTACTTTTTGGATTAAGATTCACAAGAATTTACAGAAGCATCAGCAAACACACTTATAATTAAGGAAGTTAATATGGAGATAGCGCTAGTCATTGAAGACAACCCGGATAATATGACGCTAATTTGCGATATTCTGGAATTAAATGGATACAAGGTAAAAAAGGCAACGACCGGCATGCAGGGTGTTGAGATGGCAAAAACTAAGCAACCTGATTTTATTATTCTGGATATTCAGCTTCCAGATATTGATGGCTATATGGTATTAGATAAGATTCGCAGTAATTTTGAGACTGAAAAAATACCGGTGATAGCCATGACATCATATGCAATGGCAGGTGATAGAGACCGACTTTTAAATGCAGGGTGCGATGGTTATGTTGAAAAGCCAATTGATCCAACGATGGTTATGCAACAAATTCAACAAGCAATTGGGGAAAAATTATGAGGGTACTTGTTGTAGAAGATACTGAGGACTCAAGAATTATTCTTGTAGATATTCTCAGAGCCAATGGCCATGACGTAGACTCAGCCATCAATGGAGTTGATGCATTAGAAAAAATCAAGCAGGCCAGGCCTGATCTCATTATTTCTGACATTCTTATGCCCGAGATGGATGGTTTTGGACTATGCCGACAGATCAAAAGCGATCCCAATCTTCAATCGCTGCCTTTAATCTTCTATACCGCGACCTATACTGATTCTCGTGATGAACAACTTGCGCTGTCTCTTGGTGCCTCAAGGTATGTTATTAAACCTCAAAACCCAACACACTTATTAGAAATTATTGATGAAGTATGGTCTGAGTTTAAAGACGGGAAACAATCTCAGCATGACGAAACTGTTGCTGATGCGACGCTTGAACATATGCATGCAGAGGCGCTCAATAGAAAGCTGAGTGAAAAATTACTGAAACTGGAGCAGCAAGAAGAAGAATTAAAACTGGCTTCATTGGTTTTCCAGAATAGCAGTGAAGGCATGATGGTTACAGATGCTAATAATCAGATCATTGCTGTTAATCCGGCATTCTCGAGTATAACCGGCTATAAATTTGAGGAGGTGAAGGGTAAAAATCCAAGACTGCTTCGGTCTGGTCGCCATGATAATGCTTTTTATGAGTCGATGTGGCAGGAGCTGATCAAAACGGGAAAGTGGCAAGGTGAAATATGGGATAAACGAAAAAATGGTGAGACATATCCTAAATGGTTAACTATTAATACAATTAGATCTTTTGATGGTTCTATTCACCGCCATGCTGCGATCTTCTCAGATATTACCGAGAAGAAAAAAACGGAAGAATTGATTTGGAAACAGGCCAATTTTGATACCCTGACAGGTTTACCTAATCGCAATATGTTTCGAAATAGCCTGGATCAGGAATTGAAGAAATCAAGACGAGATAACCTGTCACTTGCCCTGTTATTAATAGATCTGGATCTCTTTAAAGAGGTGAATGATACGCTCGGACATGATGTCGGTGATTCTTTGTTGCAGGAATGCGCAAGCCGAATCCATGAATGTGTACGTGAAACTGATATAGTAGCGCGATTAGGAGGAGATGAATTTGCAGTCGTTCTTACTGAACTTTCTGATACGACCCATGCAGACAGCATTGCCCAGAAAATTTCTACGCAACTGGCCAAGCCCTATCATATTGGTAATGAAGTTGTTTATGTCTCAGGCAGCACTGGCATCACTTTATACCCGGAAGATGCGACAAACTTAAACAGTTTGTTGAAAAATGCTGATCAGGCTATGTATGCCGCCAAGAAAAAAGGGCGTAATTGTTTTGCATATTTTACCCAGTCATTACAGGATGCGGCACAGACCCGATTACGGTTAACCAATAATTTGCGCGGTGCTTTGCTCGGTGATCAATTTAAAGTCTATTTTCAGCCTATGATAGATCTGGCAACAGGAGAAATATGTAAGGCTGAGGCCTTGTTAAGGTGGCAACATCCCCAACAAGGTATGGTTGCACCATTGGAGTTTATACCCTTAGCAGAAGAAACAGGTCTTATTAATAGTATCGGCGATTGGGTTTTTAAAGAATCTACCCGGTTGGCAAAAATTTGGAACAATCAGTTTCAAAGTGATTATCAGATTAGTGTCAATATGTCACCAATTCAGTTTAAAGTTGATGATCAAGTCTTTGTGAACGGGTGGTTGGAATATTTGCAAGAAATGGAGCTGTCAGAAAAAAATATTGTTATCGAAATTACTGAAGGTCTTTTGTTGAATGCGGAGTCTAGAGTTACGAATAAACTATTATCATTACGAGATGCCGGTATTCAGGTAGCGATAGATGATTTTGGTACTGGTTATTCATCACTTTCATATCTGAAAAAATTCGATATTGATTATCTTAAAATAGATCGTTCGTTCGTTCACAACCTCGAAACTGACAAGAATGATGTTGCCTTAGCTAAGGCGATCATTGTGATGGCCCACGAATTAGGATTAAAAGTGGTTGCCGAAGGTATAGAGACAGAAGGGCAGGAAAGGATTTTGGTCGATGCTGGTTGTGATTATGCTCAGGGTTACTTGTATGCAAAACCTGCCGCGCCAGTAGACTTTGAAAAGCTACTTAAACAAGAAAAATTAAAAAGTCATTCAACAGTAGGCTAGTGAGAATGTGATGGGTTTACATAAAGCAGATGCTGGGAGGAAATGAAAGTTTTAAATCAAAAAAAATAATGATTATATGGTGTGAAAGTAAATTATTTATATACGGTCTACAGTTCATTCACTCTGATAAATTAAATAGAAACCATGAGGTTGAGTTTAAATAATCTCTTCACTCCAGCCCATCAATTAATTAGGGCTGGAGTACAAAGATAACTATCAAACTACTATAAAGCGACTTCTAGCTCAGAGAGCGATATACCTAATGCCTTCGCGACGCCTTCGCCATATGCCGGGTCGGCTTTCATGCAATTACTAATATGACGCTTCTGCACTTCAACAGAGGCACCACCAACCGAACGCGCTGTGTTTTCAAATAACAACTGCTGTTGTGCAGGGGACATTAATCTGAATAGTTCGCCTGGCTGAGTATAATAGTCGTCATCGTCTTCACGTGCATTCCAGTGATCGGCAGCGTCATCAATTGCCAGTGGTGGCACCTTGCTTTCGGGTTGCTCCTGCCATTCACCCAGGCTATTGGGTTCATAGCCTTTGGTACCACCAAAGTTGCCATCTACACGCATTAGACCGTCACGATGGAAACTGTGTACAGGGCAACGTGGTGCATTCACCGGGATCTGCGCATGATTGACACCGAGTCGATAACGTTGTGCATCACCATAGGAGAACAGGCGTCCCTGCAACATCTTGTCCGGTGAGAAGCTGATGCCGGGTACGATATTGGCTGGATTGAATGCCGACTGCTCGACCTCGGAATGGTAATTTTCCGGGTTACGATTAAGTTCCAGTACACCTACATCAATCAACGGATAGTCCTTATGTGACCAGACCTTGGTTAAATCGAATGGATGGAAGCGATAGGTCGCTGCGTCTTTTTCTGGCATAACTTGTACCTTGAAATCCCAGCGCGGGTAATCACCGTTTTCAATACTCTCGTAAAGATCTTTTTGATGACTTTCACGATCTTTACCAACTAACTCCTCAGCCTCTTGATCGGTTAGATTCTCAATCGGCTGCTGGCTCTTAAAATGGAACTTGACCCAGAAGCGTTCGTTGTCGGCGTTGATGAAGCTAAAGGTATGACTACCAAAACCATGCATGTGACGATAAGTGCGGGGGTTACCGCGATCACTCATGAGAATGGTAATTTGATGCAGAGCCTCAGGCAGCAGAGTCCAGAAGTCCCAGTTGCTCTGTGCACTGCGCATATTGGTACGTGGGTCACGCTTGACCGCATGATTCAGGTCAGGGAACTTTAGCGGGTCACGCAGAAAGAAAACGGGTGTGTTATTACCGACGATGTCCCAGTTACCTTCTTCGGTGTAGAACTTCACTGCAAATCCGCGGATATCGCGTTCGGCATCTGCTGCGCCACGCTCACCGGCGACGGTCGAGAAACGTAAAAATAAATCGGTTGTCTTACCTACTTCTGAAAATATTCTGGCCTTGGTGTATTGGCTTATGTCATTGGTCACAGTAAAGGTGCCATAGGCGCCAGAGCCTTTGGCATGCATGCGTCGTTCGGGGATGACTTCACGGTCAAAGTGGGCCAGCTTCTCCAGGAACCATAGGTCCTGTAACAACATCGGGCCGCGTGGTCCTGCGGTCAATACATTCTGGTTGTCAGCCACGGGTGCCCCATTGGTCATCGTTAACTTGGATTTGTCGCTCATGTCGTTCTCCTTGCTGATATAGCCTGGTTGGCGTACTAAAGCCCAATACTTAATGGGTATGAGTACACTTTAGGAGGAAACAAGTCATTCGTAAAATCGTTTATTTAGATTAAAATGATAGTAATTGCCTATCAATTACCAATCAATTTCAGGTAAAGATAAATACGTGTCTCCCTGCAACAACTATAGGTATGAGTTGGTCTAAATCAATTGATTAGGATCAAGCAGTCGACAGTCGTGGTTGGCCAATCTTGACCATTTTGCTCTTTCTCGATTAGTTTAGAAATTCTTCCCAAGGTGTCTCATAAACACACTTATGCACTTGTGGCGTGTTTTAAATTTAATATAGGCTGTTAAAAATATCATTAGGAAGATCACGTCTTAGCGTGAAATACCGTTCTGAGAAAAGGTATCTGATTAAAACCATCCCGGCTAAATCATTATATTGTGGACTAACGCGAGCTCGAATTACCGCGGCCAGTTGCCAGGATGTTGCACCGATTTGTTTTACTCCGGCAATATCCAGCTGGGCCGCAACACCATTATCACTGTTACCTGCATAGGTTTGACCATCAGGAGCAAGGGGGAAATAGGGAACTGAATCTTCTTTATGATGTTGATAACCAAAAGCGAAATCAGTTTGCCATAGGAACCGCTTACGTTCTTTACTCAAATAATGTCCGCTTATACCTAGTTGGGCAAGCTGTTGCGGACTAAAGTAACCACCATGGCCTAGTGTAAACTTGCTAAGATTGTCCTGATAGGACTGGTATAAAACATAGGGTCCGATATTAAATTCCTGGCCATTAATTACAGTCAGATTTCGATTCGCTTTTGCATAGAGACCAAAATGACTGTTGTCCTTGACGCCTTCGCCAGCAAGTTGTGCGAATATTAAGGACCCGGACCATTGCCAATTCGAGTCGATTGAATGGTATCCCATCGTTTCAAGTGCGGTCCTGGAGACTCCACCCCAACGTGTTTGTGAAAAAGGATCGAGTAACCCGGTATATGAAAGAAGTGATTCGCGTACTGGAGTTTTAGTTAGCGCAAGCTGCCAACCGGAATTTTCCTGGAAGTCTTCTATTCCGAATGCACCTTGTAAATTTCCATCCACCTCACCATTAGTCGCACTGAAACCAAAGGCGGCAAAAAGGGTTTTATTTGTGGTATGACGTAAGCGTAAAACACTTTCGATAGAATTATTGAGTTCGCTGGTTGGCGCATTAATTTGACCTGGACTTCCTGTTGCATCACTACCGATTAGGGTTCCTTGTGCTGGGGAGCCTGCATCTATCGTCACTCGGTCGAGCTGTAAACTCCATTCTGTTGACTCACCTGCCGGTGAGTGGAAATAAACAATCGGAATTTTATTAAGACGCATTTGGCTCGTGCCTGATTCGCCTGATTTACTACGTCCGGCAAACGCCATAGCAATCTGAGACTCAGGTAAATTAGAAGGTAATGCATAGATTGTCGCTGATTCGTTAATCGTTAACTGTAACTCCTGTGGAGTCTTGCCTGTTTCTATTCGTGCTATCACTTTATCATCCGGCAATAAATTACTTAGTGGACCTGACAGTTCTTTTTCAATTAAAAGTAAATGCGGTAGCTTTTCCGCATGGAATAAACTGAAGACCAATCCTCGAGCGACATCCATAGCAGGAGCCTGACGGTATATGTTTTCGAACTCTCTTGCGGCTATGTCGTATCTTTGTAGATGATACTGAGTCCAGGCAGATAAATGTCTGGACTCTGGATTTTGGGCGTCAATTTTTTTAATGGTATTCAATATTGAGAGTGTTTGCTGATAATCTTTTTTTGCATAGGCGTGTCTTGCCGAATCTAATGCGATCTCAACTTTTATGGGATTGCTATTGCCACCTGACTTCTCAATATTTTTAATCAGTAATTCTGCATTCGGTTTGTCACCTGCTTTAAGATAACGGCGAACCAGTGTAATGTTATTATCCATGTCTCCTGACCAATCTGCGGCGTATTCTAACCAGGTCAGTGCACTTTTTTTATCGGCCAAAACATCCTGCGTGTTGGCAAATAATCGGGCTGCATCCGTATCTCGACGCGAGATTATGTCTGCTTCAATCCGTTTAAGGTAAGACAGTGTCTGAGTTGGTTTCTGATCAGCCTGGTTTGCAGCAAGAAGATAAATACGATATCGATAATCCTGGAATTCCTTTTCGATTGACTTAGTACGTACTGGTCGGCGATCCTCCAGTCCGAGTAACTGTATGACATATGCTAGCGGAATATTCTGTTCGGCTTTATATAGGGTAACCAAACGCTTTTTGGCTGAAGCACAGGACGTAATAATACGGCGATAAATATTCGTCCCATTTTGTAACTCATTTCTAATAAAATAGCTCTCTGCCAAAGCCCATAAATGGTGTACCTCAACACATCGAAACCGACCAGGATAGCGGTGATAGAGGGTAATTAATTCGCCATGTGATTTAGATTTTATCGCAGTGGCAATTAATTTTCGTTGTTTTGTATTTTCAAATTCACGTAACAATGCTAATGAAGGTTGCCATTCAGGATGTTCGGATCGAATAGATTCGAGTACGGTTTGAAACTTTTCCAACTGATCGTTTTTTAAGTAACCCCATAGTTTTTGCTCACGTTTTTGTTGCTCCGTTAAGTTTCCAGAGTGTAATTGCTCGATTGAGCCAGGGACTGGGATATCAGGATTTTGTATTAAGTTTTGTTGTGTAGATATATTTTGATCGATAATGGCTTTCTGCTCATCCTGTTCATCTGCATAAGCTACTGCTAAAGAAACGAGCAATGGTAATATTAATAATATTGTCCAATAAGCTCCATTATCCATATTAAAGTTGACTCTCAATTTCTGCTATACGTGCCAGTAAAGATAAAGTTACAGAATAGTAGTCAGTACTATTTTGTGTATTACTTTCTAGTATTTCATGGTGTATTAATGAAGGTGAATTATTATGTAAACAACGTTGTAACATATGAGCGATCCGACGCTGGCCAGATGTCAGGACATAAGAAGCAGAATCGCCATTATTTAAGTCAATCCAGGCCGATGTATTTGGCCTTGTCCAATAAGAATCTATATTTTCTAGTACATCAACATCATATTGTTTATCCCAGCAGAAATACAGTGGGATCCGCAACGCATCAAAGCCAAAACGAGCTGATAACAACTTTGATAATGATACATTTTCGTTACGTAATACTATCCAGTCCGGTGGTAGTTTAAATTGACCAAATTGACTCATGTCAGATAATATTTTTCCGCTTTTAATTATCTTTTCCCAAATTGGATCGGGATCAAAGTGAGATATTTCACGCAAAGCCGGGTAGACCCAATAGGAGAGGTTTAAGGTGATATTATTGCCATGTACAAATCCTTTTTCGCCTGGTAATAATACAGGCCCAAGTTTGGTTGTTTTAATCAACTTTCGACGTATATCATGAACAATTGAGATACTATTTTTTTTATATACGCCACTATCCCAGAGTGATGCCGCTCGATATAAGGCCCAGGCGATTAACAAATCTCCGTCACTCGCATTATTTTTGTCAAGGACGTGATTTTTAGTATCAGGATCCCATTTCCAGGCAAATAGATGATCATCTCTCACTTGTAAATTATTTCGTGTCCAAATCCAGATACGATCAAAGGTTATACGATCTCTAGCCGCAACAGCCAATAACATTGCATAACCCTGTCCCTCAGAGTGGCTGATACCCTTATTTCCAGTATCAACAACCCGTCCATCTTTGCTGATGAATAGATTCTGATAAGCTAACCAGTCGTCATGTAGTATTAGAGGTGGATCTGTCCGTTCACAACTTGATAGAAACAAGATTAGGAGTGCTAGTACCTGAACTTTATGCATTGTCGTCGACGCTCGGGTGATGCTTTTTGCGAAAACGAACTAGCAACCATCTCGAGACGATAACGAAAAAAAGAATTCCAACCAAAATGGTGATTATAGCCTTTAATGGACTGTCTGAAAAATAATACCCTAAACGCGACCGTAAACCGGCATTACCGATATAAAATGCCGGGGCTGATTCAAAGTGTTGTAGATCCTGACTGTCCGGATGCCAGAGCAACATGCCGCCCGTCAGTTTTCCCCAGGTACTATGTTCGATTAAGGTCGCTAAGCCTGTTGCTAGATCTCTGGACTCAATGGCCGATACGATAAGCACACTTCGTCCCTGTTTATAAGGTGATTCGAACTGAAATAAAATTAACCCATTATCCAGACCACTACTATATTGGACAATATCTTGCGACTGTTCTTCTTGTTGTGATTGATTTGTAAACCAGTTGGTTAGTGCAGCAAATGTACTTTTTGTTTCTGCTGTACCTTGCGATACAATAGTTGAAAGAGGGTCGGAGAGTCCCTCTGGAACAATATTTTTGTGAATTAGAGATAAGCTTTTTTCACGTCCGATAATAATTAGATGGTCGTGCTTATCGTTTATTTCTCTACCAATTTCAGCATTTAATAAGGGACGGTTAGCAGTCTGAGCTAATTTAGCCATTAATATCCAGGCAGAAGAGATCGTTGCACTATCGGTTTCAGTAATCTGTATTGAAACGTCAGAATTATTATGATTCATCGTATAAGGAAAACCTGTTCTGCTAATTAATTCTAAGTCAGGCAATTTTGCAAAACTAGCAACACTATCCATTTTGAAGTACGAATCGTCAAACAATGTAACCAGCAAATTATCGGTAAATAATGGTTGACACTCTCCGCCTCTGTTTGTAGGCAACATACTGGGCCGGAAGTCTATTTCATTCCAACCGGGTTGCAGACTGGAGATAAGAAACTTAATTACATAATCATAATAAACAACACCATGAGGTTCGGTCATATGTACGGCATGCTCAAATCGTCCATTTAAGAACACATTTAAGGTTGATTGAGGATCAATGCCTGCACCATAAGCCAGATGTAAATGCATAGCTAATGTCTCATCGCTGGCTGCAAATAGATCCGGTGCAACCCAGAAACGAATTTGTACTGGTGCTGGATACATGCCTTTTAGTGTTTTAGTCTTATAATTAAACTTAGTAAAATGATATATTTTCTCTGGAGTAATAGCATGAGGTCGCTGATAACCAGGACGGTCTTGAATTATCGCATCTTTGATTAAAACATATTTTTGAGCAGGCAATTTATGGCCGCGAATAGACATCACCTCAGCAGCAAGCTGCATATCGGCTTCTGTTATTCCAGATATTAGCAATATAAAACGGGATGGATCTTTCTCCTGAGGAAAGATTCCAATATATGAACCTTTTATTTGTTCCAGCACTCCTGGAGCAACCAGTCCTTTTAGCTGTTCACGTGTTCCGATTAAAACACTGTCTTGACCAGTTAAAGGCTTCCAGTCTAAGCCTGGAAAATTTAGCTTAGAACTAGCGTTACGATTGCTTCGGCTGACTACTTGATGAGAAACAACGAGTGGTACATAGTCTAATAATAATGCTGCGCCCTGGGCGACTAATGAGCCTGTGGCCAGAGTTTCATCGCTGGGATCATCAGACACCGTTAATATTGTCAATTGGTAGTCAGCCCATAATTTTCGATCAATTAGATCAGGCAGACTGTTTAATCGAAAATCTAAAGGTTTTGTTTTCGCCTTGAAAGTAATGATTGATTTTTCGGTGTTTATTTGAGTCCATAATTCGGGTGATGAGGGGTCTTCGCATGAATCGGTATAATGTTGTGCAACCCCTAAGGTCAATTTGTTATATCCGCTATTCAGTAACGTTGATGGTAAGCGGACGCGAATACGTCCTTCAGGGCTGCGAGCTCGTAATGAGACTTGAGCTATAACTACATCATTAAGAGAAACCGTTAACTGTGACCGAGGTACCAGGGAAATAGAATTTGTATATTGTAACTCCAGTGTTGCTTCCTCTACCAGCATTCTGGCAGAGAGGGGCACACCGAAACTAAATTCACTTTGAGCACTGCGTAAGATGACCGATGTATCTGTGGCCATCAGCTCCTTTAAGTGAACCCTATAATTACCCTCATTTTTTTCTGTGTTATTAGCTGATACTGAAATTTGAGGTACACATATTAAACTTATAAATAGAATAATGAGTTTTCGACTCATCATGCTGACTCCCTGATAATATCTGTGGTCTTGACTACCTGATTTTTAAGTATTTTATCTGTATGTAAATTGTTTAGAATATTAACTGTTTCTGGGGTATTACTCTTAGTATTTTTAGGTTTCCATAATGATGCCACGAATTGACTCAAAGGGTTTATTAAAAATTTGAGGTGTCCAAAACTATGTCTTATTCCAATTTTCAACAGAAAACCTAATGCACGAAAAGCGCCAATTGAATGTTGACGACGCTTCAAACTCTCTTTCAAGAGAGTGCTGTTCCCGAATACCAGAGCAACGATTTCCCGCCGTTCAGTCAAATTGTGTGGATTAAACTCCAGGCCAATCAACATACGTTTGTTTTTAACTTTTGGGATATCGGTTATCACACGCTGGATTCGTGTATGGAGTCGACTTGTACGGGATAGTGCTTTATTGTTCAGCATCAATTCAATCTCGGTATTAGATGAGAGACTTAATGCCTCTGAAGCCGGAGCATAGACACCGACACCCGTGGCTGAAACGTCAACGACTTCACAAGGTATCTTAATATTATCCAGTATTAAATGAGCATGTAAATTCATGGGTATGTGGATACGCGGATTTTGTCGACGTTGACGCCGCTCAAACAAGGCACCTAGCGCACCAAACAACAGAATAAGATTGAAAGTCGCCCAGGCACCGGTGATGATTGCCACATCCTGTTGCAATGGGTAATTAATATAGCGAAAGGTTGCTGCCGATATACAGACCAAAGTAATGGTAATTAATATATAAAAAGGAATGGCCAAAGAAGAAATAAAATCTTTTTCCAGGTGTTCGCCTTTTGGGGTTACGTTAAACTGCGGCGCGTGTGGATTTCGAAATACCTTGGCAATCGCGACCAATGAAAATATCGATTGCATTGTTTCGTAAAGTTCCGAGATAAATGGCCATCGTGTTTTTCCAAATAAAAAATTTGACAATAGAATGGATGCCAATACATGCGGTAAGGCATAAAAGAAAAATTCCTGCAGGTTGGCTGCGTAAATCTGTAGCCCAAACAATAAAAAGGCAGCTGGAGCCAGTAAAAAAATGGTTCGGGCAAAAGGAAAAAACCAAAAAAATGAGCTGCTGGTATAGGCGAGTCTTTGGTTAAAGCTTAAGTTTTTCATCAACCAGGGGTTTTTGAGTAAAAATATTTGTACCATACCTTGCGCCCAACGAACACGCTGTAAGATAAAACCACTGAATGTTTCAGGTTGTAACCCTGCAATGAGGGGTTCCCCTAAATAAATGCTTCGATAGCCTTTTTCATGTAAACCAAGTGCGGTTTCGGCATCTTCAGTAATTGTTTGACCGCTGATCCCACCATTTTCCTCCAGGTAACAGCGGCGTAGCAATGCCGCAGAACCACAAAAGAAAGAAGCATTCCAAAAATCCAGACCATGCTGGATAACCGTGTAAAACATTTCATTTTCACCCGGCATTTGTTCGAAGGTATCTAGATTACGTTCAATCGGATCTGGGTTGATAAAAAAGTGTGGTGTCTGAACTAAAAATAACTTTGGATCTTGCACAAAAAAACCAATTGTTTTCTGTAAAATATCTACGGTTGGTACATGGTCAGCATCCAGAATCAGGATGATTTCGCCCTTTGAATGTTTCAATGCAGAATTAACATTACCTGCTTTGGCATGCTCATTTTTATCTCGAGTAAGATAGGTCGCTCCGAGATTTTTACAAAGTTCCTGTAGTTCTCGATGTCGTTGCCAGGCCTCTGCAGATTTTTCAGGGTCGCTGTCTGCGCGTTTTTGAACAGTACCACCATCATCTAATAAGTACACGTTTAGTTTTTCAGCTGGATAATTTACTTGCGTTGCCGCCATTAATGTAATTTCCAGTAATTTCGCATCTTCGTTGTAACTCGGTATCATGATGTCTACGGTTGGATAGTCTTTGGGATCCGCAGGTAATGGTAGGGGTTTGCGTTTTAATGGTGAGATATTAACGAAGGCGCCCAATAAATAGATGATTATCCCATAGACTTCTGCTGCATACAGTAATAGCGCCGCCGCAAAACTGAACGGATCGGCATATTCAATTGTTGTAAATGTACGCCAGAAAAAATAACGCATTGTAATAAAAACTGCACCAGCAATAACAAAGGTGCGTAAATAAGACATTAATTGCGGTTTTTGACTATCTTGAAATCGGCCGCGTGTCGCCACCCATAATAACAATATCAAACAAATTACTACTATTGCCTGAGTATTGAGATGAACCGGGATTGATGCCAGATACAAAAATAGAATACCAGCGGTTAACCACAGCAAACGAGTTGGGTGGTATAAAACTGATGTCAGGACTGAGTAAAAGCGAGTCAATATCATCTGTGTGTCATTTCTGCCATTGTTTCAGAGTATTAATGGATACTTAACCAAGCAATAAATAGACCACTATTAGTATACTTATAAAATACATTATGAATATTTTGTAAGTGTATGATTTATAAATATTAATTAAGAATTGAAATTAACCAGATTTCGATCTACTGGATATCTGCCAAAATACTGACGATATTGTGAATGGTAGGGTAGTAAGCAGTCTGGAAACAGATGAAAACTGTCAAATAAGGTCAGATCTAGACCATGTAGGAGCGCCATTCAGAGCTAAGCGATAATAATTCGTATCTTGAGTGGCGATAAGTTACTTAGAACCGAAAATCACCAGGGTATCCAGTTGCAGGTAGCTATTTCTTTATCGAGTACAGATAAATTTTGCCTTACTGAAACTGGATAACACGATGAGGATGGTTAGTCGTATGTGGCTTCCTGGGTGATGGGTAGTAGTGTAAGCTCAACACGACGGTTTAGGCTCCGGCCTGATGCAGTGTTATTATCAGCAATCGGATTACGTTCGCCAAAACCGATTACTTCAAATCGGACCGGGTTTACTTTCTTGCCTTTTAAATAAGATGCAACTGAGTTCGCACGTTGTTCTGATAGATTCTGGTTATAGGAGTCACTTCCCCGGCTATCCGTATAGCCCGCAACCGCAATAATGGTTTTTTCAAACTCCTCAAGTACTAGAGCAACAGAATCGAGCACTTCGTAAAAATCCACTTTTAGGGAGCTACTTGCGGTCGAGAAAGTTATATTGCCCGGCATGATGAGATTTATGTTGTCGCCATCGCGTTCAACTTTAACACCCGTTTGGCGTAGTTGTTTACGTAATTTAGCTTCTTGTGTATCCATGTAGTAGCCAACACCACCACCAGCGATAGCACCAATGCCAGCATCTCGTAACATACGCTTATTACGTTCGCTGCTGCTTTTGTCCTTATTTGCAAGGTAAGATAAAACTAATGCTGCACCTGCACCGATTCCTGCACCTTTAGCGGTATTCGATGTTTTTTCTTCTCCTGTATAAGGATCGAATGTCGTACAAGCACCGAGAGTAATGACACTAGTTATTGTTATAATACTTGCTAAGCGATATTTCATGATTATTTTCCTTACCGGTTGTTTCGATTTACGTATGTAAGCATATAATGTTACAACTTAGATAACTATGTTGTATTCGTCTGACAATCATTTCTTCCTGGTAGTCTAAAGAACTATTATAGCAATGACGAATTATTTTTAGAGATAGTTAAATGTCAGCAATTGTCAAATTGGATAGCAGGTATTGCTGCGGCTTTAATTCCTGTATTTGGTGTCGGTGATAGAGAGGCTGCTACGTAACTGTCAATAACTGGGCAATTAAAAAAACGAATAAGTATACTTAACGTAATTGGTAAAAAACCCGCCATGGCGGGTTTTTTATATTTCATAAGAAATTAATGGGAAAGTATCACTTCGATGTCGTAATAATTTCCGCTCGTACTAACTCTCCATGGCTATTTGTGTAACAAGTTACGTTAAATCGAATTTCGTGCCCATCATTACCCATTTCGCCAATTATTATCTGACTCACCAGGAAACCTTGATGAGTTTCGATAACTTGTCCCTGCTGAATAATTCGGGCGAAATCTGGTTTTTGGCCAAGTCGAATGGCTTGTCGGTGACAGGTTTGATTTGCCTTTGTCTTTTCCGGTGCGATGAGTCGGTCGATTGAGTTATCGATCAATGGGATCTCTTTTTTTGCTATAAACATGACAATAAATGAAATCATTACCATCAGCACGATTTTATTTTTTCGCTTACCTGTCCCCTTACGTTGAGAAGTAGGTTGGTATTTTTGATTAAGAGTCATAATGTATTTAATCATGATTAGGTTAGGTAACTCAATACAGATTAACCTAAGCCCAACGCCGGGTAAATTGACTTGATAGCCATATAGTCATTTGGCCCAGGCCAGTTCCCCGCCTTACTGTCTCTCTTACATCGAGTGCCTCGGAATAACTGGGTTTCTGCTCACCCTACGCCGGAATAATTTTTATGTTAACGCAACTTAAACGTTAACCATTTTAGTATAAACCACTCCTGTGCATCCTTGCAGTTACCAACAGCGCCTGAGAGGGAAAAGTCTTAAGAAATATTGGATCTTATTATTGAAATGGTGCGAGTTATGCGAAGGGAGATTAGGTACAGACTTGTGTTTCAATCGAGTGGCCGTTTTTATTAATGTAACTAACTAAATGCAATAATCAGAACCACTGGATTTTGAAATAGTCCGACAGCTGATATTCGTTTCGTTTTTTGTTTGGTATCCAGTCAGTATCATCATATGTGCCAAACACCTTATCCCAGAAACTGAAGGTTATTCCAAAGTTGTGATGCCACATTTTTTCCTTGTGATGTAGGTGGTGTACCGGTTTCTTTAACCAGAATACCAAATCGGGATTATCATGTTGTACCTGGTGAGCATAGGCCGCAATACAAGCATATATAAAGCCACCTAGAGCCCAGCCGATACCTGCCGCTACGGAATACAGGAACCCGAACCAGAGGAACGGAATCGTTGGTAAAAAATAATCCAGGAATTCGCCCCACCATCCCTGACCGGTACCTTCTTTATGGTGCTCCAGGTGCTTCGTGCCCAGAACATAACGCGCATGCATCAATCGGTGGATCGTGTATTCCATAAAAGTACTGAACAGGAGTGCCAGTAGCAGTACAAAGAAAAAAATTAAAAAATCTTGAGTCATTGGAAATCCAGGAGTCAGTCCATACCCATGAATAATTCATCTAGAATAGACTATTTGTAATAGTCTTGATGAGGCTAAAATGATACAACCATATACATTTAAGTTCAAATTCACACGACTTGTTTAGTTTGACAATATCAAGAATGAACATCCCCAGCCAGGCAGTTAGCTTAAATCTGAAGCGCTAAACCCCATAAATTGTATCTCTATTAAGCATGGAATATGTGACTTACGGCATATAATTTTACTAGAAGCCCTGCTGCAATTTGATTCATTAGACTTATTATTTTATTTAGGGTATGAATAAACTATAAATCACAATTTTAATTAGGTACTCATGATGAGTAAACAAAGCAACATGGATAAGCAACCACTAATCACCCCATCAATGCCGGATGGTTTACCCCATTCCGCAAATCCGGCGGAACAAAAAAATCAACGTGCCAATGTGATTGGTATTAAAAAGAAAATAGAGAAAAAAAATCAGTCACAGACGGGGCAAGCAAACGTTAATAAACTGGATCGTTGGTTTGTGAACCAGATCCTTGAAATGGTCGGTTACCCTGAATTGACGGTCATATTATGGGACGGCAAAGAATTTTATTCGCGCGGTGAACAGAATGTCCCAACCATGACGATATCAGATCGAGCCTGCTTGTTTCGGTTGCTGGTCAATCCTGAAATAAATTTTGGAGATTTATACAGCAATGGGCGCATACAATTTGAGGGGGATTTAGCTGCGTTTATATCTGATGTATTTAGTCGGATAACGGATTATGGTGTTGGTAATAAACTACACAAATTCTTCAGAGAATTTCTACATTTTACCTTTGGAAATAGCCTGATCCGAGCTAAACAAAATATTTATCATCACTATGATCTAAGTAATCAATTTTATGAAATGTGGCTTGATAAAAGTGCCATGCAGTATACTTGTGCCTATTTTCCTGATTCCAAAATGACACTGGAGCAGGCCCAGGAGGCCAAATTACATCACATATGCCAGAAACTTCAATTAAAAGAAGGCGAGACAGTGATTGAAGCAGGGTGTGGTTGGGGCGGTTTGGCGCGTTTTATGGCCCAGCATTATGGTGTATCGGTAAAATCCTACAATATATCCAGGGAACAAATTGCGTTCGCTCGTAACAAAGCAAATGACATGGGGCTGTCAGATAAAGTTGAATATATAGAAGATGATTATCGCAACATTGCTGGACAATGTGATGTGTTTGTATCCGTCGGCATGCTGGAACATGTTGGGTTAAAGAATTACAAAACACTGGGAAAGATCATTGATCGCACACTTAAGTCCGATGGCAGAGGATTAATTCATTCAATTTCGCGTGATGAACCCGGTCAGGCGGGCACCTGGATTGAACAGCGCATTTTTCCGGGTGCCTATGCGCCTGCCCTGAGTGAGATCATGACTCTATTTGAAAGCTATCAATTC
This sequence comes from uncultured Ectothiorhodospiraceae bacterium, assembly GCA_947260005.1. Taxonomy (GTDB): domain Bacteria; phylum Pseudomonadota; class Gammaproteobacteria; order UBA6429; family Thiohalophilaceae; genus SZUA-24. Next base: position 91,224 of record CAMYOL010000026.1, read on the forward strand.
TCAATCTGGGATATCGAAAATCTACGTTTGCACTATGCGAAAACGTTAGAGCATTGGCTTTTACGGTTTGAAGATCACGTTGATGAAATAACAAATATGTTTGATGAGAGTTTTGTGCGTGCGTGGCGTCTTTATCTTTGTGGTTCAATTGCTTCATTTTTATCCGGTGCGAATGGATTGCTGCAGATACAGTTCGCCAGGGGAAGCAATAATCAAGTTCCACCGTCGCGCCATTATTTGTACGAATAGGATACACAATATCAATGACCTATCAAGAATTCGGGATCTTTTAAATAATGAAATTGTGGAAATACTTCCGAAAATTATCAACTACTAATATAACCGTATAATGATTAAATTTACGATTGTATATATACTATTTATTATAGATTGAAACTATTATTAGAGATTGAAGTTAGCAATAGAGAATAAGGGGCAAAAATATGCAATTTAAGATAATTCAAGAGGTTATTGCGAAAGAAACTGGATGCTCAATCTCAGATATCAGCCCTGATTCACGTTTAGAGGATCTTGGTGTTGATTCCCTATCTGCAATTACTATTCTTTTTCAGTTAGAAGACCGCCTGGATATTGATATTCCCAGTGATGATATTGATTCGATCGTTAAAGTCAGCGATATTATCGACAAAGTGAATGAGTTGTGTGAAACAACTGAATAAATTTGTATGACAAGAAATGTTGTAATTACTGGTTTGGGGGCAGTTTCAGGTTTCGGGCTCTCTGTCGATGCATTCTGGCAGGGGCTTAGCTCAGGAACATCTGCAATTAAAGCACTTAATGGTGAGGCACAGGGTACATCGATTAAAGTCGGTGCCACCGTTCCTGAATATGATTCCACTCAACACTTTTCATCGTCTGATCAAACGCTCTTTGATAGATTCTCGCAGTTTGCGGTTATTGCCGCACGTGAAGCAATTGCTGATGCCGGCTTAACGGTGGGTGACGATATCGTCTCTCGTGCTGCCGCAATCATTGGTACCGGTTGTGGTGGGAAACAAACAGATGAAGAAACCTATTTACAGTTGTACAAAAACCAACGTAAACGCGTACACCCACTGACCATCCCACAAGGAATGCCAAGTGCCGCCGCTAGCGCGGTAAGTATGCAGTTAGGCATCATGGGCCCGGTGTTTTCGATAACCAGTGCTTGTGCTTCTGGTGCGCACGCTATCGCTCAGGGTTATAGCATGATTAAATCCGGTATGGCTGAAGTCGTTGTCGTTGGGGGCACCGATACTCCATTTACCTATGGATTATTAAAATCATGGGAGGCCTTACGTGTTTTAACGGACGACACGTGTCGCCCATTTAGCAAAGATCGACGTGGTCTTGTCCTGGCAGAAGGGGCAGGAATGATCGTGCTTGAATCTGAACAGCATGCTAAACAACGTAATGCAAAAGTGTATGCACAGTTAACAGGTTGTGGAATGACCGCCGATGCCGATCATGTTACTCGACCCAATCAGACCAGCATTATAGCCGCCATCGCTGCAGCATTGCAGCAAGCGGGCTTGACCACTTCAGATGTTGATTATATTAATGCACATGGTACCGGGACACAGTTAAATGACCGAATTGAGACCTCGGCCATCAAGGACGTTTTTGCTGAACACGCGATGAAGCTTGCGGTGTCCTCTACAAAATCCATGCATGGGCATGCGATGGGGGCTTCCAGTGCACTGGAATTTATAGCAACGGTTTTAACCTTATCTAACCAATTGATTCCGCCTACCGCAAATTATACCGAAGCCGATCCTGAGTGCGATCTTGATTACGTACCCAATGAATCAAGATCCAAAACAATCGATACCGCTCTATCGAATTCATTTGCTTTTGGCGGGCTCAACACCGTATTAGCTTTATCACGGTATTAAAAATAAGCTTTTTTAGAGATTAGAACGTCAGGGCTTGTATCTATGCTTCTTACCTTGTTAGGTTTATATTTAAATAGCTAGAGTTTGTATAATAACCATACTTAGAATGTCTATTTAAAGTCTATTCTAAACCGATTGATTGATGGAGTGGGTTAATGGAAAAGCTGGACAATGTAACTTTCAAAATTGCCAACAAAGACTGGGAGTTTGAACAAATACATTCACTTAACTATCGAACCTTTGTCGAAGAGATACCACAACATCAAAAAAATGAATCAAAACAGCTTGTCGACAGGTTTCATGATCAAAACGATTATATTATCGCGATTTATAATCACAATATAATCGCTATGGTCGCTATTCGAGATCAACGTCCTTTTTCACTCGACCAGAAACTTCCTGAACTTGATACATATTTACCTCGTTATCAATCGATTGTCGAAATACGTTTGCTGGTGATAGAAAAAGAATATCGCAAAAGCGCGGTATTCATGAACTTGATGATTCGCTTATTGGAAGAATGTAATAACCGGGAATATGATATTGCTATTATTTCAGGTACGACTCGTGAATTAAAACTCTACCAGCTTTTAGGATTTAAACCTTTTGCCCATCCTGTTGGTGCAGAAGATGCGCTTTATCAACCCATGTATATTGATAGAGAAACCTATCAACAGGTAGAGACTTACGAGAGAATATTTAAAAAATTCGGATACTTATCTTCCACTCAGGAGGTGTTTAATTATTTACCCGGGCCGGTGAGTTTTCGACCCGAGCTAAAAGATCATTTTACAAAATCACCCATTTCTCACAGAAAAAATTTATTCGTGGAAGATTTTAATAACTTAAGAGCCTTGCTTTGCCAACAACTTAATGCTGATTATGTACAGGTCGTGACAGGTTCAGGAACCCTGGCAAATGACATTGTCGCTCAATATATAAAAACGTTAGACCAGCCGGGCCTGATACTTTGTAATGGTGAGTTTGGCAGACGACTTACCGATCATGCGAACCGAATTAATCTCGATTTTGAGGTCGTCGCCCTGGAAGATGGGGAAGGGTTTAGTGAAGCCTATCTGGAAAAAATATTTAAAGAGCATGACTCTATTGGATGGCTTTGGATGGCTCACTGTGAAACATCCACGGGTGTACTAAACCCCTTGCAATCAATAAACAAATTATGTCTTCACAACGGGATCAAGCTATGTGTGGACGCCATCAGCTCTGTGGCTTGTGTGCCGGTATCTTTTAAAAATGTCTGGATGGCGACGGCGGTGAGTGGTAAAGGTATCGGTGCGTTACCTGGATTGTCGCTTGTATTCCATCAGGAAGATATATTATCTGGCTGGAAGGATTTACCTCGATATATGGACCTGGCGAATTATGAGAAAAACAAAGGACTGCCATTTACCATATCATCGAATGTCGTCTATGCACTTATATGTGCCTTAGATAATATCGATTGGCAGGCGCATTTCCAACATACTAGTGAAACGTCTAAACGATTAATTGAACAAATTCTCGACCGTGACCTTACCCTGGTCGCCGATACACATTATCAATCGCCACATGTGATTACGATTAAACTATCGCCTGCAATATCTTCAGTTCTTATTGGGGAATATATGGAATCAAAAGGATTTCAATTAAGCTACAATAGCTATTACCTTCGTAAATCAAATTATTTACAAATATGTTTGATGGGAAATTTTAGTCCCCCTTCTAAACAATTAATTAATCAGCTTGCGGATAAATTACAATCGATGGAGCTGGCTTCAGGTATCGCATCTTAATGTTATTTTAAAGCGCAATGCGGCCAACCAAATCCCCATCGCCAGGGCAAGAAACTACAAGGTTTACCACCGATACGTATCGTTTGATACATTAGTTCTGCTGTAGCATTTACTTGTGATTCAATAGTCGCCTGCGATTGATTGAATTTTTCTGCCAGGCGTTTCGAATTATTTTTACCCCAGTCTTTGACACATTGACGTAAAATTCTATCGGATTTAAGGCGTTTGTTAAAACCATCTTCGGTTTCACCTTGCCAATAATCTTTGTCATGACTGGTACAACAATACTCCCAGGGTGGACGTTCACCAAAATGTTGTTTAAAGTCAGGAAAAGCATCTGCAAAGCTATTCCAACCTGCAGAAAGTCCTCCGCTACAACCGTCAGAGACAAATTTTACTTTTTTAGATTTAGGGTCTGCCTGTATTTTTGCTAGCTGTTCCAGGCTCCATTCTTCCAGATCACGGTTCATTTTTAGGATTACATTTTCCTGTTCGCCATATGAAAAATGACTAAAACAAAAGAGGGGGAGTAAAACGAAAAAATTTAACAAAAGTTTATTCATTGCTCGCTCCTGAAAAACGAAGTGCTTTTTGACTATATACTAATATTTATATGGTCAGATAATACATGCCTTATAACATACTCTGATATAGATACGGTTCCATTTTAGGTGAAATAATTGTATAAAGAGAAGGGTTTACACGTTCTATTTAACTTGCTATGGAGGTAATTCTCATCGAAGGAATTGATCTATATATTGTACTGGATTTATTTCTCGCTTATTTAATAGGTAATCTAAGTCTCAGTTATGCCTGGGTGAAGATTAAACTAAAGAAAGATCTCAGAAAGATCGGTAGTGGCAGTCTTGGTGCCACAAATGCCTCACGTGTACTTGGGAAACCTGGCTTTATCGCAACCTTCCTGTTTGATGTTCTGAAAGGCGCTCTCGCGATTTTATTGCTTGGCTTATTTACTGATAATAGTTTTATTATCAGTCTTGCTGCCGTTTTTGTCGTAGCAGGTCATGTATGGCCAGTTATCTTTGGTTTCCATGGTGGAAAAGGGCTCAGTACAGTATTGGGCGCATTTCTTGCCATTGATCCTTATATCATTTTTCTGTTTTTTGCAGTAGCGACACTTATTTATTTAATTAAACGGAATAAGATATTTGCTGGTGTGATTGGATTCCTGGTCTTACCACCATTATTAATCGCGTTTGGCTATAGTTATGAGTTTTATATTCCCCTTATCTTGGCAGAGCTTATTATAATATGGGCTCACCGTACTAACATTAAAGAGCAGTTTGCTTAAACCGATCTTAAAAGAAAAACCAGGTCAAATTATTATGAAATATAGAATCGATAAGTTAAAACGGTATCCTGAATGCAATTTTCGTCTCTATTAATGAACAGAAGGCAGATCTGTGATTGAAAAAAAATGTCCAGGTTGTAAAGAAACAGGCAAGTTAGAGTCGTTTACAAAAATAAAGCCTAAATTATTGATTAAACCGCCAATATATATTTGTCCGTATTGTGGTGCTAAAATCAGAAATAATATTTTTGCTGATATTTTGCATTTAATTGCTTTTTTCACCCTCATGAAAATTCTATTTTTTTCGGGCGTAGAGTTAACTACAGAGTATGTAGTCACCTGGGTTCTTGCCTATATCATTATTGTTATTATGATTAGCTACTTATTACCGGACTTTATTAGTGCGAAGTTTAAAAAAGAGGAATATTATAATGTTGAGGATATAGAAAGTGCTCAAGATAAGAAATCAATCCTTCCCCCATCTAATGCACCCGAAATTCGGGTAGAATTTAAAGATGGGGACAATGTAATTATATTAATAAATTCTATTTCCGGTGTTGAGTCAGTATATGTGAATGGTGAGTTGAAACATAAAAAGCGATGTCTATCCAGGAAATCTAACATTGCTTTTGAACACGATTCAAACGAATACTTGTTTGAGATTAAAATCAAAAGTTGGTTGTCGGGGACTGTCAATATACGCTTGATTAAAAATAAAACACTTATTGGTACGGCGCGGGCCATTGCGAAAAATGCATTTATTATCAATATGGTAAGTATATTAATGGTGGTTTCCATAATTGTGTTAGTGTATTTCGATAAATATCTCGAGATAGTAGGTGTGCTTTTCTTTTATTTTCTTTTTAACTTGATTGTTAAGCTTAAAATAGTCGTATCTGTATTTACGCCTGAAGAGTCTGATAAGAGATGAAGCTCGTACTTAAAATTACTATGTATTACATCCTTAAGATAAGTGTGAAATAGTGAAGATTAAATCAGAACTAACAGGATTGATGTGCAACCTGACAGCTGGATTTATGTTGTCGATTTTCAGGAATGTAGAGAAACGGTATTTTCACACAGGCATCGATCAGGTGGTGTTATTGGTTTTTACTCTTAGTGTATTAACTTTCATTATTACACTTTTTACAAGTTTACCTGAACCTGAGTTTAGTCTAATGGGGCTTGCTGACGTGGCATCACAAGTTAGCTTTATTATGCTTGCTTCATACATATTATCGAAGTTACTTAAACAGGAACCAGATTTAATAATGGTAATACTATTGTCTATCTGGCCATGGTTGTATCTGACCTGGGCATTTTTTGGAGAGGGTGAAAATTTTAATAGTTGGTTATTTTCTGGAAATAAAAAAATATTATATATCGTGTACATTACTTATTTTTTTGCTGCCGTGTGTGCAGCAATTATCCGTCTTGATTATAAAAAGATAAAATATTATATTTTAGTTCCGATTGTCTGTTTGGTCGGCATTTTCATTCCCCTTCATTATATTTATACAGGTCAATTTTGGCATCTTGCTTATGATTATGACGATAAGTTGTCAAGTTATAAAAACATCAATCAGGAGGATACCTATTATAAACAATTTGAATTCATGGCTGATTTAAAGAATACGCTACTTCCAACGAGAAAAGATAAAACCGATTTATATTTTGTAGGGTTTGGTAGTTACGCATATGAAGATGTTTTTATGAAAGAAATATCTTATATAAAAGAACTTTTTGACAACAGGTTTAATACGAAAGGTCGTTCTGTCGCGTTAATTAATAATTACAAAACGGTTGATGAGGTACCGATTGCATCAAGGACAAACCTCGGCATGGTGCTGCGGACATTTTCAAATGTAATGGATAAAGAAAACGATATTGTTTTCATCTATTTGACCAGTCATGGTTCTGATAAAAATTATCTTTCGGTAAATCTGGAGCCACTTCGGTTAAATTCGATACGGCCTGGAGATTTAAAATTCTATCTGGATTATGTTGGTATCAAGAATCGTATCATTCTGGTGTCTGCCTGTTATTCTGGTGGTTTTATTGAGCCATTAAAAGATGAATTCTCAGTGATAATGACGGCCTCTTCATCTGACCGCACATCTTTTGGCTGTGGAAGTAAAAGTGAATTCACTTATTTTGGACATGCAATTTTTCGTGAACAGCTTAATCAGAAATTTAATTTTATCACAGCTTTTCAAGATGCTATTGCTGCGATTAATGAACGCGAGAAGCTTGAAAAATTAAAATCATCACAACCACAGTTGTATGTTGGCAGTCAAATTGGATTGAAATTAGAGAAGCTAGGGCAGGATTTGGAAGGAACATTTAATAGTAATAAAAACGAAAAATTAGTTGAATCGGAAAAATCCATGCCATTGAATAAAAAATAAAATGCTCTCAGGTTTATCTGGGTCTCGCCCAAACATAATCCATTTGTGACCCTGGTCAAATATAGTTGTTGCTTTCATTTATAAATCACTTAACGCTATTTAAATGAGCGTAACTGTCAGATAATTTTTCTTTAATGTATATAGCTGGTTTGTCGAGCTCACTGGCCACAACATAATGAATTTATATATTTAGCGTTATTATTTTTATTTTTAACCAGATAAAAACGCTGGTAAGCATCAACATAGCGTTGCTTATTAACTGCCATTTTAGACAAATGCAGTGCAACACCTGTAATATCATTTATGCCGGAAACGACTTGTTGAGAAATTTCATCGATAAATTTTGTGATGGGTCGAAATCCTCTACCTTTCTCACCCGCCTGTACGGACATAATTTTGACATTTTTGGCGGCAATTGAAACGCTCCAGGTTACCGTCTTGACTTGATGCAATTCGGCCGCAATGCCGGCAAGCGCAACCAGTTTGTCCTCCGTATTTCTGTATTTTTTGTGGTGAATTTCATTAAATATTGTTGCGGTTAGTCAATTTAGCTATTTAATGTATATCGGTAAATCATACCTAATATTAAATGAATTGATTTATAAACAATAAAAACTTGATCTCGATCAATGAAGTGGTGTTTAAATAAATTGTTGTAAAAGGTTTGATGGTTCAATAGTTCATTGCTGAATATTTAAAGATGCATAATAGTGAGGTTTAATTAGTAAAATTGATCATCCTGGAAATTTGTAACATTATATTTTTTGTTGATATTTAATCTGAAGAAACTCTAAGCTAGTTGTGGAAGGCGGATCTATTTATAAAGGGAGTAAATTTTTAACTTGGTGAGCAAAGTCACTTTCAGATGTCTTCGATATTATTCAATCTCGCCAGATTACTAGCAACTGTTCCAAAAATGCATCACGTGAAAACGCAACTATGTCAATTGATTCGGACTCAATTGTGAGTAGGTTAGTTTGTGTACAAAGGTACCTATTCACTTAAGTGCATTTGGCTAAATATGTTCTGAGTTAGAATTTAGACTAAAATGTATAACAATCATAATTATACTTTATAAGTAAACCTTCATATAGTTGCGCTTGCATGTGGCATTCACGGAATATTCTAAATTTAATTGACAAAAGATGTAATTTAGATTTTAATTTAATGGCAGATATTATTTTTATAAAGCATTAGTATTTTATAAAGATCTAAATCGCCACAAAGGTGATTATATAATTATTAAATTCTGTACCTGTCTTTTAGCAATATTTATTTGAAACTCGTTTACTAACTTTTGTTGTATTAATAATTCAATAATGCAGTTGCATTGAGGTATTGATAGTTTAGAACGATCTACAGACTTTCATCTAGGGAGGGGATAATGATAATTAAATTCTGGTTTTTTCAACTTTTACTTATATCCTGTTTATTCAAGGTATCTTCGGCCTCTGCGATTATGATCGATTTCCTGCCTACGAGTTCATCCGTTGAGGTCGGTGCGGCCTTTGAAGTTGATGTTGTTATATCGGATTTGGCTGCAGCAGGAGAGATCGTATCCGCTTATGATCTCAATGTCTCTTACGACGCTACTAATTTATTAGCGACCGGCGTGACTTTTGGTAGCTACCTGGATGATCCCTTTTTCCCTGGTTTTACCCTACAAGATTCGGTTTTGACAACAGCTGGACTAGTTAATTTTTCTGAGTTGTCATTTCTTTCTGATGCGGAGTTGGCCGCACAACAACCAGATAGTTTCACGCTTGCAACACTTTCTTTTGAGGCTTTATCGGTTGGTTCTAGTTCATTACTTTTCGTGCCTGATCCATTTTTTGGTATTGATATAAAAGGCAATTTATTTAGCGTTTTGCCAGTAACGACTGGAACAGTAAGTGTCATGGTGAATGCGCCTGCTGTTGCTATTCCGGAGCCAAGTTCGCTAGCCCTTTTTGCATTGTCATTTTTATTTATCGGTATGTCCCGTAGAACGACGAAGAATATTATGTAATTTATATGTTGAAACCATATTCGTCACAGCAGGAGAATTAATTAACAATTAGATCATAAATCAGAGAAAGACAGGTGTTCTGACTTACACTTCACCGTAGGGAGATTAGTATAATGAAACGGATGTTATGTCGTGCCTTATTTATCACTTTCTTGATGGGGTTGTTCAACCCAATAGCATCGGCAGTTCCCTGTGACGTTGACGCGGATTCAGATATTGATCGCAATGATATCAATGCAATATTTGCTGTCCGTAATACCCCTGCAGATGGTCCTGATGATCCCCGTGACGCAGACGGTGATGGTATTATCACTGTAAATGACGGGCGGCAGTGTGTATTGCAATGTACCTTGCCACGCTGTGCCATTGTTGATGTTGATCCTAATGATGTCGATAATGACAATGATGGTTTTACCGAGAATCAAGGCGATTGTAACGACGAAAATCCAGATATTAATCCCAACGCTACGGAAATACCCGGAAATGGCATCGATGAAAACTGTGATGGCATCGATCCTCCGCTTGAAATTGCTTTAATTGAAGTCATTCAAGATCCTCTCGATCTGGGTGAAGTTTTTGTTGGCGGTTCTGCGAATGCCCAATTAGCAGTGCGCAATACAGGTGAGGCAACACTGGTCATCGAGAGTGTTGCAACCAGTGGCGCACCATTTAATGTATTTCCTCCTACTAGCTTAACGATTGAACCCGGCGATTCGACTCAAGTTATAGATGTTGGATTTAGTCCCACTAGTGTGGGCGAATTCACGGGCAATATTACCTTCATCAGTAATGCCGATAATCAAAATCCATTGGTAGTGACGGTGACCGGCCGTGCTGTTGAACCGACGTCAGAACAGGTTCCCGATATCAGCACGCTACCCAGTTTGGAATATGGCAGTGTTGAGCAAGGTGCCAGTGTTGAAAAAATACTAACTGTTAGTAACAACGGGACTGCACCACTGACGGTTAGTAATGCTACCATCGATAATCCCGCTTTTGAGATTGTCACAACGGCTAGTGATACATTGCCCTTCGTCATAGAATCAGGGCAAAGCAAAAATATTACGGTACGTTTTACAGCACCGACTGGGAATACCAGCCCTGATTTAAGCGCCACTTTGACTCTTGAAACTGATGATGCTGTTGTAATACTGACTGATGTGTCTTTAACTGGGGCAGTGATCCCGCTGCAAGCGCCATTAGAAAATAATCCAGTTATACGCGCGCAAGTGAATGGCCTGATTAGCCCCGCTAATTGTACAAGTGTTAGCGGTGAAGTGGAGTTCAATGCAGATGCTACGGGTGCGGAGACCTTGCAAGTGATCATACAAGATCAAGGTGGTGTGACTGCGACTAGCGGTACTCTGGCAAGCCCCAATGGGGTAGGGGTTGTGGCGTTTAATGGTATCGATGCCTGCGGTTTAGCCGATGGGGTGATGGAGGTCAGTGTTGCAGTTGATCGCAGTGGCACGGCTTTGCCTGAATTTATTGGTGCACCTGCGGTCATTAATAGCTCCAATTTTCCTGCTCCAATTTTAAATCCCTTACCGCCAGTAACCTCGCTTGATGAAATTGAGGTCTGTGGTAGCGCAGCGTCTAATTCAACTGTGCGTGTTGAGGGGGGTACTTATGTTGTCTGGACAGCACTGGATGCGAGTACTACACAATTTTGCCTAAATGTGCCATTGCGTCAAAATACGCAGAATATCTTAATAGCATCAGCTATTGATAATAATGCGGCTGCGCCCAGACCTATTGCTTATGCCACGCCGGAGTCCATCGTTCATTTCGATCCTTCTGAAATTTTAATTACGGATGTCCAGGTTCGTCCACTGACTGAAGCTGAGATCGCAACCTTAGTGAGCAATGGTGTGATCGATCTCGATAATCCGGATAACTTCAATGTGTCGATGTTTACTGTAGTATTTACTATTGGTTCGTTCCAAATACCGATATCGATTACGCAACCGGTTGCCGTCTCTCGAATGACGGGAAGTGTCAGTTATGGTGGGGGTAGTCCGGTGTGGTCGACTGGATTCGGCGGTGGAGGGTCGGCTGGAGGATGCCGAACCAATTGTGGCCAGATCTTTGTCTACCGGGCACCATCAGGGCAAACGATTCCTGGTCTCATCATCATCGATGGGCGGATTAAGACGCTTAAGGAATTTTTCCAGGCGACCGTCGCGGTGTTTAATAATTCCGATTCGTTTGTGTTACAGGACATGCAAGCCAATATTGTGTTGCCGACAGGCTTAACTCCGTTCCGAGCGGGTTTAGGCACCGATGTCTCGACTATTAATACTGAAAGTGAGATTGATCATATTACGATTGGTGATGTGGGACCAGGAATTACTGGTGTTGGGCAATTTATCTTCCGTGGTGACAGCATTGGTACGCACAATATCAGTGTGAACTTTCACGGTTTTCTGACCGGAGGTGGCTTACCCGAACCGATCGCTGTAAGTAGTACAGCGCAGACTACGGTAGAGGTTCAGGGACCACCACGACTTGGTGTTGTGGTCCGACATCCTAGTGATCCGGCTGGGCCAGATGTTTTCGTCGGACAAATTTATGATTTAATTGTTGAAATCACTAATCAGTCAAATCGCCCCGCTTTATATACCAGTCTTGAATTGTTTGTTGGCGGTGGTGTTGAGTTAGTGGATGAAAACGGTGATCCCATACCCGATTCAAATGTACTGCGAACGATTGGCACCATCCCACCCGGGCGTACCGCACGTTTAGCCTATCGAGTACGCTCTTTCATTGAGGGTGAGATCATCGCCTGCCAGGGAATAGCAAGTGAAAATATTACACTCTCAGTTGATACCGGACCTGGTGGAACGGATTGTAATATTAACAACATGTATCCGGCGCAGTTTGTGCCATTACCTGCCGATCTGCCACCGACGATTATTGGTATCAATCCGCTCAATGGTCAATACAATACTCCCGTCACCACTTCAGTGGTTGCAACACTTACGCCACAATCGGCGTGTTTAACCGCTGACAGCTGGACCAATGTTGTTACGGAACCTATCGGTGGCAATCCCGCTAATGGTTTCGAAATTGTATCGGCGACTCGCACTGGAACTGGGACCTTTTATTTAGAAGAACTCAATGCATCCGGTGAACCTGTTCGCCATATCCCGACTGATCTGGTTACTGTCGATCCACCAGCAGGTGGCACCACCATCGCTGTGTTGCGATTAGGTTTAGCTGCACCTTTGAGTCAGACATTTCTCAGACCGAACACATCTTATCGCGTTACTATGGTTGGAGGTGTTGGCGGAGTCTGTAGTGCAAGTTCCGGTGCGGAGATGCCGGAGTCATATAGTTGGACATTCAGTACAGCGCAGGATTGTTCTGTTACAGGACCGATGGAACTGACTAGTATTGTACCTAACGATGGGTCAACTGATCAGCCACTGAATCGAAACATTGTATTGAATTTCAGTAACCGAATTGATGCATCGAGTCTTCGTTTTGTGCCTGGTAACCTGGCTGCAAGCAGCTTTGGAGTATATGCAAACCCAACTATAACAGGTGATGATATCAGCGCAGAGGGCACAGCAATTCTTCGGGGCGGTGTGTTTAGTAATTTAGCCAGTACATTAACTTATTTCGCTCCCCAGAACTTGCCTGAAGATGCACAAGTTTATGTACGACTGACTGATTCGGTACGTGATGTTTGCGGTAATCCATTACAAACCCCCCCCTCTGGTATCTTGCTAACAAGCTTCGCTACAGTTCCACCCGATACCACACCACCGCCCGCGCCTGTCGTGAATCCGGTTACAGCGCTAACCAATGACCAGAGCATTCTGATCACAGGTTCAGCAGAACCCTATAGCGTGGTTACGATTACGGGTGGATTAACACCGGTCACAACAACGGCATCAGGGTCAGGATTATTCAGCGTATTCGTCCCACTCAATCAGAATGCGGATAACAACCTACAGGTGCAAACGAGTGATGCTGCAGGAAATACTTCACCTGTTGTGACGACCGACAGCAACGGTGCGTCGCTCACAGTCACCAATGCACCATTGGATTTTCCAACGGTATTAACTACAGATATAAATATTATTTCAGAAGATGTAGTGCCCAACACCGTATCCGGTAATGTACTGAGTAATGACTTTGATCCGGATACCACCTTAACCGTAACCAATGCGGCATTACTACAGGGGACCGGTAGCTACGGTACCTTAACCATCAATGCTAGCGGTGCTTATACCTATACACTGGATAACAATAATGCAGTCGTCAATGCGCTGACGACGGGCCAGTTACTTGAGGTGTATAACTATAATGCCAATGGTTCAAGTGCGACTCTGACCATTTATATCAATGGTATCGATGATGCGTCAGTGCTGATCGCGGACGTCGATAGCATTAGAGAAGATGCCGTACCCAATACCGTGTCGGGCAATGTGTTGGATAATGATATTGATACAGATACATCGTTACTGGTTACTGATCCAAGGACACAAACTGAGCCCGAGGGCACGTTGGTGCTGGATGCTTCCGGCGCTTATACATTTACCCTGAACAATGCCGACCCATCAGTCGATTCTTTAGAGGATGGTGACACATTACAACTCGGTTATAGCTATACGGTCACCGGTGGTCTTACCAGTACCTTAACGATTACGATTACTGGTGTGAGTGATGGAACCGTTAATATTAGTGGTGTATGGAATATTGCTACCACGGTTACGAATGAAAGTCCGGCTGGTTGTACGGGAGGGGTTGGCTCGGTAGGCGCTTCTGTGGTGACGATCGCCCAAACAGGGAATGCACTGGATATTAGAACGGTCAATAGTGACAACATAACAGGGACAATCAATACGACGACCGGTGATTTTACGGCTGCCGGTTCAATCAATGGTGTTGAAGTCGATTTATCGAATCCAACCGATGATACTGCCTTTATAAATTGGGATGTCTCATCAAATGCAACCGGTACTGGTGTAACAGCAAGCTCATTGTCCGGTTCGATCACGACTGTTGAAAGTGATGATGGTCTAACAACCTGTACCTTTACGGAGGACTTTAACGGTACCTTTGTTTACCGGCATACAGGGACTGAGAATTACAGTGGCGTCTATGCCTTTGAATTCGCCGAGCGTATAGAAAGTAGCGATGGCACAACGAATATTGATCGCTATGGCTTCCCGCTTGAACTTGAAATTAGTGGGTCGAGCCTCACCATTCATGTCCCCGATGAAGGCCCTGCTGGTGTAAACGACCGACTTACATTCTCAAATCTTGTTTTTGAACCCACCACCGGTTACTTCAGTTTTGAGCTAGAAGAAATCGAACGCAATGATAACGAGCCTGCAGATGGGGTTATCGATACATCGGATATAGCACGTTTTATGTTTTCTGGCATCTTTATGCGTGATCCCTCTGTAACGAATGGTGTGAATGGTGCACCGTTGGTCGTCATGACGGACTATGGATATGAACGTTTCTATACCGGTGATGTCGATGATGCTACAGGTATACCTGTTATGGCTGAAAATATAGATTCATATGCCTATGGTAAACGCCTGGTCACGCAGGGTGTAACACGTACCATTCTGTTTGAGCGGGGTGATCAAACCGATGGCACGAGTATTCTCGTAGGTTTACAGAATCCACCATTGAGGCGTTTGGATCCAGCAACCAGTACACTCTATCTCGAAGTGCTGAATGGCGGCGGGACGGTATTATGTTCTGTACCGTATATCGGCGCGGTTGCAGGTGAGGGTCGTTATTTTGAGCAAATCAACATGGGTTTCTCAACCTTTGAACCCTTGGACCCTGATTTTAATTCACGGGCTTTCCGTGGTGACAATTACAGCTCGGTCAATTGCGATGCCACAAATGATGGCGCTAACACGATTACAGATGGAGAGAATCTGACACTGCGGGTTGTTGATTCCGGGCCGGATGGTGTCCTTGGCGGTGGTGACGATACACCGGTGACGATAGCGACAACCGGTACGGATGCCATCATCTATCCTGCTGAGGTGGTTGCTGCAGGTGAGCGCTTCACGGATACACCGAAAGTATTCAACATCAATGTGAACGGTGTGCAAAGTTCCGCCTCTATCGGTGGTACTCCCGTTCCGTTATTCGGTTACTTTGACGTGACCGATCCGCTGACCGTTTCCTGGCCAACCGTGCCGGGTGCCGATAGATATCAAGTGCGTTTGCAGGAAACCGGCGTGGATGACTTTGTTAAATTCCGTTTTAGGACTACAGCGACTAACTACACAATACCAGTGGGTGGTTTTGATAATGACGAGACCAATCTGCGGCTGGTCGCGATAAACGATGCCACCTCCAATGGCGCGCAGGCGATGTCGTTTAGTCGACGTATGAATATCATGCCGGGTATCCGTGGGTTGTTTAACATTCAGTTAGGTAACGTATTGCCCTTATCTCATCAGACGATGCAGATCTTAATTAATGGCGATCCTTCGTTTGCGACCTGTAGTATGAGTTCAACCTTATGGCCGGCGACCTGTATGGCGGCAAGTGTGGATTACACGACGGATACAGTGACCCTGATTATGCAAGACGATGTAATTGGAACTTATACATCGGTGCCCAACGGTACGTTCAGTTTGGTGCTTAACTTCACCGATTCTCGGCTAGCCGAGGTAACCTCGCCTGATAGTATTCCGGGTGTACCGGCAACGACGGGTTCGGGTATGGCATCAGCAAGAGCGGCTAGCCCGGAATTCTATCTACGGACGCAACGCTTATCGAGTAGTGGCAACCAGCGAACCCGCTTGAATATAACTAATTCCGCCCCCTTGCTCTTTACGCGGGCGGTCCTGGCGCGCGAAGATGGTGGTGTTTTTGGTGATGGGGTGACGACGTCGTTAGTGTTGTGGGATGAAGCAGCGGGTTTACCCTATTTAGATGTGGCTACCGAATTTATCCGCGCACCCACGAATAGTGGTCATGCACAAAGGACTAAATTGATGGCAAGCTTTAGTTCGAATGGTATGGGTTTTGGTACGGTCGTACTGGCACCCGGTGTGTATCGACTGACATTGATCGATCAAACGGGTAACGAGCCGAATGCAGTGTTCCGCTATAACTATTCAGCACCGAATGCGGCCAATTATATTGCGCCAGACGATCTAACCATTACGCTTGATGGTACGGCTTGTTCTGGAACAATCTGCAACAATCCAGCTGCACCCGTGGCGGTTAGCTCAACTCCGGATGTGAGTTGGGCGGTAGACGCTAACGTTCCAGCTGGCAGCTTTTGGCGAGTGGTGTTCCGTCCGACAAACAGCACCGGTAATGCGGCGAGTGAAAGCATTGGTCAGGTTCGTACTCCATTCATGCAAAGCGGTGACTTCGGTTTAACTATTTCAGGCGGGGTTGCCACCTGGACAAATCCGGGTAGCCTTAGTTTACCGTCGGGTAACTATGAGGTGCAGATGATTGTGTACGATAGCAATAGTGGGTTTGGAAGCACCGTTATAGGAACAACCACTGGCCCGAGCGGAGTAGGTAATGATCTTACCTATATAACGGTGCCGTAATAGGATATCTATGTCACATCAAACTCATCAGGCTTTTTTTACAATACTTAAGCAATACAGCCTTGCAGATATAACCAGGCAACCACAAAAAAATTATAAATCTTTTAAGTTGGAAATCTTAACCAGAAATCTATTATGATCAGTGATGGTCTTAAGTGACAAAAAAGTTATTAGTTGAAGTTCTTCATCCCATTGTGTTTCAGGCATTAACTTAAACTTAAATAAGTTATTATCATGTATTGAAATATTGGTCGGGGGCGAGTAGTCGTTTCGGGCTCCTGCCCTCACGCGAAATTTTTACGTGGCCCAGGCCAGCTTCTCGACTTCCAGTCTCACCTTCTCCATGTACGTCAGGCTGTTGAACCTCCGACCCCCACTTCCCGAATGATTTTTACCTAGTGAGAAAACAATGGGTTAATAGTTAAGCCATTGAAATTACATTACTTTCAAACACAGTTGGTACCTACCAATCACACTATGAATATTTAGTAACTGTCCCAAAAGTGTCTCAAAAACGCACCGGTTTTAAACGCTGTACCCAGTCATTCATATGAACTGCTAGTATGGATATTTTTATAAAACTGATATTATAGATATGGTTACTGACAATGTTACCAGTATAGTGAATGGGGCTAACGATAAAATGCCAAATCTAATGGAAACGACCGATCTATATCAGGAACATCATTGTGAGCTAGTGCGCTACCTGAAGCGTTTCGTTTCCGACACGCAGGCCGAGGATCTTACCCAGGAGGTCTTTATCAAGGCGGACAAAGGATGGAAACACTTTAGGAACGAAGCGAGCCCGAAAACCTGGCTTTACCGGATTGCCACCAACACACTTCTCGATTTTCTGCGCAGCAAGAGTCATCGAACCGATGACTCTACCATCTATATTCCAGTACAGGAGCTTGAAAAAATTACTGATACAACATCCCCCGGCGCTTTGATCGAGCAGAGTACGATCAGGGATGAGATGTGTGCTTGTATTAGGGAATTTATTCAGCGATTACCAGAGAGCTATAGTACGGTACTGGTTCTAAGAGATTTAGAAGGATATTCCGGTCAGGAGGTGGCAAATATCCTTAATCTTTCTATTGATACGGTAAAGATTCGACTACACCGTGCGAGGGCAAGACTGAAAGCAGAGTTGTCGCAAGGTTGTGATTTCTCGACCAACAGTGACAATACCTTGCAATGTCAACGCAAAGAAGAATAAATCCGTAGCTGCCACCCTTTCTTCTTAAATCAATTCCACATAAATCAACATTTTTCCAATTCTGCAGATAATTGTATCCTTTGTAGACCGGGTTTCGTCTGTACATATAGGAGTCGAATCAAAAAGAGAACTGTTATGCTGAATAAAAAATTGACTGTTACATCCATATTATTTGCACTAATTCTGCTTGTATCCTGGTGGATATATAAAGAATTGACACCACTCTATAGTGAAATGCAAGCCTTAAAGAATCCTCGCTTTGAACCAGGCGAAAACAAAGGTGCCAGGTTTTGTGCCACTTGTCATCAGCAGATTTATGATCAGTGGGCAAAATCTTCAAGACACGCGATTGCGACAACCGCGCAGTCATTTCATCACTACAAAGATTTATTTACAGGTAATTTTATTCACAATACCTTGATGGGTGAGGAATTGTGTTATGCCTGCCATGGAAGTAAGGCGGTTAACGAGGGCGTTAACTGTGAGACATGCCATGGTATAGCCGATCCCAATGTGCCCATCATGGAAACGCATGAACAGAAATTTAAAGCTAACCGAGACAAGCTTAACAAAGCCGAGTTTTGTGGAAAATGTCATGAAATCAAGAACCCACTCTCCGGTGACCTAATCATAGCTTCATATAGCGAATGGCAAGGGAGTGAAGCGGCGAAGCAAGGTATCACATGTCAGGAGTGTCATATGAAATCGCGTAGAGGAAAATTGGCATATCATGGGTTTGATACCCTCATTCGTAATCCGAATATCTACAATGGCGATATATCGATTAACGATATCAAATTACAGTTCCCTCTACTTAGCCTGGTAATCGAAAATCATATTAAGGGTCATGGAATTCCAGCTGGCGGACCATCGAACGTACTTGTTTTGGAAGTGTTTTTTAAAGACAAGAATGGAAACATACTTTTCAAAGCGACTGAAACCTTCTCGAAATATTTTTCACTTATGCCAGTTGCGGGCATTATGCCATACAAGTTATTAAAAAATACTCAACTTAAAAGTGGTGAAAAACGCCAAGTACGAATAAAACTCCCTATAGGTGTATCTAAAGATAAAATCACCAAGGTAGAATTGTCGCTTAAATTATTTCAGGTGTCTGATGAGTATCAAGGTAATATTGCAAAGGCTCACTGGAAAAGTAAACCTATAGCTAAACAGGAACTTTCGCTATTAGAGTGACGGTGAAAATTTAACTATATAAACATTAACAATGGGGCCTGACCGGATCGTCATGAAACTGCAACATATATTCGCAATGGAAGTTCGGGAGATAATTATCGTGTGATTCCAATCATCCTGATGACGGCTAATGCGATGAAAGGTGATAAGGAGAAATGCCTCGAGGCGGGTATGAGTGATTACCTTAGTAAACCAGTAGAACCCAAAGAAATTGAGAAAAAAATATATCAATGGCAAGCAGTAAGTCAGAAATAAATATGTGATTATTTTGAATTATTTCTCTAACGCTTATCTATCGTAAATAGTATGTCAAATTAGAGTCAGTGCAGGATGGGTAAAACCCATCCTGCAAAGTTTTTTATTGTGTTGTATAACTTCTCACTACACTGGATGTTTCACCGCCGTTGCCGTCATTGGCAACCACCGCCCAGTAGTAGGTAGACCCTGTATCAAGTCCCGAGACGGTATAGGTCTTGTTTCCCGTACCATCATTGCCACCACATGAACCTAACATTGATGTAATCACAAGTAGTGCGACCAAAAATGCAGTTTGTCTACGGCTTCTGATGCCTCCAGTTAAGGTGATACCCAGTATCATGATTCCACCACCCAGACCAAGACCTGCAACATAAACTCCGTTACCGAGCCCTGTGTTTAGTGAAGCGACTTCCGCAAGTCGGGTACAATTATTTACCGGGTCACTGTCCATACAGTTATAAACATCATAACTCACCACATCGCCGTCCGGGTCAGTGGATGGCTGCCACTCCAGTGTCACATTTGTTGATAGTCCTTGCTGGCCATCTGCAGGGGAAATAAGATTTGGACTTGAAGGCGGATTATTTACGCCTGCCAGTCCCGTTCCACTTACATTGACGGTTACAGAACTTTCGTCAGGATCATTTGATGGAACGTCAAAGCTGTCACTGAATACGCCAGCGACTGTGGGAGCAAAGCGGACATCAAAAGTACAATCAGCGGCTACTGATATCGTTTGACCAGAACAGTTGTCATTGATCACACTAAAGGGGGCGCCCAGAGTATTGACCTGCGCAATATTGCCCATGACCAGATCCGCATTACCATTATTGCTAATCGTGACGGTTTGATCCGATATTCCAGCAATCGTTAAATCCGCAAAGGGTATCTGGAGATCATCCACCGGTACGATCGCATCAGTGACCGTCACATCGGGAACGGGTGTTGCCGTACCCGTTCCACTTACAGCCAATGTTACAGAGGCCTCATCTGAATCATTCGAAGGAATATCAAGCGTATCGTTGAATGCTCCAGTGGAGGTGGGTTCAAACTGAACTGTGAAGGTACAACTGGCCGCTGGTGTAATCGTTTGCGTCGAACAGTTGTCGCTAATTATGCTAAAAGGTGCTGCCAGTGGATCGACCATGGCAACATTACCCATCACCAGATCCGCATTACCATCATTGCTAACCGTAATGATCTGCTCGGCAGTTGTCATCTCAGTAACATTACCGAACGGCACTTGCAGGTCATTAACGGGCGCGACTTCATCAGTGACAGAAATATCTGGAGTAGGTACGCCGATGCCGTTACCATTGACACTGAACGTGACCGGGTTTTCATCCGGGTCATCAGAAGGAATATCAAAGCTGTTATTGAAAGCACCAATTGATGTCGGAGAAAAGCGAACAGTAAAGTTGCAATTTGCCGCCGGCGTCAGAGTCTGTGCTGAACAGTTGTCATTCAAAATACTGAACGGTGCAACCACTGGATTTGTGACGGCAATAGAACCAAGCACCAGATCCGCATTGCCATCATTGGTCACCGTGATAGACTGATCCGATGTGGTCATTTCGGTAACATCGCCAAATGGTATTTGTAAATCATTGTTAGGCGTCACTGAGTCAGCAACGGTAATATCGGGTAATGTGGATGATAAGGAGGTATATAGATAAATTGCGCCTCTTCGGAAGAGCTCACCAGGTGTACCAACGATAAGGGTATTACCGCTTATTGATATAGAATAGGAAAATTCATCTGCAAGTGTACCATCAGAAGCTACCAGTATTTGATCTTCTGTCCAGATATCAGTTGTCGGGTCTCGCAAAAATACATAAGCCGAACCAGAGTCTGCTGATCCACCACTAATTGCACCGACAATCACTGTATCGCCCAGCAATGCAACGGCGCCACCCATGTAATCGAAAAGCTCCCCGTCGGAAGCAATAAGTTTTTGTTGCTCAGCCCAAACACCTGTAGCCGGATCACGTACAAATATATAAGCTGAGCCAGAGTCGGTGCCATTGTCATCGTCATTAGTTGCCCCAATTAGTGCTGTATCATTATTGATGACGACAGAACTTCCAAAATAATCTATAAATGCCCCATCCGAAGAAAGTAACTTCTGTTCCTGACTCCAGACACCTGTACCCGTATCGCGAACGAATACATAAGCTGCACCTGCGTCGGTTGTCGTAATGTCTTCGCGCGGTGCGCCTACGATGGCTCTATCGCCCTCAATGAAAACGGAGATAGCAAAAAAGCTGTCATTCGCGGTAATGCCGGTCGCCAGTAATTTCTGTTGTTCTGACCAAATTCCAGTCGCTGGATCGCGTACATAGACATAGGCGGCGCCAGTCCTGAAACCGTCATATGTATTACTTGGCGAACCAACGATAGCCGTGTTTCCACTGAGTGAAACAGATGTACCAAATGCATTACTCGCTGCACCGTCAGAGGCGAGTAGTTTTTGTTGCTCACTCCAGATGCCTGTGGCAGGGTCGCGTACATAGACATAAGCTGATCCGGAAAATTGACCAATATCATTGTCAAGGGGGACACCAATGATGGCCGTGTCACCGCTAATTGAAACCGATGCGCCGAATTGCTCATTTGCGTCGCGGCCGGTTGATGGAAAGAGTTTGCTTTGCAAACTCCAGACTCCAGTAGACGGGTTTCTTGTGTAGATATAAGCACTGCCAAATCCGTCATCTCTGCGCGCACCCATAATTGCAGTATCACCACTGATGGAGACGGAGTAGCCAAATTCGTCATTTGCCGCGCCACCAGAGGCTAACAGTTTTATTTCATTTGCAAAGTCAGCATAAACCGTAATTGGTATAAGCAGTATAGTCATCACCATTATTAATACGCTTAAACATTCACAATGTATATTTCTTCTCATACCCGTCGTTGATTTGATCATTTTTCATTCTCCTGCACTTTACGACTCATTTTTTTCCTGACAGTCGTGCCTGCCAGATTCATTCCTGTCACTATGTCCCACAGTTCATTGGCACTGGTGAAGGGGATTTGTTGTTCATTTTCAATGCCCTCTACTATCCCAAATACCTCGGTATTATCGACTGAACCATCACCGTTTTCCCGGCGGTAAATATGCACGAGGTAGATATCCATGAACTTGACAGTCTCCAATATCCTCTGATTAACCTAAACACCATCAAGTGGTATCTTTAGTACTGATTAACGTACCCCACAGGGGGTCACAAACCAGTCACAAAGTTTGGGAAAGTGCTAATTTGGAAGAAGAATGTATGAATTGAAAAGACGTCGCTGGGATCACCCTAAAACGACAGGCGTTAAACAGATTTAGGCTTTATTCGGAAAAGAACGCTGACAAGCATCACACAGATGTTCCAGCTGTGATGGCTCGTAATTCTTGATGGTATGGTAGAGTTGCTGGGTTTTTTGTGAAGGTTCGATATTAAATAGTGATTTGAATAAATTATAGCAATTAGAATAAACGTCCAGGGCCTTTGCCAAATCCCCCTGACCCGCATGGCACTTCATCAGGCCGCGATGATACTCTTCAGCCAGTTGATCCAGTTCGATTGCTTTTTCATATAAAGCGATCACTTGCTGACATTGTCCCTGTTGACTATAAAATCTAATTAGACTTTTTAAGGCACGCAATAACTTTAAGCGCAGGCGTTCTCGTTGGGATAACATCCAGCTCATCTGGGTTTGTTTAGCCAAAAAGGCGCCTTTATAAAGAGTCAGAACCTTTTGCAGGTCTTGTTCAATTTTTTCCAGGTCGTTCTTCTTATTGCCTGTTAACTGCTGCTCCAAATTAGTTAATATTCGTTCATAAGCCCAGCTGTCCAGCCAACATAATCGATCGTTTAAACTTAATTGCCCATCAAACATGAGTAAGGCATCGGAGGATAATAGTTTACGTAAACGCGACAAGGTTGTGGTGAAGGCACTATGGGCAACATCGCCTTCAGCATCAGGCCATAATGCTTCGGTGATTTTAGTTTCACTGACATCACGACCGCCGAATGCTATAAGCACTTTAAGTAGCTCAAGGGGTTTTTTCTTACCTTTTGTATCCAGCAAAATAGGTTTTTCATCCAATACCACACTGAATCGCCCGAGGGTATAGATTTTAATTTTCCATGGCCAGTTTTCCATCTGAACCGGTGGGTTGTCGGGTAGTAGATGACGACACCGAATTAATTCCTGTACATAATCGACTTCGATATCGTGTTGCAAGGCTTTAAGACAAAGCTCCAACATGGCATAGGGACGCCACCAGTCAATGTGCCGATAATGTTTAGCATTACCCAGTTGCAATGCTTTTGTCAGCACTTCAATACCGGTTGTCTCATCGTTTTGTGCGAAGGCCGATTCCGCCTCGGCCAGATAAATACTGAATTCCAGTATTTTACTCTTCATCTTAAGTGCTATTTCTTTCGATTGAATGAGCCAGTCACTGGCTTCATCATAACGTTCGAGTTCGATCAATATTCTGGCTATGGCGATGGTGTAGAGCGCATAGGGAAAAGGCATCCCTATGTCGGCTATAAGCTCCACGGCCTTTTCAAGATGTAACAGAGCACGTTGTGGATCACGTTGCAATGCGGCATCGAGGGCGGCCATATAGTAGTAATTTGACTGGGCCGAATGGTCTCTAGTATCCATGATCGCACGCAAATTTTGCAGGTGGTTTTCCCGCTCCTGCGGTGTCGCGATATTAAACTGTGCGTATGTCCGTAACATTAGCAACATGTAATCCAGCAGATGGATGCCATTACGCTCTCCTATTTCAAGTGCGTTTTGGATAAATGTATCGCTTGTCTCGAAATCGGCAACCAACCAGTGATGCATGGCCTCGGCCTGCTGCCAGGCAATCTGGTTAATCGGCTGCACCTTGTCAGGGGTGATGTAAGGCCGCAGTCTCTCGAGAACCATCGCGGCCTTTTCGAATTCACCTATCCAGCAGAGATAGATAATATATTGGGTGGCGATACTGATACGCTTGTTTGCGTCTGGTATGTTTTCCAACAGGGTATCGACACGTTGCACCCAGACCGGCATGTCCGGATGCTGGGGTTGGTGGCACATCAGACTGCAAAACATGCCGAACACCACGCGTGCTTCAACCATGGAATTAGGGAAGACCGGGTCTTTGGCCAACTGGGCATCCATCCAGACGATCCAGTCACTCAGGAGTTTAAGATCACCCCAGGTGAACACGATACTATCGATGATGCCGGCCCAACTGAGGAACATGCCCGCGCGATCATCTATTTGCTCAAAGTCACGCAAGGCTCGTTCATATAGACTTTGACACTTTTTTTGATCAAAAGGTAGCATGGCTGTCGCCCGCCAGTAGCGGAGCCAGGGATTATTTAGAGATTCTTTAGGTAGTTTATTAATCAGAGTCTGTAGTTGTTGCAGGCGGCCTTGCTCTGCCAGTTGTGGAGCATATTTTAGAATTAAATTAACAATGGCTTCATAATCGCCTGCTGCATCAAGTAATATCGAGGCTTCTTCAAATTTATTTTCAGCTAATAACAGCTCGGCCGCCAGTTTTTGTAAATTCTGGTGCTGTGTTTTAGAAAAAACCTGTTCACCTTTTTTTAACAGGAACTCACGAAATAAATCATGATACTGATAAACGGGAGGGGATTGGGCATGCAGGGTTGTAAAATAACTTTGTTGATTAAGACGGGCCAGTATTTTACCGCTATTCCTTGTACCGGTTATGGCAAGTAACATTTTGTTTGACATATACGGCAGCAGGGCACTTTTCAAAAGTACTTCTTGCTCTTGTTCAGACATCGTATTAAAAATTTCTACTGCGAGGTAATCGAATACCTGTGAAGAAGTTGGCTGAGCCTTTTCAAAATCAATATCGTTAATTCCCTGTTGGAGTTGTAACACCAATCCCGCACACCAACCGTTAAAACGTTTATTTAATGCCTGAATATTTTCAGTGTCGAAATCTTTGTAGCCAAATAATTGTACAAGTGATTTTGTCTCATCAAAATTAAAACTAAGATCAGATGCATTAATGAAAGACATGGTCTGATTGGCTTGCAAGCGGGTGAACTGGGCAGGTGGTTCCGTGCGGCTGATGATAAAAACAGATATTCCTTCTGGTATTTCAAGTAGTGCATCAGCGATAACCTGATGCATGGGTGATTCGGGTATGTTCTGATAGTTATCTAATACCATCACCCCGGGAGAACTAATACGCTCGAAGATGTCACGGAAATAATTTCGTGTAAAGGTCGGCAACTCAGGTAAATATTCCGGGGTCAATAAAGGCAGTGGTTTGCGTCGACGGGGCGCAACCTTTTTTCCGGCCTGTCCCATATAATAAAAGAATGAGGCAATATCCCCGTCACCACTATCGAGCAGATACCAGAGACAGGGTAGTTTTGTTTCATTCAGGTAGCTTGCAATCAGTGACGTCTTACCGAAACCGGCCGGTGCAGAAATCCAGGTGACAGGTCGTTGACGGGCCTGATCTAATTGTTTGAATAACCGTTTGCGAAGAAAGACATTACCCAGTTGCGGAGCAGCGATTTTTGCAAGGGCAGGTGTCGTGGCCATGTTTTTACATCTTTTCTAATATTCTACTAAAACTGTCGGTTAAAGACTTCAACCTGACTTTCATACTACTACAATCATGACTTGAAAGGCACTCCAATATATAAGCTTTTTAGTATATAGCTAGAAAATCACTCCTACAAAATCAGCACCAGGAAACCTTATTTCCTTGATTACCAGCGTCTTAGCGCCGAGTAGTGAATGCTATAAAACTCAGTCTCGATCTGAGTGTTGGATCCGAATGGCAGACTGGGATTGGTATAGGTTGCTTCGGCCGGTAGGTCATATTGAAACACAAATTCTGACGACCAGTTTTTATTATGTCGGTAGCTGAAGCCTGCCAGCAAATGGTGTTCGGTGATCGGTGCCAATAGAGGGCTTAAGGTCTCGTTGGGAATCGGATTGCGGCCATAGTTATAACCTGCACGCAAAATCATTGCCTCATTCCATTGATAGGCCGCTCCGATAGACATCACGTATTGATCACGCCAGTTGTGATTGTTGGTGATTTGTATAACGGCTTGTGCACCGGCATTGTTCGGTTGACTGGCCGTTAATCTGGACTGATGAAATGCATCTGACCAGTTGATCCAATTTAATTCAAAGGCCAATAGCCAGTCGGGGGAGGCTTGCCAGGCCAGACCGATGCCAAGCTCCTGCGGTTGATCGGCGCCTTCCAGAATTAAATTTTGATAGGTCACGTGCCCCAATCCGATCGAAGATTGATTAGAAACCAGCGTTCCGCCTTCCAACTTTAGACTTACCGGGCTGGTATAACTAATGCCCCAGGTAATTTCTGGAGAGGGTCGATACTGCAGACCGAGTTTATAGCCAAAGCTAATGTCTTCAGCCCCACGAATGCTGGAGCCAAAAAAAGAAGCGGATGGTTGTGATAAATTAAAAAATGACGTTGCAGGGAAAAAATCCTGTTCAGCATCGGTATAGACGGTTAACAGTGAAAGACCTAAGGCAAACGATTCATTAACTTCGTAACCCAGGCCAAGATTTAAACGCGCGATGCGCGTCAAGTTCTTCATATCATCCTGAGTACCAAAGGCGGTTTGCACATCCTGATATTCCACCCCGGTACCGCCCTGGGCAAACATTCCAATACCGATCGTCAGTGGTAATTGCTTAAAACGTGTTGCGTAACCAAAACCACCATAAGCAAGCGAATCTCTGGAATTTTTTACCTCGTTACCAAATTGATCTGAATGAACAATGTTACCAATGGCTCCGGAAAAATTTAGATCGAGGGCCTGATTGTTTATTTTCGCTAAACCGGCTGGATTGGTATTTAATGCAGAAGTATCTCGTGCAATCGCAAGATCGGCACCACCCAGGCCAAGTGACTCAGTACCAAAACCGATAAGATTTAAACCGTTAGTGCCATATGCAGGTGCTGTCACAGATAAAGTCAGTAACAGAAACAAGCCCCATTTAAATTGAGAGCCGTACATCTTCTCTCCCTATGTAAATTATTTTTATATATTTGTTTATTTAATAATAACAGAGATGGGGATATCTTACTGAATATATTGTATTTCAATAATGAGCGTCCCCATCATGCACTTAATGATCTATACTCGGGTAACGTGTATACACCTTGGATCAAAGTCAATCTATTACCTGATAAACCCGGTTATCTTTTTCATAATTGTACTCATAAGTCTGACACAGTGTGGATGCGGAAGATTAATATCTTGCCGGACAAACCGTAAGGGTGAGAGAAGTTGCGGACTAAATATGGCTTGTCAGTGTTATGGGGTATGATCTATGCTTCTTCGATGAGGATGAAAAATGAATTGACCCGGCTTCAAATCCTTTGTGCTAGAATTGTAAATAATGTTTCCGGTATAAAATCTAAACTCTGTGCCCGCAATGGACCTTTAAAAATTGGTCGGGACGAGAGTTCGCTTCGGTCTCCTGTCCTCACGCGAAATTTGTACGTGGCCCAGGCCAGCTTCTCGACTTCCAGTCTCACCTTCGGCATCTAAGACACATCACCATATAGATAGACCGGGGCAATTTCCCCCAGTAGCGGCTAGCCTCTCGATCCCTGGTCTCATCTTTTCCCTGCGCTCGCGCCGCATTTGTACATCCATACACATCATCGCAAGCATCGAAACCCCTGAATGTTATAAATAAGATTTTCTATCATATGAAGAAAAAAATGATACACAAGAGGCCGTTCAATTTCCTGATGCGCGTGCACTGCCGCAAGGCCGGTTATTTGATTAGGGAAAATACAATAGATAAGTACAGGGAGGTTGATGAAAATAAAGGGCAAGGAGGGGGATCAGCCTGTGTGTCCGGCGGGATGAGAAAGAGCCGAAATAGGGTGGCAATTCAGGCGGTTTGGTCGATCCGAGGAGCGAAATATGATTTATTGAGGGGGGGGGATGGATTCAGATCAGCGGGCTGGCCTTTTAGTCAAAAAGGGTCTTTCTACTTCTTAAACTCGTCCTGATTATTGGTTGACCACTAAATTTGAGAAGCGTGGCCTGCGGCTTGGGCGTGGAGTCTGGGACTTATTGTTAAAAATAAACTAAACAACTGAATATATTCATGCCGGGCTAATTTGAACTTTATTTATCTCGCGTCGTCACAAGAATCCAGGATCAGCGTTTAGGCTATGGACAAAACCAAGTACTGAAATACCATACAATTTAAACCTATACCTTTTAAAACCTATAGCCCAGAACATTGATATTTTATAAACTACCCGAATATTTTAAAAAACAAGAATTTAAGTCTTATGCCACATCAACAACAATTACTAAATTTAAAACATTATGTCGAACAACATATTATCGGTCAGCCACAATTGGTAGATCGTTTATTAATTGCCCTGCTTGCTGATGGCCATCTATTGGTCGAAGGGGCGCCGGGTCTGGCCAAGACCAGAGCCATTAAAACTCTGAGTGAGGGTGTGGAAGGTGATTTTCATCGCGTCCAGTTTACCCCTGACTTACTCCCCTCGGATTTAACCGGTACGGAAATTTATCGACCTCAGGATGGTAGCTTTGTTTTTCAGAAAGGCCCATTGTTTCATAACCTGGTATTAGCCGATGAAATTAACCGTGCTCCTGCTAAAGTGCAATCGGCGTTGTTGGAAGCGATGGCAGAACGTCAAATTACTGTGGGTTCAGTAACTTACCCACTTCCCAAATTATTTCTAGTCATGGCCACACAAAATCCGATCGAACAAGAGGGCACCTATCCTTTACCAGAAGCACAACTTGATAGATTTTTAATGCAAGTAAATATTAATTATCCAGATTCAAGTGCAGAAAAATCTATTTTACAATTGGCCCGCGGCGAGGCCCATCAGAGTCAAACTGTGGTACCGGTTGAACCTGTTAGTGAGGAAAGCCTGTTTGCCGCACGTGAGGAAGTACTCGATATTCACATGGCTGAAAATATCGAAAACTATTTACTCGAAATTGTTTTAGCGACCCGACAGGCTGAGAAATACAGTCAGGATCTTGCTAGCTGGATACTATACGGTGCCAGCCCACGTGCCTCGATTTCACTTGATCGATGTGCCAGGGCGCATGCATGGTTAGCGGGGCGTGATTTTGTTGGTCCGGAAGATATTCAGACCATGGCCTTTGACGTGTTACGTCACAGGGTCATCATGAGTTATGAAGCGGAAGCCGATGGCATTACCCCCGAACGTTTTATCGCAGAGTTAATTCAAGCTATCGCCGTTCCCTGACACCATGTTTTTCAATCGTAGTAAACCCGCTTCCCCTAATCAGTCAGATCAGTCGGCGCCATCAGAGCCAGCGACCGAAGGTATAAACGGACTCACATATATCGATCAGACGTCGATGATTCGTATGCGGTTGTCGGCGAGTAAATTAAAATTACACAGTCGAAAAATATACGCGCAGCAAAGTGGTTATCGGTTATCGTCTTTCCGGGGGCGTGGTATGGAATTTGATGAGTCCAGGATCTACCAACCCGGTGATGACATCCGTAGTATGGACTGGAAGGTGATGGCGCGTACGGGATCCGCGCATACGAAAATATTTCGTGAAGAACGCGAACGACCAGTCCTACTCTGGGTCGATTATCGTGAACCAATGTTTTTTGCTACCCATGGTGTGTTTAAATCGGTTATCGCAAGTCGTGCCGCTGCGGCCCTGGCCTGGGCCAGTAACCAACAGGGAGACAAACTCGGTGGCCTGATTTTTTCCGACTATCAACATGCTGAAGTAAGACCAAAGCGTGGTAAAACCAGCGTCTTACATTTTATTAAAAAACTTCATGAAGCTCAGCATGTTAAGCAAAACGAAGAAATGTTAGTTGATGCCGAACAGGCTTTATCCCGTTTACGCCGTGTAACGCGTCCAGGCAGCCTGATATTTCTTATTAGTGATTTCCGAGCGCTGGGAGAAAAGGCTGAATCCCATATTACGCAACTGTCACAGCATAATGATGTGGTGATGTTATTTATCTATGACGAGCTGGAAAAAACATTACCCCCTGATGGCCAGTACCTCGTGCAACATGGTAACTCAAACTTGTTATTTAGCAGCAGCGAACTAAGGCGCTCGGAGTATCAGGATCTTTTCAAACAACGTTTTGATACTCTACAACGTTTTGCGTACAAACATCGAATCAATTTGATTAGTTGCAGTACGCAACAAGACCCGCTGACGATTTTACAGCGTAGCTTTGGGTAACTGGATCGGATAGCTATGCAGCCAGATCAAACACACTTACCTCTACGTGACATACATCTACCGGATAGTGTTTCCTGGTGGCCTATTCCACCGGGTTACTGGTTAGTCTTACTTTTAATTTGTGTTTTAGTTGCTTCGATTTGGTTAATTAAACATTGGTTGCGTAATCGACAGTTAAAAAAGTCTATTCAACATGAACTTTCTATTATTGAAGCCGAGTATTTTCAATCCAAAAACGCACAGTCCTTGATTCAGAATCTATCAATATTATTAAGGCGAGTAGGACGGGCTTACTTTCCAACGAGTGGTTGTGAATCATTAACGGGTACAGCCTGGTTAAGCTTTCTGGATAACCGTCTTGTGGGAGCCAATAAAAATAAACCTGACAGAATTAAATCCACTGATTTCCAAACAGGAGTGGGAAACGTACTGATAACGGCACCCTATACCAGACAAGCCGATATTGATGCCGATGCAGTATTAAACTTATGTAAGCGTTGGATTCAACAGGTGAATAAAAATAATTTGTTCAGGATTCCGAAATGATTCATTTTGACTGGTTATGGATGTTTTTCCTGTTGCCTTTACCGATCGTGTTTCGTTGGCTTTTACCGCCGGTGGCGCGAGAAAAAGAAGCGGCGTTAAGTATTCCATTCATGGACGATTTTAAATCTTACTCAGCAAGCCAGCAAACAAAATCAGGTACGCTGATGTTAACTTTGGCCAGTCTGGCCTGGATTATTTTAATTATTGCCGCGGCGCGCCCTCAATGGTTGGGTGATGTTGTCGAAATACCTATTAGTGGACGAGATCTGATGCTGGCTGTTGACTTGTCTGGCAGTATGGAAGTCAAAGATTTTACAATTAATGGACGTACCGTTGATCGTTTAACCGCAACCAAACATGTTGCCAAAGATTTTATAGAGCGCCGTGTAGGTGATCGTATTGGTTTGATCTTGTTCGGGCGTAATGCCTATTTACAAACCCCCCTGACGTTTGATCGCGAAACGGTTAACACTCTGTTATCTGAATCGGTTATAGGCCTTGCCGGAAAAGAAACCGCCATTGGTGATGCGATTGGTCTGGCCATAAAACGGTTACAAACTCAGAGTGAATCGAGTCGTGTGTTAATTCTATTAACCGATGGTGCGAATACCGCCGGTGAGATCAGCCCCTTAAAAGCCGCTGAATTGGCGGCGCAATATAATCTTAGAATATACACCATTGGTATTGGTGCAGATGAAATGGTGATTCGATCCCTCTTCGGTTCACGTAAAGTGAACCCTTCAGCGGATTTGGATGAAAAGACACTGACTGAAATTGCGACTAAAACCGGAGGTAAGTATTTTCGTGCACGTAATGTAAATGAATTAGATAAAATTTATCACTTGCTGGACAAGCTGGAACCCGTTGAAAAAGAAACCCAAAGTTTTCGCCCGGTAAAGGCCTTGTACTTCTGGCCTTTAGGCATCGCTTTTGGCATTGCAGGCCTAATGGGTTTAATTCGAATTTTGACACGAGGGGCGCTATGAACGAATTTCACTTTATACGTCCGGAATGGTTTTATGCCTTCATTCCTTTAATTATTATTTCTGCTCTATTATTTCGGATACAGACGAAACATCGTGGCTGGCAAGCGTATTGTGATAAGAAATTGTTACCCTATCTACTGGCAGAAAAATCAACAAAAAAATCACGTAGCGTAATATCGCTCATACTCATTGGCGGATTAATTTTAATTACGACCTTAGCGGGACCAACATGGGAACAACGCCCCATCCCTGTTTTCAAAAAACAATCGTCGCTGGTAATTATTCTCGACTTGTCTGCTTCGATGGATTCTACTGATGTAAAACCCAGCCGTCTAAAACGAGCGCAGCATAAAGTGCTGGATATTCTAAAGGCCCGTCAGGAGGGACAGACGGCATTGGTGGTATTTGCCGGTGAAGCGTTTAGCGTAACGCCTTTAACGGAAGATACTGAGACAATTGCCTCGCAGGTGAAAAGTTTAAACACTTCCATTATGCCTATTCAGGGAAGTAACAGCGATAGCGCTTTAAAATTAGCATTAAAGTTATTAACTCAGGCCTCACAAGTAAGCGGCGATATATTACTTGTTACCGATGGAATCAATACCGAATCCTTACGACGAGCAAAAGAAATTTCCGCAAAGGGATATAGGATTTCGGTGTTGGCCGTGGGCACGAAACAGGGTGCGCCTATACCATTAGTTGATGGTGGCTTTTTAACAGACTCATCGGGTGCCATGGTGATGCCATCAGTGAACTTTTCTTTATTGAATCAGATTGCATCTATTGGTCATGGTCAGATTCAACGTCTTAGCGCAGATGACAAAGATATTAACCGCCTGCTTGCCCATACCAAGTCGCTGGATCACGCCGATAAGTCAGATAAAACTGAACTCAATACCGATACCTGGTACGAAATGGGCCCTTATTTATTGATATTATTAATTCCCCTGGCAGCATATGGATTTCGAAAAGGTATTGTTGCGGTGTTGGTGGTATTTTTAATTCCTGTTGCGCCTCATCCTGCTCAGGCAATAGAGTGGTCGTCGTTATGGAAAAATGACAACCAGCAGGCGATTGAACATTTGCAAAACAATAATGCCAAAACGGCAGCCGAACAATTTAACGATCCAGTTTGGAAGGCTGCAGCCTTGTATAAAAATGGGCAATATCAAAAAGCCCTGGAAATCTATAATCAACTCGACGAACTTGATACCGAAACACTATATAATAAGGCTAATACATTAGCGAAGCTTGGTAATCTGGGTGAGGCCATAAAGACATACGATGAAGTACTAAAACAAGGTCCTAACGAGGACGCTGAATATAATCGTAAGCTTTTGAAACAACTGCAAGAGCAACAAAAGAATTCAGATCAAAGTCAGGATTCGTCACAACAATCTGATAAAAAGGAAAAATCAGATCAGTCTGAACAAGCTAAGTCATCACAAGAACAGCAGGAATCATCCAAATCTGAAAACTCTGACCAAACAGGACAACAGGATCAACAACAATCCCCTGAATCAGAAGAAGAGCAGAAAAATTCTCAGCAACAAGAGTCATCTGAACAATCCGATAAGGAAAATAAGTCAGCGACCCAGGAGCCGGCTGATGAAAAAGAACAACAAAATGAAAACCAGGCTGAAGAATCTGAAGAGAAGACTAATTCACAACAGGCCGCGAGGAAAAATAATAAGGAGCTAACGAAAGAGCAAATGGAACAGTTGCAAGCTAATGAACAATGGCTTCGCCGTATTCCTGACGATCCCGGTGGATTATTAAAACGTAAATTCCACTATCAAGCCAGACAGAAACCACAATCTAAATCCGATGGACGTGCCCAATGGTAAATCACTTTCGATTTTTATTTATAATATTGATTACCCTCATCTACTTGTCTCCCGCCTATGCCGCTAAGATTTCGGCCTTTGTTGATCGCACAGACATTAGAGTCAATGAATCATTTACCATGACGTTTGAGTCAGATGGATCGGTTGATGATGATCCTGATTTTAAACCATTGCAAGTCTACTTTGATATATTGAATCAGAGTCAAGGTAGTAATATGACAATAATTAATGGCAAAGTCACACGAAAGTCGAGCTGGAAATTATCACTCATGGCGAAGAGGGCGGGCCAATTTACGATACCAGAGATCGAATTTGGTCGTGATCGTAGTTCTGCCATCTCGATCACGGTCGCGGCTGACACAGTTAACGCACCCACAAAAGATTCTAACCTGATTTTAGAGGCGGAGGTTTCTAATAAATCAGTCTATGTTCAATCTCAGATCATCTATACTTTACGTTTATTTCGTGCAGTTAATTTACAAAATGCGAGCCTTTCCGAACCCAGATTGAACGATGCAGATGCTTTGGTGATTAATCTAGGTGAGGATAAGAACTATCAGACTACGAGAAAAAATAAAAGATATCTCGTTACAGAAAGACGTTATTCCATTTTTCCACAACAAAGCGGTAAAATGGTCATTGCTCCCGTGGTATTTACCGGTCAGATTGTCTCACGCAGTCAATCATTTTTCAGTCCCAACCCATCAAATGTAAAAACTAAACGGCTTTACACCAAAGAAATTGCACTTGAGGTTAAACCTATACCCGCTATATATAAACATACCCATTGGTTGCCGGCGAGGGACCTGCAGGTAAGTGAACAATGGTCCAAGGAAACCGAATTTAATGTAGGCGATCCCATTACCCGGACCATCACAATTAAGGCATTTGATTTAACTGCGTCAACTTTACCTGAAATTACACTCGACGATATTAATGGGATAAAACAATACCCGGATCAACCGATAAAAAAAGATCAGGCTAAGGGATCAGGAATAACGGGTACCCGTCAGGAAAAAATCGCCCTCATACCGACGCAAGCAGGCGATTATCAATTGCCGGAAATAGTGATTCCATGGTGGAACACAAAATCGAATCGCGTTGAGATTGCTCGCCTACCGGCACGAAAAATTACAGTGACGGGAGAATCAGTGCCACTAAGTTCTCTTGAAACAAATACGCCTACACACGATGTAAACGGAGATTCAAAAACTATAAGTACTGTAGAAGTAAATAAATCGACACAAACATCTACTACTAATAGTCTATGGTTTATCGTTAGTATCGCGCTGTTGATAGTTTGGTTGCTAACGTTATTAGTCTGGTTCTTAAGTCGACGACCAAAAAAAATAAAAACGAAAAAAGATAACGAAGATATCCACATCAATTTACGCAAAGCCAGATCTAATTTAAAAAGTGCCTGCAATTCAGCCGATGCCGATCTATGTAAAAAAGCCCTATTGGATTGGGCTCACTGCATCTGGCCCACTGAACGACTGAATAATATTGGCCAGATATGCCAAAGAGTCAATCCGACTCTGGCAGAACAAATTGATCGGTTAAATAAAGCCCTGTACGATTCGACAGATTCAAACTGGCAACCTGATTCACTTTATGAAATATTGGTTTCTTTTGAAAGAGATAATAATCAACAGACGAGTGAAAATAAAAATAATGCCTTGCCATCTTTATATAAAGTACAGACCTAACCAAAATTAATGGAAATTAATGGGGTCCAAATTAATGGGGTCAGACTCCATTGATTGGTCGGGGCGAGAGGTCGCTTCGGGCTCCTGCCCTCACGCGACATTCGTATTTCCATGTACGTCAGATTGCTTGACCGTTTTGCAGGGAGCAAAACGGGACATGTGAAGCATGCCCGAAGGGTGAGCTACAGGGATGTAGCGAATCAACCTCCGACCCCTTCGTCCTGAAAGATTTTTGATTTAGTGTGAAAACAACGACTTAAAATTTAAGCCTTTGAAAATAAATCACTTTCGTGCATTCTTGGTATTGTTCAATCACACACTTACTACCTAGCAACTGTCCCATAAATGCAGCGCATATAGACGCATGAATTATTAAATAGGATAGAGCAGTTTTTGATCCAACTCGGACCTACAGGATTCCGATTGTATGTCCGGAAGGTACTACTGGTGTCTGCAACACATTCCCATAATTCGATCAAGCGTGGCTCGCAGAGAACGTCGCGCTCGTACATTCGCTCTTATTGATCCATGTCATGTTCTGAGGCTTATTAAGTCGAATTAGGTAATTTACCTCTAGTAATCTCTCATTGGCCCACTATATATAGTATAAGCGTACGAAAAAATCGTGGTAGCTCTTAGAGTAAAGGAATGTTATCCAACATTAACGAGTCCGATCGGGTAAAGGGTGTAGATCGGGCTCTAAAGCCACAACGGAGGTATGATTTATGCCTGTGCGCTCGTTTGCATGTAACGCGGTATCCATCGTTCTGCTTGTCTCAATGTTCCTATCTATCGTGGCATGCGGCGGTGGTGGGGGTAGTGGTGCGCCCGGAACCATACAGTTTGCGGAAACCTCTTTTGACACTATCGAAGGGCGGTTAATCCTCAATATCCTCGTCGCCCGCAGTGGCGGTAGCGCGGGTATCGCCAGCGTCGACTTTGCCACTACGGACGGAACGGCGGTAGGCGGTTCGGACTATACGACGTCGAATGGCACTTTGACTTGGGCTAATGGTGTCTCCGGTAACCAAACCATCAGTATCTCCATTACGGATGATAATGCGGCCGAGTTTTCAGAGTCGTTT